>NZ_KI911536.1:0-79825 GCF_000515115.1 Nocardiopsis sp. CNT312
TGTGCTGGTGCTGTCGGGGGTGCCGTGCGGTGTGCCCCAGGGCGGCGTGGTCGGGGCCTGGTCGGTGATGCCGTAGCCGGTCCCCGCCGGGGTGCCGTAGGCGGAGCGTGTGTGGTCGCCGGTGTCGTAGGGCGAGGACGGTGTGCGGTCCCCCGTGTGGTGGAGCGGCAGCGGATCCGTGTCGTGTCGGCGGGAAAGGCCGTCCACGGTGTCGTCGACCGGTGCGCTCCGGCGCTGCTGGGAGTCCGTACCCAGGCTCGACCAGATCGGTGAACCGGTGTCCGGGCGCTCGGAGGGGGACGGAGTGCGAAAGTTCGGGGAGAGCGGGTCGGGCCAGCGTTCCGCGGTGGCTCCGTAACCCGGGTCGTTCTCGAACGCACGGCCGCGTGGGAGGTCGGCCGCCGCCGGTGCGCCCAGTGGGTCATGGGGGGCCGCGGGTGCGGGAACGGAACGCTCCCCGCGCCAGGAGTCGCCCTTCAGCGGGTCGTTGTCCCCGGCGTCCACCGGTTCGGGCAGCGGGGGAGCGGGGCCGGCCGGGGGATCCTGGTGCGCCGTGCCCAGGCTGGCCAGCATGGCGAGGTCGTCGGCCCCGGCCGCTACGGGGGCGGCGGTGTCTTCGTCGGCACGCACGGAGCGGTCCGGTTCGGGGCCGTGGCCGTCCCCGTAGCCGTCGTCGGCGTACTCGTAGTCGTCGTAGTCGTCGTCGTAGTCGTCCTCGAAGGAGTGCGGGGCGGTGTCCCGGCGGTCGTAGCCGTCGTCCCCGCTCAGGCTGGACCAGAAGTCGTTGTCGGACATGCCGTCGTCGTCGCCCCAGTCGACGTCGACCTCGCGCCTGCGTTTGAGCTTGGGACGGCGCTCCGCCTTCTGCCTCACCTCCCGCCGGGGGCGTCCGCGCGGTCGGGGGGCCTCATCGCGTTCCGGCCCGCCCTCGTCGGCGGCATCCTCGTGGGCACGGTCGTCCCCGCCCGGGCCCGAACCCAGGAAGCGCATGCCCACGAGCAGGAGCAGAAGCACGGTCACGACGACGACGATGGCGATGATGATGACGGTGACGGTCATGTCGCACTACCTAGGAGAGGTCGGCCACGCCCGGAGCGCACCGGCGGTCGGCCTGGTGGGAGCAGGCCGGAAAGCAACAGTGCCGGGGCTCCGGCGCGGTCCCGGGGGCGGGTACCGAGCAGCGAGCGAACGGGTATCGGTCATCTGAAAACGAGACGAGGGGCACATCCCCACTGTATGCCTTGTTGCGCGCTGTGTGCAGAGGTGGAGCGCCCCTTCTTCCGTGAGAGGTAAGGCACTGAGGCGTGGGCTTGCCCCGCTGAACGGCCCGCCCCGCGTCAGCTGCTGGTAGCGATCAGGGAACCCCTGGCGACGGCCTGCTCGGCGATCGCGTCCAGTGTCCTGCTCAATTCCGCGCCGTCGGGCAGGTCTAGGGTGCCCTCCAGGGCGTAGACGGTGAACCTGTACTCGTGGATGTCCTGGTCGGTCGGGCACGGCGCGCCGTACCGGGCTTCGCCGGCGCTGTTCTCCGCCTGCTTGGCGTCCGCCGGGACGGTGTTCTGGCGCAGTTCGACTAGTTGGGGGTCCAGGTCGAAGACGACCCAGAACACCTCGGCCTCCTGGGGGTCGTCCACGACCACAGCGATGGATCCCACCCCGTCGGGCAGGCCCGACCAGCGCAGCGGGGGGGAGACGGCCCCGTCTGCGTCGCTCTCGGGGTCCCCCTCGCACACGTAGGCCTCCGGGAGCGGCTCGCCCTGCTGCATCAGGGGGCTGGTGACGTTGATGTCGGTGCGCATGTCGCCGTTCTGGCTGGGGGAGAACACGCCGCACCCGGTGCTCAGGGCCAGACAGAGCCCCGCAGCCGCCGCTCCCACCTCGCGGACGGGGAACCGACGGGGCGTGTTTTGCGCACCGGTGATCCATGAGGGACTGAGGGCCGACGACAATGGGACTCCTGCTGGGCTTTTGGGCCGAAGAGGCGCAATTCGCTGTGGGCACGGGAGCGTGGCCGGAGGGAACCCCGGCGCACGTCCTAGTGCGAACCCTACTGCGACCGGAGGCGAACTCCCCAGCCGTTCCCCGGGAGCGCTCACACGCGGCGCAGGTAGGACCACACGGCCAGCGGAGCGAAGACCGCGACGAAGACCGCCGTCCACACCAGGGTCCACGCGACGGGGGCGGCGGCGTCCCCCGTGCCCAGCATCAGGGCACGCATCGCGTCCACGACGTGGCTGACCGGGTTGTGGGAGGCCACCGCCCGCAGCCAGCCCGGCATGTCGTCGGGGTCGACGAACGCCGAACTGCCGAAGGTGAGCGGGAACATCAGAACCATGCCGAAGGCCTGGACCGTCATCGGCGTGCGGGCCAGCGTGCCCACGAACGCCGACATCCAGCACAAAGCGAAGGCGAACAGCAGCGCCAGCGCGACGGCGGCCACGGTTGCGAACAGTCCGCCCTCCGGCCGGAATCCGATGACCAGGCCCACCAGCAGCACCATGGTGACGGTGATGGCGTAGCGGACCAGGTCGCCCAGGATGGCACCGGTCAGCGGGGCCGAACGGGCGATGGGCAGGGACCGGAACCGGTCGAAGATGCCCCGCTCCACGTCCTGGCTCAGGGAGAACCCCGTGCCGAGGGTGGCGAAGATGACCGACTGGGCGATGATGCCGGGCATGAGGAAGTCCCGGTAGGCTTGCCAGTCGCCCATCATCGCCTGCCCGAAGACGAACACGAACAGGGTGACGAACATGGCCGGCTGCATGAGGAGCCCGGCCACCTCGCCGGGGTTGGCCCTGAGTTTGAGGAGGCTGCGTTTGGCCAGGTGCAGGCCGTGCAGTGTTCCCGCCAGCGGTGTGCTCCGCCCCGCGGCGGCGGGGGAGACCGCCGGGTCCTCGGAGGGGGCGGGTGTGGTGACGGCGCTCATGCTCGGCTCCCTTCGCGCACGGCCTCGTCCGTGCCCTGTTCCTCGGCGGTGTGCCCGGTCAGCGCGAGGAATACCTCGTCCAGGCTGGGGCGGCGCAGCGACAGTTCGGCGACGGCCACGCCCTGCTCGTCCAGGCGCCGCACGACCTCGGGCAACACGCCCGTGTCGGTGGCCGGAGCGCTGGCGATCAGCCCGTCGGAGCTCGCGGGCACCCCGGTGGCCGCCTCGATGGCCTTGGCGGCCAGCGGCAGGTTTTCCGGATCGGTGGTGCGCACCTCCAGCACCTGCTCGCCGGCGCGGTCCTTGAGCTCCTCTGGGGTGCCCGTGCTGATCACGCGCCCGTGGTCGAGCACCATGAGGTCGTCGGCCAGTCGGTCGGCCTCCTCCAGGTACTGGGTGGTGAGCAGGACGGTCACACCGTCCTCGGCCAGCCCGCGTACCACGTCCCACAGGCCGTTGCGGCTGCGCGGGTCCAAGCCGGTGGTGGGCTCGTCCAGATACAGCAGCGAGGGGCGTCCGACCAGGCTCGCCGCCAGGTCCAACCGTCGGCGCATACCGCCCGAGTAGGTCTTGGCGGCGCGCCCGGCGGCGTCGCTGAGTCCGAAGCGCTCCAGGAGCTGTGCGGTGCGCGCCCGTGCCTCGGCCCGGCCGTAGCCGAGTAGACGGGCGATGAGCATCATGTTGTCGGTGCCCGACAGCTCGGCGTCGACCGCCGCGTACTGGCCGGTGAGTCCGATGAGCCGACGCACCTCGTGCGGCCGCTTCACGACGTCGAAGCCGCCGACCTCGGCGTACCCGGCGTCTGGGCGCAGCAGGGTGGCGAGAATGCGCACCGTCGTGGTCTTCCCCGACCCGTTGGGGCCCAGGATGCCCAGCACCGCGCCCTTCCTGGCCCTCAGGTCCACCCCGTCCAGGGCGCGTTTGCCCTTGAACTCCTTGACCAGGCCCTCCGTGCGGATGGCGTCCGTCATGTCTCTCCCGTTGGTTCCCGCTCTGCGTGTCGGTCCACCAGTGTGTCTGATCGAACCGACAAAACGCTGACATTTTTCCCAACGGTGTCCTCCCGTGAGAGGCCCAACGGCGACGGCCCCGCTCTCGGTACGAGGGCGGGGCCGTGGGGGAGGGGGAGAGGGGAAGGGCTCTAGTCGTCTTTCTTGGCGCCGAACATGATCTCGTCCCAGGACGGGACGGAGGCCCGCCGCCCCCGGCCCTTGCGCTTGGGCGCGGTGCGCTCGGCGGAGTCGCCGGGGGAGGCGGGGCGGGGCGGCTCGGGCACCTCGCGGTGGCCCATGCCGGTGTCGCCGAGGTCGATACCGACCCGGCGGCGGCGCGCGGGGCGGGCCGGCGCCGGCGGCTCGGCGGGCGGGGGAGCGGTCTCGGGTCCGGGACGCCGGGGCGCCGCGGCGGGGGCGGTGTCCTCGGGCGGCCTGCGCGCTGCGCGTTCCCTCTCCGCGGCCGCGGCGGGTTCGGAGTGCTCCGCCTCCCGGGGCGTGCGGGGACGGGACGGAGGCCGCGCCTCGGGCCTGGGGGGGACGGCCGGAGCGGGGTCGGGGCGCCTGGCGCTCAGGGGCCGCGACGGCTCGTCCAGGGGCGTTGCCGGGGGCGGGTTCCGGGGAGCGGCGGGGCCGACCGGCCGTTCGGGGCCCGTCGGGTGGTCCGTGTAGGGCCGCTCGACCGGTGCCTCGGGCCGACGCGGGGAGAGGGGGGTCACCGTGGCCTCGGGGAGGGCCACCGGCGGCGGCGGGGAGGCGGGCGCGGAGAACCGGGCCGCCTCCTCGTCGCAGGGAGTGACACTGTTGTGCCTGGGCTCGTAGAGCCAGTGGGCGACGCGTTCCTCGCCGCTGTGGGTGAAGGCGAGTCTGACCTGCCAGGTCCGGTCCTCACGCTTCCAGGAGTCCCACGAGGCGTCGCCGCTCTCCAGCTGGTGGCCGCCGATCCGCCTGGCGACCAGTTCCTCCAGGGTCGCCCCGGGGACGGCGTCGCCCTGGGTGCGGACGGTGGCGTTCTGGGCCTGCTGGGCGATGTACTCGCGCTCCTGGAGGACGGGGCCCTCGAACCAGCGCACCCGTTCGATGGGGATCCCGGAGATCTCGGAGATGCCCTCGGCGGTCTCGCCGGACCGGATACGGGCCTGGATTTCCTTGGGACGCAACGGATTCTCCACTTCGATCTCGTACTGGCCGAGCCGGGAGAACTGGCCGCGTACGGCGGCGCGAAGGCGGTCGTCGACGGGGAGCATGAAACGGGTTCCACGGCCCGTGCTGGCGAGCACCAGGTAGGTGCTGTCCTCACTCACGGCCACGAGGCGAAGCTCGTGCATCGCCCTCCCTTTCGCGTCCCGACGAAGGCCGGGACCCTGCGGCCAACCCTCGCGTTCTCCAAGTCTGGTCGGCCGACAACCGTTCGGCCAGTACCGCGCCCGGCATGTCCGAACTGTGTGCCCGCCTCCCGGCCGCGGGCTCTACCGCGGCCGGAAGCCGCGCCCCGGGGTGCGGGCCCGGGGCCCGCGGTCGTCTCCGGTGCCAATCTTGGCATGTGGACACTACGGCGACCGGGAGCGGTAGCGGTGCAATAGCGCCGCTTCCGCGTGTGGGCTCCGCCGCGATGGTATCCTGCGGAGCCCGAATTACCCCAGGGCCGGGCAAGCGACGGATTCGTGACGTTCCACCGCGGATGAGGGGTGATCACCCTGCGCCGGACTCCGGTTGCCGCCGGAGGGGCCGGTCCGCCGTCATCCCAGAACGCGGTCCAGGTAGGCGTTGCCGAACCGGTGCCGCGGGTCCACGCGCTCGCGTACCTCCAGGGCCTCCTCCAGGCGCGGGTACACCCCTTCCAGGTAGGCCCGGTCGCGCGTGTGGATCTTGCCCCAGTGCGGACGCCCGCCCACGGAGGCGAACACCGCCTCCAGGTCGGCGAAGTAGGCCGCGTAGGGCATGCCCTGGTACACGTGCACGGCCACGTAGGCGGTGTCCCTGCCGTACGCGGTGGACAGCCACACGTCGTCGGCCGGGGCGAAGCGCACCTCCACGGGAAAGCTCACCCGGTGCCCGCCGCGGTCCACGATCGACCGTGCCTCGCGCAGCACGTCCGCCAGGTGCTCGGCCGGGACGGCGTACTCCATCTCTACGAAGCGCACATCACGCACCGAGGTGAACACCGCGTGGGACACGTCGGTGTACGTGCGCGGGGACAGGGCGCGTGAACTCACCTGGTTCACCGCCGGTATCAGGGAGGGCAGGCGGCGGCACAGCCGGTTCGTGTACTCGAAGACCCTGTTGGACAGGAAGTCGTCGTCCAGCCAGGCCCGGAAGGCGGACAGCGGGCGGACTGGCCCGTCGCTGATGTTGTTGCGCTTGGTGTTGGTGTTTCCGGTGTGCGGGAACCAGTAGAACTCGAAGTGCGCGTTGTCCGCACGCAGTTCGGGTAGTCGCTCCAGGACCTCCTCCAGTGGCATCGGCTCCTCGCGCGCGTGCAGCAGGAAGGCCGGTCGCACCGCCAGGGTCAGGGCGGTGACGACCCCGAACGCGCCCATCCCCACCCGCGCCGCCTGGAAGAGAGCGGGCTCCCGCTCGGCCGAGCACTCCACCACCGACCCGTCGGCCAGGACCAGCTCCATCCCCACCACCTGGCCCGCCAGACCGCCCGAGTCGCGCCCGGTCCCGTGTGTGCCGGTCTGCACCGCCCCGGCGACCGTCTGCACGGCGATGTCGCCCATGTTCGCCAGCGCCAGCCCCCGCTCGGCCAAACGGTCGTTGAGGTCGCACAGGGGCAGCCCCGCCTCGACCGTGACGGTCCCCGCACCGGGATCGACCGAGCGCAGGGCGGTGAGACCGGAGGGGGAGAGCATGAGCCCGTCGGTCACGGCGATGTCGGTGAAGGAGTGCCCCGCCCCCACCATCCGTACACGCAGGCCCTCCTCGGCCGCGGAGCGCACGGACGCGGCCACCTCGGCCGTTTCGGTCGGGGCCGCTGTCCTCCGGGGGCGGGCCCGGTGGGTGTCCGCCCATGTACGCCACAACACGCCTGTCATGGCAGGCGACACTACCCACCGCCCGTCTGTGAGGCCAGAGGGGCGGTGGGCGCGTGCCCGTCGGACCGGGGATGCGCGAAAAGCCCTCGGAGAACTGGTTTCATGAACCCCATGAGGCCCTACGATGCTTTTCTGCTGATCTCCTTCGGTGGCCCCGAGGGCGAGGACGAGGTCATCCCGTTCCTGGAGAACGTCACCCGCGGACGCAACATCCCCCGCGAGCGGCTGGCGGAGGTCGGCGAGCACTACTTCCTGTTCCAGGGCGTGAGCCCGATCAACCAGCAGTGCCGCGACCTGGTCGCCGCCGTCACCGCCGACTTCGCCGACTCCGGCGTGGACCTGCCCGTGTACTGGGGGAACCGCTTCTGGCAGCCGATGCTCGTCGACACCCTCGCCCGGATGCGCGACGACGGTGTGCGCAGGGTGCTGGCACTGCCCACCTCCGCCTACTGCAACTGGTCCAGCAGGACGGCCTACCACGAGGACGTCGACCGGGCGCGCGCCGCCCTGGGCGAGGACGCACCCGAGGTGGAGCTGATCCGCCCCTTCTACGACCACCCGGGGTTCGTCGAGCCCCTTGTCGAGCACACCCGTGCCGCCTTGGACGCGCTGCCCGAGGACCGGCGCGGGGGTGCCCGGCTGCTCTTTTCCGCGCACTCCGTCCCCACCGCCATGGCCAGGGCCAGCGGTGGGCCCTGCCAGGGGTTCGGCCCGTCGGGGGCCTACGGGGCGCAGCTCGCCGAGGTGGCGCGGCTGGTGGCCGAGCGCCTCGAAGGCGCGTACCCGTACGAGGTCGTCTACCAGAGCCGCAGCGGCCCGCCCAGCCAGCCCTGGCTGGAGCCCGACGTCAACGACCGCATCGAGGAGCTGGCAGGTGAGGGCGTGCCCGCCGTCGTCGTCGTTCCCCACGGGTTCGTCTCCGACCACATGGAGGTCAAGTTCGACCTGGACGTGGAGGCCCGCGAGACCGCCGGCAAGCTCGGCCTCGGATACGAGCGCGCGCTCAGTCCCGGCACACACCCCCGCTTCGTCTCGATGGTGACGGAACTGGTGCGCGAGTACACCGACGGGGCGGGCCCGGTGCGCTTGGGCGGCCTTCCCGCATGCGCCGAGGGCGCCGGGAACTGCTGCGGCCAGAGCTGACCGCGTGACCGGGCGGAGGACGATAGCCTCTTCGCTCCCCATCACCTTGGACGGGAGACCGAACAGTTGAACAACACCCACCACACGCCTGACCCTGAGTCCCTGCGCGACCTTGCCGTGAGTGTGGCCGCGGAGGCGGGTGAGCTCGCAGCCGAGGGGCAGGCGGGCATCACCGTCCTGGACACCAAGTCCAGCCCCACCGACGTCGTCACCAAGATGGACAGAGCCGCTGAGGAGCTCATCCGGACCCGCCTGCTCCAGGAGCGGCCCGACGACGCGATCCTCGGCGAGGAGGGCGGCGGTGCCCCCGGCACCAGCGGGGTCCGATGGATCGTCGATCCGATCGACGGCACGGTCAACTACCTGTACGGCCTGCCGGACTGGGCGGTGGCGATCGCGGCGGAGGTCGGCGGGCGGGTCGTGGCCGCGGCGGTGGCCGTCCCGGTCCGGGGCGAGATGTTCGAGGCGGTCCTGGGCGCAGGCGCCTACCGCAACCGTGAGCCGCTGCGGGCCCCGGCCGCTGTGCCCCTGGAGCGCGCCCTGGTCGCTACCGGCTTCGGGTACTCCGCGCGGCGCCGGGAGCACCAGGCCAGGGTGCTGCTCGACGTGCTGCCACGGATCCGCGACATCCGCAGGGACGGGTCGGCCGCCGTGGACCTCACCGGCCTGGCCGTGGGGCGCTACAACGCCTACTACGAACGCGGGCTCAACCTCTGGGACTGGGCCGCTCCGGGACTGATCGCCGCCGAGGCGGGGATCCGGGTCGGGGGCCCGAACGGCGGCCCGCCCTCCACTGACCTGGTGATCGCGGCCCGGCCGGAGCTGTACGAGGACCTCGAGGTGCTGCTGGCACCCCTGGCCGCCGACACCGACGGCTGAGGGCCGGGCTCGGGCGGGGAGGGGCGGGCTGTCGCCCCTCCCCGCGGGCTGCGACCGTCCCCGTCCCCCGGGGAAGATCAGAGCGGCCGGTTCGGCCGCCGTTCCTAGCAGCGGGTATCGATGCCGTTGCGGGCGGCGATGCGGTGCAGGTCCTCAAGTTCCGAGGCGTGCGTCTCGGCGAGGAATTCGTCCCCGGCGGCCTGAGCCGAGCGGAGCGACCTGTGGGTCTCGTTGATCCGGCCCTTGATCTCTGTGAGGAACTCGCCCATGACACCTCTTTCTAGGGGTAGGGGCCGGTGTGTACGGGCACACCGGCGTGAAGACGTCAGCGCGCGGAGGTCGCGCCCGTGCGGGGCGCTCGCGTGTCGCGGTCCGGATCTCACCGGTGTCCGTGCACGCCCGGTGAGTCCTACCGCATCGGAGCCGCGGTCAAACATGGGGCCGGGGCCCGCCTCGCGGCGGTGTCCGGTGGGGGAGGGCGGGGAGCGGGCGGTGTCTTAGGTCATACCCGCTTGGCGTCTCCCGTGCTTACTTGTTTCTTATCCTTGATGTGTCACATTTGAGATGTGCGGGGTTGGGTCGCCGCCGACGGTTGGGGGATTCGTCGGCGGCGGCTCCCCGCGCGTCGCCGCTGGCGACACTCCCGGTCCAGCGCCCGTGCTCCGCACGGGGTGGGGCGGCCTCGAGGCCGCGGCGGGTTTACCGCCCCCTTACCCTGTGTGTGGGAGAACGGATGACGCGGCCGGGACACATGAACGCCGCTGCCGGTGTGTTGGGGGATGCGCCGGCAGCGGCCCTTTTTCTCAGTACAGGTCCCAGGTACTCCAGGTCGAGAAGGACAACGTGCGCGTACTCGTGGTCGAAGACGAACGGGTTCTTGCCGACACCGTCGCGGTCGGGCTCCGGCGTGAGTCCATGGCGGTCGACGTGGCCTACGACGGCGACACCGCCCTGGAACAGGTGTCGGTCAACGACTACGACGTGATCATCCTCGACCGCGACCTGCCCGGCGTGCACGGCGACACCGTCGCGCGCACCCTGGTCGGGGACGGCCATCTCGGACGCATCCTCATGCTCACCGCCTCCGACGCGGTCGAGGACAAGGTGGAAGGCCTGACCCTGGGCGCCGACGACTACCTGGCGAAACCCTTCGCCTTCGTCGAACTCGTCGCCCGCGTCCACGCCCTGGGCCGCCGCGCGGTCCCGCCGCTGCCCCCGGTCCTGGAGCGCCACGGCATCACCCTGGACCCGGCCAACCACCGGGTGCACCGCGACGGCCGCGAACTGTCGCTCACCCCCAAGGAGTTCGCCGTCCTCCAGGTCCTCATGCGCGCCCAGGGGACGGTGGTCAGCGCCGAGGGCCTCCTGGAGAAGGCCTGGGACGAGAACGCCGACCCCTTCACCAACGTGGTGCGGGTCACCGTCATGACGCTGCGCAAGAAACTGGGGGAGCCCCCGGTCGTCCAGACCGTGCCCGGTGCGGGGTACCGGCTGTGAGGTCGGACGGTGCCTCCGAGCCGGGACACGTGGAGCCCACCCGGTCCGGTGACACGAGCACGTGGCGCAGCCTCGCCGCCGTGGCCCCCTCGGGGGAGGGAGCGCAGCCCTCGGCCGCAGCCGCGCACATGCGCCGCTTCAGCGACAACCTCAGTATCCGGGCGCGGCTCACCCTCATCTACGGGATGCTGTTCTTCGCGGCCGGCTCCGTGCTGGTCCTGGTCAACTATCTGATCGTCGCGGTGCTGCTCAACGCCCTCCTGGCGGAGGAGAGCGCCTCGGAGCTGGTGGCGCACGGCTACCTCATCGAGGAGGTCCTCACCCAGGTCACCCGGTTCTCCCTGCTCGCCCTGTTCCTGGTGGGACTGCTCGCGGTGGCCCTGGGCTACGCAGTGGCCGGCCGCGCCCTGTCCCCGCTCCAGAAGATCACCCGCATCGCCCGGCGGCTCTCCGAGCGCTCCCTGCATGAGAGGATCGCCCTCTCCGGCCCCGACGACGAGATCCGCGAACTCGCCGACACCTTCGACGGCATGCTGGAGCGGCTGGACCGCGCCTTCGACGGACAGCGCCGCTTTGTGGCCAACGCCTCACACGAGCTGCGCACGCCCCTGGCGATCAACCGGACGCTCCTGGAGGTGGCGCTCAGCGCCCCCGAGGTGTCCGCCGACCTCAAGAGCGTCGGTCAGACCCTTCTGGAGACCAACGCGCGCCACGAACGCCTGATCGACGGACTGCTGATCCTGGCCCGCAGCGATCGCGAACTGGAGGCGCGCACCACGGTCGACCTCGGCGAGGTCGCCGAGACGGTCCTCAGCCAGTCTCCGGGGGAGTCGGACGAATCCGGTCTGCTCGTGCGCCGGGACCTGCGCCCGGCCGTGGTGGAGGGCGACCCCGTCCTGTTGGAGCGGCTCGTGGCCAACCTGGTGGAGAACGCCCTGAAGTACAACGTCGAGGGTGGGGAGGTGACCGTCCGCAGCGGTATGTACGAGGGCCGCCCCGCGGTCCAGGTGGAGAACTCCGGCAAGGTGATCCCCGCCTACGAGATCGAGGGCCTCTTCGAACCGTTCCGCCGGGGTTCGGGCGACCGCGTGGGTTCGGGGCGCAGCGCGGGCCTGGGGCTGTCCATCGTCCGCTCCGTGGTGCGCGCGCACGAGGGCGTGGTGACCGCCTGGCCGCGCGCGGGGGGCGGCCTCGTCGTCACGATCTGCCTACCCGTTCCGCCGGGGCGGGGCGCCGAACGCCGCTGACGCGCCCCCGAGCTGCGCGCGTCGGCGCTTCATGGTATCTATACGTGTCCGAAGACACGCCCACCCCTGTCACGGGCGCTGACTCCGGGTGGGTATGCTTCCCCGGGCGTGGACACGGAGGGAAACCCTCATGACGTGGGCATGTCTTGTTTCTTGCCGATGTAGGGGGAGTGTTCCGCGTCCGCCCGTGACGGGCGGAACAGCAGGGTCACCAGGTCTACGAGGTGCCCGAAGCCGGGCGGCAGACGGGGACATCGGCGTGAGGAGCGGCTGTCGGTGTGTGGCCGATTCCGGTCACGATCCCGTGAAGGCACGGCCGACCTGCGGATCGTGGCCCGGGAGGGGGCACGGTCCACGGGAACCGGGGAAACTCATCGGCCGGATCGGGCACAACCGAGGTCTCTCAAGCGTTACACCCGCGCGACGAGGCACTGAACGAGGGGGATGGAGTTAGCAGAGATGGCCACCGACTACGACAGCCCGCGCAAGACGGACGAGGAAATCAACGAGGACAGTCTGCAGGAGCTACAGGCGCGGCGCGGCGCTGACAAGGGCACGGGCACGATCGACGTCGACCCCGACGAGGCCGCCGAGGGCATGGAACTGCCCGGCGCGGACCTGTCCGGTGAGGAGTTGGCGGTGCGCGTGCTCCCGCGCCAGTCCGACGAGTTCACCTGCGGGCGCTGCTTCCTGGTGCACCACCGCAGCCAGCTCGCCGAACAGCGCGACAACCAGCTCATCTGCAAGGAGTGCACCTGACCGGACGGGGCGGGGGCACCGCTCCCGTCCGGTGAGCCCCGGTGGACAGGGCCCGTTCCCCGCCACCGCCAGGGGCAGCCGCCCGCGTGAGCGGGCACCGTCGACGGAGCCTGGCGGCGCTGTGCCCTCCGGGCCCGCCCCCCGTGTCAGGCCTCGGGTTCGCCTCCGGCGGGCCTGCTCATCCCTTTGCGCGCGGCGCGCACGGCCAGGACCCGTGCCACCTCCACGCCGACACCGGCCACCACGGCCCAGCCCAGGGCGTGGCCGAGACCGACTTCGGGAGACTCCAGGTCCGTGGGGGGCTCCTCGCCGGTGGCGCGGGTCCAGGCGAAGGTCAGGGCTTTGCGCGTCACGTATTCCGCGGCGAATCCCGCCACGAATCCGAGAAGCGCCGGGGCGATGTCACCGCCGTCCTTCTTGGCCATGATGAATCGTTCACCGTTTCCGTTCGCGAGTGGGGCGGCGCGCGTGCGTCCGCCGTGTTCCTTCCTGGAATACTGTCACGACCTGCCCGGGGGCGCGCGTCCGCGCCGGTGCGCGTCCGATTCGCGGAAACCGTGCCGGACCCGGAACGATCACGGCCGTCGGCGCACTACCATTGGGCCATGACCAACCGCTCTCATTCCTTCCGCATGCCCGACAAGCCTTCGCTGGACGGTATCGAGGCGAAGTGGGTCGACGTATGGGATGAGTCCGGCGTCTACCATTTCGACCGCACCCGCAGCCGCGAGGACGTCTACTCCATCGACACCCCGCCGCCCACGGTCTCGGGCTCGCTGCACATCGGCCACGTGTTCTCCTACACGCACACCGACACCGTCGCCCGCTTCCAGCGCATGAGCGGCAAGGCCGTCTTCTACCCCATGGGCTGGGACGACAACGGCCTGCCCACCGAGCGCCGGGTCCAGAACTACTACGGCGTGCGCTGCGACCCGTCGATCCCCTACGACCCGGACTTTCGCCCGCCGGAGAAGCCCGACCCCAAGCGGCAGGTGCCCGTCTCCCGCCGCAACTTCATCGAGCTGTGCGACGAGCTGACCGTCGAGGACGAGAAGGTCTTCGAGTCGATCTGGCGTCGGCTGGGGCTGAGCGTGGACTGGCGGCACACCTACGCCACGATCGACGACAACTCCCGAGCCGCCGCCCAGCGCGCGTTCCTGCGCAACCTGGCCCGCGGCGAGGCCTACATGGCTGAGGCGCCCACCCTGTGGGACGTCACCTTCCGCACCGCGGTGGCCCAGGCCGAGCTGGAGGACCGCGAGCGGCCCAGCGCCTACCACCGGCTGGCCTTCCACCGGCCCGACGGCACCCCGGTCCACATCGAGACCACGCGCCCCGAACTGCTCGCGGCCTGTGTGGCCCTGGTCGCCCACCCCGACGACGAGCGCTACCAGGACCTGTTCGGCACCACCGTGCGCACCCCGGTCTTCGGCGTGCAGGTCCCGGTTCGGCCGCACCGCCTCGCCGACCCCGAGAAGGGGTCCGGTATCGCGATGATCTGTACCTTCGGCGACATCACCGACGTCACCTGGTGGCGCGAGCTCCAGTTGGAGACGCGCCCGATCATCGGGTGGGACGGCCGCATCATGGCCGAGGCGCCCAAGGGGCTGGACTCCGAGCGAGGCCGCGAGGCCTACGCGCGGCTCGTGGGCGCCACCGTCCACACCGCGCGCGAGCGCACCGTCGAACTGCTCCGGGAGAGCGGTGATCTCGTCGGTGAGCCCACGCCGATCACCCACCCGGTGAAGTTCTACGAGAAGGGCGACAAGCCCTTGGAGATCGTCACCACCCGCCAGTGGTACATCCGCAACGGCGGCCGTGACGCGCAGTTGCGCGAGGCGCTCCTCGGGCGTGGCAGGCAGCTCGCCTGGCACCCCGAGCACATGCGCTCGCGGTACGAGAACTGGGTCAGCGGCCTCACCGGGGACTGGCTCATCAGCCGCCAGCGGTTCTTCGGTGTGCCCTTCCCGGTCTGGTATCCCCTGGACTCCGAGGGCAACCCGCGCTACGACGAGCCGATCGTGCCCGGCGAGGACCAGCTTCCGGTCGACCCCAGCTCGCAGGCGCCCGAGGGCTACACCGAGGACCGCCGCGGCCAGGCCGGGGGCTTCATCGGGGACCCCGACGTCATGGACACCTGGGCGACCTCCTCCCTCACCCCGCAGATCGCCTCGGGCTGGGAGCGCGACCCCGACCTGTTCGAGCGCGTCTTCCCCATGGACTACCGGCCCCAGGGCCAGGACATCATCCGCACCTGGCTCTTCTCCACCGTGGTCCGCGCCCACCTGGAGAACGGCACACTGCCCTGGAGCACCACCGGTATCTCCGGCTGGATCCTGGACCCGGACCGCAAGAAGATGTCCAAGTCCAAGGGCAACGTCGTCACCCCCATCGCCCTGCTGGAGAAGTACGGCTCCGACGCGGTCCGGTACTGGGCGGCCAGCGGCCGCCTGGGCACCGACACCGCGATGGACGAGGGCCAGATGAAGGTGGGCCGCCGCCTGTCCATCAAGATCCTCAACGCCAGCAAGTTCGTCATGTCGGTGGCGGGCGGGGACGCCTCCACCGACCCGGCCCGGATCACCGAGCCCCTGGACCGGGCGATGCTGGCCGCCCTCGCCGACGTGGTGGAGGAGGCGACCGCCGCGTTCGCCGCCTACGACCACACCCGGGCGCTGGAGCGCACCGAGCGCTTCTTCTGGGACTTCTGCGACGACTACCTGGAGCTGGTCAAGGCCCGCGCCTACGACGCCTCCTCCGCCGAGGGCGCCTCGGCGCGCTCCGCCCTGCTCATCGCCCTGGGTGCCCTGCACCGGCTCTTCGCCCCCTTCGTGCCCTTCGTGGCCGAGGAGGCCTGGAGCTGGTGGCGGGAGGGCTCCGTGCACGCCCAGCCCTGGCCGGAGGCGGCCGAGTACCGCGCCGCGGCCGCCGACGGCGACCCGGCCGTCCTGGCGGTCACGGCCGAGGTCCTGCGCGCCGTGCGCAAGGCCAAGTCCGAGGCCAAGCTCTCCATGCGGGCCGAGGTCGAGCACGTCAGGGTCTCCGGCAAGCGTGTCGGGGCCGCCCGTGCCGCCGCGGGCGACATCGCCGCCGCGGGCCGGGCCGCCGGGATCGACTTCGAGGCCACCGACGAGGCCGAACTGACCGTCGGTGTGACGCTCCCGGACCCGGTCGGGTAGGGGACCGGTACACCAGGGCTCGGCGGGGCGGGGCGGCGAGGAGCCGCTCCCGCCCCTCCGGCGTTCGACGGTGCCGGAAACCGGCAGCACTCACCGGGGGCGATAAGCTCAGCGGTTGTGAGTACCTCATCCCTGGCCGGCGGTCCGATCGCCGTCACGGTCCACCGCCTGGACCCCGGCCTTCCCCTGCCCGAGTACGCGCATCCGGCGGACGCGGGTGCCGACCTGTGCACCGCCGTCGACGTCGAACTCGCTCCTGGGGAGCGCGGCACGGTCCCTACCGGGCTGGCGATCGCCCTGCCCGAGGGGTACGCGGCCTTCGTCCACCCCAGGTCGGGGCTGGCGGCCCGCTGCGGTCTGACGATCGTCAACGCGCCGGGCACCGTCGACGCCGGCTACCGCGGCGAGATCAGGGTGACACTCGTCAACACCGACAGGGAGACCCCCGTGCGGCTGTCACGGGGGGACCGCATCGCGCAGCTGGTGATCCAGCGCGTGGAGCGGGCGGAGTTCGTGGAGGCGGACTCCCTGCCGGAATCGGTGCGCGGTACCGGCGGTTTCGGTTCGACCGGAGGGCACGCCGCTCTGCGGTGAGGAGTCCCCAGAGCCCGGATGCGACCCGGGAGCAACCTAGAGCGTGAGAGGTGAGGGCGTGTTCGGACGCCGCCGTAAGAAGCAGGACGAGGAGACCGGGACGACGGACGCTCCGCGCCGGAGCACCACCGGGGAGGAGGTCTCCTTCGGCAACGTCGTCGAGCCCGAGAAGTCGTCCGCGTCGGCCGACAAGGAGTCGGACCGGCACCGTGCCACCGGTCCCTGGGACGTCTCCGAGGAGCCTTCCGAGGCCAAGCGGATGGACCTGGGCAGCCTCAGGCTGCCGATGGAGCAGGGCCTGCAGATCCAGGTGAACGTCGCCCGCGACGACCGGGGCAAGCAGACGATCATCGGCGTGACCCTGGTCAAGGGCAAGAGCTCGCTCCAGGTGCAGCCCTTCGCCGCGCCCAAGAGCGAGGGCCTGTGGGAGGACATGCGCCGGGAGCTGCGGGAGCAGGTCGCCAAACAGGGCGGCAACTCCCACGAGCACGACGGCACCTTCGGCCCCGAACTCCAGGCGGTCGTGCCCGTCAAGGGCAAGAAGACCGAGGACGGCAAGCAGATCGCCCAACGGGTGCGGTTCATCGGCGTGGACGGCCCGCGCTGGGTGCTGCGCGGGGTGGTCCGCGGCGAGGGGGCGGCCAGACCCGAGGCGATGGGCGAGATCGAACGCCTCTTCGCCGACATCGTGGTGGTCCGCGGCGAGCAGCCCTCGCCCCCCGGTGAACTGCTGCAGATCACCGTTCCCAAGCAGCTCCAGGAGCAGATGGCCGCCGCCCAGGCCCGTGCGGCCCATCAGGCGGCCCAGAGCGGCAACGCCGGGAGATCCCCCAACGGCAGTGCGCCGGGCGGCCCCGACGGGGCCTGAGCCCTTCTCCGGCCGCGGGGGCGGCGTTCATCTTAATGTGGTGCCATGGCACAGACCAAGGACAGCAACGCCCCCCGGCCGCTCCCCGAGGACTGGGACCGCGCCCTGGCGGTGGTGGCCCACCCCGACGACCTGGAGTTCGGTGCCTCCTCGGCGATCGCCCGCTGGACCGGTCAGGGCAAGGACGTGGTCGAACTCATGGCCACCAGGGGCGAGGCGGGGATCGACACGATCGCCCCGCACGAGTGCGGGCCCCTGCGCGTGGCCGAGCAGCGCGCCTCGGCGGCCGAGGTCGGGGCGCGGGACGTGGAGTTCCTGGACTTCCCCGACGGGACGCTGGAGTACGGCCTGCCGCTCAGGCGCGCACTGGCCGAGGCGATCCGGCGCCACCGCCCCGAGGTGCTCGTCTCCATCAACTTCCGCGAGGCCTTCCCGGGCGGGACCTCGTTCAACCATGCCGACCACCGGGTGCTCGGCCCCGCCCTGCTGGACGCGGTCCGCGACGCCGCCAACCGGTGGGTGTTCGCTGACCAGCTCGACGGCGGGCTCCGCCCCTGGGCCGGTGTGCGCTTCGCGGCCTTCGGCGCCTCGCCGAGGCCCACGCACTACGTGGAGCTCTCCGAGGCGGACCTGGCGGCGGGAATCGCCTCCCTGGACCGGCACGGGGTCTACCTGGCCCATCTGGAGGGGTTCGACCAGAAGGCGTTCCTGTCCACCGCCGCCCGGGAGGCGGGCGGCCGGGCGGGGACGGCGCTGGCCACGGAGTTCGAGGTCTTCGACACCTGAGAGCCCGCTCAGCCCCTGGCCGGACCCGGGTCCTCGGGGTCGGCGACCCGGCCCAGGAAGAGGAGCGTCCCGCCCCGCCGCAGCGCGAAGGAGAAGGGGCGGTCCACGGTGAAGTCGACGGGCCGGGTCGGAGCCGCCGCGGCCCTCACCATGACCGCGGCGGTGGCGGCGGCCCCCTCCGCGCCCTTCTCGTCCACCCTCATCACGGCCTGGTGCAGCAGGGCGTCCACTTTCAGCGGCTCCCCGCTGATCCCGTCGAAACGGGCGGCGTCGGTGGCCAGAGTGCGGACCCCGAGCCGTGCCAGGGGTTCGAGCAGGCCGGTCCCGGTCCGCACCGCGAAGCGTGGCAGTGCCAGGCGTACCGGGGTGCGCCGCCTGGCGCGGTACAGGGCTTCCAGCGTGTCCGCGTCGGGGACGGCGTCGCGGCCCTGCGCCAGCAGCACGTCCAGCGCCAGATCGTGCTCGCCCCTCAGGGACACCATGCGCCACCCACGCGCGCGGGCGAAGGTCAGATCCCCCTCGCGGTGCATGGCGGGGACCGTCCGGTCCCCGCCCGGGGCGTGGAAGCGCCGGGCGCGCGTGGCCCGCACCTCGAAGGGGCACGCCCACACCACCTTCGCCCACAGGGCGTTGGCCAGCAGCATGCGCACGTCCGGGCCGACGCTGCCGGGCGGGAGCAGTTCGGGGACGAGCCCGCGGGTGGCCTCGGCGGCCTTGGCGTTGATCCTGCGGCGCACGCCCTCGGGGTCGCCGCGCACGTCGGCTCCGCGCACCTCGGCGGCGGGTCGTGCACGCACCAGCTCGGTGAAGGCCGGGCGCACCGCCAGGCCGTCGGGGATGTAGAGGCCGTTGAACGCGGCCAGTTCCGGCCCCTCCTGCGCTCCGGCCGCCCCGTCCAGCGAGGTGAGCAGGGCGTGCGGGTCCGCGCCCAGCAGTGACTCCAGTTCGTCGCGGGTGCCTCCGGAGGAGCCCGCGGCGAGCAGGCAGAGCACGGTGCCCACCGAGTAGGGCGACCACACGTGGGAGGCGCGGGGCCGGGCCAGCGCCCGGTCCAGGGCGGCGGCGAACTCCAGGTGGTCGCGGCGGACGGGGGTGTGCACGGGACGGCCTCCTCGGGTGTCGCCGACAGACTACGGACGGCCGGTGGTGTTCGTGACACCGGACACACGGCAAGAGGTATCGAACTAGCGCGAAACAGCACGCGCCGGGCGGGTCGCGGAGTGCGGAGCCGGTGCGCTTTCCGTGCCCTTGGCGGCGTGTCCACTAGTCTTGGCGGGGACGGGACCGGGCCCCCGAGGCGGGGACGGCCGGACACGCACGAGCACCGACCACGGACCGGGAGCGGGATGACTGAGCAGCGGCGGGCCGCCGAGGAGGCCGCCCGGGCGGCGGGTGCCGACGACGGCGGGCCCAAGGTCACCGAGGACACGGTCGAGGCGCTCGTGCGCTCCCAGTTGGCCAAGGTACTGGGCGGCAAGCGCGGTATGGTCGAGGCGGCCGTGCCCACCCTGGCCTTCACCCTCTCCTACATCGTCCTGTCCAGGATCGACGGGGCCCTCACCCTCTTCGGCGGCACCTACTCCGACCTGCGGGTGGCGATCACCGCGGGTGTGGTGGCGGCCCTGGTCCTGGGGGCGGTCCGCCTCGTCCAGCGCTCCACGGTGCAGTACGTCGTCACCAGCCTGTTCGGGATCGGTATCGCCGCGGTGTTCGCCATGCGCAGCGGCGAGGCCGCCGACGCCTTCCTGCCCGGCATCATCTACAACGCCGTCTACGCCGTCGTGCTGACCCTGTCCATCCTGGTGCGCTGGCCCGCCATCGGCCTCATGATCGGCCCGTTCATCGGCGACAAGGAGGACCTCACCTCCTGGCGGGCCGATCCGGCCGTGGTCTCACTGGCCGCCAAGCTCACCTGGTTGCTCGTCCTGCCCTGCGTGATCCGGGTGCTCGTGCAGTACCCCCTGTGGTTCATGGACCACTACGACATCGCCGACACCTTCGCCCTGCTCGGGCTGGCCAAGATCGGTATGGGCTGGCCGCTCCAGGTCGCCGGGCTCGCCGCCATGGTGTGGGTGCTCGCGCGCGGGCGCACGCCCCTGCGCCAGGGACCCGACGGGGAGGCCGGACGAGGCGGCGGGGGCGGCCGGGGCTGACCCCGCCCGGGTGCCTCAGACGTCCCCGTCCGAGCCGTCCGCCGGGCCGAGCAGGCCCTCCAACGTCTCCAGGGCACCGGGTTCAGCGAGGAACACCACGGTGTCGCCCACCGCCAGGGTCCGCTCCGACCCGGGCGCGCGCACGCCCCCGGAACCGACCACGGCCACTAGGGCCACCCCCTCGGGCAGTCGGGAGGTGAGCGCGCTCTCGGGGCCGCCGACGAACGCGCTCTCGGCGTGCAGCACCGATTCGGCGATCTCCGCACCGGGCAGCGGCGGCGTCTCCTCCTCGGCGAACCCGTCCTCGCCCGCGTCCTCGACCAGGTCGGCGATGAGCCGGGGTGGGGAGACCGCCAGGTCCACCCCCCAGGAGTCGTTGAACAGCCACTCGTTGTCGGGCTCGTTGATCCGGGCGATGACCCGGTCCACCCCGAACTCGGTCTTGGCCAGCAGCGACACCACCAGGTTGACCTTGTCGTCGCTGCTGGCGGCGATCACCACGTCCGCCTCGCCCAGGCGGGCCTCCTCCAGGCTGGCCAGTTCGCAGGCGTCGGCGAGCAGCCACTCCACCTGCGTCAGGTCGTCGACGTCGATCGCCCGCGTGTCGCGGTCGATCAGCAGGACGTCGTGCCCGCTCGCGGCGAGTTCGGCGGCGATGGAGCGGCCCACGCTTCCCGCTCCCGCGATGGCGATCCGCATGTCAGTGTCCCGTCTCGTCGTCGGAGCGCAGCGCGTCCAGGTCCCGGCCGCGCGCGACCACGTGCAGGATGTCGCCCGCCTCCAGGGGCAGGTCGGAGCGGGCGAGTAGGATGCCGCCGCCCCGGGCCACGTACACCACCCGTACCGGCGTGCGCGACTCCAGGTCCGACACGCGCCGTCCGGCCCAAGTCCGGGGGAGCGTGACCTCGTTCATCGCCAGGGTGCCGGAGGCGTCGTGCCACTCCGGCCCCGCGGTGAGCCGCTGGTCGCCGGGGACCATGCGCCGCAGGATGGTGTCGGCAGTCCAGCGCACCGTGCCCACGGTCGGGATGCCCAGCCGCTGGTAGACCTCGGCCCGTCGGGGGTCGTAGATGCGGGCCACCACGTGCTCGACGCCGTAGGTCTCGCGCGCCACCCGGGCGGAGATGATGTTGGAGTTGTCGCCGTTGCTGACGGCGGCGAAGGCGGAGGCGTGCTCGATGCCCGCGGCGAGCAGGACCTCCCGGTCGTGGCCCACGCCGCGGACGGCGTGCTTGGTCACCGCGCCGCGCAGGCGCCGGAACGCCTCGGGGTCCTGGTCGATGACCGCGACGGTGTGACCCAGGTCCACCAGGGTGTGCGCCAGGGTGGAGCCCACGCGCCCGCACCCCATGATCACGATGTGCACCATCACTCCAGGATCGCCGTTTTCGACTGCGGCGCCGCGCCGCCGCTCCACGGTCACACCATGGCACACATCCTCCCGACACGCGCGGCGACCCCGGAGCCCCGTGTGCGGGGGCGTCCCGGGCGGCTCCGCACGTCCACTAGATTGGATCCGGTTGGTGGCTGTGCACGCAGGTCACCCGCGAACAGCACCCGGCCGATCTCTCTTGAGGACCCTTCCATGGCGACCCGTGTGGGCGACGAGTTCGAACTGACCGTGAACGACGCCGCGCACGGCGGCTGGTGTGTGGGGCGCCACCACGAGCAGGTGGTCTTCGTCCGCCACGCCCTGCCCGGCGAGCGTGTCCGGGTGCGTGTCACCGAGCGCACGTCGCGCTTCCTGCGCGGCGAGGCGGTTGAGGTACTGGAGGCCTCCCCGGACCGGGTCGAGGCGCCCTGCCCCTTCGCGGGTCCGGGCCGCTGCGGCGGGTGTGACTGGCAGCACGCCTCACTGGCGGCCCAGCGCGTGATCAAGGGCCGGGTGGTCGCCGACCAACTGCGCCGTATCGCCGGGACCGACCGCGAGGTCACGGTCGAGGAGCTGCCCGGCAGCCCCGACGGCCTGGGCTGGCGCACCCGGGTGCGCTTCACCGTCGACGCCCACGGCCGTGCCGGGCTGCGCCGCCACCGCTCCCACGACGTCGAACCCGTGGACCGGTGCCTGATCGCCCACCCCGGAGTGGAGGAGCTCGGGATCACCGACGTCACCTGGGAGGGCGTGCGGGACGTGGAGGCGGTCGCCTCCGCGAGCTGCGCCGACCGCGCCGTCGTGGTGACCCCGTCCGGTTCCAAGCTGGGCCCCCTGCCCGACCTCAAGGCCTCCAGCGCCGTCCTGCGCCGGTTCAAGGGCGGCCGGGTCCAGCAGGTGCGCGGGCGCCGCGGGGTCCGCGAGACGGTCGCCGGACGGGAGTTCCGGGTCGGCGCGGGCGGCTTCTGGCAGGTGCACCCGGCGGCGGGCGAGGTCCTCACCGGCGCGGTCATGGACGCCTTGGCCCCCAGGGAAGGGGAGACCGCGATCGACCTGTTCTGCGGCGCGGGACTGTTCACCGCCCCGCTCGCCGAGGCAGTCGGCCCGCAGGGGCGGGCGATGGGGGTGGAGGGCGCAGTCGAGGCCGTGCGCGACGCCCGCTACAACCTCAAGGACCTGGAGCAGGTGCGGATCGAGCACGGGGACGTGGCCGCGCAGTTGCGGGAGTGGGCCGACGTGCGCGCCGACGTGGTCGTCCTGGACCCGCCGCGGGCGGGCGCGGGCGCCGAGCCGGTCCGCCTGGTCGCGGGCATGCGGCCCCGCGCGGTCGCCTACGTCTCCTGCGACCCGGCCACGCTCGCCCGCGACCTGGCCTCCTTCGAGCGCGAGGGGTACCGGCTCACGGCGCTGCGCGCCTTCGACGCCTTCCCCATGACCCACCACGTGGAGTGCCTCGCTGTGCTGGAGCCGGTGCGCCCGGCCCGCCGCCACCGCGAGCGTGCCTAGGAGGCCGCGCCCGGGGCTCCGCCGACCCGGCGTCGGCGGAGCCCCGGGCACTCATCTTTTCCCCGAGAACCTACGGCCAACCCCATCTGTGGTAAAGAATTTCATCCGTCGTTCTCCGCCAGTGTCTGATAAGGGTCCGCTTCCGTTCCGCGGTGCCCTGTGCCGCGAGTTCTAAGATCCATCACTGTGAACCGGGTGAAGGATTTTTCTGGAGTTTGGCGGCAGGGTTGGGGTGGATGTGTGGTCGTCGGAAACTTCTCTATAGAATTTGATTCCTCTGCGGCATCCGTCCGGGGGTGGGGTTCCTTCTGTTCTCTAGTGAAATCTCCACGGTAATTCGTCCTACGTTTTCCTGGCCCAGGGGCCCGTTTCCGCCTGCCCCGATAAGAAAGTGCTGTCCACGAGGGGGCCGGGAGTCCGGCTCACCTTCCACTGTCGCCACGGGGTTCTCAGAAATTTTTGAAGCCACAGTTCGATGACAGGGGCCCAGTGGTGTAAAAACGCCACACCAGAAACCTCCCGTGGCTCCGACCTGCTCTTTTCGTTGTTCCGTGTGATGGTTGGTGGTTTTCGCTCATCCCCGCGCGGCGGCGTGATCTTGGAGAATCCCCTGGCAGGGTGCTTGAATGTTCAGTGCGAGGTTCACCGGAGAGGTGGTCTTAACTCTCGAGTAAGGGTTCCGGGTGGCGATCAATGGCCGTAAAAACTATGCGTAAAGGCATGGACACGGATATGTGGGCTGTGTCAATATCTGGATGTCGCTGAACGGAACGGCTTTGAGGGAGTTCGTATGATCAGGGGGTATGGCGTTTTCTGTGACGCCGACCGCTACTTCTACGACACGCCCCACCGCCTCTGGTCGGGCTCCGGCGCGGACGACGGGCGCGGCCCGGTCTTCGAGGCGGCCCGGCGCCCGGTGCCCGAGGGGTGGCAGAGCCACCGGGCCGGCGACTGGCTGGCGCTGCGCCCCGTCGAGCCCCGCCTGCCGGACCAGGGATGGAAGATCCACGTCTCGGCCTGCCTGGACAACGCCGAGTCGGTCCTGGGCCGGGTCTGGGACTACTGCGTGGCGCGGGGCGTCTCCTTCAAGTTCGTCCCCACCCGGTACCTGCTGCACAACCGGAATGCCAAGTACGCCGACCGCGGGGGCAGCGGGAAGTTCATCACCGTCTACCCGGCCGACGACGGCGAGTGCGCATCGGTCGCCGCGGGGCTGGACGCACTCGTGGGCGGTGAGCCCGGACCGTACGTCCTCAGCGACGTGCGCTGGAACGCGGGACCGGTCCACCTGCGCTACGGGAGCTTCACCAGGAGGCACTGCTACGACAAGCACGGTGATGCGGTGCCCGCGCTGGAGAACGCCGAAGGCGTGCTCGTGCCCGACCACCGCGGTCCGGTCTTCCGCCTGCCGGAGTGGGTGCCTGTCCCCGACTTCCTCCGCCCTCACCTGGAGGCGCGTGGGGCCGTCGACGTCACCGGTCTGCCCTACGACATCGAACGGGCCCTGCACTTCTCCAACGGCGGCGGTGTCTACGCGGGGCGCGACCGGCGCACCGGCGAGTCGGTGGTGCTCAAGGAGGCCCGGCCGCACGCTGGCCTGGCCGCCGACGGTGCCGACGCGGTACGCCGCCTGGAACAGGAGCGCACCGCCCTGGAGCGCCTCGCCGGACTGCCCTGCACCCCCGAGGTCAAGGACGCCTTCACCCTCGGCGACCACCACTTCCTGGTCATGGAGTACATCGAGGGCAAGCCGCTGAACTCCTTCTTCGCGCGCCGCCACCCCCTGGTCGAGGCCGACCCCGCGCCGGACGCGCTGAGGGACTACGGCCGGTGGGCGATGCGCGTGCACGGCCTGGTGTCGGAGGCGGTGCGGGCCGTGCACGAACGCGGCATCGTCTTCAACGACCTGCACCTGTTCAACATCATGGTCGCCGAGGACGAGTCCTCGGTGGTGCTGCTCGACTTCGAGGCGGCCCGGGACGCAGGCCAGGACAGCCGCCAGACGGTCGCCAACCCGGGGTTCGTCGCCCCGCGTGGTCGCCGGGGGTTCGATGTGGACCTGTACGCGCTGGCCTGCCTGCGCATCGCCCTCCTCCTGCCCCTGACCAGCGTGCTGGCCATGGACCGGAGCAAGGTCCGGCACCTGGCGGAGGAGGCCGCGCGTGTCTTCCCCGAGGCCCGGGAGTTCCTGGAGGCCGGCGTCACGGAGATCCTGCGCGACCCGGACGACGGTACGGGTGCGCCCCCGGCCGCTACCGGCGTGCACGGTCCCTACCTGCCGGCCGAGCCGGGGGACTGGCCGCGCGGCCGGGACTCGATGGTCCGTGCCATCCTCGCCTCGGCCTCACCCGACCGGGAGGACCGCTGCTTCCCCGGTGACATCGCCCAGTTCACGACAGTGGGGGGCGGGCTCTCCTTCGGCTACGGCACCGCCGGGGTGCTCTACGCCCTCGCCGAGAGCGGCGCCCCGCGATGCCCTGAAGCCGAGGAATGGCTGCTGCGGCACAGCAAGGAACCCGACTCGGGTTTCCCGCCGGGTTTCTTCGACGGCCTCTCCGGCCTGTCCTGGGTCCTGCGCCGCCTCGGCTACGGGCAACCCTCCCTGGCACTGGCCGAACTGGTCCTCGCTCAGCCGTGGGAGGGGCTCGGACCCGGATTGCACAGCGGGACGGCCGGGATCGGTCTGGCGCTGGACTCCCTGGCCGCTGACACCGGCGATCCGGAAGCGGCGGCGGGAGCGCTCCGCTGCGCGGAACTGGCCGTACACGGGTTCTTGGGCGCTCCGCCCGAACGCCGCCGCGCCGGTCTGCTCTACGGAGGCGCGGGTGTGGCCCTGCTCTGTTTGCGCCTGTACGAGAGGACCGGTGACACCGGGCTGCTCGACTCGGCCGAACGGGCGCTCCGGGCCGATCTCGACCGCTGTGTCACCAGCGCCTTCGGCACGCTCCAGGTGGACGAGGGGTGGCGCACCATGCCCTACCTCGGCGCGGGCAGCGTGGGGGTGGGGATCGTGCTCGACGACTATCTGGAGCACCGTGCAGACGAGGAGTTCGAGCGGGCCCGGCCGGAGATCGCCGGGGCCGCGCGGTCCGGTTTCTACGCCCAGCCCGGGCTCTTCCGGGGCCTGGCGGGCATGGTGCTGTACCTGAGTCGGACGACCGCCCCGGGCACCGGGGCCGGGGACGTGCACCGCCAGGTCGACGCCCTGTCGCGCTACGCCATGCGCTACCGGGGCCACCTGGCCTTCCCGGGAGAGCAACTGATGCGGCTCTCCATGGACCTTTCCACGGGCACGGCGGGATGCCTGCTCGCGCTCACCGCGGCGCGCGGCGCACCCGCCCAACTGCCCTTCCTCCCTCCGCTGAGGCGGACCCAGAGCCGGGCCACTGCCATGGCCCGGAACAAAGAAGAGAAGAAGAACGAGTAACCGACGAGAGGATATCAGTCATGACCCTGTTCGACCTGCAGTCCCTGGAGACCGCCAAGGACGAGGCCCACGGCGAGGCCACGGCCACCAGCACCGCCAGCCTCCTGCTGTGCGGCGACAGCAGCCTGAGCGTCACCACCTGCTAGGGGCGCGCCGCGGATGAGCGCGGCGCGACCGGGCCGTGGGGCTGGGAATCCGGCCCCACGGCATCGGGTCCGGTGAACGGACCTCCTCCTCCGGCCCGGCGGTGCCCCTGGGCGCCGCCGGGCTCCGCCACGAGCCACGCAGGAAGGCGGCCCGGATGGTGCCCACCCGCCCGCGCGACGGTACTGCCGACGGCGGCGCCGCCCGGTCCGCGGACGCCCTGCTCACCCGCATGGTCCGGGCCAGTGCCGGGCGGACCGCGGGGATCCTGCTGTGCGCGGCCGCCGCGGCGGCGGCCTCACTCGCCCTGCCCGCCCTGCTCGGCCTCACCCTCGACCTGCTCCTGGAGGGGCACCCCGACGCCGGACGGGCTCTGGCCGCGGTCGTGGTCCTGACTGCCGCCGAGGTCGGGCTGGACGCGGCCGTCGCCCTGCTGTCGGGCACGGTCGGCGCGCGCTCCACCGCCTGGCTGCGGCTGCGGGCGGTCCGGCGGCTGCTGGCCGCCGCGCCCCGGGACGTGAGCCGGTTCTCTAACGGAGACGTCGCGACGCGGCTCTCGGCGCACGCCACCGAGGCCGGGGCCGCCCCGGCCGGGGCGGCGCAGATCGTCGCCGCGGTGCTCGCCCCGGTCGGAGCCCTGGTGGCGCTGTTCGTGATCGACCCGTGGACCGGGCTCGCCTTCGTCCTAGGGCTGCCCGTCCTGGGACTGCTTCTGCGCTCCTTCGCACGCCACTCCTCCGACACCGTCTCCCGCTACCAGCGGGTGCAGTCCCTGATCGCGACCCGGCTGACGGACGCTCTGGGCGGGGCACGCGCCATCGCCGCGGCCGGGACACTGGAGGACGAGCGCGCCCGCGTCCTGAGCCCCCTGGCCGATCTCGGCGTCGAGGGACGGCGCATGTGGTCGGTACACGGTTCGGCGATGGCGCGCAGCGGAGTGCTCATGCCCCTGCTCATCACCGCCGTGCTCGCCGTCGGCGGCGTCGGTCTGGCGCACGGGAGGATCAGTGTCGGCGATCTGCTGGCGGTGTCGCGCTACGCCGCGCTGGCCGCGGGGCTGGGGTCGGTGGCCGGCCCCCTCGCAGCGCTGGTCCGGGGCCGGACGGCGGCCCGCCGGGTGGGCGCGCTCCTGGCGGTTCCCCCGCTGGCCCACGGGCGGGCACAGCTTCCCCCGGCGGGCCCCGGAACGCTGGAACTGCGCGGCGTCGGGGTAAACACCGACGGCGTGTGGGTGCTTCGGGGGGTCGACCTGCGGGTGCCCGGCGGCCGGACGGTGGCCGTCGTGGGGCGCTCCGGCTCGGGCAAGTCGACGCTGGGAGCCGTCGCCGGACGGCTTCTCGCCCCCGACGAGGGCGAGGTCTGCCTGGACGGCGTGCCCCTCGACACCGTGGCCGCCGACGTGCTCCGCCGGGAGGTCGTGTACGCGTTCGAGCGCCCCGAGCTCCAGGGCGCCACCATCGCGGACGCCATCGCCGCTGGGGCCCGGACCGCTCCGGACGAAGGAGTGCGGTCGGCCGCACGGGCGGCCGGGGCCGACGGCTTCGTGCGGGCGCTTCCCCTGGGATACGCCACGCCGCTGGAGGAGGCGCCGCTCTCCGGCGGGGAGCTGCAAAGGCTGGGGCTGGCGCGGGCGTTCGCCCACGCGGGACGCCTGATGATCCTGGACGACGCCACCTCCAGCCTCGACACGGCGACCGAACGTCAGGTGGACCGGGCGCTGGCGCACGAGGTCCGCCCCGGCACCCGTCTGGTGATCGCCCACCGGCTCTCCACCGCGGCCCGCGCGGACCTGGTGGTGTGGCTGGAGGACGGCCGTGTCCGGGCCGTTCGCACACACGCCGAACTGTGGCGGGACCCCGACTACCGCGCGGCCTTCGGCCGCACCGACGCCTCAGGCCACCGGGAGGAGCGGTGAGGCCCGGGACGGTGGTGGACGAGGCGACCGGCCGGCCCCCGGCACGGCCCGGGCGGGGCCGTCCGAGTCCGCGGCCGGACCACCGCCGGGGTTCGCTGCGCGCTCTGGTGCCGCACGCCCGCCCCTTCCTGTGGCGCCACAGGCGCGTGCTGCTGAGGCTGGGCGCCTGGTCGCTGGTGGAGTCCGTTCAGACCTTCCTGGTCGGGATCTGCTTGGCACGCGCCCTGGACCAGGGCTTCCTGGCGGGGCGGACCGCCACGGGCCTGGCGTGGCTCGCCGTCGCCGCGGGCTCGATCCTCCTGGCGGGCCCCGTGCTGCGCGGCGTGTTCGGCCAGCTCTCCGCCTTGGTGGAGCCGCTGCGGGACGGGCTCGTACGGCGTGCGGTCGGACAGGCCCTGCGCCGGGCCGTGGCCGATCCGGCGCGTGCGGCGAGGGTGGAGCGGGCCGCGGTCTCGCGGCTCACCCAGCAGACGGAGATCGCCCGGGACAGCTTCGCAGGGCTGGTCCTGACGGTGCGGTCCTTCCTGTTCACCGCGGCGGGGGCGCTCGTGGGGATGCTCGCCCTGGCCCCCGAACTGCTGCTGGTCGTGGTACCGCCCATGCTGGTAGGCCTGGCGCTCTTCCTTTGCACGCTCGCGCCCATGGCGGCGGCGCAGCGCCGGTTCCTGGACGCCGACGAGGCGTTCACCGAACGTGCGGGAGCCCTGCGCGGCCAGTTGCGTGACCTGGTGGCCTGCGGTGCCACGGACGCCGCGGCCCAGCGGGCCGGGCCCCTGGTCGACGACGCCGCCGCGTCGACCCGGTCCCTGGCCCGCTGGGCGGCCGTGAGGACGCTGGCGCTCGGTACGGCGGGGCAGCTCCCCGTCGTCCTGCTGCTCGTGGCCACGCCGTGGCTGCTCGACCAGGGCGTCACGACTGGGGCCCTCATGGGTGCCCTGGCCTATCTCGTGCAGTCCCTGATGCCGGCGCTCCAGACGATGATGACCGCGGTGGGTGCCGCTGGCAGTCGGCTCGTGGTGGTCCTCGACCGGTTTGTGTCCGCGGAAGCGGACGGTGCCGACGGGGGAGGCGTCCCCCACGAGGAGGCCGACGGCCCCGTGTTGGCCACCCCTCCCGCTCCGGAGGGGGTCCCGGCGGTGTGGTGCCGCGGGGTGCGGGTGTCCTACGGGGCGGGGACGCGCCCCCTGGTGGAGGGGCTCGACCTCTCGGTGGAGGCGGGGGAGCGCATCGCGGTCGTCGGACCGAGCGGGATCGGCAAGTCCACGCTGGCGCACGTGCTGTCCGGGCTGCACCCCCCCGACGAAGGCGACGTGCGCCTGGCGGGCCGCCCGGTCGCCGGGCGCTCCCCTCGCGAACTGGCACGGGAACGGGTCCTCCTTCCCCAGCGGGGCTACGTCTTCGCCGGATCGGTCCGGGAGAACCTCGCCCAGTTGGAGCCCGGGGCCGGGGACGACCGCCTCGCCGGGGCGGTGGCGGCACTGCGCCTCGGGCCGCTGGTGGACCGCCTCGGCGGCCTGGCGGCTGAGGTGGACCCAGGGGCGCTCTCCGCCGGGGAGCGGCAGGCGCTCTGTCTGGGCCGGGCCTACGTGTCCCGGGCGCCACTGCTCATCCTGGACGAATCCACCTGCCACATGGACCCGGTCGCCGAGGCGCACGCGGAGGAGGCACTGGCGGCACGGCCCGGTACGACGCTGATCGTCATCGCGCACCGGCTGTCGTCGGCGCTGCGGGCAGATCGGATCCTCGTCTTGGACGGAGCGGGTACGGCGCTGGGCACGCACGGGGCCCTGCTCCGCAGCTCACCGCTCTACCGGGACCTGGCGGGGCACTGGAATGCGTCTGTCTGAGCACGGCCGAGGGCGCCCACCGTGCGCTCGGCCGCCCGTCAGCCGAGCTGGGAATAGGAAGGATGCCCCGCGATGCCCGGGCTCGCGGCGAGCGCGCTCCCGGATCGGGCGCCCTGTGGTGGCGGCGTCGCGGGTGGGTGTCCCGGGGGCGGCGTGTCAGCCCCGGCCCGGGGCGCGGGCGGTGCCCGTGTGCCCGCCTCCGTGCGGTGATTGCGGCGCGTCCGCCCCGGCCGCCGTCCCGAGGGAGTCCGCAGGACGGCCAGACCCAGCGCGAGGACGGCCATCCCCGTCCAGGCGGCGGGGGAGAGGCGCTCGCCGACCACGGACACCCCCAGGAGCGCGGCCACGGCGGGCTCGGCCAGGCTCAGTGTGGTGGCCGTCGCCGCGGGGGTGTGCCGCAGCCCGACTCCGAAGAGCGTGTAGGCCAGGAAGACGGTGAAGAGCGCCAGGTAGAGGGCGACCGCCGCGCCGCGCCCCGTGGCCAGCCACACCGGATCCAGGGCCAGGACCACGGGGGCCGTGACCAGGCCCCCGCCGGCGAACAGTACGCCCATGACCGCGCCGGAGGGGTGGCCGCGCCGGATCTGTGCTGCGGAGACCACCGCGTACAGGGCGTAGGAGGCACCCGCGGCGAGGGCGAGGAGCACGCCGGAGGTGTCCACGGTCCGTGCACCGTCCCCGCCCTCTGCGCCGAGGACGAGGAGTGTGCATCCGGCGACCGCGGCGAGGGTGGCCGCGCTCCACCGGCACCCGGGGCGCACGCCTTCGGACAGCCAGGCGAGGAGGCCGGCGAACACGGGTGCCGACCCCAGGGTGATCACGGTGGCCACCGCCACCCCCGCCTGCGCGACCGCCGGATAGAAGGCCAGCGGGTATCCGGCGACCGCCAGGGCTCCCAGGGCGAGCGCTCCGCGGGTGCGGCGGTCGGCACCGTGGAGCAGGGCCGGGTAGCCGCGCCCGGTGAACAGGAGCAGCAGGCCGCCCACGGCCAGCCCGGCGGAGCCGATGGCGGCGGGGTGGGCCCCGGCGGGGGCGAAGGAGGCCGCTGTTCCGGTAGTGCCCCACAGCAGGGCGGCGCCCAGGACGGGCAGGGGGCCCCGGGCGAGGCCGCGCCGGGGCGCGGGGGCGGTGGGCGTCGTCGACACTGTCGCGTCTCTCCTCTCCGTCATCGGGGGTGGTGGGCCGGTGACGGGCGCACGCGGTGCCAGTGGCCACTCACCTGCGTGATTCTAGGACATAAAGGGGTGAATCGGGCTTCGCTGGACGCGGTCCGCGGGCCGCGGTCCGGGTGCTGGCGTGCGGCAGCGGTGCGCGAAGATAAGCTCCTACGTCTGAGGATCTTCATCGGGCCCCGGCAGGGGGCCGGGACCAGCTCGCCATCGCCCGGGCGGCGGAGGACCTGGGCTTGGACGCCCTGTTCCGCTGGGAACAAGGAACTTCCTGAGTGGGGGTTGGGTAGTCGCTTGCTCCGTGCGTCCGTTCCGGCCACGACCCGCACATGGGCGGCCGCGCCGCCGGACCGCCCGGTCCCACCGACGCATGGGTCGCCCTCGCGGCACTGGCGCGGGAGACCTCCCGGACCCGCCTGGACACACTCATGAGTGCCGCGACCTTCCGCCTGCCCGGCCCCCTCGCCATCACCGTCGCCCAGGTCGACCGGATGAGCGGCGGGCGCGTGGGGTTCGGATTCGGTACGGGCTGGTACGAGGCCGAGCACGCCGGGTACGGGGTCGCCTGCCCCAGTCTGCGCGAGCGCTTCGGCCGCTACGAGGAGCAGGTGGAGATCGTCACCGGGCTCTGGGAGACACCGGAGGGCGGGTCGTTCCGCTACGAGGGCGGGTACTACCGTCTGGAGGAGGGGCCCGCGCTGCCCCAACCGGCGCAGGCGCCGCGCCCGCCGGTGCTGATCGGCGGCGGGGGAAAAGGCGCGCTCCCCGTCTGGCCGCGCGGTTCGCCGACGAGTACACCGTGCCGTTCGCCTCGCTGGAGGAGAGCACGGCCGCGTTCGAGCGCACCCGTACGGCGGTGCGCGCCGCCGGAAGGGAGGCACCCGTGGTCTACTCGGCGGCACAGGTGCTGTGCGCGGGCGGAAACGGGGCGGAGGTCTCGGCCAGGGCCGACCGGATCTACCTTCAGGCTCTGGACATGGCCGACCTCGACCACCTGGAACTGGTGGCCGCGAGGATCGTGCCACAGCTCGGTTGAGGGAGGCGTTCGGAGGGGGGCGGCGCGGGAGGCCGGGAGGCCACCCGATAACTTGATATCGAGATATGAGTTGGATACCTTGACATCAAGATAACAGCGGGGTTCCCCCCGGTCCGCTCAGGGTTCGGGTGTGTGGACGCGCGACCGCTTGCCCACGCCCGGGCCCCGGCGGACGCCCCGCGGGGCTGACGGTCGGCGGCGCGTGGTGTCGCCGCGGGTCATCGTCGGCCCTGCGGAGCGACCGGAGGCGGTGGAGGGCGGCCCGTGGCCCTCCGGGCCCCGGTCGGGGCCGTCCCGGCAGGCCCTGCACCAGGCCTACGGCCGAGAGGCCGGGAACACAGTGGCGAGATACAGGAGGCAGACACCGTGTCCGCGAACAGCTTCGGCGCCCGTGACACGTTGCGCGTTGGCGACGAGTCGTACGAGATCTTCCGGTTGGAGTCCGTTGAGGGCGCCGACCGGCTTCCCTACAGCCTGAAGGTGCTGCTGGAGAACCTCCTGCGCACCGAGGACGGCGCCAACGTCACGGCGGACCACATCCGCGCCCTGGGCCAGTGGGACCCGAAGGCCCAGCCCAACCAGGAGATCCAGTTCACCCCCGCCCGGGTGATCATGCAGGACTTCACCGGCGTCCCCTGCGTCGTCGACCTCGCCACCATGCGCGAGGCCGTACGCGACATGGGCGGCGACCCCGACAAGATCAACCCGCTGGCCCCGGCCGAGCTGGTCATCGACCACTCCGTCGTCGTCGACCTCTTCGGCCGCCCCGACGCCTTCGAGCGCAACGTCGAGATCGAGTACGAGCGCAACTACGAGCGCTACAAGTTCCTGCGCTGGGGCCAGACCGCCTTCGACGAGTTCAAGGTCGTCCCGCCCGGCACCGGCATCGTGCACCAGGCCAACATCGAGCACCTGGCGCGCGTCACCATGAGCCGTGGCGGCCAGGCCTACCCCGACACCTGCGTCGGCACCGACTCGCACACCACCATGCAGAACGGCCTGGGCATCCTGGGCTGGGGCGTGGGCGGCATCGAGGCCGAGGCCGCCATGCTCGGCCAGCCGATCTCCATGCTCATCCCGCGCGTGGTCGGCTTCAAGCTCTCCGGTCAGCTCGCGCCCGGCACCACCGCCACCGACCTGGTGCTCACCATCACCGAGATGCTCCGCGAGCACGGCGTGGTCGGCAAGTTCGTCGAGTTCTACGGCGAGGGCGTCTCCTCCGTGCCGCTGGCCAACCGCGCCACCATCGGCAACATGAGCCCGGAGTTCGGCTCCACCGCCGCGATCTTCCCGATCGACGACGAGACCATCCGGTACATGAAGCTCACCGGCCGCTCCGCCGAGCAGGTCGCCCTGACCGAGGCCTACGCCAAGGCCAACGGCTTCTGGCACGACCCGTCCGCGGAGCCCCAGTACTCCGAGTACCTGGAGCTGGACCTGGGCCGGGTCGTCCCGTCCATCGCCGGCCCCAAGCGCCCGCAGGACCGCATCGCCCTGTCGGAGGCCAAGCCGACCTGGCGCCACGACGTCCAGAACTACGTCGCCGACGACGAGGCGGGCGAGGAGTCCTTCCCGGCCTCCGACGCCCCGGCCCAGAGCGCGGACGGCCGCCCGTCCCGCCCGGTCAAGGTCACCATGGCCGACGGCACCGAGACCGAGATCGACCACGGCGCCGTCGTGATCGCCGCGATCACCTCCTGCACCAACACCTCCAACCCCTCGGTCATGCTCGGCGCCGCCCTGCTGGCCAAGAAGGCGGTGGAGAAGGGCCTGTCCCGCAAGCCGTGGGTCAAGACCTCCATGGCCCCCGGGTCCAAGGTCGTCACCGACTACTACGAGCGCTCCGGCCTGACCCCGTACCTGGACAAGCTGGGCTTCAACCTGGTCGGCTACGGCTGCACCACCTGCATCGGCAACTCCGGCCCGCTTCCGGAGGAGATCTCCAAGGCCGTCCAGGACAACGACCTCGCGGTCACCTCGGTCCTGTCCGGCAACCGCAACTTCGAGGGCCGGATCAACCCGGACGTGAAGATGAACTACCTGGCCTCGCCGCCGCTGGTGGTCGCCTACGCCCTGGTCGGGTCCCTCGACGTGGACATCACCACCGAACCCCTGGGCGTCGGCAAGGACGGCACGCCGGTCCACCTGGCCGACATCTGGCCCTCCGCCGAGGAGATCCAGGAGGTCATGGACGCCGCGATCGCCTCCGACATGTACGAGAGCGCCTACGCCGACGTCTTCGCCGGCGACGAGCGCTGGCGCTCGCTGCCCACGCCCACCGGCAACACCTTCGAGTGGGAGGGCGGGTCCACCTACGTCCGCAAGCCCCCCTACTTCGAGGGCATGGCCGCCACCCCGGCCCCGGTCACCGACATCACCGGGGCCCGCGTCCTGGCCAAACTGGGCGACTCGGTCACCACCGACCACATCTCCCCGGCCGGTGCCATCAAGCCGGGCACCCCGGCGGCCGAGTACCTCAAGGCCAACGGCGTCGAGCGCAGGGACTTCAACTCCTACGGCTCCCGCCGCGGCAACCACGAGGTGATGATCCGCGGCACGTTCGCCAACATCCGCCTGCGCAACCAGCTCGCGCCGGGCACCGAGGGCGGCTACACCCGCGACTTCACCCAGTCCGACGCCCCGGTCTCCTTCATCTACGACGCCGCGCAGAACTACGCCGCGCAGGAGACCCCACTGGTCGTCCTGGGCGGAAAGGAGTACGGTTCGGGCTCCTCGCGCGACTGGGCGGCCAAGGGCACCCGCCTGCTGGGCGTGCGCGCCGTCATCACCGAGTCCTACGAGCGCATCCACCGCTCCAACCTGATCGGCATGGGCGTGCTGCCCCTACAGTTCCCCGAGGGCCAGTCCGCGGACTCCCTCGGCCTGACCGGTGAGGAGACCTTCTCCATTACCGGCGTGACCGAGCTGAACGAGGGCCGTACCCCGAGCACGGTGAAGGTGGCCACCGACACCGGCGTCGAGTTCGACGCCGTGGTGCGCATCGACACCCCCGGCGAGGCCGACTACTACCGCAACGGCGGCATCCTGCAGTACGTGCTGCGCCAGCTCACCGCGAAGTAGTCGCCCACAGGACTCCGCCCGCGCCCACCAGGCGCGCCGCGCGGATACCGCGGGGCCGCCACCGTCCGACCGACGGTGGCGGCCCCGTCCCTCTTGGACCGAAACCGGCCCCCGGGCCTTCCGGGCCCCGAAAGGCGACCGTGCGTGGCTGGGCCAACCCGCTGCACGGCACCGACACCCGGCAGGTCCAGTGGCGGGAGTCCGGCGGAGACCGGAGCGTCCGCGTGCCCCTGTGGCGGGAGCGCGCCGCGGCCGCGCGCAAGCGGGCCCGTCCCACCGTGCCGACCGACGAGCACGTCGGGCGCGGTGTTCCCTACTATGAGGTGCCCGCGCGGAAGAGCGTGTGGGCGGCCACGGGGTACGGCACTCCCGCCGGCGGCCTCGTGCGGCGGATCCAGAGGGGCGACCACCGCCGCGCGTCGGACACGCGCTGACGGGTGAAGGCACACGAGCGAGCGAAGTGAGGGGCGGCAGGTCTGTGAACGACTCCGCGAACGGCCGGGAGACGATCGGTGGCTACCGGGTGGTCCGGCCACTGGGCAGGGGCGGCTTCGGAGAGGTGTTCCTCTGCCAGGCCCCCGACGGGTCCCCTGCGGCGGTCAAGCTGCTGCACGCCACTTTCTCCGGCGACGAGGAGACGCGCCGCCGGTTCACCGCCGAGGTGGACCAGGCGCGCAAAGTGAGCGGGTTCTGCATCGCCTCGATCCTGGACGCCGACCCGGAGGCGGCCCAGCCGTGGATCGCCACGGAGTTCATCGACGGCCCTACGCTGCACGCCGCGGTGGCCAAGGACGGGCCGCGCACCGGTGCCGACCTGCACCGGCTGGCGGTGTCCACGGCCACGGCGCTGGCGGCGATCCACGCCGCGGGGGTGGTGCACCGGGACCTGAAGCCGGAGAACATCATGCTGGCCCCGGACGGGCCGCGGGTGATCGACTTCGGCATCGCCAAGGCCGTGGAGTCCTCTGCGGTGACCGCCAGCGGCCTGGTGGGCACCATCGGGTACATGGCCCCCGAACAGTTGGAGGGCAACCGGCTCACCACCGCCGTGGACATCTTCGCCTGGGGTGCGGTCATGGTCTACGCCGCCAGCGGGCGCCAGGCCTTCCCCGGCCCCACCCAGGCCTCCCGCATCATGCGCATCCTGAGCGCCGAACCCGAGCTCGGGCCGCTCTCGGGCGGACTGCGCGACATCGTCCTCTCCTGCCTGGAGAAGGACCCCGACCGCAGGCCGGACGCGACCGCGCTGCTCAACCTCCTGGTCACCATGCCCGCGGACGGCTCCTCCGCGGCGGTCGACACCACACACGTCCAGGCGGCGGCCCCCGAACCCGCCGCCGCACCGGCTCCGGAACCGGTCCTGACAGGGGTTCCCTACCGGTTCAACGGTGGCGTCTTCACCGACCCGCGTGCCCTGGCGGAGGCGGTGCAGCGGGACTGGACCGCCGCGATCCGCCTCTTCAGCGACCACGGCGAACGCGCTGCCCTGGGGGCGTGGGTCGCCAAGGCCCTCGGCGGCGCCGACCCGGAACCGGCCCTCTTCGGTCCTGAGGCCAACGACGTCAACCTGGCGATCGCCTCCTTCGTGGCCCGGCTGCGACCGGACCTGCCGCCGCTCTTCCGCGGGCAGGAGGTCACGCTCGCCGAGCTCGGCGACCTGTTCCGCAGCGCGCACCCGCTGTTCACCGGGGCCCCCAGAGCCAACGAGATGGCGCTGCTGGCCCGCCCGACCGTACTGCGGGTCCTGGACGCCCACCACAGTGACGGACCCGGCGACCTGCTCCGGCTCGCCGACGACCTCGACCGTGCCGAGCGCGCCGGTGTGGAGTTCTACGGGCGTGTCGTCCAGGGCCCGCCCGGCGCGGGCCCCACACGCGCCGAGGTCGACCCCGCGCTCATCCTCGTCTTCCTCCTCCATCCCGAACTGATGGTGCTGCCCGATCCAGGGGAGGACCCCGAGCTCATGCGGTGGATCGGCGGCCTGTGGAACCAGGTCGAGGCGAGCCCCGGGCCGGTCGGCGCCGGGTACGCGGCCGCGCTCTACGGCGCGCTGCCCGCCATGCGGGCCCTGCTGCGGCAGCGGCGCGGCTGGGGCGGCCCCCCGCCCCCCGCCTACGGTCCCGCGACCGGCCACTGGTAGCCGCCGGAGTGTCGCGCTGACCGGGGCGGTGCTGTGCGCGCATCATCGTGGAGCGGCGCACGGACACGAGGAGCGGCTGGGGGCGACGGTGAGGCGAGGGGCGAACCTGAGGCTGTTCCTCCTGTTCGTGGTCGCCCTGCAATTCGGGTACCCGGTCTCCCAGTACAGCCAGACGTGGCTGGTGCTGTACCTGCTGCTGTACACCGGGATGATCGCCTTCGGGCTGCGGGTGGTCCACGAGGAGCGCGACCGCGTCCTGCCGGTGCTGGGCATCGGCACCGTGTTCGCCCTGTTCGCGGTGTGGGTGGCCGTGGACCCCGAGCACCCCGTCGCTGTGACCGGACAGCACGCCAGCGTGGCGGCCTTCCAGGTCATGGTGATGTACTCGCTGATCAAGTTCGTCTACCGCCGCGGATCGGCCCGCAGCCTGGACCTGATCCTGGCCGCGATCAGCGTCTACCTGCTGATCGGCGGGCTGTTCGCGTCCGTGTTCGCCGTCGTGGAGTTCCTCGCTCCCGGCAGCTTCACCAGCACCTCGGGGCAGGCGCTGGCCTGGCAGCAGTTGATGTACTACTCCTACGTCACGCTGGCCACGCTGGGCTACGGAGACATCGTCCCCGTGGGCCCGTGGATGCGCTCGCTGGCCACGCTGGAGGCGGTGATCGGAACGCTCTTCCTCACCACCGTCATCGCGCGCCTGGTCGGGATCTACACCGGGCACGGCGGCGACCGGGCTTGAATTCCCGCCCCCTCCCGACCGCCCCGGACTCGCGTACCGCCTTGCCTTCAAGCCTTGTAACATGCCTTTCAGTGGCGTCGAAGCGCCGACAGGCCAACCGAGCACGAGGGGGAGCCGGGTGACCGACACCGCAGTGACGCCCGGGTCCCAGTCCGCGCTGCGCCGGGCCAACGAGCGCCGTGTCGTGGACGTGCTGCGCCGACAGGGGACGTGTACCCAGGCCGAACTGGCCAGGGTGACCGGCCTGTCCGCCGCCAGCGTGTCCAACATCGTGCGCGGGCTGCGCGCCGCCGGCACGGTGTCGGTGCGCGACACCGCCTCCAACGGCCGTCGTGCGCGGGGGGTCACGCTCCTGCGCCCGCCGGGCACGGTCCTGGCCATCGACTTCGAGGTGGACCGCCTCGGCGTCGGGGTCGGTGACAGCGAGGGCAACCTCGTGGCGCGCGAGCAGATCGACTACGACGTGGCGGCCGACCCCGGCCGCGGGGTCCGCCGGGCGGCGTGGCTGGCCGAGACCACCCTCCAGGGCGCACGCATCGACGCGGGCACGGTGTCGGCCGTGGTGGCCTCGGTGCCCGGACCCGTCGACCCCGCGACCGGGGAGGTCGGTCCGATCTCGTGCCTGCCCCGGTGGGCGGGCTTTCGGCCCGCGGAGGTGCTCGCCGAGCGGCTCGGGGCGCCGGTGCGGGCCGAGAACGACGCCAACCTCGCGGCACTGGCCGAGCAGCGCCTCGGCGCGGGTGCGGGTGCCGAGCACCTGATCCACCTGGTCATCGGGGAGGGGGTGGGAGCGGGCATCGTCCTGTCCGGCGAGCCGTTCCCGGGCGCGGGCGGGACCGCCGGGGAGATCGGCCACATCGCCCTGGATCCGCGCGGACCGGTGTGCCGGTGCGGCAACAGGGGCTGCCTGGAGACCTTCGTGGGCGCCCGCTACCTGCTGGGGATGCTGCCCCAGGACTTCGGGGCGGACCGCTCCGGGAGCGGTCCGCGGATGTCCGACGTCGTCGCCGCCGCGCGCGGGGGCGACCCCGGGAGCCGGAGGATCGTCGCGGAGGCGGGGACCGCCCTGGGCCAGGGGGTGGCGATCGTCGCCAACCTCTTCAACCCCGACCGGGTGACCGTGGGGGGTCCGCTGGCCGAGGCGGGGGAACTGCTGCTGGAACCGATGCGCCGGTCGATGGAGCTGGGATCACTGGGCAGTGCCCTGGACCGGCTCAGCCTCTCCGCGGGGGCGCTGGGACGCGACGCGTCCCTGTACGGCGCCCTGTGGACGGCGGTGCGCAGCGCGCCCTGACGGGTGTGCGCGGCGATCGTCCAGGTCAGGGGCGCTTAACTGGGCGTTCATAGTCCGTTCGCTCCCTTAGTCTGCACATATCCCCCCAGGGGGCTTCTATGGCTCTGACCTGCGCATATATTTCCTTCAAAGCTTGAAGGCATCTCTTGTAATGTTTCGGTTATGTGTTCAGGAGTTGACGGCAAGCTGTTGGCGGGGTCTACTTCTGCACAACATTCACGAGTGGCCCCGATCACTCATCCCCCCGTCAGAGAGGTATCCGCGTTGCGCACACGACGCCCCACCCCACGGACGGCCGCTGTCGGCCTGGCCGCGGCGACCGCCGCGTTCGCCCTCCTCGCCTCCGGCTGCTCCTCCCTCACCACCTCCGATGAGGACGTGGCGGGAGAGCAGGAGGCCCACAGTGTCGACGAGGGCTTCAAGGTCGGCCTCCTGCTGCCCGAGCTCCAGACCGCGCGCTACGAGGCCTTCGACCGCCCCTTCTTCGAAGAGGCCCTGGCCGAGCTGTGCCCCGAGTGCGAACTCTCCTACGCCAACGCCGACCAGGACGTCGACCAGCAGCAGACCCAGGCCCAGGCCATGCTGACCGACGGTGTCGACGTCCTCGTCCTCGGCGCGGTCGACGCCGAGGCTGCGGCCGGCACCATCAACGAGGCCCAGTCCCAGGGCGTGCCGGTGGTCGCCTACGACCGCCTCGCCCAGGGCGGCGCGGACATGTACGTGTCCTTCGACAACGTCCGCGTCGGCGAGGTCCAGGGCGAGGCCCTCCTGGCGGCCCTGGAGGAGGAGGGCACGGCCGGCGACGGCCAGATCGTCATGATCAACGGTTCGCCGACCGACCCCAACGCCGCCAGCTTCAAGGCGGGCGCCCACTCCGTCCTCGACGGCCAGGTCGAGATCGGCCAGGAGTTCGACACCCCCGACTGGTCGCCCGACGAGGCCAACAGCCAGATGGAGGGTGCCATCACCTCCTTGGGCGTCGACGAGATCATCGGCGTCTACTCCGCCAACGACGGCATGGCATCGGGCATCATCTCCGCGCTGCGCAGCGCGGGCGTGGCCACCGAGGACCTGCCGCCCGTCACCGGCCAGGACGCCGAACTGCACGGCATCCAGCGCATCATCGCCGGAGAGCAGTACATGACCGTCTACAAGGCGATCCGTCCCGAGGCCGAGATCGCCGCGAAGATGGCCGTGGCCCTGGCCACCGGCACTGACCTCGACGCCGGGGAGTACTCCCTCACCGACGTGGAGGACGCCGACGGCGAGAGCGTGCCCTCGATCCTGCTCGCCCCCATCTCCGTCACCGAGGACGACATCCTCGACACGGTCGTCGCCGACGGGTTCTACACCCTTGAGGAGATCTGCACCGACGACTACGCCGACACCGGCTTCTGCCAGGAAAACCTGTAAGGACCAGGTGAGACGTTCCGGTGGCGGGGGCGGGCCGGACACCCCGGCCCGCCCCCGCCACCGCGGGGCGAGGAAAGAGACACGAACACGATGAGCACACCCGTCCTGGAACTGTCCGGGATCTCCAAGACCTTCGGAGCCGTCCGGGCGCTGAGCGAGGTCGACTTCCACGTCGCGCCCGGAGAGGTCGTCGCCCTGCTCGGCGACAACGGCGCCGGCAAGTCCACTCTCGTCAAGGTCATCGCCGGCGCCCACGCCGCCGACAGCGGCGGGACCATCTCCTGGGAGGGCGAGCCGGTCTCCATCGACTCTCCCTCCGACGCCCAGCGGCTCGGTATCGCCACGATCTACCAGGACCTCGCCCTGTGCGACAACCTGGACATCGTCGCCAACCTGTTCCTCGGCAACGAGGAACTGCACTTCCCCGGCACTCTCGACGAGGTCGCCATGGAGAGCCGGGCGAGGGAACTGCTCGACTCGCTCTCGGTGCGGATCCCCAGCCTGCGGGTGCCCGTCGCCTCCCTCTCCGGCGGCCAGCGCCAGATCATCGCCATCGCCCGCTCGCTGCTGGGCCAGCCGCGCGTGGTCATGCTCGACGAGCCCACCGCCGCGCTCGGCGTCGCCCAGACCGCGCAGGTCCTCGACCTCATCGAGCGCCTGCGCGACCAGGGCCTGGGCGTCGTGCTGATCAGCCACAACATGGCCGATGTGCGCGCGGTCGCCGACCGCGCCGTGGTGCTGCGGCTGGGCCGCAACGCCGGGGACTTCCCCATCGCGGAGACCAGCTACGAGGAGATCGTGGCCGCCATCACCGGGGCCGCCGACAACCCGGTCACCCGTCGCTCCGAGCGCGCCGACACCCCGGCCGCGGCCACGAAGGACCACTGATGACCCAGCAGACACACCTCACCAGCGAGGCCCCCGACACGAGCACGGCACCGGCACCGGCCGACCCCCGGCTGCTCACCACCGCCGCCTCCCCGCGGGGGTGGCTCCAAGCCCTCAAGCGCAACCTGCGCGGGGGTGAGCTCGGCCCGCTTCCCGTCATCGTCGGGCTGATCCTCATCGCCGTCGTCTTCCAGTCGATGAACGACCGGTTCCTGTCCCCGCAGAACCTGTCCAACCTGACCGTGCAGATCGCCGCCATCGGCCTCATGACCACCGGTGTGATCATGGTGCTGCTGCTGGGCGAGATCGACCTGTCCGTCGGCTCGGTCGCGGGCCTGTCCGCGGGCGTCCTCGGCGTGCTCGCGGTGCGCTACGGCGTCAACGAGTGGCTGGCCATCCTCATCGCCGTCGTCGCGGGCCTGCTCGTGGGCCTGCTGCACGGGGTGATCTTCGCCAAGGTCGGCGTCCCGGCCTTCGTCGTCACACTCGCCGGGCTCCTGGGGTGGCAGGGACTGCACCTGTTCCTCATGGGCCAGGACGGCTCGATCAACACCAGCCCCAACGGGCCGATCGCCCTGCTCACCCAGACCTACTTCGTCCCGCTCGTGGGCTGGGGCGTCGTCGCGATCGCCCTGGCCTGCTACCTGGTGTCGGTCCTGGCCGCCGAGGCCAAGCGCCGCAGGGCCGGGCTCCCCTGCAAGAAGGCTCCGGAGGTGGCCCTGCGCACTCTCCTGCTGGCCCTGCCGCTGGCGGGCGGCGCGTGGGTGCTCAACCAGTACAAGGGCGTGCCGCTGGCCTTCCTCATCTTCGTCGGCTTCGTGGTCTCGCTGGACCTGGTGCTGCGCAAAACCCGCTACGGCCGCATGGTCTACGCGGTCGGCGGCAACGCCGAGGCAGCCCGGCGCGCCGGCATCAACGTGGACCTCATCCGCGTGTCGGTCTTCGCCATCGCCTCCGCCCTGGCCTCCCTCGGCGGGATCATGCTCGTCTCGCGCAACTTCGCGGCGAGCGTGTCCACCGGCGCCGGTGAGGAGCTGATGATGGCCATCGCCGCCGCGGTCATCGGCGGCACCAGCCTCTTCGGCGGACGGGGCAACGCCTATTCCGCCCTGCTGGGCGGCCTGGTCCTGGGCGCGATCTCCTCCGGGCTGCTGCTCCTGCAGATGGACACCTCGGTCCGATTCATGATCACCGCCGCGGTGCTGCTGGTGGCGGTCATCCTGGACGCGGCGTCGCGCCGCGGCAGGAAGACCCATGCCCGGGGCGGCGCCTGACCCGGGCCGAGGGACGGCCGTGCTCGGGCGGCGGGAGGGCCCCTCCCGCCGCCTCGGGCCGCACGCGGAGACGGATGTAGGTCCGCCTATCTCCGAATCCCTACCGGTTGGGTCGACATATAGCTTCGGCGCGTTATGTACACAGATCTCCTCCAGCCCAGCGCGTCCAGCCTGCTCGGAGCGGCCGACCCGTGGATCTTCATCGCCGTCGCCGGGACCGCCGTCCTGGTCGGCGCGATGGTGCAGAGCACCGTCGGCGTGGGCCTGGGCCTGGTCGCCGCGCCGATCATCACCTTCCTCGACCCCACGCTCATGCCCGGGGCGATGCTCATCGCCGCCGCACTGCTGCCCATGCTCACGCTCCTCCAGGAATGGCGGCACGTGGACTGGGGCGGTGTGGCGTGGGGGCTCCCGGCCCGGATCCCGGGGACTGCGCTGGGGGCCTGGGTGGTCGCCGTCCTCGACCCCCGTGCGCTGGCCGCCGCGGTCGGGGCCATGGTGCTCGTCGCGGTGGTGCTGTCGGTGTGGTCCTTCCGCGTGCGGATCACCCCCGTCTCCAGCATGGTCGCCGGATGCCTGTCCGGGTTCGCGGGGACCTCCACCTCGGTGGGCGGTCCGCCGATGGCCCTGCTCTACCAGTACGAGCCGCCCGAACGGGTGCGGGCCACCCTGGCGGCGTTCTTCCTGTTCGGGATCACGGTCTCGCTGTGCGCACTGGGCCTGGGCGGGCAGATCGATACCCGCACCGCACTGGTGGGCCTGAGCGCCATCCCCTGCGTGGGCGCCGGGTTCGTCCTGGGCAACGTCGTCCGACGGAGGGTCGACGCCGCCAGGCTGCGAGTCGTGATGCTGGCCGCGGTCACGGTCTCGGCGACCGGACTGCTGGTCCACGCAGCCCTGGGCTAGGCCGTGTTTTTTGAACCTCCGACCGCCACCGCCCTCAACGGACGCCTGGCGGCGCGGCCCTTGCCCGGGTTCGTGCCCGGACACCCGTGAAACGGGAGCCTTCGGCCCCTGCGGCGGGTGCACCCGTTCCTCGCGAACCCGCCTCCGGCACCTGCGCCAGCCCCGTGGGCGCCCTAGCAGCCCCCTGCGATGCGGCACTGCGTTCAAAGACAGCTCCTGGGAGAACCGGGTACGACCCGAGGGCATCGGACCATAGACTCAAGTATGTGTACTTGTCGGTAGCCACCTCCGGACAGGCCAGACGCCGGATACGGTGGGGTTGACCGACACGCTGGACGAGGGGACTGACGAGACGGTGGCACTGTTCGAGTCGATGAACGACCCGGAGGCCCTCAAGCGGCTTCCGGCCGACCGCCTTCCGGCGCTGGCGCGGGAGATCAGGGACTTCCTGATCGACTCCTGCTCCCAGACCGGCGGTCACCTCGGCCCCAGCCTCGGGGTCGTCGAGCTGACCATCGCGCTACACCGGGTGTTCGACTCGCCCAAGGACCCCATCCTGTTCGACACCGGGCACCAGGCCTACACGCACAAGATCCTCACCGGGCGCCACGACTTCAGCGCGCTCAAGTCCGAGGGCGGCCTGTCCGGGTACCCCTCCCGCGCCGAGTCCGAGCACGACTTCATCGAGAACTCGCACGCCTCCACCGCCCTGTCCTACGCCGACGGCATGGCCAAGGCCAACGAGGTGCGGGGCCGCGACGACCGCACCGTGGTCGCGGTGATCGGGGACGGCGCCCTCACCGGCGGCATGGCCTGGGAGGCGCTCAACAACATCGCCGACAAGCGCAACCGGCGCCTGGTCGTCGTCGTCAACGACAACGGCCGCTCCTACTCGCCCACCAGGGGCGGCATCGCCGACCACCTGGCCTCCCTGCGGTTGGCCCCCGGCTACGAGCAGGCCCTCGACCTGGCCAAGAGCACGCTCAACCGGACCCCCGTCGTCGGCCAGCCTCTCTACGAGGCCCTCCACGGTCTCAAGAAGGGCGTCAAGGACGCCATCCAGCCGCAGATGATGTTCGAGGACCTGGGCCTGAAGTACCTCGGCCCCGTCGACGGCCACGACGAACCCGCACTGGAGAAGGCGCTGCGCCGCGCCCGCGACTTCGGCGGCCCGGTGATCGTCCACTGCATCACCCAGAAGGGCAAGGGCTACGCGCCGGCCGAGAACCACGAAGAGGACCAGTTCCACGCCCCCGGTCCTTTCGACATCGACACCGGCCTGGCCAAGCCCGGGTCCAAGGCCGTCAAGTGGACCTCGGTCTTCGCCGACGCCATGGTCGAACTCGGTGCCGAGCGCGAGGACGTCGTCGCCATCACCGCGGCCATGCTGCACCCCACCGGCCTCCACAAGTTCGCCGAGGCCTATCCCGACCGCGTCTTCGACGTCGGCATCGCCGAACAGCACGCCGCCACGTCCGCGACCGGCATGGCCATGAACGGCCTGCACCCCGTCGTGGCCGTCTACGCCACGTTCCTCAACCGGTGCTTCGACCAGGTGCTCATGGACGCCGCCCTGCACCGGCAGGGGGTCACCTTCTGTCTGGACCGCGCCGGTGTGACGGGCAACGACGGCCCCAGCCACAACGGCATGTGGGACATGTCGATCCTCCAGGTGGTGCCGGGCCTGCGCCTGGCCGCGCCGCGCGACGCCGAGCGCCTGCGCACGCTGCTGCGCGAGGCCGTCGCGGTCGAGGACGCCCCCACGGTCGTGCGCTACCCCAAGGGCGCGGTCGCCGAGCACCTCGACGCCGTCGGCAGGGTCGGCTCCATGGACCTGCTCCGCGCGGGCACCGGCGGCGACCGCGCCGCGGACCTGCTCATCGTCGGCGTCGGCTCCATGGCCCAGACGGCATGCGAGGTCGCCGACCGGATGGCCGCCCAGGGCATCGGCGTCACCGTCGTCGACCCCCTGTGGGTCAAGCCCCTGGACCGGGCCCTGGTCGAGGAGGCCGCCCGGCACAGCGTGGTGGCCGTGGTGGAGGACAACGGCCGCACCGGGGGTGTCGGCGACGCCGTGGCCCGGCTGTTGCGTGACCACGGCGTCGACGTGCCCGTCCGCACGTTCGGCATCGAGCAGGAGTTCCTCGACCACGCCAAGCGCGACCGCATCCTCCAGCAGCAGGGCCTGACCCCCCAGGAGCTGGCCCGCAAGCTCACCGAGACCGTCTCCCGCCACACCGAGGGCACCGGAGGCCGGGAACTGGCCGACGAGAAGGCCTGACCCGCTCCGGCGGGCACGGGTACGCGCGCAGGGTCGCCGCAGGGGCCCCCTCCGCGCGTACCCGGAGCCGACCGCCCCCGGTGCTGCGAGAATGGGTCCATGACCTCTCCCGACCCCGAACAGCAGCGCACCGAGGCGGCAGGACCGCTCCGGGTGGCCGTCATCGGCTCCGGCCCGGCGGGCGTCTACGCCGCCGACGCCCTCACCCGCCAGCACCGCGTCCCCGTCCGGGTGGACGTCATGGACCGCCTGCCCACCCCCTACGGCCTGGTGCGCTACGGGGTCGCCCCCGACCACACCAGGATCAAGGGGGTGGCGCGGGTGCTGCGCACGGTCCTGGAGCACCCGCACGTGCGCTTCGTCGGTGGCGTCGAGTTCGGATCCGACCTCACCCGCGAGGACCTGGCCCGCTCCCACCACGCCGTCGTCTACGCCACCGGGGCCTCCGTGGACCGTCGGATGGGTGTGCCGGGGGAGGACCTGCCCGGCAGTGTCGCCGCTACCGACTTCGTGAACTGGTACTGCGGCCACCCCGACAGCGAACTGGAACGGTTCGTCCTGGACTCGGAGGAGGTCGCCGTGGTCGGCGCGGGTAACGTCGCCCTCGACGTGGCCCGGGTCCTGCTCAAGACCTCCGACGAACTCCGGCACACCGACATCCCCCAGCCCGTGCTGGAGGCCCTCGCCGCCAGCCGTGTGCGCACCGTCCATCTGCTGTCCCGGCGCGGTCCCCTCCAGGCGAAGTTCACCGCACCCGAACTGCGTGACCTGCTCGCGCTTCCTGGGGCGGACGTGCTGGTGGACCCCGGTCAGGTCGACATCGACCCGGCCCGTATCGGTGGCGGCCCCCCGGAGCTGAGCCGGGTGGCGCGCGCCGCCCGCACCAACCTGCGCCTGCTCTCGCGGCAGGCCGGCCGCCCCCCGCGTGGGCTGCCCCGCCGCCTGCGCCTGCACTTCTGGGCCAGGCCGCAGGAGGTCCTGGGCTCCGACCGGGTCCGGGGCGTGCGGGTGGAGCACACCCGGATGGACGCCGACGGCCGCCTGGTGGGCACCGGCACGGGGGAGGACCTGGCGGTGGGCATGGTGCTGCGCTCGGTGGGCTACGCGGGAGCCCCTCTGCCGGACGTGCCCTTCGACCCGGTGGAGCGCACCGTTCCGCAGGAGGCGGGGCGTGTGCTGGGGCCCGAGGGGCGGCCCGTGCTCGGAGACTACGTGGCCGGATGGGCCAAACGGGGTGCCACCGGCGTGATCGGCACCAACAAGTCCGACGCCGCCGCGACCGTGCGATCCCTGCTGGAGGACGCCCCCGGCCTGTGCGACGCGCTGCCCGAGCCCGTGCCCCTGGAACGGGTCCTGGACGAGCGCGGCCTCGCCCACAGCGGCTACGGTGACTGGCTGCGCATCGACGCCGCGGAGGCGGAGCAGGCCGAGCGGCTCGGCCGCGGCGAGCGCGTCAAGCTGCACGGCTGGCGGGCCTACCGCGGCGTGATCGAGCGGGGCGGGGCTCAGGAGACCCGGGAGGACTCCGCGTCGTAGGTGTTGCAGCCGTCGACGGTCTCCTGGGACCACCCCCGCTCGAACCAGTGGGAACGGTTCGCCGCGCTTCCGTGGCTGTCGAGGTCGCCGCCGCCGTTGAGGTAGGTGTTGACCGCCCGCAGGGCGTCCTCGTCTCCGGTGATTGCGCGCATCCCCGCCCCCGCCAGGCACTCCGCCTGCAGTTCGGAGCGCCGCAGCATCTCCTGGTCGGAGTCCGCGCCGCCCGAGGCGTGGGTGAGCTCGAACATGCCGGCCGCGTTCTGGACGTGGTGGCCGTACTCGTGCGCCATCAGCGCGAACCAGATCAGCTCGCGATCCTGCGGGGGGACGCCCGCGTCGACCGCGCGGACGCTGGGCAGCACCAACGTGATGCGCAGGGGATCGGGCTCGTAGTAGCCGAGGACGTAGGCGTCCGGATCGATGGGGACCGATCCGGGGGCGCTTCCGCTGACGCCGACCTCGGGAGCCTCCGGGAAGAGGCCGAGGCCGTTGAGGACCGGTGCCCACAGGGTGTCCAGGCACTCCCCGGTGACCTCGGCGAACTCCAGCCAGGACGCGTCCGAGTCCACGTCCAGGTCGGGCAGCTCGCAGGCGGCGCCGGTCGGCATCGGAGCCGAGTACAGGGGGTGGTCGACGAGGTCGACGGTGGCGGGCTCGGGGACGCCGGTCAGGTTCCGGTCGTAGTACAGGGCCAGGTCGGCTCCGCCGGTGGGGGGGTCCTCGCGCGGGGTGCTGACCAGGACCACGACGCTGGCGGCGAGCGCCGCCCCCGCGACCGTCAGGGCGACGGCCGTGCTGAACAGGACGTTCCTGGCACCGCTGCGCCGCGGGCGCGGTGGGGGCCACCCCGGCTGCGGCGCCCACCCCTGGTGGTAGGGCGGGGGCCAGGGGCTGGAGGGCGGGGGCCAGGGGCCGGTCGCGGGCCTCTGCGGGGGAGGAGGGGGCGGGGGCACGGGAAAGGGCGGGGGAGCCGCGGGGAGGCCCCGGGGCGCGGGGGCCGATCCGGGCGCTACCCAGGGGCCGGTCCGCTCGGGCGGGGGGTCCTCGCTCCCGGTCCGCTCACCGGGTGGGTTCTCCACGGGGGGTCGTCCTCGCTCTCGTGCGTGGTGCGCGCTGGGGGCCGAATCCGTGAATCCGGCGAACATGACGAAACTCCAGTATGGGGTCTGTTCGGGAGCGTCTGGTGCTCAGGGGGCATGTGGGGCGCAGAGCACGCGCGGGATCCCGCCGGCATGCTCGCCGAAAGTGTGGTATCGCGCACAGTCCGCCTTTGGGGTCCGGGTCTCCGGTCGGCTCCCAGCCACGTGAACTGCGGTTTCACCGCGCGATACTTCCGGTATGACACTGATGCGGCGATAAGACGCATCAGCCCCCCCTACGCGCGGGTAGCGTAACCGTCGCACGTTCGGCCAACACCGGCCGCGCGGTCCACCGCTGCACTGAGGGGGGCGTCGGATGCCGGCACACACGGGGCTCTTCGGACGGCTGGGGGACGCCGTCCACCGGCGGCGGTGGTGGGTGCTGGCGGCCACCGTGCTCTTCGCCGCCTTCTCGGCCGTCTGGGGCTCGGGGGTCTTCTCCGACGTCGGCGACAGCGGTTTCGAGGACCCGGGGTCGGAGTCCTACCGCGCCACACGCCTGCTGGAGGACGGACTCGGTCACGACGGGGCCGACCTCGTCGCTGTCTTCCGCAGCGACGAGCTGGAGGTGACCGACCCCGACTTCGCGGACGCGGTCGAGAGCGTCACCGGCGACCTGCCCGAGGACCTGGTCGCCGACTACGACACCTACCTCGACGCCGATCTGGGTGAGGCGGGGCGGGGCATGCTCGTCTCCGAGGACGCCCAGGCCACCTACGTTCCCGTCACCCTGGCCGGCGGGTCCCACGCCGAGCGCCTCCACCAGTACGGCGACGTCGCCGAGATCCTGGAGTCGGGCTCCCTGGAGACCCGCCTGGGCGGCTCCGTGGCGATCGAAAGCGAACTGTCAGAGAGTGCCGAGGCCGACGTCGTGCGCGCCGAACTCGTCACCCTCCCGGTCCTGCTCCTGCTCCTGGTCGTCATCTTCGGCGGGCTCGTCGCCGGCCTGATGCCCCTCGCCGTGGGAGGGCTGGCCATCCTCGGCTCCCTCACCCTGCTGCGCGCCCTCACCCACGTCACCGAGGTGTCGGTGTTCGCCGTCAACGTCGCCACCATCCTCGGCCTGGGGCTGGCCATCGACTACGGCCTGTTCATGGTCAGCCGCTTCCGCGAGGAACTCGATCGCGGACAGCCGGTCCGCGACGCCGTCGCCCGCACCGTGGACACCGCCGGCCGCACCGTGGCCTTCTCCGGCATCACCGTCGGTATCGCCTTCGCCGGGCTCCTGTTCTTTCCCCAGCCCATCCTCAAGTCCATCGGCTGGGGCGGCATCGCCGTGGTCGTGTTCGACCTCCTCGCCGCGGTGGTCTTCCTGCCCGCGCTGCTGTCGGTCACCGGAAGGCGTATCGACCGGCTGCGTCTGCCGCTGCCGCGCCTGCGTCCGCGCCCGGCCCCCGGGGCGGTCGGCGGCTGGGAGCGCGCCGCCCGTACCGTGATGCGCTTCCCCGTGGTCTCGCTGCTGCTCGTCGGCGGTGTGCTGGTGGCGTTCGGGTTCGGCCTGTCGGACACCCGGCTGGGCCCGACCGACCAGCGCTACCTGCCTGAGGACTCCTCCAGCCGGATCGCCACCGAGGCGCTCGCCGACGACTTTCCCGGCGGGGACACCGGCCGCCTCGACATCGCGGTCGTCGGCGAGGCCGACGACGAGGACCTCCAGGAGTACACCGCGCGTCTGGCGGACCTGGCGCCCGAGGTGCAGCGGGCGGCGGTGGAACGCACCGGCGAGGGGATCGCGCACGTGGTCCTCGCCTACGAGGGGGAGGCCGACGCTCCGGAGACCGCCGACCTGGTCGAGGACGTGCGTTCGGAGGAACCGCCAGAGGGCGCCGAGGAGGTGCTGGTGGGCGGTGCCGCCGCAATGCAGGCCGACAACGTGGCGGCCATCGTCGAGGCGATCCCGGCCACAGTGGGCTTCGTGGCCGCCGCCACGCTGGTCCTGCTGTTCCTGGCCTTCGGCTCCGTCGTGCTGCCGGTGAAGGCTGTGCTCATGGGCGCGCTGTCGCTGGGGGCCTCACTCGGCGTGGTGATCTGGGCCTTCCAGGAGGGGGCGCTCTCGGCGCTGCTGGGCTTTGAGGCCGTGGGCACGATCGACCCGACCTACCTGGTGCTGATCACGGTCGTGGCCTTCGGCCTGGCGATGGACTACGAACTGTTCCTGCTCAGCCGGGTCCGTGAGGAGTACCTGCGCAGCGGTGACAACACCCGTTCGGTGGCGGTGGGGCTGCAGCGCACCGGGCGGATCATCACGAGCGCGGCACTGCTGCTGGTGGTCGTGCTCCTGGCGATGGGTGTCTCCGACCTGCTGTTCCTCAAGATCATCGGTATCGGCCTGGCGATGGCGGTCTTCGTGGACGCCACCCTGGTCCGTGCGGTGATGGTGCCCGCGGCCATGCGGCTGCTGGGTCGGCTCAACTGGTGGCTCCCCCGCCCCCTGCGCTGGCTGCACGACCGGGTGGGCATCTCCGAGGGCGGGGAGGAGGGGGCTTCCGTTCCGGAGGCGTCCCGGAGGACACCCGAGCGGGTGTAGCGCCGCCCGTGCGCGGGCCGGACCCGCGCCCGGGCGGGTTCCCCGACGCTATGCCTCGAAGAGTTCGTCGGTGGAGGAGACGGTGGCGGCCCGGTGGAGCCAGGTGTCGAGCACGTCGCGGTCCCGGCACCCGTTGATGCGCTCGCGGTCGGTGTCGGTGACTTCGATGCCGTGCCCGGCCAGGACGATCAGGAGGGCCTCCGCCTTGCCTTCGACCCTGCCTTCGGTCCTGCCTTCGGTCCTGAGGCTCTGGGTCCACTCGCTCGTGTACTCGAAGGTGTCCGCCATCATGAGTTTCTCCAGTGCTTTCTGTCCGTCGGTGTCGGCGAGCAGGTGCAGCGAGTATCCAATATACTTCGCCGCCCTCTCCGGATCGATGGTGTCGAGGCCGGTGTGCAGGGCCTCCAGCACGTCCGTCTTGCGGGACCCGTGTGCCGCCGCCGACAGCACCCCCAGCGTGGGTGCGCCCGCGACGGTCGCCGGATCGGTGACCACGGGGATGTCCTTCGGCCCCACCACGAGCGGGCTGAGGACGAAACCGGGGTGGCCTAGCGGGATGGCCCCGGTGTACCGGTCGGCCACGGACTGCCGCGGGCAGATCGCGAGCAGGCTGACCGGGCACTCGTGCCGGGACCGCAGGCTGGTCAGGTACTCCGGCCAGGTGTAGCGCTTGCGCTCGGACCAGTCGCGCTGGACCTCGACGACGACGCCCATGAGGTTGTCGTGGGCACCGTGGGGGCCCTCGCCGCGCAGCATGATCGCCACGTCCGAGCGGCGTTCGACCGGTTCGACGTGTCCGAGGTCGCACGAGGTGATCTCGCTGCGGTCGTAGTCGGGGACACGCACGCCCCGCTCGCGCAGGAACTCGACGGCCATGTCGGGGGAGTCGGAGAACAACTCCGCGTAGATCTGATGTTCGGGAGAGATTGCCACGCGGCGGACACTACACAATGTCACTGATGTATAGCGAATCGTAGTCGAAATGTGTGGGCTTCTGGACTTTGTGGGGAAATGCCAAGAAAAGCGGGCCCGGCCGCCGGAACCGGTGGCCGGGCCCGCATGGGCCTCACACGCTTACACAGCCTTGGGCGCGCCCTCGTGGAAGGGCCTGCCGTTCACGGCCTCGGACACGCCCACCCGGTCCAGGTAGGGCGTGATCCCGCCGGTGTGGAAGGGCCAGCCCGCGCCCGCGATCAGGCACAGGTCGATGTCGGCAGGCTCGGCCACCACGCCCTCGTCCAGCATGATCCGGATCTCCAGGGCCAGCGCCCGCAGCGCCCGGTCCAGGATCGCGCTCTCCTCCGACGGGGAGTCCCCGCCGCTGATCAGCTCCTTCACCTGCGGGTCGATGGTGAGGTCCGGGGCGAAGATCGCCGTCTTGCCCGCCTTGACCACCTCGGCCAGCCCGTCGGAGACCGCGAAGCGGTCGGGGAAGGCCTCGTGCAGTGTTTCGGACACGTGCAGCGCCACCGCCGGTCCCACCAGTTGGAGCAGCATCAGCGGCGACATCGGCAGCCCCAGGGGCGCGACCGCACGGTCGGCAGCCTCGGGCTCGGTGCCCTCCGACACCGCGCTCAGTACCTCGCCCATGAACAGGGTGAGCAGGCGGTTGACCACGAACGCCGGGGCGTCCTTGCACAGCACCGAGGTCTTCTTCAGCTTCTTGGAGACGGTGAAGGCCGTCGCCAGGGAGGCCTCGTCGGTCTCCGCGCCGCGGACGATTTCCAGCAGCGGCAGGACGGCGACCGGGTTGAAGAAGTGGAAGCCCACCACCCGCTCGGGGTGCTTCAGCCCCGAGGCCATCTCGGTGACCGACAGCGAGGAGGTGTTGGTGGCCAGGATCGCCTCGGGGGAGACCACGGCCTCCAGCTCGGCGAACACCTGCTGCTTGATCGACATCCGCTCGAAGACGGCCTCGATCACGAAGTCGGCGTCGGCGAAGGCGTCCTTGGTCAGCGAGCCGGTCACCAGGCCCTTGAGACGGTTGGCCTGGTCGCCGTTGATCCGCCCCTTGCCCAGGAGCTTGTCGACCTCGCCGTGCACGTAGGCCACGCCCTGGTCCAGACGCTCCCGGTCGAGGTCGTTCATGACCACGGGCACGTCCAGGCGGCGGGCGAACAACAGGGCCAACTGCCCCGCCATCAGGCCGGCGCCCACGACGCCGACCTTGGTGACCTTGCGTGCCAGCGCCTTGTCCGGGGCGCCCGCAGGGCGCTTGGCGCGCTTCTGCATCAGGTCGAAGGCGTACAGGCCGGCCTTGAGCTCGTCGCCCATGATGAGGTCGGCGAGCGCCTCGTCCTCGGCGGCGAAGCCCTCGTCGCGCGTGCGGTTCCTCGCTTCGGCCACCAGCTCGACGGCGCGGACCGGGGCGGGGGCGGCGCCGTGCAGCTTGCCCTCCAGCTGGAACCGGGCCGTGTTCACGGCGTCGTCCCAGGCCTGGCCGGTGTCGACCTCGGGGCGCTCGACCGTGATGTCGCCCTTGACCACCTTTGCGGCCCAGCGCAGCGACTCCTCGACGAAGTCGGCCGGCTCGAAGAGGGCATCGGCGATGCCCATCTCGTGGACCTTCGCGCCCTTGATGACCCTGTTCTGGGCGAGCGGGTTGTCGACGATGATCTTCAGGGCCTTCTCCGCGCCGATCAGGCGGGGCAGCAGGTAAGTGCCGCCCCAGCCCGGGACGAGGCCGAGGAAGGCCTCGGGCAGGGAGAACGCCGGGACGCCGGAGGAGACGGTGCGGTAGGAGCAGTGCAGCGCCACCTCCACACCGCCTCCCATGGCGGCGCCGTTGATGAGCGCGAACGTCGGCACGTCCAGCTCGCCGAGCTTGCGGAACACGTCGTGGCCGAGCTTGCCGATGGCGTGGGCCTGCTCCCACGTCTCCAGCGCGGGGATACCGGTCAGGTCGGCGCCGACGGCGAAGATGAACGGCTTGCCGGTGACGGCCACGGCCGCGATGTCGGTGCGCGCGCGGGCGGCCTCGATCGCCTCGTCCAGGGCGAGCAGCCCGCCCGGACCGAAGGTGTTCGGCTTGGTGTGGTCGTGCCCGTTGTCCAGGGTGATCAGGACCGCGGTGCCCGCGCCGTAGGGGAGTGTCACGTCACGGGAGATCGCGTTGGTGACGACCTCGGAGCCGAAGAGTTCCCGGGCCTGCTCGATGACGGTGCTCACTTGCCCCCCTCGTAGTTGGTGTTCTCCCACAGGACGGTCCCGCCCATGCCCATGCCCACGCACATGGTGGTCAGGCCGTAGCGGACGTCGGGGCGCTCTGCGAACTGGCGTGCCAGCTGCATCATGAGGCGGACGCCGGAGGAGGCCAGCGGGTGCCCGAGGGCGATCGCCCCGCCCCACGGGTTGACCCGGGCGTCGTCGTCGGCGATGCCGAAGTGCTCCAGGAAGGCGAGCACCTGCACGGCGAACGCCTCGTTGATCTCGATGAGTCCGATGTCGTCCATCGACATGCCCTGGCGCTCGAAGAGCCTCTCGGTGGCGGGGACCGGACCCACGCCCATGACCTCGGGCTCGACACCCGCGAAGGAGAAGTCGACCAGGCGCATGCCCGCGTTCAGGCCGAGGTCGGCGGCCACGTCTTCGGCGGCGAGCAGAGCGCCGGTGGCGCCGTCGTTGAGGCCCGCGGCGTTGCCGGGGGTCACGTTGCCGTGTGCGCGGAAGGGGGTCTTCAGTCCGGCCAGCGACTCCATGGTCGTGCCGGGCCGGGGCGGCTCGTCCTCAGTCGCTAGGCCGTAGCCCCTCTCCAGTGAGCGGACGGCCATCTCGACCAGGTCCGGCTGGAGGTGGCCGTCGGCGTAGGCCTTGGCGACCTTCTCCTGGCTGCGCACGGCGTAGGCGTCGGCGCGCTCCTTGGTGATGGAGGGGTAGCGGTCGTGTAGGTTCTCCGCGGTGTTGCCCATGACCAGGGCGGACGGGTCGACCAGCTTCTCGGAGAGGAAGCGGGGGTTGGGGTCGACCCCCTCGCCCATGGGGTGGCGGCCCATATGCTCGACACCGCCGGCGATCACGACGTCGTAGGCGCCGAAGGCGATGCCCGCGCCGGAGGTGGTGACAGCGGTGAGTGCACCCGCGCACATGCGGTCGATGGCGTAGCCGGGGACGGTCTTGGGCAGGCCCGCGAGGATCGCGGCGCTGCGGCCGATCGTCAGGCCCTGGTCGCCGATCTGGGTGGTGGCGGCGATGGCGACCTCGTCGACACGCTCGGGCGGGAGGCCGGGGTTGCGGCGCAGCAGTTCGCGGATGACGCGGACGACCATGTCGTCGGCGCGTGTCTCGGCGTAGAGGCCCTTGCCAGATTTGCCGAACGGGGTGCGTACTCCGTCGACGAACACGACGTCGCGTGCGGTTCGCGGCACGATGGGCCCTCCTTAATCCAACGGTGAACGGACGTGTCGAGCCCATGCTACTCGCCAGTAACAAGTTGCGCGAGTACCGGAGCCCCCGAGGCACGCCGGGTTCACGGGCCCGCCCCCGTGGGACGCCCCGGGTTCGGCCGACGGTGCTCGGGACGGCGACGGCGCGCCCCGGGCCCCCGCCCCGGGCGCGCCGTGTGCGCGTTCTGTCCTCCCCTACCCGCGGTCGCGGTCCGCGGCCGCGTGGGCGCCCGCCAGGTCGCGCTTGAGACGCATGGTCAGGCGGCGCACGTCCGGGTCCCCCGAGGCGCCCAGAGCGGTGCGGTAGGCGTCCCGCAGGACCTGCACCGCCTCCTCGTGCCGGTGCGCCTGTGTGTAGGCGCGCCCCAGCCGGTGGTGCACGGTCAGGGTGTCGATGTGGGACTTGCCCAGCCGCCGCCGACGGCTGGCCAGGACCGTGCGCAGTTGCTCGACCGCGGCCGCGTGGTGCTCGGAGCGGATCAGGGCCAGGCTCAGGCTCAGGCGCAGCTCATCGCGCCGCTGGGGTGAGGCCGCGCTCTCGATGGCCTGCTCGAAGTGTCCGATCGCCTCCTCCAGGCGGCCGGAGCGCTTATAGCACATCGCGAGGTGAGCCCGCGCCTCCACGGTGTCCTCGTCGGCGGGCCCGAACTGGTCCTCGCGCTCGCGCAGCAGGATCTCCCAGTGCACCGCCGCGTCCGCGGGACGCCCCGCGTCCTCCAGCGCCCAGGCCAGGTTCTCGCGGATGATCTCCGTGCGGGGGTGCTCCTCGCCATAGACCGCGGCGACCTCGGCCAGGGCCAGTTCGAACTGTTGGACGGCCATCTCGCGCCGCCCCATCCGCGCGTACTTGGTGGCCAGGTTGTTGCGTGCGGCGATCGTGTCCGGGTGCTCGGTCCCGTGCCGTTCTACCAGGGCCCGCAGGGTCCGCTCCAGGGCGGTCACGTGCGTTCCTGTGGTCCGGGCGGCGCGCGCGGCCGGCGGGACGCCGCCGAAACCGGGCCCCGGGCCGGGTGCGACCGGCACGGCGGCGGGAACGGGGGCGGGGGGCACCGGATCCAGCACGCGGACCTCCACGTGCTCTTCCGCTTCCTGCCCGTTCTCCTCCGCAGGGGCGGACACGGTCGTGTCCGCCCTGTGCCCGGGGGCCTTGGTCAGGCCGGTCTCGGACAGGAACCCGCGCCAAAGCGACAGCAGACTCACCACACCTCCTCGTGCGTGTGCAAAGGTGTCGGAGCCGGAAAGGGCTCCGAGAATAGGACGTCGAACGCGCCCCGGGGGTTGAGGGCACAGTTGTATAACTTAATCGGCCGCCGGTCCGGTGCACACCCTGAAACCCGCCTGAAACCCACCCGAATGCGAGTGACTTCGCGCACAAGAGTGTTGAAGCGGTTAAGGGAGGGTAAGAATCAGTCTTTTTCCGCTTCTCGTAGGGCTGTGGCCAGCGGAGACGCGGTCAGGCCGATCTGCCACTCACGGGCGCCGCGTGAACGCAGGAAGGCGGCGACCGACTCGGGATCCACCGTCGCGGGCGGTGTCCACGCCAGCCGCCGCACGCTGTCCGGCAGCAGCAGGTTCTCCGTCGGCATGACCACGTCCTCGGCGATGCCCGAGACCGTGGCTCGGGCGCGCTCCAGACGGCGCGCGGCCTCCGGGGCCCGGTCGGCCCACCGGTTCACGGGAGGGGGTCCGTCCCCCGGGGCGTTGGGTCTGGGCAGTTCGGGCCGTCCCATGTCGCGGGCCCGGTCGACAGCCCTGATCCAGGTGTTGAGGTGGCGTCGCGCCAGCTTGATGCCGAACTGCTTGATGCCGAGCAGTTCGGAGGGCGTGCGGGGCATCGCCGAGGCGGCCTCCACGATGGCGGCGTCGGGCAGGACCCGGCCGGGCGAGACGTCCCGCTCACGGGCGATCTCGTCCCGCGCGTACCAGAGCTCGCGCACGGCGGCCAGCGCCCGCTGGTTGCGCACCCTGTGGATGCCCGACGTGCGGCGCCAGGGATCCTTGCGGGGCTCCTTCGGCGGGGCGGCGAGCACCGACGCGAACTCCTCGCGGGCCCACTCCAGCTTGCCGGTCTCGCTCAGCTCCTCCTCCAGCGCGTCCCGCAGCTCGATGAGGATCTCCACGTCCAGTGCCGCGTAGCGCAGCCAGTCCTCGGGCAGGGGACGCTGGGACCAGTCCACGGCCGAGTGCTCCTTGGCCAGCCGCACGTGCAGCAACCGCTCCACCATGAAGCCCAGGCCGACCCGCTGGTAGCCCAGCAGCCGTCCCGCCAGCTCGGTGTCGAACAGCCGCCGCGGGCGCAGGCGCAGTTCCGACAGGCAGGGCAGGTCCTGGTGCGCGGCGTGCAGCACCACTTCGGTGTCGCCGATCGCCGTGTCCAAACCGGCCAGGTCCGGGCAGTGCACGGGGTCGATCAGCGCCGAACCGGAGCCCTCCCGGCGCAACTGGACCAGGTAGGCGCGCTGGCCGTAGCGGTACCCCGAGGCGCGCTCGGCGTCCACGGCCACCGGCCCGCTGCCAGCGGACACCGCCGCGATGACGTCGGCCAGCGCGTCGGGGTCGGCGGTGACGTCGGGCAGACCCTCGCGCGGTTCCCGCAGCAGCGGCGCCCTCTCAGCGTCGTCGTTCCCTGGGTCGTGGGGTTCTGTCTTGGAGTTCAACGCGTTGGCCACACCACTACGGTATGCGCTGGGGCGAGCGGACGCGGAAGCCGACTCCGGAGGTGGAGGGTGTGCAGGTCAGGGCCTGGAGCGCTGTCGGGCGATGTCGGCCACGTCCAGCGGGGGCAGGCCCGCGGCCGAACCCAGCAGGGCCAGCCACGCGGCCACGTGCCCGGACAGGTCCTCCGACTCCGGCGTCCACGAGGCCCGCATCTCCACCTCGGTGCTGGTCCCCTCCCCGGCCTTGGTGCCGAACCCCTCCGTCGTGGCGCGCGTGACCGTGCCGCTCAGCGTGTGGTGGGCGGCGCCCTGTCCGTCCAGCGCGTCGGTGAGCCAGCTCCATGCGACCGGCCCGAGCAGGGGGTCGACTGCGATCTCCGATTCCAGTTCCGCGTTGACCTGGCACACCAGACGGAACGGTCCCGGCCAGTCCCGGGTGCCCTCGGGATCGTAGAGGACGATGAGCCGTCCCCAGGAGACCTCCTCCCCCTGGACCGTCACCTCGGCCGACACCGCGGCCGTGTGGGGGGCCAGCCGCTGGGGTGCGGGGATCTCCCCCACGGCGATCTCCGGGCGCGCCGGGGGAGCGTGCAGCGCCCCGACCGCTCGCCGGAACGTCTCGTGCGCGTTCTCGACGCTACCGACATCGGGCATGGTGGAAACGTCAGCCTTCATCTTGTGGTGAGTCGCGGCCGGGGCCCGGTCCGGGCACGCCCGGACGGCCGACCCCCGGACACGGGTCGGTTGATGGCAACGCAGACGACCGTGGCACGAGTCCTCTACGTCGGTACGGAGTTGGCACGGCGTGTCGGGGTTTCGTAATGATCTTGGGACCCGTTCGCCGTACCGGGCCGCGCTTCCCGGCCCCCGCACAGACGACGGAGAGCCGTTCCCTGCCGACCTGCGTGAGAGCACGGCGGCGGGCATGGCACGATCGGGGAGTGACCCTTCAAGACTCTCCTTTCCTCCGCGCCTGCCGCGGACTCCCGGTCCCGCACACACCGGTGTGGTTCATGCGCCAGGCCGGACGCTCGCTGCCCGAGTACCGGCAGGCCCGCGCCGACGTCTCCATGCTCGACGCCTGTGCGCGTCCGGACCTGATCACCGAGATCACGATGCAGCCGGTACGCCGGTACGACGTCGACGCCGCGATCTACTTCAGCGACATCGTCGTCCCGCTCAGGGCCATCGGGATCGACCTTGACATCAAACCCGGTGTCGGACCGGTCGTGGCCGAGCCGATCCGGGACGCCGGCGGAGTCAAGCAGCTCCGTGAGATCGAGCCGGACGACCTGACCTACGTGACCGAGGCGATCGGGCGGCTGGTCGGTGAGCTGGGCGACAAGCCCCTCATCGGTTTCGCCGGGGCCCCCTTCACCCTCGCCTCCTACCTGATCGAGGGCGGCCCGTCCAAGAACCACGAGCACGCCAAGGCGTTCATGTACGGCGAGCCCGAGCTGTGGAATGAGCTCATGCGCCGCCTGTCCGCCATCACGCTGGGCTTCCTGCGCACCCAGATCGAGGCGGGGGCGAGCGCGGTGCAGCTGTTCGACTCCTGGGTCGGCGCCCTCAGCGCCGAGGACTACCGGGCCTCGGTGCTGCCGCACACCACGTGGATCTTCGACCAGCTGGCCCGGTTCGACGTCCCGCGCATCCACTTCGGGGTGGGCACCGGTGAACTGCTCGGCCTGCTCGGCGAAGCCGGGGCCGACGTGGTGGGCGTGGACTGGCGTGTCCCGCTGGACGAGGCTGCCCGGCGTGTTGGCCCCGGCAAAGCGCTCCAGGGCAACCTGGACCCTGCGGCCCTGTTCGCTCCCTGGGAGGTCGTCGCCGAGCGCACCCGTGACATCCTCTCCCGGGGCGGCGCCGCCGACGGCCACGTCTTCAACCTGGGCCACGGAGTCCTGCCGAGCACCGAACCGGACGTGCTCGCGCGCCTCACCGCTTTCGTGCACGAGCAGAGCGCGGTCTGAGCACCGGGGGACGCCACCGGCCGCACGGGAGCCGTTCCGGGACGCGCCGCCCGCCGGGGGCGGGCCCGGGCGCCCGCGGGGCCGCCGGAGGTTCCCGTCCCCCGGGCGCCCGAGCACGCACCTGCGGGGGTCCGCCTATTCCCCGTCGGACGACCTCTCGCCGGAGGCCTCTTCGGTCTCTTCCCGTTCGGAGTCTGAAGGCTCGGCCGGTGCCGTCTCCTCGGCGGCCCGGGTGCGGCGCCGTCGGCGCCACCACCACAGCGGGCCGACGATCGCCGCAGCCAGGGCCGTGAACGGCAGCACCCACCCCAGGAACACCAGGAGCCACAGCACCATCGCCACCAGGGCCTCCCACCCCTGCTTGAGCGCGCCGAGGAACCCGAGGTCCTCACCGTTGGGCCGCTCGACGTAGCTCTCCGGCGGGCTCAGCCGCACGTGGATGGTCGAGTAGGAGGTCTGGTCGGTCAGGGCCTCCAGCCGCGCCTGGAACGCCTCCAGTTCCGACTGGCGGCGCTGGATCTGCTCCTCCACGCGCAGCAGTTCGTCGACGTTCTCGGCCTCCTCCAGGTAGCCGCGCAGGGTGTCCAGTGACGTCTCCGCCGACTCGATGCGGCTCTCGACGTCCGTCACCTCCTCGGTGACGTCGTTCACACTGCGCTCCAGGTCCGAGCGGTCGCCCAGCTCGGCCAGAGCGGAGAGCAGCTCCTCGTAGCCCTCGTTGGGCACGCGCAGTGTCAGGAAGGCGTTCGGTGTGCCGCCCGAGGGGGTGGAGACGTGCTCGGAGGCGACGTAGCCCTCGGCCGTGATCGCGAGCTCCTTGGCTTCCTCGGACGTCGCGGTGACGTCGTCCACACGCACGGTCATGTGCGCGGTGTGGATGAGTGCCCGGTCGGGGGCCTCCAGATCGGCGTCGACGGACCCGCCGCCGTCGGCGGGGACCTCGGCCATCGCGTCCTCACCGGAGTCGAAGTCCTGGGCCCGCGACTCCTCCTGGACCGCGTAGTCCTGTGCCGCCTCGGGGGCCGCGGCCTCACCGCCGCCGGAGAAGGAACCGGCGGCGCCCTCGGAGGCCGTCGTGTCGGGGCCCGTGGAGCACGCCGAGAGGAGGGCGGCGGCCAGGCCCAGGGAGAACAGCGCGCCGACGCGTCGGCGCGCTCGGGGGAGCGTTGTCGTAGCCATTCCCGTTCGACGTGCCCGGTCCTGGGCGCGGTTTCGTCCACGGCGTCACGACACGGCAACGCTCCGGCAACGCTCTGGGACAGGAACCGGAACCGGTGGCGTTCGGGTGGTGGCCGGTCGATGTGAGCCAGGACATCTGGAAAGCTGGAGGCATGGCACAAGCACCCCACGTCGTCGTGGTCGGGGGCGGGGTCTCCGGACTCGCCGCGGCCCACCGCCTCACCGTGTTGGGGGCCGCCGTCACCGTTCTGGAGGCCGCCGACGCGCCCGGCGGCAAACTCCGCGTCTCACCGGTCGCGGGCGTGCCCGTCGACGAGGGGGCTGAGTCCGTCATCGCCCGCCGCCCCGAGGCGGTCGCGCTCTTCTCCGAACTCGGCCTGGACGGAGCGGTCGTCCACCCAGGCCCCGGCTCAGCCGCCCTCTACAGCAGGGGGGAGCTCAGGCCGATCCCCGGCGGACAGCTCATGGGGGTGCCCGGTGACCTGCGCGCACTCGCCCGCAGTGGCGTTCTCGGACCCGCCGGAACCCTCAGGGCCGCACTCGACCTGGCCCTGCCGCGCACACCGGTCCACGGTGACGTGTCCGTGGCCGCCCACATCGGCGGGCGGATGGGCCGACAGGTCGTCGACCGGCTGGTGGAACCGCTCCTGGGCGGCGTCTACGCGGGCCGGGCCGACCGCCTCTCCCTGGAGTCCGCCCTGCCGCAGATCCTGCCCATGGCGCGCGAGGGTGGCTCCCTGCTCCGCGGGGTGCGCGCCTCCCTGCGTGGGCGCGGCGCGGCCCCCACCGCGTCGGGTCCGGTCTTCGCCTCCCTGCGGGGCGGCATCGCCGAACTCGCCGCCGCCCTCGCACATGGCTGCGGGCCGCGTCTGCGCACCCGTACCAGGGCCGTCTCCCTGCACCGCCTGGAGCGAGGGTGGCGTGTGCGTCCCGACCCGGGTCCCCCGATCGACTGCGACGCGCTGCTGCTGGCCTGCCCCGCGCCCGAGGCGGCGCGCCTGCTCACCGGGCACGCCCCCGGGGCCGCGCGCGAACTGGGCGCGGTGGAGCACGCCGACACCGCACTGGTCACCTTCGCCCTGCCCGCCTACGCCTTCCCCGAGCCCCCCGCCGGCACGGGCTTCCTCGTTCCCGCGGGGGAGGGGCTCACCGTCAAGGCCGCCACCTACTCCAGCAACAAGTGGCCCTGGATCGCCGACGCGCTGCGCACGGCCCACCCCGGCGACGACCTCGTCGTGGTGCGGTGCTCGATCGGCAGGGCGGGCGAGACCGGGGTGCTGGAGCGCTCCGATGAGGAACTCGCCGCCGTCGCGGCGGCCGACCTGGCCACTGTGGCCGGCGTGTCCGGGCCCCCGGTGGCGACTCGGGTAACACGCTGGGCGGACGCCCTGCCCCAGTACGGCGTCGGCCACGCGGCCCGAGTCGAACGTGTCCGATCCGCGGTGGAGGCGCTGCCCGGCCTGGAGGTGTGCGGCGCCGTCTACGGCGGTGTCGGCATCCCCGCCTGCATCGCCGAGGCGGACGGGGCCGCCGAGCGTCTTGCGGCCGCACTCACCACGACCAGTCCGACCCTCCGCGGCACCGGTGCCGACGGAAACGAACAGCAAGGAGCCAACCCGTGACGGGCCAGCAGAACACCGCCGTCGCCGCCGACGGCACGGACCTCAACGCGCTCATCCGCTACACCATGTGGTCGGTCTTCAGGGTCGACGGCCTGGAGGGCGTCGACCGGGCCGCGGCCGCCGACGAGGTCCAGAGCCTCTTCGACAAGGCCTCCGAGCGCGGTGTCACCACCCGGGGAAGCTACGACGTGCAGGGTCTGCGCGCCGACGCCGACACCATGTTCTGGTGGGTGGCCGAGACCTCCGAGCAGGTCCAGGAGATGTACGCCGCCTTCCGCCGCACCCGTCTGGGGCGCGCGAGCACCCCCGTGTGGTCGGTCGCGGGCCTGCACCGCCCCGCGGAGTTCAACCGCGGCCACGTGCCGGCCTTCCTCGCGGGCGAGGAACCGCGCGACCACCTGTGCGTGTACCCGTTCGTGCGGTCCTACGCGTGGTACCTGCTGCCCGACGACGAGCGCCGCGCGATGCTCGCCGAACACGGCAGGATGGCCGCGCCCTACCCGGACGTGCGCGCCAACACCGTCTCCTCCTTCGGCCTGAACGACTACGAGTGGCTGCTGGCCTTCGAGGCCGACGAGCTGCACCGGATCGTCGACCTGATGCGCCACCTGCGCGGCGCCAAGGCGCGGCTGCACACCCGCGAGGAGGTGCCGTTCTACACCGGCCGCCGCAAGAGCGTCGCCGAACTCGTGGAGTCCCTGCCCTAACGGGGGCCGGGGTGCCCCCGAGGGGGCACCCCGGATCAGTGCTCGGCTGAACCGCGCTGGGCCCGGACGTGGAAGGGGACCGTGACGATGACGGCGAGCACCGCGGCGCTCATGAGGTAGATGAGTACGTCGCCGGCGGGCAGGCCCAGCCCCCAGAGGGCCATGAGCGCCACGCCCGCGCCCAGGGCGGCCAGGACGGCGTGGAGCTTGCGGCCGCGCGGTTTGGGGTAGGCCATCCGGCTCACCATGAGCCAGGAGATCAGCAGTACGGCTGTGACGGCGACGGACACGTGCGGGTCGATGAGGACCACGGTCACCACGGCCATCGCGCCGAACGGGCAGGGCAGGCCGGTGAAGTAGCGCGCGTCCGGTGCCTGGCAGGAGAAGCGCGCTAGGCGGACGATGACGGCCAGCAGGACGGTGCCGCCGACCATGACGGGCACGGCCGAGGGCAGGCCGGCGCCCATGCCCCACACGACGAAGAAGAACGCCGGGGCGAACCCGAAGCTGACCACGTCGGCGAGGTTGTCCAGTTCGGCGCCCATACCGCTGCCGCCGAGCTTGCGGGCGACGCGGCCGTCCAGGACGTCGAGGGCCGCCGCCACCAGCAGCAGGCCGACCACGGTGGCCACGGCGGTCCGGGGGAGCGGGCCGCCGACGCCGGAGGCCACGTGGGCCGAGTGCGCGGTGGCCAGTGCCCACACCGCGAGGAACCCGCACAGGGCGTTGCCCAGGGTCAGGTAGTCCGCCACCCCCAGGCGCAGCCGGGGGGCCTCGGAGTGGTCGGACGCGGCGCGCCCCGGCTCGACGGCGTGCTCAGTCGGCGTCAATGCGGGTTTCTCCGGCACGGACCTTCTGGCCGACCTCCACCGCCGGGCCGACACCGGCCGGTAGGTAGACGTCGACACGCGACCCGAACCGGATGAGCCCGATCCTCTCACCTTGCTCGACCTTCTGCCCCGCAGCGAGATACGGGACGATACGCCTGACCATCGCGCCGGCGATTTGAACGACCGTGATCTCACCGATCTCGGTTTCAAGGGTCCAGATGACGCGCTCATTACGCTCGCTGTCCTTGTCGAATGCGGGGCGGAAACCCCCGGGGCGGTGCTCGACCCGGGTGACCAGGCCGGCGAGGGGAGCACGGTTGACGTGCACGTTGAGGGGGTTCATGAACACCGCGACCCGGGTCCGCCCGTCGGGGCGGGGGTCGATGCTCTGGACGACACCGTCGGCCGCCGACAGTACCCGGCCGGTGGCCGGGCCCCGTTCGGGGTCGCGGAAGAACCACGCCATCCCCGCGGCCAGGGCGATGACCGGTGCGGCGGCCGCCGCCCTCGGGAGTGAGCCCCGGGCTGTCAGCGCGGCGGCCCCAGCGGCGCCCAGCGCCGGCAGGAGCCAGGGGGCCGACCCCTGGGCCATGCCCAGGCGAGGCCGGGCCGGGGGGCGGTGGGATACGGCTGTGGAAGGTGTGTCGTCGCTCATGAGCGCTTTCGTGGGTCGTCGGTCCGTGCGGCGGTCACCGCTGCGGGGTGCCCGTGCTCGGGGCGGGTGCGCGCAAGGGCCGGGCGGGCCCTCCGTACGGGTGCTCCGAGGGCCGGTGGTGCCGGACCGGGGCGCATTGGAGGTGATTATCCCCGATACACGGAGACGGGCGGTCCACAGCCGAACCTCGCACACGCAGGTCTGGCGCGGAGCGCTAGGAGGACAACTTACTATCCGTCCCCCTCGTCCGGTTCCAAGGTGAGCGCGATGGAGTTGATGCAGTAGCGGGCGTCGGTCGGAGTGCCGTACCCCTCGCCGTGGAACACGTGTCCCAGGTGGGAGGCGCACGCGGCGCACCGCACCTCGGTGCGGACCATGCCCAGGGAGGCGTCCTCGTGCAGGGTGACCGACGAGGAGTCGGCGGGGTCCCAGAAGCTCGGCCACCCGCAGTGCGAGTCGAACTTCTCAGCGGAGCGGAACAGCTCGCTGCCGCACCCCCGGCACCGGTAGACCCCGACGGTCTTGGTGTCGACGTAGGCGCCGGTCCACGGCCGCTCGGTACCCGCCTGCCTGAGCACGGTGTACTCCTCGCCGGAGAGGCGCTCGCGCCATTCCTGGTCGGTCTCGGGAATCCGCCGGGTGCCGTCGGCGGCGTCCGGGTTCACTGGATCAGCCATGGTGTCGACGTTACAGCTCCCGGCCGGGAACGTCCCGCCTCAGGCCGCGGCCGCCATGTCACCGCTGAACACCCATAAGGTCACATACTTCTTACTTCACACGTTGTCGCGTTCGTCCTTCCAGGCCAGGGGTAGGGCTCCCCGCAGAGTCAGTGGTCGGCTCTCCCCCCGAGGCAGGTGGCATGGCGGTTACGGCATATCAACTCGGAATAGGTAAGCGGCCGCTGCGTGTGGGAAGGATCAGGTACGGACTGTGGTGGGCGGGTCAGATCGCCGCCGACGTCTACGCCTGGTCGCGGATGGTGGCCGCTGCGGCGGTTGCCATCGGCCGGGAAATGCGCTGGGCCACGGTGCTCAGCGCACGGGCCACGGCGGCGTCTCTCGACGCGATCAGGCCGAGTCCCTGGAGCGACCGGAAGCTGTTCGCTTTCCTGTCGGTCGTCGCGCTCTGCGCTTCGACGGTCGCCTTCGTCCTCGGACTCGGTGTGTCGCGGTGGGTCAAGACGGCGCCGGACAGTTTGCTCTTCGCCTCAGCGGGAGCGATCGCGGTGGGAGTGGTGCTCCTGCCGATGGTGTTCCTGGTGTTTGCCTCCAGACGGAGTAGTCGCTGAGTTTCGTCTCAACGGGGGCGCGCCGCGCGGCGCGCCCCTCTCGCGTATCGTGCGCCAGCCTCAGGCGTCGAAGTCGTACTGGAGCACGTAGGCCGATCCGTCCATGGTGATCTCGTTGAACTCCACGGGCCGGTGCTCGGCGGTCAAGGCGGTTCGGGCCACCTCCAACACGGGGGTGCCCGCCGCGAGCCGCAGGCGATCCCTCTCCTCGGGGGTGGGCATGCGGACACGGATCTCCTCGGTGAAGTGGGCCGGGGCGTACCCCAGTTCGGCCAGACGGGCGTAGATCCCGCCCGGGCCGCTGTCGGCCTCGCGCATGCGCAGGGCCGCGGCGCGGTCTCTCCCGGCCTCCAGCAGCGCCAGGGGGAGGTGGGAGACCGCGCTCTGCACGGGTCGGCCCTCCACCAGGTACCGGCGCGAGCGCCGCACCACCCGGGCATGACCGGTCAGCTCCAGCGCCCGCGCGACGTGCTCAGCGGGTGCGGCCTCCTCCACGCGCACGGAGTCGACCTCGTAGTCGCGGTCCGCTCTGTCCGTCTTCCACACGGCCCGTCCGTCGCCCCACAGTTCCCTGGAAAGGCGGCGGACGCCGTGTCTTCGAAGGGGCCGGAACGACCGGACGTAGATACCCGAACCGCGCACGGCCACGGCCAGGCCTTCGTTGATGAGTACGGAGAGCGCCTGGCGGGCCGTGGCCCGTGCGATGCCGTGGCGCTCCATTAGGACGTTCTCACCGGGTAGCCGGTCACCGTCGGTGTACCGGCCGGAGCGGATCAGTCCGCGTAGTTCTTCGGCGATCTCTCGGTAGACCGGAAGGGACCCGTGGTCGGACGTCGGCACTGCGTTCATCCTCTCGGCGGAGGGCCAACGCCCCGCTGGTGCGGTGGGCAGCCAGTGGGGGCTCCAATGGATGGCACACATCGGGTATGTCCGGTCACGCGACGGTTCATGCCTTGTTTCGTGGGGACTGGAAACGACCTTTGGCAACTGCTTTCTCAGGTGTCACCCGGATCTCTGACGTAACGCGCGAACAGGGTTCCGTCGGACTCCAACAACCCGGCCAGCCGTACGGGACGGCACCGCACCGAGGCCCGCTCCGGGGCCCCGGGCGTCCCCGGACCGCCCGCCACCACGCGCGAAGACCCCGATCCCAGCAGGTGGGGGCTGGTCGTCAGGCACAGCTCGTCCAGCAGTCCGGCTGAGACGAACTCGGCGAGCAGGTGCGGCCCGCCCTCGGTCAGGACGCGGTACAGGCCCCGTTCCCCGAGGGCGTCCACGATGTGCTCCGGTCCCACGGAGAGGCCCTCGACCACCACCACGTCCGCGTGCCGACGGACCCGGGCCAGGCGCTCGGCCGGTGCCCCAGCGACGGTCAGGACGATCGTGCGCTGCCCCTCTGGGGCCGCCTCCAGCAGCCCCTCCGGCAGATCCAGCGACCGGGAGACCACCGCGGTCGGCGGCGCGGGCGGCCGCCCGCGCCGCAGCGGCTCCCACGCCCTCCTGGCGCGCAGGGCCCGGTACCCCTCCGAACGCGCGGTCCGCGCCCCCACCAGCAGTACGTCGCACAGCCCCCGCAGAGTGCCCAGCAGCCTGCGGTCGGCTGCCGAGGACAGGTCGCGGCTGCCCCCCGACGGCCCGACCGCGCCGCCGTCCGCGCTGGCGACCATGTTCGCCCGGATCCACGGGCGCTCCAAGAGGTCGGGGTAGGCGTAGGCGGTGGCCGGGTCCGCCTCCCCCGCGCCGGGGCGCGGCAGGAGTTCGCGGAACCGTACGGGTGGTGCGTTGTCGGAGACCATGGCCGCCAGCCTGCCACCTACCGGCCGGGGCTGTGGGTGTGGGACACACGGCGCAGCAGTACCAGCGCCCGGTCGATCACCCGTACCGGCTCCGAGGCCGACGCCGAGGGGCGCCCCGCGACGTCGGGCTCGGCCGTGTCCAGTACCGTCTCCCACGCCATCCCGTACTCCGTGCCGGGCAGGGTGAAGTCGACCGTGTCCGCCCCGCTGTTGAGCAGCAGCAGGAAGGAGCTGTCCCGGATCCGCCGTCCCCGCGGATCGGGCTCGGTGATCGCGTCGCCGTTGAGGAACACGCCCAGCGCCTGCCCGCTCGCGCTCCAGTCCGGACCCGACATGGGCTTGCCGTCTGGGCGCAGCCACACGATGTCGGGCAGGCCGCCGTCGCCCGGGGAACCTCCGCCCTCCACGGGGCTGCCCCGGAAGAACCGCCTCCGCCGGAACACCGGGTGGTCGCTGCGCAGCCGCGCGAGCGTGCGCACGTAGTCCAGCAGGTCGTTCCCGGGTCCACCCTCCGCCAGCCCGGAGCCCTTCCAGTCGATCCAGGAGATCTCGTTGTCCTGGCAGTAGGCGTTGTTGTTGCCCCCCTGGGTGCGTCCCACCTCGTCCCCGTGCGAGAGCATCACCACACCCTGGGACAGGTACAGGGTGGCGAGGAGGTTGCGCATCTGGCGGCGGCGCAGGGTGACGATCTCCGGGGCCCGGGTGGGCCCTTCCGTGCCGTGGTTCCAGGAGCGGTTGTCGTCGGTTCCGTCCCGGTTGTCCTCGCCGTTGGCCTCGTTGTGCTTGTGGTCGTAGGAGACCAGGTCGGCCAGGGTGAACCCGTCGTGGCAGGTGATGAAGTTGATGGAGGCCACCGGGCGGCGGCCGTCGTCCTGGTAGAGGTCGCTGGACCCGGCCAGGCGGGAGGCCAGTTCGCCCAGGACCGGCCGTCCCCTCCAGTAGTCGCGCACGGTGTCGCGGTACTTGCCGTTCCACTCCGTCCACAGGGGAGGGAAGTTGCCCACCTGGTAGCCGCCCGGACCCACGTCCCAGGGTTCGGCGATCAGCTTGACCTGGGAGATCACCGGGTCCTGCTGCACGATGTCGAAGAACGTGCTCAGCCGGTCCACGTCGTGGAACTCCCGGGCCAGCGCGGAGGCCAGGTCGAAGCGGAAGCCGTCCACGTGCATCTCCAGGACCCAGTACCGCAGCGAGTCCATGATGAGCTGGAGCGAGTGCGGGTGGCGCACGTTGAGGCTGTTGCCACAGCCGGTGTAGTCCAGGTAGTAGCGCTGGTCCTCGTCGCCGACCCGGTAGTAGCTCAGGTTGTCGATCCCGCGCAGCGACAGTGTGGGGCCCATGTGGTCGCCCTCGGCGGTGTGGTTGTAGACCACGTCCAGCAGCACCTCGATGCCCGCCTCGTGCAGCGACCGCACCATGGCCTTGAACTCCTGCACCTGCTGGCCGCGCGAGCCGCGCGCCGCGTACTCGCTGTGCGGGGCCAGGTAGGCCAGGGTGTTGTACCCCCAGTAGTTGGTGAGTCCGCGCGCCACCATGGCGTGCTCGGGCACGAAGTGGTGGATGGGCATGAGCTCGACCGCGGTCACGCCCAGCGACGTGAGGTAGTCGATCATCACCGGGTGGGCCAGCCCCGTGTAGGTCCCCCGCTGGTGCTCGGGGATCCCCGGGTGGCGCATGGTCAGGCCGCGCAGGTGCGTCTCGTAGATCACCGTCCGGTGGTACGGGGTGCTGGGTCTGGACTCGTTGCCCCAGTCGAAGAAGGGGCTGACCACCACGCACTTGGGCACGTACGGGGCGCTGTCGGCGTTGTTGCGGCGCGAGGGCTCGGCGAAGTGGTAGCTGAACAGCGACTCGTGCCAGGTCAGGTCCCCGTTCAGGGCCTTGGCGTAGGGGTCGGTGAGCAGCTTGTTGGGGTTGCACCGCAGGCCGCGCTCGGGTGCGTAGGGCCCGTGCACCCGGTAGCCGTACTGCTGCCCCGGGCCGACACCGGGCAGGTACACGTGCCAGACGAACCCGTCGTACTCGGTCAGGGGAACACGGGTCTCCTCCCCCTCGTCGTCGAACAGGCACAGGTCCACGTGTTCGGCGATCTCGGAGAAGAGGGAGAAGTTGGTGCCGGAACCGTCGTAGGTCGCACCGAGCGGATAGGAACTACCTGGCCAGACTTCCACCATGGGCGTCGCAGTCTCTTGGGTCAGGGCCCGGGGAGCGGGCGGTCGGGTCGTGGTCGACTACTTCCCTACCGCTCCGGTCAGCGAAATATGCAGATCAGGGCGATGATCCTTCGTTCCGCTGCCGGGATCGGCCGCTTTTCGTGCGAAAAGTCGGTCGGGTTCGGTCCCGACCGGACGCTCACCGGCGGGGCCGGGCCCGCTCCAGGATCGCGCCGGTGTCCACGCCCCGGGGCAGGGTGCCGAAGACGTGGCCCCACCGTCCGTCCAGGCGGCTGGCCGTGAACGCCTCCGCGACGGCGGTCGGCGCGTGGCGCAGCAGCAGTGACGCCTGGAGGGTGAGGGCCAGCAGTTCCACCACCGACCGTGCCCGGTACTCCGCCTCGTCCGGGTCGCCGAGCGCGGACTCCACCTCCTTGACGGCCGCGTCGTAGCGTGCGTCCGCACCCGAGGCCGACCGCAGTTCGGCCAGCAGCGCTTCCACCGCCTCCGGCGCGCGCCCCATCGCGCGCAGCACGTCCAGGGCGGCCACGTTGCCCGAACCCTCCCAGACGGAGTTCAGCGGGGAGTCCCGGAACAGCCGCGGCATCCCCGACTCCTCGACGTAGCCGTTGCCGCCCAGGCACTCCAGCGCCTCGGCCGCGTGCGCCGGCTGGCGCTTGGTCACCCAGAACTTGCCCACGGCCACCCCCAGGCGGCGGAAGGCGGTCTCGGCCGCGTCCCCGCGCACGGAGCGGTCCACGGCCCCCGCCAGGCGCGCCATCAGCGCCGTGGCGGCCTCGGACTCCAGGGCCAGGTCGGCCAGGACGTTGCGCATGAGGGGCTGCTCCACGAGAGGGGCGCCGAACACGCTGCGGTGCTCGGCGTGGTGCAGGGCGTGCACGAGGGCCGCACGCATTCCCGAGGCCGAGCCGATGACGCAGTCCAGCCGGGTGCTGTTGACCATCTCGATGATGGTGGGCACGCCCCGGCCCGGCTCGCCCACCAGGTGCGCCACGGCGCCGTCGTACTCCAGCTCCGCGGAGGCGTTCGATCTGTTGCCCAGTTTGTCCTTCAGCCTTTGGAGGCGCAGAGCGTTGCGGGAGCCGTCCTCCAGCACACGCGGGACCAGGAAGCAGCTCAGCCCCTCGGGTGCCCGGGCGAGGGTGAGGAAGAGGTCGCCCATCGGCGCGGAGGTGAACCACTTGTGCCCGGTGAGCAGGTGGTGGCCCTCGGCGGTGGGGACGGCGCGCGTGGTGTTGGCGCGCACGTCGGAGCCGCCCTGCTTCTCCGTCATCGACATGCCCGCGAGGAGGCCGCGCTTGGACAGCGGCGGGCGCAGGCCGAAGTCGTAGGTCCGCGACGTGAGCAGCGGCTCGTACCGCGCCGCCAGGGCGGGGGAGTGGCGCAGGGCCGGCACCGCCGCGTAGGTCATCGAGACCGGGCAGCCGTGACCGCTCTCGGGCTGCGACCACAGGAAGAACTTGGCGGCGCGCGCCACGTGCGCGCCCTCGCGCCCGTCCGCCCACGGGGCGGCGTGCAGTCCGTGCGCCACGGCCTGCTCCATGAGGACGTGGTAGGCGGGCTGGTAGTCGACCTCGTCCACGCGGTGGCCGTAGCGGTCGTGTGTGCGCAGCACCGGCGTGTAGGTGTTGGCGGCCTCGCCCCAGGCGCGCACCCGCTCGCTTCCGGCGGCGTCGCCGACCGCGCGCACCTCCGCCTCGGCCCAGCCGGCGCCCTCGCGGCGCAGTCCCTCCAGGAGCGCGGGGTCCTCGGCGGCGGAGTGGTCGCCGAGTGGGGGTGCCTGGTTGAACACCTCGTGTGTCGCGGGCATATGCGGCTCTTTGTCCCTTTTTGCGGCAGGTGGGGCACATCATACTCGCATTCGCCCGAAGAGCAGAATCTTGTTCGGTTTTCGATGTCGCCTTCGCCGCACCGGTCAGAGACGTGCTCGCGCGTCCCCCGCGGCCGCGTCGTAGCGCTCCAGAACCACCCCGGCCAGCTCCTCGGCGTCGCCCAGCGCCTCGGAGACCACCACCGCGCCGGCCGCCGCCGACCGCTCGCGCACCCGGTCGGCGAAGAACCCCGGGGCCAGCAGGTAGGTGGCCACCGCCACCCGCTCCGCGCCCCCCTCCAGCAGCGCGGCCACGGCTTCGCCCGGATCGGGCGAAGCCGCCGACGCGTACGCCGGGACCGCCTCCCGCCAGGGCGCACGCCCGGCCAGTTCCTCGGCCACCGCCCCGACGGTGGCGTTGGCCTCCGGATCACTGGACCCGGCCGCCGCCAGTACCAGGGCCGTCCCCGGGCCCGGTACGGCACCCGCCTCGGCCAGGCGCCGCTCCACCGCCGCCGACAGCAGCGGGTGCGGCCCCAGGGTGTGGGCATAGCGCACCCGCGGCCACCGAGGCCCGCCTTCGGACAGGACCCCGGGCAGGTCCACCTTGCTGTGGTAGGCCGCGGTGAGCAGCGTCGGCAGCACCACCACCTCGTCCGCACCGTCCCGGCCCAGGCACGCCATCGCCTCCGCCACGCCGGGGGCCGTGTGGTCCAGGTAGCACAGCCGCACGTCCAGACCCGGCCTCCGGGCCCGGACCCGGTCGAACAGCGACGACACGGCCGCCGCCGACCGGGGATCGGTACTCCCGTGCGCCACTGCCAGGAGCGGAGTCCCCGCCGCTCCCGGACCCGGCACGCGTCCGCCTGTCAAAGGTGGATACCGCACTCGGTCTTGCCGGTCCCGGCCCACCGGCCGCTGCGGGGGTCCTCACCCGGCGCCACCCGCTTGGTGCAGGGCTCGCAGCCGATCGACGGGTAGTCGTCGTACCGGAGGGGGTTGACGAGCACGCCGTGCTCGGCCATGTAGGCGTCCACCTGATCCTGCGTCCACCGCGCGATCGGGTTCACCTTGGTCATACGGCGGCGCTCGTCCCATTGCACGACGGGGGTGTCGCGGCGGGTCACCGAGTCCTCCCGGCGCAGGCCGGTCAGCCACGCGCTGTAGGGCTCCAGCGCGCGCTGGAGGGGCTCGACCTTGCGCAGGTGGCAGCAGAGCTCCGGGTTGCGGCTGTGCAGGCGAGGCCCCAGCGCCAGGTCCTGCTCGGTCACCGTGCGCTTGGGCTCGATGGTGTGCAGGGTGATGTCGTACACCGACTCGACCGCGTCGCGGGTGCCGATGGTCTCGGGGAAGTGGTAGCCGGTGTCCAGGAAGATCACGTCGATCCCCGGGACGACCTTGGCGGCCAGGTCGACCATCAGGGCGTCGGCCATGGACGAGGTCATGCACAGGCCGGGCCCGAAGGTCTCCGAGGCCCAGGCGATGATCTCCTGGGCCGGGGCGTCTTCGAGTTCACGGGCGGCCTGCTCAGCAAGTTCGGGCCCGCCCACGGGGGTGGTGGGGTTCATGTCAGCCTTTCAGCCTTCCGGCGGTCTGGAGGGGGTGCTGTCCGACGACAACGACGCCGAGCGCAGCCCGACGTAGGTCACCCGGAAGACCCGGGCGCAGGAGAAGCACGACCAGGGGTAGCCCAGCCCCTTGACCGCAGCGCCCTCCTCGGGCACCAGATCCTCGTCACCGCAGTAGGGGCAGTAGTGGGGAGCGGCCCTCTCGGACACGGTGCACCTCGCTTCTCCTCAGGTGGCGGGCCCGGCCGGAGCCGGGCCCGCCGGCTACTTGAGATCGGCGTCGTCGGCCCGGGCCACCCAGGCGGCGAACGCCTCTCCGTCCTTCCTTCCCTCCTGGAACCGGCGCAGTACCCGCTCGACGTAGTCGGGCAGCTCCTCGGAGGTCGTCTTGAGCCCGCGCACCTTCTTGCCGAAGGCGTTCGTGAGACCCATACCGCCGCCCAGGTGGATCTGGTAGCCCTCCACCTGCTCGCCCCGGTCGTTCATCACGAGCTGGCCCTTGAGGCCGATGTCGGCGACCTGGATGCGCGCACACGAGTTCGGGCAGCCGTTGATGTTGATGCTCAGCGGCTCGTCGAACTCGGGCAGGCGCTTCTCCAGCTCGTCGATGAGGGTCTCGGCGCGCCCCTTGGTCTCCACGATCGCCAGCTTGCAGAACTCGATGCCGGTGCAGGCCATGGTCTGGCGGCGGAACGTGCTCGGCCGGACCTGGAGCTCCTCCGCCTCCAGCGCGGCGGTGATGGACTCCACCTGCTCCTCGTCCACGTCCAGGATGACCAGCTTCTGGTCGGCGGTTGTGCGGATACGGTCCGACCCGTGCGTTTCGGCGATGTCGGCCACACGCGCCAGCTTGGTACCCGACACCCGGCCCACCTTCGGGGCGAAGCCGACATAGTACCTTCCGTCGCGCTGGCGGTGCACGCCCACGTGGTCGCGCTCCAGGCCCGGGTCCAGCTCCGGGGCGGGGCCGTCGGGCAGGGCGTAGCCGAGGTACTCCTCCTCCAGCACCCGGCGGAACTTCTCCGCCCCCCACTCCTTGATGAGGAACTTGATCCGGGCGCGGGTGCGCAGGCGGCGGAAGCCGTAGTCGCGGAAGACCGAGCAGACGCCCGCCCACACCTCGCTCACCTGGTCGGGGCGCACGAACGTGCCCAGACGCTTGGCGAACATCGGGTTGGTGGACAGGCCGCCGCCCACGAACAGGTCGTAGCCGGCCTGCCCGGACGAGTCGCGCACGCCCACGAAGGCGATGTCGTTGATCTCATGGTTGGTGCAGTAGGAGGAGCACCCCGAGATCGACGACTTGAACTTGCGGGGCAGGTTGGAGAACAACGGACTGCCGATGTGGTCCTCGTAGACCTGGAAGATCTCCGGAGTGGCGTCCAACACCTCGTCCTCGGCCACGCCGGCCAGCGGACAGCCCAGGATCACACGCGGGGTGTCGCCGCAGGCCTCCATGGTGGACAGGCCCACCGACTCCAGCTTCTCCCAGATCGCCGGCACGTCCTCGACGCGCACCCAGTGCAGTTGGACGTTCTGCCGGTCGGTGATGTCGGCGGTGTCGCGGCCGTAGTCCCGGGAGATCTCGGCAACCGCGCGCATCTGGGCGACCGACAGTTGGCCGCCGTCGATGCGCACGCGCAGCATGAAGTAGCGGTCGTCGAGCTCCTCGGGTTCGAGCACGGCCGTCTTGCCGCCGTCGATGCCCGGGGCGCGCTGGGTGTAGAGCCCGAACCAGCGGAAGCGCCCGCGCAGGTCGGCGGGGTCGATGGAGTCGAACCCGGCCTTGGAGTAGATGTTGATGATCCGGTCGCGGACGTTGAGCCCGTCGTCGTTCTTCTTGTTCTCCTCGTTCTTGTTCAGCGGCTCACGGTAGCCGAGGGCCCACTGGCCCTCGCCCCGCCGGCGACGGGGCTTGGCCGTCGCGGCGGTCGTGCCGGGCTGCGCGGAAGAGGGCGGCATCGCGGGTGTCTCCGAATAGGGTCACGGGACGCTCACGGGGGCCGGCGCCCGCACCGCTGGCCCGAACGCACCGCACGCCGTCGTGCCGGGTGGATCGGTCGGAGACCGCGAGTGTGGAATCGAGAGGGACGAGCGCCGGTCCGCGAGCAGCCCTGAGTCAACGGGTGCGTCTCAAGCGGACAGATCAACCGACGCTACAACAGATGGCACTGCGGACCCGCAGGTAGTCCACGTGGCGGCGCACGCAGAGCATGGGGTCCAGAGCAGCGATCATGACAACGAGAATGGCACGCGGAGTCACCTTTTGTCCAGGAGCGGTCCGGCCGCAGCCGGGGTGAGTCACATCACCGCCGGCCCGGGGGCTGGTCGGCACCCCCCTTCGGGGAACCGCTACCGTTCTCCCGTGACGGGATTCTGGGAGGGACTTTGGCGCCTCGTCGGCGCGTGGCTGCACGGGCACCCCGTCACGCACAACGCCCTCCTGCTGCTCCTGCGCACGATTCGCGCCTTCTCCCGTGACCGGGTACTCGGGCTGGCCGCGGAGTCGGCGTTCTTCTCCCTCATCTCCCTGCCCGCGCTCCTGCTGTGCCTGCTGGGGGCGCTGGGGCCGCTGGCAGCCGTGTTCGGCGAGGGGATGGTCGACGAGATCCGCCTGCTGATGCTGGACACCGCGGCCCGGGTCCTGACCGCGGAGACCGTCGCCGGGGTCGTGGAACCGCTCGTCGACGACTTCCTCGGCGGGGTCGAGGGCGGCCTGCTCTCCCTCACCTTCCTGGTGTCGCTGTGGTCGGGCTCACGGGCGATGAACGTGTTCATCCGCTCCATCACCATCGCCTACGGCCTGAACGAGCTCCGGGGCTGGATACGCCAGCGCATCCTGGCCTTTGTCGCCTACCTCGGCGGGCTGGTGTTCACGATTCTGGTACTGCCCGTCCTGGTGGCCGGACCCGACCTGGTCCACCGCCTCCTGCCGTTCACGGTCGGCCGCCTCGGCCTGCTCTACTGGCCCGCCGTCGGCCTGACCGCCACGGTCGCGGTCACCCTCCTGTACGCACTCAGCGTCCCGGTGCGCATGCCCCTGTGGCGGCACCTGCCCGGTGCACTGCTCGCGACGGCCGTGCTGATGGCGGGCTCGGCCGGACTGCGCGCCTACCTGGACGTCTCGCTGGGCGAGGTGAACATCTACGGATCCCTGGCCGCTCCGATCGCCATCTTGGCCTGGCTCTACGTCACGGCCATCGCCGTCCTGGCCGGGTCCTCGCTCAACTCCGAGATCGACGCTCTGTGGCCGACCGTGCGCACCGCCTCCGCCCGGGCGGAGGTCGCCGACCGCGGTGTCGAACGCGCCGACCAACTGGCGCGGCGCCGTGAACGGGCCGTCATCGCGACCATCTCCGAGAACGGCGGGCGCTGACACCGCGCCGTTGGCCGGAACCGGCCAATTTCGGTGTGAACCTATCGCTCTTCCCGGATGTCCTTACCGAGGCCGGTGCGGCGGGGGCGGGGCCGCGCCGACCGCCGAAGGCCGAGGCAGCGGGCGGGGGCACCGGTGTGATGATGGGACGAAGCTCCGGTGGCGGGGACGACAACGGTCGAATCCCCGGTGGCGGACGACGCGGCCCGCCCGGTCGCGGACGGCTGCGGTCAGTATCATCGTCACCGCGCACGGAAAACGATGACACACCCCTCGTCACGGCCGCCCGCGGTCCCGGGCCGCCCCCGTGTCCGGCCCCCGCACGCACAGGTCCACCCTTCTACCTCCGGAGGCAGCATGAGCCGGGCGTCCCGCCCCGGGCAGTCCCGGCCCACCGTCGTCATCGTCATCGCCCCCGACGAGCGCAGTGCCGAGATCGCCGTCGAGGGGCACCGCCAGACCGTCGTCGGCAGGGTGCCCAAGGAGACCAGGCGGGCGGCGCTGGACGTCGCTACCGGCTACGCCGCCAGGGTCGGACAGCCCGTCCTCGTCGACGCGCGCGACGCCAGCGGCTTCTGGCACCTGGTCGCCACCCCGGACGGAGTGGTCAGGGCCGCGGACCGGGTCGACCCGGGACCCGTGCCTGCGCCCCGCCCCTCCGAGCGCGCCCGCGGCGGTGCCGGGCGCAGGCTGCTGATCGTGGGGGCCGCCGCCCTGGCCCTGGTCCTGGTCGCCGCGGTCGGGGTGTTCGTCCTGCGCTACCTGCCCGGTTCCCCCCTGGCATCCGGAACGGACACCGAGGGCACCGGCGAGGGCGGCGACGGTGCCCCGGAGCGGCTCGCGGTCGCCGCACCTCCGGGCTTCTCCCGAATGATCGCCTTCGAGCGGCCGGTCGCCCCGGGAAGCGAGGTGCGGATCAGCCGGGACGGCGAGCACATGTCCCACGTCGACCCCGAGGGGCGGCTCACCCTCTCCGACACGGCGGGCGAGCCGCTCTGGCAGGTCGAACTCCCGGGGGATCCGGCCGGGTTCCTGGGTGCCCCGCGGTTCGTGGAGTACGGCGGGGACGAGGCCATCGTCATCGAGACCGCCGAGGCACTGTGGTTCTGGCCGTTGGATGATCCCGAGCCCGCCAGTGTGGACCTCCCCGACGGAGCGCGGGTGCAGTACGTCGGCGGCTCACCGCTGGTGTTCGACGGCGGCGAGCCGTCCGTCCCGGTCGACGGCGGCCTGGAGGGGGTCGACCCGCCCGAGGGCGCAGGCGCCATGTTCGCCACCGGTGGACGGGTCCTCGCCGCCAGGGTCAGCGGCCCCTGGTTCTGGATCGACCGCGACGGGATCGTCGCCGAGGTCGCCGGTCGGCGGCCCGAGGGCGCCGGCGGGGTGGACTCGGTGGTCACCGCCCTGCGCGAGTACGTCCTCGTCCTCTGGCAGCCGGGACAGGGCGAGGACGGCCACTTGACCTACCACGACCGCGAGGACGGCTCCGTGGTCGGCACCGTCGAGGTCGATCCGGCCGACCTCGAAGACGTGGACCACCGGTCCCTAGCGGTGGGCACCGACATCCTCGGCTACGGACACACGGTGGTCGACCCCGGGACGGGCGAGGGCGTGGCCGTGTCCGGGTTCGCATCGCAGATCGCCGTCGGCGACCAGGTCTTCGGACACATGGACGACGGACGTTCAGTGGCGGTGGGTGCCGACGGTGAACCGGTCGAACTCGCGGACGGAGCGACCTTCCCCGTCGGGCTTCTCGGAACCAACGCCATCGTGGTCCACGACGACCACCTCTATGCCATTTCCCCCCGATAAGAGCAGAACACAAGGAAGAGAGGAGTGGAATGTCCTCCAAGAGACGGGCACTGACAGTGACCGCCGCCGGTCTGTTCGTGACCGGGCTTGCGGCCGGTCCGGTCTACGCCGACACTCTCGACGGCACGGTCCCTGTCCCGGACCTCCTGCCGGCCGACGCGCCCTCACCGGACACCGGCAGCGACGGTGGCGAAGGCCCCGGTGACAGCGGCGACGGTGGCGAAGGCCCCGGTGACGGCGGCGCTGGTGGTGACGCCGGTGGCGATGGCGGCGCTGGTGGTGACGCCGGTGGCGATGGCGG
>NZ_KI911536.1:79835-159271 GCF_000515115.1 Nocardiopsis sp. CNT312
CTGGTGGTGACGCCGGTGGCGATGGCGGCGCTGGTGGTGACGCCGGTGGCGATGGCGGTACTGGTGGTGACGCCGGTGGTGACGGCGGTACTGGTGGCGAAGGCCCCGGTGACGGCGGTACTGGCGGTGAGTCCGGCGATGGTGGTTCCGGTGGAACCACCGGAGGCGGTTCCGGTAGCGGCGCGGGCGGTGGTTCCGGTGACGGCGGTGCCGGGGGCAATACCGGAGGTTCCGGCGGTGCCGGGGGCAGCACCGATGACGGCGGCGACGACCGCCGGCCCCAGAACGGCGCCCCCGCCGACGGCGGTGGTGACGACGGTTCCGCGGACGACGACAGCGACCGGGACGACGACTCCCTCGCCGTGACCGGCGTCGACATGCAGGGCTTCGTGCTCGGCGGTCTCGTGGTGACCGGTATTGGCGCGTTCGCCCTGTGGGCCGGTGCGCGCCGTCCGGCCTCGATCGCCTGATCCACATGCCCGCGAACGGTTCCCGCGGACCGTGGACGTGTGCCACGGCCCCCGGCCCGCGCCCCAAGGCGCGGCCGGGGGCCGATCTCAGCCGCGGGGGCGGAGCACGGAGGCGAGGAGGAACACCGCCAGACCGCCGACGGAGACCACCCACAGCGCGGCGCCCAGACCGAAGGCGTCGCCCAGGACACCCAGCAGGGGCGGGAACGCGAGGAACCCCGCGCGTCCCAGCCACCCCACGATCGTCACACCGTCACCGCTGCGCACCCCGGGTATCTCGCCCGCAGCCGCCAGCGTCAACGGGAACAGCGTGGACACCCCCAGCCCCATGACGCCGAACCCGACGACGGCCGCTGCCGGATGCGGCAGGAGCAGGGCGAGCGCCATGCCCCCGCCCGCCAGCAGGCCGCAGACCCGGCCCACCGCGACCGCGCCGAACCGGTCGGTGGCGCGGTCGCCCGCGAGGCGGCCCAGGGCCATCATCGCCTGGCAGGCCACGAACGGCATCGCCGCGAGGAACAGCGGCGCGGATAGTTCCCCGGTCATGTACACCGCCCCCCAGGAGGCGGCCGAGTCCTCGATCCCGCCGGCGAGCATCAGCAGCATGCCGAGAGCCACGAGCACCGCCACCGCACGGACGGGCAGAGGCGTGCGGTCGCCGCCGTGCGCGGCGCCGTCCCCGCGCTCACTGTGTTCCGGGCCCGGGAGCAGCATGCGGCCCACGGCCAGGTTCACGCACACCAGGAGTGCGGAGACCCCTCCCAGGTGCCACAGGACGGGTACCCCGAGCCCCGCCATCGTGGCCCCGACGAGTCCGCCGGAGACCGCGGCCATGCTCCACACCGCGTGAAAGGTGTTGATGATGCTGCGGCCGTACCGGCGCTGGACCCGCAGCCCGTGCGCGTTCTGCCCGGAGTCGGTCCAGGCGTCGGCGCTGCCCAGGACAAGGAACGCGGCGGCGAGCATCCACCAGTTTTGTGCCAGAGCAATGAATGGGAGCGCTCCCAAAGTGATGAGGCTCGCTCCGACGGCCGTGCGGCCGCTGCCGAATCGGTGGATCATCGGCCCCGCGAGCATGCCGGTCAGGATCGCCCCAGTCGGCGCCGCGGCGATCGCCAGCCCCAGTTCTGCGTTGTCGAGGGCCAGCCGGTCCTTGAGCACGGGCAGCCACGGGACCGCGTTGGTGTAGGTGAAACCGTTGACGAAGAAGAGGGTGGAGACCGCTGTCCGCGCCCTGCGGGCCTCAGCCGGGGGCGGGGCCCCGGTGGCGGTGCGGATATCGGGCATACTCACAGGGGACTCCTACGCGTTTGGGCGGCGCGGGTCATCCTATCTTTCTCGCCGATCCGGCGGTACGCCCTTTCCTCACCCTTGCCGAGGGGCTTGCCTGAAAGCCCATCGGCACCTACAAAGAGGTTCTCTGCCCTCACGTTCCCCCATCGAAGACCTCTCGACCCTGCCCCCGACCGGCCCTGCCCCGGCCACTGCTCACGACCGCCGAACCCACGCTGGAGACCGCGACCGCGGCCCGGACGGAACCGGAAGTGTTCATGATCAACGCGAGCGCGCTGCGAGACACGCCCACCCTCGTCGGGGAGCGGATCCGCCTCGTACCCCTGGGGCCCGAGCACACGGACGCCTACTTCTCCGCCAGCCTCGACGAGGAGATCCGCAGACTCACCGGAAGCCACCGCCATCTCACCTACGAGGACGCGCGTGAGCGGTGCGAGCGGCGCCCAGCCGACGGTGACCGGCTCGATCTGGCCATCATCTCCCGAGAGGACGGAAGCTACCTGGGCGACCTGTTCCTTTACGCGATCTCGCCCGAGAACGAGAGCGCGGGCTACCACATCACCCTGTCGGCCCTCCGGTTCGCGGGACAGGGGCTGGGGCGGGAGGCCACCCGACTCGTGCTGGAGTACGCCTTCGACCGCGTGGGCCTGCACCGGATCTGGCTGTACGTGTACACGTTCAACATGAGGGCCATCGCGGTGTACCGTTCGTGCGGTTTCACCGTGGAGGGCCGCCTGCGCGACTCCCTGTTCTGGGAGGGCCGCCGCCACGACGCGCTCCTCATGGGGGTATTGCGTAGCGATATACCCGCCAAAGAGGACTGAAATCGGGTTTTGCCTGATGGCGGGGTTGTGGCCGCCGCGGTCCGGGGTATCCCGGTAGCACTTTCCCACGGCTCACTCCACAGAGAGGAGTGGTGCGGGGCCACGGCCCTGGCACCGGTGAGCACATGAACCCGGTACCCGTTTCGCTGCCCTTCGCCGACCGCGCAGAGGCGGGCCGCCGCCTCGCCGAGCGGGTGCGCCCGTTCGCGGCCGCGGACCCGCTGGTACTGGCCCTGCCCAGGGGCGGGGTCCCGGTCGGGGCTGAACTCGCCCGCCTGCTCGACACCGACTTCGACGTGCTCATCGTCCGCAAGATCGGCCTGCCCGGTCGGCCGGAACTGGGTGTCGGAGCGGTCGCCGAGGACGGGCACGTGATCTTCGACGACACGGCCCTGGCCCGGATGCGCCTACCGCGCCAGGCCCTGGCCGCCACGGTCGAGGCCGAGCGCAGGGAACTGGAGCGCCGGAGCCGCGTGTACCGGGGGGGCCGCGCCATGCCGCGGATCGCCGGACGCGACGTCATCGTCGTGGACGACGGCGTGGCCACCGGCGGCACCGCGCGTGCGGCGCTGCGCATGCTCCGCCAGGAGAAGCCGGCCCAGCTCGTGCTGGCCGTCCCGATCGCCTCTCCTGAGGCGGTCGAGGCGCTCCGTCCGGAGGCCGACAAGCTCATCGTGCTCGGCGTCCCCGACAACTTCCGTGCCGTGGGGGAGTGGTACCGGGACTTCAGCCAGCTCTCCGACGGGCACGTGACCGCCATCCTCTCCGCGCTGGGGGGCCACCGCCAGCAGCCCGAGACCGTGCGCGGAGTCCGGATCCGGGCCGGCGGCCAGGCCTATCTCGAAGGCGAGCTCACCGTGCCCGCGGCCATGCGCGGCGCGGTCGTGTTGGTGACGGGGACTGGCCGGGACGATCCGCGCTGGCGGGCGATCGCGGCGGTGCTGCGGCGGTCCGGGTACGCGACCCTGGTTCTGGACCTGGTGACGGCGGCCGAGCGCGCCCACCGGATCGACGGTGTGGACGCCTCGGTGCTGGGCGACCGGTTGGACGCGGCGGTCGCCTGGCTCAGGCGGTCGACGGACGTGGCCGAGCGGGCCCCGGGGATCCTCGGGTACGGCTCCGCGGCTCCGGCGGCCCTGGTCACGGCGGCGCGGCACCCGCAGGACGTGGGCGCCGTGGTGGCCTACGGCGGTCGGATCGATCTGGCCGAGCCGAGCCTTCCGCAGGTGGGCGCCCCGGTGCTGGTGCTGTTGGAGGGCCGGGACTCCTTCATCCGCGAACTCGGGGAGTGGGCGCGCCGGAGGATGGGCGCGGAGACCGACCTGAAGGTGGTGTCGGGGGCCGAGCAGTTGCTCCAGGAGACCCAGGAGTGGCGGCAGGTGGCGATGGAGGCGGTGGACTGGTTCGACCGCCACCTGGAGAAGGGATGAGAAAAACCCGCGGCGCCCTCGACCTTGGTCGTCGGGCGCCGCGGGTTCGTTCTGGGGCCGGGGCCACCGGGGAGTTGCGATCGGCCGCTGCCGCGTCAGGGTCCGCGGTCAGGCGGCGTTGGCGCGGCGCATGCGGCGGCGGCGCTCGGAAGCGCGCTCGTCCTCATTGAGGCCGCCCCACGTGCCGTACTTCTCCGGACGCGAGATCGCATAGTCCAGGCATTCCGTGCGTACCGGACAGGCCGTGCAGATCTCCTTGGCCTTGCGCTCGCGGATCTCCCGTTCCGGCTGGCGTTCGCCGTCGGGGCCGAAGAAGAGCACAAGGTCCTCGCCCCGGCACGCGGCGGCGTCCTGCCACCCCCAGCTCGGGCGGGGGCGCAGCGCGGCCTGCCGACGTACCTGAGACATGCTTGAACCACCTCTACTGAATCACTAGTAAGCTGTCAGAAAAAGCTTCAGTCACCACAAAGTCGGTCATGCGGCGTGAGAGTCCCCGCAGGACGCGAACGCCCGCGGCGATGGCGGTGTTCCCCGGTGTGGCTGAGGCCACGAAGAAGCGCACGGGCGAGGCGGCGATGGCCGCCGTCGACGGGGTGCTCTCACACGAACGGCTGTGGAGGCGGTGACAGCCTCCGTCCGAGCCGGTACGTAATCATGCCATCCCCGATCCCGATCATGCACGGGGGGTGGGGAAATTACTCACAGAACCGTTACCGAATCCACGTAGCCACGGCGTGGCATGTGGTTGATTGTCCATTTTTGTCGTAAACAGCAAGGGGTTGCAGGCTTGCCGACGACGTCACACATCGTATGGCGCGATGTCCCGCCTGCCTAGGGGCCTTCTGTGATGTACTGGTCACATTGTGGACAGGCTCCGCGCCCGGGATCCGGCCGACCGTAGGGCATCACTGTGGGCGACCGGCCTCCCAGGGGCGGCCGGGGCCGGTCGACCCCCGAACGCTCCGAAAGGGAAACCGCCGGGAACGGATCACGGTCTTTCCGCATCCGATGCGGTAGGACAGGGGCGGCCTTTCCACGACACCGCCGCCCGTAAAACGGACCACAGGGAGAACCACGTCACGATGGCCTTCGTGAGACTCGTCCTCAACGTCATCTGGCTTTTCGTCGCGGGCTTCTGGCTGGCGGTCGGATACGTCATCGCCGGCGTCATCTGCTGCGTCCTCATCGTGACGATCCCGTTCGGTGTGGCCTCCTTCCGCACGGCCAACTACGCCCTCTGGCCCTTTGGCCGCGAACTGGTCCGCAAGCCCGGTTCGGGCGGAAGCAGTACCGTCCTCAACGTCATCTGGCTGATCGTCGCCGGATGGTGGCTGGCGCTCGGCCACGTCGCCACCGCGATCGGTCTGGCCGTCACCATCATCGGACTGCCGATGGCGTGGGCCTCGCTCAAGATGATCCCCGTCGCCCTGGCACCCTTCGGCAACGAGATCGTCCACAGCGGTCAACCCCGGGAACCCTGGCAGTTCTGACACGTTGGATCCCCTGTGAGGGGGCCGGGCTCCCGTGCGGCGGCGACGGTGCCCCGCGGGCCGGCCGCTTCCCACCGTGTTCCACCGACCCCCAGAGAATGGAGTCCATGTGCAAGCCCAGCGGCCAGGAGTGTGGGCGCTTCTGAACAGGTGGACCACCGCCCGCCGGGCCCGGGCCGAGCTCCGTGCCCGCGTCCGCGCCGAGGAGCCGTCCCCGCCGCCCGAGCCCGAGATCCCCGAAGCGGAACTGGCGGCCCAGGACGACATCGGTGCGGGTGACATCCTCCGCGTGGTCAGCGACGTGGCCCTGAGGCTGCTCATCATCGGCGTCGTGGCGGGACTGCTGCTCTACGCCGTGATCTACCTGCGCGTGGTCACGCTGCCCGTGGTCATCGCGGTCTTCCTCACCGCTCTGCTCATGCCCCTCGCCAGTTGGCTGCGCAACCCCAACCCCCTGAGGCGCACCGGCTTCGGTCGGGGGCTGTCCACCGCCATCAGTCTGCTCTTTGGGCTCATCGTCTTCAGCGGTGTGATCTCCATGATCGTCACCCCGGCGGTCAGCGGCTTCGACGAGATCGTGGCCAGCGTCAACGACGCGGTGGACCGGTTGCAGACGATCGAGATCCCCTTCGGTCTGGACCCCGCGGTGTTCACCGAACTGATCGACAGCGCCTGGGCCCAGATCCAGACCACTCTCACCGAGAACCAGGACCAGATCCTCACCGGAGCCTGGACCGCCACGACCGCGGTGTTCCAGGTCCTGCTCGGGATCGTCCTGATCATCGTGCTCACCGTGTACTTCGTCCACTCCGGCGACCAGCTCGTGGAGTGGCTCATCACCCTGCTGCCGCCCAAGTCCCGCCCGGGCCTGCGCCACGCGGGCGGCGTCGCCTACGGCGTGATGGGGCGGTACGTGCGCGGTGTGGCGATGGTCGGCCTCTTCGACGCGGTCGGCATCGGTGTGTTCCTCGTCTTCCTCATCGACACCAACCTGGCCATCCCGCTGATCGTGCTCACCTTCATCGGGGCCTTCATCCCGATCATCGGGGCCTTTCTCAGCGGCCTGCTCGCGGTCCTGGTGGCCCTGGTGACCGAAGGGTGGATCGTGGCCCTGGTCGTGCTGGGCGTGGTTCTGCTGGTCCAGCAGTTGGAGAGCAACGTCTTCGCGCCGCGCATCTACGGGCAGGCGCTCGAACTGCCCTCGGCGATCGTCCTCATCGCCCTGACCATCGGCAGCATCCTCGGCGGCATCACCGGCCTGTTCCTGGCGACCCCGGTCGCGGCCGTGCTCGCCGCCCTGCTGCGCAACCGGCCGCCGGCCCTTCCCCGCGCTGAGGCGGTCAGGAACGGCCCGCCCGCCAAGGACGGCGGGGCCGGTCCTGAGAGCGGTCGCGGGGAGGAGCCCAGGGCTCCGGTCGCCGGGGGCTGACCCGCGGTATGCGGTTCCCGCCCCCACCGAGCGGGCGGGGACCGTACGTCCGCGGCCACCGGATCCGGCCCCCGGGTGCGGTTACGCTGGAGCGGTCGCCCGCGCACCGGCCCCTCGCGGCACGGGTGCGCCGCCGCATGAGTCCCACCGACCTGAGGAAGCCCCTGCCATGCTGATCGCCACCGACCTCGAACTGCGTGTCGGAGCCCGTCTCCTGCTGGAGCCGACCACGTTCCGCGTGGGGGCGGGGGACAGGATCGGCCTGGTCGGTCGCAACGGCGCGGGCAAGACCACCATGACCAAGGTCCTGGCCGGTGAGGGGATTCCCACCGGCGGGTCGGTCACCTCCAGCGGGAGCATCGGCTACCTGCCCCAGGACCCGCGCACCGGCGACCTCGACGTCGTCGCCAAGGACAGGATCCTCTCCGCCCGGGGCATCGACGAGGCCCTGCGCGGCATGCGCGAGGCGGAGAAGAAGATGGCCAGCACCGACACCAAGACCCGCAACAAGGGGGTGCGCGCCTACTCCCGATGGGAGGAGCGGCTGCACGTCCTGGGCGGGTACGCCGCCGAGTCCGAGGCCGCCGCCATCGCCTCCAGCCTGGGCCTGCCAGACAAGGTGCTGTCGCAGCCCCTGCGCACGCTCTCCGGCGGCCAGCGCCGCCGGATCGAGCTGGCACGGATCCTCTACAGCGACTCCGACACCCTGCTCCTGGACGAGCCCACCAACCACCTGGACGCCGACTCCATCGTCTGGCTGCGGGACTTCCTCAAGGCCCACCAGGGCGGCCTCATCGTCATCAGCCACGACGTGGAACTGGTCGAGGACGTGGTCAACCGGGTGTTCTACCTGGACGCCAACCGCAGTGTCATCGATGTCTACAACATGGGCTGGAGACAGTACCTGTCCCAGCGCGAGGCCGACGAGAGCCGACGCCGCCGCGAGCTCGCCAACGCCGAGAAGCAGGCGGAGACCCTGCGCAAGCAGGCCGACCGTTTCCGGGCCAAGGCCACCAAGGCGCGCGCCGCGCAGCAGATGCTCAACCGCGCGGACCGGATCCTGGACGGCGTGCAGGGCGTGCGGGTCTCGGACAAGGTCGCCAAGCTGCGCTTCCCCGACCCGGCGCCCAGCGGGAGGACCCCGCTCATGGCGGAGGGGCTGTCCAAGTCCTACGGCTCCCTGGAGATCTTCGCCGGGGTCGACCTGGCGATCGACCGGGGCAGCCGTGTGGTCATCCTGGGCCTCAACGGCGCGGGCAAGACCACGCTGCTGCGGCTGCTGGGCGGCGTGGAGGAGCCCGACACCGGCCGGGTCGTGCCCGGCCACGGCCTCAAACTCGGCTACTACGCCCAGGAGCACGAGACCCTGGACGTGGACCGGAGCGTGCTGGAGAACATGATGAGCGCCGCCCCGGACCTGCCGGAGGTCGAGGCGCGCAAGACGCTCGGTTCCTTCCTCTTCACCGGTGACGACGTGGACAAGCCCGCCGGGGTGCTCTCCGGCGGGGAGAAGACGCGCCTGGCACTGGCCACCCTGGTGGTCTCCAGCGCCAACGTGCTGCTGCTGGACGAGCCCACCAACAACCTCGACCCGGCCAGCCGTGAGGAGATCCTGGCGGCGCTGCGGGGGTACCGGGGCGCCATCGTGCTGGTGACACACGACGAGGGCGCGGTGGAGGCGCTCCAGCCCGAGCGGGTGATCCTGTTGCCCGACGGTGTCGAGGACGTGTGGAACGCCGAGTTCGAGGACCTCATCGCCCTCGCGTGAGCGGCGGCCGGCCCTGCGGTGGTCCCCACCGCCCCCACGACCCTGAGGAGTGCACCGTGAACGAGGCTTCCGAGAAGCGCCCCCGCGTCTCCGGCGAGGAGCGCACGGCCCTGGGGGCTGAGCTCCGGCGCCGCTACGAGGCGGGAGAGAGCATCCGCATGCTGTCGGCGGCCACCGGGAGGTCCTACGGGTTCGTCCGCACGGTGCTGGAGGAGGCCGGCGTGGAGCTGCGCGGCCGCGGGGGCGGCGGCGTCTCGCGTCGCCGGGGCACCATCGTCGAGTAGATCGGCGTGCCCACCCGTGGCCCCGGGGTTACCTGACAGTAGGGTTTGGGTGTGACACCGAACACGACGGAGGAACCCATGGCACCGGCCCCGAGCGACACGGAAACCGCACCCACCGGGGAGGAGCTCGCCCGGGTCGGCCTGCGGCTGGCGGTGGACGGGCCGGTGGCCCGTGTCACCATCGCCCGCCCCGAGCGCCGCAACGCGATGACCGGGCGCATGTGGGCCGCCCTGGCCCGCATCGGCCGGACCCTGCCCGGCGGTGTCCGTGTCGTCGTGCTCGCGGGAGAGGGCGACATCTTCTCCGCCGGCATCGACCTGGGCATGTTCAGCCCGGAGGGGATCGAGGGGGAGCGCTCCATCGTCACCGAGATCGCCGCGGGCACGGTCGATCCGGAGGGGGTGGACGCCTACATCGCGGGGCTCCAGGAGGGCTTCCTATGGCTGCGCCGCCCCGACCTGGTGACCGTGGCCGCCGTGCGCGGGCACGCGATCGGTGCCGGGTTCCAGTTGGCCCTGTCCTGCGACATCCGAATCCTCGCCGACGACGCCTCCCTGTGCATGAAGGAGCCGGCCCTCGGCCTGGTCCCCGACCTCACCGGGACCAAACCGCTCGTGGACATCGTGGGCGTGCACCGGGCGACCGAGATCTGCCTCACCGCGCGCAGGGTGGATGCCCGGGAGGCGCGCGAACTCGGCCTGGCCGAGGCCGTCGTCCCCGCCGGTGAACTCCCCGGCGCCGTCGACGACCTCGTCGCCGCCCTGCTGGCCACCGACCCCGACGCGGCCACGGCCACCAAGGCGCTGCTCCAGCAGGCCCCGGGCAACACCCTCCAGCAGCAGGTCGCGGCCGAGCGCCGGGCGCAGGCGGCGCGCCTCACCGCGCTCGCCGGGGCCCGGGCAGCCGACCCCTCCTGAACCGGCCGGAGGGGCGGGGGAGAGCTGGATCACGAGCCGGAAACCCCCGTCCCGTCCCGGTCGCGGAGGATGTCTAGTAGGCTTCTCCAAGCGGTCGTTCAATGCCGCGCGCATCCGAGCGCGCCGGGCCGCGCAAGACGCGGAGCGCGTGCCGACCCTGTCGGCGTCACTCTTGAAGTGAAGAGTCCCGAACCCCGAATCCAGTCCGGGGTCCGCTTCCGCGTGTGATCAGGCGCGTTTGTGTGATTTCTTCGCTGGGTCCCCGGGCCGTGTGGAGCCTTCCTCGAAACGCCGCCAAACGATGAGGAAGGTACACGTCACTTGACGGACACTGCCGTAGAGCCTGCCTTCGACGGCCTCGGGCTGCCCCAGGACATCGTCGGAGAGCTGGCCAAGAACGGTGTGACCACGCCGTTCCCGATCCAGGCGGCCACCATCCCCGACGCCATCGAGGGCCGCGACGTCCTCGGTTGCGGCCGCACGGGATCGGGCAAGACCCTGGCCTTCGGGCTGCCGGTGCTCATGCGCTGCTCCGAGCGCCGCGCCGCCGCCTCCCGCCCCCGGGCCCTGATCCTGGTGCCCACCCGCGAACTCGCCCACCAGGTGCGTGACGCCCTGCGCGGTTACGCCCGCGTTGTCGGTGTGCGCGTGGGGGACGTCGTGGGCGGCAGCTCCTACACCCGACAGATCAACGAACTGCGCCGCGGCGTCGACGTCCTCGTCGCCACCCCGGGCCGCCTCACCGACCTCATCGAGCAGGGCGCCTGCGACCTGGGCGACGTGGAGCTCTCGGTCCTGGACGAGGCCGACCAGATGTGCGACATGGGCTTCATGCCGCAGGTCAGCGAGCTGCTCGACCAGGTCCGCCCCGGCGGGCAGACCCTGCTGTTCTCGGCCACCCTCGACGGTGACGTCGACAAGCTGGTCCGCAAGTACATGAACGACCCGCGCACCCACTCCGTGGACCCGCCGGTCTCGCAGGTCACCACCATGGAGCACCACCTGCTCAAGGTGCTGCCGCGCGACAAGAACAAGATCGTCGCGCAGATTGCCGCCCGAGACGGGCGCACCATCCTGTTCGTGCGCAGCAAGTACCGCGCTGACACCATCAGCGAACAGCTCGTCCAGCTCGGCGTCCCCTGCGCCTCCCTGCACGGCGGCAAGACGCAGAGCGTGCGCACCCGCACCCTGGCCAAGTTCAAGGAGGGCCGCATCCAGGCCCTGATCGCCACCGACGTCGCCGCCCGCGGTATCCACGTCGACGGCATCGACCTGGTCGTCAACGTCGACCTGCCCACCGGCCACAAGGACTACCTGCACCGCGGGGGCCGCACCGCCCGGGCCGGTTCCTCGGGCGCGGTGGTCTCCCTCGTGGCCCCCAACCAGCGCCGCACGGCGCGCCGCCTGCTCAGCGACGCGGGCGTGGTGGCCAAGCAGCACCTGGTCAACCCCGGTGACGAGCTGCTCACCGAGGTGACCGGGGCGCGCGAGCCCAGCGGTGAGCCGTGGGTCGAGCCGCCGGAGCCGGAGCGCCCGCGCCGCGGCCGGGGCGGCCCCCGCCGCGGCGGGTACCGCGGCGGCGGCTACCGGGGCGGCTACCGCGGCGACCGTCCGCGGGGCAACCGCCGGGGCGAGGGAGGCGGCTTCCGCGACGGCGAGCGCCGGGCCTACCGGGGTGAGGGAAGCGGCTTCCGCGACGGCGAGCGCCGCGGCCACCGCGACGGGGACGGCCCCCGCGGCGGGGACCGGCGCGAGGATCGGGGCGGACACCACCGCGGCGAGAGCCGGGGCGGCTACCGCGGCGATGACCGCAGGGGCGGTCGCTATAACCCGGCCGGACGCCGCTGACACCTGCGGCTGTGCCTCGGGCCCGGCTCCGGCCGGGCCCGAGGCGTGTCCGGGACCTCCGCACCGCTGCCGGAGCCCCTCCTTTGCCCCGATTTGACGTGTCCCGCGTGCCCTTCCGCCGCGTTGCCGTGGACAGTGGCGGGACGGCCCCGGAACAGGGCCGGGAGTCCCGCGCCGTACGGAGGGGAACGCGTGAACGCCATCACCGCCGTCAACGACGTCCTGTGGAGCTGGATCCTCATCCCGCTCCTGATGGTCCTGGCCGTCTACTTCACGGTGCGCTCGGGGTTCGTCCAACTGCGGCTGTTCCCGGAGATGTTCCGGGTCGTGCGCAGCAGCCCCGGAACCGCGCCCGACGGCCGCAAGGAGATCTCGTCCTTCCAGGCGTTCGCGATCTCGGCCGCCTCGCGTGTGGGCACGGGCAACATCGCGGGTGTGGCCACGGCGATCGTCCTGGGCGGCCCGGGAGCGATCTTCTGGATGTGGCTGATGGCCACGGTCCTCGGATCGGCCGCCTTCGTGGAGTCCACACTGGCCCAGTTGTACAAGGTGCGCACCGAGACCGGCTTCCGGGGCGGCCCGGCCTACTACATGTTCCACGGTCTCGGGCAGCGCTGGATGGGCGTGCTCTTCGCCGTCATCATCACCGTCACCTTCTCCCTGGTGTTCAACTCGGTGCAGTCCAACAGCATCGCCGGGGTGGTCGCGATGTCGGTCGACTCGGCGGGCCTGCCCACGGGGTGGCTGCTGAACACGCTCATCGGGCTCGTGGTGACAGCTCTGCTCGGGCTCGTCGTCTTCGGGGGCGTGCGGCGCATCGCCCACGTGGCCGAGACGCTGGTCCCGGCCATGGCCCTGCTGTACCTCCTCATCGGTCTGGCCGTGGTGGTGCTCAACCTGGGGGAGCTGCCCAGGGTCCTCGGCGACATCCTCGCGGGGGCGTTCGGGCTGCGCGAGTTCGTCGCGGGCGGAGCGGGAGCCGCGATCGTCCAGGGCATGCGGCGCGGCATGTTCTCCAACGAGGCGGGCCTGGGGTCGGCACCCAACGCCGGTGCCACGGCCTCGGTGTCGCACCCGGTCAAACAGGGCCTGGTGCAGTGCCTGGGGGTGTACTTCGACACGCTTTTGGTGTGCTCGGTCACCGCGTTCGTCATCCTGGTGCCCGAACCCGACTACGGCGGCGACGCGGGTGCCCAGGTCACCCAGGTCGCCTTGGAGGCCAGCCTGGGCGGCTGGTCGGTTCACGCCCTCACTCTCATCCTGTGCCTGCTCGCCTTCACCTCGCTGCTGGGCAACTACTACTACGGCGAGACCAACCTGAGGTTCCTCGACGCCGATCCGCGCCACATGACCTACTTCCGCGCAGTGGTGCTGGCCGCGGTGTTCCTGGGCAGCGTGGCGCCGCTGCCCCTGGTGTGGAGCCTGGCCGACGCGGCGATGGGCGTCATGGCCCTGGTCAATCTGGCCGCCCTCATCCCGTTGTCGGGGACCGCGTTCCGGCTCCTGGCCGACTACACTCGCCAGCACCGCAACGGTCTCGACCCGCAGTGGAGCCTGGCCAAGATGCCGGACCTGAGGAACGTGCGGTGCTGGGGCGAGGCGGAGGGGGCCCTGCCCGAGGAGGTGGAGCTGGGCCACGGCTCCCCACTGGGCGACCCCGTGCTGCGGGACGAGGACGGGCGTCCGCCGGAGGAGGACGGCCGGGAGCGGGGCTGAAACGGGCCTGTCCACAGGCCTCGGGGGCGGTCCGAAGGAAAACGGTTCTCGGCTACCCTTGGGGCAGATCCCACCCGACCACGCGGAGTAGCGCTGTGCCCGACCGGACCACGCCTTCGGACGACGACACCACTCACTCCTCCCTCGGCGACACGCTCGCCGGGGGATGGGACCCCCGCGCGGAGGGGGAGGAACTACCCCCCTCGGACTGGGGGCGCCGCAAGCGCAGGCCCGGGACCGGGACGGTCTGGCTGTTCGCGCTGTTCATCACCACGATGGCGCTGGGCCACGCCTGGGTGTCCGACCAGCTCACCCACCAGGCCTTCCTCGCCTGGTCCACGATCTTCACCGCGATCAGCTTCCAGGCGCTGCCCTTCCTCGTCTTCGGGGTCGCCCTGTCCGCGGCGCTCACCGCCTTTGTGCCGGCCTCGGCCTACCAGCGCTTCTTCCCCTCGCGTCCGGGGGCGGCTGTGCCGGTCGCCGGACTGTCCGGGGCGCTGCTGCCCGGATGCGAGTGCGCCTCGGTCCCCATCGCTGGAAGCCTGGTCAAGCGCGGGGTCGCCCCGGCGGCCGCGCTCACGTTCCTGCTGGCCGCGCCCGCCATCAACCCGGTCGTCATGATCGCCACCGCGGTGGCCTTCGCCGGGCAGCCCGAGGTGGTGCTGGCCCGGTTCGCGGCCTCCCTGGCCGCGTCGGTGGTGATCGGCTGGATCTGGGTGCGCTTCGGCCGCGCCGACTGGATCAGGCTGCCCGCGCCCACCCACGCGGTGGGAACGGCGCGGTGGCTCGTCTTCCGCGACTCGATGCTCCACGACATGATGCACGCGGGCGGCTACCTCGTGGTCGGGGCCGCGGCCGCTGCGAGCCTCAACATCATGATCCCCCGCGAGTGGCTGCTGGCGGTGGCCGATACCCCCGTGGTGTCGGTGCTGGTCATGGCGGCGCTGGCGATCCTGCTGTCCGTCTGCTCCGAGGCCGACGCCTTCGTCGCGCTCAGCTTCGGAGACTTCTCGCCCACGGCCAAGCTCGCCTTCATGGTGATCGGCCCGATGGTCGACCTCAAGCTCATCGCCATGCAGGCCGCCGTGTTCGGCTGGCGCTTCGCCGTCCGCTTCGCGCCGCTGTGCTTGGTGGTCGGTCTGGCCAGTACGTTCGTGATCGGAGGACTTCTGCTGTGAACCGGATCGCCCAGGGGCTCACGCTCGTCCTGCTCGGGTCCGCGGCGCTGAGCAGCACGCTCTTCAGCGACCTGTACCTGAACTGGGTCAAACCCGTCTTCGGACCCTTCCTGATCGCCGCCGGGGTCGTCATGGCGATCCTGGGGGCGCTCGTCATCGCCGCGGAACTGCGCGGCGAGGGCAGCGCCGATCCCGACTGCGCCCCGGGCCACGGCCACGAGCGCGCCCCGGGCGTGGCCTGGCTCCTGCTCGCGCCGGTCGTGGCCGTCTTCGTGGTGGCTCCGCCGGCGCTGGGCTCCTACACGGTGGAGCGCGATGACGCCCCCGCCGCGCCGCCCGAGGTGCCCTACCGCGGCAGCATGTTCGACGACGGTCTGGACGAGGCGGCCCCCGGCGAGGCCGTCGACATGGACATCCGCCAGTTCGTGATGCGGGCCTGGGTCGACGAGGAACGCGCCATGGCGGGCCGGGAGATCGAGCTGACCGGGTTCGCGGTCCCTACCGAGGACGGGCAGGGGTGGTACCTGGCCCGCCTCCAGATGGCCTGCTGCGCCGCTGACGCCATTGTCAACAAGGTGCTCATCACCAACACCCCCGCGCCCGACAAGGACTCCTGGTGGACGGTGCGCGGCACCTGGGTGGAACCCGAGGGCGACCTCGTCGACGTGGCCCAGCACGAGTTCCACGCTGTGGAGCAGGAGGCCGTGCAGAACCCGCCCGACCCCTACGAGGGGTAGAGGGCCGCATGGAAGGCGCGACGGCTCGCCCGGACCAGGGCCTCGCGGGCCGAACCGAATCGCCGCAGGAGCCACCCTCCGGGTTGCGGTTAGTGCAACGGGTGATAATGGGTCGGTGTCGGAATGGATGGACCACGCTAGACGACTGTGGAACAGCAAGCGCCCGCGGTCGATTCGCGCCCGGGTGACACTGTGGTCGGTCGCGGTGCTCTTCGTCCTCCTCACCGTGCTGTTCGTCGTCTTCATCATCGTCCTCCACACGCTTCTTGTCGCCCAGCAGGCCGTCCAGGCCGATGCCGCCGCCCGAGCGGTGGTGGAGGACATCGGTACGGAGCGCTACGCCGGGGACATCCCTCCGTATCCCCCGATCGGGCGCCTCCAGATCGTCGACGCCCGCACCTACGAGGTCCTGGCCGCCAGCGCCGCGATGCGGGGTGCGCCCGCGGTCGTCCGGCCGCCGACCCCGATCGCCGGGATCCGGATGGAGACGACCGTGTGCACCATCCGGGTGGAGGACGAGCGCGAGGTCTGCTTCGTCGTGGTGGTCTATGAGGCCCTTGACACGGCCTACGGGGACGACGTGCTCGTCATCGCCAGCACCCCCGAGCCCGCCATCGTCAGCACCAACGCACCGGAGGCGCTGATCCTCGGCACCGGTGTCCTCCTCCTCGCCATCAGCGGGTCCCTCACCTGGTACGGCGTGGGCCGGGCGCTGCGGCCCGTGGAGGAGATCCGTCTGGAACTCGAACGCCTGTCGGCGAGCGACCTCGACCGCCGGGTGCCCGTCCCCCGCACCCGGGACGAGATCGCCCACCTGGCGCGCACGGCCAACGACAGCATCGAGCGCGTGTCCGAGTCCGTGACCAAGCAGCGGCGGTTCGTCTCCGACGCCTCCCACGAACTGCGCAACCCCATCGCCGGGATGCGCACCCGGTTGGAGGTGGAGCTGTCCGAGCCCGAGCCCGATCCACGTGAGCGCGAGCGGCTGCTGTGGGTCCTGCTCGACGACACCGAGCGGTTGGAGGGCATCGTCGACGACCTGCTGGAGATGGCGCGCCTGGACGCCGGACTCGCGATGAGCAGGGAGAGCCTCGACCTGTCGGAACTGGTCCGACAGGAGACGGGGCAGATCCGGGGCGGCACCTCGGTCGAGGTGCACGCCGGGAACCCGGTGCTGGTGTCGGCCAACCGGCTCCGCCTGGTCCGGGTCCTCACCAACCTGGTCGCCAACGCCGAGCGGCACGCCCGCTCCCGGATCGTGGTCGCGGTCGGCTGCGAGGGGGGCAGGGCCGTGGTGCGCGTCCACGACGACGGCCGGGGCGTGCCGGAGGAGGACCGCGAGCGCGTGTTCGAGCGCTTCGCCCGGCTCAGGGAGTCGCGGGAGCGTGACCCGGGCGGCAGCGGCCTGGGCCTGACCATCTCGCGTGAGATCGCCAGGGACCACGGCGGCACGCTCACCGTCGGGGACAGCCCCCTCCTGGGCGGGGCCGTCTTCACGCTCATGCTCCCGGCCGAGCCCGGCCGACCCGGCTGACCGGCCCGAGCCGGGCTTACCCGGGGTTCTCCTCCCCGCCGAAGATCCGGACCCCGTCGGGGCTGGGGCGGTCGAGTTCGACGTCGAGGATCTCCCCTCCGCCGCGGTCGGTGCGCTGGGGCCCCTGGAGGATCTCCGGCTCCTGGCCGGACCGGATCCGGGCGACCATGACACCGGTGTACCCGGCGTGGTCCTCCTCGGTGGCCGCGAACGGCACCAGGCCCGGCCCGGCCAGATCGTGGGAGTGCAGGGTCTCCAGAAGCCCGGCGCGGTCCAGGTCGGGGCCGGTCTCCACCAGCAGCCGGGCGAACAGTGTCGCCTGCACCATGCCGTAGACGGTGGTGTCGACGAAGGGTGTTCCCTCGGGGGCGTACTCGTCGAGGACCTCCCGGTAGAACTCGATCCAGGGGTCGTCGGTCTGGGACGCCAACGGCAGGAAGGAGGTCAGGATGAGGCCGTCGACCAGGCCCGCGGGCGGAACGCCCTCCAGGGGCGTGCCGGCCGAGTACTCCTCGATGACCCCGGCGACCACGGCCGCGTCGCCGCCGAAGCTGGGGGCCACCCACTGGGGCTCGTAGCCGGCCTGGGCCGCCTCCATGAGCGCCAGGGCGAGGAAGGAGGGGATGCAGGAGCAGACGACGACGTCGGCCCCCTCCTCCTGGAGGCCGGCGATCTGTCCACCCAGCTCGGGGACGCTGGGGTCGTAGGCCTCCCACGCCACGACCTCGTCGGTGAGGTACTGCTCGATCCCGGCCTGCGCCGCCGGGCCCACGTCGTCGTTCTGGTAGAGCAGGCCGACCTTCTCACCCGGGAGGTTCTCGGCGATGTAACGGGCCTGGACCTTGGCCTCACGGGTGTAGTCCGGCTGGAAGCCGTAGCTGTACGGGTACTCCTCCGGCTGGTCCCAGGACAGCGCCCCGGAGGAGACGAACAGGTCGGGGACCCCGCGGTCGTTGAGTTCGTCGATGACGGCCTCGTGGGTCCGGGTGCCCAGCCCGCCGACCATCGCGAAGATCCCCTCCTCGTCCAGGAGCTCGCCGGTGGCGGTCTGGGTCCGCACCGGGTCGAAGGCGTCGTCCTTCACCACGTACTCGATTCGGCGCCCGTGGACACCGCCGTTGTCGTTGACGTAGTCGAAGACCGCCCGGGCGCCCGTGGACACGTGGACGAAGCCGGGGGAGGCCGCACCGGACAGGGGCTGGTGCGTGCCGACGACGACCGCGTCGTCGCTCACGCCCTGAGCGGGGTCCCCGGCGGGCGCGGCGGTGCTGTCGGCCTTCTCCCCGCCGGAGCAGGAGGCGGCCAGGAGCGCGACGGCCAGCGCCGAGGCGGAGATGGTCAGTGATCGCATGGAGGCGTCCTGGGAAGGGAAGGTGCTGTTCGTCGGGCACGGGGGGATACGGCGGACCGGTGCAGGCCGGTGGCGGGAGGTCTGTCCGTACATATGTTACTGGCGAGTTCGCTCCGCGCGTTCGCGCCTCCCGGTTGTCGGTGCGCACCCCCCGTGCGGCGTACTGGCCGAGTGGCGGACCTCACCCTATAGTTGGACGACCTACTATATTCGTCGCGGGGCGGCGCAACCGTAGGAGGGCACATGGCGGTCGAACGCACACTGCACACACCCGAGGCGGAGCAGCTCCTGGGGCTCACCCGCGAAATCGTGGACAAAGAACTCGTCCCGCGCGCCGACCGGGACGAGGAGGAGGCCGCCTTCCCCCGCGAGGTCTTTCGTACACTCGGCTCCGCCGGACTGCTCGGCCTGCCCTACCCCGAGGCCCACGGCGGCGGGGGCCAGCCCCACGAGGTCTACCTCCAGGTCGTCGAGGAACTGGCGCGCGGCTGGCTCACCGTCGGGCTCGGGGTGAGCGTCCACACCCTGTCGTGCTTCCCGCTGGCCGCCTTCGGTACCGGCGCCCAGAGGTCAGCCCTCCTGCCCGCCATGCTCGGCGGCGGCCTCCTGGGCGCCTACTGCCTCTCCGAGAGCGGCTCCGGCTCCGACGCCTCCGCCCTCACCACCCGCGCTGAGCGCACCGCTGCCGGATATCGCGTCGACGGCGCCAAGGCGTGGATCACGCACGGCGGCCGCGCCGACTACTACACGCTCTTCGCCCGCACCGGGGCCCCCGACTCCGGCGCACGCGGCATCAGCTGCCTCCACGTCCCCGGCCGCGTCCCGGGGCTGAGCGCCGCGCCCCCCGAACGCAAGATGGGGATGTCGGCCTCCCCCACCGCCGGCGTCCTCTTCGACGGCGTCGAACTCGGCGGCGACGCCCTCATCGGCGAGGAGGGCCAGGGGTTCGCCATCGCCCTGGCCGCGCTGGACTCCGGACGCCTGGGGATCGCCGCCTGCGCGGTCGGGCTCGCTCAGGCGGCGATGGAGGCCGCCCTCGCCTACTCGCGCGAGCGGCACCAGTTCGGTACGCCCGTCGGCGACTTCCAGGGCGTGGGCTTCCTGCTCGCCGACATGGCCACACAGATCGCGGCCTCCCGCGAGCTGTACTTGTCGGCCGCCAGACTCCGCGACGCCGGCCGGCCCTTCGGAGCGCGGGCGGCGATGGCCAAGCTCATGGCCACCGACACCGCCATGCGCGTCACCACCGACGCCGTCCAGGTCCTCGGCGGCTACGGCTACACCCGGGACTTCCCCGTCGAGCGCTACATGCGCGAGGCCAAGGTCCTCCAGATCGTCGAGGGCACCAACCAGATCCAGCGCCTGGTGATCGGCCGCCACCTGGCACGCGGGGCGTGAGGCGGCCCGGCCCCCAGGGGCACCCGACCGCGGCAGGAGCCGTGCGGAGCACCCCCTCAGCCGCGCAGCAGCGCCGCGGTGTCCCCGAGGGAGCGGACCGACACCTCCACTTCTCCGTCGGTGAGCACGGCCAGCGCGGAACGGTAGTCCTCCTCCCGGTCCAGGTCGGTCAGCCAGACCGCGCCGGGGCCGCCCCCGCCCGTCCACTCCACCAGCCGGGCCGCCTCGTGCGGCGGGCTGACGCCCACCCTGCGCAGTCCGCCGGACAGGCCCAGACCCGTAGCCTTGAGCAGGGCCTCCTTGCGGGCCCAGTAGCCGAAGAAGGCGCCGGTGCGCTCGGCGGGCGGCAGCGTCTTCCAGAACGCCCGCTCGGACTCGGCCAGGGTGTAGTCGGCGAGCCCCTCCAGGTCGCGGGCGTCGGAGACCCGTTCCACGTCCACCCCCACCGGAGGCCCCTCGGTGAGGGCCAGCACCACCCACTCGCCCGAGTGGCTGACGGAGATCTCCCAGCCCAGCGCCGGACCGGAGGGGACGGGCTTGCCGTGGGGCTCCCGGCCTCCCGGTTCGGCCCCCGCACGCGCCTTGTCCTCACAGGAGCGGCAGACCAGGTCGAAGGAGACCTTCTCCGGCGGGCAGCCCGCAACCCGCGCCAGTGCCAGCCGGGCCATCGCCCTGCCGAGCAGGTGGCGGTCGCGGTCGGCCTGGTGGCGCAGCCGGGCGTTGCGGGACCTCTCCCGCTCGTCCAGCAGGCGCAGGAGTCGGTCGTCGGCGGAGGAGGTGCGGGCCCACCACACGGTGGCGGACGAGGGGGCGGAGCGAAGCGTCATGCACCCATTGTCCTCCCAAGTTCCGGGCTCCGGGTGGTGTGAGCCCAGCCGAAACAGGGAATCGGGCAAACAGCAGGTCAAGCCGCCCTTGGGAGGCCCGGATGTCGGTCGTCGTGCTGTTCGGAGCGGGAACGGTCATCGGACTGGTGGCCCTGTCGGCGGTCCTGGTCGTGACCCTGGTCACGGCAGGAACGGAGGAGGGGGAGGCCTCCCGGGAGGAGGACGGACGGCCAGGGTCCGTACCCTGGAGGCCCGGGGGCGGGAAGAGGATTCCGCAGCCGCGGACGAAAGGGGCGCGTGTTCCATGACCGAGGAGGGCCGACCGGCGTTCGCCGCCGAGCGCCGGGAGCGCATCCTCGACCTCGTACGCGCCCGCGTCACCATCTCCCTGCGTGGCCTCGCCAAGGAACTCGGAGCCTCCGAGGTCACCATCCGCCGCGACGTGCGTGTTCTGGAGGCCGACGGACTCGTCGACCGCAGGCGGGGCGGCGTCGCCCTGCCCGGGCGCATCGGCCACGAACAGAGCTACTCCGGCCGCGGTGACCAGTGCGCCGCGGAGAAGGCGGCCATCGCCTCCCGCGCGGCCCGCCTGGTACGCCCCGGGGAGGCCATCGCCATCGGACCGGGCACCACCACCGCGGCCTTCGCCCGCGCACTGCGCTCGTGCGGTGAGCTGACTGTGGTCACCAACTCCCTGGGCGTGGCCGACGCCCTCGCCGGCGCGCCCGGGGTGGAGGTCCTGGTGACCGGCGGCACCCTGCACGGCACCATCCGGGCGCTGGTCGGCCCTGCCGCCGAGTCCGGCGTGGCCGGGCTGCGCGTCACCCGCGCCTTCCTGTCCGGCAACGGCGTGAGCGCCGACCGGGGACTGAGTACCCCCAACCCCGCCGTGGCCGGGGTGGACCGGGCCCTCTCCGCCTGCGCGGAGGAGACCGTGGTCCTGGCCGACCACACCAAGATCGGCACCGACACCATGGTGCCCACCGTCGCGCCCGAGGAGATCGCCCACCTGGTCACCGACAGCGGAGCCGACCCGGAGCAGGTCGTCACGCTGGAGGAGAGCGGGGCCCTCGTCCACGTCGTCGTCGCCGACAGGGAACGGAGGGAGTGACCGCATCAGGCCGACCGTGCCTGACCGGTCCCGGGCGTGTCCTACGGTCGGTACCTGTCGACGCGGTCGGCGCCGGACGCGCGGACCCGGGTTCGGCCGCCTCCGGACCCCGCACCGTAGACACGCAGGAGCCGAGGAGCCGCCGCGTATGCACGAACAGTCCTCCCGTACCGACCGCACCCCCGGAGCCCCGGTACGGATCTCACCCCCGCCCGTCGCACTGCCCCCCTCCTGGTCCGCCGCACGGGTGAGCGTGGTCGTCCCCACCTACAACGAGGCGGAGAACCTGCCGCTCCTGGTCGGACAGCTCATGGCACTGGACCTTCCCGGACTGAGAGCCGTCGTCGTGGACGACGGCTCACCCGACGGCACCGGCGAGGTGGCCGACAAGCTCGCCGCCGAACACGGCGAACGGCTCAGCGTGGTGCACCGTGAGAGCAAGGACGGCCTCGGCCGCGCCTACGTCGCGGGCATGTCCCGTGCCCTCGACGACGGCGCCGACCACGTCGTGCAGATGGACGCCGACCTCAGCCACCCCGCGGGCTACGTGCCCCAACTACTGGGTACCCAGCTGTCCACGAACGCCGGGGTGGTGATCGGCAGCCGCTACGTGCCGGGCGGCAGCCTGTCCGAGGCCTGGGGCGCACACCGGCGGCTCCTCAGCGGGTGGGCCAACACCTACGTCAAGGCCGTGCTCTCCCTGCCCATCCGCGACGTCACCGCGGGCTTCAAGATCTGGAGCGCCGCCGCACTGCGCGCCATCGACCTGCCCAGCATCCAGAGCACCGGGTACGCCTTCCAGATCGAGATGCACCACCGGGCCTTCCGACGCGGCCAGAAGCTCGTGGAGATCCCCATCCACTTCGAGGACCGCACCGCCGGGGAGAGCAAACTGGACGGGTCCGTCGCCTTGGAGGCCGCGTTGCGACCGCTGCGTCTGCGCTGGTCCGAACGCGCCCGCCACTGACCTCGGGATCCGGTTCCTTCCCTTAGCCGTCTTGACCTGGGATCATCGGAGCAACGGGGGGAAGGAGGGGCCACCGTGAGTGAACAGCCCTACGATGTCGACACCGACCTGGGAGACGATCCCCAGGAGAGCGCGATCGCCGAGACCGAGAGCGGGATCGACCCCGAGTACAACATCGTCGAGTACAGCTTCGTCGACGACGACAGCCGCGGCGAACTGGGGATCAGCGACGAGGTGCGCGCCGAGCGGCAGAGGGTCGTCCCCCGCCGGGACTGGGGTGGCGGCCGCAGCGCCGAGCAGGAGGCCCTGAGCGTGGTGCCCGAGTCCGAGATCGCCGGGGAGCCGGACACCGCGCCCGACAACGAGACCTCCTGAACCGTCCGGAGGCGTCACCGGCCGTCGGCATGCCCCGCACACGAATCCGGGCACTCCCGCAACGGCGGCACCGACACTCCGCAGAACCGGTCGGACAGCGAACCGCTGAGCAGGATGAGCGTCGACAGCGTCACCATGGAGCCGTTGACCACCCATGACGGACCGGAGAGCCCCGTGTCCCACTCCTGCCGGAGGGCGGGCAGGGCCACGGCGACCATCGTGGAATCCAGGAACGCCACGCCCGAAACGAGGACCGTGGCCGCCAGGGCCCACCGGGCGGTGGGCGTCCCCCGCCACCGCACCCGCCGCAACCGTGCCCCGAGTGCCCATCGCCGACCTCCCCCGGCAACGGTACGGTGCGGCCCCTTCCGCACGGCAGGGGCCGCACCGGGTGCTCCGGACCTCACTCGCTTGCCAGCGCCCCGGTGATCGAGGTGCCCGCGGCGCGCCGCCCCGGCACGACCGAGGCCAGCAGCCCCGCCAGGACCGCGATCGCGACGAACACCGCGATCTGGCCCAGGGGGACCGAGATCTGTGGGTCGGGCAGGACCGAGCCGATCGCCGCCCAGCCGAACAGCACCCCGAACACGATGCCGATACCCGCGCCGATCAGGCACAGCAGTACCGCCTCCACGCTCAGCATCCGCCGCAGCTGGGAGCGGGCCAGCCCCAGCGCCCGCAGCAGCGCCGATTCCCGGGTGCGTTCCAGTACCGACAGCGCCATCGTGTTGGAGATGCCGAACACCGCGATGACGATCGCCAGTCCCAGCAGCGCCGCGATGGTGTAGAACGCGACGTCCATGACCGAGGAGAACTGCTCCTTGATCTCGGCGGCCGAGCCGACCTGGACCGTGGGGTGGTCGTCGACCGCCGCGAAGACGGCCTCGCGCAGGGCGGCGGGGTCCGCGCCGTCGGCGCCGTCGACGAACAGGACCTCGTCGCCGTCGACCTCAGGGAAGGCAGCGGTGAAGTCGGCCTCGTCGAGTGTGGCGCCCCAGAACCGGCCGCTGCCGTCGGTGAGCGCCGCGACCTCCAGTTCGAGATCGGTACCACCCTCCACCGGGACGGTGTAGGTGTCGCCCACACCCGCCCCGGCCGCCTCGGCGTAGTGCTCGACCAGCAGCACCTTCCCGGGGCCCATGCCGGACACGTCGCCCTCGACGGCGTCGGTGGCCAGGTCGGTGCCGATCACGGCCCCCGTGTACGTCATCACCGACAGCGGTGTCCCGTCGTCGAGCGTCACCTGGGTCGTGCGCTGCCCGTAGACCGCCTCGACGGTCGGCTCGTCCGCCAGGGCCTCGCGGACCTCGGCGGGCACGGTGGGCACGGCGGGCTCCTCGTCGGGCCCCGTTTCCTCCAGCGAGAACTGCGGGTTGAGCTGGTACTCGATGGGGAACTGCTCCTCCAGTTGCGCGGTCATGGTCGTCTCCAGGGACGCGCTGACCACGGAGTAGCCGGTCATGAGCGTGGCGCCCACCGTCAGGGCGATCATGGCGGTGGCCGCCCGCCGGGGGCTGCGGGCGGAGTTGTCCACGGCCAGCGTGCTCGCCACCCCGGCCCTGCGCAGCGGCAGGCCCAGGACGCGGACCGCGCCGCGCACCAGCAGCGGCCCGAGGACCACCACCCCCACGAACGCCACCAGCGCGGCGGCCGTCACCAGGACCGGCCCCTCCTGGGTGGGGCCGGTGGAGCGGGTGAGGGCCACCAGCGCCGCCGCACCGGCGAAGAGTACGGTCCCCGCCGCGACGCGGACCCGGCCGGTGCCCTTCTCCAGCCCGGCCGCCGCGGCGCTCGTGCGCAGCGCCACCAGCGGGGCCACGCGCGTGGCGCGCACCGCCGGGATGAGCGCGGAGCACACCGTCACGGCCGTGCCGACGGCCAGCCCGGTGAGCACCGCGACCGGTGTGACGACCGCGTCCGCCCCCGTCTCGGTACCGGTGACCAGCGGGCCGACCACGGCGGAGCCCGCCACCCCCACACCGGTACCCGCCAGGACGCCCAGTGCGGAGGCGACCAGGCCCACCACCGCCGACTCGGCGAGCACGGACCGGAACACCTGAGAGCGCTGGGCGCCCACACACCGCAGCAGGGCCAGTTCGCGCTGGCGCTGGGCGATGAGGATGGCGAAGGTGTTGTAGATGACGATCCCGGCGACGAACATCGAGATGAACGCGAACAGCAGCAGGGCGATCCGCAGCATCTCCGTCGGGGCGCCGAAGCTCTCCGCCAGTGCCAGACCGAACTCCTCGCCGGTGGCCACCTCAGCGGCGGACCCCAGCGCCGCGGCCACGGCGTCGGCCGCCTCCCGGTCGGAGTACCCCTCGGCGGCGACGGCGTCGATCTCCGTGTAACCGGTCGCCCCCGCGACCTTCTCCAGGGTGCCCGGATCGAGGACCACGGCCCCGTTGCCGCTGTAGGAGGGGTCCACCCCGAAGTTGACCAGGCCGGTGACGGTGAACTCCCGCTCCCGCTCCCGCCTGTCGAGTACGGTCACCGTGTCGCCGACCCCGAACCCGGCCTGCTCGGCGGTGGAAGTGGCCAGGGCGATCTCGCCGCCGTCCGAGGGCAGCGCGCCCTCTGCGGCGGAGAACCGGACGGGGCCGTCGAAGGCGACGGCGGCCGGGGGCATGAAGCCGAACGCGCGGCCCTCGGCGTCCAGCAGGACGACCCGGCTCCGGACCAGGCCGCCGGCCGAGGCCGTCTCGGGTAGGGCGCGGACCTCCTCCAGGTGGTCGCCGGTCAGCGGCTCGGGCCCCTCATCGACCGGGGGCTCGGGGGCGGCCGGTTCGGCGATCGCGTCGACGCCGGTGGCCGAGCCCATGACGGACTCCTCGTAGTCGGCGTTGAGGGTGTCGGCGAAGACCATCGTCCCGGAGACGAACATGACGCCGAGCAGGATCGCCAGGACGGTCGTCACGTACCGGGACCTGTGCAGCCGCAGCCCGGCGAGCGTGGTGCGCAGCATCGTCAGGCCTCCAGCTTCAACAGTCGCGAGGACACCGTCTCGGCGGTCGGGTCGGCGACCTCGTCCACCAGGCGGCCGTCGCGCAGGAACACGACGCGGTCGGCGTAGGAGGCGGCCACCGGGTCGTGGGTGACCATGACGACGGTCTGGTCCAGGTCCCGCGCCGAGTCGCGCAGGAACTCCAGGATCTCCGCTCCCGAACGCGAGTCCAGGTTGCCGGTGGGCTCGTCGGCGTAGACCACCTCGGGGGCGTTGAGCAGGGCGCGGGCCACGGCCACGCGCTGCTGCTGGCCGCCGGAGAGCTTGGCGGGCAGGTGGCCGAGGCGGTCGCGCAGCCCCACCACCTCGACGATGTGGGCGAAGCGCTCGCGGTCCACGGGGCGACGGGCGATCTGGGAGGGCAGCAGGATGTTCTGCTCGGCGGTGAGCATCGGGAGCAGGTTGAACGCCTGGAAGACGAAACCGATCCGGTCGCGGCGCAGCAGGGTCAGCTCCTTGTCGCGCAGGCCGGTGATCGGGGTCCCGCCCAGGTGCACCGTGCCCGAGGTGGGCGCGTCCAGGCCCGCCAGGCAGTGCATGAGCGTGGACTTGCCCGAACCGGAGGGGCCCATGATCGCGGTGAAGGCACCGCGGTGGAACTCCACGTCCACCCCGGCGAGCGCGTGGACCCGGCTGTCACCGGTGTCGTAGGTCTTGGTCAGCCCCCGTGCGACCACCACCGGCGGCGCTGTGGTCGCAGGGGCGGGCTGGGTTGCGGGCTCGGTCACGGTGAACGGCTCCAGGATCGCGGCGTATACGGGCACCGGGGGGGGAGGACCACCGACCGGCGCGGTCCCCAGGCTAGGCGCGGACACCGCCCGCTCTCATCGGCCTACGGGATGATTCCGTGCCCCGGCCGAACGGGTGGGTGCACGGCCCCCGCCGATGCCGACGTCGGGCCCCACCGCCGACTTTCGTCGGGGCCCGGCCGGTCGCTTCGGGAGAACCGCACCGGCGCGGAAACCCTGTGGCCTGGAGCGATACCGGCCGTATCGACGATCGTCGGTCCGTTTTCCTGCTGATCGAAACGGTCGGTCCGGGTCGGTGCGCGGCCGTAGAATCCGGCGCATGGACAAGCCGAGCGGCGGGGCGCCGGGCGGTGCCGCCCACACGTGGCGGTGCGGCCGGGAGTGGTGGTGGACCTACCGTCTGCGCCTCGCCGGCTGGATCTACGCCCTCGGCCTGTTCCCGTTCGCCGCCCCGGCCCCGCGCCCTCGGCGGGGCGTCCGGAGGCCGAGCGAAGGCTGTCGGCTCTCACCGAACGCGAGCGCGCGGTGCTCGCGGCCGTCGCCGAGGGCAGGTCCAACGCCCAGGCGGGGCGCGCCCTGGGCATGCGGGAGGCCACCGTCAAGGCGCACGTCAGCCGGATCCTGGCCAAGCTGGGGCTGGCCAACCGGGTGCAGGCCGCCATCCTCGCCCACGACGCGGGCTGGGTCTGAAGGGCGCCTCCCGGGTGCCTCGGTTGCCGTTACCGGCGGGTACCTCGGTACCCTGCGAGGCGGTCCCATCCCTGGAACATCACGTCGTGGCTGCTCACCCCGGCCACTGGAGAAGAGGTGCCCTCAATGTCGAGATCGGTTCTGGTCACCGGCGGCAACCGCGGAATCGGCCTGACCATCGCGCGGGAGCTGGCGGCGGGCGGCGACAGCGTCGCGGTGACCCACCGCTCGGGCGAGCCGCCGGAAGGGCTCTTCGGAGTGCGCTGCGACATCACCGACTCCGCGCAGGTCGACGCCGCCTTCAAGGAGGTGGAGGCCGAGCAGGGACCGGTCGAGGTCCTGGTCGCCAACGCCGGGATCACCAAGGACCAGCTCCTGGCCCTCATGAGCGAGGACGACTTCTCCTCCGTCCTGGACACCAACCTCACCGGGTCCTTCCGCGTCGCCAAGCGCGCCGTGCGCGGCATGATGCGCAAGCGCAGCGGCCGCATCATCCTCATCTCCTCCGTCGTGGGCCTGACAGGCTCCGGCGGCCAGGTCAACTACGCGGCCTCCAAAGCCGGGCTGGTCGGTTTTGGCCGATCCCTCGCTCGCGAACTCGGGTCCCGCAACATTACGGTCAACGTGGTGGCCCCCGGGTTCATCGAGACCGACATGACCGCCGAGCTGCCCGAGGAGCGCCAGAAGGAGATCAAGAAGAACATCCCGCTGGGGCGCTACGGCAGCACCGAGGACATCGCCCGCACCGTGGGCTTCCTCGCCGGGCCCGGCGGCGCCTACATCACCGGTGCCGTCATCCCCGTGGACGGCGGCATGGGCATGGGCCACTGACACGGCCCCTCCACCACACCACCAGCCGGCCGCCCCCACCGGACCGACCAGGAACAGGACGGACACACCCGACCATGGGACTTCTCGAAGGTAAGCGCATCCTCGTCACCGGGGTGCTCACCGACTCCTCCATCGCCTTCCACGTGGCACGCCTGGCCCAGGAACAGGGCGCCACACTCGTGCTCACCGGCTACGGCCGGATGAGCCTCGTGGAGCGCATCGCCAAACGGCTGCCCGAGACGCCCCCGGTCCTGGAACTCGACGTCACCGACGACGAGCAGCTCGCCAGCCTCGCCACCCGCGTCGGCGAGCACGTCGACGGCATCGACGGCATCGTGCACTCCATCGGTTTCACGCCGCAGGAGGCCCTGGGCGGCAACTTCCTCAACACCGAGTGGCGGGACGTGGCCACGGCCATGCACACCTCCACCTTCTCGCTGAAGTCGCTCACCACCTCCCTGATGCCGCTCATGAAGGACGGCGGCTCGGTCGTGGCCCTGGACTTCGACAACAGCGTGTCCTACCCCATCTACGACTGGATGGGCGTGGCCAAGTCCGCGCTCACCTCCACCGCCCGCTACCTGGCCCGCTACGTCGGCGGCGAGGGGATCCGCGTCAACCTGGTCTCCGCGGGTCCGCTGAGCACCATGGCCGCGCGCAGCATCCCCGGGTTCTCCGACCTGGCCGAGCACTGGCCCCAGCGCGCCCCGCTGGGCTGGGACGTGTCCAACCCCGAACCCGCCGCGAAGGCCGTCGTGGCGCTGCTCTCCGACTGGTTCCCGGCCACCACCGGCGAGGTGGTGCACGTCGACGGCGGCTTCCACTCCACCGGGGCCTGAGCCCCGGCCCGCACCGCGGCCCCCGCCTCGGCGGGGGCCTCTCCATGCCCCGCCGGCCGGATGCTCGCCGAGCGGCGCGGGCAACACGGCCGGGACCGGCCCGGGGTTCGCACCGGCGGCCCCGGCCCGGTGTAGCCTGCCCCACGGCACCGGCCGCGAGGAGGGGACAGAGCATGGACCTTGGATTGTCGGGATCGCGCGTCATCGTGACCGGGGCGAGCCGGGGCATCGGCCTCGCCACCGCCCGCGTGTTCGCCGAGGAGGGCGCCGACCTGGCGATCTGCGCCCGTTCCCCCGAACCCCTGGAGGAGGCCGCCGCCGGGCTCCGCGAGGCGGGGGGCGTGGTCCACACCCGGGCCCTGGACGTCGCCGACACCGCCGCGCTGGACGCCTTCGTCGACTCCGCCGCCCAGTACCTGGGCGGGATCGACATCGTGGTCTCCAACGTCTCCGCCGGCAGCAGCCGCGTCCCCGACCAGTGGGAGCGCAACTTCGCCACCGACCTGCTGCCCTTCGTCCGCCTGGCCGAGCGCGCCCACCCGCACCTGGTCGCCTCCGAGCGCAGCGGAGCGATCATCCTGGTCTCCACCACCTCGGCCCTGCACACCACCCGCCCCGCCGGGGCGGCGGCCTACGGCGCGGTCAAGGCCGCCCTCAACCACCACGCCGCCTCCCTCGCCCGCGCGTGGGCCGGGGAGGGCATCCGGGTCAACACCGTCTCGCCCGGCCCCGTCGACTTCCCCGGCAGCGGTTGGGACCGTCGCCGCGAGACCGACCTCGAGTACTACGAGACCATTCGCAAGCGCATCCCCTGCGGACGCCTGGGCCGCCCCGAAGAGGTCGCCCGCGCCATCGCCTTCCTGGCCAGCCCCGTCTCCGCGTTCACCACCGGGCAGAACCTGGTGGTCGACGGCGGCTTCCTCGACCGCGTGTGAGCCGGAGCTGCCGGCCGGGAACAGGTAGGGGCACGGTGAAGACCGGCGAAGCCCGGACGCACGGCCCCGGAGGTCCCTAAGACGGCGAAGCGAAAGAGGGGGGAAGACATGACCGCCCTGCCGGCGGAGCCGTCCCGGGCGCTTCCAGCCCCGTTCAGCCTGCGTGAACTGGCCCACCGCCCCGAGCTCCCCCGGAACCACGGTGGAGGTCACCGACGGGGCCGTCGTGATGTCTCCGGCCCCGTCGAAGGGGCACGCCGGTGTCCTGCGCCGGCTCTTACGACCGGGTGGCCACGCAGTGGCCGGAGGACCGTGTCGCCGAGCAGCTGTGTTCGGTGGAGGCACCCGAGGGCGAGGACTCCGCCCCTCCGGACCTGCTCATCGTTCCGGTCGAGGCCGAGGAGGAGGACGGCCGGCTGGTCGACCCCGACGACGTCGACTGCGTGGTCGAGGTGGTCTCCCCGAGCAGCCACAGCAACGGCACCAAGGTGAAGCCGTCGCTGCACGCGCGGTGGCGCATCCCCCTCTACCCGCTGATCGACCCGAGGGAGGGCACCGCAGGGGTCTACTGGGACCCGCGCGGCGGCCAGTACCGGGCCCACCACGACACCGTGTTCGGTGAGGAGGCCGTCCCGCCCGAACCGCTCAAGGACGTCCGCATCGACACCGGCGTCTTCCCCCGCCGCACCGGCTGAGCGCCCCGTGCGGGGCGCTCAGGCCTCGCGCAGCACCCCCACCAGGCGGGTCGTGCGCTCGGTGCCCGGGTTGTCGCGCACCCCGGCCTCCAGACCGCCGCCGCTGGCGTCCACCACCGACACGTGGCGCACCGCCCGGGTCAGCGCCGTGTACACCAGCGGACGCGAGAGCGGTGCGTCCGGCGTCAGCGCCAGCACCACCGAGGGCCACCGGCTGCCGTGCGCCGCGGCCACCGTGACCGCCCACCCCGGGCGCAGCGCCCCCGGATCGGCGTCCACCCGCGAGCCGTCGGCCAGCTCCACAGCCGCGACGCCCCCGTCCACCGCGCGCAGGTAGCCCACGTCGCCGCGCGTGTACCCCGGGCCGCCGGCGGCCAGCAGCACCCGGTCGCCCACGTCCAGGCCGCCGTGCTCCCCCGGCCCCGGGTTGAGCCGCTCCTTGCACGCGGCGTTGACCGCCGCCGTCCCGGCCGGGCCGTCCTCGCGCACCGCCACCACCTGCACGTGCTCGGAGCCGATGTCCAGTGCGCGGGGGATCGAGTCGGTGAGCAGTTGCAGCACCCGGTGGACGGTCTCCTCCGGCGAGGCCGCGGGCACCCGCACCACCTCGCGCTCCGGCGCCTCCACATCGGTCCAGGAACCGCCCGCCACCTCCCAGGCCAGTTCGGTGAGCGGTCCCGTGACGGGACCGTTGACCTCCAGCACGGCCGTGTGCGCGGTCCGTGAGGCCACCAGGTCGGCCACCACCCGGCCCGGTCCGGCCGAGGGCGCCTGGCGCGGGTCGGCGGCCAGCACCAACTGGGTGCCGTCCGGGCAGGCCGAGACGAGCTCGGCCATGCGGACGGTGTCCAGCGCCATCGCCTCGCACACCACCACCAGGCCCGCCGTCACGGGGGCGGCGAGCAGCCGGGCCAGCGGCACCACCGGCGGCGCGGAGTCAGTGAGGCGGCCCAGATCGGCCGCCACGGCCGACGCGCCCTGGGCGGTCGGCGCCGCCACGGCGCACCCCACCTCACTGTGCTCCCCGATCCCGTGCAGGCACAGCAGAGCCCTGGCCACCTCGGCGGCGTCGCCGGGGCCGTGCAGCAGCACCGTGACCGGGCGCAGCGCGGCCGTCACCACCGCCGTGCCCAGCTCCCCGCCCAGCGCGAACCCGTGCCGCTCCGCCTCGGCCCGGGCGGTCTCCTCCGCCGTCAGCGCGTCCATGACCGGCTCGCCGGTGTCGACCAGGCGGGCCACCTGAGCGCCCAGGCGCTGCTCGGCGTGGCCGAGGTCGGGCAGGGCGTGGAAGCGCTCGGCCTCCGGGACCTCGGGGACGCCGTCCTCGAAGTCGAAGTCCTCGTCGCCCTCGTCGGTGGACTCGAACACCACCGTGCTCCCCGACGCCTCGGCGGCCTCCAGCGCCGCCGCGGGGTCGGGCGCCCCCGTCTTGCCGACGATGGTCGCCAGCCGCCGCTCCTCCAAGGCGGTGTGCCCGCGCGCGGCGGCCTGGCGCAGCACGTGCGCGGTCAGGGCGCCCAGCCGACGCGGGTCGTCGGGGCGGGCGCCCGGACCCAGGTGCCTGCGCGCACAGAAGTCCGCCTGTTCGACGCTCACCCGGGGCAGCCGCAGCAGCAGCCACGGATCGGCGTCCAGTTCCGCGGCGGCGCCCGGACCCAGGGCGGCGACCAGCCGCGGGGCCAGGGAGGGCGGGGCGCCCATCCGGTCGAGGACGGCACTGACCTGTTCGACGGCCTCGGACACCTCGGCTGGTCCCCCTCGTCACGCGGTTCGCTGGACGCAGGAAACCCTATCCATTCCGGGTGACCCTCCGCTCCCGACCGACCGGCCTCAGGGGCCGTCGTCGGTGGCGTCGTCCAGGGCGGACCGGATCTCCGGGGGCAGTTCGACCCGCTCCACGCGCAGGATCTGCTCCAACTGCTCGGGGGTGCGCGGACCCACCACGGCCGCGGCGACCCCCCGCTGCTCGCGGGCCCAGCTCAGCGCCACCGCCAGCGGCGGTACCCCCAGCCCCTCGGCGGCCGTGCACACCGACTCGACCACGCGGCGGCTGCGCCCGTCCAGGTAGGGCTCGACGTAGGGCGCCATGTGCGCCAGGGACGCCCGCGACTGCGGCGGCACCCCGTCGCGGTACTGGCCGCTGAGTACCCCGCGGCCCAGCGGCGACCACGCGATCAGGTGCGCCCCGGCGGCCGCGGCGGCGGGCCGCAGCGCGTGGTCGGCACCGCGGTTGAGCAGTGAGTACTCTGCGCCGGCGCTCACCAGGGGCACGCGTCCGGGCAGGGCGCGCTGCCACGTGGCCAGGGTGGCGAACTGCCACGCCGTCAGGTCGCCGGTGCCCACGTACCGGGCCTTGCCCGCCGCGACCGCCTCCTCCATCGCGGACAGGGACTCCTCGGGAGGGGTGGCCGCGTCGAACACGTGGAGCTGCCACAGGTCCACGTAGTCGGTCTGCAACCGCCGAAGGGAGGCCTCCAGGGAGGCGAGCAGGTGCCGCCGGGAGGTGTCCACGGCGCGGTAGCCCTCCGGGGTGTGTCCCGTCTTGGTCGCCACCACCACGTCCTCGCGGCGCACCGCCGCGCCCAGCAGACGGCCCAGGATGCGTTCGCTCTGTCCGCCGGTGTAGATGTCGGCGGTGTCCACGAACGTGCCGCCCGCGTCGACGAACGCGGTGAGCTGGTGCCCGGCGTCCTCCTCGCCGGTGTCCTTTCCCCAGGTCATCGTGCCCAGGGCGGTTCGTGACACCCACAGCCCCGATCTGCCCACCTGTCGCTGTTCCATCAAATCCTCCTGAGGGGACCACCGGCTTGAGCCGGTGGGGGAATCAGGGTTTCCCGCGTAGCGGGACAAGGACAGCCGAACCGCCGCTAGCCGGTCCGGCGTCCACACCCACCACAGTACTTGCCAAGTAGACTTGAGGCGCGTGTATAATTGCGGCATGTCTGTGACCCGCAAGGTTCGCCGGTTCTCCAGCGGTGTGTACGACCTCGGGCTCCACGTCGTGTGGTGCTCGAAGTACCGCCGCCCGGTCCTGGGCGGGCGCGTGGCACAGCGCCTGGAGGAACTGGTCAGGTCCAAGGCGGACGAGCGCGGCTGGGAGGCCGTCACGGTCGAGGTGAGGCCCGACCACGTGCACCTGTTCGTCAAGCACGACCCCAAGGCGTCGGCGTCCTACGTCGCCAACCAGTTCAAGGGGTACACCTCGCGTGTGCTCCGTGAGGAGTTCCCCCGGCTCCGGTCCAGGCTCCCCACACTGTGGTCGTCGTCGTACTTCGCCGCGTCCGCGGGAGCCGTGAGCGCCGAAACCGTGCAGCGCTACATCGACACCCAGTGGGAACGCCCGCGGAAGAAGGGGAACGGCACGTGATCCGCTCGTGCAAGTTCCTTCTCCGCCCCGCCGGCCGCCAGCAGGCACCCCTCGCGCAGCCGCTGCGCGACCACTGCTTTCTGTGCGACGGGGCACCGCAAGAGCGGCGCCAGGCCTGCGCCCACCCGTCGAAGACGAAGATCGAGTACGGCGACCAGTCCGCGCGGCTCAAAGAGATCCGGTCGTTCGCCCCCCAACGTCAGGGACGGTAGCCGTTCTCCTGACAGCAGGCCACCCTCCGCTGCCCGGACAAGGCGTTCCAGGCGTCCTTCGGGTGTGTCAAGCCCGGCCCCAAGCCCGGTCCCGGGCGTGCGGGAGCGTTCCTGCCCAACCGCGCGGCAGCCAAGGCCGGACCGGACAAGAGTATCCCGCGAGGCGGGTTGGGGGGTGTTCCTGGGAATCCTCGAGTACAGGGCTGAGAGCGCCGGTCGCGGGTTGGCCCCAGCCGCCCCCCGCGACACGTCGCGCACCTGCCCGCGCCAAGCATGCGGGCACACCGGTGCGGACAACCGCATCACGCGGGAGGAGTTCCGTTGCGCCCGGTGCGGCTACGCAGGGCACGCAGACCGGGGCGGAGCGGTCAACGCGGGGATCAGGGCCGGGCTGGTCCTTCCTGTCGCCTGAGTCGGGACAGGAGAATCCCGCCGCTTCGGCGGTAGGAGGAGTCACCGCCTGGAGAGCACCGTGTCCACCTCGGAGAACTCCGAGGTCCGACACCGCGGCTATGCTCTGCTACCGTCCCCCTTGCCCGGTGAGCACCGGGAACGCCCCGGTATCGGCGACGAACCCGCCACGGATGCCGCCGGGCACCGTCCTCCCCTGCCCCGCCGCGGCGGGGTTCCCTTCCTTCCCTGGCCGTGCTCCGGCGCCCCCCAGCGCCGGACCCTGACGAAAGTTCGATCCCAGTGTCCATCTTCGAGGCGGTCGTCCTCGGTCTCATCCAAGGCCTGACCGAGTTCCTCCCCGTGTCCTCCAGCGCCCACCTCCGGGTCTTCGCGGCCTTCTTCAACTGGCCCGACCCCGGGGCCGCGTTCACCGCGGTCAGCCAGATCGGTACCGAACTGGCGGTCGTGCTCTACTTCCACAAGCGCATCTGGGCGGTCATCTCCACCTGGTGCCGCTCCCTGGTGAACCGGGACCTACGCGGCGACATCAACGCCCGCATGGGGTGGTACATCATCATCGCCACCATCCCGATCGGCGTCCTCGGCCTGCTGCTGGAGGACCAGATCGACAGTGTCTTCCGCGACCTGCGGCTGATCGCCCTGACACTGATCGTCTTCGGCCTCATCCTCGGCGCGGTCGACCACTTCGCCCGCCGCGAGCGCGAGATCAAGGACCTGAACCTGTCCCGCGGCGTGGCCTTCGGCCTCTTCCAGACCCTCGCCCTCATCCCGGGCGTCTCCCGCTCCGGTGCGACGATCACCGGCGGCCGCCTGATGGGCTTCACCCGCCCCGACGCCGCCGAGTTCGCGTTCCTCATCGCGCTGCCGGCAGTGTTCGCGTCGGGCCTGTACAAGATGCTCGACATCGGCGGGGGCGAGTACGCCGGGTGGGGCGCCACCATCGTCGGCACCCTCGTCGCCTTCGTGGTCGGCTACGTCGTCATCGCGTGGCTGATGAAGTTCATCTCCACGCACAGCTTCATGCCGTTCGTCTACTACCGCGTCGCCCTGGGCGTGCTCATCCTCGTCCTGGTCTTCACCGGCACGCTCGACCCCCAGGGCGGCGCGGGCGTCGGATAGCCGCCGCACCCCGTTTCCCGGTGCCCCGGCCGAGCCCCTTCGGTCGGGGCACCGTCGCCGCTACTGTGGGCCCATGGCGACATCCGAGACAGCCGACGCCCCGCCGCCCGCCCCGGAGGCGGTCACCCTCCTCCTCGTCCGGCACGGGATGACCGACGCCACCGGCCCCCTGCTGGCCGGCCGGGCCGAGGGCGTCCGCCTCAACGACACCGGCCGCGCCCAAGCCGCCGACCTGGCCCGCCGACTCACCGGTCTGCGCCCCGCCGCCCTGGTCTCCAGCCCCCTCGAACGCTGCCGGGAGACCGCCGAGGCGGTCGCCGAGCACCTGGGCGCCGCGGTCGCGGTCGACGACCGCCTCATCGAGTGCGACTACGGAAGCTGGACCGGCCGCACCCTGGGAGAGTTGGGGGCCGAACCGCTCTGGCGGGTGGTCCAGGAACACCCCAGCGCCGCACGGTTCCCCGGCGGCGAGGCGCTCGCCGCCGCCTCGGCGCGCGCCGTCGGGGCGGTCCGCGACTGGAACACCCGCCTCCTCCAGGGCCGGTCCGCCGACTCCGCCGAGCCCCCCGTGTACGTCGTGTGCAGCCACGGCGACATCATCAAGGCGATCGTCGCCGACGCCCTGGGCCTGCACCTGGACCTGTTCCAACGTCTGCGCGTGGACCCCTGTTCGGTCACCTCCATCACCTACACCCGCACCCGCCCCTTCCTGAACAAGCTCAACGACACGGGAGAGGGCCTGGCCGGGAGCCTGCCGACCCGGGGGGAGGCCTCGGGCGACGCGGCGGTCGGCGGGGGCGCGGGCGCCCGGGAGGGCGCGGAGTAGGCGCGAAGCGGGGCACGTACGGGGCGTAGCCGAGCGCGGTGTCGCCGCCATCCCTTAGGGTGCATGGCATGCCCGTCTTTCAGTTCAATCCGCCGGAGCGGTTCGTCGCCGGGACCGTGGGCCAGCCGGGAGAGCGCACCTTCTTCCTCCAAGCCGTGGGGGAGGGGCGCGTCACCAGTGTCGTCTTGGAGAAGGCGCAGGTGGAAGCGTTGGCGACCCGGGTCGAAGAGCTGTTGGAAGAGGTGCACCGCCGGTTCGGCCCCCCGCACGACGACGTGGTCCCGCCCGAGGACGACGAGCCCCTGCGCATGCCCATCGAGGAGGACTTCCGGGTGGGCACCCTCGCCCTGGCCTGGGACGCCGAGGCGGGCCGCGTCATCATCGAGGCGCAGGAGATCGAGGAGGGTACCGACGAGGAGCTGACCGAGGACGACGAGGAGGAGATCGAGGTCTTCGCTGAGGAGGCTCCGCACCGCGACGTCCTGCGCGTCTACCTCACCTCCGGCGCGGCGCGCGCGTTCGCCGGGCGGGCGCTGAAGGTGGTGGCGGCGGGTCGGCCCGAGTGCCCGCTGTGCACCCGGCCGCTTGACCCCAAGGGCCACATCTGCGTGCGCCAGAACGGCTACCGGCCGGGCCGCGTCGTCTGAGCCGGCCCTGATGAGCGAGACGACCGGCGCGTTCGACGGCTTGGGCACGGCGGAGGGCCTGGAGCTGCTCCACGGCGGGGACCTGGCCGTCGAGGGCCGCCTGACATCGGCTTCCAACGCCACCCTGTACTGCACCGTCTCCGACGGCGCGCGCTCGGCCGCGTGCGTGTACAAGCCGGTGGCGGGGGAGCGGCCGCTGTGGGACTTCCCTGACGGCACGCTGGCCGGGCGGGAGGTGTCGGCCTACGCCGTCTCCGAGGCGCTGGGGTGGGGCGTGGTCCCGCCAACCGTCCACCGTGACGGACCGTTCGGCGAGGGCATGGTCCAACTGTGGGTGCACGGCGACACCACCGTCGACCTCGTCGCCCTTTCCCGGGAGGCCGGCCACTCCGGCCTGCGCCGCATGGCGGTCTTCGACGCGGTCATCAACAACTCCGACCGCAAGATCGGCCACCTGCTGCCCACCCCGGGCGGCCACCTGTACGGCTGCGACCACGGTGTCTCCTTCGCCGAGGACTACAAGCTGCGGACCGTGCTGTGGCAGTGGCAGGGGCAGGCGCTCACAGCGGAGGCCCTGGAGGCGCTGGAGGCGGTGCGTGCCCTGCTCGCCGACAGTGGGAGCGCGCTCGCGCGCACCCTGGACCGCCACCTGACCGAGGCGGAGGCCCGTGCGGTGCGCAGGCGGGTGGAACTGCTCGTCGAGCACCGGATCCACCCCTACCCGTCGCCCGACTGGCCGTCGGTGCCCTGGCCACCCGTGTGAGGCGCTCCCGCGCGTACCGGACGGTGTGTGAGGCGCGCCCCACCGGCCGGTGCGTGCCCCGGCACCGGTCGGCGGCACAATGGGCCCTGTGAGCAACGAACACGCGTGGAACTACCTCTTCGACATGGACGGTGTGCTCGTGCGCGAGCAGCACATCGTCCCCGGCGCCGACGATCTCGTCTCCGAGCTGCGTGAGAACGGCGTCCCGTTCATGGTGCTGACCAACAACTCCATCTACACCCCGCGCGACCTGCGCGCCCGGTTGCTCCACTCGGGACTGGACATCCCGGAGGAGTCCATCTGGACCTCGGCGCTGGCCACGGCGCAGTTCCTCCAGACCCAGCGGCCGGGCGGGTCGGCCTACGTGGTCGGCGAGTCCGGTCTGACCACCGCGCTGCACAACGCGGGCTACGTGATGACCGAGACCGAGCCCGACTACGTGGTGCTCGGGGAGACCCGCACCTACAGCTTCGAGGCCATCACGCGGGCGATCCGCCTCGTGGAGGCCGGTGCGCGCTTCATCGCCACCAACCCCGACGAGAGCGGTCCCAGCGCCGAGGGGCGGCTGCCGGCCACGGGCGCGGTGGCGGCGCTGATCGAGAAGGCCACGGGTCGGCGCCCCTACTTCGTGGGCAAGCCCAACCCCCTGATGATGCGGTCGGCGCTGCGCCGGATCGGAGCCCACTCCGAGAACACGATCATGGTCGGCGACCGGATGGACACCGACGTCCTGAGCGGCCTGGAGGCGGGCCTGCAGACCGTCCTGGTGCTGTCGGGGATCTCCGGCCGCGACACCGCCGAGGAGTTCCCCTACCGCCCCACGAAGGTGATCGGGTCGGTGAAGGAGTTGGTGGGCAGGACCGGTGACCCCTTCGCCCAGGAGGGCTGAGCAGGACCCGTGGTACGTGACGGGGGCGGTGGACACGAGGCCCGCCGCCCCCGTTCGGTCCCTCTGGCCCTACGCGGGTGGGAGCTACTCCTGATTGGCGAGCTCCTCGACCTTGGCCGCCTCCTCGCGGCGGCGCGCTCGCAGCAGGGCGAGGCGCTCGGCGAGGACCTCTTCCAGGTCCTCCATGCTCCGCCGCTCCAGCAGCATGTCCCAGTGGGTGCGTACCGGCTTGGCGTTCTTGGGCTCCTCACCGGTTCCGTCCCGCCTCAGAGAGCGGTCTCCGCAGAAGCGGCACTCCCACTCCGCGGGAATCTCGGCCTCCGTGGCGAAGGTGACCGAGAAGCGGTGGCCCCGGGTGCAGTCGTAGGTGACCTCTTGTCGCGGAGCCAGATCGGTGTTGCGGTCGTTCTCGTAGCTCGTCGCTCCGAGCCGGGTGCCGCGAAGTGCTCGCTCGGCCATCGTGTGGGTGCCTCCAGGCGCTCGTGCGGTTTCGCGGGGTGTAACGCGTCGGTCCACGTCAAGATTCCCCGCGGACCTGGGGTCGAACCACCCGTGGCGGCCCCGGGTCGCCTTTCCCCGGCCCTGTCGGCCCGACGGAGCGCTCGGGGGAGGCAGCGACCTCGGACGGCCGGATCGAGTGATTCCGCGTAAGGAAAGAATGGCATGTCTTCTGATGACGTTCCGTGATGGGCGGCGTCGCTCCTTCCCGGCGGGTGATGTTTCCGTCATGTTTCGTCGGCTGTTCCGGTGTCCTGCGCCGGCCGCCGATCGCTTGGTGATGTCCTTTTTGTGAGTATTTCTGGGGTGGTTCACTGCGAAAGTCCTGGTCGGGACTTGTGGGCCAAACTGCCTGTGGTGCAGGGGTTGTGGCTGTCCATCGTTGTACGAAGAGCTCTCATGGCCACACCGACCATCACGCATGGTGACCACGTGGTCATTTCAGATCCATGGTGGTATGTTCTCTCGCTGTGTGCGAATGGCGTCGAATTCGTGATGTTTCAACGTTTTTTGCGGTCTAGCGCCCATGCGTGGATCCCCACACCCCTTCTGCCCGACCGCGACACCCATGTACGGATGCTGGAGACGATGACGACCTGGAATCCCCCGCCCGCCCGGGAGTCCCTGCCGCCGTGGCTCGCCGTTCCACGCTGGCTCCTGCTCCCTCTGGCAGTCCTCCCGTTCTGGGCCTGGGCGCTCTGGGCGGCCCGCGACGGTGCACTCGTGTCCGTCCTCCTGGCCGGAGGGCTGGCCCTCGCCCTCATGAGCTTCCTGGCCGTTCTGGTCAACCAGCGCGAACGCCGTATCGCCGCGCTCGAACGGGCCGTGGAAGAGCAGCGTGCGGACACCGCCGCCCTGGCCGAGCGCCACCTGCCCGACCTCGTTGAGCGACTGCGCTCGGGGGATTCCGCAGAGACGGCCCTGTCCCGGCACACCCTGCCCGAGGACCCGATCCACCAGGACCTGCTGAGCGCTGTCGCCACCGAGATCGCCACCGCCGAGCGCCGCCGCACCGCCGCGATGCTCGCCTGCGCCACCGCCGCCGGCCGGGTCCAGGCCATGTCCACCGCTATGCTCGCCGACCTGCGCCGCATGCAGGACCGCTACGGCGACGGCACCGACGGCGGCGTCCTCGGCGACCTCATGCAGCTCGACCACAGCATCGCCCAGACCGGCCGTGTCGCCGACAGTATCGCCGTCCTGACCGGGGCCCGCTCCGGCCGCAGGTGGAGCCGGGCCATCAGGGTGGAGAGCCTGCTCCGCGGCGCCATGTCCCGGATCGGTTCCTACCAGCGCGTGCGCACCCACGAGGCCACCGGCCTGGCCGTCGCCGGGTTCGCCGCGGAGGGCGTCATCCACGCCCTGGCCGAACTGCTGGACAACGCGGCCAAGTTCTCCCCGCCCACCACCGAGGTCCACGTCCACGTGGAGGAGGTCCAGGCCGGGATCGCCGTCATGATCGAGGACGCCGGCCTGGTGATGGGCGACGAGGCGCTCAGACGCGCCCGCGCGGCCGTCGACGACAGCCTCGACATCACCTCGATCTCGGGCACCCGCCTGGGCCTGTCCGTGGTGGGCCACATCGCCCGCCGCTACGACCTGTCGGTCTCCTTCCGCACCTCCTCGCGGGGCGGAACGGCCGTGGTCCTGCTCATCCCCAGGAAGCTGGTCAAATCCCTCTCCGAGGAGTCGGCCCTTACCGAACACCCGGCCGAACCCCCCGCAGGCGACGAGGAACCGTTCGCCGGGCACCGGAGCCGAGCAGCCGCGGAGCCGCCCACCGGCGACTCCGTCAAGGGCCTGCCCGTCCGCCGCCGAGGCCACACCCTGGCCGAGGCCGGACCCGGCCCTGAGCGCTCCGCCCCCAAAGCCAAGACACCCACCCAGTCCACCGGGGGCTTCCGCGCCTTCCGCACCGCGGTGCGCGGACAGGCCCCGGACGCAACACCGAAGGACGTGTGATGGACCTCGAAAAGTTGACCTGGCTCATCGAAGGCCTTCTCGACCGCACCCCGGGCGCCAAGCACGCACTCGTGCTCTCCCGCGACGGCCTCAAGCTCTGCCACAGCGCCGCGCTCGACACCGACAAGGCCGACCACCTCGCCGCGATCGCCGCCGGACTCCAGAGCCTCGTGCACGGCGCCTCCGTCGAGTTCGGCTCCGGTGACGGCGGTGTCCGCCAGGCCATGGCCGAGTTCTACGGCGGCCTGCTCTTCATCGTCGAGGCCGGCCACGGCACCCACCTGGCCGTCATCGCCGCCGAGGACGCCGACCCCGGCCTGCTCGGTCACAACATGCACGAACTCGTCGAGCAGATGGGGGAGCATCTCACCACCCCGCTGCGCGCCGCACACGGCTCCTCATGAGCCGATCCCACCGCGATGAGAGCCCCGACCGGCTCTACGTCATCACCTCGGGTCGCAGTTCGGCCCCCGACGACGCCCTCGACTCCGTCGCCCTCATCGTCGCCGAGAACGCCCCCACCGCGGGGATGCAGTCCGAGCACGCGCGCATCCTGCGCTTATGCCGCGGGCCGACAGCGCTCGTGGAGATCGCCGCGCACCTGGAGCTGCCCCTGGCGATCACGCGCATCCTCGTCACGGACCTCCTCGACGGCGGCCACGCCACCGCCCGCCACCCCCGGAGCGCGCCCCGCAGAGCGCGCCCGACCACCTCACCGGACGTGTTGGAGAAGGTGCTCCTTGCACTCCAGAACCTGTGACGCCGCCGACGCCCCCACCCCGGGGTCCCCCCTTCCGGGCACCGTCGAACACGCCCTGAAGATCGCCGTGGTGGGCGGCTTCGGCGTCGGTAAGACCACCTTGGTGCGCTCGGTCAGCGAGATCCGCCCCCTCACCACTGAGGAGACGATGACCGAGGCCGCCGCGAACGTCGACGACGTGCGCGGGGTCGAGGGCAAGCGCACCACCACCATCGCCTTCGACTTCGGCCGGATCACGCTGGACGCCACCTCCGTGCTGTACCTGTTCGGCGCCCCCGGCCAGCAGCGCTTCTGGTTCCTGTGGGACCGGGTCCTCGCCGGCTCCCTCGGCGCCGTCGTCCTCGTCGACACCCGCCGTCTGGAGGACTCCTGGTACGCCATCGACCGCCTCGAAGCGCAGAAGACGCCGTTCATCGTCGCCCACAACGACTTCGGTGACGCCGAACACACCCTCGACGACATCCGCGCCGCGCTCGACCTCGACCCCGCGGTCCCCCTGATCCGGTGCGACGCGCGCGAACGCGACTCCGCGCGCCAGGTCCTCGTCACCCTCGTCCAACACGTCCGATCCCTTGTCTCAGGAGACCCGCGGTGAACGTTGACACCGGCAACCCCGTCCGCCTGTACGGCTCCGGGCTCGAAGACCCCTCCGCCCTCTACCGGTCCATGCGCGAGGAGCACGGGCCCGTGGTGCCGGTCCTGCTGGAGGGGGACGTCCCCGCCTGGTTGGTCATCGGCTACCGCGAACTCCACCACGTGCTGAGCACCCCCTCGGTGTTCGCGCGCGACCCGCGCCGCTGGAACGCCTGGGACCGGGTCCCCGAGAACTGGCCGCTGCTGCCGGTCCTGGTGCCGCTGCCCAACCTGCTCTCGGCCGAGGGCGAGGACCACCGCCGCCGTGCCAAGGCCGTCAACGACGCGCTGAACGGTGCCGACCCCCACGAACTGCGGACGGTCACCGCCCGCATCGCCGACCGGCTCATCGACGGCTTCTGCGGCTCCGGCGGTGCCGACCTGCGCACCCAGTACGCCGAGCGCCTGCCCTCCCTGCTGCTGTGCTGGATGTACGGCCTCGACGACGATCGGGGCGAGGACATCGCCAGCGCTCTGACCACGGTCTTCAACGCGGGGCCCGAATCTGTGGAGGCCCACGGCAGGATCGCCGCGGCCTTCGGCGGGCTGATTGCCGAGCGCCGTGAGCGGCCCGGACCGGACGTGGTGTCCCGGCTGATCGTCCACCCGGCCGGCTACGGCGACGAGGACCTGGTCGCCGAGCTCGTGGCCATCCTGGGCGGAGCCCACCAGACCACCACCGAGTGGATCGGCAACGCCCTGAGGCTGATGCTCACCGACGACCGCTTCTCCGCGTCGCTGTCCGGGGCGCGCAGCAGCGTGCGCGAGGCCCTGGTGGAGGTTCTGTGGGAGGACTCGCCCTCCCAGATGAACGCGGGCCGCTTCGCCGCCCACGACGTGGAACTGGCGGACCGCATCATCCGGGAGGGGGACCTGCTGCTGCTCGGCTTCGCCGCGGCCAACCAGGACCCGTGGCTGAACCCGCCCGGCCGCTCCGCCGCCGTCGGCACCAACCACGCCCACCTGTCCTTCTCCCACGGTGAGCACGGGTGCCCCCATGCCGCGCGCGGCCTGGCCGAGGTCATGGCCGTCACCGCGGTCGAGGTCCTCCTCGACCGCCTGCCAGACCTCGAACTGGCGATCCCCGCCGAGGAGGTCCAGTGGCGTCCCTCGCCCTGGGTCCGCGGCGTGCTCTCCCTGCCCGCGACCTTCACCCCCACCACACCGCACGCGGTGCTCTGAAGACCCCCGCTACCCCGCACCAGGACAGTCACCACGCCCCCACAAGGAGAGAACCATGTCCTGCCCCATGCACGCCGCCGACGGGGTACCCCTCGTCCACGCCGTACCCGACGACGTCCAGGCCGATCGCGAGCGCCTCTACCAGGAGGGGCCGGTCACCCGGATCGAGCTGCCCGGCGGGGTCCGGGCGTGGGCCACCACCCACCACGAGGTCAGCAAGGCCGCCCTCAACGACCCCCGCTTCGCCAAGAGCGTCGACCACTGGGCCGACTACCAGAACGGCACGGTGGACGAGGGGTGGCCGCTGCTGGGCACCATCCCCCGGGACAACACCAACATGCTGGCCCTGGACGGGCCCGCCCACCGGCGCATGCGCCAGCTCACCTCCAGCCCGTTCTCCGCGCGCCGGGTGGAGCGGCTGCGCCCCGACATCGAACGCGTGACCGCCGCGGCGCTCGACGCCCTGGAGCCGAGGGCGGGCGAGGTCCTGGACCTGCGCAGGGAGTTCACCTTCCGGGTGCCGATGTCGGTCATCGGGCTGCTGTACGGCGTGGAGGAGTCCGAGTACTCCCAGCTCGGAGAGATGTACGGCAAGCTCTTCTCCGGTACCGGAGAGCAGGGCGAGCACCTCCAGATCTACGCGCAGCTGTTCCAGTTCTTCTCCGAGATGGTCGCCCGCAAGCGCGCCCAGCCCGGGGACGACTTCACCACCGACCTGCTCAAGGAGGGGGAGGAGGGCGACGGCCTCAGCGACGAGGAGGTCGTGATCACGCTGCTCACCGTGGTGGCCGCCGGGCACGAGACCACGGTCAACCTCCTCAACAACGCGGTCCGCGCCCTGCTCGCCCACCCCGAGCAGTTCGACCTGCTCAAGAAGGGGGAGATCACCTGGGACGCGGTGATCGAGGAGGTCCTGCGCTACGACCCGCCCAACAACATCTTCATGTTCCGCTTCGCCACCGAGGACGTGGAGCTGGGCGGGCAGACCATCCGCAAGGGCGAGGCGCTGGCCACCCACTACGGTGCGGCCAGCCGCGACCGCGCCGAGTTCGGTGAGGAGCCGCACCCCTCGGTGTTCGACCCCGGCCGTACCCAGGGGCGGCACATCACCTTCGGTTACGGGCCGCACATCTGTCCGGGGGCGCCGCTGTCGCGTCTGGAGGCCCGGATCGTGCTGCCCATGCTCTTCGAGCGCTTCCCCGGTCTGGAACTGGCGGTCCCGGACGAGGACCTGCGGGTCGAGTCGGCCCTGTCGGTGACCAGCCTCGCCGAGTTCCCCGTCCGCCTGCGTCCGTAGCGGACCCGGCCCCGGCCGCACACCCCCCGGCGGCCGGGGCCGCCTCACCCGGGCGCGCTACCCGGGGTGACGGACTCCGTCCTTTCCGTTCCCGCGGGTGGGTTTCCCGTGGTGTACGCCGAGGAATGAAGCCACCGAATGGTTCATAAGGTCACGAACTTCGCATAAGAAGCATGCGTGCCCCTGGTGGGGGAGGACTCCGTGCACCCGACACACCTGCTCGCCGCCGCGCTCCTGGCGGCGTCGGCCTCGGCCGCCGCCGAGGAGGAGGCCGCGCGCGACTACGCCGAGGCACTCACCGCCACGAGCGCCCCCGACCGGATGGCGGAAGGGTGGACGAGCGCCGCCGACGGCTCCACCGCCCACACCTACCTCCGCCACCGCACCTACGTCGCCCGGGCCTGGGCCGACGGGGGCCGCCCCCTGGCCGACGAGACCGCCGAACCCGTGCCCGACGGGGTCCGGGTCTGCCGCGACGCCCCGCCCGCCGACGGGAACCGCTGCGCCGACCTCACCGGCCTCGCCTACGAGGACGGACTCGTGTCCGACTTCCGTGTCGACGGCCTCGACCCCGGCCCCTACCTCGTCGAGGGCGGCACGGACCCGGCCTCCTCCGCGGGGACCCAGGCGACGCTCCTCACCGCCTACCGCAGCGTCACCGGCCCCGTCCTGGTGGTCGTCCTGGGGATCTCCACCAAGGAGAGCGTGGACCTCGACCTGTCCGGGGCCGTCTACCGGAACCCGGGCGACGACGAGGTGCGCGCGCGGGCCGCCGGAGGCGAGCGCGAACTCGACGCCGGCGACGACACCCAGGCCGCCCTGTACTTTCGCGACGTCGACCTCGGCGGGGAGGTCACGCTCACCGGATGCCTGGAGGAGTGCTCCGCCTTCGTCGACCTCACCGTTCCGGTCCCCTGACACCGGCCGGGCCGAAAAGAGTGCTCATTCCCCGGCCCGGATCGCCCATGCGCACACGGTGTGTCCGCTAGCGGACACGTTCCGTCCGCGGATCGCCGCCCCCGCGGCGGCCGGGATTGCCAGAGTGGGGGCCATGCCCTCGCGACGCCCCCTGCCCCCGGCACTGTGCCTGTGGTGTGCCGCGGCCGTGCTGGCCGCCGCCCTGGACCACCCGCCCCTCCCCGGGCCGCTCCCGCACCCTCCCGAGGTCCGCGCCCCGGCGCGCGCGTGCGGGGGAGTGCCCCGGCCCGCCCGCCGAGGGCGGTGCCCCCGCAGGCGCACGGCACCCCACCCGCACCGCCGGTACCGCTGAGGCTGCTCCCGGCCCACAAGCCCGCCCCCGCAGCGGTTCTGTTGGTACGCGGGGTGGATTCTGGAAGGATGTCCGGCACGCCCCTCCCACCTCCGAGGGAGCCACCGACGACGTCCACACCGACCTGTGCGAGCCCGAGCGCATCCTGGACGAGGCCCGCCAGCGGGGACGGCTACGGCGCCGTCGGCCGCAAGCCCTGACGCAAGCGGTGCCGGGCCGGGCCCGTACCGTGGGGTCCATGCCGGTCCACCCACGCCCGCCCCGGGACGCCTCCGCCGGGGATCCGGCCGTCCGCTTCGAGGGCGCCGTGCGCCGCTACGGCCCCCTCCACGCCGTCGGCCCGATCGACCTGGCCGTCCGGCCCGGGACGTGCACCGCTCTCACCGGCCCCACCGTCCGCGAGCACCTGGAGCTCACCGCCGACGTGCTGGCGCTGCTGCGCCGACACCGCAGACCGCCAGGGACCGGGGACACGGCGTTCGCCGTCTGCGCCGCCCTGTCCACCGCCGTCCTGATCCTCCCGCCGCTGGTCGCCTGCACCGGTGCTCCGACTCCGCGCCCGGCGCGTCCGGTGACACTGCGTCTTGTTGGGGCGTCTCACTTGCGTCTACGATCGAACTCCCCGGTAACCCACGCCCGCACCTTTCATGTTCTAGGGAAGAACCGCCTCCGCCATGGCCCATCCCCCCGCACGACACCTGCCGCCCGGAGTCACACCGCTCGCTCCGGGTGACCCGCACACCATCGGCTCCTACCAGCTCATCGGCAGGCTCTACGACGCCTCCGCCGCCACCGTCTACGCGGCCCTCACCGACGACGGCACCCCCACCGCGCTCACCCGCACCGACGTGCGTGCCGAACCGGGGGCCGAGACCGCGCTCGCCGAACGGATCGCCGCCGCCCGCGCCGCCTCGGGCCTGTGCGCGGTGGCCGCCCGCGACGGAGGCCTCCACCGCGGTGCCCCCTGGACGGCCGTCCCCTTCCTCCCCGGACGCACACTGCGCCGACAGCTCCAGGAACAGGGGCCCATCACCGGCCGAGCCCTGGTCACCGCTGCCGCTGGGTACGCCGAGGCCGTCGGCGCCCTGCACGCTGCCGGCCTGGTGCACGGCGACGTCGGCCCCGACACCGCGTGCATCACCGCCGACGGACCCCGCCTGGTCGACCACGGGCTCGGCCGCTGGATCCGCCGTTCCGCGTCCGACGCCAGCGGCGACGTGGCCTCCTGGGCGCGGCTCGTGCTCTTCGCCGCCGGGCGCACCCCCGCCCGCCCCGGACACCTCCCCGACGGGCTCGACTCCCTCATCCGCCGGGCCCTGTCGCCGGACCCGGCGGCGCGCCCCGAGATGGAAGAGGTCCACCTCGAACTCCTGCTCCTCCTGGGCATCGGCGAGGACGTTCCCGCGCAGCAGTGGCCGGAGCGCCTGGCCGCCCTGATCGCCGAGCACGGCCCCTACGCCGACACCTCCTGGCACGACCCGGCCCGCTGGCGCAACGCGGTCGGTCGGGGGGACGACGACGCCTCCGCCGCCGGCTCCGTCGGCGCACCCGCGGACGGCCCGTCCCGGGCCGCCTCTGCGGGGCCGTCCGCCCCGCAGGCACCCTTCCCCGGCCCCGGGTCGGCCCCCGCCCCCCGTCCCTCCAAGACCTGGGACATCCCCGCGCCCCCGCCCGCACCGGCCGAACCCCTCGGCGGCGCGGTCCCCGCCGGGATCCCCTCCGACGGCGGCTTCTCCGCGCCGCCCTCCTACGACCCGACTCCCCCCTCCGGATCCGCCCCGATCCCGGCGGGCATCCCCTCCGACGGGGGGCGCTCCGCCCGCTCCCTCTCCGAGATGCTGAGCCCCGACCCCGGCCCGGCGCCGGGCGGCTCCGCCACAGGCGGGGGTGCGGCGGCCTCCGGCGGCCTCAAGGTCGCCGCGCTCGTCACCGCCGGGGTCGTCGCGGTCGGCATCGTCACCGCCGGCGGCTACCTGCTGCTCAACCGCTCGGGCGGCGAAGAGCCGACGGCGGCGCCCCCCGCCGTGGAGGGGTCCGAGATCCCCGTCTCCGCCGACCCCGCCGGGGTCGACCTGGCCGCCGCCTCCCTGGAGTCCTTCCTGGACGCCGGCAGCTTCGAGGTGTCCGTCCACCAGTACGCCGGGGACGGGTCCGGGCCCGAGCAGGACCCGCCCGCCGACCCCTTCGGCGCGTCGGGGATGCAGGTCTGGTTCGACAACTACGCCTACGACGGCTCGGCGATGGAGCGCCAGGTGGGCACCTACGCCTCCGAGTACGACTGGAGCATGTACGTCGACGGGCGCATGCTCGTCAACGACTTCGGCACCAACGCCTGGTTCGACGACACCGGCGGCACCGCCTACGACCCGGCCGACTACACCCCCGAGGCCGTGGCGGGCCCGCTCACGGCCATCGCCGAGACCGGCGAGGTCACCTCGGAGGAGCCCACCGAGTTCGCGCCGGTCCTGGAGCTCTGGCACATCTACGACCCCAGCGTCGAACCCGCCACCGGAGACCTGGTCCCCGGCACCCGCCTGGAGGGCACCTACACCGCCGACGACGGCGCGACCCGGCAGTTCGTGCTCATCGTCGGAGAGGACCGCGCCCCCCTCAACCTCGCGGTGGAGGTCCCCAACACCGGACCGCCGCCCGAGGTGGGCCACTGGGTCCGCGACTACACCTTCCGCAGCGTCGGCGCCCCCGTCGACCTGAGGGTCCCCGCCTCCGAGGAGGTCCTCCCCTCGCGCCCCGGCATGGGTTTCTGAGGCGGGCGGCCCCGCCCCTTCCGGGGGCGGGGCACAGCGGAGCATTCGACAAGGAGCGAGGCGTGCCCAGCGACCACAGCCTGAAGAGGCACTTCACCGGCGAGACGGCCGCGATGCTCGGCGCGGGCATCGCCGAGGCCGTACCCGGGTTCGACACCGCCGGATACGCGGCCGAGGTCGACCGGCGCGTGCCCGGCCTGGAGCTCAAGGACCGGGTCCTCGTCCTGGCCGAGGGCCTGCGCTCGCGCCTGCCCGGCCCCTACCCCGAAACCCTGGACGCCCTGCGCGGCACACTCGTCGACGAACTCCCCGAGGGCCGGGGCATGTTCAAGACGACCTGGTTCCTCATGCCCGTGGCCCGGTACGTGGAGGAGTACGGCCTCGGCCATCCCGAGGAGTCCCTGGACTTCCTGGAGGAGGTGACCCGCTGCCACACCGGCGAGTACGCGGTCCGCCCCTTCATCACCGAGCACCGGGACGCCGCGATGGAGCGGATCGCCCGGTGGGCGCTTAGCCCCAGCCACAACGTCCGGCGGCTGGCGAGTGAGGGCACGCGCACCCGTCTGCCCTGGGCGGGACGGCTCCCGTTCTTCGCCGAGGACCCCGCGCCCGTCCTGGCGGTCCTGGAGCACCTGCGCAGCGACCCCTCCGCCTATGTGCGCACCTCCGTGGCCAACAACCTCAACGACCTCTCCAAGGACCACCCGGCCCTCGTACTGGAGACCGTCGGGCGCTGGACCCGGGAGAGCCCCACTCCAGAGACGGCGTGGATCGTCAGACACGCGCTGCGCACCCTGGTCAAGCAGGGCGACCAGGAGGCCCTGGCCCTGCTCGGCGCCACCGGCGGCGAGCACATGCGCGTGCACGGCCTCACGGTACTCCCGGCCGCAGTCCGCCTCGGCGGCACCGTCACCCTCCGCTTCGCCCTGGAGAACACCGACACCCGAACCCACCTCGTCACCGTCGACTACGCGGTCCACCACGTGCGCGCCAACGGGCGGCTCACCCCCAAGGTCTTCAAGCTGACCGAACTCGAACTCGCGCCGGGCCGGGTCCGCCACCTGGAGAAGGCCCATCCCGTCAAGGAGATCAGCACCCGCGTCTACTACCCCGGCGAGCACCCCGTCGACATCCTGGTCAACGGCCTGCCCCTGGCCACCGGACGGTTCGCCCTCCTGGGCTGACCGCCCCGGGGAGGGGCGGCCGACGGGCGGCGGCGTGCTGCCGGATCAGTCGTCCGGGAAGCGGTACCCGAACTGGGCTAGGCGCGCGTGCGCCCGCTCCATCTGCTCGGCGGAGAACAGCGGCGCGTACTCCGACCGCAGCACCAGCGCCTCCACCGTCAGGTCCAGCCGCCCCCGCTCCCTCAGGTTCGCGAACCCGTCGGAGACGGCTGGGGCGTCGAGCAGCTTGCGTGCGGTCTCCATCGGACCCAGGTCGGAGAGCATCCCCAGGAACGAGGAGGCCGTGTAGCCCGCCTCGGACTTGGCCCGCTCGTACAGCGACAGCATCACCCTGCCGAAGTCGGCGGTCTCGGGGCCCTGCGCAGCCGACGGTTCGGCTGGCTCCTCCTCGGTGAAGGACGCGGCGGTAGGGAGCCGTGGCTGTCGATCTCCGGACCCGGCCGGGTCCGAGTCTCGGACGTGCGCCCCAAACTATTCCAGAGTCCGCCGGTGCGCACCCTGTCAGTGCACAGACTGGGTTTCAAACGAAAACTTTGTCAACACCCTTGTTTTCGAACGCCTGTGTTCCCTGGTTCGTGTTCCGGTGGCTGCCGAGGATCGTGCCAGGGCGAGACTTCGGGTCGACCTTCGCCCCAGGGAGAAGGTCGACCCCACCCGAGGCCGATCCCGCTCCGAGCGGCTACCGGTCCTCGGCGGGCTCCAGTGCCCCGCCGGTCAGACCCTCCCGGGCCAGCTCGGCGGCCCGCCCGGCGAGCACCGACAGCTCCCGCGCCGCCCGCTCGAACTCCTCTCTCCCCGCAGCAGCGCGTCCAGCGCATCGAGGAACTGGCCGAGGAGGCCGCCGCCGAGGCCGCCCGCGAGGCCGGGGGAGAGACGGCCCCGGGACCCGGCTCCCGCCGCGTCCTGGTCGCCACCGACTGCCTGTCCGAGGGCGTCAACCTCCAGCACTACTTCGACGCCGTCGTCCGCTACGACCTGGCGTGGAACCCCACCCGCCACGACCAGCGCGAGGGCCGCGTGGACCGCTACGGCCAGCGGCACGCCCCCGCCTGATCCCTGGCAGCACTCGGCCCCGCCCGCTGGCGGGCAGCGGACGGGGCCGGACGTGCGTGATCTTGCTACCAGTGCAGGATCAGGGCCGTTTTCCTGCGCTGGTAGCAAGATCACGTGTTCATGGGCCGGGGGAGGGGCGGTCAGGCGTCCTTGGTGGTGTCGATGAAGGACTGCCACTCATCGGCACCGAAGAAGAGTGCGCCCAGCTCACGGTTCTTGGTGTCGCGGACCCCGGTGACCGGCCCCTCGGCCACCTCGACGCACGCCCCACGGTCGTTGGTGTAGCTTGCCTTGTGCCATAGCCGGGCGGAGGCGTGGGCGGCCTCTACACAGTTGGATGATGTCCCGCTGTAGCTGGACTTGAACCAGTGCAGGGCCTGCGGCTGCATCGCTTACTCCTTCTCCAGAGTCTCGGAGGTTCGGCTGAGGAACTCGATCGTCTGAGCCGGGCGCCACGCATCGGCCAGCAGGCGTTCGAAGACTTCCGTGTGCCGGTTCAAGACTGTCTGATCGTCCCAGAAGAGACTCGTGTTGTCGGTGATGGTCATGAGCACTTCCAGCGCATCCAAGGTGAGGAGCGTGAATGCACCGATCTCTAGGGCGGCATGGGCGCCTGCCTCGAAGGGGAGGACCTGGAAGGTCACGTTCGGCTGCTCCGCGGTCTGGACGAGGTGCCTGAGCTGCTCGGCCATCAGCTTAGGGCCTCCGACCGTGGTCCGAATAGCGGCTTCGCTGACGATCGCCCACATATGAGCACTGCTGGACTGCCACACGCTCTGTCGGTTCATCCGGACTTCGACGGCCGCGTCGACGACATCGGTGGTGGCGCTCGGCATCGTTCCCTTGAAGAGTGCCCGTACGTAGCCCTCGGTCTGCATGAGCCCAGGGATCAGGACGGGTTCGAAGGTGCGGATGCGCCGTGCCGCGCTCTCCAGTCCGATGTAGGTCCCGTAGTCCTCGGCGATGCCGCTGGACTGCCACCAGCCGGACGATCGGGCTTCCTTGCGAACATGGAGGAAGCGCTCGATCGCCTCGGGGGAGAGGCCGTAGAACTCCAGCAGGCGCTCCAAGCTCCCGGGGCCTGGGATGACCCCTTCGACTCCCGGAGTCTCCCAACGGGAGACGGTGGAGATGTTCACCTTGATGGCTTTGGCTACTTCCCCGAGCTTCCGATCTTCGCGCAATTTGCGCAAATCGGTTGCTAGCTGCCATTGCGCGACAGTCGGGCTTGTTGTCATGCCTTCCATGGTGCCTTGGCGTCCCTGGGTGGGCAAATCTCTTGAAGAAATCTGTAGATGCGGATTGCATATGCGAATCTCATGAGATCTACTGTAGTCGAGCCTGGGCGTTCGGTGACGGGTGGTGGTCGGTGTCCGGCCCTGCCGCGATGTTGCTTGTGCTCTGGGCATGAGAAAGCCCTGGTGGGTGCGCCAACACCCCCCAGGGCACGCCAACCCTTTCCACCCTGTGTAGCCAGAAAGCGAGATCGGCATGTTCATTGTGCCCGAACAGCGCACACCCCTCCACACGTCCACAGGCGGGTTCGCGGGGCGGCGGTGGCCCTGCCGCCTCTACCCCGGGGACCTGGTCCACACCCGCGAGCTCCGCGACGACCTGCGCGAGGACCTGGCCCGCCTGTCCGGCNTGGCCTCCGACACCGCCGACGACGCGGTGCTGTGCGCCAGCGAGCTCTTCGCCAACGCCGTCGACCACTCCCGCTCCGGAGAGCCCGAGGGGCACGTCATCCGCACCCTGACCATGCCCGCCGAAGACCGCCTGCGGGTGGGGGTGATCGACGACGGCTACCGCTCCAACGGCCCCCACCCGCCCACGCTGCCCGAGATCCCCGCCGACCGCGGCCCCCGCGAGTGGGCCGAGGCCGAACGCGGACGCGGCCTGCTGCTCGTCGACGCCCTCGCCGCATCGTGGGGGAGCCGGGCCGTGGCGGGCTTCCCCTTCTGCGAGGGGCTGGGCACGTTCCTGTGGGCCGAATTCACCCTCACGCCCGCTGTCCTCACCGCCGCTACGGCCGCTGGGGCCGGGCAGTGACCGCGACCGCGCCGGTCTCCTCCGGGGTGCGGGCGGTGCTGTCCGCGCCCCGGGGGGCGCGCTTCACCCGCACCCGCACCGGCTCCCGGCGCCCCGAAGCCGAGTNCACCCGCCGCGAGCGGGTCCTGGCGCAGATGGCCGACAACCCCCGGACCGTGTACCGGCAGGCGCACGGTGAGCTGCCCGCCTGGATGGACGCCCACGCCGAGCGGATCGCCGCCTGCGACCGGTCCGACCGGCCCCAGAGCCCCCACCAGCGGCCCGACGACCGGCCCGGCACGCTTCCGGTCCCGCGTCCGCGTGAGGCACCCGACGACGGCCCGGCCCGGCCGGCACCCCTGCCGCCGAAGCCGCCGCTGCCGCGTCGGCGTTCGCGGCGTCCGCGCGACGGGCACCGCACGTCCGGCCGCCGTCTGGCTCGCCACCGCAGGCCCCGGCGGGGGCCGGGGCTGGCGCGGCTGGTGGCCGCCTACGCCATGGCCTCGGGTGTGGGGGCGCTGGCCCACCACCTGTCCACGGCGGTGCTGTAGCGGCCCGCTCATAGGCCGGGGCCGCGCCGGTTCGGGGGCCGGCGCGGCCCTTCCCCACCCGGCCCCGCCCTGTGGTCCGGGTTCAGGTGTCGCCGCCCGCGAGCACCGCCGACGGTCCGGGGAAGTCCTCGGGCAGGGCGTCCATGACCACTTCGCCGCAGCGGCGGCCCCGCCCCGTCCCCGATGCCACGAAGTCCTCAACCGTCAGACCTTCCTCATGCCGTAGCCGTCCTGACGAGGGCCGCCACCTCAGGACGCGGTTCTGCGGGCCGGGACAGGAACGTGCACACCCGGTTCCGGCGCTCCACCTCCCGCACCACAGACCACCCCTGCACCTGTGAGTAGTACTCCACGAGTCCCGTTGCGAAAGTACCGCGCCGGACGGCTTCCCGGCCTGTGCGCGCGGCGTGGTCCAGCGCCCAGCGGGCCAGTACCCAGCCCAGCCGCCGGCCTTGCGTCGGTTCGGTCCAGGTGGAGGCCAGGAACAGCGCGGGCACCTCTCGTTCCTTCTCGGTGAACCCCCACTCCGGTGATTCGGAGTATGCGCTGGTGCACCCCGCCACCGTGCCCTCCTCCGTCAGCACCCACATAGGGACTTCGGCCTCGTTGGTCTGGGCGGCCAGGTCCCGGGCCACGGTGGGCCGGGACCGCAGCCCTCGGTCGGCCATCCACTCCAAGCGCCGCGTCACCATCGCCTCGACACCGTCGTGGTCGGTCGGGACCGCTGGTCGAATCTCCATCGTCTTCCCTCTCACCCGGCTTGCAGGGATACCAGGGCGCTCTCCAGCATCAGTGGCCGATAGACATCGAACGTACGCTTCCCAGCGGCCTGGAACCCGCGTGCGGATCGGCGCAGTTCGAACTCGTCCAGGTATCCGTCCCCGACCAGGAGTGCCCCACGGTCGAGTATGTCGGTCAGGTGGCCGACTCCGTGGCGGATCATGGCGGTGTCCAGGATGTGCTGGAAGTTCTCCGGGGAGCGTGGATGAGTCACGTCCTGTGAGAACCCGGCCCGCCCCAACCGCTCTCGCAACAGGCGTTTGCCCACTCGCCACGCGGAGGGGAGGGATTCGGCCAGCCGCACGATCTCGGGGGCCGCGAACGGATTGATCGGCCAGATCCCGTGCCGCATGTGCTGGGGGTAGAACGCCGAAAAGCACTCCAGGATTGACCACAGAGTCGGTCCCAGCGGAGCCACACCATCGAACTGGTGGGGTACCAGGCGTCGTCCCCGTGAACCGAGGAATGCCGGTGCCCCGTCCCGTAGGCGCAACGGCGACCGGCCGCCCACACCCCACAGCTCACGCTCGGCCGAGCGGAGCTTCATCGCCTCGTCCCCACCCAGACCCGTGAACAGGACCCGCTTTCCCCCGTCGGCGTACGCGCCCACCAGAACATCCCGTGCTTCGGCGAAGGCGCCCTCCATCGGGTCGAACGGAGCCCCGCTACGGCGACGGCCCCCAGGAGAGAAGGGCAGGTGGTCCAACATCGCCACCGTGTGGTCGATCCGGAAACCCGACGCGACCAATGCACGACGCCGCCGCCTCTGCTGCTCACCCATGGATCCGGCCAGCAGCATCCCTCCCGTTCCGATCCGACCGGGATGGAGTTGGGCCAAAGCCAGGGCGACGTTCGCCGAATCCATGCCGCCGGACACATCAACGGCCGCTCGGTCAGGGTCGAACTCCCACCGGCTGATCACCCCGTGCAGCACACGTTCGAACACCTCGACCGGGTCCGCGTCGGGCTTCAGCTCACGGGGTAGAGCGTGCAACCCCGGCTCGGGGTAAGCGATGCCGAGTCCGTCGCCAGTGTAAGTGGCGGTGGCCCGCTCGGTGACGGTGGTGACGTCGGCCAGCAGAGTCGCTGAGGAGTAGTAGTTGGCGTAGGTCAGGAACCTCACCACCGACGGCGGATCGAGTCTGCGGGTGTCCACGTGAGGCACCAGGTCCAACAGGTCCCACGACCCGCGCAACATGCCGCCCGTCGAAGTCAGGTGGACCGGGGCCACGCCCCACGCGCTCGCTGTGACCTGCACGCGGCCGGGGGTGAACTCCACGATGACGAACCCCAACGGCCAAGCTCGGGCTTCGGTCAGACGCCGTTGGTACTCGTCCGGGGTCACGTGGCACACGGTCGCGGTCTCCGACGAACACCAGCCGGTGGCGCCTCGCACGCGTTCCCGGTTCACGAGAAACGCTCGTCCAGGGCCGAGAACCATCCCGGTTTCCAGACAGGGGTGCAGATAGGGCGTGACGTGGGAGTCTCCGTTCTCCCAACGGTCGAGTGTGAGTGCAGGGGTCCAGTGGTGGGGGTCGTCGAGGTTCGGGGGGTGAAGCAGGAGAGTCAGCACGGGCGCTCCAGTGCACGAGGAGGAGGGGCGGCCTTCCAGGATCGGACCGCCCCTGCCGAGGACCAGGTCAGATCTCGTCGTACTTGGTGGGAACGTCGGAGTCGCCGCCGGTCTTGGTGTACTCGTGCGCCTGGTCGGGGACCGTCAGTGTCTCGGGGGTGGTGAACAGGTCGTCGGTGGCCGTGGACAGGGTTGTGCTGGGGACAGACACCACGTCTCCTCCTTTGCTCCATGTAGGAATCCGGTGACTGATGGTAGGCACGGTGGGACGGGGTGAAGTGCCAGCGAAGTGCCAGTCCGTCTGTTGGAGACTTCGGCGGTTGCGTACGCTCGTGGTTGAAGAGCCGTGAATCCGAAGGAGCGCTGATGTCCGTTACCGCGCGCGGTGTGCCGATCGGGGAGCAGATCGCCGTGGCCCGAAAGGTCGCCGGGGTGAGTCAGCAGGTGCTGGCGCAGCGGGCCAACTACAGCGTGAGCATGGTTCGCGCCGTGGAACAGGGCCGCGAGCCCGCCTCCGCCGGCTTCGTCGCCGCTGTGGCCAAGGCACTCGGTGTCGAGCCCCAGGAACTGTACGGCCAGCCCTATCACCGGCTGCTGGCCGAGGATGGCGGCGGACTCACCGGCGTCGCCGAACTCCAAGCCCTCCTCGCTGAGGGCTCCCACGTCGACCCGGTGGAGCCTCCCGCGCTGGAAGAACTCGCCGTAGACCTGGCTGCGGTGGCACGCGACCGGCACGAGGATCGCGCGCGCCGCGCGCTGGTCAAGGTTCCGGTGCTTCTCCGGCAACTGCACGGCGCGGTGGACTCCGCCGACCATGGTGATGAGCGTGAACACGCCTACCGTCTACTCGCTCGTGCATACGGCAACGCCGCGCAACTCACGTACCGGTTCGGCTGGCTGGTGATGGCCTCCACACTTCTGGACCGGATGGAGCGTGCTGCCGCGTCGTCAGGGCAACCGTTGCTGATCGCGCACGCGATCCAGCAACGCGCACTCCTGTTGCTGTCCCACTCGGCATACGCGAGTGGGCAGCGGTGCGTCGAACGCTCGCTCGATCTGGTCGGCCCGCCTGAACGGGAGGCGGAACTCGCTCTTGCCGGGGCGGCTCACCTGCGGGGTGCGACTCTCGCTGCTCGCGACCGCGACGCCGACCGTGTGGCGGAGCACCTTGAGGAGGCGGAACGCCTGGCCCGACTCGTCGGACACGAGTCGGCCGCCTACGACACGAACTTCGGTCCGGGGAACGTGATGATCCACCGGGTGTCGGTGGCTCTCGACGTCGGTGATCCGGGCCGGGCAGCCCAGACCGGATCGCGTCTACGACTTCCTGCTGATATGAAGGCGACGAGGGTTGGTCGGCACTGGCAGGACGTGGCGCGTGCATGGACCCTGGCCGGTGATCATCCAGCGGCGCTGAAGGCGTTGAACCGTGCGAGGAAGGCCGCTCCCCAGCAGACGCGGTTTCACCCGCACGTCCATGAGACCGTCCATGCGATCGCTGCTGAGCAGCGGCGTTCCTCCGACGGTGTCGCGTCCTTCGCCGGCTGGCTGGGGCTCAAGACCTGACAGCAGAGCCACCTGGTTGGTGCCCGCCCGAAGACGCACTCGGCCTCGTCCGCCGACGACGCCGTGCTGTGCGCCAGCGAGCTCTTCGCCAACGCGGTGGACCATTCGCGCTCGGGCGAGCCCGAGGGGCACGTGATCCGGACCTTGACCATGCCCGCCGAGGACCGCCTGCGGGTGGGGGTGATCGACGACGGGTACCGCTCCAACGGCCCCACCCCGCCCTCCCTGCCGCAGATCCCGGCCGACCGCAGCCGGCGTGAGTGGGCCGAGGCCGAACGCGGCCGGGGCCTGCTGCTCATCGACGTCCTCGCCGCAGCGTGGGGCAGCCGCGCCGTGGTCGGGTTTCCCTTCTGCGAGGGGCTGGGCACCTTCCTGTGGGCGGAGTTCACCCTCACCCAAGCCGCTGCCACCACGTCCGCTGGGGCCGGGCAGTGACCGCACCGGCGCCGGTCTCCTCCGGGGTGCGGGCGGTGCTGTCCGCGCCTCGGGGTGCGCGCTTCACCCGTACCCGCACCGGCACCCGACGCCCGGCAGCCGAGCCCACCCGCCGCGAGCGGGTCCTGGCGCAGATGGCCGACAACCCCCGGATCGTCTACCGGCAGGCGCACGGTGAGCTGCCCGCCTGGATGGACGCCCACGCCGAGCGGATCGCCGCCCGCGACCGGTCCGACCGCCGCCAGCACCCCGACCGTCCCGCCGTGGTGCCGGTTCCGCGTCCGCGCGAGGCACCCGACGACGGCCCGGCCCGGCCGGCACCCCTGCCGCCGAAGCCGCCGCTGCCGCGCCGGCGCTCGCGCCGTCCGCGCGACGGGCACCGCACGTCCGGCCGCCGTCTGGCTCGCCACCGCAGGCCCCGGCGGGGGCCGGGGCTGGCGCGGCTGGTGGCCGCCTACGCCATGGCCACCGCCGTGGGGGCGCTGGCCCACCACCTGTCCACGGCGGTGCTGTAGCCGAGCGCCCGTAGACCGGCCGCGCCTGCTCGGGGGCCGGCGCGGCCGGTAGTTTCGGGGTATGGACAGGAGCGAGGACGGTCAGGGCCGCTGGGTGGTGCACGGTGAGCGGACCCTCTACGACAACCCGTGGGTGAGGTTGGGCAAGGCCGACATCACCACGCCTTCGGGGAACAGGTTCGAGCACCACACCGTGACCCTGCCCTCGGCCGCGGTGATCGCGATCCTGGACCGGGGCGAAGAGCACGTCCTGATGAGCTACCGGCACCGGTTCGTGCCGGACGTGTGGGGGTGGGAGCTGCCCGGCGGGCTGCTGGATCCCGAGGAGACGCCGGAGCGGACCGCCGTCCGTGAAGCGCTGGAGGAGACCGGGCACCGGGTCGGTTCGGTGGAGCCCGTGGCCACGTTCGAGCCGATGATCGGCACGGTCCGCAGCCCGCACCACGTCTTCGTCGGCCGCGACGCCCATCTGGTGGCGGAGCCGACCGAGTTCGACGAAGGCGTCTACGAGTGGGTGCCCCTGGCCGAGGTCCGCGGTCTGGTCGCCGAAGGGCGGGTGCAGAGTTCGGGCACTCTCATCGCTCTGCTTCACATTCTCGCCCCTGCCTCTTGAGGGAGCTTACGGTTCCAGCAGGCGAGCCAGACGGGTACGTTGGCGGACCGAGCCGGACCGCTCGGAGAGGTCGGCGGCGCGCTGTGCCTGATGGTGGGCCTGAGGGAGGTCACCGTGGACGGAGTAGGCCAGAGCCAGACCGGTGCGCAGTCCGGCCTCGGCGCGCCCGAGTCCCAACGGTGCGATGTCGTCGAGTGCCCGGGTGAGATCCTCGATCGCCTCACCTGATTCCCCGGAGGATGCCCCGGCCCTCAGGCCGGGGAGGAAGTCACTAGGGTCGTCCCATGGCAGACGAGGACACCGACTACCTGGCCAAGAGCCCGAACGCTGCACGGATGGGAGCGGCGGCCGAATACCTGATCGCGGCGACCTGCATTCTGGCGACCCGTGGAGAGCTCAACGTCTCGACCTCCCTGGTGGACGATGAGGGGGTCGACCTGGTCTTCCATCGGCGTGGAACATCCCGCACACTGGCGGTCCAGGTCAAGGCGCGCATGTCCGACGGCAAGATGGTACGTGAGCAGGAGCGGTGTGTGGCGCTCGTCCGTTCCCAGACCTTCCGCCCCCGCCCCGACCTGGACCTGCTCTTCGCGGTGGTCGACCCCCAGGTGGGCGCTCTGCGGACCGCCTGGCTGGTCCCCAGCCAGGAGTTCACGGCCATGGAGCCCTCTCTCGATTCCCATCGCAGATTCCGGTTCAACGCCTCGATGAAGCCGGGGTCCCGCGACCAGTGGGTACCGTTCCGCCTTACCCCCGACCAGCTCGCCGACCGTATTCTCCGGCGCCTTGACCGGATGGAGGGGCGAGAGCGGCCGGAGTAGGGCACGGGGTACGACGGTCGGGAGTGCCCGCTGTCACAGCGGGGCCTGTGGGCGATGGGGATCCGTTGTCCGAAGGGTATCGAGGTTCGTCCCGGGGCGAACCCCGGCGTGGAATCTCGTCCTGGGACGAGCCTCGACGGACCGCCGCTGCGCCGTCGTTCCCGGCGCGCACTGAGGGGGGCGGGTCCCGCGGGACCCGCCCCCTTCCAGCCTGATGCGCTCCGTGTCGCATCCGTCACGCACCGACTGGTCGGTATGCCTTGGGGCCACGGGCCCCTCGGCTGCGAAGCGGAACGGGTGGCCGTCCGGCCCCCGATGCCCCTATGAGGACAGGACGGACTTGGCGACGATCATCTTCATGACCTCGGACGTTCCGCCGTAGATCCGGTTCACGCGGTTGTCGGCGTACAGGCGGGCGATCGGGTACTCGTTCATGTACCCGTAGCCGCCGTGGAGCTGGAGGCAGCGGTCGATCACCCGGTGGGCGACCTCGGTGCAGAAGAGCTTGGCCGACGCGGCCTCGGCGGGGGTCAGCTCGCCGGCGTCGAGCGCCTCCAGGGCGCGGTCGACGACCGCCTCGGCGGCGTCCACCTCGGACTGGCAGGCGGCCAGTTCGAACTTCGTGTTCTGGAACGAGGCCACCGTCTTGCCGAAGACGGTGCGCTCCTGCACGTACTCCTTGGTGAAGCCGATAGCGGCCTTGGCCTGCGCGTAGGAGCCGTAGGCGATGCCCCAGCGCTCCGAGGGCAGGTTCTGGCCCAGGTAGGAGAAGCCCTTGTTCTCCTCGCCGAGCAGGTCCTCGGCCGGGACGCGGATGTCGCTGAAGGCCAGCTCGGCGGTGTCGGAGGTGCGCAGGCCGAGCTTGTCCAGCTTGCGGCCCACCGAGTAGCCCTCCGACGAGGCGTCGACCGCGAACAGGGAGATGCCGAAGCGGCGGTCGTCCTCCTTGGGCGGGCTGGTGCGGGCGCAGACGATCACGCGGTCGGCGTGGAAGCCGCCGGTGATGAAGGTCTTCGCGCCGTTGAGGATGTAGTGGTCGCCGTCGCGCTTGGCGGTGGTCTTCATCCCGGCCAGGTCGGAGCCGGTGCCCGGCTCGGTCATGGCCAGCGCCCACATCTCCTCGCCGGTCACGAACTTGGGCAGGTAGCGCTGCTTCTGCTCCTCAGTGGCCAGCATCTTGATGTAGGGCAGGGCGAGCAGCACGTGCACGCCCGAGCCGCCGAAGCTCACCCCGGCGCGGGTGGTCTCCTCGTACTGGATCGCCTCGAACTTGTGCGTCTCCAGGCCGGCGCCGCCGTACTCCTCGGGGACGTTGATCCCGAACACGCCCAGTTCGCCGAGCTTGGAGTACAGCTCGCGCGGGACCAGGCCCTCCTCGAACCAGTCCTGGTAGTAAGGGGTGACCTCGGACGCGATGAAGGACCGCAGTGTGTCGCGGTAGGCCTCGTGGTCTTTGTCGAAGACTGTGCGGCGCAAGTCCGCTCCTCTCACATGGAACGGGAGGCCCCCTGAAGAGCCACCGAACGTTATTCGTTGTCCAAACACAGTACAAAGCCCTTCGAAGCGGACCGACACCCGCCCACCAGGCAGGTGAGAGCACCGATACCCCTGGGGGTCAGGACGGCGGGGCGGCGAACCGCGCCGGACGCCGTTCGCGGAAGGCGGCGATGCCCTCGTGCAGGTCCCCGCGGCGGGCCGCCTCCCCGTCCCAGTGCCGGACCAGACCAGGGGTGAGCGCGCCCGTGCCGATCGCGTCGACCAGGCTCTTGGCCGCGTGCACGCTCACCTGGGACCGTGAGCCGATGGTGTCGGCGAGCGCGGTGACGCGGTGGGCGAGGTCGGCCGCCGGCACCACCTCGTCGAGCAGGCCGACGCGCAGCGCCTCCTCGGAGCCGAGCAGGTCGGCCGTGAACAGCAGGCGTTTCGCGGTGGAGGGCCCGGCCAGGGCCACGACCCGCCGCAGCGACGAGGCGGGGTAGACCACGCCGAGTTTGGCGGCCGGGATGCCCACACGGGTGCGCGGGGTGCCCACACGCAGGTCGCAGGCGGTGGCGAGCAGGCAGCCGCCGCCCACGCACAGGCCGTCGACCATGGCGATCGTGGGTTTGGGGAAGGCGGCCAGCGCCTCCCCGGCGGCCTCGGCCAGCCGGTCGTCGAGCACCCGCTGCCCGGCGGTTTCGGGGCCGGCCGCGTCGGCGGTGAGTTCGGTGATGTCGGCGCCCGCGCAGAAGTCCGTCCCCTCCCCGGTCAGGACCACCACGCGTACCTCCGGGTCCTGCGCCAGACCCTCCAGCAGCCGGGGCAGCAGGCCCCACATGTGCGCGGTCATGGCGTTCTTGCGCCGAGGGTGGTCGATGCGCAGTGTGGCGGTGGTGCCGCTGGTGGTCAGGTGGACGGTGGGCGCGGTGGTCATGGCTGGCTCTCTCGGGACGGGAACACACCGGTGGAGTCCGGACGGCCCCATGCTCCCGCACGGGGCGGGAGGGACGCTGCCCCGGTGGCCCGGGTCGTTCCCGAGGCGGCGTCCGTGCAGCGGGCGTCGAACGTCTCGGCCTCGCCGAGCGGTTCCAGCCGGTGTTCGGCCGCGCCCAGCCGCGGACGAGCTTGACGGAAGCCTCCGCCCGGTGGCCCAGGAGGCGTGAGCCCTCGCCGGTGCGGCTGCGCAGGACCACGGCGGCGAGCGCGCCCTCGGTGAGGGCGTCGCACAGCCGCTCCGCCACCCGGGGGTTCCACGCCGATGCGGCCCTTGTGCGGTTCGACCGCGGCGGACATCGCGTAGCGGGTGCGCACGGTGAGGACGCGGCGGCTGCCGGGCGGGGCGTTCACGAGGGCGGACAGCAGGGCGTGGGCGCGGGTGGAGAGCATGCTTCGATTATGGGATCGCCTGAGTGGGCGGAGCGGGTCGTCCACAGCACCGATCCCTGACGCCCCGGGCCTTCGGGGGATTCCGGGGCGGCACCGGAGGCGGCGGAGGGCCGGTGGTGTGTCCCCGGCCGGCTTCGGGAGCACCGGGGGGCCGTCGTCTCCTCCCAAGGGACCCGTACCCGACGGTGGCACGGCCCTGACGTCCGTCATCTCCAAGCGGTGAGGATCGCGGGGCGAACCGGTGTGAACCGGCACTTCTGCGATACCGCCGCCTTGATTAGCGTGAGGGCATGAACCACGACGAACACGGCTTTCCCTCCGAGCCGCCGCCGACCGGCCAGCCGGCCCCCGCCGCCACGTCCTGGCCGCCGCCCCCGTACCCGCCGCCTCCCAGACGCGGACCACTCCCGATCCCGGCGGGCGTGCCCTACCACCGCGTCCTGGCCGGGGAGGAGCGCCGGATCTGGCGGGGCATCGCCGCGCTCGCGCTCCTGCTGGGCGGGATGCTCCTCTTCAGCATCGGGCTCAGCGCCGTCGCCCTCCTCGTCGACCTGCTGCTCGGCAGGCAGGACAGCATGATGCTGGGCGGAACCGGGTTCACCCCCGCGCTCCAGGCGGCCACCATGGCCTCGCTCGCCCTGCTCATTCCGTGGAGCATGCTCATCCAGCGCTGGCTCTACGGGGTGAGGGGCGCTTCGCTGCACTCCGTGCGCTCGCTCCTGCGGCCCGAGGTACTCGTGCGGTCCTTCATGGTCATCCTCCCCCTCTGGACGGTCTACCTGACCGCCTTCACCTTCCTCACCCCGGTGGAGGAGTCGGCGTGGCCGCTCGCCGACCTGTTCTGGATGTTCGCCATCACCGTCCTGCTGGTGCCGCTCCAGTCCGCCGGTGAGGAGTACGGTCTGCGCGGGCTCGCCTTCCGGGTCGCCGCGAGCTGGGGGAGGGGGCCGCGCACCGCGCTCGTCCTCGGAGTGGCCGTGTCGAGTCTGCTGTTCATGGTGGTCCACTTCGCACTCGACCCGTGGCTCAACGTCTACTACTTCACCTTCGGCGCCACCCTGGCCCTCATCACCTGGCGCACCGGCGGACTGGAGACCGCCGTCGTCATCCACGCCGTCAACAACACCCTCGCGTTCCTCCTGGTCATCGTCACGCACTCCGACCTGGCCGCCGGGTTCGACCGGTCGGTGGGTACCGGATCACCGATCATGCTCGTGCCCTGCGTGCTCCTCATCGCGGCCACGGCCGTGGTGTGGGCGCGCACCCGCGGGAGCGGGCCGGCCCTGACCCCCTCGGAGCCGTTCGCCGAGCCGGTCCCGGCGATGGAACGGAACGCGTGAGCGATAGGGCCCGGCGTACCCTGATCGGTGCGTGGGAGTCCGACGAACCCGGTGAGGTGTGATGTCCCGGACCGAGTACTACGACGACCCGTCCGCCCCGGTCCCCAACACCTGGGGGGTCGGGGCGAGCGCGGCCGTTCTCGACGATCAGGGCCGACTGCTGTTGCAGCGGCGGGCGGACAACGGGCTGTGGGCGATGCCCGGCGGGGCGATGGAGATGGACGAGAGCCTGCCCGAGGCGGCGGTGCGCGAGACGCGGGAGGAGACGGGGTACGAGGTGGAGGTGACCGGGCTGGTGGGCACCTACACCGACCCCCGGTACGTCGCCGCCTACGGCGACGGCGAGGTGCGCCGCCAGTTCAACGTGTGCTTCCGGGCGCGGGTCGTCGGGGGCGTGCTGGCGGTGAGCGAGGAGTCCTACGAGGTGGCCTGGTTCGCTCCGGAGGAGGTCGTGGACCTGCCGATGCACCGCACGCAGCGGCTGCGCGTGGAGCACGCCCTGGGCGAGGGCGAGCCCCACCTGGGATGACGGGTGCCTCGGGGCGCGACACGGCCGGGTGAGAGGCGCTTCACGGTGCGCCACCTCGCGCCCCAGTGCGTCGGGGCGGGCGCGGGTCTCCACCCACCAGAACCGTTCCGGCAGACCCGCCACGGCGTCGGCTCCGAGCAGGCGCACCGCACCCTCGCGCGACTCCACCGCCATCCCGGGTTCGAGCGCGGCCAGCAGGTGCCCGCCCGGGGCCAGGAGCCGGAGGACACCGGTGTCACCGTGGGTGTCCAGCAGCAGTTCCGGGTCGACGTCGGCGAGGGCGCGCACCAGCGACCGCTCGTCGGGCCGTGCGGCGACCAGGGCGACGGCGTCCTAGCTCAACGGATCTCCTGCACGTGGGGGGTGTCCGGCCCGCCCGGGGCGGGCCACCGGGCGAGCATAGCCGCGCCGCCGACACGGGCAGCGGCCCTCTCACACGGGGGCGGCGTCGCGGGCGCGCCGGACCAGCCAGCGGAACAGCGAGAGGTCCTCGCCCATCTCCGGGTGCCACTGCACGCCGAGCACGTTGAACCGGTCGGTGTACTCGATCGCCTCCACCGTTCCGTCGTCGGCCCAGGCCGTGGCCCTCACGCCCTCGCCCGGTGCCGCCAGCGACTGGTGGTGGTAGGTCGCCACCTCCAGCGCGGTCCCGCCCAGGAGGTCGGCGGTCCGGGAGAACTCGGCCACGGTCACCGGGTGGGTGCCGAACACGCCCGGCTCCTCGCGGTGCCCGTGGTGGCCCACCAGGTCGGGCAGGTGCTGGTTGAGCGTGCCGCCGCGCACCACGTTGAGCAGTTGCATCCCCCTGCACACGCCCAGCACCGGCAGCCCGCGGTCCAGCGCCGCCTCCAGCAGTTCGATCTCGGCGGTGTCACGCGCGCCGCGTACACCGGCGGTGCGCGGGTCGGTCGGGGCGCCGTAGCGGCCGGGGTCGATGTCGCCGCCGCCGGCCAGGAGGAGGCCGTCGAGCCGCTCCACGGCTTTGGCCACGCCCGCCACGGGGGGAAGGAGCACCGGCAGGCCGCCGGCCTCGGCCACCCGGTCGGTGTAGGCCTGCGGTAGCAGGACGGCGGGCAGGTCCCAGTCGCCCCACCGTGCCCGCTCGGTGTAGGCGGATATCCCGATCACGGGCCGCATCGGCCCCCCTTTCCGTTCGCCGACTACCTGCCCCTCGGGGAGGCGGTTGCGCGTGTCGGGCCCCGCGCGTGTCGGCCGACGCACCGGCACCGGAACTGCCACGCCGCGGAACCCGGTACCGGCTATGGCCGGGCCCGGACACGGACGCCACACGCTGAGGGCGGGGTCGGGGCGAGCACGGCGGCTCGGGACCATGGTTGTCCGGCCGCTTCGGAGGGCCGCCGAGACGGTGCGCCGCGGGGACGCCGGGCAGGTGCCGCTGGTGGTGCGCGCGGTCCCGAACGAACCTTACAATTCGGGCATGGAGACCCCCACTCCCCTCTCACCCCCTCCCTTCGTGCTCGAAGGCCGTTACCGTTGCGACGAGGGCGTGCGGCTGGACGAGGGAACCGTTCTGTACGAGGCCTACGACTTCGACACGGGCACACGGGTCCGTGTCGAGGCCCACGAGGCGGGCCGCCGTGACCGGGACGCCCTCGCCGCGCGCGTGTCCGCGCTGCGGGGCCTGCGCCACCCCATGGTGATGGAGATCGTCGACCACTGGGCCGACGACGACCGCGCGCTGACGGTCACCGGCCCCGTGGAGGGCCACCCGCTCTCCCACATCGTCGGCGAGCGCTTCCAGGAGCGGGTCTCCCGCCGGGACGCCCTCGACCTGGTCGACGCCCTGCTGTCGGCGCTGGAGGAGTTCCACGAGCGGGGCCTGGCCCACGGCGCGGTCGGCCCCGAGACGGTCTACCTCTCCGATGACGGCGTGGTGCGCCTGCTGCCCGTCGCGGCCCAGGCCGCCGTCGATCCCCGGGAGGACGTGCGGGCGGTGGGGGAGCTGCTGTGCGTCATGATCACCGGGCTGGGGGCCGAGGAGGGGAAGAAGGAACTCGCCGAGGTCGGCGGGGAGTACGCCCTGCTCGTGGCCAAGGCGACCGTCGGCGACCCCGAGCACCGTCCGGTCGACGCCGCGCACTACCGCGCACTGGTCACGCGGATGCGCGACCGTCTGCCCCCGGCCCCCGCACGGCACGCCGCCGACACGAGCCCGATCACCGTGCCCATCCGGGCCGCTGCGGCCGTTCCGGTGCGCGACCGGCGGCGCCCGCTCCTGCTCTGGTCGGCCGTCGGCGCGGCGGTCCTCGTCATGGCGGCCCTCCTGGTCTGGGTGCTCATCCCCAGGTCCGACACCGAAACGGCGGTGGTGGCCGCCTCCGGCGGGGCGGAGATGCCCGACCTGGTCGGTCTGCCCCCCGATGAGGCCACCGCGCTGCTGAACGGTCTGCCGGTGGACCTGGAGGTCCTCTACGCCGAGGTCCGCGACGACGCGGTTGAAGCGGGCCTGGTCGCGGCCTCCGACCCCGGAGTGGGGGCAGCCCTGGACGAAGGCGAACAGGTGACGCTCTCGGTCTCCGCCGGACCCGCCACCGTGGAGATGCCCGACCTGATCGGCCAGGACGAGGAGGCCGCCCTGGCGGAGCTGGCGGAGCGCGGGTTCGCCGAGGTCGAGGTCGTCCAGCAGCCCTCCGACGGCGAGCCCGCCGGCACGGTCCTGGCGACCGACCCCGAGGCCGGTCTGACGGTGCCCTACGACGACACCGCCACCATCACCGTCAGCCAGGGCATCCGCCTTCCCGACGTGGTGGGCCTGACCGAGGAGGACGCCCGCGCGGCACTCTCCGCTCTGGGGTTCACCGTGGAGGTGGTCACGGAGGAGGGGTCCGAGCGCCCCGAGGGGGAGGTCGCCGTCCAGACCCCGGCCGCGGGCTCCGTCGTGGATGCCGGGGCCAGCGTGGTCCTGGCGGTCTCGCCCGGAACCGAGGACGAGGACGGCGGGGAGGGCGACCAGGAGGCGGAGCCCGGCTCCGGAGACCAGGAGGACGACGGCGGACCGGACGGCGACGAGTCCGAGGAGCCCGAGCCGGGGACCGACCCCTGTGACGCGGACCCCTGGTCGCCGCACACCACCTACCCCAACGGCGCGTGGGTGGTCCATGAGGGCAGGGCCTACGAGTCCGTGTGGTGGAACGAGGACCAGTCCCCCGAGGACTCCCACCGCTGGGGCCCCTGGCGGAGGATCGACCGGTGCTGACCGCCCGCGCACCGCGCCCCCGCCCCTGTGAACCGGACGGGAGCGGAGCGCGTCCCTCCAGGGGAGCCGGTACTCCCCGACCGGCCCCGCCCCGCGTGTCCGGCCCGGCCGCACCGCGTCGGGGCGGCCGGGACCGCGGCCGCGGACACACACCGACCTCCGCGGTGGAAAGACCCTGAGCACGCCTGGCGTGCGCCGCCGCGTTCCCCCACAACACAGCACACCCGGAAGAGGAACCATCCGATGCCGAGATCCCCACGCCACCCCTCACCCGCTCTGAAGGGAGCGAGCGCGGGTACGGCCGCGCTGCTGGCCTTCGCCCTGGCCGCGCCCGGCACCGCTGCCGCGGACACCTCCGAGACGGCCAACCCGCTGGAGGGCAACCGCGGCTTCCTGGTGGTCGTCGAGGGCGACGCCGAGCTGGCCGGAAACGAGTCCGAGGGCCCGATCGCCGTCGGCGGCGACCTCACCTTCGGCCCCTACAACATCGCGGCCCACACCACTGGCGCCTACACGGCCGACGGCGACGACCGGCCCTCCGCGCTCGTGGTCAACGGGTCGGTGGACCTCGGTGGCAGCGAGGGCGAGCTCAAGGTGCTCCAGAACGGCTACGTGAAGGTGGGCGATACCACCGGTACCGAGATCAGCACCACCGACAGCAACGACGCCCAGGTGAACACCGTGGTCTCCGCCCCCGGCGCCCGCGAGTCCAACCCCCGGATCACCCTGACCACCAGGCAGAGCGAGGAGTCGGTCACGTCCGAGGCCTTCGACGTGGCCGCGCTCTTCCCCGCCTACCGGGACCGCGCGGAGGCCCTGTCCTCGTGCGAGAACACCGTCGTGCCGCTGGGCACCGGCGACGGCGAGCCGGCCTCGCCGCCCTTCGGGCCGGGCGCCAACGTGACCCTGCCGCTGGAGGCGGGCGCCAACGTCTGGAACGTCGACGCCGAGGACCTGGCAGACCTCGAGGTCATCACCTTCGACGACGAGCCCTCCGCCGACTCCCCGCTGCTGGTCAACGTCGACACCTCCGGCGTGGACGGGGAGTTCGAGTGGTCCACCCCCAACATGGCGGGGATCGGGCTGGAGGACGCCCGGTACGTCCTCTTCAACTTCGGCGACGCCGAGCTGGTCACCTTCACCCCTGACAGCCGCACGCTCGAAGGCACGGTGTTCGCCCCCGGTGCCGAGGTGAACTGGCTGTCGGCCAGCAACATCCAGGGCGCCGTCGTGGCGGCCTCCTTCGGGCACGGCTCCCTGACGGCGGGCGTCACCAACGACGGCGAGCTGCACAACGGCGACTTCGCCGGTGAGCTGCCCGTCTGCGGCGGTGGCGACGAGCCCACCGGCGGGCCGTCCGACGGGCCGTCCGACGACCCCAGCGAGGAGCCGTCGGAGGAGGGGTCCGAGAACCCCTCGGAGGAGCCCAGCGACCCGCAGGACCCGTCGGGGAACCCCTCCGACCCGGCCTCTCCCGAGCCGACCGAGCCCGACGAGGGCGGCCTGCCCGTCACCGGCTCCAACCTGGCGGCGCTGGTGGTCGTCGCGGTGGTGCTGGTGGGCGCCGGTGCGGCCGCGTTCGTGCTGGGGCGTCGCCGCAAGGCCTGACCCGTTCCCCGAGCGCTGAGAGCGCGGGCCCGGCCACGTGTGCGGCCGGGCCCGCGCCCGCTCGGGCCGCCGCGCGGAGCGCCACCGTGCGCTACGAGTTCACCGGGCACGCCCACGGCGACGCTGTGGGGACCACGGCCGGCCGGGTCACCGGGCAGTGACCGGTCCCCTTCCCACCTGGGCGGGCCTCAAGGCCCCTTCCGATCCCGTGAGGTGACTCCGTGCCCCCGGCCGGCTGCGCCGACCGGCACGGTCCCTGTTGCGGATGATCAGCGGCTTCCTCTTCCTCCAGCGCGGTACCGCCTCCCTCTTCGGGCTGCTCGGCGGCGACCTCGTCACGGGCGCCGCCGTCTGAGTCCGCCCGCGGTCGGCCCCTCCCCCCGTTCTCCCCGAGGGGCCCGGCCCCTTCGCACCGGTCGGGGTCCTCCGCCGCCCGGGGCGGGACGGCGGCTCCCCGCGCGGGCCACACGTGGTAGTCCTGTACCACGGCGAAACGGACGTCAAAGGACACAGGAGGCAGGGTGGAGCGGGAAGGGAAGCGCCCATGACGGAGGACACGGCCGGGCTCCTCGCCCTGGCGCTGGGACTGTTCGTCATCGCGGGGACGGTGCACTCGGTCAGGAACACCGCACGGGACGGGGGGTTGGCGAGGAACGCCTTCCTGGGCCTGCGGACCTCCGCCACCCTGGCCTCGGACCGCGCCTGGAGTGAGGGCCACCTCGCCGCGGTGCCCCGGCTCACCGCCGCCATGCGCTGCGGGTACGCCACGGGTGCGGTCGCGCTCGGGTTCCTCCTCTCCGCTCTGGCAGCCGAGGCCCTGCTGCCCCTCGCCTGGGCCGCCGCGGTCCTGGGGTACGCCGCCTCGATGGCGCTCCTGGTGGCCGCCACGGTGCGGAGCCACACGGTGGCCAAGCGAGTGCTGGAGGAGACCCGGTAGGGGTGGCCCCGTCCTCACAGGGCACGGAAGACGGTGAGGTCGATCTCCGGCGCGTCCGCGTAGACCACCCCCCGCTCCGGCGGGAGCGGCTCCCCGGAGGCGGCGTCGGTGCAGTGGGCGTCGAACATCCGCGCCTCGTCCAGGGGGAGCAGCGCGCCGCCGCCGGCCGTCCAGCCGCGCACCACCTCGGCGGGGATGGCGGTGCCGTCGGCCAGGGTGTGGGACACCCGGTCGGTGAAACTGCGCAGCACCACCGCGGCGGGGGCGCCCTCCGCCAGCGCGGCGCACAACCGCTCCACCACCGCGGCGTGTTCGACGGTGAAGTCCCCCTCCGCGCGGTCGACCACCGTGCTCGCCGGGTGCCCGGTGTGCAGGGTGAGCAGGTGGCGGTGTTCGGCCAGGCCGTTGAGGAGGGCGGACAGCAGGGCGTGTGAGCGCGGAGAGAGCATGCTTCGAGTATGCGCCCGCCGAGGCAGCCGGACCGGGTTGTCCACAGGTCCGATCCGGCCGCCTCGGCGGGTCGGGCCGCTCACACCCCGCGCCAGCGGAACCTGTCGTCGGCCGGTGTGGTGGTGCACTGCATCAGGGTCCCCTTCGCGGTGTACCCGAACATCCAGTGCTCGGAGCAGAACGCGCCCGGGTGCACGCCCTGTGCGTGGGAGGGGGCCTCAGGTTCCGGCTCGGGCTCCGGAGCGGGAGCGGGCTGCTCCGGTTCGGGTTCCGGCTCGGGCTCAGGCTCGGGGCGCGGGTCCCCGACCTCGTCCGGGCACGTCTCGCCGGGAGCGACGGCGTAGAGCTCCACCGAGAGCCCGTCCCGGTAGGGGGCCCTCTCCTCTCCGGCCTCGGGCGAATGCGCGCACACCGTGTGCTCGTCGGCGTCCTCGGGAGCCGTGACTCCGCCGAACGCGGCCGACACCTTGGTGCCCACCCCGGCACCCTCGGCCCACTCACGGGCCTGGTCCACCGTGCCGCCGGTGAGATCGGGCAGCGCCGGCCACTCCTCGCCGCCGCCGGGGGACTCCGGGCAGTCGGTGCCCTCCGGGGCGACGTGTACGTCGACCCCGGTGCCCTCGGTCTCCTGGAAGCACACCAGCATCGCCGACCGGTTCCACGGCGGATCGTCCCCCGTAGCGGCGAGGAGCACCTCGCCCAGGGTGAAGCCGGCGCTGGTGAGTTCCTCCTCCGCCTCCGGCAGATCCAGACCGCTCACCTCCGGCGGTGCCTCCTCCCCGGCGGGTGAGGGGGACGGCGCTTCGGCGGGGGAGGGCGACGACACGGCCGAGACCCGATCCGGTTCGGGGTCGGGCGCGGCCAGCCCGACCACCAGGGCGACGAGGAGTCCGAGCGGGGTGAACATCGCCCCCACACATCCGCCGCATCCGAGTCCGATCTTCCTTCCCGTGCTCATGGGGGCTTTCGGTGCGGGGGGAGGCGGGGGTAGGTGAAAGGCCATCTGCGCTCCAAGGGCTGCGTTCGGGCAGGACACGGGGGCACCAGGGAGCGGGTGCGGGCTGGCGCGTTGTGTGAACGTACCTCGAAGGTGTGACCTTATTTGCGGGAAAATCGATATCTAGATCGATTGCAATAGGACGGTGATCGCGCGTTCGGTGAAGATATTCCCTTGAAGGAAGAATGTCGCTTCTATTCCATGAATAGATTCCTTCTGGTGGTATGTGATGGAGAAATGCCCCTTCGGGCTCCGTTTCGCGATGGGGGCCTTCGTCCCTCGGACCCCCGGCACGACCACCCGGAAGCGGCCGGTGGCCGCGATCGGCCACCGGCGGTGCACGGGGCGGTCCGGGAAGGCCCGCCCCGCCCCTCCCTAGCGCACGGGTTCCAGGTCCTCGGGCAGCAGCGTCGTGAAGTCCTCCATCTCCGCCGCTCCGAAGTCCACGAGCCGCCCCGCCTGCCGGGTGATCATCCGCTCCAGCACCTGGCGCGCGTAGCGGGCGTTGCCGAAGTTGGCGTCGCGCGGCACCGAGGCGAAGTGCGCGGCGAGCGCCGCCGAGGTGTCGGGCCCGCACGTGTAGCCCGAGCCGTCCGCCATGCGCTCCACGATCGTGACCAGCTCGGCGTCGGAGTAGTCGGGGAACTCCACCCGGTGGTTGAACCGCGAGGCCAGACCCGGGTTGGAGTCCAGGAAGCGCTGCATCTCCCGGGTGTAGCCGGCGACGATGACGACGACCTCGTCGCGGTGGTCCTCCATCAGCTTGACCAGAGTGTCGATCGCCTCCTGGCCGAAGTCCGAACCGCTGGAGTTCTTGGGCGCCAGAGCGTAGGCCTCGTCGACGAACAGCACACCGCCCCGGGCCCGCTCGAACACCTCCATGGTCAACTGGGCGGTGTGCCCCACGTAGCGGCCCACGAGGTCGCCGCGGGCCGCCTCCACGACCTGCCCGCCCGGCAGCACACCCAGCGCGTGCAGGAGCCGCCCGTACAGCCGCGCCACCGTGGTCTTGCCGGTACCGGGGGGACCGGCGAACACCAGGTGGTGGCTCATCGGTGCCACCGGAAGGCCCATGGCCCGGCGCCGCTCGGACATCACCAGCAGGTTGGCCAGGTCGTTCACCGTCTCCTTGACCTCGCGCAGACCGATCATCGCGTTCAGCTCCTCTCGGAGCTCGGCGACGTCGTCGGCGGGGGAGGAGGGCTCGGCCGCCCTCTCGATCTCCGGGCCCAGGTCGGCGGGCATCAGGCGGGCCATCGCGGCGGGGTCGTCGAGGCCGTCGCCGCCCAGCCGGAAGGCCTGCCGGTCGACCATCGACTCGAAGATCTTGCGCGCCTCGCGGCCGTTGCCGAACGCTGGACCCTTGGGCACCTGCTCGAAGTGGGAGCGCAGCACCTCCACGGTGGCCTCGTCCATCGTGTAGCTGTTGGCACCGCACAGGCGGCGGACGATCTCCACCAGCTCGTCCACGCTGTAGTTCTCGAACTCGATGGTCTTGCTGAACCGGGAGGCCAGGCCGGGGTTGGCGGACAGGAACTCCGCCATGTCGGCGGTGTAGCCGGCGACGATGACGACGACCTCGTCGCGGTGGTCCTCCATCAGCTTGACCAGCGTGTCGATGGCCTCCTTGCCGAAGTCGGGGCCTCCGCCGCCGCCCTTGCCGGTGGAGAGCGTGTAGGCCTCGTCGACGAACAGCACGCCGCCCTTGGCCTGCTCGAACACCTCGGTGGTCTTGATGGCCGTCCCGCCCACGTACTGCGACACCAGGTCGGCGCGCGCCACCTCCACCACGTGTCCGTAGCGCAGCACGTCCAGTTCGGCGAGGATCTGCCCGTACAGCCGTGCCACCGTGGTCTTGCCGGTACCGGGGGCGCCGCCGAACACCAGGTGACGGCTCATGGGCGGGGTGGGCAGACCCATCTCGGCCCGCCGCTTGGCCATCTGGTTGCGCTTGACGAGCGTCTTGACCTCGTGTTTGACGTTGCCGAGCCCGACCAGCGCCTCCAGGTCCGCCATCGGCCCCGTCGAGTCGGAGGCCTCGCTGTCACCGGAGTCCTCGGCGGGGCCATTCACCGACTCGGGAAGCGGGGTGCCCGCCTCGTCCCCGTAGGCGTCCGGGGCGCCGTTGCCGTGGCTCAGCAGCTCCTCGGCGCGCACCCGCTCGCTCTGCACGGTCTGGCGCAGCCCCGAACGCGCGTTGTCGCGTACTGAGCAGTCCTCCAGCAGGACGTCCTCCCGGGAGTGGACCAGGACGCCGTCCCCGCGGTTGCCGAAGACCTCGCACCGGCGCAGCGAGGCGGTCGCTCCCGCGGCGACCAGCACGCCGTTGCGCCGCCCGTCGTAGATCCGGGCACGCAGCACTGACGCCTCGCCGCCGTTCTGGACGGACACCCCGTCACCAGCGCATGCCGAGATGTCGCAGTCGCGCAGCTCGGCCTTGGCCCCTGGCCCCACGGTGACGCCGGTGTCCCGGCTCTCCCGGATCTGCAGCCCGCTGAGTGCCGGACGCGAGGTGCCGGTCACGGCCACGGCCGCCTTGCCGGTCCGCTCCAGAGTCACGTCCTCCAGGCGCCCGTGGCCCTCGCCGACGAACTCCACCCCCTGCCCCTTGGTGTCGGTGACGGCCACGCCGCGCAGGAAGGGCGCACAGTCCTCCACGACCACGCCCGGCCCCGCGCTCCCGGTGACCAGACCCCGGTCGAACTCGGCCGTGCTCCCGCCGCTCAGCCGTACCCCGGTGCCACCGCGTACGGTGAGGCCGATGAATGTGGTGGCCGCCCCGTCCCCGCCGCGCACCGAGGTGCCCTTGGCCTCGGCCACCTCGCACTCGGTGAACTGGCCCCGCGCCTTGCCGTACAGGTCGATCCCGACCCCCTCCGGGCGGGCCACGGTGACGCGGTACATCTGCGGGTCGGATCCACTGTGCACGGCTACGCCGCGGCCCCCCACGTCCTCGAACACGCAGTCCTCGACCACCGGACGGGCTCGGCTGGAGACCGTCAGGCCGTCGCCGTCGGTGTGGTGCACGCGGGTGCCGCGCAGGCTCGTGGCCGCGTCACCCTCCAGGGCGATCGCGGGCTTCTTGGCGTCGGAGACGTCGCAGTCCTCGATGAGTCCGGCGGCCTGCCCGCTCGCGAAGACGCCGTTGCCGCCCGCGCCGCGCAGGGTGCACGAGCGGACCGTGGGGCGGCCCTGCTCACCGATGACGAGCGCACTGGTGCCGACCTCCTCGATCACGCAGTCCTCGATGACACTCGCCCCCTCGGAGGTGACGACCACCCCCGCACCCTCCGAGCAGGTCACCCGGCTCTCGCGCATGGCCAGCGCGCCGGTGCCCCGCACCGACACCGCGGTCCACGCCGCGCCGTCCACCTCGCAGTCGGCCATCTCCACCTGCCCGGCGGGGATGTCCACGACCGGTGCGTCCTTGTCGCGGCCGCGCAGGATGATGCCGGAGAGCTTGACCGCCTCAGCGGCGGAGGCCACCACGCTCTTGGAGCCAGAGAGGATCTCCACACTGCCCCGTCCGTCGCGCGCCACCAGAGTGACCACCTTGAGCAGGATGAGGCTCTCGGTGTACCGGCCGGGGGCGATGGTGATGAGCGCGCCGCTGGAGGCCTCCTCCACCGCGTCGGCGATCGTCCTGTGGGCGTCCGGTTCCCCGGGGGCGACGGTGAGCAGTTGCCTGGCCATCGGTGACTTTCCGTTCTCGACTGCCGGTCCGCAGGGACGGACCGGCGGGGGGCGTCGGGCGGGGCCGCGGAACGGCCCCGCCCCGTGCTGGCGCGGGTCAGGAGCAGGTGGTGCGCACCACGGAGGCGGCCACGTGCGACCGCGTGTGCTCCTGGTCGGCGAAGGCGTCCGCGCCGGTGTTGGTGAGCTGGACGGTGAACTCCTCCGTCGGTGAGGTGAACCCGGTGACCTGCACCCACATGCCGCGCAGTTCCGATTGCGTCAACCCGAAGTAGGCGATCGGATCGCCCTCGGGCAGCGGACCGGAGTAGATCTCGTAGAACGCCTCGGACTCGGCGAGCCACAGCGGGCTCTCGTCGTCGGGGACGTGCACGTAGATCTCACAGGTCGCGTCCGGGTAGCCGGGGGAGAACGACCAGTACGCGTACTGCCACTGGTCGTGCTCGCCTGCGCTCCCCGACACCGGGATCGCCTCGTAGGAGCCGTCGCAGCCCTCCAGCGCGTACCCGCCGGGGCGGGTGGCCCAACTGGCGGTGCCCTCGGCGCTGTCCCAGCGGCCCGACCGGCCGTAGGCGGTGCCCTCGGCGGGCAGGCAGCCGGGGCCGGTGAGGGCGGAGAACGGCTCCGGAGCCGCGGCGGCAGCGGTGGCGGCCTCTCCGTTCGACTCCACGGCGTCCTCCAGGATGGACCCGCCGCCCCCGTCGGTGCCGGGCGCGGCCTGGGACGCGTCGGCCGCCCCCTCCTGCTGGGGCGTGGTGTCGGCCGGTTCCTGCTCCGCGTCTTGGCCGGCCGTGTCCTGCTCTGCGGTCTCCTCCTCTGGAGCCGAGGCGGCTGCGGGCTCCGTACCGGAGGCCGTGTCCTCGGCGGCCCCCTCGGTGTCGGCCTCCTCCTGCGGCTCGGCGGTGACGCCTCCGTCGGCGCCGGCCGGGTCCGTGCCCTCCCCGCCGGGCTCCTGGGCCGGCTCCTCCTCAGTGGCCGGTTCCTCCGTACCGTCTTCCGCCGCGGGGGGCGCAGGGTCCCCGCCAGGCTCGGACTGCTCGCCCGTGCCCTCGGGTTCCGGGTCCGCGGCCGGTGTGTCGTCGGCCCCGCTCTGCGGCTCCTCGACGGCCGCGCCCCCGCTGTCCTCCGCCGTACCGAAGCCCTCGGGGAGCTCCGGCCCCGCGAAGTCGGTGTCGCGGGAGAGCGGTTCGGGGACGTAGCCGGGGTCGTCGGCCCCCGGAAGTTCGGCGGCCTCCGCTGAGGAGTCCCCTCCGTCCTCGCCCGGGGCGCTCCCCGGCGAGGTGTCGCCTCCGGCCTGCCCGCCGCCGGTTTCGGTACCCTCACCCGCCGCTTCCGGCGCCTGGCCGTCCGGGTTGAGCTCGGCGGAGGTGTCTCCGGATGTTCCGTCCAGAGCCGCGCCCTGAGCCGCGCCCCCGCCCATGAGGCCTCCCTGCGACAGGGGGACCGACTGCAGGGAAAGATCCTGCGTTCCTGCGGAGAAGGCGAACGGGGCGACGACTAGGAGCAGCCCGCCGATGGCCGCCCCGGCCAGCAGCGGCTTGCCCGGCCGGTCCAGAGCGGGTTCGACCGGGGCGGGCTCCCCTTCCGAAGTGACGACGGAGCCCAGGTCGGTGCGGGGAGGGGCCGACCGGCCCTCCCCGGGGGGTGCCTCGGGGAGGGCGTCCGCGCTCGGGACCGACCTCGCGGTATCCGGCACGGCGGTCGGCGGGGCGGTCTCTCCGGGGGTCGGTGCGCCGGAGAGGGCGGACGCGAACTCGGCGGCCGAGGCCTGCCGGGGCGGCTCCTCCGAGGAGCGGGGGGCAGAGCTCATCACGGGTCCTTTCGGGGACGCGGCGCACGGGCCGCGAGGATGGCGGGGGTCACCGGCGTCCGCCCGAACCGTCCGCTCCACGGTTGGCGTCCGGGGAACCGCTGTCGGCGACATGCACGTTCTCGTCCTCGGTGGTGTCCAGGTTCCGCCCCGTCTCCCAGAGTCGGTCCGCGGCCTGCTCGGTGACCTGGGCCAGGTAGGACAGATAGAGGCTGAACGCCTCCTCCAGGTCGGGGAAGACCTTGTCGTAGTCCTTGGCGAAGCTGTCGCCCTCGAGGTTCACGTCGCCCCAGGGCGCGCCCTGGGTCTCCCTGGCCCTCATGGCCTGCCTGTGCTCCTCCTGGATTTTGGCGGTGAACTCGGCGGCCTCGTAGATCCAGGCGCTGTCGCGGGTCATGCCCTCGGGCAGGGCGGAGAGGTGTTCGCTACTCACTGGTGGAGGTCCCTTCACTCGTGGCGGTGTGGGGGTGCTACTGCGGGGGCAGGGGGAGGCCCATGCGCTCGAACATGGCCCGGGTGTCGAAGTCGCCCTTCATCGCCTGGTGCGCGTCCAGCCCCTCGGGCATGAGGGGCTTGTACAGTTCGGCGACACGGTCGGACATCCTGTCCCGGGCCTGGTTGATCACGTCCACGATGGCGTCGGCCAGTTCGGCTGGGGCCATGTCGCGGTAGTTCTGGTTGTGGAACTTCAGCTCAACGAGTTCACCCTTCCCGTTGACCTTCGCCCCCACCAGCCTGTTCTTTGCCACGACCTCCTCGGTTGCCGATTCCAGGTTTGCGTTTGCGCGATCGACTTCCGCCAGCGTCTTGTGAAGCTGTGCCAGTTCGTGTTCCGTCGACTCCATGTTCCAGGGGTCCATGCGTTGCTCCCTTCTTGGGCCCTCCGGGTGAGGGCCGTCCCAGTACCGTTCGCTGTTCGGCGGCCGTTCCCCAGACACGTTCGTCCTCGGAGAGCCAGGTGGAGCGCTGGCGCTCCCGGTCCTGACCGCCCTGGCCTCCCATACCGCCCATGGGCGGCATCATGGGCGGCATCATCCCCATCCCGGGGGAACCACCGAGGGCGGAGTTGGTGCCCGCCGCGCCGAGGCCTCCGGTGCCCCCACCCGCCTGGTCCTGGCCCTGCACCGATCCGTCGGTGCTGAGCGCGTTCGCGCCGCCGTAGTTGAGGCCGAAGGGGTCGGAGCCCCCCGGCTGTGAGATCTGATCGCTGCCTGCGGTGGCCGCGAACCCGTCGGTGAGGGGCTCGCCAGTGACGGGGTCGACCGGGTAGGGCAGGCCGGTGACGGGGTCGACCACGTAGGGTTCCCCAGTGACCGGGTTGAGGGGGAGTTCCGTCCCGCCGCCGGTATCGAAGTCGGTGGGTAGCCCCGGTACGTCCGTCCCGCCGCCGGTACTGAAGTCGGTGGGCAGCCCCGGTACGTCCACCACCTCGCCGAGGTCCTCGAACCCCGCCCACTCCTCTGGGGTGAAGGGTTCTCCGCTGACGGGGTCGATGGGGAGGACTTGGCCGGTGTCGGGGTCGTAGGTGATGGGCAGGCCGGTGTCGGGGTTGTAGGGGATGCCGGTGTCGGCGTCC
>NZ_KI911536.1:160116-186493 GCF_000515115.1 Nocardiopsis sp. CNT312
CGGGGCCGTCTCCGTCGGGGCCGTCTCCGCCGTAGAGGTCTTCCAGCCAGTCGGGGACGCCGTCTCCGTCGCTGTCCCCGTCAGGGCCGTCCCCGCCGGGGCCGTCCGTGGGCTGGTTGAAGCCGGGAGGAAGCCCGCCCACGGGTTCGTAGATCTTTTTCAGGCGTGACGAGGTCCCCTCGTAATGGGATGCCATCGTGGAGTAGAGGTCGTTCGCCGCGATGATGACCGGGGCCCAGGCCGTGAGCCAGCGCGCCTTCAGTTCGTTGTTGACCGCTTCGTCGGCCTCGGGAGTGCCCACGACCCCTCGGGACGGCGGGTCGGCGTGGATCAGGATCGTGAAGCGGCTACCACCGTCCTGCCATCTCTCGGTGCCCGCCGAGACGTTGAAGTACCAGTTGTCGAGCGTCTTCTTGATGGTGGAGTTTGGGCTTGCGATAGCGTTGTTGTACTTCTCGACCAGGGTGTAGATCTTGGGGAGCAGGGGCTCGCGCAGATTGCTGACCTCGTTGTGGAAGCGGTGGAGCTGCATGCTCAGGTGCGTCATGCGCGCGGCCAGGTCGTAGACGCGGGCCGCGAAGACCCCCGCCGCGCTGCCCTGCATCGCGCTGTCGGGGACGTCGAGGCCGGTGTAGACGTTGAACAGACCGGAGTCCTCGTCACCCGCATAGGTTTCGAGGAAGTCGTCGAGCTCGGCGGTGCTGGTGGAGATGTCCCAGATCGTGGACTTCTCGTAGGTGGTCGACGCGTTTTCTCCTCTGGAGATGGACGCCACGTTGATCAGTTTGGGTAGGCGTTCGAGGAACTTGGCCTCAGGGGCGTCGTCGCCTGTCCACAACTGCTCCTGCATCACGTAGCCCGCGTAGTGCCACGTGCCAATCGGGACCATCTGGCCAGGACCACCCGTGCTGTATTGGTACGTGTTCGTGTTCTGCCGGTACTTTCTCCACCACCGGTTGACGTCCGTTCTGTCCATCGCCGACTCGCCGCCCGTGAAGTACTGGCCGTGGGCCACCCAGGGCTTGTCCAGGAACTCGTTCACCGACGGCATGGGCGGGTGCGCCCCCTCGTCGTCGGCGTCGGCGAAGATGTTCATGATCTCGTGGATCCCCGGCACCGGATCTCACTCCTCTTCAGGTCGTCGGCGTGTACTCGTGTCCGCGTGGTCCTCGGCGCCTACTCCGGATCCTCGTCGCCTGTGCCGTCGTCGCCGCTGGAGGGTGTGTAGCCACCCGTTCCGCTTCCGGAGGAGACCGAGGGCGAACCGATGATGGACACGAGCTCCTGGGCGGTGAGGTCCTGCTCGTCTTCCAGGTTGATGAACGCGGCGAGGTTCGAGTCCAATCGGTCGCTGATGGCGAGCATTTCCGACTCCAGGTCGGCCATGATGCCGTAGAGGACGGTCATGGATTCGTCGATCTCTTTGGCCAGGGTGCCGGCGACTTCGAGGTGAGCGGAGTTCCCGATGAGGATGAAGTGGCCCGAGGGTTCTTGCGAGTAGGGGGCGAACTGGGTGACCATCTGGCTGGCGTGGTCGAGCAACGGGATGATGAAGTCCGTGTGGAACTGCTTCACCCGCTCGAAGTCGATCGCTGTGGCCTCTTCGGAGCCGCTTCCCTCCCCCCCGGAACCACTGCCGTTTCCGGAACCGTCTCCACCGCCGCTGCCGCCGCCTGAACCGGGTCCCCGGAGACTGCCGGGTACGGGCTCGCCGGTGAGCGGGTCGACCGGCCGGACCAGACCGCTGTCGGGGTCGTAGTCGATCGGCATCCCGGTGTCGGGGTCGTAGGGGTTGCCGTCCTCGTCGAGGGGAAAGAGTTCTCCGGTGTCGGGGTCGATCGGCAGCCCGGTGGTCGGGTCGACCTCCACTTCGCCGGGATAGCCGCCGACGGGGATGGGCTCGCCGGTGAGCGGGTCGACCGGCCGGACCAGACCGGTCTCCGGGTCGTAGTCGATCGGCATCCCGGTGTCGGGGTCGTAGGGGTTGCCGTCCTCGTCGACAGGGAAGGGCTCTCCGGTGTCGGGGTCGATCGGCAGCCCGGTGGTCGGGTCGACCTCCACCTGGATGGCGGAGCTGTCCCCACCGTCGCCGTCCGTGGCACTGGAGCCGTCCTCGTCTCCGGATCCCTCGCTTCCTTCCGAGCCGTCTTCGTCTCCGGATCCCTCGCTGCCTTCCGAGTCGTCCTCGTCTCCGGACCCCTCGCTGCCTTCCGAGCCGTTCCCGCTCGTTGTATCGGAGCCGGAGCCGTGCCCGTCCTCCTCGTCGCCCTCACTGTTCGCTCCGGTGGGGCTGAACACCGCTCCGTTCCCGGGATACCCGGAACCGGTACCCGAACCGCTGCCGGAGCCGTCCCCGTTCCGGTAGTCCCCCAGCTTGTAGACCGGTGTGCCGTCGCCGTCCACATCGGCCGGGGCGTACGCCAGCGGCTCGGTGATGGGTTCGCCGTTCAGCGGGTCGATGGGCAGGACCCGCCCGGTGTCGGGGTCGTAGGTGATGGGCAGGCCGGTGTCGGGGTCGTAGGGGTTGCCGTCGCTGTCGACGGGGAACGGCTCGCCGGTGGCCGGGTCGATCGGCAGCCCGGTCCCGGGGTCGATCTCCACCGAGTCGACGGGGTCGTCATAGGTGACGGGGGCACCGGTCAGCGGGTTGATGGGGAGAATGACGTCGCTGTGGGGGTCGTAGGTGATGGGGAGGCCGGTGTCGGGGTCGTAGGGGTTGCCGTCGCTGTCGACGGGGAACGGCTCGCCGGTGGCCGGGTCGGTGGGGTTCTCGTCTTGGGGGCTCGATCTCCACCGAGTCGACGGGGTCGTCATAGGTGACGGGGGCACCGGTCAGCGGGTTGATGGGGAGAATGACGTCGCTGTGGGGGTCGTAGGTGATGGGGAGGCCGGTGTCGGGGTCGTAGGGGTTGCCGTCGCTGTCGACGGGGAACGGCTCGCCGGTGGCCGGGTNGGTGGGGTTCTCGTCTTGGGGGGCTGGTGCGTAGTGGGCTGAGGATTGGGTTGGTGTGAGGCTGGGGGTTGAGCCGTCGTCGATGGTGTCCGTCGGTTCGGTGCTCTCCAGCGCTGGTTGTTGTTTTGTCGGTGCGTAGGAGGTTCCGGGCTCGGTGGGGCTGTCGTCGCCTTGACCGGCCGGTGTGTTTCCGGTGCCGACCGGGTCGCCGGAGGAGTCGTGGGTCCCGCCCGAACCTTCATTGCCCTGGACGTCTCCGGTGTCATCGGGCTTGTGGGAGGCGTAGTGCTCCTCGTTCGAGCCGCCGGAGCCCTCTTCGGGGACCTCTGGCTCGGTGTCCGTCGGTTCGGTGCTCTCCAGCGCTGGTTGTTGTTTCGTCGGTGCGTAGGAGGTTCCGGGCTCGGTGGGGCTGTCGTCGCCTTGACCGGCCGGTGTGTTTCCGGTGCCGACCGGGTCGCCGGAGGAGTCGTGGGTCCCGCCCGAACCTTCATTGCCCTGGACGTCTCCGGTGTCATCGGGCTTGTGGGAGGCGTAGTGCTCCTCGTTCGAGCCGCCGGAGCCCTCTTTGGGGGCCTCCGGCTCGGTGTCCGTCAGGCCGCCCTCCGCTCCGGAGCTGTCCGAGCCGTGGTCTTGGTCGGCTTTCTCCGAGCCTTCGCCTGGGCTCGCTCCCGTTTCGGAGCCGCTGCCGTGCTCTCCGGAGCCGCCCGAACCCCCGTCGCCGTCCTCAGACGCCTCGTCCCCGCCCGGCTTCTCGGACTCTGGGTCCTCAATGGTGATGAGGCCGGTGCCGGTGTCGACACTGAGCACCCGATCGCCCGGGTCGATGGTGATCTCGTCGGTCTGAGGGTCGACCTCGACCCGCGTGTCGTCGACCTGGACCGTGACCACCCCGGTATCGGGGTCCACGGTGATCTCGTAGGGGGCCCCGTCGTCCTCAGTGGGACCCTCCCCGTCGCCTTCCTCGGAGCCCGCACCGTCGGCACCGTCATTTCCGCCGCCTTCGGTGCGCACCGTCACGGCCCCGGTGTCGGGGTCGACGGTGATCGTGGTGGAGACCCTTTCGTCACCGATCCCGTCGCCGACTGTGGAAGTGGCGATGACGTTCATCTCGGCGGGCAGGCCCTCGCTCTCCGCCCAGGTGGTCTCCGGCAGGGCGCTGTGGGCCGCGGCCGGTTCCACGCCGTCGAGCAGGGGCGTTCCCTCGTGGGTCGGGAACTCCTCCTGGGCGGACTGTACGTGCACCGTCGCGCCGATCTCCTCGGGCCGGAACGGGAGGAGGGGCTCTCCGGCCTCGGTCGCGGCCGCGCCGTCGAGCGGGGGCGTTCCCTCGTGGGCCGAGACCCCCTCCTGGGCGTGGGAGGCGGTGGCCGTCGTTGAGAGGGGCACCGCGTGGCTGTGGAGCGGCAGGGCCGGGTCCATCGCCGCCAGTGTCACGACCCCCTGGTCGTCGGGGCTGATCTCGCTCCCGGCCGGGTCGATGAGCACCCGCTCGCCGTCGGGGTCGATGGTGACCGTGCGGGAGCCGTTGACGATGGTGACCAGTCCCGCGGCGGCCCCCAGCGGCATGGCGGGACCGTGGAAGGACTCTTCCGCATGCCCCGCCGCCGTGGTGGTCATAAACTTGTCGGCTTCTCCCTCCGCACCGTCGCCTTCCTCGGTCGCGGGCACGGGACCGAGCAGGGCGGCACGAAAGTCCAGGGGTTCGGACGGTTCGAGCACGGGGACTCCTCAGACGTGTTCGGTGGGCGGTCCCGTCCGACAGGGCGGGAGGCGGGGGCGCGGGGACAGGGATCGGGACGGGAGGGGCGGTCCGCAGCGGACCGCCCCTCCCGGGGCGTCGGACTACATCAGGTCCGCCCACTGCATCGCCTCACGGCTGTCGGTGGCGGCGTAGTTGTTGCGGATGCTGTTCAGCGCCATCTCGGCCTTGCCCAGCAGGGCCTGCATGTCGGCGACGTTCATGCGCCAGCTGTTGACCTTGGCCTGGTAGTTGTCGGCGGTGGCACCCGCCAGGTCCGACATGACGGCCTGCATCTGGGCGTCGAGCTGCTCGATCGCGTTAGCGACGTTGGTGGTCTGCGCCCGCAGGTTCATCGTGGCTTCGTCGACGTAGGCGTAGGTGACATCGAAACCGCTCATGGACTCTTCCTTCCGTGGGACCGGTCGTCGGCCCCGGTTCCAGGGCCGGGCCGACGGAGGGTGTCAGGCCTGGTTCGGGTTGAGCTCGCTGGCCCAGCGGGAGCCCTCGAGGACGCCGAAGTCCTCGGCGTTGTGCATGGACTGCACGGTGCCGCCGAACACACCGATCATGTTGTTCATGTCGTTGGTGATGAGCCTCAGCTCCTCCAGCCACCCCACCAGCGCCTCGCTGTAGCGGTTGGAGGCCGCGCCCTGCCAGGAGACGCGCAGCGTGTCACGGGTGCTGTCGACCTGTGTGTAGATGTTGTTGCACGTGCCGTGGGCCTCCGTCATCGCCTCCTGGGCGATGTTGTTGGCCCAGTCTGTATTCCGTGTGTTGTCGGCCATGGCTCCTCATCTCTGTTCTCGGGAAACGGTGTTCCCTCGGTGTGGGCCGTGCGGGCGTGTGGGGGCGGTGGTCACTGGCACCCCCCGCTGTCGGGCGGTGTGAGTGCTCCCAGGGGGAGCGCGGCGGCGTCGGGGTGCAGTACGGGGCCGGTGGGGAGCAGGCGCAGCAGCGAGGTGGGCACCTCCGTCGCCGTCCGCGCGCTCGCGCCGAGGGCGGCCAGCGCGTCCTCACCCGCCACCGGGTACTTGGCCGCCGTGTCGGTGACCAGGTAGTGGGTGGGCGAGCCGGTGCTGCCACCGACGGGGCGGGCGCGCACCACCGCTCCGCCCCCGGCGGGCACGCCGAGCAGGTCGGGGGTCGGGCAGCCCGGGGCGACGGCGGGCATCTCCTGGAAGGGCCGCGCGGTCACCGAGTCGGCCGGGTCCAGGGTCAGCGACAGGTCCCCCTCGGTGCCGAGCCGCAGGCAGGGCAGTGCGTCGCCGGGCTGGCGGAGCACGGGGGGTTCGGTGGGGACGCGCGCGTCCTCGTCCGTGCCGACCACGACCTCTGCGGCCAGGTGGTCGTGCGCCTCGCCGGCGGGGATCTCGATCGCCTCCGCCGCGGTACCGGGGTAGGCGTCCGCCCCGTGCGCGGGGTCGGCCAGCAGCAGCAGGGCCTCGGTGAGGGTGAGGGGTTCGAGTCCTTCGGAGGACAGCAGGTAGTGCTGGTCCGGCCGGTCGGGGGTGGGCACAGTGAACACCTGGCCCACCAGGCGCTCTTCGCCCGCCAGTGTCCGCCCGGGGGAGCCCGCGCCGGGGACGTCGCGGGCGGCCAGGTCGGGGGCGGTGGGTACGGTGTCCAGGAAGGCGCCGGTGACGCGGTAGGCGGGGCTGGTGCCGTAGCCCAGGGCCTGGAGCGCGGCCCCGTCCTCGTTGAGCCGCAACCGGGTGCCGCGCCACAACAGGTGGTGGTCGCCCTCGGGCCCGGTGACCAGGACCGCCTCGTCCCCGGTCAGGCGGGTGGGGGCGGGGGCGGCGTCGATCGTCAGGGCCGTCCGGGCCCGTTCACCGTCGTCCGTGGGGAGGACGCACAGCCGCCACACCGCCGCCTCCAGCGCGTCTGCGCCGGGCAGCGAGTCGGGGGCGCCGGGGATGCCGACGGGGCCGCCCACGGGCACCCCCTCCAGCGAGGCCGCCGAGACCAGGGACACCTCCATGCCCGCTCCCTGGATCAGGCGGGCCGACGCGAAGTTGGCGACGGGCCGCAGCGCGCCGTCCGCGTAGAGGTAGGCGGCACCGCTGTCCTTGTCCACGACCAGCTGCCCCTCCTCCCGCCAACTGCTGGACCCGCCAGGGAAGATGAGGCCGAAGACGAGAAAGCCCACGCACAGGACGAGCGCGATGGCCAGGCCGATGTAGGTCCCGGTCCGGGTGCGGCGCAGGGGGGCGTCCGCGGCGTCGGGGTCGGCCTCCAGCATCGCCGTGCCCAGTCGGCCCACGGTGAAGTTGTAGGCCATGACCCGGTCGCGTCGTGTCTGCATCTCAACCGCCGATCGACCGCAGGGCGCCGAAGACGCCGAAACCGGCCAGGACCAGGGAGAACACGGCCACGCACAGCACGATCTGGATGATCTCGGCCGCCCGGCCCCAGTGCGGCAGCTGGCGGCGTCCGGGCACCGCCCAGGAGACGATCGCCAGGACCGCGGTGACGGCGAACAGCGTGAGCAGGGTGAGTGAACGCGCGAGGGGCCCGGCCGTCCACGCGAAGGCCAGGGCCAGCGCCGTCAGCCCGATCCAGGCGGGGCCGACCATGAACGCGCGCTGCCACGCGCTGGTGGCGCCACGGGCCTGGAGCAGCACCACCAGGGACACGATGACGCACAGGGACACCTCCACCCAGCCCGGTTCCAGGGCCAGTACCACCAGGCACACGGTGAGCACCGCACCGATCGCCCCGTACAGCGCGGTCTGGAAGCGGTCGGCGAGCTGCGTGCGGTCCAGGACGGCGCGGGCGGGGAAGGGGTCGATGCCCTCCTGGAGCTGTTCGGGGTTGGCCGGCAGTGGGGGCAGTCGCAATCCGGCGGCTCGGAAGGCCAACTGGGGGACGAACGTGCCCAGGAGGAGGGCGATCAGCGCGATCAGGCCCGCCACGGCCGGGACCGAGGCACCCGGCAGGAACATCAGTGCCAGCGCGCCCAGCAGTGTGAGCACCTCGACGGTGAACAGTCCGGCGAAGAAGGGGACCGATCCGGCTACGGCCGCCAGGCCGAGCACGCTCGCCCCGGCCGCTGCCATGGCGGCGGCCAGGACCATCGCCCCGGCCAGTTTCAGGCCGGGCTCGCCAGTGGGCACGCTCGCTCCGGCCAGGGCCATGTACAGGACGGCCGTCGTCGCCAGCCCGGTGGAGGCGAGCAGGTCGCCCATGGCTCGGGAGGCGGCCCAGGCCGACAGGAGCATCAGGACCGCCGAGGACGCGGCGGTCAGTGCGGTCAGCCCGCCCAGGCCCCCGGTCACCAGTACGGCCAGGCCGGTGACCAGCACCGCCAGGCTCAGCCCCTGCAACAGCATTCGGGTGTAGGCGGGCCGCCAGCGGTCGCCCCGTTCCGCCATGCCCGTGGCGACCCCGTCGGTGAGGTCGTCGAAGTGGATGGGCGGAAGCTGGTCGCGGCGGGGGCGCAGGTACAGGGTCTCGCCGTGGCACAGGCCCAGCGACCCCGCCGTCTCGTCCTCCTCGAACGGCTCGTCGCCGAGCTGTTGCAGTACCCAGCCGTCGTGTTCGAGGCCGCTCTCGTCCAAGTCCTCGCCGTTGTCGCCCTCGGCGTAGAGCACGAAGGTCGGCAGCAGTTCGGAGAGGGGGACGTCGGAGGGGACGGCGATCTCGAAGGAGCGGCTGGGGGCACGGACCAGGAGGCGGCACAGGTCCGCGGCGGCGGGATCGTTCATTGCGGGTTCTCACCCATCACGGATACTCGTTCTTGAGCAGCAGGGGGCCGTGGTCTTCGGCCACCCGCATCAGGAAGTGCATGGTTTATGGTGTGCACCGAAGTGGTTTCGTGTGGCAACAATAGCGTTTGCTTGGCATGATGAAAACGGGTGACGGAGGGATTCCGGTCACCCCTTCGGCACGGAAGGCTCCAGAGCCCGTGAGTACGATCCTCGTCCGCCGACCGCCCCGCCGCCCCGGGCCGGACCTGCCCAGGGGTGAGATCACCCTCCAGGAACCCCCCGAACTGGCCGAGCCGCAGTCGAGCATGTCGTCGATCTTCATGTACCTGCCGATGGCCCTGACCTCGATGGCGATGATGATGCTCTTCATCCGCCCGGGCAGCGGCATGGGTGACTCGGTCATGCCCTACATCGCGGGCGGCATGATGCTCGTCGGCGCGGTGGTGATGCTCGGCGGCCAGTACCTGCGCACCCAGTTGGAGCGCCGCCGCAAGCTCAACGACGACCGCAGCGACTACTTGCGCTACCTCAAACAGATGCGCACCCGGCTGCGCGAGGTGGTCGTCGAGCAGCGCGACGCCATGCTCTGGAGGGCCCCGCACCCCGACGCCCTGTGGTCCATCGTGCGCACCTCCCGCCTGTGGGAGCGGCGCGCCGAGGACGAGGACTTCGCCGAGGTGCGCGTCGGCGTGGGCGAACAGGCCATGGCCATGGCCATCGCCCCGGTCGCCTCCAAACCCGTGGAGGACCTCGAACCCCTCAGCGCGCACGCGCTGCGCCGCTTCATCCGCGCCTACAGCACCGTGGAGGACCAGCCCGTCCAGGTGCACCTGCGCGGCTACGCCCGCATCTCGCTGCGCGGCGATACCGACGCCTGCCGCGCCCTAGTCCGGGCCCTGGTCGGACAGCTCACCGTCTTCCACGCCCACGACGAGCTCCGCGTGGCGGTCTGTGCCTCCGACGCGGCCCGCCCCGACTGGACGTGGACGAAGTGGCTGCCGCACGCCCAGCACCCCACCGCCGGCGACGGCGCCGGCCCCGTGCGCCTCATCTCCGCCAACGCCCTGGACCTGGAACGGCTCATCGGCGACGACATGGCCGACCGCCCCCGGTTCGACCCCTCCGCCGCTCCAGGAAGGGAGGAGCCCTTCACCGTGATCGTGGTCGACGGCGGCGAGGTGCCCGTCGGATCGCGACTGCTCGGCGGCGGCTACCGCAACGCCCTCATCATCGACGTGGACGACCCCATGCCACCCGACGACGACCCCTACACCCTCTCCCTGCGGGTGGAGCCCGGCCAGCTCGTGATGCTCTCCCAGGACCACAGCGGACGCGACGTCGAGACCGCTCTGGGCCGCCCCGACGCCCTCAGCCTCGGCCGGGCCACCAGCCTGGCCCGCCTCATGGCCCCCTACCGGATCGGCGTCCAGACCGAGGTCACCGAGCCGCTGACCACCGACTTCGAACTCACCGGCCTGGTCGGCATCCCCGACCTGCACCACCACGAGGCCGAGCGGATGTGGAGCGACCTGCACCCCAAGAACCGGCTGCGCGTGCCGATCGGCATCAGCTCGGAGGGCGCCCCGCTGGAACTGGACCTCAAGGAGTCCGCCCTCGGCGGCATGGGCCCGCACGGCATGCTCATCGGCGCCACCGGTTCGGGCAAGAGCGAACTGCTGCGCACCCTCGTCCTGGCCCTGGCCCTCACCCACTCCTCCGAGACGCTCAACTTCGTCCTCGTCGACTTCAAGGGCGGTGCCACCTTCATCGGTCTGGACGGGCTGCGGCACACCTCCGCGCTCATCACCAACCTCGCCGACGAGGCGGTCCTCGTCAGCCGTATGCAGGACGCCCTCAACGGGGAGCTGGTCCGGCGCCAGGAGCAGTTGCGCGCCGCGGGCAACTTCAGCTCCGTCCACGAGTACGAGAAGGCCCGCGAGTCCGACCCGTCCATGGAGCCGATGCCCACCCTGTTCGTCGTCGTCGACGAGTTCAGCGAGCTGCTCGCCGCGCACCGCGACTTCATGGACCTCTTCGTCATGATCGGCCGCCTGGGCCGCAGCCTCGGTGTGCACCTGCTGCTCGCCTCCCAGCGCCTGGACGAGGGCCGCATGCACCAGTTGGAGGGCCACCTCTCCTACCGCATCGCCCTGCGCACCTTCTCCGCCATCGAGAGCCGCGGAGTCCTGGGCGTCCCCGACGCCCACCAGCTCCCCTCATCGCCCGGCAACGGCTACCTCAAGACCGACACCGACACCCTCGTCCGCTTCAAGGCCGCCTACGTCTCCGGCGCCTACCGGACGCGTCCCCGTGTCTCCCGCAGCCTGGCCACCGGCCGCGAGGTCGTCCCCTTCCTGGACGGGCACGTCCCCTCGCGTGCGCCCGAGCCCGAGGTGACCGTCGAGGAGGAGGCCCCGCAGGAGGCGACCGAGACCCTCCTCGCGGTCGCGCTGTCCAAGCTGCACGGGCAGGGACCGGCCGCCCGCGAGGTGTGGCTGCCGCCCCTGGACGTGCCGCCGCTGCTGGACGAACTGCTGGGCATGGTCGGCGTCCGGGTGCCCCGGGGCGGTCTGGCCTGGACCGACCGGGGCCGCCTCGCGATCCCGCTCGGCATCGTCGACCGCCCCTTCGAGCACACCCGTCTGCCGCTCACCGCCGACCTCACCGGCTCCGGCGGCCACGTGGGCATCGCCGGCGGGCCGCAGAGCGGCAAGAGCACCCTCCTGGCCTCGCTCATTCTCGGCCTGGGCCTGGTCAACACCCCCGCCCAGGTGCAGTTCTACGGCATCGACTGCGGCGGCGGCGTCCTCCAGACGCTCACGTCCCTGCCGCACGTGGGCAGCGTGGCGCCGCGCAGCGACGAACGGCGCATCAACCGCACCGTCATGGAGATGAACGAACTGCTCACCCAGCGGGAGGCGTTCTTCGCCGAGAACGGCATCGACTCCATGACCACCTACCGGCACCGCCGCGCCGCTGGGGAGTTCGCCGACCAGCCCTACGGGGACGTGTTCCTGGTCATCGACGGCTGGGGCACCATCCGCCAGGACTTCGCCGACCTGATCCCCCCCATCGTCCAGCTCATCCAGCGCGGCCTCAACTACGGCCTGCACGTGGTGGTGGCCTCACCTCGCTGGGCCGACTTCAACACCAGCGTGCGCGACCTGATGGGCACCCGGTTCGAACTGCGCCTGGGAGACCCGGTCGACTCCGTGGTGCACATGCGCACCGCCCAGACCGTCCCCCGTGTGCCCGGCCGCGGCATCACCGAGGACAAGTCCCACTTCCTCACCGGCCTGCCCAGAGCCGACGGCGACGCCTCACCGGTCACCCTCTCCGCCGGGATGGCCGACCTCGTCGAACGTGTGCGCTCCGCCTGGGACGGCCCCGAGGCACCGCCGGTGCGCACTCTGCCGCCCATCCTGCACGCCGCCGAACTCCCCGCCTCCAGACTCACCAGGGACGGCGGACTCAGGGTCCCGCTGGGGCTGGAGAGCCGCCGCATGAAGCCGTTCTGGCACGACTTCTCCCTCACCCCGCACCTGCTCGTGGTCGGCGACACCGAGACCGGCAAGACCACCCTGATCCGGCACATCACCAACGCCATCCGCCAGCACTACGGCCCCGGGACCGCGCGCGTGGTCCTGGCCGACCAGCGCCGCCGCCTCTACGACGCCGTCCCCAAGGAGATGCAGCTCGGCTACGCGGTCTCGCCCGACAGTCTCAAGGAGATGGTGGTCGCCGCCGCCCAGGCGATGAAGGCCCGGATGCCCGGACCGGAGATCGCCCCCGAGCGCATCCGCAAGCGCGACTGGTGGACGGGGCCCGAGCTGTTCCTCGTCATCGACGACTTCGAAATGGTCTCCGGCAGCGGCCCCAGCCCCCTCGCCCCGCTGATGCCGATGCTGGCCCAGGGCGCCGAGATCGGCATGCACGTCATCCTCGTCCACGCCGCGGGCGGGTTCAACCGGGCCGCGTCCGACCCGGCGATCCGTTCCCTCATCGACTTCAACACCCCGAGCATCATGCTGTCCTGCCCGCCCTCGGAGGGCATGCTGTTCGGCAACATCCGGGCCAGGAGGATGCCGCCCGGGCGCGCGCTGTGGATCTCCCGCCGCGACCCCGTCGAGGTCCAGCTCGCCATCGCCGAGGGCGCCGACGAGTAGGGGCGCTGCCCGGCCTCCCGCCGCGGGAGGCCGGGCAGCGCTTCTCAGATGAGGGGGCGCGGGTCCTCCTCCGGGGTGATCTCCTCGCCCTCGGCGGCGGGCCGCCACCCCCGTTCCCGTCCGGCCGCGATCACCGCGCCGGCCAGCGCGCACAGCACGACCACCCCTCCGGCGGCCCCCACCACCGCGACGGTGCCCGGCGCGTCCACCGCTCCGTACACCGACGGGTCCGGGACGAACGCCTCGCCGACGGCCGCCGACTCGCCTTCCGCGCCCGAGGCGGCGGCCAGTGCCCCCGTCGGGTCGATTCGGCCGCTGCCCGAGACCGGGTCGAGGGGCCCCAGCGCCGACCCGTAGGCGGTGGCCGCCAGACGCTCGCGCACCCGCACCGGCTCCAGGCCGGGCTCGCGCGCCAGAAGCAGCGCCGCCGACCCCGCGGCGAACGCGGCGGCGACCCCGTCGCCCCCGGCGGTGGCGTGACCGCCCCCGCCCGGAGCCACACTCAGAACGCTCGCCCCCGGCGCCACGACGTCCACCCGTGCCAGCTCACCGCTGGGCAGGAGCAGGGGAGTGTCCAGGACGGGTGCCCCGTCCACCCCGTGCGAACCCACGCTCAGCACCGCGGGGTGCTGCGCGGGATGGCAGGGGAACGGCCCGGCGGCGGTCGGCACGGTGGCCGGGGCGACCACGACCGCGCCCGCCGCCTCGGCCTCCTCCACCGCCGCGTCCAGCTCCGGTGAGCCGACCAGGGCCCCGGTACCGACCAGGACCACGCGCGCCCCGGCGGCGACCGCCGTCCCGATACCCGCCGCGATCTGGGCGGCGGAGGCCACGCCCGTGTCGGCGTCCCCCGTCGGGACGGGCAGGAGACCGGAGCCGGGGGCCACACCCACGAAGCCGCTCCCCGGGAGGGGGCGGGCCGCCACGACACCGGCCAGGAACGTGCCGTACCCCAGGCAGTCGCTGCCCCCACCGCCCTCCACCGCCCCGGCCAGGGCCGGAACCCCTCCGTCCACCCCGGTGGCCAGCACCGCGACGGACACCCCGTCCCCGCGGCTCATCTCCTGTGCCCCGGCCAGACCCAGGGTCTGGAAGGTCCACGGGACGCGCGCCACGGTGTCGCCGCCGGGCTCGGCGCAAGGGGCGTCGGCCGCTTTGAACTGGGTGACCTCGGGCAGGGCCGCGGGCTCGTCGGCCGCCGCGTGCGGAGCGGCGGCCAGCGTCGGCCCGAGCATGAGGAGGGCCGCTGCCGCGGCACGGCCGCGCCGGTGACCGCGCCCGGTGCGCGGCGGGTGGCTCCGGCTCGTGGACTGCTCGTTCATCAGGGGTCGTCCATCCTTCGTCACGGGTTGGCGCGGGCGGTTGCGTGTGCCCTGGCTCGCGGTCAGCTCCAGGCGATCCGTTCCAGTTCCCGCAGGCTGGCCGCGGTCGCCGCCTCCGTACCCGGGGGGATGGCGCTGCCGTGGGGCGGCTGGTCGGCGGCCAGCTCGAACGCCTCCAGAGGCGAGACCTCCTCGCTCCTGCGGTCGACCATCCACATGATCCAGGCGCTCTTGGCCCGTGAGCCGGCGGCACCGGAGCGGGGTGTGGCGATGAAGGACGCGGCGTCGTCGGTCTCGGCCGCCCACAGATAGCCCACGACCTGCTCCCCGTCGCTGACCGGGGCGTAGCGCACGGCCGCATCGGTGTCGGGGTGGTAGGTGCGCCGGTCCAGGGTGAAGGGGGCCAGGTCGCCCCACCGCCCTCCGGGGCCGTCGGCGGGCTCCTCCGGGACCGGCTCGGGGTGCGGGTGCCCCGGGTTGGCGATCTCGTACAGCTCCTCCAGGGCCGCAACCTCCCCCGGGGGCCGCCCGGTGCCGCCCGCGACCGGATCCTCCGGGGCGCCGTGCCAGCGTTCGAGTGCCTGGAGCGCGGTCAGGCCCTCAGAGCGCGCCCGGCCCAGCCGTTCCGCCCACTGTGCCGCCGTCCGGAGCCGCTCGATCGGTTCGGCTGATGCCAGGACCATGAGACAGCTCGCCGCGTCCTCGGTAGTGGAGGCCCACAGGTAGGCGATCACCGTCTCCCCGCGGGTGACGGGCTGGTAGCGGACGGGGGTGGAAGTGGAGAAGGCGTAGTGCTCTGTTCGCTCGAACGGGGTATCGGACATGGCTGTGTCTCTCGTCTCGGAGGAACGGACCCGGGTGTCTTCTGCGGTGATGCTTGCGATGCCTGGTAAATATCATTCTTCCGCATTCGCGTCCCTGCGGTGCTGCCTCCCGATGTGACGTGGGTACGGGCGCGCCCCGGTCCTAGCCGATGGGGTGGAACTCCCGTTCCATGCCGACCAGGTCCGGGAAGGTGCCGAACGTTTCGATGAGGGAGGCGATCCTGCCCGACCGCCGCTTCAATTCCTCGAACCTGAGCACGGGGTCGGGCGAACCCATGATGTCCTGGACGAGTTCGGCCTGTTCGGCGGGCAGCCGCTCGATACCGCCGCTGTGGGCGCGGACGACGTCGTCGAAGGTGAGAGGTGTGAGCCCGGTCATCTCGTACAGGGGCCAGGCCGGTCCGCGCAGGGACCGCTCCTCCACCGCGTCCAGCCTCTGCTGGAGCGTGTCGGCCCGACGGAGGCGGTCGCGCAGGTCCGGGTCCCGGCTGTAGTCCAGGAACGCGTTCCGCTGGGCCTCAGTCAGGTCGGTGAGGGCGGGGGCGGCTCCGCTGCCGTCGGTACCGGCATGTCGGGTGCTGCCGGGATCGGTGCGGCCCTCTCCCTGGGCCTGTTCGGGAGAGGAGCGGGGCTGCCGCACCTCGGGGGCACGGGCGTGCCCCTCTCCCCTGAGCGCTTCGGTGAATCTCTCTGACAGGGAGGTGGCGTCGTATGCGGGGAACGGGGGCGTTGCCGCGAGTGGGGTGTTGTTCTCGCCGGTGGTGGGCTGTGGGTCTTCGGTGACGCGGACGCGCAGCTGTTCCCAGGCGGCGCGGAACCCGGGGTGGAGGTCGAGGGAGCCCACCCGGTCGACGGCGATCCAGCGCAGCTCGTGGCTTTCGCTGTCCCTGGGCGCTAGCTCGGGCATGCCGAGGATGTAGGACAGGTGGGTCTCGTACTTCCAGCCGGGGAGCACCTGTTCGTGGGGGACGGGCTCGGCCAGGGGGGTGTACCCCAGGCCGGCGACCTCTTCGTTGAACTCGCGCAGGGCGGTCTGGGAATAGGTCTCGTCCCGGTCCCGGGCACCGCCTGGGACGCCCCAGGTGCCGCCCTCGTCTGTCCAGTCGGCTCGCCTCTGGAGCAGGACGTGGACGGTGCCGTCGGGGGCGGTGGAGTGCAGCAGGAGTCCGGCCGCGCCGTAGCGGCCCCACCGCCGGGTGCCGTTGGGGAGGGTGATCCACCCGTCGCCGCTACCGTCGCTGGGGGCGGGGGAGGGCCCCTGCGTGAGGAGATGGCGGATCCCCCGGTACAGGGTCTCGGCCCGATTCCCGCTCTCGGCACTCTCGGTGCTTTCGGGATCACTTTGGGTGAGGTCGGCTGTTCGCTGGAGGACGTCGGCGGCGGCGCGGAGCCGTTCGGCGCGGTCGGTGAACCCCGACACGGAGTGGCGGACGCGCTCGATGCGCCGTTCCCGTCCAGGCGGGCGGTGGGCGTCGGGCCGTTCCTGTTCCCGGAGCCAGTGGTTCAGCGCGTCCGCCTGGTTCCGGGCCGCGGTGGCCTCGCCGAGGACCGCGCGGGCCCGGGCCTCGAACCCGGCCACGGTCGACGCCGCGGCCAGGCCGTCGGTCCTGATGTGCTGCCAGGCCTGGCGGAAGTGGGGGTGGAGTTTCAGGGCGCCCACCTTGCGCAGGGCGAACCATTGGAGCGTACTCTCGCCGTCCCGGGCCTCGACCGGGGGAAGGCCTGAGCCGGTTCGGGCGTGGACCAGGTAGAGATCGCGGCTCCACTCCTGCCCTTCGCCGCGGTTGAGCGTGTAGGCCGTGACGGAACCGATCGGGGCGAGCCGGTCCGGGGGAAGGCCTGTCACCTCGGAGAAGCCGAGCCAGGCCGCGTCGAGGGATTCCTCGTCACGGTCGCGGGCTCTGCCCGGGGCGGCCCAGCTGGGGCCCATGTGGGTGTGCCTGCCGTAGCGCTGGAGCAGGACGTGGAGGGTGCCGTCGGTGTCGGCGGTGTACACCAGGGTCTCGGCGATGCCGTACCGGCCCCATTCGTAGGTGCCGTCGCTCAGGCGCTTCCAGGCCCTACCGGAGGCGGGGGGACCGTCGGTGGCGGTGATGCGCGGGGTCCGCTCGGTGCCGGGCAGGATCTCGGTGTCGATGTGGAACCGGCCGCTGGCGTCCTGGGTGACGCCGGTGACCCGGTGGGAGAGGCCGTGCTCGAGGAGCACCTCCCGCTCGTCGGCATGCGGCAGACCTTCCTGGCCGAGCCAGAAACCGTTCGTGCCCTGAGGCACCGTGAGGTGCACGTGGTAGGGGAAGTCCCACCCCTTCAGCTCGTTCCCCAGGGTGGTGGACATGTAGGCGAGTTCGGTCTGGACCGTGCCTGTGAGGATCCTTCTGAGGTCGGCCAGCGTGGGGTTCTCTCTTTGTTCCAGGTCTTTGTGCATGAAGGAGACACTGTCCAGGCCGCGGTGCACCTCGACGGGTTCTGGCAGCGGGTTCCGGGAGATGACCTCGTCCATGAGGTCGATGTTTCGCAGGTGCGCCCCGACCTTGCGGACGTGGAATCTTCCGTCCAGGCGTCCCAGCGACTCCACTTCCTCGACCGGCTGGCCGCTGCGCAGCAGTTGGTTGATCTCCCGGTAGACGCTGTCGTCGGCGTAGGTCATGAAAGCCTTCCGCTGCGCTTCGGTGAGGAGGTCGAAGGGACGTCGGGATCCGCCGGGGGCGTTGAGGACCCTGTTGCCGTAGGCGGCCGCCTCCGCCTCGGCGGCGAAGCGTCTCACGCCGTGGTCCAGGTGGCCCGGCGTTGGCTGGTCGGTACCGGGGGCGGCCTCCGCGGACCCGTCGGAGCGGGTGTGGTCCGGCGGCTGAACCGGTACGGGGTCCGCGGGGAGGGGCTCACCGGTGGTGGGGGCGGTTCCAGCGCCGTCCCCGGCGGGGGGGAAGGCGGTGGCGCCGGTGCCGAGCGTGTACTCGTGTTCGTCCTGGATCACCAGGGCGGGCAGGTCCTGCCGCGGGAGCTGTTCCGGGGTGGGCGGGGTCTCCGTGATCTGGATCTCGGGCAGGACCGGCCCCGTTTCAGTTGCTTCGCCGGTGTCCGCGGCCTCGCCGGGGGGCGGCCCTTCCGGACGTGCCGCCAGGTCCAGACTGTTCCGCAGACGGTTCCACGTGGTGCGGAAAGCGGGGTGCAGGTGGAGTGAGGCGACTTCCTGGACGGGAATCCAGCGGATCTGTCGACTCTCCTCGTTGCTTCTGCCCAGGTCCGGGAATCCGGGTACACGGGCCAGGTAGGTGTCGTAGCGCCAGGAGGTGAGGTCGTGGGTGTGGGTGCCCACGACCTCGATCGCTCCGGGGTCCCCGGTGACCTCTTCGGAGAATTCGCGCCGGGCGGCCTGGAGGGGGGTCTCGTCGCGGTCGCGCGCTCCGCCCGGGACACTCCAGGTGTCGCCCGCGTCCGTGTCCGAGCCGCGGTGCTGGAGCAGGACGTGGGGGACGGTGCCGTCCGGTCCGTCCGAGTACAGCAGCAGCCCGGCGGCACCGTACAGGCCCCACCGGTATGTACTGTCAGGGACGCGTACCCAGCCGTCACCGGAAACCGGGGCGTCCTCGGCGGGGGCGCTGCGGGTGCCATCCCCGCCTGAGGGCTCCCCCGGGGCGGGCGCGAGGACTTCGACGTCGATGTGGGTCACACCGTCGCGTTCGGTGACCGCCGTGACCTGGTACTCGGTGCCGTGCTGCAGGAGCAGTTCCCTCTGATCCGGGTACACACTGTGCTTGCCCAGCCACAGCCCTCCCGTTCCGGGGGGGAGGGTGAGGTGGAGTTCGAACGGAAAGCGGCCCGAGCCGAACGGGGTGCCCACCCCCAGGGAAGTGGACAGGAAAGCGGGTTCCCTCTGGATCTGGCCCACGAGTGCGTGCGGGTCTTCGGGCGTGAAACCCCGCATGAAGTTGATCTCGTAGAGGACCCGGTGCACGGTGATGCGCTCGGGCAGGGGGTTGCGCGCGATGACCCGGTTGATCAGGTCGATACGGTGCTCTATCTCCTCGAACGTGGGCAGGGCACCGAACGATTCGATCAGGATCGTGCTGTGCGTCCAGCGCCACGTCTTCATCTGCTGCAGGGCCCACGCGGGGTCGGCCGACTCCATGATCTCCTGGACGAGGGCGGCCTGCTCTCGGGGAAGCGAGGTGAACCTCTCGTAGCCCTCGGCCACGGACTCCAACGTCAGGGGTGTGAACCCCGTCATCTCGTACAGGGGCCACAACGGGCCGCGCGTGTAGAGCCACTGCTCCATCAGGTCCTCGCGGTCCTGGCGGTTCGCGATGCGCATCAGGCTGTTGTAGGGGACGGCACTGGTCGTGTACCCGAGCACCGCCGTGCGTTCTTCCCCGGTCAGGTTCCCGAAGGAGTGCGGGTTGGTGCCGGGGTCCCCGAGCACGTGTTCACCGTAGGCCTCCGCCTCGTCGTCGGTGCCGAAGCGTCGGATGCCGTCGGGCCCCACACGCCCTGGCCACGGATCGGATTCCCTGTTCGCGCCGGGGCCCTCGACCACGGCCGTCCCCGAGCCGGGGGCGTCGCTCGCCCGCGCCTCTGGGCGGCCGCTGTCCACGTGCACCTGGAGGGCTTCGCTGAACCGCTGCTCCAGGGAGGGCGCATCGTCGGAGCGGGCGTTCTCCGCCGGGGCCGTGCCCGTGGGCCGCGGCGTCGGGCCGGAGGAGCCGGAACCCTCCGAGCCGTCGGTACCGGTGCGGGCGAGGTGGACGGTGAGGTCGCGTTCCTGGGCGGTGGGGGGAAGCGGCAGCGGGACCAGGAGGCGCTCGACACCCCGGTAGAGCTCTTCGGCGCGTTCCCTGGAAGCGGCGGCCTGAGCCCCGCCGGAGCCGTTCCGGGCGAGATCGGCGGCCCTGCGGAGCGCGTCGGCCGCCTCGCGCAGCCTTCGTGCGCGGGGGACCGCGTTCCTGACGAGTTCCGCGGCGTCATCGACGAGCGCTCGCCGACCGGTGCCTCGCGCGAGTCCGAGCAGCCCGTTGAGTTCGTCGACACGCTCTTCGGCGCTCTCCGCCGCCTGTTCGACAAGGCGGGTCCTGGCATCCAGGTCCTCGGCGGGGGGCACGGGGCCGGGGCCCCGAGACCCGGCCGCGGCCAGGTCCGGCACGCGTACCAGGCCCACGGTCAGAGCGTCGTCGGAGTCCGAGGCCAGCCTGTCCAGGAGGTCCGGGTCCAGCGAGTCCAGGTCGGGGAGTGAGGCCGGTGACAGGGAGCCCGCTCCGGGGGATCCGGTGCCGTCAGCGCTGACCTGGACCTCCGCGTGGATGCGGAGGTCCCCGTCCTCCTCGGCGACCTTCGTGACCGTGTAGTCGGTATCGCGCGCCAGGAGCAGTTCTCGCTGGTGCGGGTGCGCGCTGTTGGTACCGACCCACAGGCCCCTGGTCCCGCTCGGCAGGGTGAGATGGAGGTGGGCCGACCACTGCGGCGCCCCGGGAAACGCCGTTCCCCTGCCCAGGGTGGTGGACATGTAGCCGTACTCGGTCTGCCGGCTCCCCACCAGGTCCTGGAGGTTCTCCGGATCGAACCGGTCCATGAAGTCGATGCTGTCCACGCCGCGGTGCACGACGACCGCTTCGGGCAGGGGGCGGTCCAGTGCCTGGTCGATCAGGGCGATCCGGCGCTCGATGTCGGCGAGGGAGGGCAGGCCCCCGAACACCTCGACCAGTTCGCCGGCGTCGCCGGCCCTGGCCTTCCACAGGTGCAGTGCGGTCTCGGGGCTGGCCGAGGCCTGGATCTCGTGTACGAGGGCGGCCTGTTCCCGGGGCAGGTCGGTCCGGTGGGCGGCGCGTTCGACATCGGCCAGTGTGACCGGTGCCAGCCCGGTCATCTCATACAGGGGCCAGCCGTCGCCGCGGTCGGCGATCCACGCCTGGAGCAGCCGCTCTCTCGACCGCTGGTCCCATCCCTCGCGCAGCACCGTGTTGTAGGGCCATGAGTGTTTGGTGTACTCCGTCACGGCGTTCTGCTGCTCACCGGTCAGGGTGGTGAACGCGTGCGGGTTGGTCCGGGGGTCGTCGAGGAAGTCGTCGCCGTACTCCTCCGCTTCGCCGTCGTCGTCGAAGCTCCGGACCCCGCTGGGGTCCACGCTCCCCGGGCGCAGGTCGGGCGTGGCCGCTACTTCCGGAGGAGGCTGCTGCACCTGGTCCGGTGCACCGGAGCCGGGATGCGGGGCAGGGTCGTCGTGGGTCGGCTCCGGGCCGATGCGGGCGAGGTTGATGGTGAGGTCGGTGTCGCTGTTGGCGTGGGCCAAGAGGGGACGGATGTTGTTGTAGAGCTGTTCGGCGTGCGCCGTGGCGGCGGCGGTCCGGGCGCTGCCGGGGTCGCGCAGGGCGGCCTCGGCAGCGTCTTCGAGGGCGTCCGCGGCTTTGTGGAACCGGTGGGCGAGGCGCGTGTAGTTCCGGCCGGCGTTTCCGGCCTCCGCGATGAGCCGCTTCCGGGTCTCGTCGGTGGTGCCGGTCTGTTCCGCTCTGGTGGTCCAGATGAGGGCTTCGGTGGCCCTGTCCTGGTACTGGAGGGCTTCGCCCCGGACAGTGGCGGCGCGGGTCCGCAGGTCCTGTTCGGAGGCGAGGGTGTCGGGGAGGCGGACGGTGGCCGCGGTCAGGTTGACCGTGTTGGCGGTGCCTGTCACCGGTGGTGCCGTGTACGGTTCCGTCCGGCCTTCCCGCACGGCCCTGGCGAGTTCGTGGAAGTGGGGGTGGAGGTCGACCCTCGCCAGGTCCTGCAAACGGACCCATTGGAAATGGGTGCCTTTGTTCCTGGCCTTCGGGATGATGGGCCCGGTATTGTCGCCCACATCGATGATGTAGGTGGTGTGGCGCCAACCGTGGAGGTCACGGGTGTGCGTCTGTTTGGGCACGGCGTTGAACCTGGACCGGTCGAGGTTGGTTTCCTCGGTGATTCCGCGCCAGGCGGCGTCGTAGAAGTCCTCACCGCGGTTGACGGCCTGTCCCGGAAGGGCCCAGAGGCCGTTCATGTGACTGAGGAAGCTGGAGCGCTGGAGCAGGATCCAGACGGCACCGTCGGAGCCCTTGACACGTACCATCGCTTGGGCGAAGCCGTAGCGGCCCCACTGGTAGGTACCGTCGCCCAGTTTTGTCCACGCCCGGCCGGAGACGGGGGGCCCGGCGGCGCTGGCAGGGGTGAGCACGGTGAGGGCGCCCGCTCCGGGGGGGACGAGCAGGACGTCGGCGTGGATGTGGATCGCCTGGTCGTCCTCGGCGACCCCGTTGATCCTGTAGAAGGTGTCGCGTTCCAGCAGCAGTTCCCGCTGTCTGGGGTCCAAGCTCGTCTTCCCGTACCAGAACGCGTTCTTGCCCGCGGGGATGGTCAGGTGCAGGCGGTACCGGTGCCGGAGGGACCAGTTGCCGATGTCCAGCGTTCCCGCGCCCAGGGTGGTGGACATGTAGCCGCGGTCGGTCTGGACCGTCCCCACGAGTGCTTTGAGCTGCTTCAGGGTGGGCCTGCCCTCATGGGCCAGTTCCGTGTCCATGAAGGAGACCCTCAGCAGGGACCGGTGGGCCTCAACGGTCTCGGGCATCGGGCTGCGGGCGATGACGTGGTCGATGTGTCTGATGTCGTGCACGAGTTCGGGTGTGGAGGGGGTGTCCTTGGGGCCGCCCCCCGAGGGCACCTCCAGCAGCGGTCTTCCGTCCCGCAGCACATAGTTGTGCATTCTGCCGTACGTGTCGTAGGAGTCCATGGCCGCCCTCTGGTCGGCCGAGAGCCTGGGGTAGGAGAAGGCGCGCCGGGCGGGCTGTTCGTCGAGGAACCCGTCGCCGTAGCGAGCGGCTTCCTCACTGGTGGCGAAGCGCCGCACGCCGTCCCGTCCGACGGTGCCCGTGGGCTTGATGAAGTGCTGTTTGATCTTGTTCCGGAGTCTGAGCAGTGTGGAGGAGGAGCGCTTGTCCGGGGGAGCGGTGGTCGTGTGTGATGCCGTGGCCGGGCTCAGGTCCTGGTGCGCCTGTTCCCAGGTGGTGCGGAAGCCGGGGTGCAGGGGTAGGGAGGTGACTTCGTGGGCGGGGACCCATCGGACGTGGGTGCTCTCCCGGTTCCTGGGGCTGAAGTCGGGCAGGCCGGGGACGTGCGCGATGTAAGTGTCGTAGCGCCAGATCTTGAGATCGTGTGTGTGCAGGCCGGTGATGTCGGGTTCGTCGAGAGGCCCGGCGACCTCTTCGCCGAACTCGCGCCAGGCGGCCTGGAGGGGGGTCTCGTCGCGGTTGCGGGCGCCGCCGGGGATGCTCCAGGTGCCCTCCTGGTCGGCCGCGGCACCGCGCTGTTGGAGCAGGACGTGGACGGTGCCGTCTGGTGCGGTGGAGTGCAGGAGCAGTCCGGCGGCGCCGTAGCGTCCCCAGCGCCGGGTGCCGTCGGGCAGATTCACCCACCCGTTGCCGCTGGCGGTCCGTGGGCCGGGAGTATTGCTGATGCGGGCGCGGGGCCGCAGGAGTTCGGCGTTGATGTGGATGATGCCCTGGGCGTCGCGGGTGACTTCGGTGAGCCTGTACCGGGAGTCCCTGGGCAGGAGTAGTTCCCTCTGCTCGGGGACGTAGCTGTGCTGCCCCGGCCAGATGCCGTGTGCCCCGGCGGGCAGGGACACGTGGAGGTGGACGGGCGCCCGGTGGTTCCAGTTGGGCAGCTGGGCATTGGCTCCCAGGCTGGTGGACATGTAGCCGGGCTCGGTCTGGATCGTGCCGATGAGCATGGCTCGGAGCTCGCCCAGTTGCGGCAGTTGCTGCACCCTATGCCGAGCCATCGTGGCCAGTTCATCATGCATGAAGTTGAGGCTGCTCAGGGTCCGGTGCGCGACGAGGGGTTCAGGCAGCCGATTCAGGGCGATGGCCTGGTCGATGAGGTCCCTCTGGCGGTACAGGGTGTCCAGGGTGGGGAAGCCGTCGAACGCGTGCGCCGCACGCCCGGCTGCACCCGCTTTTCGCAGGAAGAAGGTGAGTGCTTGCTGCGGGGTCGGGGAATTCATGATGCCTTGGACGAGGTACCTCTGCTCCCAGGACAGATCGCCTCGGCTGGAGGCCGCGATGATCTCTTCCAAGGTCGGGGGCCGCAGGTCCGGCGTCAACTCGTAGAGGGGCCAGCCGGGGCCGGTCTGCTGGCGTATGTCCGCCAGGATCCGGGACGCCTTGGCATCGTCGCCGGCCCGGAGCGCGAGGTTGAGCGGTCGGGCGGTGATGGTGTACTGCCGGATCGCCTTCTGCTGTTGAGGAGAGAGGTTGGCGAAGGCGTGCGGGTTGTGCGCGGGATTGCCGAGCACGTTTTCACCGTAGCGGTTTCCTTCCGCGTCCGAGTCGAATCCGCGGTATCCGGACGGGACCACCCGGCCCGGGGCGGGGTAGGGCAACGGGGCGGGGGCGGCTCCGGGGACCGCGCTCAAGGTGATGAGGGTGCGGTCGTCGGACCGCTCTGCCCCTACGAGGCTGTAGCGCGTTCCGCGTGGCAGCAGGAGGCGTTTGCGGCCCGGGAGGCTGCTCCTCTCTCCCAACCACAGGGCCTTGCTGCCAGCTGACAGGACGAGGCGCACCTCCGGGAGGGGAGCCGAGCCCTGCGGTCGCGGTGCCTGGCCCAGGGCGGCGGAGAGGTAGCCGTGCTCGGTCCCCACGCGCCCAGTGAGCGTCGCCAGGCCCTGTGGTGTCATGCTTGCGATGTCTTGCAGGCCGAGTTCGAGTAGGCGGGAGGCGTCGTACCAGGCCAGGTGTGCCTCAACGGACTCGGGCAGGGGGCTGCGGTCGATGGCGCTGTCGAGGAAAGAGATCTGTGTTCCGATGGTGTCCACGGTGGGGGGCGCCCCGAACACCTCGATGAGTTCTCCGGCCCTGCCGGCCTGCCTCTTGCGCTGGGTAAGGGCGGCCTCCGGGTCGGGAGAGGCGATGATCTCCTCGGCGATCCGGCGCTCGGGGTGGTACGCAGGGAGGGCCATCGCCCTCCGTGCGTGGTCCAGGGTCGGTGGCTGGAGCCCCGCCATGTTGTAGACGGCCCATCCGCTGCCCCGGCTGCTGTTCGCCTCGGACAGGAGGGCCGACCAACCCGCGATGGGTGTTCGCAGGAGCGAGTCGTGGACCAGGGCCCCCAGGCGGGCGTATTCGGTGACGGCTTCCTTCTGCGGCCGGGTCAGGTCAGCGAAGGTGTGGGGTGCCCTGGAGCCGTGGTCCAGGACCGTGTCGCCGTAGCCCTCCCCTTCCTGGGTGGTGGCGAAGCGGCGTACGCCGTCGTCGCCGAGTGTGCCCGGCACCGATGGACCGGGGGGAGGGAAGGTCTGTGGTGTGGGAGCCGGATCTTGGTGAGTACTGATTTGGGCGAGGTTGACGGTGATGTCGGTGTCGCTGTCGGCGGGAGAGAGGAGGGGGCGGACGCCGTTGTAGAGGTTGTCGGCGCGGTTTCTGGCCGAGGTGGCCTCTGCGCTGCCGGGGGCGCGTCGGGTGGCGTCGGCGGCGGTGTCGAGGGCTTGGGCGGCTTCGTCGAACCGGTCGGCGCGGTCCTGGGCCCTCTGTCCGTACCGCTGTGCTTGTTCGATGAGGTGCTGGGGCGCTGTGTCCTGTTGTTCCTGGGCGAAGTCCAGGAGCGCTCTGGCCCGGTCGCGGTGTTGTTCGGTCTTGGCGCGAACGGTGTCGGCACGGGTCCGCAGGTCCTCGACCGGATCGCCGGCTGTGGTGGTGGGCGCCTGGCTTGGGGTGGGGGCGTAGGGAAGGCCGCTTCTTGGGCTGTCACCGAGGGTGTGCGGGGCGCGCGCTGCCTGGCCAGGGGCGCTGTTCGGGGCCTTGCTCTCCGTGGTCCTGCTGTCGTTCCTGCCGGGAGCGGTGTCGCTGCTTCCGGTTCTGGCGGGGGTGTTGCCCCCTGGTCCGGGGGCGGCCTGTCCGGTTGGTGTGGCAGCGGTACCGGTCGGCTCGATGCCGTTGAGGGTGACGACGCCGAGAGGGGTGTGGTCGGTGTCGTGGCCCAGAGGAGAGGAGGGGAAAGCGCTGGTGCCCTCGGGGGCAAGACTGGTGAGGAGGGGATGTTTGGGTTCGAGGAGATTGAAGGGGAGGGAGGTGGTGGGTGTGGCGGGGACGGAACCGCTGTAGAAGGAGCCGTTGTCGGAGCCGAGGCCGGGGAGGGAATCGGTGTCCTGGGGACGAGACGTCTCGTGACCGTGGTCAGCGGTGCGGGGGCGGTTGAGTTCCGCGGCGAACTCGTCGAGGTAGGCGCTGCCCCGTGAGAGGGGCGAGGTTGTGTCCTGGTCCCGCACGGAGAGGGTGCGGCCTTCGCCGTGGCCGGTGCCGGTAGAGGGATCGTGTGGGGTGCGCGTGGTTGCGGGAGCAGAACCGGTGGGGTTGGTGGCTCTGCTGCTGTCGATGGTGCGGGTGTTCGGGGTGTTCTGTGTGCTGGGGGTGCGGCTGTTGTCTGTGGTGCCGCTGTTGGTGATCGGGGTGTTCTGGTAGGGGTCGGTGCGGGGTGGGGCCGGTTCGGGGGTGTGTGCGGGGTTGTCCGTGTCCGGTCCGGTGGGTGCGGGGTGGGGGGTGGTGTCCTGGGGGTTCCTGTCGGTTGTGGTTGTAGGTCCTGTCTCGCCCGTGTTGTGGTCGTTGTTGTGGTGGCGGTCTCTGTTGGTGTTGTTGGCTTCGGGGCGGAGCTCGGTTCCGGGTGTGGTGG
>NZ_KI911536.1:186698-195785 GCF_000515115.1 Nocardiopsis sp. CNT312
CGGGTGTGGTGGTGTCCGGTGTTGTTCCGGGGTGGGGGTTTTCGGGGAAGGGCAGGTCGAGCAGGCCGTTGGGGTCGTAGGGGAGCTTGGTGGAGCGTCCGAGGAAGGCCAGCGGGTTTTGGCCGTCATCGGGGTGCTTGGGGTCCAGACCCGGCAGCGATGGCGGGGTGGTTTTGGGGTCGAGCGGGCTCCAGCGCTGGATCGGTTCCGGTTCGCCGCTGCGAGGGTTGGGGACGGTTCCGTTCTCACCCAGTGACCACACTGGGTCGTCGTGGCCGTTCCTCGGTTCGTGCCCGTTTCGGTCACGTGAGGCTCCGTTGGCGTATTCGGCCGTGTCGGGGAGATCGGTACGCATGATGCGGACGGTGCTGTGCCCCGAAGGGCCCGCCACCGGAGCGTCGTCGGTGCCGTCGCGATGGAACCACTCCAGGTCCGTCTCGCTCTCCGAACGGCCCTGGTGACTCATGAGCGTCCGCCACCGGCTCTTGAGGCCGTCGTACTCCTCCTGGAAGCGCGCTCTGTCGCCGCTCAGATGGCCGAGGCGGTCCTGCACTTCCTGTCGCGTGGTTCGGAGGTCGCCCGCACGGGACTCCACCCGGCCCAACCCGAGGCGGAGCGCGTGCCGCTCGTCGGCGGCCTCTCGCAGGTCCGCCCTGGCCTGTTCGGCGCGTGCGCCGGCGTCGCGGGCCGCCGCGGCGAGTTCGGCGGAACGCTCGGAGGTGCTCTCCCGATGGGACCGTGCCCGCTCCAGGTCCTGCCCGGCCCGCTCGGCCTTCCCCCTGGCGGCCTGTTCGGCCCGCTCAGCTCTCTCTGCCTCGCCACGTGTCCGCTCGGCCTCGCGCCACAACGCCTGGAGTTCCTGCCGAGTGTGCTCCTCATCGCGCCCGCGCGCGGCCAGGGCCTCGGTCAGGGTGTCCGCTTCCCTGCGGGCCTCGGCCAGGGAGCGTTCGGCGCTCTCGGCCTCCCGCTGCCGGGCACGGGAGGCGTCGTCGAGGTGTCCGATGTCGGTGTCCCAGGCGTGGAGTGCCTCGGGAGCGCTCTCCCCGGGATGCTCGTCCCACCGTCTCTCGTAGGCTTCGCGGGCGCGTTCGCGCTCCCTGACCGCGCTGCTGGCACGCGACTGCAGTTCGGGGAGCCGCTCGACCAGGTCGTTCAGGCGCCGCCGGTCGTGTGCGTCCTGTCGTTGCCGTTCCTGGAACCGGGCCTGGGCCTCGTCGTGGCTTGTCTGAGCGTCGTGGGCGGTGGCGGTGGCCCGCGCGGCGTGTTCGGCAGCGGCGACGGCTTCCGCCTCCAACGCTTCGTGGTGGGAATGGGCCTCATCGGCGGCACCGGCCGCATCCCGTGCCCGTTCCGACGCGGCGTCGGCATCGGCGCTCGCCTGCGTGGCTTCCGCGTCGGCCCGTGCGCTCTCGGTCCGCCTCTGGTCGAGAGTGGCCTCGACCTGGGAGAGCTGGTCTCTGATCCGGCTCTGCTCCAGTGCCAGGCCTACGAGCTCGGCGTCGGTGGCCTCGGCCCGCTCCTGGAGCGGCCCCATCACGATGTCGAGCCGTGCGATCTGAGAGGCGAGTGCGCCGCCTCGCCGCTCCAGATCGGCGATCTCACGAGCCGCTTCGGCGAACCGGTCCGAGACATCAGCGGGTGGGGTGTCGCTGCCTCGGTCCGTGCCGCCGGAATCCTGATCGAGTGCGATGTTGAGTTCGGAGGCGAAGCGGTCGGCCAGATTCTCCTCGTCGCGGTCGGTCCTGGCGGCTGTCCGTGCAGTGCCGTCGGGTTCGGCGGCCTCATCGATCGTCTCCAGCACAGGACCGGAGGCCCGACCACCGCCGAACCTCCCCCCGCCGTTCTTCCGGCCCGCGAGACCGCCACCACGGATGCCCTGCTTGCCTCTGGCGTCGCTCTCCGAGGTGTCCGCGGGGTCGGCCGTGCTGGTGGGCACGGGGGCGGGGGTGTCCGTTCCGGTGTCCCGTTCGGGTGCCTTGCCTTTGCCCTTGGGGTCCTCTGGCTGCGCGGCGGCTTCGCGAAGCTCGTTCAGGGCCGCGACCCAGCGGTCCGTCACCTCTTCGAACTCGATGCGGCGCTGGTCCTGGACGGCTTCCAACCGCTCGTACTCCTGCCGCGCCCGAGGGTCCTCGGGGTTGGCCACGTATTCGGCGGCCACGGGCTCCAGGGACCTGCGCGCCTCCAGGTAGGCCATCTCCGCGCCGCTGATCTCCTCCTGGACGCGGTGCAGCTTCGCGGCCAACGGGTTCAGACGGTCGGAGTGGTCCTGGCCGATGAGCCCCAGGCGGACCGCGTCCCCTTGGGTGATCCAGCCGCTCACCTTGGTATCGGTGTGTCCGGCCTGCCAGCGGGCGGGCCGAGGGTGCTGTTTGCCCAGCACCTTGCGCACGCCGTCCTTGACGTATCGCGCCGCCCTGCGGAAAGCGGATCCGCGCAGCTCTGACCTGGCACCGATCGCCCACTTGGCGTCCAGCTCCACCAGGAGCATGGGGCCCAGACGGCCGCGTGTGAAGTCGGGGGCGTCTGCGGGGTGTGCGCCGCGGTTGTCCCCGCCCCCCGATACCGAGGTGGACGTTCCCGAGGCCGAACTGTAGATGTTGGCGGTGTGGTTCTCGTAGATCGGCGACTGGTCGCTGCGGCCCGCCGGTCGGGCGTCGAACGTCTTGGAAAGGGCGCTCGTGTGCCCGAAGGACGTCGATGTGGACTCGTCCTCGTTGTGGAAGTCGTTGATCCGACCGCTGGGGGCGACGTCGAGGATCTTCGCGGAGGAGCGGTCCGGGAGCGCCTTGAAGGTCCACTCGGTCCGACCGATCCGGATCAGGTCGGTGTTCTCGTGGGTCGCCTGAGCGTAGAGCGCCTTGAGCGCGATCTCGTTGAGGCTCTGGTCGATGGCGTTGTAGCGCGTGTTCAGGCCCAGCTTGTGGGCGGTGTGCTCGCGTGCCGACCGGATCGCCTCGGGTGTGTAGTGCCCGTCCGCCACCGCGTTTGGCGGCGGCGTCCAGCCCAGGGACCTGGCCACCACGACGTGTGCGGTGTCGCGCACCTTCTGGCCGCTGTTCTCGACGGCGGTGGGCACCACGAGCGGGTAGCGTTCGGGGGGTTGCCCCTCCGGTGTGTTGTTCCGCGTCCACGTCCGCATCATCTCGTTCAGGGACGCGTAGACGTCGTTGACGGGGCGCTCCGGTGCTCCGGTGTCCCCGGTACGCTGCCCTCCCTCGCTGCTTGCACGGTCCGCCCGGGGGTGGGTTGCGCTGGTGGAGGTGGTCAGGGGGGGCTGGGGCCGGTCTCCGCCTTCCTCGCCACTGACGCGGTCGCCGAGGATCTCGACGTATGAGGTGGGATAGACGGTCTCCACACGGCCCGCGTCGCCGCTGCCGCTGAACTCGCGTCGGTCCGTCGCGGCGGGCTGTTCGTGCAGCACCCGGTTGGCCAGGTTCTGCTTCGTGGAGAACTCCAGGTCGAGGGTGAGCCGAGTGTTCTGGCTGACCTTCACGTAGGGGGTGTCCAGGGCCAGGTCGACCAGTTGCGACTCCTCCTGCGACTCGGACTCCGCGACGGTGCGCGAGCTCCCCTTGCTCGCGTACGCGGCCGGCCCCGTGATGTAGGGGCGGCTTTCGTTCGGTGACTCCGAGATCGGACCGTCGCCGCCGGGGTGGAAGGGCATCGGGGTGAGGAGCATGTTCTCCGTGCCCACACTGCTGGAGGGGGAACGGGAGGTACTCCGCCCCGAGGACACCTCCCACTTGTGCTTCTCCCGGTACTCGTTGCTGTTGCCCAGGTACTGAACCTCGGTGTCGGAGGTGTCCAGGCGCACGTGGACGGTGGCGTCCAGTGCCAGCGGGGCGGTCGCGGGAGAGTTCAGGTGGGCCAGCGACTGGTCGATGGCCCGGACCCGCACCGGGACGGGGATACCACTGTTGGGGACCTGGCCGAGCTGTGAGGTGAGGGTGTGCAGCACGCTGTTCCTGCTGCCCACGGTCAGCTCCCACCCCTCCGAGGCCAGGTCGTCGACCAGATTCTGGAGGGCGGCCCCGGGATCGGCGGGCTTGGTGCGCTTGCCCGAGTTCTCGAACCCGGGCCGTACACGCACGTTCTCCGGTGTTCTGGGTTCGGGCTGGGACTCCAGGGCCAGTGCCCCGTCCCTGTCGACGACCCTGTCCTCCACCATCCCCGCGTGCATGGCGTCGCGGACGTGGACCAGGCCCGACAGCAGGTCGGAGACGTGTGCCTGCCAGCCGCGGAAGTGGGGGGTCCCGGGGAAGGTCGGTCCGATACTCCAGTTCTTGACGAACTCCAGGGCCTGCTTGACCGTGCCGGAGGCGGTGAACGCGTACGACAGCGGAACCTTCGGCAGGAAGGAGATCTGCTGCGAGTAGGACCTGTTCTCGCTGTGGCCCCACGATCTGGAGAAGAGGCTCCGGCCCGCGCTCGGCCCCAGGAAGGGGATGGGCTTCAGGCCGTCGTTGCTGGTGAGCGGCTGGTTCGGGTCGGGGCCGTCATCGGGCCGCGGGTTCCAGTGGTTCGCCCACCCCAGGCCCACCGCGTTCAGGTTGACGGGCCATGAGGTGACCGAACCGTTGGACAGGTTCAGGGTGGTCCTGTCCTCCCAGATGACCATGGCGTTCGAGTGGGTGAAGGTATCGACGGAGGTGATGTCGACATCGGTGGCCACCGTCGCGCGTACATCGTGCGGGGACCAGAAGCCGCCACTCGTCTCGAAACGGACCCGGCTCCCGTTCTTGGCCGCGGCCAGGACCTGGGGGGAGACCGCGGTGGGCAGGAGGTCCTTGTTGCCCTGCGCCCTTCTGAGGAAGTGGTCCAGCTTGCGGCTGAGCCCGTCGTGCAGCCGCCTTTCGCGGTAGCCCCGCGACAGGGCCTGGTAGGTCTGTTCGAGGATGTTCGTGATCCGGTCGTCGCTCTCGGTGCGAAAGTGCGTTTCGAAGCCGTAGACGCTGGCCGAGAGCTTCTTCATCCGTTCCGCGCGCCGTTGTGTCTGGTCGCTCTCACGCGTGGGGGTGGTGGATCCGGTCTGCTCCGTGTTCTCGCGTGGGGCGGCTCGGTTGCCCTCGCGCGGAGTGGCGGTGGAGGGGCCGACGTCCTCCGCGGCGTTGGATGCGGTGGTCCCGGTGTCCTGGGCCGCGTTCGTCCGAGCGTCGTCCCGGGGGGTGGTCGCCGTGCTGTGGCTTGCGGTGTCCGTCGGAGGGGCGGGTGTCTGCGTTCGGTCGCGTCGCTGCCAGAAGTCGCGCCGCCTGCGGACGGCGTTGGCACCGGGCTCGGTGCTGCCCTTGATCATCCGCTCCGCCTGGTCGTGCGGGAGCGGTTGGATGTCCCGCGCTCTGGGGCTCCACGCGTCGGAGCGTCCTGTGGGCCCCGAGGCCACCTCCGTCGGCGTCTCCACGATCAGTCGGCTCTGGAACGGCGCCTCCAAGAGGGGGACACCCCGTTCCTCCAGTGGGCGGTCGCCTCCGAGGGTCCTGCCGATGTCGTCGTACTCGTACAGACGGGCGTCGAACGTGGTCGATGAGTGCCACACGTCCGACTCGTCCAGGAAGTAGACACCGGTCTCCGACCAGTGGTTGAGTTCCTGGCTCCGGCTCTCCGACCGCGTACGCCCGCCCGACAAGGACACCGATGGATAACCACCTCCGTCCGGAAGGTCGCTCACGTCGTAGTTGTCGCTCTCCCAGATGAACATTCCGCCGCCCAGAGCCACGGAATGGCCGTGCTGCTCCCCCTGTCCGCTCGACCGGCTCGCCGCGCCCCTGAGCTCCCCGCCCAGCCACCCGTCGATGCGGCGCACGTACTGCAGCCGATCGAAGCCCGCGGTCAGACGCACCGTGACGAACTTGGGCCGGACGAGTTTCTCGTTGGACCTGAACAGCGAGGCCGGGTTGACGGCGGCGGGTTCGTACAGGTCGACGGTGACACCGCCTCTGGCCAGATCGTTGAGTCCGCCGCGGAGCCCGGCCTCGGAGATCGTGTCCAGGATCTTGAGCGTGTTGAAACGGGCGATGTCGTAATTGCGGCGCAGCGGGCGGTGCTCGCGGGGCGACCGATCGAAGTATCCCGCCTCCTCGTGGCCCGGACGCTGGGCGTAGTCGTCCTTCCCTCTGGCCAGCTCAGGCAGAACCAGGCCCGGACGGCGTGCGGACAACCCTTCCAGGATGTTCAGTGCCAGGGCCTCGTAGACCGTGCGCGCCTTCCCGTCGTCGCCGTCGTGGTAGTGGGCCCCGTCGGGCCAGGCGAAGGCGCGCGGTGCCGCTCCGGCGAAGTGTGTGGGGTGGTCGATCGCCAGGTGGTCGAAGGGTGGACGCGCGGGGGGCTGAGTGGCGGGGGAACCGTCTCGCCTCGTCGGAGTGCCGGTCTCGGGCGCGTCCTCTCTTGCCTTGCCCTTGCCGGTGTCGGTCGAGGGCTGCTGGTCCGTTCCCGTGCTCTCGGTGTTCTGCACCTGGCTCGGAGGAAGGGGCGGGTGCTCCCCGGTCAGGACACGGGAGTCGTTGCTGGACAGCAGTTCCACCGTGTCGCCGTGGAACCTGTAGGTGTTCGGGTCGCCGTCGAACTGGACGTAGTAGTTGCGTTCGACCTCATAGGCCGACATGTCGTTGGGGCCCAGGGTCATCCAGTTCGCCGATCCGGCGCGGGCGGTGGCGTCGCGCTCGGACCCCTGCACGTTTCCGGAGTATTCGAGGAAGGGGGCGTCGATGCGCCCGGCTCGCACCCCCGAAAAGTCGACGCCCAGCCCCATCCCTGCGCCGATTCCGAAACCGAGCGTGTTCTTCTTGCTCAGGTTCGTCTCGGCCGACTTCGCCGAGACGTTCACCCTCGTGTTGTAGTTGGGCTGCACCGCGTGGCCCCGGCGTGTGTAGTCGGTGGGTACCGACCACATGGTCATGATCCGCCTCGTGCCCGTGATGTCGGTGAGATTGATCGGTACGGGGCCGCCGGTCATACGGGGCAGGCGGTTGCGTAGCGCGCTCTTGGAGAACTCGCGCCTCACCTGTTTGTCGATCTCGGTGCGCCGTTCCGGCCGTGGGTCGAGGAACGACGGCGCCAGGGTGTCGCGTATCTGATCCCGTGTGCGCTGTGGTTGGCCGACCCCGTTCAGGTAGTCGGTGACCCACTGGTTCAGGGTCTTGCCGCTGTTGTCCCCGATGCCCTGGATATCTCCCACGCGAATGACGTGTCCCTGGCCCGCGCGCGGGTCGATGGCCAGGCGGCCGTCGTCGTCATGGGCCGGAGCGAACGGGTCGCGGAGCCTGATCGAGGCGGGACCCGTGCTCGCGGTGACGGTGTTGGGCGTGATCATGGCCAGCCCGTTCTCGGACCGTACGGTCACCGGCCCGGCGCTGTCGCCGTCGGTCGACGTGACCGAGTCGGTCGGCCTGATGTCCACCGTCATGTCGAGGTCCGCGACGAAGACCTCCGGCTTGCCCTTGATCTCGTACAGGGAGGACATGTCGTTGACATTGGACACGGACTGGTTGCTTGAGCGAACCCGGGTTCCGCCGGAGACGCGTCCTCTCAGCCGGGGCCCGACGCTGTTGCCGCTCGGCGTGGCGTCGACGTAGAGAGGGCTGACCGTCAGCGCCGCGCCGAGCGATTTGCTGCCGCCGTGCACCCCACTGGAGTTCTGGGAGATCGGTTCGCCGGTGACATCGACGAACTTCAGTGTGGAACCGCCGGAGGTCTCGTCCAAGGTGGTCGGAACGTGGAAGAAGTCTCCTGAAGAGGGCCGCAGCGAGACGTCGACCTGCCATGTGCGCCCGTCACCGCCGGTGGCGGTGAAGGTGTGGCCCTCGTCGTCGAAGAAGGCGTGCACGTTCTTGTTGATCTGGTCCTTCACCTGACGGCGCAGGTCGTCTCTGGCCGCTTGGTCCATGCCGTGGCGCAGATCCGCCGCACGCTCGTCGACGAACGCCGGAAACTTCTCGGGAACGATCATGTAGGTCGGCAGTGTGTGGGCGCCCAGCAGATAGCCGAGGTCGTAGGCGGTTCCGCTCCGGTCAGGAACCGGCCAGCCCTGGTAATCGCTGAGGCTGGGCGGAGGCGGGTGCTCCTCACGGTCATGGTCGCCGTGGTCGGTCCGCTCGCCGGTGGTGCCGTCGTGGTCGTTACCGGTCTCGGTCGTGTCGGTGCGTTCCGGGGCGGATTCCTCCAGAGTCCGTGTACGGGCCTCCGTGTCGTTTTCCTCGCTTCCCGGTCCGCTGTCGGCGGCCTGGGTGGTCAGGGGGGATCTGTCCTTCTCCTTGGCCGGTGTGCCGCTTCCGCCCCCCGGTTCGTTGCTGTCCTTGGTCTCGCTGCTGCCTGGCAGGGCGTTGTTCGTGGCCGGTCTCCGGTCGGTGGTCCCGGTTCGTTCACCGGTGTCGGCGGAGCCGGTGGTGTGGGTCCGGGGTGCGCCGGTCGGAGTGGTGTTGGTGGGGGTGGCCTGTCCGGCGGGGGGTAGCGCGGTGGTGCTGTGTGCGGGGGTGATCTCGGGGACGATGAAGGCGCTGGTGCTGTCAGGTGCCCAGTGCAGGGGTGAGGAGGGGAGGGGAGCGGTGCCCTTGGGGCCGAGATCGAGGCCGGTGAGGAGGGGGTTCTTGGGTTCGATGAGGTTGAGGGGCAGGGGTGTGCCGGTTCTTGGGGTGGTGGTCCTGCGGGGGGTGGGTGCGGTGTCGGTGTCGGTGTCGGTGTCGTAGAGCGTGTCGGTGTCGGTTTCCGAGGCGCGTGCGGGTGGGCGGGGGGTGTCGGACGTCTGGTCGCCGGGCCGGGGTGAGGTGGTGCGTTCGGTTCCTGTGTTGGTGGGGGCGTCTTGCCGGCCGGTGCCTGTGTTGGTTGTGGTGCCTGTTCCCGGTCCGGTGGGCGCGGGGTAGTTGGGGAGTTCGATACCGGGTGCGATGTCGGTGAGGGTGAAGACGCTGATGTCGGTGTTGTCGTTGGCCCAGGGCAGGGGTGAGGTGGGGAAGGGGAGGTTGGTTTTGGGGTCGAGGTCCAACCCTGTGAAGGGGTGTTTGGGGTCGAGGGGTCCTTGGAGGGGGGAGGGCGCTGTGCGGGGTGTGGCGGGCGGGGTGTCGTAGAGGCTGTCGTCGAAGTAGGGCGGGGCGGTGG
>NZ_KI911536.1:196475-403132 GCF_000515115.1 Nocardiopsis sp. CNT312
CGCTTCCGGTCCCGCGTCCGCGTGAGGCACCCGACGACGGCCCGGCCCGGCCGGCACCCCTGCCGCCGAAGCCGCCGCTGCCGCGTCGGCGTTCGCGGCGTCCGCGCGACGGGCACCGCACGTCCGGCCGCCGTCTGGCTCGCCACCGCAGGCCCCGGCGGGGGCCGGGGCTGGCGCGGCTGGTGGCCGCCTACGCCATGGCCTCGGGTGTGGGGGCGCTGGCCCACCACCTGTCCACGGCGGTGCTGTAGCCGAGCGCCCATAGACCGGCCGCGCCCGCTCGGGGGCCGGCGCGGCCCCACCGGTCCGCGGCGTGTGGTTACCTGCTCCCATGGGCGTTGAGATCGAGCGTTTCTCCCGGCTGGCGCGGGCGCTGCCGGGGTGCGCACACCGGGACTCCGACAGCTACACCACCTTCCGTGTGGCCGACCGGCCGTTCGGCTACCTGTGGCCGCGCACCGCCACCGTCGGGCTGAAGCAGACCCTGCTGGAACAGGCCGCGCTCGTGGCCGAGCGCCCCGAGGTGTTCGAGGTGCAGTTCACCGCGGGCGGGTTCGGCTGGGTGGTCGTCCACCTCGACGGGATCGGCCTGGACGAGCTCAGTGAGCTCACCCTGGAGGCCTGGTACCTGACCGCGCCCGAGGAACTGCGCGCCGCCGCGCCCACCCCCGTCGCACTGGCCGGGGCCTGAACACGCGGCGGCCCCGCACCCGGTCCGGGTGCGGGGCCGCTCTCTCCCAGGTCAGGACAGGCAGAGCAGCAGGTCTCCGCCCTCCACGCGCTGGACGGCGCCGACCGCCAGCCGGGAGACAGTCCCGGACACGGACGCGGTGATCGAGGCCTCCATCTTCATCGCCTCGATCGTGGCGACCGTCGCACCGGCCTCCACCTTCTCGCCCTCGCCCACCACCAGCGTCACCACGCCGGCGAACGGCGCGGCCACGTGGCGCGGGTTGTCGCGGTCGGCCTTCTCCGCCTCGCGCACCTCCGAGGCCAGGGACCGGTCCCGGATCTGGAGCGGGCGCAGCTGGTCGTTGAGCGTGGTCATCACCGTGCGCATGCCCCGCTCGTCGGCCTCGCTGACCGCCTCCAGGCCGATGAGCAGCCGCACGCCCGGCTCCAGGTCCACCACGTGCTCCTCGCCCTCGCGCAGACCGTAGAAGAAGTCCGCGCTGGAGAGCACGCTGGTGTCGCTGAAGTCCGCCCGGTGCTCCAGGAACTCCTTGGTCGGAGCGGGGAACAGCAGCCGGTTCAGCGTGGCGCGCCGCTCCTTGGCCAGCCCCGTGTGGTCCTCCTCGCTCAGCTCCTGCACCGGCTTGGCCTCGCCGCGGCCCTCCAGGGCCCGGGTGCGGAACGGCTCGGGCCACGCGCCCGGGGGCACGCCCAGCTCACCGCGCAGGAACCCGATCACCGAGTCGGGCACGTCGAAGCGGCCCGGGTCGGCCTCGAAGTCGGCGGGGGAGACCCCGGCCCCCACCAGGTGCAGGGCCAGGTCGCCCACCACCTTCGACGACGGGGTGACCTTCACCAGGCGGCCCAGCATCCGGTCGGCCGCGGCGTACATCGCCTCGATGTCCTCGAACCGGTCGCCCAGCCCCAGGGCGGTCGCCTGCGTGCGCAGGTTCGACAGCTGGCCGCCGGGGATCTCGTGGTGGTACACGCGCCCGGTCGGCGACGACAGCCCCGCCTCGAAGGGCGCGTACACCCGCCGGACCGCCTCCCAGTACGGCTCCAGGGCGTTGACCGCGTCCAGGTCCAGCCCCGTGGAGTGCTCGGAGTGGTCGAAGGCTGCCACGATCGCCGACAGCGACGGCTGCGAGGTGGTGCCCGCCATCGAGGCCACCGCCCCGTCCACGGCGTCGGCGCCGGCGTTCACCGACGCCAGGTAGGTGGCCAACTGGCCGCCGGCCGTGTCGTGGGTGTGGATGTGCACCGGCAGGTCGAACTCGCGGCGCAGCGCGCTCACCAGCGTCGCGGCGGCCGGGGCGCGCAGCAGCCCCGCCATGTCCTTGACCGCCAGCACGTGCGCGCCCGCCTCGACGATGCGCTCGGCCAGCTTCAGGTAGTAGTCCAGCGTGTACAGCTTCTCCGCCGGGTCGGACAGGTCGGAGGTGTAGCACAGCGCCACCTCGGCCACGCCCGTGCCGGTCTCGCGCACCGCGTCGATCGCCGGGCGCATCTGCTCCACGTCGTTGAGCGCGTCGAAGATGCGGAACACGTCCACGCCGGTGGCGGCGGCCTCCTCCACGAACGCCGACGTCACCTCCTTCGGGTAGGGCGTGTAGCCCACCGTGTTGCGCCCGCGCAGCAGCATCTGGAGGCAGATGTTGGGCGCCGCCGCGCGCAGCGCCGCCAGCCGCTCCCACGGGTCCTCGGCCAGGAACCGCAGCGCCACGTCGTAGGTGGCGCCGCCCCAGCACTCCAGCGACAGCAGGTCGGGCAGCGTGTGCGCCACCGCCGGGGCGACCGCCAGCAGGTCCCTGGTGCGCACCCGTGTGGCCAGCAGTGACTGGTGGGCGTCGCGGAAGGTCGTGTCGGTGACCGCGAGGCGGTCGGAGGAGCGCAGCCACCGCGCGAACCCCTCCGGGCCCAGCTCGTCCAGACGCTGCTTGGAACCGGCCGGGGGCACGCCGTCGGGGACCGCGGGCAGCTTGGCGACCGGGTCGATCAGGTGCGGGCGCTGCCCGTGCGGCTTGTTCACCGTCACGTCGGCCAGGTAGGTGAGCAGGCGCGTGCCGCGGTCGGCCGAGGGGCGCGCCGTCAGCAGTTCGGGGCGCTCCTCGATGAAGGACGTCGTCACCCGGCCCTGCTGGAAGTCGGTGTCCTCCAGCACCGCCTGGAGGAAGGGGATGTTGGTGGCGATGCCGCGGATACGGAACTCGGCCACCGCGCGCCGGGCCCGGCCGATGGCCGTCTCCAGGTCGCGTCCCCGGCAGGTCAGCTTCACCAGCAGCGAGTCGAAGTAGGCGCTCACCTCGGTCCCGGCGGCGGCCGTCCCGCCGTCCAGGCGGATGCCCGAACCGCCGGGGGAGCGGTAGGCGCTGATCGTGCCCGTGTCGGGTCGGAAGCCGTTGGCGGGGTCCTCGGTGGTGATCCGGCACTGGAGCGCCGCGCCGCGCACGCTGATGGTCTCCTGGGACAGGCCCAGGTCGGCGAGGGTCTCACCGGAGGCGATGCGCATCTGCGCCTGTACCAGGTCGACGTTGGTGACCTCCTCGGTCACCGTGTGCTCCACCTGGATGCGGGGGTTCATCTCGATGAAGACGTGGTTTCCGTCCCGGTCCACCAGGAACTCCACCGTCCCGGCGTTGCGGTAGCCGATGTGCTCGGCCAGGCGCACCGCGTCGGCGCACATCCGTTCGCGCAGTGCCGGGTCCAGGTTCGGGGCGGGTGCCAGCTCCACCACCTTCTGGTGGCGGCGCTGCACCGAGCAGTCGCGCTCGTAGAGGTGGACGACCCCGCCCCCGCCGTCGGCGAGTACCTGCACCTCGATGTGGCGCGGCTCCACCACGGCCTTCTCCAGGAACACCGTGGGGTCGTCGAAGGCGGCCCCGGCCTCGCGCATGGCGGCCTCCACCGCCTCGCGCAGGTCCTCGCGGGTGTCCACCCGGCGCATACCGCGCCCGCCGCCGCCCGCCACCGCCTTGACGAACAGAGGGAAGCCCACCCGCTCGGAGGCGGCGACGAGCTCGCCGAGGTCGGTGGAGGGGGCGCTCGACTCCAGCACGGGCACCCCGGCCTCGCGGGCCGCGGCCACCGCGCGGGCCTTGTTGCCGGTCAGCTCCAGCACCTCGGCGGGCGGGCCGACGAAGGTGAGCCCGGCCTCGCGGCAGGCCTTGGCCAGGTCCGGGTTCTCCGACAGGAAGCCGTACCCGGGGTAGACGGCGTCCGCGCCGGCCTCTCGGGCGGTGCGCACGATCTCGTCCACCGACAGGTAGGCGCGCACCGGGTGGCCCGGTTCGCCGATCTGGTAGGCCTCGTCGGCCTTGAGCCGGTGCAGGGAGTTGCGGTCCTCGTGCGGGAACACCGCGACGGTACGAGCGCGCAGCTCGTGGCCCGCGCGCAGCGCGCGGATCGCGATCTCCCCGCGGTTGGCCACGAGGATCTTCTGGAACATGCCGGTCGCCTCCTGATGCGTCGTCCGCTGTGCGTGGGTCCAGCGGCGCCGTCGCCGGTCTCCTGGTGCCCTGCGCACACGGTCCCGGGAACGATAACCGCACGGGTGCGGCACGGTGGGTACCGGGGTGGTGCGGGACCCCTGTCGGACCCGATCGCGCCGCGCCGGTGTGTCGGCGGCCCGTACCGGGCCTTCGGTCCGGCCGTGGTCAGGGCTTCTTCCGCTCGGAGTGGCCCAGGGGCCGGTCCGGGGCGATCCGGTCCCGCACCAGGCGTTTGAGCTCGGCGGCGTCGGTGAAGGCGGCGTCGCTCTCGCGCGACCACACGCTCTCACCGTCCAGGCGCACCTCGAACACCCCACCGGTGCCGGGCACCAGCGCGACCTCGCCCAGGTCCTGTTCGAACGTGGTCAGCAGTTCCTGCGCCATCCAGGTCGCCCGGGGCAGCCACCTGCACCGGACGCAGTACTCGATCTCCAGCCGGGGCTTGTCGTCCACCATGCGTTCCAGGATGGCACGCCGGTCCCGCGGTGGTCGCGGGCGCGGTGCGTGTCCTGCCTCACCACGGTGGTACACCTGGTCCCATGAGCATCGCATCGCTGCAGAAGCTGCTGGAGGACTTCGCCGAGGCCCGGGACTGGGGCCCCGCGCACACGCCCAAGAACCTGGCGATGGCGCTGGCGGGGGAGGCCGGGGAACTCGTGGCCGAGTTCCAGTGGCTCACCGAGGAGGAGTCCGGCCGTGTCATGGACGACCCGGAGCGGGCCGAGGCGGTCCGTCTGGAGATGGCGGACGTGTTCTGCTACCTGCTGCGCCTAGCCGGCGTACTGGGCGTGGACCTGGACGCTGCGGTCCGGGAGAAGACGGCGATCAACGAGCACCGCTTCCCCGCGCCGCGCTGACCGCGGCCGCCGCGGGGTCGCGGCAGGAGCCCCGGCTTGGGACCATGGTCCCATGGCCAAGAGCAGACCACGCACCCGCCCGGCGCGCCCCGACGCCTCCGCGCCCTGCCCCTGCGGACGGGAGGCGACCTACGCCGACTGCTGCGGGCGCCTGCACACGGGGGCCGCCAACGCCGCCACCGCCGAGGAGCTGATGCGCTCGCGCTACAGTGCGTTCGCCGTCGGGGACGCCGCCTACCTGGCGCGCACCTGGCACCCCGACACCCGGCCGCCGCGGGTCGCCGCCGACCCCCGCACCGTGTGGACCGGCCTGGAGATCGTCTCCACCACGGAAGGAACCCCTTTCCACAACGGGGGCACCGTGGCCTTCCGCGCCCGCTACCGGGAGGGTGCGGCCGAGGGGGAGCTGCGGGAGGAGAGCCGCTTCGTGCGCCGCGGCGGCGCGTGGGTCTATCTGGACGGATCGCACTACTGACCCGTATCAGGTGGTTTTCCCCCTTCCGTTCCGTGCGGTGAGGGGGTAACAAAAGGTGACCCTACCAACGTCAGGCGGAGCACACATGACCCCCCGACCCCACGGTCCGCAGGAAAAAGACGACCTCCTCCAGATGCTGGGCCGGATCCTGGTAGGGGCGGCCCCGCGGAGCTGGAGCCACCTCGTGTACACGGCCAGGATCGTCGGAGCCTTCTCCGAGCACACCCTGGACGTTCAGGGCCCGGACGGGAGGGTTCACCGCTTCCCCGTCCCCGGCGGCGTCGAGACGGCCGCCGCCGGCCTGAAGCGGGTGTGCTACCGCCCGGGCCGAGGCACCTGGATGTCGATGGACTTCACGGTGCAGCGCACCGGCAGGTACGACGTGGACTACGACCACAGCGTCGAACCCGAGCACGCCGCCCTCCCCGCCCCGGCCGACTACGCGCGCGAACTGGAGCGCTTCCCCAGAGCGGACCAGTGCGTACCGGCCTGGCTCCGCACCCGCCTCGGCCGGGCGGGGACGGCCGGGCCCTCCGCCGTGAACGGGGCACCGGGGGACCCCGGTGGCCCCGGGGACGGCCCCGCGCCCCTGACCCCCGACGAGGCGGTGCGCATGCTCGTGTTCGCCTTCGCCGTCCGCGGGGCCGACGTCTCCTTCCAGGGGCCCGACACCCTGCTCGTCCCCAGACCCGGGGGGAGCGGCGTCCCCACCGACGTCAGCCGGTTCCGCGCCGCCCTGACCGGGGCCTCGCCCGAACAGGGCGCCCGCCACGCCGCCGAGTTCGTCCACGCCGTGTGGCGGTGAACTCACCCCAGCAGCTTCTTCTGGACCTTGCCCATGGCGTTGCGCGGCAGGGACTCCACCACCCGCACCTCGCGCGGCCGCTTGTGCACCGACAGGCTCCCGGCCACGAAGTCGGCGACGTCGGCCGCCTCGATGCCCTCGCCCACCAGGTAGGCGACAATGCGCTGGCCCAGGTCGTCGTCGGCCTCACCCACCACCGCGGCCTCCCGTACCGCCGGGTGGCCCAGCAGCGCCGCCTCGACCTCGCCCGCACCCACCCGGTATCCGCCGGTCTTGATCATGTCGACCGACATCCGCCCCACGATCCGGTGCCGCCCCCGCGCGTCCACGACGGCGGCGTCGCCCGTACGGAACCAGCCGTCGCCGGTCCACGCCGCGGCCGTGGCCTCGGGCAGTCCCAGGTACCCGTCGAACAGCGTGGTGCCGCGCACCTGCAGCTCGCCGATGCTCTCCCCGTCCTCGTCCACGGGGGCGCCGTCCTCGCCGCGCAGCCGTGTGCGCACGCCCGGCAGCGCGGGGCCCACCCAGCCGGTCAGGCGCGGTGCGTCGGCGCGCGCCGCCGTGGTGATCAGCGTCTCGGTCATCCCGTAGCGTTCCACCGGGCTCTGGCCGCTCAGGGCCGCCAGGCCCTCCGCCACGGGGGCGGGCAGGGGTGCGCTGCCCGACACCAGCAGCCGCGCCCCGGCCAGGGCCCGCGCGGCGCCCCTGTCCCGGACGACGCGCGACCACACGGTCGGTACGCCGAAGAACAGGGTGCCGCCGGCCTCCGCAGCCGCGGCGTAGGCCGCCGGGGTGGGGCGGACCGTGTGTACCAGGGAGCAGCCGGTGCGCAGCGCGCCCAGCACGCCCAGGACCAGTCCGTGGACGTGGAACAGCGGTAGGCCGTGCACCAGGGTGTCGGCGGCGGTCCACCCCCAGGCGTCCGCGAGCGCGTCCAGGTCGGCGGCCACAGCCGCGCGCGACACGACCACCCCTTTGGGGGGACCGGTCGTCCCCGACGTGTACATGATCAGCGCCGCGGCCCCGCTCGGAGGTTCGGGCAGGCCCCGCGGGGAGCGTTCGGCGGGGTCGACCGGGACGGCGGGCAGATCGGTGCCCGGGCGCGGCGGCCCCAGCCACAGGCGGGCGCCGGAGTCGCGCACGATGTGGCGGCGCTCGGCCGCACCGGAGTCGGAGGGGACCGGCACCACCGGGACACCGGCCAGCAGACCGCCGGCGACCGCGACCACCGTCGACAGCGAGGCCTCCCCGTGTACGGCGACGGCGTCGGCCCCGGCGATCCGCGCGGCGACGGCGGCCGCGGCCGCGCGCAGCTCCCCGTGGCCGATCCCCTCGTTCCCGATGCGTACTGTGCGTCCCTCGCCCGCACCGGTGTCCCAGAGCATGCAGCCCCCGTCCGTCGCTCCGACCGATCGCGAGCCAGTACACCACAGGGCAGCGGTCGATCCGTGTGGCGGCTCCGAGCGCTGAGGCGTGCCCGGGCCTCCCGGAGCGGTGGGGGCCCGGGCACGACCACCTCACCCGGGTTCCGGCCCCGATGCCGTCTTCCGTTCAGGGGAGCGGCGACTCCAGAGCGCGTTTACCGCGTACCAATAGATGCGAATCTTGCGGGTCCTCCGCGTCCGCGCGGACCGCCTGCACGCCCCGATCGCCCCCTTCACCGGTGGTCCCAGCGACATCGCCCACGGGAACGCCCCGAACGACCGGGACGACCTGCCCTCCGCTCTGCCCGTCTTCACCACGGGCCGCCTCGACACCGGCCACCACGGCACCTTCGAGGAGGCCGACGGCGGCCAGTGCGGCCAGGCGGGTCCCGCCTGGCCGCACTGGCCGCTCAGGGGCGACCGGGTGGCAGTTCGTCGGCGGCGACTGCGGACTGTGCGCCGACCCGGACCGGGACACCGGCCAGAGGAACCTCTGGTCAGCCTTGCGCGCTGACCGGACGGGGAGCGTTCCCGGGCGGGGGACGGGCCCACCGTCGCCCGGGAACGACCTCCCCTCACGGGGAGAGTGCCTCTCGCACCTCCAGGGAGGCCGCGTCCGCGGCGTCCCGTCCGGCGTTCAGGCCCAGGGGGTGCGACGGCTGCGCCGCGGCCGCCCGCTCCGCCCCGGGGAAGGCCGAGCGGAAGGCCTCCGCCACCCGCCGTGCATGCCGCTCCACCACCGCGGCCAGGTCCCGGCCCTCCCCGGCACGGGCGCGCACGGCTTCCTCCTCGCCGACGCGCGCGGCCTCGGCCAGCCGTTCCCCGACGCGGTCGGCGAAAGCCGCCAGGAAGGCCGACCGGAAGGCCCGGGTGGCCGAACGCCCCTGCCCGTCCCGGACGGGGCCGGCCAGGCGCATCGCGGTGGTCGCCTGGACCAGCAGCGACGCGAACAGCGCCCCGGTCGCGTGGACGTCGTGGGCCTGCCCCATGACGGTGCACATCCCCAGGTCCTGGTGCCAGAGCACCTTGCAGCGGTTGGCCCGGGCGACCACGTTGAGCAGGGCGGCCCGGTGGGCCTCGTAGGGCTCCTCCACCGGGATCCGGCGGCCCACGACCTCCTCCCCGTCTCCGACCGGTGCGGCTGACAGCGCCGCGTAGTCGATCCGGTGCCGGGCCATCATCTCCTGGGCGCGGCCCGTCAGCGCCTCGGCCTCCTCGGGGAACTCGGTGGCTTCGGCCTTGGCCAGCAGACCGCGGATCCGCGCCAGCTTGACCGGGTCCGAACGGTCGTCGATCCGCACCGGGGCACCCTCGCCCGGCAGGGGACACAGCCGCCGAAGCTCCGGCAGGCCCTCCAGGACCACCGCCACCCGCAGGGCCAGGAGGACCACCGCTCCGCGGTCGAGCCCGTGCCGATCAGCGAACAGGTGCGGGTGGTCGGCGTCGTCTCCCCACCACGGCCGGGTGCCCAGCTCACGCAGTTGGCGCGACCACTCGGGGGCGATCCGGGCCCGTGGATAGCGCCGCTGCTCCGCCGCGACCATGTCCGCCGCCAGTGCCCCGGCGGTGCGGTCCAGTTCACGGACCACCATGCGCACGCACTCGGCGGGCTGCCATCCGCGCTCCCAGGCGGTGCGGACCCGCCGCTCCAACGCACCGAACAGGGTGAGGCCGACCGCACGCCCCCACCCGGGCGCACCGGGTTCGCACAGCTCGGCCAGGGTGGCCTCCACACGGACGCCGTCACCGCGTCGCAGGGCGTCCACGGCGTGGGAGACCAGACGGCGGGCGTGCTCCGTGAGGCCGGGCGGTGCGGGCACGGAGGCCCCGTCCCCGGGATGCCGGGCCCAGCGCCTGAGCCGCCGCCTGTTCCGCCTCTCCTCGGCGCCTCGCCGTCCGCCGTCGTCCTTGCCCATGAGCGCGCGATTCCCATTCACCCCGGCCGTTCCGTTGATGACCAAGAATGGCAGGAAAATCCGGGAACCGTGACAGGCCGGTGGAAAACCTGCGTCCGTGCGCCGCCGCGTCCGCGGCGCGGGGGCCACCCGAAACCCCTGTATGACCCACCCAAAACGCGGGGTGCCATCCGAAAAGCCGGGTGCTCAGCGAACACCGCCAGGCTCACCGTGAATTCGTTGTTTCTGCGAGCATAGGGTAACGCGTCCGCCACGGGCCGGGCATGATGGTGCAATCCGTTCACAACACACTCACCGGGAACCCCTGCTCCTCGGCAACAGCGCCCGGAGGACACCCGCAGACCGAAGGGAAGGCATGTCCTACCTGACCCCGCCCGAGTTCACCAGGAAGATGGTCGACGCAGGCGAAGCGAAGATCAAGCTGTCCACCCGCGACACCCTGATCCGCTCCTTCATGGCGGGCGCCATCCTCGCCATGGGCGCCGCGTTCGCCGTCACGGTCACCGTGCAGACCGGCAGCGCCCTGCTGGGTGCCCTCCTGTTCCCGGTCGGCTTCTGCATGCTCTCCCTGCTCGGCTACGACCTGCTCACCGGTGTCTTCACCCTGGCCCCGCTGGCCCTCATCGACCGCAGGCCCGGCGTCCGTCTCGCCGGACTGCTGCGCAACTGGGGGCTGGTGTTCGTCGGAAACTTCGCCGGGGCGTTCACGGTCGCCGTCTTCATGGCGATCATCGTCACCACGGGCTTCGCCACCGACCCCGACGAGGTCGGCCAGCGGCTCGGCACGATCGGCGAGGCGCGGACCGTGGGCTACGCGGAGTTCGGTGCCTCGGGCATGCTCACCCTGTTCATCCGCGGCGTGCTGTGCAACTGGATGGTCTCCACCGGCGTCGTGGGCGCGATGGTCTCCACGTCGGTGGGCGGCAAGGTGATCGCCATGTGGATGCCGGTGATGCTCTTCTTCTACATGGGCTTTGAGCACTCCATCGTGAACATGTTCCTGTTCCCGGCCGGTCTGCTGCTCGGCGGCGACTTCTCGGTCGCCGACTACCTGCTGTGGAACGAACTGCCCACCGTGGCCGGCAACCTCGTCGGCGGACTGCTGTTCGTCGGCCTGATGCTGTACGTGACGCACGCACGTACCAAGGCCGCCCCCGTCGCCCCGGCCGACGCGACCGCGCCGACCGGAGAGCCGAGGACCGAGGGTAGGAGTGCGGTCCCCGCCGCCAAGTGAGGGCCGACTCCGCTCCGACGTCCGCCCGTGTCCCCGGGGCCCCTGCTCTCGGCCCGCCCCGCAGGACACGGGCGGGGTCGCAGACCGGGGCGGGTGCAGGCGATAGTGGCGCGGAATGCATACCGACTAGTTGGTCGCCTGGGGGTGCGCCGCACCCGGACCACGGCAAGGAGATCAGCCATGGCGGTCGACCCCGAAGGATCCGCGCTCGCCCGACTGCTGGCCGACGACCCCGGCGGCCCCTTCGCCATGCTCAACCTGCTGCGCTTCGCACCCGGCGGCCGCCCCTCCTATGAGGCGTACTCCCGCCGCACCGCCCCCTTCCCCAAGAAGTACGGCGGCGAGCTCCTCTGCGCCGGTGACGGCCAGACCGCCTTGGTCGCCGAGGGGGCAGGCCTGGGACGCGGTGCTCGTGGTCCAGTACCCCAACCGGGAGGCGTTCAGACAGATGGCCGCCGACCCCGAGTACCAGAAGGTCACGCACCTGCGCTCCCAGTCCCTCGCCGAAGCGGTGCTCCAGCCGACGATCCCTGGGGGCGCGCCGCGACTGCTGACCACCGCGTTTCCGGCTTCGAGGCCGTCCCGGTCAGCCACGTGTGCCGGTCGGGACGGCCTCCGGCTTTGCGGACACTGAGCACTGGGGCACGTATCCGTCCGCAACCGGGTAGGGCGGATCCGGCGGTGCCCGACTCGCGTCCCAGAGGTGTCCCTCATGCGGACCTCTGCGCAAGGAGGCGCACATGCTGGAAACGATCGGACTCCTCGCTTCGGCCGTCGGGCTGGTCATCGCCTCGGTGGCGGTGCACCGCCTCAGGGTCTCCACCGTCGGAGGCGGACTCGAACGCGGTGCCCTGGCCGGCCCGGGGACGCGCACCGCGGCCCGGACCGCCCCGGCCTGGCGCGCCGGGCACCTGGCCGCGGCCTCCTGGCTGGCGACCGCCGTGCGGGCCGGATACAGCGCTGGAGCCCTCACCGCCGCAGCCCTGCTCACCGACGTCTTCTCCGGTCTGGCCTGGGCCCTGGCCACCGCCGGGTACATCGCCCTGGCCGTGTGCCTGGCCGTCGGCACGGCCAAGGCGAACGCGGCGGACCAGGCCCCGGCCGGAGGGCGGACCGGCCCCCTCTGACGGCGGCCCCCGCCGGGACGCAGGCGACGGGGAGCGGCCCCGTCGCCGGACCCCGGGTCAGGACGCGGTCGGCCCGGGGCGCAGCCCGAACGGCACGCCCATCCCCACCAGCCACCCGCCTTCCCGGAGCCGCGCGAAGACCTCCTGGGAGACCTCGTGGTCCGGTGCCTGCCGGGCGGGCCAGCCGAAGTGCGCCGACAGGGCCGACCAGCTCGGACCGTGGCCGTGCTCGCATCGGTAGTCCGCCACCCACCGGGCGACCTCCGCCTCCCGGCCCGAGAGCAGGGCGTCGGCGCGCTCGCCCACGGGCAGGTCCGGGTCGGTGGTGGCAGGGGCGTCCCTGGGCGGCGTCCGGGGCGGGAACGGGGCCAGGGACATCGGCCCGGTCAGCTCCGTCAGACGCGTGCGTACCTCGGCGGCGCCTGCGGCGGGCTCCTCGATCCAGTCGAGCCGGACCAGCCACGCCACCAGTTCGGCCACCTCGTCGGCGCCGCCGGTCAGCGCGCACGCCGACACGACCCCCTCGACCGGGACGGAGATCTCCCCCCGGGTGTCCGCCCGCGCCGCCAGGTACACTCCCGTCAACCGGAGCCGGTTGGGCTTCTTGCGGAACTTCTTGTGCGACAGTCCGCGCGAGACCCAGCCCGAGGCCCGCGAACGGATCCCGTTGCTGGTGTCCCACGGGTTGCCCTCCAGGTCGGGCAGGCCGCACCGGGCCACGTTCTGGGAGTCCGAGTCGATCACCGCCTCGGGTGTGGTGTCCAGCCAGCCCGAGGAGGTGAGGGCGGTCAGCGCGGATCGGGGGTCCTCCAGCCGCAGGGACCGCAGGTCCTGTCCGGTGAGGTTGGCGTGCCCCTTGACCGCGCCGCGCAGGGCGCAGGTGAGCGCGAGCAGGCGGCTGTCGGGGTCCCTGCCCACGGGCCGCTCGGCCAGGTACGCCCACACCCGGTGCAGGAGCGAGGCCTGGTGCCCGTTGAGGTGGGACGGGGGGCGGTTGGGCTTGAGTTTGGGTCCCTCCCGGCGCCGACGCAGGTACTCCCGGTCCTTGCGCTTGCGCTCGCGGCTGTTGGCGAGCTTTCTGCGGTCGGCCCATCCGGGAGGGGTGCTGATGCCCATTTCGGCGCAGCGCTCACACTCCATTGCCGCGGCCAGATCCTCGTTGGGCTTGTGGAACCGGGGCTGCGAGGCCTGTTCGGGCGCCGAGCCCCGCGCGTCAGTGGCTACGGTGCGTTGCGTCATGTGCAGGAGACTAGCGACGATCCCCCGTCGTCCGTCCCGCTTTCACGGAATCCGTCCCGTTTCGGCGCACGGGGCCGTTCCCGGCAGGGCCGTACTCGTGGGGTGACAGTGCGTCCGCACCGAGGGTGGGGCAGGATCGGTGCCATGAGCGAACTGGTGCTGATCAGGCACGGGCAGACCGAGTGGAGCCGTGAGCGCAGGCACACCGGACGTACCGACCTGCCACTGACCGCGGAGGGGGAGCGCCAGGCCGAGGCGCTGCGCCCCCTCCTCGTCGGGCGCGACATCGACCTGGTGGTGACCAGCCCGCTGCGCCGCGCCGTGCGTACGGCCGAACTGGCGGGGCTGGCGGGTGCCGTCACCGACCCCGACCTCATGGAGTGGGACTACGGTGCCTACGAGGGGGTCACCACCGCCGACGTGCACGGGGAGCGGCCGGACTGGGACCTGTGGACCGACGGCGTGCCTGAGGGGGACGCCGGGCACCCGGGTGAGGACGCGCAGCAGGTCGGTGAGCGCGTCGACCGGGTCCTGGCTACCGTCTCGCTCTTCCTGGGCGGCGACGCCCCCGACGTCGTGCTGGTGGCGCACGGCCACGTCCTGCGTGTGCTCGCGGCCCGCTGGCTCGGCCTGGAGCCGGCCGACGGTGCGCTGCTGCGCCTGGACACCGGCGGGGTGGGCACGCTCGGTCACGAACACGGGCGCCCGGTCGTCACCTCCTGGAACCAGCGGGGCCGGGTGTAGCGCTCCGCCGTCGGCGCGGGGCCGTCAGGGCGACCGTGGCCGCCGCCGCCAGGAAGAGCACCTGCATCGCGGTGCGGGGCAGCAGTTCCTGGTGCGGGGCCAGGTCCGTACCGGTCAGGGCCAGGTGCACGTTGGCGGGCAGCATCGCCACGAGTAGAGCGGCCAGCCCCGCAGCGGCCCAGCGGGCGGTGCGCGGCCACAGCAGGCCGGCGGCCCCGGCCAGTTCCAGGACCCCGGTGGCGGTGACCAGCAGGCCCGGTGCGGGGAGCGCGGGCGGGACCATCGCGACGAGTTCCTCGCGCATGCCGACGAAGTGCACCGTTCCGGTGACGGCGAACATCGCCGCGAGCCCGCCGCGCAGCGCGACGGGCCACGCGCGCAGCGCGCGCACGCCCAGGGCTCCCGCCGCGCGCAGCAGGAGGGTGACGGTGGCGAGGGTGATGAGCGGTTCCACGGCGCCCCTTTCGAACTTTCCACTGGCAAGACCAGTGTACTCCAGGGAACTTGCCAGTGGAAAGTCAGGGGCGGTCCGCGCCCCGGGGTCGGGGCGCGGGCGCTTGGGTTCCAGGGATGGTCGCAACACCCTGATCCAAGGGGTGCGATGCACGTCCAGGCCCGCGAGAACCGAACACAGCGGGGCGCCACGAAGCTCTACGCCGAACGAGCGGCATACTTGCAGCTCATGCAGCAGGGCTACAGCAACACCGAAGCCTGCCAAATCGTGGGCGTGAACGCCCGCACGGGCAGGAAGCGGTGCAACGGACGCAGCGCCGAGCGTGATCGCGGGGCGGGTACCACCCATCACCGCGGTGGTACCCGCCCACAGGCGGGGAGGGCACCTCTCAGACCGGGCGCGGCGGCGCGGTCGGCGGGACCAGGCCCCGGTAGGCGTCGGCCTGGAGCGTGAACAGTTCGGCGTACAGTCCGCCCAGTTCCATCAGCTCGTCGTGGGTGCCGTGCTCGGCCACGGCGCCCTCGCGCAGCACGTAGATCCGGTCGGCCCGGCGCACCGACGCCAGCCGGTGGGTGATGAGCAGGACGGAGGCGTCCTCGGCCGCCGCCTGGAGCGTGTCGAACAGGCGCTTCTCGGCGCGCGCGTCCAGCGCGGCGGTCGGCTCGTCGGCGATCACCAGGTCACCACGGCGGTAGAGCCCGCGCGCCGCCGCCACACGCTGCTTCTGCCCGCCGGACAGGTCTGCGCCGTCCACGAAGCGCTTGTCGAGCATGGTGTCCAGGCCGTGGTCGAGCTGGGCGACCACCTCGTCGGCGCCGCTCAGCCGCAGCGCACGTTCCAGACGCTCCCCGTCGACGGGGTCGTCGGCCCCCGCCATGGTGACGTTGCGCAGCGCCGAGAGCGGCCACTGCGTGTAGTCCTGGCTCATCAGGCCGATCCGGTCCCGCACCTGTTCGACGTCGATTCCGTGCAGGTCCACCCCGTTCCACCGGATCTGTCCCTCCGAGGGCGTGTACAGCCCGGCGATGAGCTTGGCCAGGGTGGACTTGCCCGAACCGTTCTCGCCGACCAGCGCCACGACCTCGCCCTTGCGCACCTCGATGTCGGCGCCCCGCAGCGCGGGCCGGTCCTGGCCCGGATAGGAGAAGCGCACACCGTGCGCGCTCAGACGGGTGAGCGGGCCGGGCAGGTCGGCTTCGCCGGGCACCGGCAGGCGCCGCCGGGTCTGCGCGCACACCTGGTGGACGTCGTCGACGTACAGCCCGGCCTCGTAGGCGCGGGTCACCGCGAACGTCAGCCGGTCCAGCGCCGCCCTGCCCTGGCCGATCGCCACGTAGGCCGCGCCCGCCACCGCCAGCGGCATCGCCCCGACGACCAGCAGCCCCGCCAGTGCGGTGTAGACGGCGACCGTCGCCAGTCCGCCGACCGCGCTGCCCGCGGCCCGCACCGCGGTCTGGCGCCGAGCCACCCCCAGCATGACCGAGCGGACGTGGTCGGCGATGACGGCGTACTCGCGCAGCAGGCCGTCGCGCATGTTGTAGGCGCGCAGTTCGGCGGCCGAGGCGCGGTCGGCGAGCAGGTCGCCCACCAGGTGCTGGCGGCGGCGGGTGGTGGTCAGCTCCCGGAGCTGGGCGTAGCGGATGCGGGCGGCCCGCATCGCCGCCCACCCCGTGGGAAGCACCGCCAGGACCAGCAGGGGGGCCAGCGCCGGGTGCAGGACGGCCAGCACCCCCGTGACGGCGACCAGCCCGACGATGCCGGTGAGCACGTCGATGGTGTTGGCGATGAGGGCGCGTGACTCGTGCATGCCCCGGTCGCGGCCACGTGCCAGGGCGTCGTAGTAGTCGGAGTCGTCGAAGGCGGCCAGGTCGGCCCGGGAGGTGAGGGAGAGGAGTTCGAGCTCCATCTCCCGCTCGACCTGCGGTCCCAGCCGTTCCTGGGCCCAGCCCGCCCCCGTGCTGAGGATCCCGCGCAGAGCGGCCACCCCCACCAGGAGCAGCAGCGAGGGCAGGGCGTCCCGGAGCCGCTCGGGGGTGGGCCCGGCGGTGAAGAGCGCGTCCAGCACCCCGACGACGGCGACCAGGACGACCGCGCCGACGATCCCCGCAGCCGTGTGCAGGGCGAGCGCGGTGGCGGTGTCGAGGCGGTTCGCCCGCCAGGACACGCGCAGGATGCCCAGGACCATCCGCGGCAGCCGGGTGAGGACCGTCCACGCGGACAGGCGCGCCATGTCGGACAGCCACGGGTTGTACTTGCTCGCCCTGATCCGGGGGCCCTCCGAGGGCGCGGTCCGGGTTGTGCGTGGTCGGGCCATGGGCCGCTCCTCACCGGGGGACGTCGTGTGCGTGTCCGTGATCATCCCCGCCCGGTCCGCCGGGCGCGGGCGTTTCGCGCACACGGACGGGGTTGTGGCGGGGCCGGATCCCCGGTGGTATCGGCGCGCTTCCCCAGCCGGATCCGGCGGACCGCAGTACCGCGCTCGCGGTGGTCTCCTCGGACGCCGGGCACCGCACTTCCTGCCAGTGCGGTTCATACACGGACGGATCAGGCGACCGGCTCTTCTCGGGTGCCGGTGGTTCCACTACCGTTCCCTCATGGCCCGCACACCCCAGCCCGCCTCCTCCCCGTGGTCGGCCCGCCTGCACCGGGCCCGGATGACGGTCCGCCGCACCCTCCTCCCCCTCTCCGAACGCCTGCCCCGGCGCGTGCGGGACCAGCCGCTCCGCTCCACCGCCCTCCTCCTGGGCGCCGCCCTGGCAGCCGGAAGCGCCCTCCCCCTCCTCATCCCGCTGTGGAGCGCCTACTGGTCCCTGCCCGGCGCCGGACCGGTGAGCGGCCTCGCCGCGGGCACCGCGACGGTCGCCGCCGCCTCCCGGCCGCAGCTGGCACGCCTGGGCCGACGGATCGGCCGCGCCTCCCTGCCCCAGGCCCTCCTGGCCGCCTGGGCGGTGACCGCAGCCGCGGCCCTGGCCCTGGGACTGGCCGCGTGGTGGATCATGGGGGCACCGCCGCCGACCTCGCCCCGCGCCCTGGACCCCGACGCGGTGCGCACCCTCACGCTCCTCTCCCTGGCCTCCGTCGCAGCCCCGGCCGCCGTCACGTTCCCGGTCATTGCCTACCGGCGCCAGCGAGCCGCGGAGGCCGCGGGAACCGCGGCCGCCGCGGACCGGGCATGCCGACGCCTGTTCACCGAACGCTTCACAGCCGCCGTCGACCGGTTGGGCGCCGACCGCCCCGCGGCACGGCTGGGCGGCGTGCACGTCCTGGCACACCTGGCAGACGAGGCCCCCGACCAGGGCAGCAGGCAGGCGTGCGTCGACCTCCTGTGCTCCTACCTGCGAGCCCCCGACACCGAGGAGCGGCCGCACGCGGCCCTGAGCGAGGTGCGCGTGACGATCGTCCGCGTCATCGCCGACCGCCTGCGCGCACGCACCCCCTGGCGCGAGTGCGACTTCGACTTCACCGGCGTCGTCTTCGCGCCCGACAGCGACTTCCCGCTCGCCTCGTTCTCCGGCGACGTGGACTTCCGCGGAGCACGGTTCTGCGACACCGAGGGCGTCTCCTTCGCCGGTGCGTCGTTCCTCGGCGGAGCCTCCTTCGACGGGGCCCTCTTCAGCGGCGGGGCGTTCTTCGACGGGGCCGCCTTCACCGGACGGGTCTCCTTCGACGGAGCCGTGTTCTCCGACCGCGCGCACTTCGGCGAGGCGGCCTTCTCCGACCGGGTCTCCTTCCACGAGGCCTCCTTCGCGGGCTGCGCGGTGGCCTTCACCGGCGCCTCCGGGCCGTGCCCCGCGGGCCTGCTGTCGGCGATCGAGCCGCTGGACCCGCGACGGGTGAGCGTCCCCGAGGCCTGGCGCCCGGCCCGTTGACCGCTGCGCCGCGGGAGCCCGGTCCTCCGGGAGCCGCAACCCGACGGGCTCCCCGCTCCCAGGCCGGTGTCCGACCGGCGCCGGCACGGCCGCAACCGTGGCACCAGAGCAAGGAGAGCGTCGGGTGTGCGAAATCCTGCGTCCGCGTCGGCACCCAGTGCCCGGCGGGCTGGCCGAGCGGTGGGTGCCGCACACGTGCGGGCTGTGCGAGGGACGGGCACGGCCGGATCTCCCGGATCGCCACCGACGACGTCCTGGTGGTGCCGGTCCCGGCCGCCGCCCAGCCGCGGGCACGCGCCGGGGCCTGCCCACCCGCGTCCCTCTCGTACCGTGGAGGCAGGCCCGGTCCTCTACCGGTGCGGACGGGGCCGGAGGGAGGAAACGTGGGTTTCAGGATCGGGTTCGGGGCGGTGCTGGTCGCGGTCGGTGCCGCGCTCGCGCTGTTCTTCTGGGACCTGGGGTTCTTCTGGTTTCAGTGCGGCCCCCTGGGACTGGTGATCATCGCCGTGGGGCTGTTCGACGTCGGCCAGGCGCTCCTGGCCCGCCGGAAGCGGTCCCCGTCACGGGAGTCCGCCCCCGCTGAGTAGTCCGGCCGCCTCACCCGGGCAGGACCGTCCTGGGGCCCTCCGGGGGGTGGGGCCGCCGTCCCCACTCGCGGGGGTAGCCCAGGGACACCTCGATGTGGGGCACGCCGTCCACGGTGATGGTGCGGGGGATGTGCAGGTGCCCGTAGACCACGGCCCGCGCCCGGTAGCGGGTGTGCCAGTCGGCGGTCTCCTCGGTACCGCACCACTGGGCGAACTCCGGGTAGCGCAGGATCCGCGTCGGCTCGCGCACCAGCGGGAAGTGGTTGACCAGGACCGTGTCCGTGCCCGGGGCGAGTGAGTCCAGGCGGGCCCGGGTGTAGTCCAGGCGGGCCCGGCACCAGGCGTCGCGGGTCGGCAGCGGGTCCGGGTGCAGCAGGTGCTCGTCCGTGCAGACCACGCCCCGGGAGTAGGCGATCTCCAGTGCCTCCTCCTTGGTGGCCGCCCCCTCCGGGCGGAAGGTGTGGTCGTACAGGAGGAACAGCGGCACGACGGTCACCGGACCGCCGGGCCCCTCCCACACGGGGTAGGGGTCCTCGGGGGTGTGTACGCCCAGGCCGCGCAGGGCCGCGACGAGGTGGTCGTAGCGGGCTTTCCCGCGCAGTCGCACGGGGTCGGAGGGCACGGTCCACAGGTCGTGGTTGCCGGGCACCCACACCACGGTCGGGAAGCGCTCCGCGAGCAGCCCCATCGCCCACAGGATGTCGTCGGTGGTCTCGGCGACGTCGCCGGCCACCAGGAGCCAGTCGTCGGCCGACTCCGGCCACAGCTTCTCAGTGAAGGCGCGGTTGTCCTTGTGCCGGATGTGGAGATCGCTGATGGCGACCAGACTCATACGCTCTTCGGCCCCTCTCCGCGCAGTGGGGCGGCCGACCACTGTCGGCGCGCCATCGGCCGCCACCCTACACACGCACCCCTGAAAGGGGATATATCGGCCTTTGCCCCATGGTCAGGATGCGGTGTCAGCGCAGGTGGGAGGCTCCGTTCACGTCCAGGACGGCGCCCGAGCTCCACACCGCACCGGGGGAGGCCAGATAGCACACCGCGGCGGCGACCTCCTCGGGACGCGCGACCCGGCCGAACGGGCTGTCGGCGCGGACCGCGTCGGTGAGCCGGTCGGCCACCCGCTCGGTCTCCACGAACCCGGGAGCGACGGAGGCCACGCCGATCCCGTGCGGGGCCAGTGCCACCGCCAGGGACTGGCCCATCGCGTGCAGGGCGGCCTTGCTCGCCCCGTAGGCGGGGTGGTCGGGCTCGCCCCGGTAGGCACCGCGGGAGCCGACGTTGACGATGCGCCCCCGTGTGCCCCGGTCGATCATGTGCCGGGCCGCCAGGTAGCAGACGTTGGCCGCGCCGAACACGTTCACCTCCATCACCGATCGCCAGGCGTCGCGCCAGGCGTCGTAGGAGACGGAGGCGAGGGGGTGCGCCGGGTTGAGCGCCGCGTTGTTGACCACCACGTCCAGCCCTCCCGTACGCTCCACCGCCCGCTCCACGAGCGCGGCGGTGTCGTCGGGGTCGGCGAGGTCGGCTCGGACGAGGGCGTGCCCGCCGCCGGGCAGGTCCGCCAGGGTCGCCTCGGCCTCGGCGCGGCGGCTGCCGTAGTGCACGACCACGCGGTCGCCCCGTTCGGCGAAGGCGCGGGCGACGGCCCGGCCGATGCCGCGGGCCGCTCCGGTAACCAGGACTCCGCGTCCGGGGGCGGAGCCGTCGTACGGGGCCGGTGCAGGGTGGTCCGATGATGGCATGACCAAGAGACTAGCGGTCGATACCGCTGGTGAGGGGTGCGCGGGGGGTACTACGACGACCACGTGGGCCACGACGGCCCCTTCGGCGGTGCCGAGGCCGGGGACTGCGCCCAGGCACAGGCGGTCGGCCCCCGCTCCGAGCAGGGGGCCGGGAGGCCCGCCCCGCCGCCGAGGACCTCTTGGAGGCCGTCTAGCCCGACGAGTGGCCGCAGGGGGCAAGCCGCAGGGCCCCGCCAGGGACCCCCGCGAACTGGACGAGGAGCGTGAGCCCGGCACAGGGGAGTGCGAACCCATCCGGGAGACCTGGGAACGGTGGGCGGCGTCCACCGGAAGGACCGGCCGGGACGCGCTCCGGGCCGGCGCCCGTGGCGCGCACCGCCGCCGGAGACGGCCACCGGCTTTCGCCGTCCGGTCGTCGGTGCCGCCCCGCCGTCAGCCGTCTGCGACCGGACGGCGCGGCCCCAGGGAGGCGGCGTCCGCCGCGGCGCGCCCCTCACGCCAGCCCTCCGCACTGCGGGGGCCGCGCACCCGGGTGTGCGTCAACTCCCCGAACGCCTCCTCCACGGCCTCGCCGACCCGGCGCTCGCGGTCGGCCAGCACCGGCACCAGGTCGGCTCCGGCCTCCGCTGCGGCACCCTCCTCCGCCGCGCGGGCCGCCTCCGCGAGCCGCTCGCCCACGCGCACCGCGAACGCCGAGACGAACGAGGCCCGGAAGTCCCGCCGCGCCCCGCGCCCGGACTGGTCGCGGACCGCGCCGCTGACCCGCATCGCGCTCTCGGCCTGCACGAGCAGCGACGTGTACATGAGTTCGACCGCGTCCAGGTCGCCATCGAAGCCCACCACCGTGCACAGTCCCAGGTCCTGGTGCCAGACCGCGCGGCAGCGGTTCGCCTCGGCCACCTCGTGCAGCAGCACCGCCTTGTGCTCGTCGTAGGGGGCGTCCACGGGCAGCCGCCGGGCCCCGGTGGGCGAGGGCCGCCTCGGCGGGTGCTCCCCGTCCAGCAGGGCGCGGTCGATGCTGTGCCGGGCCATCAGCTCCTGGGCGCGGGCGCTCAGCGCCTCGGCCTCGCGGGGGAACTCCGTCGACTCCGCCTTGGCCAGTAGCGCCCGGACCCGTTCCAGCTTCCCCCGGTCCACTGCGGAGACCGGCCGCACCGCAGCGGCCGGACCGGGCCGGAAAGCGCCGGGTACCGGGCCCAGCGTCCCCAGGGGAGGCAGGACCCGGAGCACTGACAGCAGGCGCAGGGCCAGTTCGGCGGCCTCGAACCGGAGGAGCCCGTGGCCGGCCGCGGTTTGGGAGAGCGGCGTTCCCTCCGTGCCGGAGGCCCCCAGAGCCCGCACCTCGGCGGTCCAGCGGGGGTCCACCGAGCCGGGGGAGTGCCGTCGCATCTGTGCGGCCACCGCGTCGGCGCACAGCGCCGCGCCTGCCTCGCCCAGCTCTCGGCCGACGTGGCGCACGGTCTCGGACGGCCGCCAGCCCCGCGCCCACGCCGAGGCCAGGCCCTCGGTCAGCGAGGCCGCCACCGCGGCCTCGGCGGCCCGCGCCCACGCGGCGTCCTCGCTGTCGGCCAGCCGCGCCGCGGCCAGGTCCACACCGGTGCCGCCGCGGCCCAGGACCAGGGCATCGACGGCGCCGGTGACGATCTGGGCGGGGGCGTCGTCGGCCGAGGGGCCGGACCAGGCGTCGGCGCGGGGAGCGCGCCGCTTGCGGTTCCTGCTGCCCACGGCGGTCCTCCCTGGTGGCGTGCGCTGTGCGGACGGGACGTTCCGGGGCGCCGTCCGGGTGTCGACCGATCAACCTACCGGATCGTCGTACCGGTCCGGTCCGGTCCGTCCGCCCAGTAGTGGTTTCCGGGGAAACGCCGCTGATACGGCTTTCATGGCTTCCCTGCCTTGTGGGGCCCTCTGCGAGGGGCGGAAAACCACGGCTTTCCTGCCGGAAGCACATCGGAAACATGGCCTGCGTACCGTCGCGTCAGCACCGACAGCCAAGGAGTCTCCATGCACCAGAGAACCGGCGCCAGCGGTGAGGGCTCCGGCCAGGACGGTACGGGCGCGGCCCGCTGCCCCGTGGGCGGGGACCGCCTCCCGGGACCGCGCGGCCGCCACGAGGCACCCTTGGAGGGACCGCGGCCCCGCTACGGTGCACCGGTCCCCACCGAGGTCGCCCCGGGAGTCCACGGCTGGCTGCTGCTCGGATACAAGGAGAACCTCCAGGCGCTGCGCGACCAGGACCACTTCTCCGCCGACCCCCGCCCCTGGAATCCGTCGGGCCGCCCACCCGCGCACACCGGTGCCCTGCCCCGCGACGGTGAGGAACACCGGCGCCTGCGCACCCCGGTCGTCGACGCCCTCGCGGGGGTGGGCACGCCCCGGCTCGTGCCGATCGTGGAGCGCGTCGCCTCGCACCTGCTCGGCCGTGCCGCCGCAGAGGGCAGAATCGACCTCATCGGCCAGTTCGCGGCCCCGCTGCCCGCCCTGGTGCTCAACGAGGTCTTCGGTCTGCCCGACGACTACGGGCGCCTGCTGGCCGACCTCGCCCACCGCCTGTGGAACGGCGGCCCCGAGGCGGTGGAGGCCGCGGAGTCGGCCGTGCGCTCCTACTTCACCGGCCTGGTCGCCCGCAAACGCGCCCGTCCGGGGGAGGACCTCACCAGTCGGCTGCTGGCGCACCCCCACGGCCTCACCGACGAGGAGGCGGCCGAGGCGCTGTCCCGGATGTGGGAGAGCGGCCACGAACTCACCACGCACCTCATCGGTAACGCCCTGCTCAAACTACTCATCGATCCGCCGGTGTGGACCGCCTACGTGGGCGGCACCCTCACCCCCGAGGACTTCATCGACGTCGTCATGTGGACCGACTGCCCGGTGCGGACGATCGCCGGGCGCTACACCGCGACCGACGTCAGCTTCGCCGGTACCCGCATCCGGCGGGGCGCCCCGCTGCTGCTCTCCTTCGACTCCGCCCACACCGACCCGTCGGTGGCCCCACGCGACGGGTTCGCCATGGCGGGCAACCGCTCCCACCTGGCCTGGGGGGCGGGGGCGCACCGCTGCCCCGCGACCGGGTTCACCCGAGAACTGGTCCGTACCGCCGTCGACGCGGTGGTGGACCGCCTGCGCGGCATGGTGCTGGACACCGAAGAACCGGCCTGGCGCGACTCGCCGACCGTGCACGGCCTGGAGGCGCTCCCGGTCCGGTTCGCCCCCACGGGTGAGCGCGTGGAGCCGGAACGGGACGAGCCGCCCGCTCCCCGGCGCCGGTTCCGCCGCAAGCGCCGCCCCGCGCCCCAAGGCGCCCGCTACCAGGCGCCCCTGGCGCGGAAGGAGCCCGCACAGGAGACGGCGCAGGCCGCTGCCGTCCGGCGGGGCAAAACCCGGGCGGCGGCCCCGGCGGGTGTCGGTGCCCGCTACCAGGCGCCGTTCGCAGCGCCCGAAGAGGAGAGCGACCTCCTGGAACGGCTCCTGGAGGACTGGCGGCCCCGGTAGGGGAGCGGTCAGCCGACGACCAGCACCTCCAGCAGGCGCGGTCCGTGCACCCCCTCGACCCGGTTCAGTTCGATGTCGCTCGTCGCCGAGGGGCCGCTGATCCAGGTGAGCGGCCGGGCCGGGTCCAGCAGGCGCACGGCCTGCGGCACCCCGTCCACGACCTGGTCGGCGCGGACCACGCACACGTGGTGGTCCGGCACCAGCGTGATCGCGCGCCGTCCCTGGTCCGGCCCCGCGTCCAGGACGATCGTGCCCGTCTCGGCGATCGCCACGGCACACCCGGTGACCACGGCGTCGGCACCGTTGAGGTCGGCCAGCGTGCGAGGGCGCTCCGGCGAGTCGGTGAGCAGGGTCGCCGGGCAGCCCTCGAACCACGCGCGCGGCGCCCCCTCGGGTACCACCACCCGTGTGGCTCCGGCGCGCTCCAGGCAGGCCGCGACCTCGGCGGGCAGCCGTTCGGCGTCCACCCGGTGCACGGTGGCCTTGTAGTCGACGAGCCGGTCGACGAGCACGTCCAGGGACGGCCCCTCGCCGTGGCTGTCGGCGTAGGGGCGCTCCTCGGGCCCCTCCCTCGGCCACCGCCGGTCCTCCCCGGCCGGAACATCGGCCAGGGCCGCGCGGACCCTGCCCAGGACGCGGTCGCGTGCGCTGCTCAACCCTCACTCCTTCCGTCCCTCTTCCACCAGCGGCGGAACGACTCCTTGGGGAGGCCGGGGAGGTCGCGTGTATCGGTCCACTGGCCCGCCAGGCCGGGCAGGTGCCTGGGCACGGCGCCGCCCGCCAGCCCCGCCGCCCTCTGCGCCGCCTCCAGGGCGGTCGGTGAGCCGAACACCGCGCCCGCGCCCGCCATGAGCGCCTTCTCCCCGAGGTGTCCGCTCCCCTCGGCGACCTCCTCGCGCAGGTGGACCAGGACCTCGGGGATGTCGATGGCCACCGGGCAGACCTCGTAGCAGGCCCCGCACAGCGACGAGGCGTAGGGCAGCGCCTCGTCGGCAGCCGAGGACATGCCGCGCAGTTGCGGGGTGAGGATCGCGCCGATCGGCCCGGGATAGACCGAGCCGTAGGCGTGTCCGCCGGTGCGCTCGTAGACCGGGCAGGTGTTCAGGCACGCCGAGCAGCGGATGCACCGCAGAGCCTGCCGCCCGACGGTGTCGGCCAGCACGTCGGTGCGGCCGTTGTCCAGCAGTACCAGGTGGAATTCCTGGGGGCCGTCGCCGGGGGCCACCCCCGTCCAGGTCGAGGTGTAGGGGTTCATCCGCTCTCCGGTGGAGGAGCGCGGCAGCAGTTGCATGAACACCTCCAGGTCCGACCAGGTCGGCACGATCTTCTCGATACCGACCACGGAGATGAGTGTCCGCGGCAGGGTCAGGCACATGCGTCCGTTGCCCTCCGACTCCAGCACCACGAGCGTGCCGGAGTCGGCCACCGCGAAGTTGGCCCCCGACACCGCCGTGCGGGTACGCAGGAAGCGCTCGCGCAGGTGCACCCGGGCGGCCTCGGCCAGCGCCCGGGGATCGTCGGTGAGGTCGGCGGGGGCGGGCGTGCCCCACTCGGCCATCTGCTCCAGGAAGATCTCCCGGATCTGGGAGCGCCCGAGGTGGATGGCGGGTACGAGGATGTGCGAGGGCAGGTCCTCACCCAGTTGCACGATCAGCTCGGCCAGGTCGGTCTCGTAGGCGGTGATGCCCGCCCGCTCCAGTGCCTGGTTGAGCTCGATCTCCTGGGTGGCCATCGACTTGACCTTGACCACGTCGCTCTCGCCGGTCTCCTGGACCAGCCGGGTGACGATCGTGTTGGCCTCCTCGGCGTCAGCGGCCCAGTGCACCGTGCCGCCCGCGCGCTGGACGGAGCGCTCCAGCTCCTCCAGGTAGTGGTCGAGGTGGCGCAGGGTGTGGTCCTTGACCTCCTTGCCGCGGGCGCGCAGCCGCATCCAGTCGGCGCCGAGCTCGTCGACGGCCTCGGTGCGCTTGCCGCGGATGGTGCGGGTGGCCTTGCGCAGGTTGTGTCGCAGTTGGGAGTCCTCCACGGCGGAGCGCGCCGCGTCGGGGAAGGGCGGGATGCCCAGGAACGTTCCGCTCATCGGTGGGCGGCCTCCTTCTCGGTGCTGGCGAGGATCTCGGCGATGTGCGCCACCCGCATCCCGGACCGCTGCCGGGAGAGGGTGCCGCCGATGTGCATGAGGCAGGAGTTGTCGACAGCGCACAGGACCTCGGCGCCGGTCGCCACGGCGTTGCGGGCCTTGTCCGCGCCCATCGCGGAGGAGACGTCGCCGTTCTTGACGGCGAAGGTCCCCCCGAACCCGCAGCACTCGGTGGCGCCGGGCAGCTCCATCAGCTCCAGTCCGCGCACGTTGCGCAGCAATCGGTAGGGCCGGTCGCCCAGGCCGAGCATCCGCAGCCCGTGGCAGGTGGGATGGTAGGCGACCTTGTGCGGGTAGTAGGCCCCCACGTCGGTCACCCCCAGCACGTCCACCAGCAGTTCGGTGAGGTCGTACACGCGCGGGGCGAGTTCGGCGACCTCGCGGGACAGGCGGCTGCCCCCCTCGCCCAGACGGGGGTAGTTGTCGCGGACCATCGCCGCGCACGACCCCGAGGGGGCGACGACGGCGTCGGCGTCGGCGAAGGTCTCCACGAAGCGCACGGCCAGCTTCTCGGCGGCCCTGCGGTAGCCGGTGTTGTAGTGCATCTGGCCGCAGCAGGTCTGACCGGCCGGGAAGACGACCTCGTGGCCCAGCCGTTCGAGGAGACCGACCACTGCCCGCCCGGTGCCGGGAAAGAGCGTGTCGTTGACGCACGTGACGAAGAGCGCGATCCGCATGGGGCCTCCTTCTCACCCGACGCCGCGGGTTCATATTGGTCCGATCACTTTCGCATGACTTTGCGGATTTCGCCAGTAAAATTCCAGTTTGGGGGGTGTATCAGCCTGTGTCAGGGAAAATTGGTATGATCTCTAGCGTCATGGAGGTCGCGGGAACGACACCGGCGGCCCGCCCCCGAACCCGTGGAGGCACCGTGGGCCAGGAGCGCACCCCCGTCACCCACCGGGCGGTCGAACAGGTCAAGGCGATGATCGCCCAGGGCGAGGTCGGCCCCGGCCAGCGCCTGCCCACCGAGCGCGACCTCGCCGTCAGGCTCGGTGTCTCCCGCAGCTCCATGCGCGAGGCCATCCGGGCCCTGACCACCCTGGGGGTACTCGAATCCCGGCACGGTGCCGGCGTCTACGTCACGGCGCTGCGCCCCTCCGACCTGCTGGAGACCTTCTCCGTCCTGGCCGAGGTCTCCCAGGGGGAGACCCTCCTGGAGGTGCTCCAGGTGCGCCGTATGCTCGAACCCGCCGCCACCGCGCTGGCCGCGGCCCGCGCCACCCCGGCCGACCTCGAGCGCGTGGGCGACCTGCTCGGCCGTATCGACGGCGGACAGGACACACTCGGCACCGACACCGTCAGCGCCGACCTCGGCTTCCACCAGGCCATCGTCGCCAGCACCGGCAACGCCACCCTGGCCGCCGTCAACGAGGGCCTGTCCTCGCGCACCTTCAACGCCCGCGTGTGGGCCGGGCACAAGGAGGCGGGGCTGGCGGCCAAACTCCGCGAGGACCACGAGCGCATCCACGAGGCGCTCACGGCGCGCGACCCCGATGCCGCGCGCGCCGCGGCGACCGTGCACGTCATGCGTGTCGAACGGTGGCTGACCGCGGAAGGCCGCGCCGGCTGACGTCGGCCTCACGCCCGCTTCCGGCGCGCCCGTTCGGCGAACTCCTCCGCCTTCAGCAGCCGGGCCAGCTCCTCCCGCCGCGCCACGGGCGGCGGGCCCCCCGGGTCCGGGCGCGGGTCGGGCAGCTCCCTGCGGAGCTCCTCCCCGATGCCGAGGGCACCGCGGTCCTCCAACTCCTCGATCCGGTGCCCGTAGGGGTGGTCGAGCAGGTACTCGGCCACGGCCGAGTCCTGGTCGGCGGCGCCCACGTCCATCTCGGCGTCCACGTCGTCGATCCCGGCACCACCGGTGCCGTCCATCGTGAAGTCCTCGGGTCGATCCGTCACGGGCGTCCCCCTCGCCTCGATCCCTCCTCTTTCGATCATGCCTGGTCGCGGCGGGTGTTTCCAGTGACGGGACCGCGCGGTCCCCTCGTTCGGGGCCCCGTCCGTCCGCCCCCACCGGCGCACCACATGGTCTAGACCGGTAAGGACCGTGCCGTGTCCGTGAAAGGCTGGGAGCCGCCGCGCGAGCGGGACCGGCACGGCGGCCGGGGGACACCCCGACCGCGCGGCACACCGATCCCTTCGATCACGAGGAGCCACCGGATGCCTGGCAGCACGAGCCCCCACGGACCGGCCACCCCGCTGGACCGGAGCGGGGAGTGGGCGGCACTGGACAAGCACCGCACCGACCTCGGCAGCGTCCGCCTTCGGAGCCTGTTCGCCGACGACCCCGCACGTGCCGAGCGGTTCACGCTCGACGTCGGCGACCTGCACGTCGACTACTCCCGCAACCTGGTGACCGGCCGGACCCTGGACCTGCTGGCCGACCTGGCCGGGGCCGCCGGGGTGGCGGACCTGCGCGACGCCATGCTGGCCGGGGAGCACATCAACACCACCGAGGACCGCTCCGTTCTGCACACCGCGCTGCGCGCCCCCCGCGGAGCCGTCGTCGAGTCCGACGGCCACGACGTCGTCCCCGGCGTCCACCGCGTCCTGGACGAGATGGCGGCCTTCGCCGAGCGCGTGCGCTCGGGCTCCTGGCTCGGCCACACAGGCGAGCCCGTCCGGCGCGTGGTCAACATCGGCATCGGCGGCTCCGACCTGGGCCCCGCCATGGCCTACGAGGCGCTGCGCCCCTACACCGACCGCCGCCTGGAGTTCCGGTTCGTCTCCAACGTGGACGGCACCGACCTGCACGAGGCCCTCATCGACGCCGACCCGGCCCGCACCCTGTTCGTGGTCGCCTCCAAGACCTTCACCACCGTGGAGACCATCACCAACGCCACGGCGGCGCGCGCCTGGCTGGCCCAGGGCCTGGGGACGGGCACCGACAGCGACGCGGTCGCCAGGCACTTCGTGGCGGTCTCCACCAACGCCGAAGCGGTCGCCCGGTTCGGCATCGACACCGCCAACATGTTCGAGTTCTGGGACTGGGTGGGCGGACGCTACTCCTACGACTCGGCGATCGGCCTGTCCCTCATGGTGGCGCTGGGCCCCGAGCGCTTCCGGGAGATGCTCGCCGGGTTCCACCTGATGGACGAGCACTTCGCCACCGCGCCGCCCCAGCGCAACCTGCCCTTCCTGCTGGGCCTGCTGGGCGTGTGGTACGGCGCCTTCTTCGACGCCCACAGCCACGCGGTCCTGCCCTACAGCCACCACATGTCGAAGTTCACCGCCTACCTGCAACAGCTCGACATGGAGTCCAACGGCAAGTCCGTCCAGCGCGACGGCTCCCCCGTCACCTGGCAGACCGGCCCGATCGTGTGGGGCACCCCCGGAACCAACGGCCAGCACGCCTACTTCCAGCTCCTGCACCAGGGCACCCGCCTGGTGCCCGCCGACCTCATCGGGTTCGCCGTCCCCGCCCCCGGCCTGCCCGCGGACCTCGCCCGTCAGCACGACCTGCTCATGGCCAACCTGTTCGCCCAGGGGCAGGCACTGGCCTTCGGCAGGACCGCCGAGGAGGTGGCCGCCGAGGGCGTGCCCGCCGACCTGGTTCCGCACCGCACCTTCGCGGGCAACCGCCCCACCACCACCATCCTCGCCGAGCGGCTGAGCCCCTCCGTGCTCGGCCAGCTCGTCGCCCTCTACGAGCACAAGGTGTTCGTCCAGGGCGCGGTGTGGAACATCAACTCCTTCGACCAGTGGGGGGTGGAACTGGGCAAGGCCCTGGCCAAGCGGGTCGAGCCCGCACTGACCAGCGGGGCCGAAGCCCCGGGGCTGGACGCCTCCACCGCCGCGCTGGTCCGGCGCTACCGGAACATGCGGGGCCGGTGAGAAGGGGGCGGGCCGTGCGGGGGGCAGGGCCCGCCCCCAACCGTCGCCCGCGGCACGGGTTTCTTTCCGGGCAGGAGCCGTCCAGGCACCGGGCGACACCGGTCGGGGCCCGTCCGGTGTCGCCGAACCCGCGCAGATCCAGCGCCACCGGTCGGCGGCGCTCGGGCAGCGCCGGCGTGGTGCGCTGCCCGAACGCCCAGGAGGGGAGTGGGCCGTGCACGAACACGCCCGGTTCGCCGTCGCGGTCCAGGCGCAGCAGGCGGGTACGCGGCCGGTCGGTGCCGACGCGGGCGGAGACCACCGCGGACAGCGGAACGGGCCTCGCGGCTCCTTTCGGCGCGCGGAGGACCCCGGAGGGGGCGGTCGGCACGCAGGGTACGGGCCTGGGAACCGCGTCCCCTGTTCGCGTGGGGCCCGGCCACCGGTACGTTCCCTCGAACCGGACGGCGCGGTGCCGAAGAGGACACCGAAAAACGTTGGCCCCGCCTCGGGACACGCGGATAGCCTGATCGCACGATGCTGAGCTGACACCACGAGACCACACGCGCCGAGCGCGCGGCGCTCGCCCGCACCTGCGGGCTCCGAGCCCTCGCCCCGCTCGGTGCCTTCCCGTTCCCACGCGGGTGCGGTCTCGGTGTCGGCTGTCCCAGCCCCGGACCGCGCTCCGCATCGAGACCCGCCCTGAGACGAAGGGCGGCCCATGACCGCATACGACACGTTGCCGACCACATCGGGCGGACCCGTGCTGCGCGCACGCGACCTCGCCAAGGCCTACGGTGCCCGGGTGGTGTTCGACGGCCTCGACCTGGACGCCGCGCCCGGCCACAGGATCGGCCTGGTGGGGGAGAACGGTGCGGGTAAGTCCACGCTGCTGCGGCTGCTCGGCGGGCTGGAGGAGCCCGACGCCGGAACCGTGGCCGGCCCCGACGACACCGGCGTCCTCCACCAGGAACTGCCGTATCCGCCCGACACGACCCTGGCCGAGGTGGTTGCCGAGGCGCTTGCCCCCGCACGGGAGGTCGAGCGCCGCCTGGCCGGGGCCACCACCGCTCTGGAAGCCGACCCGGCCGACGCACACGCGCTGCGCGCCTACGGTCGGACCCTGTCCGAGGCGGAACGGCTGGAGGTGTGGGACGCCGGCCACCGTGCCGAGACCGTGCTGGCCGGACTGGGCCTGGCGGGGATCCCGCCACGGCGGCGGGTCGGACGGATGTCGGGGGGCGAGCGGGGCCGTCTGGGCCTGGCCGCCCTGTTGGTCCGCCGCCCCGGGGCGCTGCTGCTGGACGAGCCCACCAACCACCTCGACGACCGGGCCATGGAGTTCCTGGAGGGCTACCTGCGCTCCCTGCCGGGCGCGGTGGTGTTGGCCAGTCACGACCGCGTGTTCCTCGACGCGGTGTGCACGGGGCTGGTGGACCTGGACCCGGCGGTGGACGGGCCGGTCCACTACGGCGGCGCCTATTCCGCCTACCTGCGGGAGAAGCGCCTGCAGCGGCAGCGCTGGGAGCAGCGCCACCAGCGCGAGCAGAGGGACATGAAGGCGCTGCGCGAGGCGGTGCGCACCACCGCGCGCCAGGTCGCGCACGGCCGCGGCCCCAGGGACAACGCGAAGATGGCCTACGACTACAAGGGCGGTCGGGTCGCCGCGCAGGTCTCCCGGCGGGTCCGCGAAACGCGGGGTCGGCTGGAGGAACTGGAGCGCGGCCAGGTGCGTGAGCCGCCCCGGCCGCTGAGCTTCGCCGGATCACTGACCCGGGACCCTGGCACGGACGGCACGGCCCTGGAGGTCCGGGACCTGGTGGTGCCCGGGAGGCTGGAGGTGGCCCGGCTGGACGTGCCCTCGGACGCGCGGCTGCTGGTCACCGGTCCCAACGGGGCGGGCAAGTCCACGCTGCTGCGTGCCATGGGGCACCTGCTGCGCCCGGAGTCGGGACAGGTGTGGTGGCGGCGGGGCGCGACGGTGGCGCTGCTGGAGCAGGACGTGGTCTTCCCCGACCCGCGGCGGACGCCCCGCTCGCTGTACGGGGGGCTGAAGGCTGGCTCGGACCGGCCGCGCCTGAGCGAACTGGGGCTGGTGGCCGCCCGCGACCAGGACCGGCCGGTGGGGGAGCTGAGCGTGGGCCAGCGGCGCAGGCTGGCCCTGGCGATGCTGGTGGGGGCGGCTCCGGACGTGCTGCTGCTGGATGAGCCCACCAACCACCTGTCCCTGTCTCTGGCGGAGGAGCTGGAGGAGGCGCTGGGGCGCGCGCCCGGCGCGGTCGTGGCGGCCTCGCACGACCGGTGGCTGCGCCGCCGCTGGGAGGGGGCGCGCCTGCGCCTGGAGGAGGGACGCCCCGTCGAAAGCATTGAATCTACGTCGTAAAGGCCTCGGTCCGTTCCGCCGGAACGAGAGCGGAACGGACCGACCGCCGCCCTCCCGGTGGAACCGCCGAGCTCACCCGGTCCCCCGCAGACGGACCGTGTCGTCGTAGCCCGCGGTCGCCAGGGCGCTGCCGCTCGGGCTGATCGCCACCGAGCGCACCCAGTCCTCGTGGTCTTCGAGGACGGCGTTCGGCGTCGCCGAGTCCACGTCCCACAGGATCGCCGTGTCGTCGTCGCCGCCGGTGGCGAGCAGGGTGCCGTCGGGGCCGAAGGCCACCGAGCGCACCCAGTCGTCGTGGCCGGAGAAGACGGCGACGGGGGCGCCGCCGGTGTCCCACAGCCGCGCGGTGCCGTCGTTGCCCGCCGTGGCGAGCAGGTCGCCCCCGGGGCCGAAGGCCACCGCGTTCACACCGTTGCCGTGCCCGGTGAACGAGGCGACCTGTTGCGCTGCCTCCACGTCCCACAGCCGCGCGGTGCCGTCGTCGCTCGCTGTGGCCAGGAGGCCGCCCCCGGGATCGAAGGCGACGGCGTTCACGGAACCGCTGTGGCCGGTGAACGAGGCGGTCCGCGCGCCGCTTCCGGTGTCCCACAGCTCCACGGCGCCGTCGTCGCCGGCGACGGCGATCGTGTCGCCCCCGGGGTGGAAGGCCACCGAGAGGACGTAGGCGCTGGAGCCGCCCGGCCAGCTCAGGGCCGCGGTGCTCTCACCGGTACCGGTGTCCCAGAGGTGGACGGTCGCGTCGTCGCCGCCGGTGGCGAGCAGGGTGCCGTCGGGGCTGAAGGCCACCGAGCGCACCCAGTCGCGGTGCCCGGACAGGACGGCGAGGTGTTCGCCGGTCTTGGTGCTCCACAGGCGTGCGGTGGTGTCGTCGCCGCCGCTGGCCAGGAGGGTGCCGTCGGGGCTGAAGGCCACCGAGCGCACCCGGCCGTCGTGCTCGGTGAGCACCATGGCCGACCTTCCCCCGGGCTCGCCGTGCCGGCCGGGGGCGGTCTCCGGGCCCAGCAGGAGGGGGACCGCGGCGCCGGCCACGACCAGTACCAAGGCGGCGGCGAGACCCACCCACAGCCAGGGCCCGCGGCGCCTGGACACCGGGTAGGCCGCGGGCATGGGAACGGGGAGGCGGTAGTGCGGCGCCGACGGCTCCCACCGGGCCACGATCCCCGGAGCGGGGGCGGACGGTCCCGGCGACGGCGGATCGGTGCGCGGGGGTCGGACGGCCGGAGCCGTCTCCACCGGAGGGCGCGTGGCCGCGCCGGACAGGTGGGGCGGGGGCCAGGAGTCCTCCGGGTCGGGTGCGTCGAAACGGGTCAGGACCTGGTCGGGGGTCGGGCGCAGCCCGGGGTCGTGGTTCCAGCAGTCGGCGATCAGGTTCCGCACACGCGGGTCGATCCCGGCCGGGACGGGCGGGGGCCCGACGATGCGCTTGAGGGTCTCGATCGTGGAGGCACCGGCGAAGGGGTTGGTCCCGGTGGCCGCGTAGGCCAGGACGGTGCCCAGGGAGAACACGTCCGAGGCGGGGCCGACGCGGGCGCTGTCGACCTGCTCGGGGGACATGTAGGGCAGGGAGCCGAAGACCTCGCCCTCCCCGGTCATGTCGCGGGTGTCGTCGAGGGGGCGGGCGACACCGAAGTCGATGATGCGCGGCCCGTCGCCGCTGAGGATGATGTTGCTCGGTTTGAGGTCTCGGTGGACCAGGTCGCAGGAGTGGACGGCCTTGAGCCCCTCGGCGAGCCCCATGGCCAGGACGTGCAGCGGCGGCGGTACCAGGGGGCCGTGGTCGATCACGGCCCGGGCGAGGGTGGGGCCGGGGACGTGGGCGGTGGCGATCCAGGGACGCTCGGCATGGGGGTCGGCGTCCACGACCTGGGCGGTGTGGAAGCCGCCGACACGCCGCGCGGCCTCGGCCTCGCGGGCGAAGCGGTCGCGGTACCCCTGGTCCCGGGCCAGTTCGGAGCGGATGGTCTTGATGACGATCCCGCGTCCGGAGGCGGTATGGGCGAGGTAGACCTGGCCCATACCGCCCGCTCCCAGGCGCTTGGAGAGCCGGTAGTCACCGATACGGGCGGGATCGGAGGAGTGGAGGGGTTCCAAGAGGGACAGCCTTCTCACCCGAGGGTCGGAATGGGAACAAGGGCGCGGTATATGACAAACCGTACCGCTGATCCGGCCTCGGAGACGACGGCGCGGCAGGGGCTTCCGCGCTCCGGCGGACCGGTGCATGCGGGCCCGGCGGGGCCCGCAGCCGGTCAGAGCAGGCGTCTGCGCCCAGCCAGGGAGCCGATCCAGTGGTGCAGGTAGCCCCGCCAGTCGTAGCCCACCGCCTCCTGGTGGCCGACGCTGAGGCTGTGGAAGGTGTCCCGGCTCTCGGAGAAGAGCAGCCCGGGCTTCTTGTCCAGTTCCAGGACGACATCCATTCCGGCGTGGTCGGAGACCATCGTCAGCTCCAGCGAGTTCAGCCCCTGGTAGTGGCCGGGGGAACGGTACTCGAACTCCTGGTAGAAGGGCAGAGTCTGGCGCGTCCGCAGGACTCGGCCCTTCTCCACGTCGGCGTGCTGGAAACCGAACCCCAGGGAGACCAGGGCGTCCAGGAGCGCCGCCTGGGAGGGCAGGGGCTCGATCGCCACGGGGTCGAGGTCGCCCGGGTCGACGGCCTTGGCCACCTCCAGACGCGTGTTCACCCCCAGGTTCATGTGGTGGAGGGGACGCCCTCCGTAGCTGCTGATCGGGGTCTCCCAGGGCACGGAGAGCTGGAAGGGCACCGAGAAGGTCTGCCCGGGGGCGATGGCCGCCTCCCCGCCGAGCTGGACCCGGTGGAACTCCACGTCCTGGACGCTCTCGTAGTCGCCGGACTCCACCTCCACACGTGCCTGGAGGCCCACGGTGAGGCGGTCGATCTTCTGCTCCACGTCCCCGGCCTGGACGTGCACGGTGCCGCGGAGGGCTCCCCCGGGCTGTGCCCGGTCGGTGTCCAGGACGGTCTCGACGGTGGCCCCGCCGACACCGATGCCCGCGAGCAGGCGTTTGAGAACCATGTCAGGCCTTCCGATCTCCTCGGCCGGGGCGCGGGGCCGGGGAGGGTCTTCGGTGACGGTGCGCCCCTTGACGTGAGTAGACGCCAGGGGACCGGTTCCGGTTCCGCGTGGGGAGGGAATTCACATGTCCGGAACGAGCCCGCGCAGGAGCGCGCGCAGACCGAACCGGAACCGCGCCTCGCACTCCGCCTCGTCGGGGGCGTCCTCCGCACCGGAGTGCCGGACCTGGTGGATCACCGAGCCGAGCACGTGGGAGTGCAGGGCCTCGGCAGCCCGAACGGTGTCGGCGCCGGACAGGCCCGCGTCGAGGAACGCTCCCTGGATGAGGGCGCGCGACGCCGTGTCCGCGGGTGTGTGCGGGGCCCGGTGGACCAGCAGGGAGAGCGCGCCGGAGAACTCCAGCAGCCGGGAGCGGTAGGCGTGGGCCCAGTCGGTGAGGCGCACGTCCCACGGGCCGCTCCCGGCCTCCTCCGGCTCGGCCCCCTCAGCCCCCTCCCCGTCCTCTTCGGGAGGACGGGGAGGGAGCGGCGAGGTGACGTAGGCGGCGATCGCGCTGAACAACTGGTCCTTGCCCAGGGGGAAGTGGTGGTAGACCGCCATCGCCTCGACCTCCAGGGCGTCGCCCAGGCGGCGCATGGAGAGCCCGCCCAGCCCGCGTCCGCTGATGATGTGCAGCGCTTCGAGGATGATGCGCTCCCGACTCAGGCCGGCGTTGTTCCTGCTCAACTGATGTTCCTTTCCCGGTGTCCAGGATCAGTGTGGCGGCAGGGGCCGACGTTCGCCACCACCGGTGTCCCTGACCGTGGTGTGCGATGATCTACGTCACCTCTAGAGTTGGTCCCGACCGACGGTTCGCGTTACGGAGACGGTGACATGGCACTGACCCAGCAGACCAGGACACAGGCGCGTGAGAGCCTCGCGCAGGATGAGGAGAGCGCCCGGCGCCTGCCCGAACTTCTGCGGGCGGTCGCCGGGGCCGAGGAGGCGCTGGCCGGGGCACGGGAGCGGGAGGCGTCGGCCGCGGAGCTGCGCGCCTGCGGCCTGGCACTGGACAGGGCGCTGACCGAGGCGATGCGCGCCGCCTACGCGCGCGAGCGGGTCCTGGTCGGGGCGCGCGGCTACCGTGACGCCATCTACCGCCGCAAGCGCCTGGCCCGGCCCGAGGTGCGCGAGGCGACACGGGTGGCCGAGCGACTGCTGACCGCGCGGGAGGAGCACCGCCTCCACGGTGTCCAGCGGGTTCCGCGCCGGGTGGCCGGTGCGGTGTGAGCCCCGCCGGGTGGGGACGCGAAGCCGGGCCGGTGAGTTTGGTGTCCGGCCGGACGGACACGGTTCCCCGCGGCGCGGGGACGGACTCTGGTGGGGAGCGCAGTGCATGATGGCGGATTTCATCCGCATCGACCCGACGTCGAAGGTACCGCCCTACGAGCAGATACGGACGATCGTCGCGATCGCCGCGGCCAACGGCGAGCTGCCCGTCGGCTACCGCCTGCCCACGGTGCGGTCGCTGGCCGGTGAGCTGTCGGTGGCGGTGAACACCGTCGCGCGGGCCTACCGGGAACTGGAACAGGCCGGTGTGGTCGAGACGCGCGGACGTTCGGGGACCTTCGTCGCGGCCGGCGGGGACGACCAGCGGGCGGAGGCCCTGGCGGCCGCCCGCGCCTACGCCGAGGTGATCTCCCGGGTGGGGATCGGCCACGACGAGGCGGTGGAGATCCTGCGCGCGGTCCTGGAGGGGTGACCCCGGCCGTCGTCCTGTCCCTTACAGGTGGCCGTTACCGGCCGCCGCCTCCCGCGGCGGGGCCCGGTCCGCTAGCGTCGTGCACGGCGTCAGGCGGGCGAAGGGGCTTCGATGGGCAAGGGCATGGACCGGCGGCCGGTGCACCGTTCGGGTGGCGGGCCGGGCAAGCGGCCGGGTGCGGAGGGCAACCCGGCCGCGCCGGGCGGGGGGACGAGCGTGCCGGGCGGGAAACCGGGGAGGTCCGGCAAGGCCTCGGACCGGGCGGCCGGTGCGCCGCGTGAGCGGCGGGCCGGGGCGGGCTGGTCGAGGGCCGACCGGGTGCAGCCGGCGCCGCCCGGCCGCCGTCCGCGCCGCGGGCGCAGGAAGCGGGGCCCGGGGCGCCCCGACGACGAGCACTACCACGGGGACCACTACTACGACGGGGGCTACGGCTTCCGTCCGCGCCGCACGCACACCTGGTTCGTGGTGGCGGTCCTGGTCGTGGTCGTGCTGGTACCGGCGGCGCTGGTGGCCTGGCTCCTGCTCTAGGAGGTGCGGCTCAGCGGCGCAGGCCCAGCACGGAGACGAGGTAGAAGACGACCAGCCCCAGCCACAGGGCCACCACGCCGACGGTTCCCGCGGTACCCCCGGCGATGGCGGTGAGCGGGATGCTCAGCCCCATGAACACCAAGGTCAGGACGAAGCGCGCGGTGTTGGCGGGGATACCGGAGCGGTCGGTGTCCTTGGTGTGCTGGGCGACGTGGTGGCGTACACGCTCATCGATCGTCCCGTCGATGCGTTCGACCAGGGACGCCGCGACGGCGTCGTCGTACTCGGGGCCGAGATCGCGGCCGGCCCGCAGCGCGGCGGCGACCTCGTCCTGGGTTCGCTGGGGGGTGTCGGTCATGCCCTCCATCATGGCACCGCCTGCCGCCGTACCGCCCGGCGCGTCCGCAAAAGCCAGGGGGATCTCGGGGATGTCCCTGACACGGCCGGGGCCGCGCACGGACGTCCGTGCGCGGCCCCGGCCTCCCCCTAGCTGGCGAAGTCCAGCAGTTGCCGTGCCCGGCTCGGATGGCGCAGCTTGGACAGCGACTGCTTCTCCAGTTGGCGGATGCGCTCGCGGGTCAGGCCCAGGTGCTTGCCGATCTCGTCCAGGGTGCGCGGGCGGCCGTCCATGAGGCCAAAGCGCAGGGACATGATCGTCGCCTCGCGGGGCTCCAGGTCCGACAGCGCGTTGCGCAGTTGGTCGGCCATGAGCTGGCGGTCGACTACCTCGGAGGCCTCCGAGGCGTCCACGTCCTCGATGAGGTCGCCGATCCGTGTCTCGCCGTCCTCGCCGATCGTGGAGTCCAGGCTGATCGGCTGGCGGGTGACGCGCAGCAGCTCCTCGATCTGGGCCGGGGTCTTGTCCAGCTCCAGGGCGAGCTCCTCCGGGGTGGGCTCGCGTCCCAGCGCCTGGTGCATGTCGCGCTCCAAGCGGCTGACCTTGCTCAGCAGTTCCAGGACGTGCACGGGCAGGCGGATGGTGCGCGCGGAGTCGGCGAAGCCGCGCTGGATGGCCTGGCGGATCCACCACATGGCGTAGGTGGAGAACTTGAAGCCCTTGGTGTAGTCGAACTTCTCCACCGCGCGGATCAGGCCCAGGTTGCCCTCCTGGACCACGTCCAGCAGGGACATGCCCCGGTCGCTGTACTTTTTGGCCACCGACACCACTAGGCGCAGGTTGGCCTCCAGCATGTGGGACTTGGCCGTGCGGCCGTCCTCGGCCACCCACTCCAGTTCCTCGATCTCGGCCCGGGCCATCTCGACGGAGCCGTCGATCTCGCCGTGCCGGCCCAGGCGGTACTCGGCGTAGAGGCCGGCCTCCACCCGCTTGGCCAGGTCGACCTCCTGCTCCGCGGTGAGGAGCTGGCGCCGTCCGATGGCCTTGAGGTAGGTGTGGACCGAGTCGCCCATGGCGGGTGACTGGTCGTCGAGGTCGGCCTCGCCGTTGGTCTCGGGCTCGGAGGCCTTGGTGTTCTGGGTCTTCTTGGCGCGCCGCGTGGAGCGGGCCTTCCTCCGGGGGGAGGGGCCCTTGCGGGCTGCGCCCTTGCCGGATGCGGCCTTGGGCGCCTCGTCGGAGTCGGGCACCGTCGCGATCAGAGTGTCTTCCAGCACGTCGTCCTCGGCGTCAGGATCGGCCACCAGCGCGGAGTCGTCGCCCCCCTTGGCGAGCCGGACCCCGTTCTTGGTGAGTTCACGCAGGATGGAGCGGCCTTCGGGAGCGGTGACTCCGGCCGCGGAGAAAGCGGTACGCAGTTCGGAGAGGGACAGGTTCCCCTGCGTGCGCCCGTGGGTGAGCAGTTCGGACAGGGCCGCGTGGGCGGCCGGGTCCTCGATCGGAGCGGTGCCTGCGGCGGCTCCGGCCGTGGCCGGAACGGCGGGGGCAGTGCTCGTCATCGGGGCACCTCCCTCCCTTCCATGACGTGTGGCACGCGGCGGAAGGAGTCCCACCGACTGGACGCGCCAATATGTCCAACGTGTCGGGGAGTCAAATGTTCCCCGTCTCGATTGGATATCGTTCGAAGTGACATGGATCACGCTCCGATCGGTGGCCAAAGGCCACGGTGAACAGGTAAAGGAGCCTGTTCGCGCTCGGGGAGGATGATCCGGCCGACCCGGGGAGGGCGCAGGGGCGGGATCGAGCGGGTCGATGGCTGGAGCCAACCGCGGACCTCCTTCTCGGGGGACGAGGGGCCGGATACTCAGGTAGACGCCGGAGGAGGGGGGGAAGTTCCCCTGGTCCGCGCCGGATCAGGCCCCGGCGCCACCCGGTGCGGGTGCCGTCGGTCGGGCACCCGCTGGGGTCAGGGTCCCATGTGTTCGCGGTGGCCCGGTAACTCCGGTTCGGCGTAGGGGCGGGCCGGGGGCCGACCCGTGGGGCGTGGTCGCGCTCTGGCCCGCGCCGCCGTCAGCAGTCGCCGGGGCGCCGCCCGTCCGCCGGCCGCGGGCGGTCGCGCCAGGCGGCCTCCCACTGCCGTGTCAGCGCCGGGTAGACGACGAAGTGGCGGAACGGGGCGATGGCAGCCATGTACGCTCTGCCGAGCAGGCCGTTGGGCTTGACGAGGGCGGCCATGCGCAGTTCGTACTCGCCCCGGTCGGTCGGCACCCATCCCAGGTGCATGACGGTGTGGACGGTCGTGTTCGCCAGTTCGCTGGCGCGCTCGTTGTCGAGTTCGTAGACCGGCGTGAACGGATCGCTGCCGGAGCCCGGAGCGTCCGGGGCTCTCCGGAGGTCGGCGGGCAGGCGCTCGCGTAGCGAACGGACGCGGGTCCCCACCCCGTTCGTGGGCCGGTCCCAGCCGAACAGGGCTCCGAGCTTCCATCGCAGGGCGAACAGGAACCGGACCGGTGCGGACTGCCGCTCGGGTCCGCCCGCTTCCCGCAGCGCGGCGAGCATCGCCGGGAAGTCGTCCGGCCCGGCGCCCGGGGTGCGAAACGCCCACACGTCCTCCAGCCGGAAGTCGCGGGTGAGTTCGTGGATCCGCCACGGCCGGGCGGTGTGGGCGGTGTGGGGGAGTCTCATGGCTGCTGCCGCCTTTCCTGTCTCAGGGAAGGGCGGGAGCCTGGTGGGGGTCCGGGTCCGCCCCCGCCCGTGTATACGCTTGCGTATAGGGCGAGGGTATACCTTTTATACGGACGCGTATATGAGCTGGGTCGGTGGAGTGGAGCACATCGTGGGTACTGTTCGCACACCGCGGGAGAGGTGGATCGAGGAAGGTCTGCGGGCGCTGGCCGGCGGCGGCCCGGACGCGGTCCGAGTCGAGGCGCTGGCGAAGCGGATCGGTGTCACCAAGGGCGGTTTCTACGGGCACTTCGCGGACCGCGACGCACTGTTGGAGGCGATGTTGGACGCTTGGGAGCGGGAAAGCGTCGACGAGGTGCTCGACCGGGTCGAGCGCGAGGGCGGCGACCCCAGGGACAGGGCCCAGCTCGCGGGCATGCTCACCTTCTCCGACGACCGCCTGCTCCCCATCGACCTGGCGATCCGTGACTGGTCCCGGCGTGACGAGGCCGTCGCCGAACGGCTGCGGCGGGTGGACAACCAGCGGATGGCGCTGCTGCGCGAGACGATCGGCACCTTCTGCCCCGACCCCGACGAGGTCGAGGCACGCGGCCTGCTCGCCTTCTGCCTGGCGATCGGCGCGCACTTCCTCGCCGCCGACCACGGTGACCGGACCCGGCTCCAGGTCCTGTCCCGCGCCGGCGACCTGGTCCTGGACCGCCCCCGACGGCGCGGCGGTGCGGGGAAGGGAGAGGGGAGCCGAACCGACTGACGTCTGCGCTCGACCCCCGTCCGGGCGCGGGCCCGCACCGGCCCGGGAGCGATCCGACACGGGCAGCGGCCGGAGCGCGCGGCCCCGTCCTCAGCCGCCGGGTGCGGGAGCGCGCAGGGCCGCCAGGTCGGGCTTGCCCGAGGCCAGCAGCGGCAGCGCCTCGCGCACTTCCAGGACCTGCGGCGCCGCGTAGGCCGGCAGGCGCTCGCGCACCCACGCGCGGAGACGGTCCAGGGTGGGCGGGGCGGCCGGGTCCGCGGGCACGACGACTGCGGTGACGCTCTGCCCCCACTCGGGGTCGGGCCTGCCCACCACGGCCGCGTCGGCCACCTCCGGGTGCTCCAGCAGCAGGGAGTTCACCTGCTCCGGTACGACCTTGTGGCCGCCGGTGTTGATCACCCCGTCCGCGCGGCCCAGGACGTGCAGACGGCCCCCGGGGTCCAGGCGCCCCAGATCGCTGGTGCGCAGCCACCGCAGGCCGCTGGGGTCGGAGGACAGGGGGTCTGGGTCGGCGGACGCGCCGGGCGGCAGGCGGTAGCCGCTCAACAGCATCGGTCCCGACAGCAGGATGGGGCCGGGCGAGCCGGGGCGGTCGGACTCCACACGGACCCGTGCGCCGTCCAGCGGCAGGCCGTCGTAGACGCAGCCGCCGCTGGTCTCGGTCATGCCGTAGGTGGTGACCACCCGTCCTCCCGCCTCGCGTGCCGCCGCCAGCAGTGCGGGTTCGGCGGCGGCCCCGCCCAGCAGGATCGTGCCGAACGCCGACAGGTCGGCGCCCGCGGCCAGCAGGCGGCGCAACTGGGTGGGGACCAGGGACACGTGCGGGCGCAGGCGGTGGGCCAGGGCGGCCACGGCGACGGGGTCGAAGGGCGTGTGCACGGTCTCGCCGCCGGTGGCCAGGGCGCGCACCATGACCTGGAGGCCGGAGACGTGCGCCGCGGGCAGCACGCACAGCCACGTGTCGCCCGGCCCGGCCCCGATACGGGCCACCGAGGCTCGGGCTGAGGACCGCAGCGCCGAGGAGGACAGTTCCACGCCCTTGGGTGCCCCGGTGGAACCGGAGGTGGCGATGACCAGCGCGGTGTCCTCGCGCACGGGCGCGCCGCCGGAGAGGTCGCTCAGCCCGGCGGGCGTCAGCAGCGAGGACGGGCGCATCGAGGCGAGCAGGTCCGCGACCCGTGCGTCGGGGGTGCCGTCGGGCACGGGGAGGAGGGCGGGCCCGTCGGCGTTGAGCGCACGCGCGAGCAGGCCGTTGATCTGTGCGGGCGCCAGTCCGCGCACGGCGCGCAGGGGACGCCCCCCTGGGGAGCCGGTGCCGGGTGCGGGGGCGCCGACGGTGTTCGAATCTGCCACGCCGGCCAGCGTATGCCCGCCTCGGGGCGTAAGGCACCCTGACAAGGGGGCGCGCCCACGTGAGCGGGGCCGCCTGGCACAATGCGTAGGGTTGGCGCGTGGACGCGGCCCCACCCGCGGTGGGCCCGCCGCGTCCGCGGCCGTCCACAGTGCCTGGTTGAGGAGAACAGCAGTCGTGAGCAGCGTGATCGAGTGGCAGCGGTCGGGCGAGTATTCCGACATCATCTACGAGACCGCGGAGGGTATCGCCAAGATCACGATCAACCGGCCGGAGGTGCACAACGCCTTCCGGCCCCAGACCCTCTTCGAGCTGCAGGACGCCTTCAACGCCGCCCGCGACGACTCCAGGGTCGGCGTGATCATCTTCACCGGTGCCGGCGACCGGGCGTTCTGCTCCGGCGGTGACCAGAAGATCCGCGGCGAGGACGGCTACATGGGTGACGACGCTGTCGCCCAACAGGGGATCGGCCGCCTGAACGTGCTCGATCTCCAGGTGCAGATCCGCCGCCTGCCCAAGCCGGTGATCTGCATGGTGGCGGGCTGGTCGATCGGCGGCGGCAACGTCCTCCAGGTGTGCTGCGACCTGACCATCGCCGCGGACAACGCCAAGTTCGGGCAGACCGGCCCCCAGGTCGGCTCCTTCGACGGCGGCTACGGCTCCTGGCTGCTGGCGCAGACCGTGGGCCTGAAGAAGGCCCGCGAGATCTGGTACCTGTGCCGCCAGTACAGCGCCCAGGAGGCGCTGGAGATGGGCATGGTCAACACCGTCGTCCCGCTGGCCGAACTGGAGGCCGAGACCGTTCGTTGGGCGCGCGAGATGCTGGAGAAGTCCCCGCTGGCGCTGCGCATGGTCAAGGGCGCCATCAACGCCGTCAGCGACGGCGCGGCGGGCATGCAGCAGTTCGCCGGTGACGCCACGATGCTCTACTACATGAGCGAGGAGGCCCAGGAGGGCCGCGACGCGTTCAAGGAGAAGCGCCGCCCGAACTTCGACAAGTTCCCGCGCCGCCCGTGACGGCCGGCCCCGGAACCGGGACGGAGGGGGAGCCCGCCGCGGGGCGCTCCTTCGCGATCGGTCTGCGCAACCGGTTCCGCGGCATCACCGTGCGCGAGGGCCTGCTCGTGCGCGGCCCGGCGGGGTGGGGGGAGTTCTCGCCCTTCGCCGAGTACGGCCCGCGCGAGTGCTCGCGCTGGTGGGCGGCCTGCTACGAGGCCGCCCACCGGGGCTTTCCCGCGCCGGTGCGCGACCGGGTGCCGGTGAACGTGACCGTGCCCGCGGTGGGACCGGAGCGGGCGGCGGAGATCGTCCGGGCCGGGGGCTGCGCCACCGCCAAGGTCAAGGTCGCCGAGCGCGGCCAGGAGCCCCGCGAGGACCTGGAGCGGGTGGCGGCCGTGCGCGACGCCCTGGGGCCCGCCGGGCGGATCCGGGTGGACGCCAACGGCGCCTGGGACGTGGACACGGCCGTGCGCATGGTCGGGAGGCTGGAACGGTTCGGTCTGGAGTACGTCGAGCAGCCGTGTGCCACGCTGGAGGAACTGGCCCGGGTACGGCGGCGGATCGGCGTCCCGGTGGCCGCCGACGAGTCGGTGCGCCGGGCCGAGGACCCGCTGCGGGTGCGCGCCGCGGGGGCGGCCGACCTCGTGGTGCTCAAGGTGCAGCCGCTGGGCGGGGTGCGTGCGGCCCTGCGGGTGGCGCAGGCGTGCGGTCTGCCGGTCGTGGTCTCCAGCGCGGTGGAGACGTCCGTGGGGCTGGCCGCCGGCGTGGCGCTGGCGGCGGCGCTTCCCGAACTGCCCTACGCCTGTGGCCTGGCCACTGCGCAGATGCTCACAGCCGACGTCACCGCCGATCCGCTGCTGCCCGAGGGCGGGTTCCTCCCGGTGCGCGCGGTGTCGGTGGACGAGCGGCGGCTGCGCGCGGTGGAGACCGACGCGTCCGCCTGGCGCAGGAGGGCGGAGGCCGCCCGAGCGGCGGGTGGTCCCGTACCGTCCTGACAGGGCCCAAGGTGGGACGTCCGGTCACGGGGCCGATGTGGAGGCGGTTCACTGGAGGCCGGACCCCGTGTCCCACGAAGCAGTTACGAGTACACGACCCGCAAGGAGGCAGGGGCGCCCGTGCCCCCGGACCGAAGGCCCGGGGGAGGTCCCGCACAGCTGATGAATCCCTCTACCGCCCTGGCCCGGGTCCTCGTCGACGAACTGGTCCGCTGCGGGCTGGCCGAGGCCGTGATCGCACCGGGGTCGCGCTCGACCCCGCTCGCGCTGGCACTGGTCGCCCACCCTGACGTGCGCGTGCACGTACGGATCGACGAGCGCTCGGCCTCCTTCCTGGCGCTCGGCCTGGCTCGGGCCTCGCGGTGCCCGGTGGCGGTGGTGTGCACGTCGGGGACGGCGGCGGCCAACTTCCACCCGGCGGTCCTGGAGGCGGACGAGAGCGGTGTGCCCCTGCTCGTGCTGACCGCTGACCGCCCGCCCGAGTTGCGGGGGACCGGTGCGAACCAGACAGTGGACCAGATCGGCCTGTACGGCGGCGCGGTGCGCATGTTCACCGAGGTCGGCACGGCCGACGCGGTGCCGGGGATGGTGGCCTACTGGCGTTCGCTCGCCTGCCGCGTGTGGGGGGCCGCCTCCGGGGGCCGCCCCGGCCCGGTCCACGTCAACGTGGCCTTCCGCGACCCGCTCACCCCCGACGAGCCGGGGCCGGTGGACTGGACGGAGCCCCTGGAGGGGCGGGAGGGCGGCCGTCCGTGGATCGCCCGTCCCGGCCCGCGCTCCGAGCCGGTCCCCTTCGCTTTGCCCTGGTGCGAGCGGGGCGTGATCGTGTGCGGTGACGGCGACTACGATCCGGTGCCGTTCCTGGCGCTGGCCGAGCTGACGGGATGGCCGCTGCTGGCCGAGCCCACCTCCAACGCGCGCCGCGACGGCTCGGTCTCCACCTACCGCCAACTGCTGGCCTGTCCCGCCTTCGCCGCCGGCCATGTCCCCGAATTCGTGGTGAGCGTGGGCCGTCCCAACCTGTCCAGACAGGTGTCGGCGTTCCTGCGCCGCGCGGAGCGGCACGTGGTGGTGACGGCCGGAGCGGCGGGCGACCCGCGGGCCGCCCTGGGCAACGCCTTCGCCGACCCGGTGCGCACCGCCACCGACGTGGTGGCGGCGGTGGCGCCCCCGGAGGGGGTCTCGTGGGACGCACCGCGGCGTACCGACTGGTCCCGCTCCTGGCGGCGGGCCGAGGAGGCGGCCCGGGGCGCCCTGGACGGGGTGCTGGACGGCGAGGAGTGGGTGAGCGAGCCGCGGCTGGCACGCGACCTGGCCTCGCAGGCCCCCGCGGGTTCGCTGCTCTTCGCGGGGTCGAGCATGCCCATCCGCGACCTGGACGCCACCATGCGGTCCCGGTGCGGCGTGCGCCTGGTGGGCAACCGCGGGGTGAGCGGGATCGACGGGACGGTCTCCACCGCGGTCGGTGCGGCGCTGGCCCACCAACGGGACGGGGGCGGCCAGGCCTTCGCATTGCTGGGAGACCTGGCGATGCTGCACGACCAGAACGGTCTGATCATCGGGCCGGGCGAGCCGAGGCCGAAACTGGCGGTGGTGGTCGTCAACAACGACGGCGGCGGGATCTTCTCCGGTCTGGAGCAGGCCGGGCACCCTGATTTCGAGCGGGTCTTCGGCACCCCGCACGGGGTGTCGATGGAGCAGGTGGCGGCCGTGTCCGGTGTGCCCTACGCGCGCGTGGAGTGGGCGGCGGACCTTCCCAAGGCGCTGATGGGGGAGGGGCTGCGGATCGTGGAGGTGCGCACCGACCGGCAGGGCGGTGCCGCGCTGCGCCGTCGGCTGCAACTGGCCGTGGACGGAGCGGTGGAGCGCCTGGGGTGAACCGCCGCCGCTCCGGCAGGGTTGCACCTCGGTAAATTCGGGAAAGAGGGCACAAAAGGGGCGGGTGTGGCGCCTGTTTCCTCCTGGGGCGTGGCGGGGCTGATGGCGATGAACTACGTGCTGCACATGACCGAGCTGTCCCGCTGGCGGGAGGGCACGGGGGACCTGGAACCGGAGACCCTGCGCACCGACGGGTTCGTCTACGCCTCACCCAACGAGCACACCATGCTGGCCGTGGCCAACACCCTCCACCGCCATGCGCGGGAGCCCTTCTGCGTCTTGGTGATCGACACCCTGCGGCTCTCGTGCGAGGTGCACTGGCAGGTGCCCGCCCGCCGCATCACCCTGGTGGACCCGCCCGGCGGCACGGTGCCCGACGACGACACGCCCTTCCCCCACATCTACGGCCCCATCCCCCGCGAGTCGGTGGTGGGCGTGCGCTACCTGCGCCGCGAGCCCCCGGGGGTGTTCACCTCCGTGGACCAGCGCGGACCCACCGCCGAGGCCCTCGACCTGTTCCCGCACCCCGAGGGCGGCTGGTTCCGGCACACCTGGTCCAGCGGCGTAGCCGCACGGCCGCGCGGCTACGGCGCCGAACGCGAGACGGCGTCGGCCATGCAGTACCTGCTGTGCGCCGGCGACCGGTGCCGCTGGCACCGGCTGCGCTCAGGGGTGCTCTGGTCCTTCGCCCGGGGCGGCCCCGCCATCATCGAACTCGGCGGGGACGGGCCCCGGCCGGAGGCGGAGCGCAGGCACGTCCTGGGACCGCACGTCGAAGCGGGGCAGTCCCTCCAGGTGCCCGTCCCACCGGGCGTGTGGCAGACGCTGCGCCCGATGACCGCCGAGGAGACCCTGGCCACCGCCGTGGCCTCGCCCGCCTTCGCGTTCGAGGACCTGGAGGTCGTCCAGGAGAGGCACAGGCCGGGTGTCGCGGACGCCCCCGGCGTTCCCCGCCAGCGGGCGGAGACCCTGCGGCGCCGGTGAGGCCGGGGCCGGGCTCGGGCTGAGTCTCGCCCTGAGACGACCCTCGGCACCAGCGGGGCTCCTCACACCGCCGACCGTGGCCGGACGCGGTCCGTCTCCGCGGTATCCCTCCCCGAACCCTGTGACGTGCGCGCACACCGGAACCCTCCGTGAGAACGGCGACGCGCCGCCCCCGACCCCCGTGCGTCATGTCTCCCGCCCCGCAGCGACAGCCTCCCCCCACGGCCGCACGGGAGCCCCTGATGATTCGAGCTCGTCCCACCTGAGCGAAAGTCCGGTCAAACCGTCGAAGTGGGTGCCCTCCGCACCGCACGGCGGCCGAGCGGTCCGGCCGGGAAGGCCGGCCGTGTCCTCCTCCCCGAGCAGCCGCTCGTCCGCGCCGCGAACAGCGCGGACGAGTCGCCGGAATGCGTTGCGGCCCTCGCAAAGGAGCTTGAGCAGGAGTGAGTCAGCCGCGATGAGTGCGCCGGACCATGGCTTCGAAGGCCGGCGCACGAGTTCGTACGGCGGGACCGACGCTGACTGCGTCGAGGCGGGGTGGGACCGACGGGCCGCCGCCGTGCGCGACTCCACCCGGCGCGGGCTCGGCTACCTCCCCTTCGCCGCCGACGCCTGGGGCCGCCTGACAGGCACCCTCAAAGCCCCCGGCCCCGCCGCCCGCTTGCCTAAGCTGGGGCCATGGCCCCACACCCGCGCCGGGCCCCGCTGAGCGGTGAACTCGCCCAGCGCGTGGTCGACCTGATCGCGCCGACGATCAGCCACAACATCAACGTGATGGACGAGCACGGCACCATCATCGCCTGCCTGGACCCCGACCGCCTCGGCACCCTCCACCGGGGCGCCCAGCGCGTGATCGCCGAGGGCCGTGGCGTACTCGTGACCCAACCCCGGCCGGGCACCGCCGACCGTCCCGGCGCCAACGAGCCCCTCATGGTCGACGGCAGCCTGCGCGGTGTCGTCGGCGTCACCGGCGACCCGAAGGAGGTCGCGCCGCTGGCCCGGATCGTCGCGCTCACCGTGCAGCTCCTCATCGCCCAGGAACACGAACAGGACACCGCCACCCGCCGCCACACCGAGGCCCGCGACCTCGTCGCCGCCCTCGCCGCGGGCACCACCGAACCCGCCGAAGCCGAGGCCCGGCTGCGCGCGGCGGGGCTCGCCCCGCCCTGGTCACTGACGCTGTGGGCCGACCCCGAGCCCCGGCCGGACGCCTCCGCCGCGCCCCCATACCTGTCCGAGGCGGTCGCCGCCCGCGTCAACGCCCTCGACGGCGGTCGGGCCGCCGTCCTGTACGGCGCGCTCTGGCTGGTCGGCTCCGGAGCGGCTGCGGAGGAGCAGCAGGGCCTGCCGCCGGGGACGCGCCGCACCGCCACCGAAACCACCCACGACGCTGCTGTCCTGCTCGCCCACGCCGAGGAGTCCCGGGCGCTGTGCCGCTACGCCGGACTGATCCCCGTCCCCGGCGGGCGGCCGTGGTCGCGCGAACTCGCGGTGGCCGTCGCCCACCTGCCGCCGCGCACCCTCGCCCGCCTGGCCCGGACCGCCGCGCCTCTCACCGCCGCGCAGAGGGAGAGCGCGGACGCGGTGGCCACCACCGCCTCCGTGCAGGCGGCGGCCGACGCGCTCTACGTCCACCGCAACACCCTCCTCCAGCGGATGGGGCGCATCCGCTCGGCGACCGGCCTGGACCTGCGCCGCGCCGACCACCTGGCCACCCTGCGCATGGCGCTGTACGCCCACACGGCTCTAGGCGGATAGCACATATATCCTGGACCGAGGCCCGGGAAGAATGGGCAAACGACCGTCGAAACGCACCGGCTGTGTGTCTAAGCTCTCGTTCATGTCCCACGTATGTCACACCCCTCACACAGGCGCGCCCGTCCGTGTCGCCGTCGTCCCGGACTCGTTCAAGGGCAGTGCCCGGGCCGTGGACGTCGCCGGGGCCATGGCCCGGGGGGTGCGTGAGGCCTTCGTCGGCTCGGACACCCCGGTGGAGGTGGACACCCTGCCCTTCGCCGACGGCGGCGAGGGCACCCTCGACGCCCTGCTCGGCGCGTGGGGCACCACCGCCCGCACCGCGGACACCACCGACGCGCTCGGCCGCCCCGTCCGCGCCCGCTACGGCCTCTCACCCGACGGCCGGACCGGGGTGATCGAGGCCGCGGAGGCCAACGGGCTCCCCCTGCTCGCCGACATCCCCCTGCGGCCGCTGGAGGCCACCACCCGCGGCATCGGCCCCCTGGCGGCCGCACTGCTGGACGCCGGGGTCGAGGAGATCCTGCTGTGCATCGGAGGCTCGGCCACCACCGACGGCGGCGTCGGCCTGCTCACGGCGCTGGGCGCGCAGCCGCTGGACGCCGACGGCGCACAGCTGCCCGACGGCGGCGGCGCCCTCACCGCGCTCGAACGCCTGGACCTGTCCGGGCTCGACCCGCGTGCCCGCACCGTGCGCTGGCGTATCGCCTGCGACGTCACCAACCCCCTGGTCGGCCCGGCGGGTGCGGCGATGGTCTTCGGACCGCAGAAGGGCGCGACCGCCGCCGACGTCCGCACCCTGGACACCGGGCTGAACCGCCTGGCCGACGTCCTGGCCCGGGACACCGGCACCGACGTGCGCGAGAGAGCGGGCATGGGCGCCGCCGGGGGGCTCCCGGCACCCCTGGTCGCCCTCCTGGACGCCGAGACCGTCCCCGGGTCCCGGCTGGTCGCCGAGGTCCTGGGCGCCGAACGGCTGCTCGCCCGCGCCGACCTGGTCCTCACCGGCGAGGGCTCCTTCGACGGCCAGTCCCTGTCGGGCAAGGTCGTCGACTCCGTCCGCCGCCTCACCCCCGGGAACACCCCGGTGGTGGTCATCGCCGGGAGCGTCTCCGTACCGCCCGAACGGCTCCGGGACGCGGGGATCACCGCGGCGTTCTCCATCGCCCGGGGCCCCGCGTCCCTGGAACGCATGAGGGAGGAGGTCCTGCCCGCCATCACCGAGACGGCGCTCCACTGCTGCCGCCTCTTCGCCCACCGCTACGCCTGACCCCGTACGCACCGAAGGAATCCGATCGTGTCCTCGCTTCTCATTCTCCTCGCCCTGGTGGCGGGCATCGTGTTCGTCACCGCGCGCTGGAAGATCAGCCCCTTCCTCGCCCTGATGGGCGCCGCCCTCGTCGGCGCCTTCGCCTTCCGGCTGCCGTTGGAGGAGGTCGTCACCACCGTGACGACCGCCTTCGGCGGCACACTGGGCAGCATCGGCCTGGTCATCCTCTTCGGCACCATGATCGGCATGATCCTGGAGCGCTCCGGTGCCGCGATCGCGATGGCCGAGGCCCTGATCAAGGTGCTCGGCACCCGATTCCCGAACCTGACGATGTCGCTCATCGGCTGGATCGTCTCCATCCCGGTGTTCTGCGACTCCGGGTACGTCATCCTCAACTCGCTGCGCAAGGCCGTGACACTGCGCACCGGGGTGTCGGCGCTGGCGACCTCGATTGCGCTGATGACCGGCCTGTACGCCACGCACACCCTGGTCCCGCCGACGCCCGGACCACTGGCCGCGGCCGACAACATCGGAATCTCCGACAACCTGGGCATGATCATCGCCCTGGGTGTGCCGGTCTCCCTGGTGGCCGCGCTGGCCGGAGTGGCCTACGCGCGCCTGTTCGCCCGCAAGGAGTTCACCCCGCTGCCCGCCGAGAGCGACGCGGAACTGTCCACGCAGACCTACGAGGAGCTGCGCGAGAGCTACGGCCGCCTGCCGAACGCCTTCCACGCGTTCTCGCCGATCCTGCTGCCGCTGGTGCTCATCTGCGTCTCCTCGGTCGTCAAGCTCCCGGCCCGCCCGATCGGCGAGGGGCTGGCCTTCGACGTCCTCACCTTCCTGGGCACCCCGCTCATCGCGCTCATCCTCGGCCTGCTGGTGGCGGTGACGCTGCTGCGCGGCGACGACAAGCTGGCCCTGTTCCACGAGCGGGTCCACGAATCGATCCGCGTCGCGGCGCCGATCCTGCTCATCACCGGTGCGGGCGCCTCCTTCGGCGCGGTGCTGGCGGCCTCGCCGCTGACCGGGTTCCTCTCCGAGCACCTGACCGGGCTGGGCATCGGACTGGCCGCGCCGTTCCTGATCGCCGCCGCGCTCAAGAGCGCACAGGGCTCCTCGACGGTGTCGATCGTGAGTACCTCGGCGCTGGTCGCGCCGCTGCTGTCCTCGCTGGGCCTGTCCTCGCCGGAGGGCATGGTCCTGACCGTCCTGGCCATCGGCGCGGGCGCGATGGTGGTCTCGCACGCCAACGACTCCTACTTCTGGGTGGTCTCCCAGATCAGCCGTATCCCCGTGCCGACCGCCTACCGCACGCTCACCGTGGCCACGGCGGTGGAGGGTGTGGCGGCGTTCGCCGCCATCCAGGCGCTGGGCCTGTTCCTGCTCTGACCCCGTCCCGCCGCGCGCCCCACGGCCTCCCCGGCGAGGCCGTGGGGCGCGCGGCGGTGTGCACCGGGGTGCCCGTAACCGCCGTACACGCCCGGAACCACCGCGATCACCGCTCCGCCCGCACCGCGTCCGTGCCAGGCTGAAGAGTGCGGACGAGCCACACGTGCGCCACCCGGTCTTCGCCCGGTACTACCTCCGTGCCGCCCGGGCCATGGAACGCGGCGGCATCGGTGAGAGCCGCGCCAAACTGCCGACCGGTCTCCGGGGGCGGGGCAGCGCGGTCGAACCCGAACCGCGCCTGCGCGCCGCCGCCCGGCCGTGCGGGCGCCCGCACCCGTGGAGGTGGTCGGCGGCGCGGCCGAGCGACTGCCCTTCTCCGTCGCCGCACTCGTGCTGTGCCCGGTGGACGACCAGCGCGCGCAGCTGCGCGAGATCCACCGGGTCCTGCGGCCGGGCGGGCGGCTCTGGCTGCCACTGCGGCCGGGACACCCTCCCGGAGATCGCCGCGGCCGGGTTCACCGTCGTGGGCCCGAACGGTTCCTCTTCCCCGAGACCCGCCTGCTCCAGTCCTTCCACGTCAGCGGGCAGACCCTGCACACCTGAACCCGCGCACCCGAAACCGTCGTCTCCGGGAGAGAGGATGGGGGCCATGACACACCACCACGGCATCGACTACGTCGAACTGACCGTCACCGACCTCCACGCGGCCGAACGCTTCTACACCGAGGCCTTCGGCTGGCACGTCACCCGCTACGGCCCCGGCTACTCGGGGCTGCGCGGCCCCGGAGGAGAGGGCACCGAGATCGGCGGCCTTGCCCTGGGGGAGCGCCCCCGGCCGGGCGGCCCGTTCGTCCTGCTCTACTCCGAGGACCTGGACGCCTCCGCCGAGGCGGTCCGCGAGGCGGGCGGCGCGGTGGTGCGGGGCCCCTACGAGTTCCCCGGCGGGCGGCGGTTCCACTTCACCGACCCCGCCGGCAACGAACTGGGCGTGTGGTCGTCGCGCTGACGCGGACGCGGGGCGCTCCCGATCAGTCACCCTTCCGGCCCAGTTCACGCTCGGCGAAAGCACGGAAGGTGCCCGCCGGACGGCCGGTGATCCGCTGGACGGTGTCGGTGGTGCGGTCCTCGGCGCCCTGGGAGATCGCGTGGTCCATGTCCGCGAGCATCGCGGCATGCTCCCGAGGCAGGCCGACGGCCAACCGGTCGCGTATCTCCGCGCGGGTGGCGCTGTGCCCCGTGACGCGGGTGAGTGTGGCGGCCACGTCGCCGTAGCCCAGTGCCTCCGGCCCGGTGATGACCAGGTCGGTGTCGGGGGCCTGGGCGTCGGTCAGCGCGCGCACGGCGACCGCGGCGATGCCGTCGGCGTCCACGAACCCGACGCGTCCCTTGCCGGTGGCCGTGAGAACGACGCCCGACGGCCGGATGCTCTGTGCGTGCGGGTGGTCGCCGGTAAAGTTCTGCATGAACCAGGAGGGCCGCAGGACCGCCCATTCCTCGACCAGGTCGGGCAGGGCCTGGTGGACCCGTCCTGCCGCCGGGCCGCCGGAGGGGATCGCCGACGAGCTGAGCAGTACCGCGCGGCGCAGGCCGGCGGCGCGCCCCCGCCTCTGGCAGGATCTGCCGGTATGGACGAGCAGGCACGCCCTCCCCGAACCGGTGACGCCTTCGGCCGCGTCCTGCGGCGCTGCTGGGAGGCGGGCGCCCGCCCCGGGTCCGCCTTCGAGGTCGTCGAACGCGACGACGGCCACATCGGCGTCGGCGACGCCGCCCGCTACTTCACCCCTCCCGACGACCTCTCCGCTCTGGACCGGTGGGCGCTGGGGCGTGCGCGCGGCCGGATCCTCGACATCGGGTGCGGCGCGGGGCGCCACGCGCTGGCCCTGGCACGCACGGGTTCCGACGTGACCGGGCTGGACCCGTCACCGGGCGCCGTCGGCGTCGCGGCCGACCGGGGCCTGCGGGTGGAACTCGGATCGATCGCCGAACCTCCCCCGGGGCTGGGCCGGTTCGACACCCTCCTGCTCCTGGGCAACAACCTGGGGCTGCTGGGCGGCGCCGACCGAGCCGGAGAGGTCCTCTGGGGGCTCGCCTCGCTCGCCCGCCCCGGCGCACGGCTGGTCGGCACCGGTATGGACCCGGCCACCGACGAACCCGAGCACCGCGACTACCACGCGTGGAACCGGCGGCGTGGCCGACTGCCCGGCCAGCTGCGCATCCGTGTCCGCGACGGCGCACTGGCGGGGCCGTGGTTCGACTACCTCCTGGTGGACCCGGACGGACTGCGCGCGCTGGCGGCCGACACCCCCTGGCGGGTACGGGAGATCGAACGGGAGGGGCGCGACCACGTCGCCGTCCTCTCCCTCGGCCACTGACCCCCGCGCCCGCCCAGCCTCACGCGCCGTCCTGCCCCCTGGGTCCGTGCCACCGGTAGTGGTGCACCGTCACGTCCTGGTGTTCGGGCGCCGCCCGATCGTAGCGGGCCGCGCGGCGCCCGAACCCGCGTGACCACGGCGCGGCGGTGGCACCGTGGGCGAACACGCTGAGCAGCACCGTCACACCGCCGACCAGCATGATCCGGTCGGCGGCGGCGATGCCGCTCTCCTCCACCACGAGCAGCGCGAACACGATCGAGGCCAGCCCGCGCGGCCCGAACCAGCCTAGGAAGCACACCGTCTCCAGACGCAGCCGCGCCCCGACGGTGGCCACGGCCACGGCCACGGGCCGCACCACGGCCAGGGACAGCGCGGCGTACAGCACCGTCCACCCGTCGGCATCCCCGAGCCTGGGGCCGATGATCGCGGCCCCGAACACGGTGAAGGTGAGCAGGGTGAGCATCTCCCCCTCGCGTTCGGCGAACTGGTGCACCAGGCGGCGCTGCCCCCGCGCCGCCGCACCGAAGGCCAGGCCCGCGACGAACACCGACAGGAAGCCGTTGCCCGTCAGCGCCTCCGACCCCAGGTAGGCCAGCACGGCGACCCCCACGGTGAACAGGCGCCGGTAGGTGGCGTTGACCCACCCCCTGGCGTCGGCCCGGGCGAGCGCCCATCCGCAGGACCAGCCCAGCACGGCCCCGGCCGCCACACCGATCCCGATCTGCCTCGCGGTGAAGCCCACCCACGACCACGTCGACCCGGCCAGACCCTCATCGGCGGCGGCCAGGGCGACCAACACCATCACGGCGGGCACGGCGATGCCGTCGTTGAGGCCGCTCTCCACGTTGAGGCTCTGGCGGATCCGGACGGGAACGCGCCGGTCGGAGACCACCGACGCGCCCAGCGCCGCGTCGGTGGGGGCCAGGACCGCCGCCAGCAGCGCAGCCTCCGCCAGGGCGAGACCGGACAGGAGGCCGTACCCGGTCGCCGTGCCCAGGACGATCCCCGCCGGCATGCCGATCGCCAGCAGCCGAAGTGGCAGGTGGTACTCGCGGCGCAGTACCCTCAGGTCGATGCGTACGGCGTCGGTGAACAGCACCAGGGCCAGCGACGCCTCGGCCAGGGCGCGCACCGCCGCTCCCGCGACACCGCCCTCCAGGTCTCCCGCGCCCGAGGCGGCCAGGGCCAGGCCCCCGGCCGTGAACACCATCGGCGCGGTCAGGGACGTGCCCTGCGTGATTCCTGAGAGGAGCGCGTAGCCCAGCAGGAGCGCGGCGAACACGGTCAGTTCGGCCACCCGTCCCCCCCTTTCCTCGCACGGCACCGGCGCCGATCGTGCCAGCGCGGCCCGCCGGGCGCGAGCATCCACGCCGGTACCCCGAGCGGCCGTCGAACGGTGCGCCGACGCCCCGTGTCGCACCGGTCCCTGCGGGCGACGCGGTGGTGTACTCGGAGCAGTCGATTCCCCAGGAGCGAGATGATCACCGAACGCCAACAGGACGTCCTGCGCAAGCCCTCCTTCGGGCACGTGGCCACGCTCGGCCCCGACGGCGAGCCGCACAGCAGCCCGGTGTGGGTGGACTGGGACGGCGAGTTCCTCAAATTCAGCCAGACCACCACGCGGCAGAAGCTGCGCAACCTCCGGCGCGACGGGCGCGTCGCGGTCTCGGCCGTGGACCCCGACGACCCCTACATGTACGTGGAGGTGCGCGGTGTGGTGGACCGGGTGGAGGAGGACCCGGACAAGGCGTTCATCGACGCGATGTCGCGCAAGTACCTCGGCAAGGACTATCCCTGGCACAGCCCCGACGAGACCCGCGTGGTCGTCTACGTGCGGCCCGAGCGCGTGAGCGGCCGGTAGGGGCGGCCGGACAGCGGCGCGGAGTACGGCCGGTTCGATACTTTCTGTTATCTGGGTATCACTCTTGGCCTGTGTCCGGGTGTCCGTCGCACGAGGGGAAGCCGGTGCCGATGCCGGTGCCCGGGAGTTGTGAGCGCGTTCACTCCGGTTTCACCCGTGTGTGTGAAACCTCGGCCAGGGTCGAGAACGGTCGGCGGTTACCCGCCGGTCATATCCGCTCCGCCCCCGCGCCCGGTTGGACCCCCGCCACGGCGGGACGCGGGGCAGTCACCACCCTTGAGGAGAAACGCGTGTCCGAATCCGCGCCCCGCCGTCGACTGCTACCGCTGACCGACCTGGTCGGCGGCGGCCGCTCGCGTGCGACGTGTGTCCTGCGCTGCGGTGACGCCTGCTTCCACCCCGCCCCCAACACCAGCGGCAACGCCTACTTCGGCGACATCTTCCAGAAGGTCGTCGACCGCCGCTCGGCGCTGCGCGCCGGCGCCGTCACCACCGGTGCGAGCGCCTTCGGGTTCGCCGCCCTGGCCCCCGCCCACGCGGACCGGGAGCGCGACCGCCACGGCCGGGGCGGCAGGGACCGCGACCCGCGCCTGGAGTTCCGCAGCGTGTCGCCCAACAACGACGACAAGGTCACCGTCCCCCGCGGCTACGACCAGCACGTGGTCGTCCGCTGGGGCGACCCGGTCCTGCCCGGCGCCCCCGAGTTCGACGTCCACCACCAGACCGCCCAGGCCCAGGCGCAGCAGTTCGGCTACAACTGCGACTACGTCGGCTTCCTGGAGATGGGCGACGACAAGGCCCTGCTGTGGGTCAACCACGAGTACACCAACGAGAACATCATGTTCCCCGGGTACACCGACCCGGCCACCGCCGACACCGAGTACATCCGCGTCGCCATGGCGGCGCACGGCGGCTCACTGGTCGAACTGGAACGTGACAGCAGGGGCCGGGGCGGCAGGGACAGCGGCAAGTGGAAGCTGGCCGACGGACGGCGCCGCTTCAACCGCCGCGTCACCACCTCCACCCCCATGAAGCTCAGCGGCCCGGCCGCCGGCCACGACCTGCTGCGCACCGAGGCCGACCCCTCCGGCACCGAGGTGCTGGGCATGCTCAACAACTGCGCGGGCGGCATGACGCCGTGGGGCACCTTCCTCACCGCCGAGGAGAACTTCCACCAGTACTTCGGCTCCGCCCCCGGTACCCCCGAGACCGACCGGTACGGCCTCTCCACCTCGCCGTCCTACCGCCGCTGGGAGCGGGTCGAGGAGCGCTTCGACCTGTCCAAGCACCCCAACGAGGCCAACCGCTTCGGCTACATCGTCGAGATCGACCCGTTCGACCCCGACTCCACGCCCGTCAAGCACACCATGCTGGGCCGCTTCAAGCACGAGGGAGCCACCCCCCGCCTGACCGACGACCGCCGTGTCGCCATCTACATGGGCGACGACGAGCGCTTCGACTACATGTACAAGTTCGTCAGTGCCGAGCGCTACATCCGCGGGCGGCGCCGACACAACATGGGCCTGCTCGACTCGGGCACGCTGTACGTGGCCAAACTGGCCGGCAACAGCCCCGCCGAGGAGATCGACGGCGCCGGGGCCCTGCCCTCCGACGGAGCCTTCGACGGCTCCGGCGAGTGGATCGCGCTGTGCACCGACACCGAGAGCTTCGTCGACGGGTTCAGCGTCGCCGAGGTCCTCGTCCACACCCGCCTGGCGGCCGACGCCGTCGGTGCCACCAAGATGGACCGGCCCGAGGACTTCGAGGCCAGCCCGGTCACCGGCAAGGTCTACTGCGCCCTGACCAACAACTCCGCCCGAGAGCCCGGCCAGGCCGACGAGCCCAACCCGCGCGGCCCCAACCGCTACGGCCACATCCTGGAGATCGTCGAGAGCGGCGGCGATGCCGCCGCGACCTCCTTCGACTGGAACGTGCCGATCGTGTGCGGCGACCCCGAGGACGACGACACCTACTTCGCGGGCTACGACAAGTCCAAGGTGATGCCGATCTCGGCCCCCGACAACCTCACCTTCGACGCCGACGGCAACCTGTGGATCTCCACCGACGGCCAGCCCGGCAGCATGGGCTACGCCGACGCGCTGCACGCGGTGCCGGTGGAGGGCCGCTACCGGGGCGAGCTCAAGACGTTCGCGACCGTCCCCGTACGGGCCGAGGCGTGCGGACCGTTCATCACCTCCGACAACAAGACCGTGTTCCTGGCGCCGCAGCACCCCGGTGACAACGGCACGTTCGACGCACCCACCAGCACCTGGCCCGACGGCGACTTCCCCCGCCCGTCGGTGGTGTGCATCTGGCAGCGCAACGGCCAGGACATCGGCAAGTAGGGGCTTCCCCCGACCGGCTCGGGGGCCGGCACGCCCGGAGCAGGCCGGCCCCCGGAGCGGGCGGAGCGGTCAGGTGAACAGGTCGTCGGCCCTGGTCGCCCTGGCCGCGCGGCGGACCCAGCGCCTCAGCTCGTCGGGGTCGGTCGAGGAGGTGATCCGGTCGCGGACCCCGGGGGAGAGCTCGACACCCCGCTCGTCCAGGATCCCCAGGATGGCGTCCGACATGCCCTCGGCCAGCCCCTCGGCCAGCCCCTCGGCCTTGCCCTTGGCCTGTCCCTCGCGGAAGGGGCGCCCGATCAACTCGGTCTTGAACTCGTAGTCGCGCAGTCGCACGATCTCCTCCAGGGATGCCAGGGCCGCGGCCGACAGCGCCGCGAGCACGTAGTCAGAGTACAACGAGGACGCCGACGTATCGAGGCTCCTCAGCGCCGTGAAGAGGGCCTCCAGGGCCGCCCGGTCCTCGGTCGGGTTGGAGGCCATGGCCAGGACCGTCAGCACGGGCCGTTCCTTGGCGACCCGGTGGTCGGTCACCGGTTCGAGCGTGTCCAGGGCGAGCACCGTCGGCCGGATCTCGCCGCAGCCCAGATCGATCGGCCTGCTGTAGCGCAGACCCAGGGGGGTGTCGGGCGTCAGCACCAGCAGGGCGACCGGGCACCTGAGCCGGTGCCTGACGTTGGCGACGTAGGCGGGCCAACTGTAGGGCTTGCGGCTGTCCCAGCCGCGCTGGGGCTCGGTGACGATCGCCAGCACCGGTACCAGGTCGTCGCCTTCGCCCGGCAGGGGCGGACGTTCGCACACCACGACGTTGTCCGAGGTCAGGTGGGCGATCGCCGTGCTCGTGGCCTCGGCCGCGCCACAGCGCACACGGGTGTGCTCGGGCAGTGGCTTTCCGGAGACCTCCTGGAGGAGTTCGGCGGCGAAGGCCGGGTCGTTCCGGATCAGGTCGACCGGAAACTCGTGTTCGAATGAGGGCATGGCGGCAACATAGCCACCCTGCGGGCATCCGCGCAGGTGAACGGCGTAATGGGCGAATTCGTCCCCGTCGCGGGCCTACTCCTGCGCACCCTCTTCCGGCTCCACGGCCACCGTGCCGGCGGTGCCGTCGATCGTGACCACCTGGCCGGTCGCGATCTCGCGGGTGGCGTCGCGCACGCAGATCACCGCGGGGATCCCGTACTCGCGGGCCACGGTCGGCCCGTGTGCGACCGGCGACCCGGTCTCGGTCACCACACCCGCCGCCGTCATGAACAGCGGTGTCCACCCCGGGTCTGTGGTCGGCGCGACCAGGATCTCGCCGGGCTCGATACGCGCCCCGGCGGGATCGCGTACCACCCGCGCCCGGCCGGTGGCCCGGCCCGCGGCACCCGCCGTCCCCACCAGGGTGCCCTCCTCCGCCGGGGGAGGCGGAAGTACGGCCTCCACGTCGGTGCCGTCGGACAGCAGCAGGCCTGGCACGTGCCCGCGGCGCGACTCCCGCCGGTACTCGGCGCGCCGCTCGGCGACCAGGGCCCGGAGGTCGGCCGCCTCGTGGACGGCGGCACCGACCTCCGCCAACCGCAGGAACACGATGTCGCCGGGCTCCGCCAACAGGCCCCGCCGGTGGAGGTCCCGGCCGATGAGCAGCAGTTGGCGGCGCTGCTCGGCGAAGGGGATGAGCCAGGCGAACTTGGCCAGTTCCCGGCAGCCGGCGAGCTCGCGCGAGCGGCGCATGGCCGCGGCGGCGATCCGGCCGCGCACGGGGCGCCGGGCGCGGCCGCGCAGCGACAGCTCGCTCATCTTCCGGCGGGCCCGCACGGCGGCCCGCTCGAACCGGCGGTCGGGGGCCTGGCCGGGGTCGACCACCCGCAGGTAGTTGGCGATCGTCGCGAACAGCGGGGAGGGGTCCTCGGCCCAGCGCGGCAGGCCGATGTCGACCTCGGCCGCGGCCCGGTGGCCGTACTCGTCCAGGAACGCGGAGAGCCCGATCTCGGGAAGGGCCCCGCGGCGGTGCTGCGCGGCGAGCTCGGCCGGGTCGGTGTCCCGGAACAGGCGGCCGTGTTCCCCGGCACTGCGGGAGACCCGCCACAGCGCCAGGTCCATCTCCGTGGTGACGTTGTGCGGCATCCCGCCCAGCACGGTCTCCAGTTCCTCCTCGCCTGCCAGGCCGTGCAGCAGGGCGGCGGGGAGCACCTGGAGGATGAGCGCGCCGTAGGTCGCCCAGGCCACCCGCCACAGCTGGGGGCCGATGACGGCGGTGCGGGACTCCTCGGCGACGAAGGCCAGCCGCTCGGCGGTGGTGGCGTCCGGGGCCGGTCCGCCCCGCTCCCGGAGCTCGCCGATCGCACGTGCGGCCCTCTCCCGTGCCCGCTCCGGTCGGGCCAGGGCCGCGCCGACACCCGCCAGGGCGCGCGGGAGCGTCCGTGCGGTGAGCCTGAGGGCGGTGGGCGCGGGGACGGGCAGCCCCAGACCGGGGCGCGGTGCGAACCTCGGGTCGTCCAACAGGTATTCGACGCCGCGCCTGGCCTGGGGCCCGTAGAGCTCCAGGGCCGCCGGGAGCCGACCGCGGACCCACGCGCTGCGCATGAAGCCGGTCAGGTCCATGTACAGGCGTCCGCCGATGGGCACCATGACGAAGGCCCCCGGGCGGGCGTCGCCCTCCACTCCCACGCGGGCGAACGCCTGTTCCATCAGCCGTGTCAGGGCGTCCATCCCGATCGGGGTGAAGGGTCGGAGCATGCCCTGGGCGTGTCCGGCCTCCATGTACACGCGGGTCCCGCCTCCGGTGGTGGGCGGCAGGGGGAAGAGCGTGGTGACAGGCCGCGACTGCAGCAGCCACAGCACCCCGTCGGTGTCGTAGGCCCACTCCACGTCCTGTGGTGAGCCGAAGCGGGCGGCCAGCCGCTGGCCCGCCGCGCGCAGCTCCTCCAGACGCGTGGCGGTCAGGCACCCGCCCCAGGAGACGGCGGGGGTGCCGTCGTCCAGTACGTAGTGGTCAGCGGTGGTACTGCCGTCGACGACGGCGGTCCCCGGTCCGGGGGAGGCGTCGACGACCGTGGCCGAGCGCCGTCCGGTGAGCGGGTCCGCGGTGAACATCACCCCGGCCACCGCGGAGTCGACCATGCGCTGGACGACCACCGCCATGCGGGTGTCCGCGCGGTCGATCCCCGCCCAGGCGCGGTAGGCGTCCGCGCGTTCGGTGTCGAGCGAGGCCCAGCACCGCCGCACCGCCGCGAACAGCTCCTCGGTCCCCTCCACGTCCAGAGACGTGTCCTGCTGGCCGGCGAAACTGGCGTCGGGCAGGTCCTCGGCGGTGGCACTGGAGCGCACCGCCACCGGTCCGCCGCCCAGGCGTCCGTAGGCGGCGGCGAGTTCGGCCTTGGGGAGCCGGCCGGAGGTGTACGCCTCGGTGGTCAGGCAGAATCCGGGCGGCACGCGTTCACCCGCAGCGAGCATCGCGCCGAGCCCTGCGGCCTTGCCGCCGACTGTGTCGGCCAGGCCCGCGTGGATCTCCTCCAGGCCCTTCACCTGCATCGAGCGACCTCCCGGCGGCCGTGGCGGTCGGTTCCCGGAGCGGCGGGGCGCCGCCCTACCGCGATAGATGCCCACGGGCGTGCGGCGTACGCCTCCCGGCGTAGGCCGGGAGGGAATCGCAGCTCAGGCCGGGTGTGATTCATGGGACCACCCCATGGTCTGTGCCGGGATGGGCGGCTCGACGCCCAGCGACGAGGAAGCAAGGAAGGATCGCCATGGACTTCCCCCGCAGCCTCGACCATCTCGTGTACGCCGTTCCCGACCTGGCCGCGGGCACGGCCGCGTTCGGCGAACGCACCGGTGTGGTCCCCGCCCCGGGCGGACGCCACCCCGTCGGCAGCGCCAACGCCCTGGTCGCGCTCACGGTGGACCACCGCCGCGCCCCCACTACCTGGAGGTCGTCGGCCCCGACCCCGAACGCGGCGACCCCGGTCCGGTCCGCGTGTTCGGCCTGGACACCCCGGAGGAGCCGGCCGCCTTCGCCGTGCGCGCAGACGACCTGGACGTGGCGGTGGAGCGTGCGCGGGCCGCCGGACACGACCCCGGTGACGTCGAGCCCTGGTCCCGGGCCAGACCCGACTGGACGGTGCTGCGCTGGCGGCTGGCCAAGACCGAGGGCATCCGCCCCGACCCCGTGCCCTTCCTCGTCGGCTGGGGGACACGCCCCAGCCCGGACTGGGCGGCCTGCCCTCCCTGGAACCGGTGTCCCTGCGTGCCGAGCACCCCGACCCGTCCGGGACCGAGCGGATCCTCGCGCCGCTGGTGGTCGGCGTCGGTGCCGAGCCTGTGCCGGAAGCGGTTCTGGAGGGGCCGCGCGGTCGGCTCGTCCTCGGTTCGCGGGGCCGGTCAGGCGCTGTGCACGACCGTGTGCCCGGGTCCGCCGACAGGCCCGGGCTCGGGTTCCCGGCGCATCCGTGGACGCGGCGGGGGTCAGCGCTCCGGCCGCTCCGGGCGGTCCGAGGCGGCCGGAGGCGGGGTCACTCCGAGGGCTGGGGGACCGGCGGGCACTCGACGGTCGGGTTGACTCCGAAGTAGTTGAGAGGTCCGACGAAGATGGTCACCACGGTGCTGCCCAGGGACGAACAATTGGTTTCCTCCGCGCTGAAGTACCCGCGCTGGAAGGCGGCGAAGATACCGATGACCAGCCACAGCACGACGAGGACGGAGAGGACGATACTGGTGCGCACTTGGTGCCTCCTGGGGGAAGTGGGCCGACCCTTTCGACGGCCCACGGGGGTAGGAATCGCCGAGTATCTACCCAACCCGGTGGGTTCCTCACCAGGACGGTAACGCACATAGCGTGGTCGCGAACACAGCCCTCACGGATCGAAACGCCAGCGCGTGGGTCCGCACGGGGCCTCGTCGGAGGGGAAGGCGTACACCGTCGTAGGCACGACGGTGTACACCGCGTACGGCGGCGGCCCGGCGGTCGGGGCGCCCTCCGCGCCAGTGAGGAGGGCGCCCTCGGCCTGCGGGGCCCACCCGTAGGCCTTCGCGTAGGCGTCGGCGACGCGCCGGACGCGCCCGTGCTCCTTCACCCGCTGGACGGTCCCCTCGACCACCACGTCCAGCCCGGCCGCCTGGAAGGCCAGGCTCGCCTGGGGGGACACCGACAGCAGCCGCGCCTTGGCGGTGTCCTCGCCCGAGGCGAAGCAGGGCCGGCCCGAGGCCCACACCACCAGCAGCGGCCGGGTGTGCGGCGGCCCGTCCTTGCCCGTCACCGTCAGCCAGGACGTTCCGGGCTCCGCCTCCAGCAGGGGCAGGACCCGGTCCCAGGAACCGGGTTCGGCATCGGTCAGGGGCTCGACCCGTGGGCTCTGGTGCATGTCGCGCTCCTCGTGTCATCGCTCGTGCGTGCACGGTCACACTAACCGTCGGTGGTGACAGAGGGCGGCACCGTCAGCGCCCGGGTTCGGCGGGGGCGCGCCGTTTGGGCCGTGCCCGCACGTGGAGGCGCTCGCCCTGGGGGCCGAAGAGGCTGAGGATCTCCGCGGGCTCCCCACCGGCGGCACCGAACCAGTGGGGGAGCCGGGTGTCGAACTCGGCGACCTCGCCGGGCCCCAGGACCAGGTCGTGGTCGGCCAGTACCAGGCGCACCCGGCCGGAGAGCACGTAGAACCACTCGTAGCCCTCGTGGGTGCGCGGATCCGGTGTGCTCCGCAGCGGGGGCAGGACCATCTTGTAGGCCCTGGGCGATCCGGGGGAGCGGGTCAGCGCGATCGCCGTGCCGCCGTGCGCGTGGACCGGGGTGAGCCGGACCCGGGGGTCGCCGACCTCGGGGGCGCCGACCAGTTCGTCCAGGGGCACCTGGTGGGCCTGGGAGATGGGGAGCAGGAGTTCGAGGGTGGGGCGGCGCCGACCGGACTCCAGGCGGGACAGGGTGCTGGTGGAGATGCCGGTGGCCTCCGACAGCGCGGCGAGGGTGAGGCCGCGCTCGGTACGGGCCCTCCGCAACCGGGGCCCCACCCCTGACAGGGCGCTGTCGATACTCGGTTCGCTGGACACGCGGCCCATCCCACCCTCCGGGGCCGACTCTGGCAAGGGGACTTGCCGGTCCGGCAACGATGATTGCCTCCCTGCGCGGGCCGTGCGCACAGTGGTGCCCCATCGCCCCGGCCGGGGCGTTCCCACGATCAGGGCAGGCCCGCATGAGCGCACCAGAGCACCACCACGACCACGGCGCACACGAGCATCAGCACCACGGCGGTGCCGACTGGGACGCCATGAGCGCCCATCTGGAGCTTGAGGCCCGGCTGCACCGCCCCTACCTGGAGGCCGCTGCCGACTGGATGGACGGGCTGCTGGGCGCGGACGGGGCACGGGTGCGTCGTCTGCTCGACGTGGGCAGCGGCCCCGGCGTGGTCACGTGCCTGCTGGCCCGGCGCTTCCCCTCCGCGGAGGCGGTCGCCGTGGACCAGTCCCCGGCGCTGCTGGAGCGCGTCCGCGCCCGTGCCGCCGACCAGGCCCTCGCCGGGCGGGTGGGGACTCTCAGGGCCGAGCTGCCCGAGGACCTGGGCAAGCTCGGTGAGGCGGACCTGGTGTGGACGAGCCACGCGGTCCACCATGTCGGGGACCAGCAGGCGGCGCTGGACGGGCTCGCCGCCGTGCTGCGCCCCGGCGGGCTGCTCGCGGTCGCCGAACGCGGGCTGTCCCTGCGCTGCCTGCCGCGCGACATCGGCATCGGCCGTCCCGGGCTCCAGGCCCGGCTGGACGCCCTGCACGAGGAGCTCTTCGCGGACATGCGCGCCGACCTGCCCGGGTCGGTGCCGGTGGTGGAGGACTGGCCCGCGATGCTCGCCCGCACCGGACTGGCCCCGGCCGGGTCGCGGACCTTCCTCACCGAGTACCAGGCACCGCTGGGGGACGAGGCCCGCGCGTACCTGCACACGCGTCTCAGCAGGTTCGCCGAGGTGTTCGACGACCGCCTCGACGAGGGTGACCGTGCGACGCTCAAGCGGCTGGCCGACCCCGACGACCCCTCCGGGATCCTGCGGCGCGCGGACGCCTTCCTGCTCTCGGCGACCACCGTGCACGCGGCCCGCCGAGACTGAGGGGCCGCGGGTCAGTTGCCGGCCTTCCAGTCGATGAGGACCACGGCCTGGTCGCCCACGACCCACCCGTCGTGGGCGGGCGGCACACACGCCACCTGCCCCGCCCCGAACGTGATCTCGGTGCCGTCGTCCATCCGGCAGCGCAGCGTGCCGGACTCGATGAACGCGCAGTGGTCCATCATGCACAGGTCGGTGCCCACGCGCTCCTTCATGTGCTTGGACCACCGCCAGCCCGGTTCGAGGGTCATGCGGATGACGTTCATCCCGCCGACACTGACGGTGTCGAGGCGGGCCAGCTCCATCTCCTGGCTGTCGGCCGGGGCCGAGAAGTCACCGGCCTCGGGGCGGGCCGGGTGCCCCTCGTCCCAGGCCTGCACGGTCGACTGGTGGACGATGCGCCCGTCCCGCAGGTCCAGCATCGTCATGCTCATGACCTTGTTGCCGTCCGGGTAGGAGCAGCGCTCGGTGTAGGCGGCGTGGTCCCCCTGCACGACGCACTGGAGCACCTCGTGCGTCATGTCCCTGGAGAACAGCTCCCGCATGGTCTGCTCGATGGCCTCGCGGCCGCGCAGCACGGTCGGGGCACTGGGCGGGGTGCGCTGGTCGATCATCTCCATCTCGGCGTCATCGGAGAACTGCGCCACCAGCGTGTCCGCGTCACCGGACGCCACGGCGCGCTTGAGCGTGTCTGCGTCGAAGAAGCTCTGACGGGCGGACATGGCAGGCCTCCCTCGTCGGGTTCGGGCCGCCTCCTGAACGGGTGGCCCCACTACCCAGCGTGCGCCTGTGGCGGGTACCGGTTCGCCCAAGAACGGGTCATGTCGCGGCCACCCGCCGATGGCGGATTCTCAGTAGCGACGCCTGAGCGTTAATATATTTGGCTCAAGCGAGGCATTCGTGCTTCTGCGTCTCGCACATTCCAGTGATACGTTTCCGTCATGCCGACCTATCAGATCAGCGAGGCGGCGGCGATCCTCGGCGTCAGCGCCGACACGGTCCGTCGCATGGCGGACTCCGGCCGCCTCGCCGCCGCCCGCGACGCGTCGGGCCACCGCACGCTCGACGGCGCCGAACTCGCCCGGTACCTGCGCGCCGCCCCCGAGGACGACCCCGCCCGTACGTCCTCCTCCGCGCGCAACCGCTTCCGAGGCCTGGTCACCAGCGTCGAACGCGACGGCGTGATGGCGTGCGTGGAGATCCAGGCCGGCCCCCACCGGGTGGTCTCCCTCATGAGCCGCGAGGCCGCCGACGAACTCGGCCTGCGGGTGGGGGCCCTGGCCACCGCGGTCGTGAAGTCCACCAGCGTCGTCGTCGAGACCGCCGGAGACCGCCATGCCTGAGCCCCGCCCCCGCCCCCCGCGCCGCACGGCGCTCCTCGCCGCCGCACTCCTGGCCCTGACCGCCTGCTCCGCCGGCCAGGACCCAAGGGCGGAGGGGACCCTCACCGTCCTGGCCGCCGCCTCCCTCACCGACGTCTTCACCGCCCTCGCCGGGGAGTTCGAGACCCGCAACCCCGGAACGGAGGTCGAACTGGCCTTCGCGGGCAGCAGTGCCCTGGCCGCCCAGATCAACTCCGGCGCCCCCGCCGACGTGTTCGCCTCCGCCGACACCGACACCATGGCCCTGGTCGCCGACGGTGCCGGACTGGAACCCGCGTGGGCGGCCGAGCACGGCGCGGCGGGTGCGGTCTTCGCCACCAACACCCTGCGTATCGCCGTACCCCCCGGCAACCCCGCCGAGGTGGCGGACCTGGCTTCTCTGGCCGACGCGTCGGTGGCCACCGCCCTGTGCGCGCCCGAGGTCCCCTGCGGTGCCGCCACCGCCGCCGCCACCGACGCGGCCGGAGTCGAGATCACCCCGGTCACCCTGGAGGAGGACGTCCGCGCCGTCCTGACCAAGGTCGCACTGGGCGAGGTCGACGCCGGACTCGTCTACGCCACCGACATTGCCGCGGCCGGGGGCGCGGTCGAGGGCATCGGCTTCCCCGGGTCCGCCGCGGCGGGCAACGACTACCCCGTCGCGGTGCTCGCCGGCACCGACACCCCGGACCTGGCCGCCGACTGGGTCGACCTGCTGCTCTCCGAGACCGGTTCCGGCGTGCTCACCGACGCCGGGTTCGGCACGCCGTGACCGGCGAGTCCGCTCCCCCCGCCCGCCGCGGGCTGCGCGCCCGGCGGGGCCGCCCGCCCTGGATCCTCCTGCTCCCCGCACTGGTCGGCATCGCTTTCCTGGCCCTGCCCCTGGCCGGTCTGCTGCTGCGTGCCCCCTGGACCACGATGGGTGCGCGCCTGACCGAACCGGAGGTGCTGTCCGCCCTGTGGCTGTCGCTGTCCACGGCGACCGCCGCCACGGCCCTCTCCCTGCTCCTGGGTGTGCCGCTGGCCTGGCTGCTGGCCCGGACCGGGTTCCCCGGCCGCCGCCTGCTGCGCGCCCTGGTCACCGTCCCCCTGGTCATCCCGCCCGTGGTCGGCGGTGTGGCCCTGCTCCTGTCCCTGGGCCGCAACGGCCTGATCGGCCGCCACCTCGACGCCTGGTTCGGGCTGACCCTGCCCTTCACCACGGCCGCCGTCGTCATCGCGCAGGTGTTCGTGGCGATGCCGTTCCTGGTGGTGAGCGTGGAGGGCGCACTGCGCGGCGCCGACCGCCGCTACGAGGAGGCCGCCGCCACCCTGGGGGCCGACCGCACCACCGTCTTCGCCCGGATCACCCTGCCCGCGGTCCTGCCGGGCATCGGCGCGGGCGCGGCCCTGTGCTGGGCCCGCGCCCTGGGCGAGTTCGGGGCCACCATCACCTTCGCGGGGAACTTCCCCGGAACCACCCAGACCATGCCCCTGGCCGTCTACATGGCCCTGCAGCGCGACCCGGAGGCCGCCGTGGTCCTCAGCCTCATCCTGCTCCTCGTCTCCCTGGCCGTCCTGGTCGGACTGCGCGGGAGGTGGGCTTGAACACGAGGCAGCCGACCGGTGGGCCGGTGCTCGACGCCCGGCTGCGGCTCACCCGCGGCGACTTCTCCCTCGACGTCGGCCTAGAGGTCGCTCCGGGCGAGGTCCTGGCACTGCTCGGCCCCAACGGGGCGGGCAAGTCCTCGGCCCTGCGCGCCCTGGCCGGACTGCTCCCGCTGGGGGGCGGGCACGTGCGCATCGACGGCCGTGACCGGACCACCACCCCGGTCGAGCACCGCCCCGTCGGCATGGTCTTCCAGGACTACCTGCTCTTCCGCCACATGAGCGCCTTGGACAACGTCGCGTTCGGGCCGCGCTGCCAGGGGGTGCCCAAGGCGGCGGCGCGGCGCCGCGCCGCCGAACTCCTGGAGACCATGGAACTGGGGGCCTGCGCGCGCCTGCGCCCAGACCGGCTCTCGGGCGGGCAGGCCCAGCGGGTAGCGCTCGCCCGAGCTCTGGCGGTGCGCCCCCGGCTGCTGCTGCTGGACGAGCCGATGGCCGCCCTGGACGCCGGAACCCGTGTCGATGTCCGTGTGCGGCTCGGCCGCCTCCTGGAGGGCTTCGCGGGTGCGGGGGTCCTGGTCACCCACGACCCGCTGGACGCCATGGTCCTGGCCGACCGGCTCGCGGTGGTCGAGTCGGGCCGGGTGGTGCAGCAGGGCACCCCCGCGGAGGTGGCACGGCGTCCGCGGACCGCCTATGTCGCGCGTTTGGTGGGCCTGAACCTGTTCCGGGGCAGCGCCGAGGGCACCACGGTGACCGTGGGCGGGCCGAAGGGCGCGCAGCCGGTCCTGGTGCGTGTGCACGAGCCGTGCACGGGCGAGGTGCTCGTCGCGTTCCCGCCCCGGGCCGTCGCGCTGTACTCCGAGCGCCCGCACGGCAGTCCGCGCAACATGTGGCGGCTCACTGTGGAGGGGGTCGAGCGGTTCGGCGACCAGGTGCGGGTGAGGCTGTCGGGGCCGGCTCCGCTCGCGGCCGACATCAGCCCCGCCGCCCTGGCGGACCTGGGCCTGGCCCGGGGCACGGCGGTCTGGGCCGGTGTGAAGGCCGCCGAGGTCGAGTGCTATCCGGTCTGAGCGGCGTACGGCCCTGAGGAGGGGGATCTCTCCGGAGAGGGGCCGGGCTGGGAGGGGCATGCCGGGATCCGGCCGAGGAAAAACGGCGAAATACGGATATCTCACCCCGACGCGGGGGACACTGTACAACACCCGGTGATGACAGTCCTTCCCCCGGCGGCTGAGGAGGGTGCCATGTCCCTGAGAGAGCATGAGCGGAGAATCCTCGCGGAGATCGAGCGACAGCTCAGCGCGGAGGACCCGGATCTCGCCGGTCGCCTGGAGGCCTTCGGTACCGGCGACCCCGACGCCCCGGCCGAGGCCGGGCTCAGCGGCTGGAAACCGTGGGTGGCGTGCGCGCTCATCGCGCTCGCCACGACCGGTCTGCTGGTCCTGCTCTTCGTGCTCACCCCGAGTCCGCCTCCGGACCCGCAGACGCCCGCGACGCAGACCAACGAGTCCGTCGACCCGGTACCAGAGGGAGCCCAGCCGGCGACGGGCCCCTGAACCGCCGTGCGTACGCGGGGCCGACCCGGCGCGGGGCCGGCCCCGCGTGCGCACGGTCAGAGCGCGTTCGTGAACGCCGCTGCCAGCGGACCGGCCACCGAACCACCGCCACCGCCGCCCTCGACGACGATGGCGAAGGCGATGTCGCCCTTGTAGCCGACCATCCACGCGTGCGTGGGCAGTTCGTCGTCCTCGCCCTCGGGCGTGCCGAACTCGGCACTGCCGGTCTTGCCGTACACCTCGCCCTGGAACCCGGCCTCCTGCGCGGTCCCCCCGGTGACCACCGCGCGCATCATCGGCCGCAGGGCAGCGGCGCTGGGGAGCGCGGTCGGCTCCGGCAGGCCCTCTGACGCGGGTTCGGTGACCAGGACCGGGTGGCGCCAGGACCCGTCGGCGATCGCCGCGGGCACCGTCGCCATGTGCAGGGGCGAGGTGAGCACGTGGCCTTGGCCGATGCTCTGCGCGCCCAGCATGACGGAGCCCTCGGGGGAGGGGAAACTGGGTTCGAAGGTGGGAACGCCGATGTCGAGCGGCGCGTTCATCCCGAACTGCTCCGCGGTGGCCGTGAGCGCCTGCGGTGACAGCCGCTGGGTCACCTCGGCCACCAGGGCGGTGTTGCAGGAGGTCGCGAACGCCTCGGTCACCGTCTGGGTGCCGTACTCGCCCCCGCCCGCGTTGACGAAGGGCCAGCCGCCCGGGTCGTACTCCTTGGGGCACTCGACGGTGGCGTCCGCGGTCAGCCCCTGGTCCAGCAGTGAGACGTAGCTGATGATCTTGAGGGAGGAGCCCGGCGGGTACTGGCCCTCGAAGGCCCGGTTGAACCCGCCCGGAACGTTCGCCGCGGCGAGGATCTCCCCGGTGGAGGCGCGGACCGCGACCATGCCGACGGGGTCGTCGGAGCCGATGACGGCGTTGGCCGCCGCGTTCTGTACCGCTGTGTCGAAGCTGGTCACGACGTCCTGGCCATCGGCCCCGTCCAGGGTCGCCACCGTGTTCTCCTCGGTGGCCTCCAGGGAGTCGGGGTCCTCGGCCTGCTCGGCGTCGACCATCAGGATGGTGGTGGCGGCCTCTCCGGCGAGACGCTCCTCGTAGGTGCGCTGGAGCCCGGAGACGCCGATGGTGTCGCCGACTCCGTAGGCCGGTCCGAGCCGTTCAACGTCCTCCTCGGTGGCCTCACCGAGGGATCCGGCGATCATCGCCAGGGTGCCGGAGACGTCCGGGCCCTCCACGGGGGTGCCGTCCGCGGTGAGAATGCTGCCCCGCTCGCCCCAGACCGCGGTGCGCGCCAGGACCTGGCCCTCGCCGAGACCGGGATAGGCGACGCCGGGGGAGAAGTCCACCAGCCACGCGCCGTCCTGGCGCACCAGCGGGAGTTCGCCTTCCCAACCCCAGTCGCCGGAGCCCTGCATGGACACGGTGACCTCGTAGGGCGCACTGCCCGCCGAGCCGTCGACGGTGACTGCGCCGATTTCGACCCGGACCTCCTCCAGCCCCAGGCCCGCATCGATCCCCCCGAGGACCGCGGTGGGGTCGCCTCCGGTGGTCACGGCGGCCAGGCCCGCGTAATCGCGCTCCTCCCACGCTGCCGCGTAGGCGTTGAGGGTCTCCTCGGGCTGGGGCCGTGTCAGTACGAACCAGGACACGCCACCGCCGACCAGGGCGAGAGCGGCGGTTCCGGCGATGACGCCGATCAGCAGTCCGCGGCGCGACCTGCGTCTCTTGGATGGGGCCTGACCGGTGTCGAAGGGCTCCCCGGGATCCTGTGGTCCGGAGGGTCCGCCGCCGTAGAGGAAGTCGAAGTCGTCCGCGGGGCGTTCGGGGGCCGCCGCGGACGGCTGCGGACCGGAGCCCGGGAGCGGGGCGTGCGGTCCGGTGCCCGCGACGCCGCCCTGGTAGGCGGGTACGTCTTGACCGCCCCCGTCCGCGGGAACCGCCGACCAGGTGCGGGCGGCCGGGCCCTCGTCGGAGCCGCCGGGGTGCCAGCCCGGCGCGGAGGTGTCGCTGAGGCCGGGGTGCCAGCCCGGCGCGGAGGTGTCGCTGAGGCCGGGGTGCCAGCCCGGCGCGGAGGTGTCGCTGAGGCCGGGGTGGTAGGGGACGGGGGTGCCGTCGGCGGGGTCTGTCGGCCATCCGTGGGCGGCGGCCCCGTCGTGGGGGACGCCCGGTGCGGGGCTCCCACCGAGCACGACCGCGCCCCCGTCGGGGGCACCGGGGTGCCGTCCGTGTGCGGGGGTGCCGCCGGTGGGCCCGGGGGCGTCCGGCCGGGCCGGGGCCGGCGGCTCCTCACCCGGATGCCCTCCGGAGGTTCCGCCTCCGGGCGGGACCGAGCCCCACCCGGAGGCGGCGGTTCCGTCGTCGTCCCGGCCGCCGTGGACCGGGTGAGGTGGGAAAGGAGGCGCGGCGGGCGGGGGCGCGTCGGCACGTGGGTACTCGAAGCCGGTGGGACCCGCGGCCGGAGCCGGCCGCTGCGGAATGCGGTAGGGGTTCCCGGGGCGCCCCGGCGGGGTCGGTGTGTCGGCGGTGTCTTCGGGCGGCCTGGAGGAGTCCGGCTGCCGGGGGGACCGTTCGTCCACGCCTTGAATCCTTCGCTACGTCTGCTGGGGATACCAGAATGCCCCGCTCCCGCCGCGGGGCGGGAGCGGGGCACCAGGCTGAGGGTCGGCGTGGCGGTCGCCTCTCGGCGCTGGGCACAACGGGGCTCCTGTCCGCACGGTCACCCGCCCCGTGGGGCGGACGCCGTACGCGGTATTCCGCGAAGGCAATGGTTGAGGCCCGGGGGACACTTGCTACCACACCGACCAACAGTGACTCTAACCCATCCGGCCGCGCCGTTGTTCCCGCGGCCGGTGGCGACACACATGTGCAATGTCACGGTACGGGATACCCGGTTCGGGGAAGAGAGCGGCCGGTCCCGCAGAGGGGCGCGGGACCGGCCGGGGGAGATCACACGCCGGACTTACTCCTGGCGTGCGATGCTGGTCTGTTCCTCGCGGGTGCGCAGCTTCAGGCGCTTGCGCCCGCGCTCGGCACCCAGTTCCTCCTCGCGGGCCTCGATCCGCTGCCAGCCGTCCCAGGTGGTGTACTGCACACCGCGCTCCTCCAGGAGGGCCCTGAAGGCGACGGGGTCGGGCTCGGTGGCCGGGGTGAGGGAGTCGCGGTCGGCCACCAGGTGGGTGACGGTCTCCAGCGCGTCGCCCTTGGTGTGGCCGATCAGGCCGACCGGACCGCGCTTGATCCAGCCGGTGGCGTACACGCCGTCGATCGGGTTCTCGTCCAGGTCCAGGACGCGGCCCTCGGCGTTGGGGACCACGCCGCGCTCATCGTCGAAGGGCAGCCCGACCAGGGGCGAGCCCAGGTAGCCGATGGCGCGGTAGACGGCGTGGACCTCGTGGTCGACGTACTCGCCGGTGCCCCGGACACTGCCGTCGCCGGTCAGTTCCATGCGCTCGGTGCGCAGCCCGCTCACCCGGTCCTGGCCGGTGATCTCCACCGGGCGGTGCAGGAAGTGCAGGTGTAGGCGGTGCTCCTCCCCGCGGCGGTCGCGGATCGCCCAGTTCTGGAGGATCTTGACGTTGGTCTTGACCTGGTTGGAGGCCTCGCAGGCCTGAACGCTGCCCTCGTCCATCTCGAAGTCCTCGGGGTAGACGATGACCTCGACGCCGGGCTGCTTGTCCAGTTCGCGCAGCTCCATCGGGGTGGCCTTGCACTGGGCGATGCCGCGGCGGGCGAAGACGTGCACGTCGGTGATCCGCTTGGCGCGCAGACCCTCGTAGACGTTGTCGGTGATGTCGGTCTGAAGGAGGTCGTCGGCGTCCTTGGCCAGGATCCGGGCGACGTCGACGGCGACGTTGCCCGCGCCGATGACGGCGACGCTGGTCCCCTCCACGTGCCAGGACGGGCTGACGTCGGGGTGGGAGTCGTACCAGAAGACGAAGTCGGCGGCGCCGTGGCTGCCGGGCAGGTCGGCGCCGGGGATGTCCAGCGGGCGGTCCCGGTCGCTGCCGGTCGCGAAGATCACCGCGTCGTAGTGGCGGCGCAGGTCCTCGAGCTTGAGGTCGACGCCGTACTCGACGTTGCCGTAGAAGGTGACCTCGGGTTTGTCGAGGATCTTGTGCAGCGCCCCCTGGATCTGCTTGATCCGGGGGTGGTCCGGGGCGACGCCGTAGCGCACCAGTCCGTAGGGGGAGGGCAGCTTGTCGAGGATGTCGATGCTGACGGACGTGCCGCACGCGGACAGGGTCTCGTCCTTGGTGAGCAGGTCCGCGGCATAAATCCCCGCAGGCCCCGCACCCACGATTCCCACTCGCAGTGGTCGCGTCATCGCACAGCTCCAAGTCTTCGCGCCAGGGTCGGACGCCATTGGCAAGGCTTACCTAATCTAACCGGTGATGGCACCGGGAAAACCCACTATAGTGGTAGACAATTCCCCTCGCGGCTCTGGGAGTCCGAGGCGGGTCCGGAGCGGCCGTTCCGGTGGCGTGGCCGGTCGACGGCGGTCGCGCCGGCCCTGCGGGGTCGCTTCGAAGCGGCCCTCGACGGGGTTCAACGCACCGCCAAGAGCACTTAAGTCCGACCTTGGCTGTGGGGAAGATCACCCCTGGTGACGAGTGATTCCGGTCGGTGGGCGCGCTTCAGCGGCCCCGGGGCAGCTCGGCCTTGACCGACGAGGCGAACCGGGGCACCTGCTCCTGGCCGGAGAGCTTGGCGATGGCGGCCATGATCGTGTCCGTGGCCTCCCTGCGGGGCCGCGCCCTGTGCGCCTGGCCCTCCCACGCGGACAGGTCCACGGGCTCGCCGAAGCGCACACCCACCCGGTTGAAGGAGGGCACTCTGCGGCCTGGGGGCAGGATCCGGTCCGTGCCGGCCAGGGCCACCGGTACGACCGGGGCGCCCGTGGTCAGCGCGAGCCAGGCCAGGCCGGTCTGGCCCTTGTACAGGCGCCCGTCGGGCGAGCGGGTGCCCTCGGGGAAGATGCCGAAGACCTCGCCCTCGCGCAGGACCTCCAGGCTGCTGTCCATGGCCTCCTGCGCGCTCTGGCCGGGGCGGCGGTCCACCGAGAGCTGGCCGATGCCGCGCAGCGCGCGGGTGAAGAGGCGCCGGGGCAGAGTGCCCTCGTCGAAGAGCTCCTGCTTGGCGATGAAGCGCACGGGGCGGGGGCAGGCGACGCCGATGAAGAGCGGGTCGATCAGCGCCAGGTGGTTGGCGGCCAGGATCACCGGCCCCAGCCTGGGGACGTGGTGCACGCCCTCCACCCGCTGGGGCCACGCCAGCCGTGCCGTGGGGGCGATGACGACCTTGGCCGCTCCGTACAGTGACACGATGGCGTCGCCCTTCCGGTTCTCTCGTCGGCGCTCGTGGGGGAGGCGGGGCCCGCCGTCCGCTTCCGACCTTATCGAGCCGCTGGCGCGGGCTGTTCGGCGATCCTTGTGGATTGTCTGATTCGTACTACTGTCGTGATGTGGGTCACACGGGTTAGGCTCGTGGTCTAGACCTTCGCGCGGTGCGGGGGTCTCCCCGGACGGATGCGTGAGGCGCGGAGGAGTCATGGCGAAACTGGTCGACGTCAGCCACCAGATCACCGACGGGATGACCACGTGCCCCGGACTGCCGGTACCGGTGGTCGAGGAGGGCAGATCCGGGCCGTTGGCGGCCGTCGGCCACGAACCCGGCAGCGGCCGCGTCACCATGGCCGGGACCACCGGGACCTACGTACAGACCCCCTCGCACCGCTACCGGGACGGGGCCGACCTGGCCGACCTCGGCCTGGAGCGTATCGCGGGCCTGCCCGGAACGGTGGTCGACGCCGTCGCGGCGCACCGGATCGGTCCGGAGTCCTTCGAAGGACTCGACCTGCGGGGCCGCGCCGTCCTCCTGCGCACGGGCTGGGACCGGCACTGGCGCACCGACGCCTACGGCGACACCGGCCACCCCCACCTGACCGAGGACGCGGCCAAGGCCCTGGTGGACGCCGGAGCCGCCCTGGTCGGCATCGACAGCGTCGGAGTGGACGACACCTCGCCCGCCACCGAGGGCGCGCGCCCGGCACTGGGCGTCCTGCTCGCCGCCGGGGTCCCGGTCGTCTCCCACCTGTGCCTGCTCGACCGGCTCCCCGGCGGGGGGTTCTCCTTCTTCGCCGTCCCGGTCAAGGTGCGGGGGATGGCCGCCTTCCCGGTGCGGGCCTTCGCCCTCCTGGGCTGAGCGCCGCACCCGCCCTCAAAGGTCGGCGTCCACGTCCCCGCGCGCGCGGTGCTCCTCCCGCAGAGCGCGCCGCTCGGCCTCCTGCCGGGCGGCGTGCTCGTCCTGGGCGACGGCCCCCGCCATGGCGTTGGACAGCGCCCGCAGCTCCATGTTGATCCGCGGGTAGGCGGCCAGGCGCGGCAGCGCGCCCATCCGCGGCGTGCGCCGCTCCCGCATCGAGGCGATCAGCTCACCGAAGGCCAGATCCACCCGCTGCAGGGTGATGGTGCCCACCGGTTCGGCGCGTTCCACCGCCAACGCGGACAGCGCGAGGTACCCGGCGCGCTGGGTGGCCACGACCACCGGCCACAGCGGCTGCGTGGTGGCCGCGCGCGGTACGTCGCCCACAGCGCTCTCGTAGACACCGCGCAGGTTGACCAGGCTGGCGCGCATGTCGCGGCGGAGCTGGTATCGGTGCTCGGGCCCCAGAGGCACCTCCGGGTCCAGCACCGAAACCACGCACTGGCGGGCGGTGTCCAGGGCATCGGTGATCGCCTGCGGCAGCCGGGCGGTCGAGGCCCGGCGCCACAGCAGCAGCGAGCCCGCCAGGCCGAAGAGCGATCCGACGACGGTGTCGAGTACGCGCGACCCCGCCAGCGCCGTGATCGGGTCGGGCGCGGCCGTGTGCGACAGCAGCAGCGCCATCGGCGTGACCAGCACCGACCCGTAGAGGAAGCTGCGGCCCATGACCAGCTGGCTCAGTCCCATGAACGCCGCAGCCAGGACCACGACCGCCGACACCGGCGGATCGAACCAGAGCACCAGCGCGCCCACGGCCACCCCCAGCATGGTCCCCACCGACCGCTGCACCGACCGCTTCGTGGTCACGACGACGTTGCCGCCCTGGAGCACGGCGGTGGCGGTGATCGCGATCCAGTAGGAGCGGTCCAGGCCGATCCACAGGCCGAACGCGCCCGCCAGGGTCACCGTGATCCCCATGCGCAGAGCCGTGGGCCGGATCAGCGACTCCGTGCCCAGGCTGGAGCGCAGGGAGTCCCACAGGGCCGGATAGCGCTGGTCCTCCAAGGCGCGGGCCCGCTCGTCCTCCTCGTCGCGGTCCGGTCTGTGCGCCGCGGTGGCGGCCCGGGCCAGCAGGCCGTAGACCCGTGCCTCCAGGGCGCGGGGGCGCATCCCCTGGCGGAGGTCGTCCAGGTCCGAGGCCTCCGGCGCCCGGTCGGGCTCGGCGACCGCCGCCGCCATCCGGTCGGCGAAGCCGGCCGCCTCGCCGGGCAGCGGTTCGGTGCGCACCATGCCCACCTGGGTGACGGCCAGGTGGATGTCGGAGACCCAGCGCAGCAGGGAGCGCAGCCGTGCCGCGTGGGTGGTGGAACGGTAGCCACGGGTCTGGGCGAGCAGGACGGTGCGCCAGGCGTCGGCGACCGCCACCGAGGCCCGGTGCTGGGCGTGGTCGAGGTCGGGGGTGCCCACGGCGCGCAGGAGGGCGGCCAGTTGCCGGAAGGCGGCGGCCACCGCCCGGTACTCCGGACGGCGGGCACGGAAGGGCGCACCGGACATGGACACCGCCCAGCCGACGGCCGCGCCCAAGGCGGCCACGGCCGCGTGCTGGGGGACGTCGGACACTCCGCCGGGCGCGATCGTGGAGATCGCACCGACCATGACGAAGAACAGCGCGCCGGGGCGGTCCACCCGCCAGGCCGCGCACAGCCAGGTCGACACCCCCGCGATCAGGCCGATCGCGGCGGCTGCCGCCCACACCGACAGTGCCGAGGCCAGGGAACCCAGGGCGACGGAGGCGACGAACCCCAGGCCCACGACGGCCAGGGCGGCGGACCGGTAGACGTAGGGGGTCTTCTTCTCGTACAGGACGGTCATGGAGCCCAGGGCGGCGAGGGTGCCGATGTGCGGGCCGAACAGCCACGCCGCCAGGCCGAAGGAGGCCGCCATGGCGACGGTGGCCTGCACTGCGGTCGTCCACGCCCACGGACCGTGCTCCATACCGAAGAGCGCGCGCAGGTCGAGTGCGGGCCTGGGCCGGGCCGCCACCTCCGCCCGCCTGGGGCCCCGGTCCGCCGCTGAGTCCGTCGGCAGGGGGCCCGTGTCGCCCGTCGTTCCCAGATCTCGCACGGACCCCATCCTAGACAAAAGGGCTGAAACTAGGATCCTTGATGTACGCGGTCGGTATCCCGGTGCGCGAGCGCCTCGTCCCGCGCGGCCTCGGCCCGCTCGGCGCGCTCCCGCTCCCGGACCCGCGCCTCCTCGGCGGCCGAAAGGCGTGCCGCCGCGGCCGTGCGGGACTCCTCCAGGGTGATCTCCGCGTTGCGCCGCTGGGCGTCGAGCTCCCCGGCCAGCCGCTCGCGGTCGGCCGCGGCCCGCTCCAGTTCGGCGGTGAGCCGCGCGCGCTCGGCGTCGGCCGCCGCACGGTCGGCCTCACGGCGCTCGTGGGCCCGCTCCAGTTCGGTGTCGTGACGGGCCCGTTCCGCCCTGAGCGCCTCGACGGCCTCCCGGGCCCGCTCCTGCGCGTCCTCGGCGCGTGCCACCGCCCGCTCCGAGGCCAGGACCGCCTCGCCGCGCAGGCGCGCCTGCTCCTTCGCCTCGGACCTGCACCGCTCGGCCTCGGCGGCCGCCCGCTCCAGCCGGTCGGCGGTGTCGGCGCGCTCGCGTTCGAGCGCGGCGCGCGCCCGTGCCACCTCGTCCCGGGCGCGCCCCTCGGTCTCGGCGATCCTGCGCTCGGCGGCGGCCAGACCGGCGTTGGCCTCAGCGATCGCGGCACCGCGCTCGTCCCGGGCGCGCTCGGCCGCCTCCCTCAGGCGGTCGCGCTCGGCCTCGGCGGCGTCGCGGCGCCCGATCGCCTCCTCGGCGATCAGCTCGGCCGACCGGGTGGCTGCCACGGCGGAGGACGCCGCCTCCTCCGCGACCCGCCGCGCCGATTCGGCCTCGCGGCGCCGGTTCTCCGCCTCCAACCGCGCGGAGTCGGCCTCGGCGACCCTGCGCGCGCCCTCCAACCGGGCGGCCTCCACCTGGGCCTCCGCCGCGGCGGGGTCGCTCATGGTGGCGAACGCCTCCCGGGCCGAGTCCAGGGTTTTCACCATCTGCTCGCTCTGCACGGCGAACCGGGTGAGCAGGTCGTCGGCGCGTAGGCGGGCGGCGGTCACCGGTTCGGTGCCCTTGGCGGGTACGACGGAGGCCGTGGCCGCATCGTCGGCACCGGAGGTCCCCACCGCCTCCTCGGCGATCCGCTCGGACTCCTGCGCCAGCCTCTGGCGCTCCCGCCAGGCGCGCCAACGTGTGTGCTCGGGCAGGTCGCAGTACTCGGGCGGGCGCCCGGGGGAGGATCCGCGGGGCACCGGACGGTCGCAGCCGGGAAAGTTGCAGGTGTTGGAGTCGGAGGTCGCCACGGGGTGAGCGTAGCGCCTCACCCGCCTGCGGCGCCGGGGCGTGCCGGCGCGGAGCGGCCCCCGTGCCGGGCACGGGGGCCGTGTGGGGGAGCGGGGGGACGGGCGGGGTCAGTCGTGCGCGCCGAAGGCGTCGACGCGGCAGACCATGGTGGTGACGAAGGGCTGGAACCCCTCCTGCTCCAGGAAGCGGATGTCCTCGGAGCTGGTGGCCAGCGCGGAGAACTCGATGTCGCGCACGCCCATCGCACCCAGCTGGCGGCGCACCTCCTCCAAGAGTTTGGAGCCCACGCCGGTGTCGGAGTACTCCGGGTCGATCGCGAAGGTCTGCACCACCGCGACGCGCTCACCGCGGTCCCAACTGCCCTGGGAGCTCTCCTTGACCGTCACCATGGCGTACCCGGCCGGGTCGTCGCCGCTCTCGGCGAGGATGGCCATGGTGTCGGGGTCGGTGAGCCAGGCCAGGTACTGGGCGCGGCGGCGGCGCCAGGACTCGTCCATGCTCACGGCGCTGATGATGTCCGCCAGGTGCGGGGCGGTGACGGTGTGCTGCTGGTGGAGCGCGCCCCACAGGTCCGCGAGTTCGTCGATCTCGTATGCGCCCAGGTAGCGGAAGCTGAGAACGCCGACGTCGGACGGTCGCGGTTGGGTCATCAGCGAATTTTGCATGATCTTCTCACCCGTTCCACCAGCACTGGGTGCTGATCCCCTGGGGTCGTGCGGCACGGACCCGTGGCTGAACTGTGCGTCTGACTCTACGTTCCGGGTTTGGGGTGAAGTGTCGCCAACACGGGGAAAGAGCGACACGAGATCACACTGAGAGAAGAAAAAGAGAAATTCTTTGACCGGGCCGCGGGAAGGGGTGGTGCTGGTCCGTCCGGGCGGCCCACAGCACCCGGACGGCCCAGCACCGCCCTACGGTGTGCCCGGGGCGCCCTCGGGCGCGGAACGGGACCCTTCGGCCTCGCGTACGAAGAACGTCGCCGCGAACGCGAGGGTGAAGACCACCGCGCCCACCGTGAAGGCCGTGGTGATACCGCCCAGTTCCGCGGCGACCGGGCCGGATCCGTCGGCGGCCAGGCCGGCGGCGACCGCCGACATCACGGACACGAACACCGCGGTGCCCGCCGCGCCCGCCAACTGCTGCAGGGTGCCCACCACGGCACTGCCGTGCGCGTACAGGGCGGGACGCAGCGAACCCAGGGCCCCGGTCATCAGCGGCGTGAACATGAAGCCCAGCCCCAGGCTCAGCGCCGTGTGCGCCGCCACCAGGGCTGCCACAGGTGTGTCCGGGCCGAAGGCGGTCATCGACCAGAACGCCAGCGCCGCCACCGCGGCCCCGGGGCTGATCAGTGGACGCGGGCCGAAGCGGTCGTAGAGACCGCCCACCACCGGTGCCATCAGGCCCATGGCCAGACTGCCCGGCAGCAGGGTCAGACCGGTGACGAGCGTGTCGTGGCCCAGGACGTTCTGCATGTAGAACGGGATCAGGATGATCAGCCCGAAGAGCGACATGAAGCTGACCGCCATCAGGACCGCCGACAGGGCGAACTGCCGGGAGGCGAACACCCTCAGGTCCAGCAGGGCCCGGTCCTCGCGCTGCAGGCGCACCTGCCGCCACACGAACAGCGCCAGAGCGGCGGCGCCCACGGCGATGGACAGCCCCGGAGGGGCCGGGGAACCGGCTTCGGCGCCCTCGCCCAGACCGGAGAACCCGTAGACCAGACCGCCGAAGGCCAGAGCCGACACGACCACCGAGACCACGTCGATGCGGGCCGGGCGCGGCTCGGTGACGTTGCGGATCAGGGCCGCGCCCAGTCCCAGCCCCAGCAGGGCGATCGGCAGGACCAGGCCGAAGATCCAGCGCCAGTCCAGCGCGCCGAGGATGATCCCCGACAGGGTCGGGCCGATGGCCGGGGCCACGGCGATGACGACGGAGATGTTGCCCATGGTGCGGCCGCGGCGGTCGGCGGGCACCGTGTTCAACACGGTCGTCATCAGCAGCGGCATCATGATCGCGGTCCCCGACGCCTGCACGACGCGGCCCAGCAGCAGCGCCGTGAAGTCCGGCGCCACGAAGCACAGCAGTGTCCCGGTGCTGAACAGTGTCATCGCCGTGATGAACACCCGCCGGAGGTGGAACCGCTGGAGCAGGAACCCGGTGATCGGGATGACCACGGCCATCACGAGCATGAAGGCCGAGGTCAGCCACTGCCCGGTGGAGGCGGTGATGCCCAGGTCCTCACTGAGGGAGGGCAGGGCCACGCTCATGATCGTCTCGTTGAGGATGACGACGAACGCCGAGACCAGGAGCAGGGGGACGACCAGGCGCGCCCCGCGCCCGTCGTCGCCCCCCGGATGCGTTCCGTCGCCGGCGGTCGTCTCTTCTTGCCTGGTCACATGCGTCCTTGCGTGCTCGTCTGCGGACGTGGGAAACGGGGGGCTGCGGGCGGCGCCCGCCTGCCCGACGCAGACGGGAAACCGCTCCCGGGGCGGCAGTATTCCGGGTAGAGGGGATGGATCGACAGTGGTTTTCCGCCCGGAGCCCCGGGCGAGCAGGGGGAGGGAGGCCGCCCCGTCCGCGCGGACGGGGCGTGCCATCCGCCGGCCGGAGGGGAAGGCGTCCTCACCGGGAGAACCAGAGGTGCCGGGGCACCGCGGAGTACGAAAGCGCCACCGCCATGCACTAACTTGGTGCGAATCATGGCTGCCACATCTGACTCTGACCTCGAACTGCTGCGTGCCCACGAACCCGTCCTGCTGTGCACCAAGGGCGAGCTCTTCTTCCCCACCCGTGTCGACAACTACGTGCGCAACTGCAGCCTGTGGATCGAGGATCCAGGCGGCGGCGAGCGCGTGCTCGTGCCCGCCGGGGAACTCACCCTGGAACGCCTCGCGCAGGCCGAGGACGAGTGGCCCGGGCGCCACAAGCACCTGAGGTTCGTCCAGAAGGAGACCCTGCGCGAGGAGGCCCGCCGCTTCCGCGGCAGCGCCCGCACGGTCATCCCCAAGAGCGGGCGGCTGGCCGCCGTCGGCGTCCTCGGCCGCATCCTCGACATCCTGATGAAGTTCTCCCTGCTCATCCGGGGCGCCGTACCCGGCGGGGTCAGCTTCGCGGCGGTGACCCGCTTCCGTGAGCGCGTCGACGACGGCGGGGCGACCTACTACGGACGCGTTCTGCGCGAGGGCGGCTACGTCGTCCTCCAGTACTGGTTCTTCTACGCGATGAACGACTGGCGAACGATCTACGGCGGCGTCAACGACCACGAGGCCGACTGGGAACGCGTCACCGTCTACCTCGCCGAGGACCCCGACGGCACCGTCCGCCCCGTGTGGGTGGGTGCCTCCTCGCACGAGTACCAGGGCGACGACCTGCGCCGAAGCTGGAGCGACCCCGAACTGCACCGGTCCGGGGACCACCCCGTCGTCTACGTCGGGGCCGGCTCGCACTCGCACCAGATGCTGCCCGGCGACTACCTCATCCAGGTCGACCCCTCCATCTTCCGCGGCCTCGTCCGCGTCTGGCGGGCCGCCACCCAGCGCCTCTTCCGCTCGGACAGCGCCATCAACCGGCACGGCATCGGTGTTCCCTTCGTCGACTACGCCCGCGGCGACGGCATGCGCCTGGGGCCGGGCGGCGACCGGGAGTGGACCCCGGTGCTCATCGACGACGACACCCCGTGGATCCGCGGCTACCGCGGACTGTGGGGCCGCGACACCGGCGACTTCTTCGACGGTGAGCGCGCCCCCAGCGGCCCCCGCTACGAGCGCGACGGCACCGTCCGCCGGTCCTGGGCCGACTCCCTGGCCTGGGTGGGCCTGCACAAGGTCGCGCCCACGGAGGAGGAGGCCCGTGCCGGCCTGCGCGCGCACGTCCGGGACCTGGAGCGGCGCAGCGAAGAGCTGGACGCCGAGATCGCCGAGCGCCGCGACCGCCTGCGCCGCCTGGACGCCGCACGCATGGTGCTCGGACGCCGGGCGGGCTCGCGCCCCCGCGCACGCGAGTACGCCGAGCGTATGGAGGTCCTGGAACAGGAGCTCGCCCAGGTGTACGAGGAGCGTGTGCTGGTCGCCGACGAGCGTGAGAGCCACCTGGAGGCGCTGGCCGCCGACGCCCCGCTCCTCCCGGACCCCACCGGACATCTCAAGGCCCCCCACCGCCCCTACTCCTCGGGCAAGCAGCAGAGCACCCGGTTCCTGCACGCGTGGGTCGCCCTGAGCACCCCGCTCCTGCTGCTGTCCCTGGCCGCCACCCTGTTCCTGCTCGACGGGACGACCACCCTGTACGCGATGCTGGGCGTGGTCGTGGCCTTCGCGGCGGTCGACGCCGTCGCCCGCCGCAAGTTCCTGTCCTTCCTCACCGGCCTGGCGATCCTGGCGGTGGTGCTCGGCCTCATCGTGGGCGTGGTGGTCTCCTTCGTCCTGGACTGGCGCATCGCCCTGGCCGTACCCATCGCTGTGATCGTCGCGGTCCTGCTGGTGGTCAACGTCCGCGACCTCATGCGCCGTTGACCGGGACCGGCCGACGGGGCGTCCCCGAACCCGACCCGCTGTTCGACACACCGCCCGTAACCGTGGCACCGGGGGCCGTCCACCTGCCCGGCTGGCTGTCCGCGGACCGGCAGGCGGCCCTGGTGGAGGACTGCCGTCGCTGGGCGCGCGCGGGCATGGTCCGCCACCGCATGCCGGGCGGCGGCCTCATGAGCGTGCGGATGCTCTCGATGGGATGGTTCTGGAGTCCCGCACGCCACCCTCCGCCGGACACACGGCGGCACGGCGCCCCACCGGGCTACAGCCGGGCGCTGCCCGACGGCAGGCCCGTCCCGCCCTTGCCCGGGGCCCTGGCCGAGCTCGCTGCACGCGCCGTCCGGGACGCCCTGGGCCGCTCCCCGGACCCCCGCGACCCCTACGACGTCGCCCTCGTCAACTTCTACGGCCCGGACGCACGCATGGGGATGCACCAGGATCGCGACGAGCGCTCCCGCGCCCCGGTGGTCTCACTCAGCCTCGGCGACACGTGCGTGTTCCGCTTCGGCAACACCGAGACGCGCGACCGCCCCCACACCGACCTCGTGCTGCGCAGCGGCGACCTGTTCGTCTTCGGCGGGCCCTCGCGCGCGGCCTACCACGGGGTGGCGCGGGTACGGCCCGGCACCGCGCCGCCCGGACTCGGATTGGAGGGGCGGCTCAACATCACCGTTCGCGCCTCCGGGCTGGGCCGGTGAGGGGCGCGGCTACCGGGGCCCGCGGGCGACTTCGCCGAAGGTGCCGACGACCGCCCCGAGGGCGAACATCGACGCCTCGTCCTCGTCCATGTGGACGATCCCCGCGGGAACGCGGACCCGGTAGGGCTTGGGTTCGGCGGCCCGGATCTCCAGGCCGTCGATAATCCTCTGCCCCTTGAGCATGAGGAGGGCCTCCTCGACCCTGCCCGTGCGGTCGCCGCGTGACCAAATCGACATGGGCCCACACTAGCCACCCGCGGTGTCGGGAACAACGGTTCCTGTGACCGGTTGTGGCCGGCGGTCCCGGCGGCCACGGTCACCGCGTGTGGCCGGATGGGGGAGACGGGGGGCATGGGGTTGATGGGTCGGGGCGGTTGTCCCGACGGGTGTTCTCGGTGCATTCTGGCGACTCTCCGGACCGGTGGGGCTGGGAGTGCTGCCTGTTCACCACTGAGGCTCAGGGAGGCCCCAGCCGCACCAATGAGCCCCGACCTTCTCCTGCGAATCCGAACGGACCGTGGTCGACCGGGCCGCAGGCACGGCGGGACACGACGGGGTGTCCCCAGGTGCCGGGCGGCCCGGGGCGGACCACCGCGGCACTGTATGATCTACGCCGTAAAGGTGCCTGTCGTGTGCACACCACGGGGTGGAGGGGGAGGAACACACGGGAAGGACGCTCCGCGCGGGCGCGACCGGAGCCGCGCCCGCCGCCCGGCTAGCGGGTCTTGACGATCGTGGCGAGGACGCCCGAGACGAGCATCATCGACAGGCTCACGATCATGAGCACGACCGCGATGGTTCCGACCATGGTGTTCCTTCACATTCGTCGTTGCCGGGCACGGTCCGAGGACGGACCGGTACCCGACGCGCCGGTTCGGCGAAGAGCGGGCGCGTCACCTCTTCGAGCGGAATCCTATCCCGGCCCCTCCGGCGTGCCGCGCCGGGCCGCGGCTGTGACCAGGTCCGCCGAGAACGGGGGCGGTGGGGGACTGGTGCGCACCGGCAAGTTCCGCAAGGAAGTTCTGGAGCGGGCCGAGCCCGCCCCGATCACATCGTGGGCTCGTTCGCCGACGTGCCCGCCCCGCTGGGGATCGGCGCCCCGCCCTCGGACCAGACGCGCCGATAGGCGCCGACCAGCCACCGGTTGGCCCAGGCGGAGTCGGGTTCGCGGGGCAGGGGGGAGGTCGTGCACAGTCCGGACAGCCGTTCCTCCAGCGTTCGGGTGCGGTCGAGGGCCTCGGCCCGGCTGTGCTCGCCGCGGTGCAGGGCGCGCAGCCAGGAGCGGTCGGGTTCGGGCAGGGGCAGAGTGAGGCCCCCGGTCTCCAGCAGTTCCACGCCCTGGAGACCGAGGCGGACCATGTGGTACGCGTACTTGGTGTCGAAACCGTGTATCTCGACCAGTTCAGAGCGGTTGGTGTGTTTTCCGTGCCGTGTGCCCTCCATGCGTTCGCGCTGGGCACGCAGGGAGTCCAGGAAGCGCTGACCCGTCCTGCGCGAGAGGAAGCGGTCGCGGTGGGCGCGCAGTTCGCGTCCCAGGCCGGTGGCCGTGACGATCTCCTCCTCGGGCACCAACAGCGGCAGCAGCACGGTCGGGTTGCCCTCCAAGGCGAGGTGGACCCACTTGCGCAGCGAGTACACGGTCAGGTCGAGGCCGACGGGGCCCGAGCGCACGTGGCCGGGGCGGGCGCGGAAGACGTACTGCTCGAAGACGCGCAGGCCGATGACGTACTCGGGCGGCTCGACGCAGATCCCCATCTCGTCGCGGTCGCCCCGGCCCTCCAGAGCCAGGCCGTGGACCGAGGAGCCGACCCGGCAGCGCAGCACGGTGCCGTTCTCGGCGATCCGCGCGAACTCCGCACTGGAATGCTTCACGCCCTGCCTCCACTGCCCCGACGGTGCGGTGGGCGCCCGTTGTGCCCGCCCTGTGCGGCGTGAGCGTACCGTGCCCTGGAACGCCGCAACGAACGGCTTTTCCGCTTCCGGGCGACTTGCTCCGGTGGCCTTGGGAGGCGTCGGATGTTCCCGGGCCCCGAAACCTCGCGGTACTCACACCACGGATGGAGAAAGTGCAGGGCGTGCCTCCCGAGAACCCCAAGATCGACACCTCCGTTCCGCACAACGCCCGTATCTGGAACTACTGGCTGGGCGGCAAGGACCACCACCCCGTGGACCGGGAGATGGGCGAGCGGATCCGCTCGTTTTCCCCGAGATCGCGGACAACGCCGTTGCCGACCGCCGCTTCCTGGAACGTGCGGTGACCCACCTGGTCGAGAGGGAGGGGATCCGGCAGTTCCTCGACATCGGTGCCGGCCTGCCCACCCACAACAACACCCACGAGGTGGCACAGCCGCTGGCCCCGGAAGGTCCGGGCGGTCTATGTCGACAACGACCCGCTCGTGCTCACCCACGCGCGCCCTGCTGACGAGCGGTGCGAAGGGTGCCACCGACGACGTCGACGCCGACCGCGCCCACCACGTGGCCGCGGCGTGGAACGAGCGCGGGACGCCCAAGCTGACGGTGCGCTCGGCCGCGCAGGCCGAGTCGCTCTTCGACGGTCTGGAACTGCTGGAGCCCGGCGTGGTGTCGTGCTCGCTGTGGCGGGTGGGGCCGGCCCGGTCGGGGGAGGTCGTCCCGGTGGCGGAGTACTGCGGCGTCGGCCGCAAACCCCTGCGGACATAGCTGTGGCCCGCGTCCCCCAACGCGGGCCACAGCCGGCGCGGCCAGAGTGCACTGAGTGCGGTCCGGCCGCTGGGAAGGCGGGTGCGGCTGTGAAAGACGTGTCGGTAACCCCCATTGCCGAACACGAACGCGCGCACCCGCGCATGGTTTGTGTGGAGCGCTCCAAGGGTGAAGACGGGTGGAACGGGGTCTGTCGGGAGTTGTTGTCGAGCGCTTCACCTGTGAGAACGCCTCGTCTAGGAGTGGTGTTCCCGGTGGCGCGACCGATTCTCGGTGAGGTGGGTAATAACCGCGTGCATTCCAGGTCATGGGAGTCCTAGGAGCATCCGGACCCGTGTGAACGGAAGGTGCGCCATGCCCGAGGCGACGATCCTGTGGCGTCCCGCGGGGCCGAAGGAGCCGGCGCTGGTCAGGGACTTTGGGCGGAGTGCGCGGACGCCGCGCCTGCCGGAGCGGCCGAGCTTCTCCCCGGGTGCTGAACGAGGACGACGCGGTCCGTGGGGCGGTCTTCGCGGCGCGCTGCCCGGTGCGCGGGGTCGGCGGTCGCACGGTCCTGGAACTGTGGGTCCCAGCGGAGGAACTGGCCGAGTTCGACCAGTACGTCCTGGGGCGGATCGAGCTGGTCGCTCTCATGGGACTGCTCCCTGGCCGAGGGGACGGGATCTTCCCGGCCCACTTCCAGGGAGCAGTGCAGATCCCCGGGCCCCGGGCCGGCTACCGGGGCAGGGAGGGTTCGGCCGGTTCGGGGGGCGGTCCGCCCAGGGCGGCGATGACCTCGCCGAGGGCGTCGGCGAGTACGACGGGTTCGCGGTCGGTGTGCTCGTGGGTGTCCTGGCGCTGGTGGGGTACGTGCCGGCGGGGGCCGAGCGTGGTGGCCATGGGGTGTCGGGCCGCCGTCGGGTGGTCGGCGCCCTCCTCCTTCGTGTGCGTTCTCAACCGCGTTCGGCCGTGATGACTCGGGGTGACCGTAGCGGTGCCCACTGATCAGCAATAGCACGCCGATATGACGTCCAGTGGATACACAGCGTGCCTATGGATGAACACGGTCCCTCGTGAGACCCCCTCCGGCAGGGGGAATGCACCGGTGCGCGCTGTTGTTCCGCGTGATAATTTCGCAAGAAACTACTTCTTTGGAAATTAGTCTGAGGGGCGGCCATGCAGTTCGGAATCTTCTCGGTGAGCGACGTGACCACCGATCCCACCACCGGGCGCACACCGACGGAGGCCGAGCGCGTCAAGGCGATGGTGGCCATCGCGCTCAAGGCCGAGGAGGTCGGCCTGGACGTCTTCGCCAGCGGGGAGCACCACAACCCGCCGTTCGTGGCCTCTTCTCCGACCACGATGCTCGGCTACATCGCCGCACGCACGGAGCGGCTCGTCCTGTCCACGGCGACCACACTGATCACCACCAACGACCCGGTCAAGATCGCCGAGGACTTCGCGATGCTCCAGCACCTGGCCGACGGCCGGGTCGACCTGATGATGGGCCGCGGCAACACCGGCCCCGTCTACCCCTGGTTCGGACGGGACATCCGCCAGGGCATCCCGCTGGCACTGGAGAACTACCACCTGCTCCACCGCCTCTGGCGGGAGGAGGCCGTGGACTGGGAGGGCAAGTTCCGCACCCCGCTCCAGGGGTTCACCTCCACCCCGCGCCCGCTGGACGGCGTGCCCCCGTTCGTGTGGCACGGATCCATCCGCAGCCCGGAGATCGCCGAGCAGGCCGCCTACTACGGTGACGGCTTCTTCCACAACAACATCTTCTGGCCCGCCACCCACACCAGGAAGCTCATCTCGCTCTACCGCCGCCGGTTCGAGCACTACGGCCACGGCAGAGCGGACCAGGCCTACGTCGGCCTGGGCGGTCAGGTCTTCATGCGCAAGAACTCCCAGGACGCGGTCAAGGAGTTCCGGCCCTACTTCGACCACGCCCCGGTCTACGGCGGCGGACCCTCCCTGGAGGAGTTCACCCGTGAGACACCGCTCACGGTGGGCAGCCCCCAGGAGGTCATCGACCGTACCCTGACCTTCCGGGAGCAGTTCGGCGACTACCAGCGCCAGCTCTTCCTGATGGACCACGCCGGGCTGCCCCTCAAGACCGTCCTGGAGCAGTTGGACATCCTCGGGGAGGAGGTCGTCCCGGTGCTGCGCGAGGAGTTCGCTGCCAGGAAGCCCGCACACGTGCCCGACGCGCCCGACCACGCATCGCTGCTGGCCGCGAAGGGCACCGACGAGGAGGCCGTGTCATGACCGAGGTTCGCAGGATCGTCGCCGTCTCGGCGGGGCTGAGCACCCCGTCCTCGACCCGGCTGCTCGCCGACCGGCTCACCGGGGCCGCCGAGCGCGCCCTGGGCGAGCGGGGCCTGAAGGCCGACGTGCGCGTGGTGGAACTGCGCGAGGTGGCCCACGACATCGTGAACGCCATGCTCACGCGGGTTCCCACCGGCGACCTGCCCGCGATCCTGGACGACGTGTCCGCCGCGGACGGCGTCGTCGCCGTCACCCCGGTCTTCAGCGCCTCCTACAGCGGGCTGTTCAAGGCGTTCTTCGACGTCGTCGAACCCGAGGCCCTGGACGGGACCCCGGTGCTGGTCGGCGCCACCGGAGGCAGCCCGCGCCACTCGCTGGTGCTGGAGCACGCGCTGCGCCCGCTGTTCTCCCACACCCGCTCCGTGGTCGTACCCACGGGCGTGTACGCGGCCTCGGCGGACTGGGGGGCCGACGGTGAGGGAGCCCGCGAGCTCGACGACCGTGTCGGGCGGGCCGCCCGCCAGTTGGCCCTGCTGGCCGCCGACCACGCCTCCGGCGAACGGGACTCCCGCGCGGACCCGGTCGACTTCGCCGACCTCATGGACGGCCTGGGCAGGTGAAGCCGTTGCCCGCCCGGAACGGGCGGGCAACGCAGGGCCGGCCGCGGCCCGCGCGGGGACGGGAGGCCCTGTGCCGCGGGGGAAGCGGGGCCGAGAGTTTCGGTGAACTTTCGGCCCTAGGGGGTGTTCCCATGGGTACGGTCTGTGGCTACGCTCCTGGGAGCGCTCCCGTATGGGATGGATCACATGCGGAGAGCGCGAGTATCCCGTCACCTACCCTACCCATCCCCCTCGCCTGGGAGCGCTCCCAAGTGGGCGCTCCCAGGCTCCGAGCCGCAGGTCACAGCGTTGTGCCCGGCTCCCCTCAGATACCCGCGCTCCGACCCCGCCGCCCTCCCCCTGGGCAGAGCCACGCCTCTGCCCTCGGACGCGGGACGGCGGCAGAGGAGAACCTGTCCGAGGAGGACACGTGTCCACCCCCCACCTCGATCCGCACCGCACGCGCCGGCGCAGATCCGCCTCCGCCCTCCTGAGCGCGGCGCTCGTCGCCGCGCTGTTCCCGTCCGCCCCCGCGCAGGCCGCCCCGGTCTGCTCCGTCGACTACCAGACCGACGACTGGGGAACCGGCTTCACCGCCCAGGTCTCGGTCACCAACGAGTCCGACCCCCTCACCGAGTGGAACCTGGGCTGGGAGTTCTCCGGCGACCAGCAGATCACCAACTCCTGGAACGCCGAGGTCACCCAGGACGGTGCCGCCGTGAGCGCACAGGGGCCGCCCTGGGCCCCCGGTCTGGCCGCGGGCCAGACCGCGACGTTCGGCTTCCAGGCCTCTTACAGCGGTGACAACCCCGCCCCCACCGAGTTCACCCTCAACGGTGTGGACTGCGCGGGCGAGGACGAGCCCGACCCCGAGGACCCGGCCCTGGCCGTGGCCCCCGACTCGATCGCCCTGGAGCCCGGCGGCGAGGCCTCCTTCGACGTCGCACTGTCGCAGGCCCCCGAGGCGGACGTCGCCGTCACCGTCGAGCGCACCTCCGGCAGCCAGGCGCTGTCGGTGTCCTCGGGTGCCGCGCTGACCTTCGGTGAGACCGACTGGGATACGCCCCAGGAGGTGACCGTCGCCTCCTCCAGTGACGGGTCGGGGGACCCCGCCCAGGCCGAGTTCACCGTCTCCGCCGAGGGCTACGACCCCGTGGTCGTCACCGCCCGCGAACTGATGGGCCCCGCCAACGCCTACGAGGAGGAGTTCCTCACCCAGTACGAGAAGATCAAGGACCCCGCCAGCGGCTACTTCCGCGACTTCGGCGGGCTTCTCGTGCCCTACCACTCGGTGGAGACCCTGATCGTGGAGGCGCCCGACCACGGCCACGCCACCACGTCCGAGGCCTACAGCTACTACCTGTGGCTGGAGGCGACCTACGGCAGGATCACCGGTGACTGGGCGCCCTTCAACTCCGCCTGGGAGTCCATGGAGGCGTTCATCATCCCGGGCACGGCCGACCAGCCCACGAACAGCGGCTATGACCCGTCGGACCCGGCCACCTACATCCCCGAATCGCTCGACCCCAGCGACTACCCCATGGCCCTGGACGACGGGGCCGCGGCCGGATCCGACCCGCTCGCCCAGGAGCTGAGCAGCACCTACGGCACCGACGAGGTCTACGGCATGCACTGGCTGCTGGACGTGGACAACACCTACGGCTACGGCTTCTGCGGTGACGGCACCGACGACGCCCCCGCCTACATCAACACCTTCCAGCGCGGCTCCAACGAGTCGGTCTGGGAGACCGTGCCGCACCCCTCCTGCGAGACCTTCGAGCACGGCGGTGACCACGGGTTCCTCGACCTGTTCACCGACGACGACGCCTACTCCGAGCAGTGGCGCTACACCAACGCCCCCGACGCCGACGCGCGGGCCGTGCAGGTGGCCTACCTGGCGCACCAGTGGGCCTCGGAGCAGGGCAACGAGGGCGCCATCGTCGAGAACGTCGCCAACGCGGCGATGATGGGCGACTACCTGCGCTACGCCATGTTCGACAAGTACTTCAAGGAGATCGGCGACTGCGTGGGGGCCCAGGCCTGCCCGCCCGGATCGGGCAAGGACTCCGCGCACTACCTGATGTCCTGGTACTACGCCTGGGGCGGTGCCTCGGAGAGCGCCCAGTACCCCTGGGCCTGGCGCATCGGCGGCTCCTCCGCGCACCAGGGCTACCAGAACGTGATGGCGGCCTACGCGCTCTCGGAGGTGGCCGCGCTCCAGCCCGAGTCGGCGACCGGCACCCAGGACTGGGAGACCAGCCTCGACCGGCAGTTGGAGTTCCTGGAGTGGCTCCAGTCCTCCGACGGCGGTATCGCGGGCGGCGCGACCAACAGCTGGGAGGGTACCTACGCCCAGCCGCCCTCGGGCACGCCCACCTTCCACGGCATGTTCTACGACGAGAAGCCCGTCTGGCACGACCCGCCGTCCAACCGCTGGTTCGGCTTCCAGGTCTGGGACATGGAGCGGGTGGCCGAGTACCACCGCATCACCGGTGACGAGCGCGCCGCCGGGATCCTGGACGACTGGATCCCGTGGGCGATCGCCAACACCACGGTCGGAGAAAACGGCGAGTTCGCCATCCCCGCCGACATGGAGTGGACCGGACAGCCCGACACCTGGACGGGTGAGAGCACGGGCAACCCCGGCCTGAGCGTCGAGGTCGTCTCGCACGGCCAGGACGTCGGCATCGCCGCGGGTCTGGCCAAGACCCTCATGCACTACTCCGCCGCCACCGGTGACACCGAGTCCCGCGAGGTGGCCGAGGGTCTGCTCGACGCGCTCCTGGTCCACCAGGACGACCTGGGCGTCGCCGTTCCCGAGACGCGGGCCGACTACGAGCGCTTCGACGACCCGTTCGACTCCCCCGACGGCGGCCTCTACGTCCCCGAGGGATGGACCGGCCAGATGCCCAACGGGGACGCGATCGACTCCGACTCGACGTTCCTGTCGATCCGCTCCTTCTACGAGGAGGACCCGAACTGGTCCCGGGTCGAGGACTACCTCGACGGGGGGCCGGCTCCCGAGTTCACCTACCACCGCTTCTGGGCTCAGGTGGACGTGGCCACGGCCCTGGCCACCCACGGTGAGCTGTTCGGCGACGGCTCCTGACCGTCCGTGGCCGCATGCGGGGCGGGCGTCGAACGGGCGCCCGCCCCCTACCCCCACCGAAGGAGAGAAGGACCATGCCATCGACCGAGGGGCGCAGACCGCCCCGGGGCCGGGCCGTGGCGGCGGCTGCCCTGGCCGCGGCCCTGCTCACCGGTGGCCTGACGGCCGCCGCGCACGCCCAGGACGACAGCGCGCTCCCGGACCGGGACGCGGCCCTTGCCGAAGCCGCCACACTCCGGCAGCTGGCCGACGAACGGGGCCTGCGCATGGGTGCCGCGGTGGGTGCGCGGCACCTGGACCAGCCGGACTACGCGCGGACCGCGGCGGAGGAGTTCACCTCGGTCACCCACGAGAACTCCCTCAAGTGGCAGACGGTCCAAGCACGGCCAGGGCAGTTCGACTGGAGCGGTGCCGACCGCATCGTGGAGTTCGCCCGGAGCAACGACCAGACGATCCACGGCCACACGCTGCTCTGGCACAGCCAACTGCCGTCCTGGGTGGCTGACGGCGGCTTCACCGAGGACGAGCTGCTGGAGGTCATGGACACCCACATCACCGCCGTGGTGGGACGCTACCGGGACGACATCGACACCTGGGACGTGGTCAACGAGCCCATCGGCGACGACGCCCGGTTCCGCGACTCGGTCTTCCACCGGACCCTGGGCGAGGACTACATCGCCGAGGCCTTCCGGATGGCCGACCGCGCCGACCCCGACGCCCGCCTGTTCATCAACGACTACAACATCGACGGGATCAACGCCAAGAGCGACGCCTACTACGCCCTGGTCCGGGACCTGTTGGCCCGGGGAGTGCCCATCGACGGCATCGGCTTCCAGGGACACCTCGTCTCGGGGCAGGTCCCCGCCGACATCCAGCAGAACATCCAGCGGTTCGTCGACCTGGGGCTGGAGGTGATGATCACCGAACTGGACATCCGGGTCCAACTGCCGGCCACCGAGCAGAAACTGGAGCAGCAGGCCGACGACTACACGCGGGTGGCCGAGGCCTGCTACGCGGTCGAGGGGTGCTCCGGCGTGACCGTGTGGGGTGTCACCGACGCCCACTCCTGGGTCCCCGGCGTCTTCGAGGGCCAGGGGGCCGCGCTGCCGATCGACGGAGGCTACCGGCCCAAGCCCGCCTACTGGTCCCTCCACGAGGCGCTGGGGGGCGACCCCGGCCCGGCCCCGACGGACCCCCCGCCCCCCGGGGAGTGCGAGGCCGCGTACACCGTCACCAACCAGTGGCAGGGCGGCTTCCAGGCGCAGGTGACCGTCACCGCCGGAACGGATCTCACCGGGTGGACCGTCGGGTGGACCTTCGGGAGCGGCGAGAGCGTGGCGCACGCCTGGAACGCCTCGGTGACCGGTGGCGGGGCCGACGTCACCGCGACCAACGCCGCCTACAACGGCACCCTCTCCGCCGGGCAGTCGACCTCCTTCGGCTTCGTCGGCAGCACCGGCGGGGGTGTCTCGTCCCCCGAACCCGCGTGCGGCGCGCTCTGACCCGTGCCCGCGCGGGAGGGCCGGAACCGGCCCGGAGGCGGACCGCCGCCGTGACGACCTCCCGGGAAGGGGACCGTACCCCCCAGTAGGGCCGTAGGCCCGCGCGGTCCCCGCGCCACGGCACCGAACACTCCTCGGTGCCGTGGCGCTACGCGTGCCGGCGACAAGCCCTGTTTCGTAGGGAAAACCTGTTCGACACATTCGTAAAATTTTCTGCTTTAGGGGGTGTTTACATGCGCACAGTCTGTGGTTACGCTCCTGGGAGCGCTCCCGAACGTGGCGTGGGTCACGTGGCGGAGGGCTGAAGAGACCGTGGTCTCCTCGGGCGGACCCCGCGGGCGCCTCCCGCATGGGAGCGCTCCCGGGCACGTTCGCCGGTGGAGGCCGCACGCCCCGACCAACGAGGTGGCCATGCCCCGCTCCCATCCCGTCGTCGAGGGCCCGCAGGGCCGCGTGCGGACACCGTACGCGGCCCGGGGGCCGCCACCGCGCACGCTCACCTCAACCATGGATCCACCCCCCGACCATGAGGAAACAGCAGATGAGTACACCCAGACGCGTACCGGGCACGGGCTCGGCGGCGCGCCGCGGCCTCGCCGCGACCTTCGCCCTCGTCCTCGGCGGCGCGCTCGCCGCCGTCGTCTTCCCCACCTCAGCTAGCGCTGACACCCAGTGCGAGGTCGACTACCAGGTCGCCAACGACTGGGGCTCGGGGTTCGTCGCCAGCGTGGAGATCACCAACCTCGGCGACCCCGCCGACGGGTGGGACCTGAGCTGGGACTACGCCGGCGACCAGCAGATCACCAACATGTGGAACGCCGCGTACGAGCAGTCCGGTCAGAGCGTGACCGCGAGCGACGTCGGCTACAACGGCTCGATCGGCAGCGGTTCCAGCGTCTCCTTCGGGTTCCAGGGCACCTACAGCGGCGCCAACCCGGTTCCGACCGAGTTCACCCTCAACGGCACGGTGTGCCAGGGCGAGGTCGACCCCGACCCCACGGAGGACCCGACCGACGAGCCCACCGACGAGCCGACGGAGGAGCCCACCGAGGACCCGACCGACGAGCCCACCGACGAGCCCGGTGAGCGCGTCGACAACCCCTACGTGGGTGCCGACGTCTACGTGAACCCGGTCTGGTCGGCCAACGCCGCGGCCGAGCCCGGCGGCGAGGCCGTCGCCGACGAGCCCACCGGCGTCTGGCTCGACCGCATCGGTGCCATCGAGGGCAACGACAGCCCCACGACCGGCTCCTACGGCCTGCGCGACCACCTCGACGAGGCACTGGAGCAGGCCGACGGCGACCCGCTGGTCTTCCAGGTGGTCATCTACAACCTGCCCGGCCGGGACTGCGCCGCCCTCGCCTCCAACGGGGAGCTCGGCCCGGACGAGATCGACCGCTACAAGAACGAGTACATCGACCCGATCGCCGACATCCTCGCCGACTACGAGGACACCTCCCTGCGGGTCGTGGCCACGATCGAGATCGACTCCCTGCCCAACCTGGTCACCAACGTCGGCTCCCGGCCCACGGCCACCCCCGAGTGCGACGAGATGCTGGCCAACGGCAACTACGTCGAGGGCGTCGGCTACGCCCTGTCCACCCTCGGCGACATCGGCAACGTCTACAACTACGTCGACGCCGGCCACCACGGCTGGATCGGGTGGGACACCAACTTCACCCCCTCCGCCGAGCTCTTCTACGAAGCCGCCAACGCCGCCGGGGCCACGCCCGGCGACGTGCACGGCTTCATCGCCAACACCGCCAACTACTCCGCGTTGGAAGAGCCCCACATCGACGTGGACGGCGTCATCAACGGTGTCCTGGTCCGCCAGTCCGACTGGGTGGACTGGAACCACTACGTTGACGAGCTCTCCTTCGCCCAGGCGCTGCGTACCGAGCTGGTCTCGACCGGCTTCGACAGCGACATCGGCATGCTCATCGACACCTCCCGCAACGGCTGGGGCGGCGACGAGCGTCCCAGCGGCCCGAGCTCGTCGACGGACCTGAACACCTACATCGAGGAGAGCCGGATCGACCGGCGCATCCACGTGGGCAACTGGTGCAACCAGGCCGGCGCCGGCCTGGGCGAGCGCCCGCAGACCGCCCCCGAGCCGGGGATCGACGCCTACGTCTGGATGAAGCCGCCGGGTGAGTCCGACGGCTCCAGCGAGCTGATCCCCAACGACGAGGGCAAGGGCTTCGACCGGATGTGCGACCCCACCTACGGGGGCAACGTCCTCAACGGCAACAACCCCAGCGGCGCCCTGCCCGACGCGCCGGTCGCCGGCCACTGGTTCTCCGCACAGTTCCAGGAGCTGCTGGACAACGCCTACCCGCCCCTCGACTGACCCGTCCGGCCGGGCCGCGGCACGCGGCACCGGCATGACCGGGGCGCCCGCTTCGGGGCGGGCGCCCCTCCCGGGACGGCGGCGTCGAGGCAGAGCACGTCGACCGACCCCGTCCCGCTGCCCCCCTGTGCCCCGCCGGGCACGACCCCCCAGGAGCTCCGCATGATGAGACGATGGGCCACCGCTCTCACCCCAGCGCTGGCGCTGGTCGCCGCGCTCTTCGTCCAGGTCCTCCCGGCCCAGGCCGACACGGGGTTCCGTGTCGAGAACGGCCGCCTGGTGGACGCCGCAGGAAACGACTTCATCATCCGGGGCGTGAGCCACGCCCACACCTGGTACCCCCAGGAACTCGACTCCCTCGCCGGCATCAAGTCCCTGGGCGCCAACGCCGTGCGCGTGGTCCTCAGCAGCGGTGACCGGTGGAACGAGAACGACGCCGCTGACGTGTCCAACGTGGTCGCCCAGTGCAAGGCCCACCGGCTGATCTGCGTCCTGGAGGTGCACGACACCACCGGGTACGGGGAGGAATCGGCCGCCGCCACCCTGGACCAGGCCGTCGACTACTGGCTGCGTGTGCAGGAGGCGGTGGAGGGCGAGGAGGACCACGTCCTGGTCAACATCGGCAACGAGCCCTACGGCAACGACGCCGCCGCCAACGCGGGCTGGGCGGCCGACACGAGCGCGGCCGTCGACCGGCTGCGCGGTGCCGGGTTCGAGCACGCCCTGGTGGTCGACGCGCCCAACTGGGGCCAGGACTGGCAGGGCACCATGCGCCAGCAGGCCCAGGGCGTCTTCGACTCCGACCCGCACGCCAACACGGTCTTCTCCATCCACATGTACGGCGTCTATGAGCAGGAGTCGACCGTCGTCGACTACCTGGAGTCCTTCGTCGACGCGGGCCTGCCGCTGATCGTGGGCGAGTTCGGCCACGACCACAGTGACGGGAACCCGGACGAGGACGCGATCATGCACCACACCGAGCGACTGGGCCTGGGCTATGTCGGCTGGTCCTGGAGCGGCAACAGCGGCGGCGTGGACTACCTCGACATGGTCGAGGACTTCGACCCGGCCCGGATCACGTCCTGGGGCGAGCGGATCTTCAACGGCCCCGACGGAATCGCCGAGACCGCCGTCGAGGCACCGGTCTACGGGGGCGGGGAGCCCACCGAGGAGCCCACGGACGAGCCGACGGACGAGCCGACGGAGGAGCCCACCCACGAGCCCACCGTCCCGGCGGGCGACTGCACGGCCGAGTACACGGTGGGCAACGAGTGGCCCGGCGGCTTCCAGGCCCAGGTCACCGTCACCGCCGAGACCGACCTGGACGGCTGGACGGTGGGGTGGACCCTGCCCGACGGCGAAGGGGTCGCCCAGGCCTGGAACGCGGTGGTCACCACCAGCGGGTCCGAGGTGAGCGCAGCGGACGCCGGCTACAACGCCGTCCTGTCCGAGGGGCAGAGCACCTCCTTCGGCTTCACCGGCACCCGCCAGGACCCGGCAGAGGTCCCCGAACCCACCTGCACCTCCTGAACCCCGCTCGCGCGGGGGCGCACAGGGCCCCGCGCGAGCGGTCCACCCCCCCACGAAGGAGCAGTGAACGACTATGAGAACGAGGTCACGTACGACTCTGGCCCTCTCGGCGGCGCTCGGCGGGCTCATGCTCGGCGGCGGCGTCATCGTGGCCACCCCCGACCCGGCCGAGGCCCACGGCGCCTACACCTACCCGGCCAGCCGCACCTACGCCTGCTTCCAGGACGCGACCGGCGGCAGCAGCGGCGGAAACCTGCAGCCCGTCAACGACGCGTGTGCCGACGCGCTGGACGAGGGCGGCCAGTACGCGTTCTGGAACTGGTACGGCAACCTGATCCCCGACGTCGGGAGCGCGCACCGCGACCGCGTCGCCGACGGTGAGCTGTGCGGTCCCACCGAGGACTTCGCGGCGTTCAACGCGGCACGCACGGACTGGCCGACCACGGAGCTGGAGCCGGGCACCACGGAGTTCCGCCACAACGCCTGGGCGCCGCACCCGGGCACGTTCTTCACCTACCTCACCCGTGACGGGTGGGATCCGCAGTCGCCCCTGGCCTGGGACGACCTGGAACTGATCGACGAGACCACCGATCCGCCGCTGCGCAGCGAGGGCGACGCCGGGGCGGAGTACTACTGGGACGTCGACGTGCCCGACCGCGAGGGCCGCCACATGGTGTACGTGGTGTGGGAGCGCTCCGACAGCCCCGAGGCGTTCTACAACTGCTCGGACGTGGTCTTCGGCGATGTGCCGGACGAGCCGACGGAGGAGCCCACGGACGAGCCGACCGACGAGCCCACGGAGGAACCGACGGAGGAGCCCACCGACGAGCCGAGCGAGCCGGTGGAGGAGTACTGCACGGCCGAGTACACGCTCGTCAACGAGTGGCCGGGCGGTTTCCAGGCCCAGGTGGAGGTGACCGCCGGGGAGAGTGCCCTGAACGGGTGGATGGTGGACTGGGTGTTCGCCAACGGCCAGCAGGTCCAGCACGCCTGGAACGCCGATGTCGTGAACCACGGCGCCCACTACGAGGCGACCAGCGTGTCCAACAACGCGGCGGTGGCGGCGGGCGAGTCCACGACCTTCGGGTTCGTGGGCAGCCGTGACGGGGTCAACATCGAACCCCGGGTGTACTGCCAGGAGGACTGATCCGCGGGGCCCGTCTTCGGGACGGGCCCCCGCACCGTCCTGAGACCGCGTCCCGTCCTTTCCGATCCGAGCCCGGAAGGGGCGGGACGCTCCTGTGCGCCGAACGGCGTTAGGTAATGTGTCCCGCATGGATCCGGTGCGTATCTACAGCCAAGCCCACGGCCGCCTGCTCGACCTGGCCCTCGGCCTGCCCCCCGGCGAGCTGTCCGCCGCCGTCCCCGCCTGCCCCGCGTGGACCGTCCGGCAGACCTACGCCCACCTGGCCGGGGTGTGTGTGGACGTGGCGGCCGGGACGGTCTCCCCTCCGGTGACGGACGAGATCACCGCAGTCCAGGTCGCCGACCGCGACGGCCGCGACATCGCCGAGATCTGCCGGGAATGGCGCACCAGCGCACCCGTTCTGCTCGATCTCATGCGCAGCCAGGGCAGGGCGCGCTACCGGCTGCCCGCGGTGGACGTGTGGAACCACGAGAACGACATCCGCGGTGCCCTGGGCCTGGCGGCCCAGACCGAGCACGCCGAGGCCCTGCTGGACTTCTCCCTCACCGGGATGGGACGGTCCTGGCCGCAGGAGCGGCCCGCCCTGACCGTGACCGCCACCGACGCCGAACGGTCCTGGACACTGGGGGAGGGCACCGGGCCGCACTGGCGCGGCACCGCCTTCGAGCTGTACCGGGCCCTCATGGGGCGGCGCACCACCGGCCAGATCATCGCCATGGACTGGTCCGGCGACCCGGCTCCGGTCGTGGGCTTGCTGTCCCTGCTGCCCGCCGCGGAGAAGCCCCTCGACGTCTGAGCCGGTCAGGGCCGGTAGGGCGGACGCCGCAGTTCGCTGACCTCGCCGATGGCCGACCACTCGTCGCGTCCCAGCCGCGCCAGCGGGCGCAGGCGGCCGATCTCGGGGTGCCCGTCCGCCAGGGCGCTCTCGTCGACGGCGGCGTGCACCACCCGGCCCAGGACGAGCGTGCACCCCTCCAGAGGCACGGTCGAGTGCAGCGCGCACTCCAGGACCGCCGGGGAGTCCGCCACGCGCGGCGGCCGGACCGCCCTGCTGGCCTCGCGCGCCACGCCCACCGCGTCGAACTCGCTGGTCCCGGGCGGGTAGGGCGTGCCGGTCGCGTTGACCTCGCGCTGGAGCGGCTCCGGGGCCAGGTTGACGACGAACTCGCCGGTGGCCTCGGCGTTGCGCAGCGAGTCCTTGCGTCCGACCGACGTGAACTGCACGATCGGCGGTTCGGTGCAGGCGACGGTGAAGAACGAGTGCGGGGCCAGGTTGTCCACGCCGGAGGCCGATGTGGTGGACACCCAGGCGATGGGACGGGGCACCACCACAGCGGTCAGGAGCGTGTAGAACGCTTTTCCGGGCAGGTCCTCAGGTGTCCATTCGGTACGCATCATAGTGATTATCCCGTATGCACACGGGTGGTGCGGGGCATATCGGCACCATCAGATTCTCCTGAGGGGACCGCCGGCTTCAGCCGGTGGGGGAACCGGGCTTCCCGTGCGGCGGGACAAGGGCATCCGAACCGCCGCTAGGCGGTCCGGCGTCCATCACAGGACACGGAAAGTAGACCTGTGGCACGTGTATACTGCTCTCGTGTCTGTGGCTCGCGAGGCTCGCCGGTTCTCCGGCGGCGTGTACGACCTCGGACTCCACGTCGTGTGGTGTTCGAAGTACCGCCGACCGGTACTCAGTGGACGCGTGGCACAGCGCCTGGAGGAACTGATCAGGTCCAAGGCGGACGAGCGCGGTTGGCAGGTCATCGCAGTCGACCTGTCCGCCTTCCCCACACGGGTCAAGGCACAGAACCGCACGCGTAAGCACCGTGCGGCACAGGCCCGGGTCAACGGCTTCCACGCGAAGGTGCGGCGCCAACGCGTCGATCACCACCACAAGGCCGCCCTTGACCTCATCCGCTCGTTCGACGCGATCGCACACGAACGCCTGAACATCGCGGGTATGACCAAGAAGTCCGCGCCCAGGCCCGACCCCGAACGGCAAGGCGCGTTCCTTCCCAACGGCGCCGCCGCCAAGGCCGGGCTGGACAAGAGCATTCATGAGGCGGGCTGGGGGGTGTTCCTGGGAATCCTCGCGCGCAAGGCTGAGAGCGCCGGTCGTGGGTTGGTCCCGGTCGACCCTCGCAACACGTCGCGCTGCCCCCGCGTGCCGTGCGGGCACACCGGTGCGGACAACCGCCCGACACAGGAGAAGCTCCGTTGCGTCCGGTGCGGCTACACCGAGCACGCCGACCGGGCGGGAGCGGTCGACGTGGGTATCAGGGCCGGGCTGGTCCTTCCCGTCGCCTGAGCGGAGGCAGGACAAGCCCGCCGCTTCAGCGATGGGAGGAGCCACGAGACTGGTCTCCGCAGACGACGTGCGTGCCGCCGCCACCCGGCTGGAGGGACGGGTCGTGCGCACCCCCCTCACCGCGGGTCCCCCCGACGCCCCTCCCTTCCTCGTCAAACCCGAGAGCCTCCAGCCCACCGGCGCGTTCAAACTGCGCGGCGCCACCAACGCCGTGGCCCTGCTCAACCCGACCCAGCGCGCCTCGGGGGTCGTGACGCACTCCTCGGGCAACCACGGTCTGGCGCTGGCCCACGCCGCCCGTGCCCAGGGCGTGGTGTGCACGGTCGTGGTGCCCGAGGATGCCCCGAAGGTCAAGGTCGACCGTATTCGCGCGTGCGGCGCACGTGTGGTGACGGTGCCCCCCGGGCGGCGTCTGGCCGCGGCCCGGGAGCTGGAGGCGGAGGAGCGCCTGGTGTTGGTGCCGCCCTTCGACGATCCGCGCGTCATCGCCGGGCAGGGCACCGTGGGCCTGGAGATCCTGGAGCAGTCTCCGGAGGTGACCACGGTGGTGGTCCCGGTGGGTGGGGGAGGGCTGGCCTCGGGTGTGGCCACGGTGGCGATGACGGTGCGGCCCCGGCCCGTGCGGGTGGTGGGGGTGGAGCCGGAGCTGGCCGCCGACGCCGCGGAGAGCCTGGCCGCGGGGCACCGGGTGGAGTGGTCGGCCGAGCGCACCGGCCGGACCATGGCCGACGGAGTGCGCACGTGTCTGTCGGAGCTGACCTTCGCGCACCTGTCCGCGCGGCTGGACGAGGTGGTGACGGTGGACGAGGAAGAGATCGCGCGGGCGGTGTCGGCCCTGGCCCACGGCGCGCGCCTGGTGGCCGAGCCCAGCGGGGCGTTGGCCGCCGCGGCGGTCATGGCTGGCAAGGTGGCCGCGGTTCCGGGACGGCCGGAGGAGACGGTCGCGGTGGTCTCGGGCGGCAACGTGGACCCGGACCTGTTCGCCCGGCTGGTGCGTCCGGCCGGATTCTGAGAACGGTTCCCGCGCAGGCGCGGGAACCGGACCGTCGTCCTACAGGATCGCGCCGGGGGTGTAGGCGGCCGCTTCGGGGCTGGCACCGGTGATGCGGCCGATACGCTCCACGACGGCGGCGACCTGGTCGGCGGCGGCCCCGGTGAACGTGATCCGGTCGGCCAGCAGCGCGTCCAGCTCCGCCCGGTCCAGCGGGAAGCGTGGGTCCTCGGCCAGCCGCTCCAGCAGCCGGTTGCCGGTGCCCTCCTGACGCATGGCCAGGGCGGAGGCGACCGCGTGCTCCTTGATGAGCTCGTGCGCGCTCTCGCGTCCCACCCCCGCGCGCACGGCCGCCATGAGCATCTTGGTGGTGGCCAGGAACGGCAGGTAGCGGTCCAGTTCGGCGGAGACCACCGCGGGGAAGGCCCCGAACTCGTCCAGCACCGTCAGCATGGTCTCGACGAGCCCGTCGAAGGCGAAGAAGGCGTCGGGCAGCGCCACACGGCGTACCACCGAACACGACACGTCGCCCTCGTTCCACTGGTCGCCGGCCAGCTCACCGGCCATGGAGGCGTAGCCGCGCAGGATGACGGCGAGTCCGTTGACCCGCTCGCACGAGCGCGTGTTCATCTTGTGCGGCATCGCAGAGGAGCCGACCTGTCCCTCGGCGAACCCCTCGGTGACCAGTTCGTGTCCGGCCATGAGGCGGACGGTCTTGGCCAGCGAGGACGGCCCGGCGGCCAGTTGCACCAGCGCGGTCAGCACCTCGAAGTCCAGCGAGCGCGGGTAGACCTGGCCCACGCTGGTGAGGCGGTGCTCGAACCCCAGGTGCGAGGCGACCCCGTCCTCCAGCGACCGCAGGGCGCCGCGGTCGCCGCCGAGCAGGTCCAGCATGTCCTGGGCGGTGCCGACCGGGCCCTTGATCCCGCGCAGCGGGTAGCGGGCGATGAGCTCCTCCAGCCGACCGTGGGCGACCAGCACCTCGTCGGCGATCGAGGCGAACCGCTTGCCGAGGGTGGTGGCCTGCGCGGCCACGTTGTGGGAGCGGCCCGCCATCACCGTCGCGCCGTACTCGGCCGACAGCCGCCCCAGGCGGGCCAGCAGGGCCACGGTGCGGTCGCGCACCAGCAGCAGGCTGTCGCGCACCTGGAGCTGTTCGACGTTCTCGGTGAGGTCGCGCGAGGTCATGCCCTTGTGGACGTGCTCGTGCCCGGCCAGGGCGTTGAACTCCTCGATGCGGGCCTTGACGTCGTGGCGGGTGACGCGCTCGCGTTCGGCGATGGAGCCCAGGTCGACCTGGTCGAGGACCTTCTCGTAGTCCTCGACGACCCCGTCGGGGACCTCTACGCCCAGGCGCGACTGGGCGCGCAGGACGGCCAGCCACAGCCGCCGTTCGGCGGCCACCTTGTACTCGGGGGACCACAGGCGGGTCAGCTCCGCAGAGGCATAGCGTGCGGCTAGGACATCGGGAATCAGGGGTTTCGCGCTCACGTCTGGCCACCCTATCGGTCTGACCAGGTCCGGTCGTCTCCGGACGGTTCTTGTGCCGGGGCGGGCCCGGTTCTCGGTGCGCTATCGAAAAGCCGTGTTCCCCCTCCGAGCCGGATGAGCCGGTCGTATCGTAGAAGCGGACCGTCCCGCGGTATGCCCCTCTGGAGGAGTCGATGCAGCCGACCGTCGCCGCCCCGGAGAGTGTCACCTGGAAGATCCACATGGACCGCTCGATGTGGGTGGCGGGGGTGCGCGCCCTCATGCTCCAGGCCCTGCACCCGGTGGCGATGCAGGGTGTGTGGCAGCGTTCGGACTTTCGCGCCGACCCCACCGGGCGGCTGCTGCGCACCGCCCACTTCGTGGCCGTGACCACCTACGGGAGCCCGCAGGAGGCCGACCGGATCGGGGATCGGATCCGGCGGGTCCACGCCGCGCTGTCCTTCACCGACCCCGCCACCGGTCGGCCGCACCGTGTGGACCGGCGCGACCTGCTGGCGTGGGTGCACTGCGCGGAGGTCTCCTCCTACCTGGAGACCACGTACCGCGCCGGGGTACCGCTCACCGCCGCGGAGATGGACGGTTACATCGACGAGCAGGCGCGCACCGCCACCTATGTGGGCCTGGATCCTTGGGACGTGCCGCGCGACGTGGCGCAGATGCGCCGCTACCTGGCCTCGGTCCGCCCCCTGCTGCGGGTGACTCCGGAGGCGCGGTGGGCGGTGCGGTTCCTGCTGTGGCCGAAGGTGCCCGAGCACCTGTCGTGGCTGGCGCCGCTGAAGCCCCTGTGGTTCCCGGTGGGTGCCCTGGCCTACGCCACCCTGCCGGCGTGGGCGCGCCGCGGCTACGGGGTCCTGCCCGAGGCGGGCGGCGGGGCGGCGGTCACGGCGGCGCTGCGGGCCCTGCGCGCGAGTCTGAACCGGGTGCCCGAGCGCTACTACAATCTCGTGTTCGACGAGGAGACCGTGCGCAGCGCGCAGGCGGCCAAGGAGCGGCTGCTGGCCGCGGGGTACGGGATGGAGCGGGGTTTGCGGGTGCTGGGCGCGGGCCCTCGGTTCCGTCATCCCCGGGTCCCCGGCCAGCGCACACCGAGCGGCCCCTGAGCGGGCACCCGGGCACACAGGGCGAGTGGGGGGAGGACCACGGTGGCGTATGCCCCGAACACGGAGGGCGCGGCGGCGGTGCCCGCCGGCGAGGTGGCGCTCCTGCGGGTGGGCCACGACGACCCGAGGGTGTCGGGGCTGCTCGCCGGGCTGAGGCGGGAGTACACCGAGCGCTACGGCGCCGCTGGGGCCGCCCGTGAGCTGGCGCTGTACCCGCTCTCGGAGTTCGCCGCGCCGCACGGCTGCCTGGTGCTGGCCGAGCTGGGCGGGGAGGTCGTCGCCGGGGGAGCGGTGCGCCCCTACGTCGCTGAGCGCGCCGCGGAGGCCGGGACGGCCGAGATCAAGCGCGTGTGGACCTCGCCGCGGCACCGGCGCCGCGGACTGGCCCGCACGGTCATGGCCGCGCTGGAGGGTGCCGCCCGTGCCCTGGGATACACGCGGGTGCTGCTCTACACCGGACCCGCCCAGCCCGAGGCGCTCGCCTTGTACGAGCGGATCGGCTATCGGCGTCTGGGGCCGGGTGAGGCCGGCGCGCTGCCGCACCCCACCGCGATCCCCTTCGGCCGCGACTTGGCGCCGTGACCGGGCGGCGGCCGTCCGGGGCTTCCTCTCTGATGGAAAGGCATAGCCGCGCCCATGCGGGTGTTGTGCGGGTGTCCGTGCCGGGGGGCGACGCCCTGACGCACCCGCCCTACGATGGGAGGGGCGGGCCGCCACAAGCGGCAGCCCCGGACGACCACACGATCCCTGAGGAGAGCCGCGACGTGAGCGAGCAGCAGCGCCCCGAAGCCGAGGACGCCTTCGTGTTCACCCCGCGCAAGAACGGCCAGGCGCAGTCGGTCTCCGACGAGCTCACCGCGTGGATGCGCACCGGCTGGGCCGACACCGAGCGGCGCGACCTGGAGCCGATCGAGCAGGCCGGGCACACCGCGCGCCGCCGCTCCGCGATCGGGGCCGCCTTCCCCGGCGACCGGCTCGTCTTCCCGGCCGGTCGGCTCCTCACCCGCTCCAACGACACCGAGTACCCCTTCCGGGCGGCCACGGACTACGCCTACCTGACCGGTGACACCTCCGACGGCGGCTGCCTGGTGCTGAACCCGCGCTCCGACGGCGGGCACGAGGCGGTGCTCTACCTCAAGCCCCGCTCGAACCGCGACAACGGCGAGTTCTGGCTCGGTGCCTACGGCGAGCTGTGGACCGGCCGCCGCAACAGCCTGGGCGAGGCCGCCGACCTGCTGGGCGTGGCCACCGCGGACGTGCGCACCCTGCCCGGGGCGCTGCGCTCGGCGGCCGGGACCACTCGCATCGTGCGCGGCCACGACGCCGAGCTGGACGCGATCGTCGACGGGCTGCGCGCAGACGTCGACGAGGAGTCGTGTGCCAAGTCCGCTCGGCTCGACGAGGAGCTGGCGGTCGCGCTGGCCGACCACCGCCTGGTCAAGGACGAGTGGGAGGTCGCCCAGCTTCAGAAGGCCGTGGACTCCACCGTGCGAGGGTTCCACGACGTGGTGGGGGCGCTGCCGCGGGCCAAGGAGACCTCCGAGCGGTTCGTCGAGGGTACGTTCTTCCTGCGGGCGCGGGTGGAGGGCAACGACGTCGGCTACGGCACGATCGCCGCCTGCGGCCCCAACGCCACCACCCTGCACTGGATGCACAACGACGGGCCGGTGCGCGACGGCGAGCTGCTGCTGCTGGACGCGGGTGTGGAGACCACCACCCTCTACACCGCCGACGTCACCCGCACGATGCCGGTCTCGGGCACCTTCACCGCCCTCCAGCGCAGGGTCTACGACCTGGTGTACGCCGCGCAGGAGGCGGGGATCGCCGCCGTGGCCCCGGGGCGGCCGTTCACCGACTTCCACGAGGCCGCCCAGCGGGTGTTGGCCGAGGGGCTGATCGGGTGGGGGCTGCTGGAGGGGCCGGTCGACCGGGTCCTGGAGTTGGGGCTCCAGCGCCGCTACAGCCTGCACGGCACCGGCCACATGCTCGGCATGGATGTGCATGACTGCGCGGTTTCCCGCCAGGAGGTGCACCTGTACGGCGAGTTGAAGCCGGGCATGGTGCTCACGGTGGAACCGGGCCTGTATTTCCAGCCCGACGACCTCACCGTGCCCGAGGAGTACCGGGGTATCGGTGTGCGCATCGAGGACGACGTCCTGGTGACTGAGGAGGGCCGCCGGGTGATGTCGGCGGGGCTGCCGCGCTCGTCGGCCGACGTCGAGGCGTGGCTGGCCGAACGCGTGCCGCGCTAGCGGTCCCGGGGGCGCAGCACGTACCCGGTGTAGCCGTACTCGCCGCCGTGGTCGCGGCGCAGCGCGATCTCCGCGCGCGTGCCCGCCACGGCCTCGGCCATGCCGGGGACCGACAGGTCGGCCGCCTCGGTCCGGGCCGCGAGCGGATCGTAGTACTCGGCCCACCAGTCGGATTCGGGCTGGGTGCGCGCGGCCAGGACGCGGTAACCGGCCGCTTCGGCCAGGGCGGTGTTCTCCCGGCGGGTGCGCAGCGGGTAGGCGGCGTCCCAGAAGGCGCGGGCCTCGGGCGAGGGGGTGGCGGCGGTCCACTCGCACTCGGTCACGACGAGTGTTCCGCCGGGCGCGATGAGACGGCGCCAGGACCGCAGGGCGCGTGCGAACCCGATGGCGTAGGCCGCTCCCTCCGACAGGACGAGGTCGAAGTGCCCGTCCGGCCAGGGCGGGGCGTCCATGGACCGGTTCTCGGTGGTGATCCTCTCTTGGAGGCCGTCGCGGGCCGCCGCGGCGGTCAACGTGTCCAGGAACGGCTGGTGGGTGTCGACCGCGGTGACGCGGGCCCCGGCTTCGGCGGCGAGCAGCAGTGCCGAGCGCCCCGGCCCGCAGCCCAGGTCCAGTACCCGGGGTCGGTCGGGCAGCGGCCCGGCCAGGTCGAGCAGGCGGCGGGTGGTCTGCGCCGAGCCCGGCCCCTGCCGGGGCAGGTCGGCGTGCAGGGTGAGGAAGGCCGCCGTAGCCGCGTCACTGGATTCGGTCATCTGATCTCCCGGAGGGTAGCCCCGGCCTGCGGGGCGGGGAGGAATCCGCTCTCCCGCACGGCGGGACAGGCCAGGCCGGTTCGCCTTCGGGTGAACCGGCGTCGCCCAGAGTGGTTTCCAGTAGGTGGACGATCTCAGCGTTGAGTGGACGGCGGTCGCGTCTGGCCCGCTCAGCCAGGCGTGCGTGTAGTTCCGCGGGCAGGCGCAGCGAGATGCGCTTCTCATCTTCCCTGGCTCCAGAAGAGATGCGGCATGGTTCCACACGAATGCGTGACGGGCATCATGAAGACACCGCCGCAGCAGGAAAAGGATACCGGGCCCGCCCCGGTACACCTGTCGGCTGCGCGTGTCGTCTACCGCTCCACGGGCTCTGCCGGCCGAAGTGGGACCGGTGCCGGTGGGTGTGGAACCACTGCTTCGCCTCCTCCCGATCCGCCCATAAGGCCGGTGCCAAGTGTGCTCCGGCGATGCTGGACAAACAGCTCGCCGAGTGGCGCGCCGGCCAGAGCCGGCGGCGAACGCGGCCAGACCGGCCCCCACCATCCGGGCGGCAGCAGCGGTGCCGCAACCAGTGCGAGTTCGGCGGAGAACAGACGGACGAAGCCGGTCGGCGGGACCTTGCCCAGGAACGGGTGGACGCCCGAGGCCATGCCGTGCGGCCCTGGGGCGGTCTCCTCGTCGGCCTCGTGCTTGCCCCGCCCGGAGCCGGGGATGAGCGCGCCCGCGGTCAGGCGGATCGGCGCGTGGTGGAGCTTCGGGGCCGCCTTCCGGGCATGGACGTCTCTCGAACTGCGTCCATGCCCGTCGCTGCTCACGGACCGGAGAAACACTTCCTGTGGCGGCGTGGGGGAGTCGTGGTGTCCCCGTGGCGCCGCTCCGGCTCAGCCCTCGCCGGTGAAGGTGTTGTACTTGCCGGCCCGCTCCTGGCCGGAGAGACCGTGGATGGCGTCCATGATGTGGTCGGTGATCTCCCGGCGCGCCTTGCCCGGTGCCAGGTGGTCGTAGCCGGTGGAGAAGTCCAGCGGCTCGCCGAAGCGGACGGTGAAGTGGTGCGGGCGCGGCATCGAGGCACCGATCGGCTGCACCTTCTCGGTGCCCGACACCGCCACCGGCACCACGGGAGCCTTGGACTCCAGCGCAAGGTGGGCCACGCCGGTGCGGCCCCGGTACAGCCGCCCGTCGCGTGAGCGTGTGCCCTCGGGGTAGACCACGCACGCCTCGCCCTCCTGCAGCCGCTCCAGCATCAGGTCCAGCGAGGCCATGGCGTCGCGGGCGCTGGTTCGGCGTACGGGCACGGCACCCAGCGCCCCGAACAGGGCCTTGGCGGACCGCCCCTTGAGGCCGCTTCCCTCGAAGTAGTCGCTCTTGGCCAGGAACCTGACCCGGCGCGAGGTCACCGACAGTGGGATCACGACACTGTCGACGAAGGAGAGGTGGTTGCTGGCCAGCAGGACCGCCCCGGTGGCGGGGATGTTCTCCCGGCCCTCGACGGTCGGTCGGCACAGGGTCCGGGCGAGGACCGCCGCGGTCTGCCGCAGCGCACCGTAGAACACGGATTCTCCTTCACGATGTGGTGGGATGCCCACCACAATGTAAGGGCGACCCGCCGGTAACGCGGGAGGCAGGGGCCCTTTGTGCCCCACGTCACCCCCGGCTCAGCCGTCGCGGTGCCAGCCCGTGTTCGCCCCGCACACCACCAGGCACGGGTTCGCACCGGGGACCCGGCCCGCCAGCCACGCCGCGAACGGCACGGCCGCGGCGGGTTCGGTGGCGATCTTGAACTCCTCCCACAGGCGGTCCTGGGCGCGGGTGATCTCCCCGTCGTCGACCAGCGCGGACTCCGCCGGACGGCCGCTCAGCACCTCGAAGGGGACACGGCCCAGGGCCGGCGCGCCCAGCGCGGAGGCGGCGACCGAGTCGACCGGGCCGGTGACCGGCCGCCCGGCCGCCAGCGCCGCGTGCAGGCTCGCGCAGCCCCGCGGTTCGGCGCCGACCACGCGTCGGCCGCCTGCGCCCAGGAGCACGCCCGCCACCAGCCCGCCGCCGCCCACGGCCACGGCCACGGTGTCGCACTCGGGCGCGTCGGCGGCGATCTCCAGGCCGATGGTGCCCTGGCCCGCCACGATGAGGGGGTCGTCGAAGGCGTGCAGGTAGCGTACCCCCTCGTGTTCGGCGCGGGCGCTGGCGACCCGGGCCGCCTCGGCGTAGCCCTCGCCCACCCGTACGATCTCGGCGCCCGTCGCGGCCAGAGCGGCGGCCTTGGCCCGGGGGACCGTCTCGGGTACGTAGACCGTGGCCCCGATCCCCAGGAGCCGGGCGGCCGTGGCCACCCCCAGCCCATGGTTGCCGCCGGAGGCGGTGATGACCCGCTGGGCGGGTGCGCCGCCGAGTAGAGCGTTGAGGGCGCCGCGCAGTTTGAACGCTCCCGTGCGCTGGAGGTGCTCCAGTTTCAGGGTGAGCGGCCTGCCGTCGACCTCGGCACGCAGGATCGGAGTGCGGCGGGCGTAGGGCGCGATGCGCTCAGCCGCGGCCCGCACGTCGGTGGCCGTGGGTGTGCGGGCCGTGTGTGCTGTAACGGGACTCATGTCCACCACTGTGCCGCCGTTTTCGGTTAACGTGAAGTTGGGTCTGCTAAAGATGGTGAAGCTCAGCTTTGTATCGGACCGTGTTCGGGGGTGGTGCCGGTGCTGGACGCCCACCGGCTGCGCGTCCTGGTGGAGGTCGCGCACGCCGGATCGATCGCCGCCGCCGCCCAGCGGCTCTCCTTCACCCCGCCCGCGCTGTCCCAGCAGCTCACCAAGCTCGAACGTGAGACGGGCTGCGTGCTCGTGGAGCGCGGCCGGACCGGTGCGACCCTCACCGAGGCAGGGCGGGTCCTGCTGGACTACGGCGAGCGGGTCCTGGGGGAGTTGCGCGACGCGGAGACCGCCGTCCGGGCCATCGCAGGCGAGCCGCCCCGGCGGCTGTCCCTGGGGGCGTTTGCCAGCGCGGGCAAGGTCCTGCTGCCACGGACCCTGGCGGCCTTCGGCCACGCTCACCCCCACGTGCGGCTGTCACTGTCCGACATCGAGCCGCCGGGCGGCTACGACCTGCTCACCTGTGCCGAACTCGACCTGCTCGTCACCCACCGGTACCCGGGTGTGCCCCTGCCGCGCACGGGCGGACTGCACCGCGAACGCGTGCTCGTGGACCCACTGATGGCGGTGGCTCCCGAGGGCCACCCGATCACCGACCGGTCCCCGTCCTTGGTCGACCTGGCCGGAGAGGAGTGGATCTGCGGCGCTCCGGGCGTCCACGACCGGATCAGCCTGGACACCGCGGCCGCCGCGGCGGGGGTGCGGCTCAACGTGGTCTACGAGACCCGCGACTACGAGGTGGCGCTCGCCCTCATCGAATCGGGGGTGGGCGTGGCGCTCATCCCGAGCAGCATCCTCGGTGCGGCCCGTACGGGGGCTTGGGTGAGCCGCCCCCTGCACGGGGCGCGTCTGGCCAGGGAGATCTTCGCCGTCCACCGCCGGCGCCCCTCGGAACCGGTCTCGGCGATGGTGGCGACGCTGCACGAGACCGCGGCGCGCCTCACCGGGTCCGTGCCCCCGGCGGGCTCGGCGCGTTCCACCGGTAGCGCAGCGACAGGACCCGGACCGTGAAGCACACGAGCGCGCCGACGGCGGCGACCCAGCCGGCGCCGAACCCGAACACGTCCACGACCACCACGAACCCGGCGCCGAGCATCGCCGGGATGGCGTACAGGCGGGAGTCGGCGCTCAGCACCGTCGGCACCCGGTTGAGCAGCACGTCGCGGACCGTGCCGCCGCCGACCCCGGTGATGGCGCCCAGCAGGGTGGCCTGCAACGGCCCGAACCCCAGCTCCAGGGCCTTGGTCGCCCCGATCACCGCGAACAGGCTCAGCCCCGCCGCGTCGGAGACCAGGATCGCCTTGTTCAGGAGCCTGAGCCGGTGGCCGAGGAAGAACGCCACGGTGCCCCCGGCCAGCGCGGTCACCAGGTAGCGCCAGTCCTGGAACGTCGCCGGGGTCACGCCGAGCAGTACGTCGCGGATGATGCCGCCGCCGATGGCGGTGACCACGGCCAGCGACATGACACCGACGATGTCCACACGCGTGGTGCGGATGCCGGTCAGGGCTCCGTCGAGGGCGAACGCGAACACGCCGACGAGGTCGAGGACGAGGATGATGGTCTGGGTGGACATGCCGGTGCGCCGGGGCGGCGGTCCCTTCGTGTTCGACGGCGGAGCGCACCACAGTCAAACACGGCCGCCGACCGTTCCCGCACGTCAGCGGTGTGAGTCCGGACACCGGGCGGCACCCCGGCGTGTCGGCCCCGCGCGGGCCCGCGCCGGGGGCGACGATCGCGGGGAGCACCGGAGACTGGGAAGGCGGAGGGCCCTATGGAGCACGTCGACGTGATCGTCATCGGTATGGGACCGGGAGGCGAGACCGTCGCCTCCCGGCTGCTGGACGCGGGGCGCAGGGTCGCCGTGGCCGAGCACGCCCTCATCGGTGGCGAGTGCGCCTACTACGCCTGCATCCCCTCCAAGGTGCTGCTGCGCACGCCCGAGGCACGCGGCGAGGCCGGGGGCGCCGCCGGGCTGGAGCGGCCAGCGGTGGACTGGCCGGCCCTGCGCGCCCGCCGTGACCGGATGGTCCGCCACCTCGACGACACCGCGCAGGCCGACGGCTACCGCGACCGCGGCGCCCTGCTGCTGCGCGGACGGGCCCGTGTCACCGGGCGCGACCCCTGGCGGGTGCGGGTCGGGGAGAGCGAGGTCTGCGCCGACCACGTCGTCGTGGCCACCGGATCGCGGCCGGTGCGTCCGCCCGTGGAGGGCCTGGACGCCCTGGGGCCGGACCGGGTGTGGACCAACCGGGAGGCCACCACGCTCACCGACCTGCCCGGCAGCGCCCTGGTGGTCGGCGGGGGAGCGGTCGGTATCGAACTGGGCCACTTCCTCGGCGCGATGGGGACCCGCGTCACCCTCCTCCAGCGCGGCCCGCGCCTGCTCGACCGAGAGGACCCGCGGCTGTGCGCGCTGGTCGGGCAGGCCTTCGCCCGCAACGGGGTGGAGGTGCGGGTGGGTACCGAACTGCGGTCGGTGGTCCCGGACGGGGCGGGTGTGCGCGCCGTGCTCGGCGACGGCACCGTGGTCCGATCCGACGTCGTCGTGCTCGGAGCGGGCCGCCGCCCCGCCGCCGACGGGCTCGGGCTGCCCGAGGCAGGGGTCGACCTGGAGGGGACGGCCCTGCCCGTGGACGAGTACTGCCGCGCCGCGCCCGGGCTGTGGGGGGTCGGCGACGCGACGGGCCGGGCGATGTTCACCCACGTGGCCAAGTACCAGGGCAGGGTCGTGGCCGACAACATCCTGGGGCGCGAGCGTGCCGCCGACTACACGGCGGTACCCCGCGTGGTGTTCTGCGATCCGGAGGCCGCCGCCGTGGGCCTGACCGCGCGGCAGGCCCGCGACCGGGGCATCGACACCGCCGTCGCCGAGGTGGACGTGCCGGAGAACACGGCGCGCCCCTGGACCTACACCGCCGACCCCGAGGGTGCGCTCGCACTGGTCGCCGACCGGGGCCGCGGTGTCCTGGTGGGGGCGTGGGCGCACGGCCCCCTGGCCTCGGAGTGGATCCACACCGCGGCCCTGGCCATCCGGGCGCGGGTGCCGGTCGCGGTGCTGGCCGAGTCGGTCCCCCAGTTCCCCACCTTCAACGAGGCCTACCTGGCTGCCCTGGAGACGTTGGGGAGGTGAGGGGCACGCTCAGGCGGCGTCGGTGCGTCCCGTTCTGCGTCCGGTGCGGGTGAACACGCCGTGCAGCCGTACGTCCGCCGCGTCCACGCCCGCCTCCAGTGCCGCCAGCCACGCCGCTCCGCCCGCGGAGCAGCCCGCCGGGAGGATCCGCGACCCGGCGGTGCCCAGCGCGAGTTTGCGGGTGAGGGCGGTGCGCACGGGTTCGGAGTGGGTGAGGACCCCGCCGGCCAGCACGACGGGCAGCCGTTCACCGGGGGTGCGGACCTGGTGCACCGTGTGCGCTAGGTGGCCGGCCGCCGCCTCCACGATCACCGCTGCCGCCGGGTCGTCCAGCGCGTACGCTTCGCTGACCAGCGGTGCCAGTGCGGCCAGCGCCACCGGGGGGCCCTCGGTCAGTGTCCGCGCGAAGTTGCGGGCGTGCTCCTCGGGCCAGTGGTCCTCCCCTTCCGCGGGGCGCTGCCCGGGGATCACCCGCTTGGCTACGGCCGCGCCCAGCGGGCTGAGGTCGCTGCCCCGGGACAGTTGCCGTGTCGTCTCCTTGGCCGCCTGGTGGCCGATCCAGAAGGCCGAGCCGTCGTCGCCGATCAACCAGCCCATGCCGTCGGCCGACCTGACGCGGCGGCGCCCGCCGATACGGGTGGCGATCGCCCCGGTGCCGGCGATGAGCACGGTGCCGTCCGGGTCCGGCGTTCCCGCGGCGAAGGCCGTCTCGTCGTCGCCGGTGAACACGGCCCGCTCCGGGGCCAGGCCTGCTTCGGCCAGGGCGCCCTCCATCCGTGCGCGCACGTCCGGGTCGCGTAGGGCCGAGATCCCCGCCAGGCCGACGACAGCTCGGACGACGGCGGCGCGCGACCGCCGTCCGGCCTGGTCCAGCGCGCCGCCGAGTGCCTCGGCGAGCTGCGCGGCGGCCTGGATGGCGCCGTGGGTGCCGGGGTTGGATCCGCCCGCCCACGACTCGCCCAGACGTTCGCCGGTGGGCGCGGCCACGATCGCGCGCGTGGTGGAGCCGCCCGCGTCCACCCCGACCACGAGCCGGTCGGTATCGCGCGGGGTGCCTGGGCGGTGGGAGTGCATGGAATGAGTCACATCATGAGCGTCCCCCCGCGCGCCCGGGGCTACTCCTTCCCCGGGGCCGCGCGGTGCGCCGCGGAAATTCGGTGGCGGCCGGGGCTGCTCTCCTGTTGGGTGGATCCATGGCGAACGACCCTAGTTCAGAACAGGCCTCGGCGGTGTGGACCGTGCGCGGTATCGAACCCGACGAACTCCCTGACCTGGCCGCGGTGGTCGGGGAGGCTCTGCTGTCCTCCGGTGATCCCCGGGAGTGGGCGGACCGCTTCCGGCCGATGGCCGAGGCTGCCGGATACGACCGGTTCCTGGTGGCCGTCGGGGGCGATCGTATCGTCGGCACGGCTGGGTCGTTCGACTTCGAGATGGCCATGCCGGGCGGTCCGCGCCCGGTCGCGGGTGTGACCGTCGTGGGCGTGTGGCCCACCTGCCGGCGGCGGGGCGTGCTCACCGCCATGATGCGCCACCAGTTGCGCGACCTGCACCGCAGGGGCGAGCCGCTCGCCGCGCTGTGGGCCTCCGAAGGCGGTATCTACGGCCGGTTCGGCTATGGCGCGGCATCGGTGGAGACGGGTCTGACCGTGCCGCACTCCGCCGCGGTACTGCGCCCCGACGCCCCCCGCGACCCGGCCCTGCGCGTCTTCCTCGGTGATCCCGGCGAGGTCCGTGAGGAGATCGCGCGGGTGTTCGACGCGGCCGTCGCCGAGCGGCCCGGCCGCTACCGGCGCGACGGCCGCTGGTGGGACCGCGTCCTGGACGACCGGCCCGAGACACGTGGCGGCTTCGGCCCCCTGCGTGCGGTCGTGGTCTCCGGCGGTGGCGGCCCGCGCGGCTACGCACTGTACCGGATCAAGGGGGAGCCCTCACTGACGGGCTGGGAGAGTGAACTGCGCGTCCAGGAGCTGGTGGCCGCCGACCCGGCTGCCCGTGTCGCCCTGTACGAGCACGTGTTCGCCCGGGACCTCGTCGCGCGGATCATCTTCGAGCACACCGCCGTGGACGACCCGCTGTGGTCCCTGCTGGCCGACCGGCAGCGGATCCACGCGGCTCCGGGCACCGCCCTGTGGGTGCGCCTGGTGGACGTACCCGCGGCCCTGGCCGAACGCTCCTACGCCGCGCCGGTCGACACCGTGGTGGAGGTCGCAGACCGCCACGCGCCGTGGAACGCCGGCCGCTGGCACCTCAGGGCCGACGGCGGCGGCGCCTCGGTGGAGGCCACCGGCGCCGCCCCGGACCTGGTGCTGGACGCCTCCCACCTGGGTGCCGCGTTCCTGGGCCAGCACACCCTGGCCGCCCATGTGGCGGCGGGCCTGGTCGACGAGCGTACGCCGGGGGCGGCCGTGTCGCTGGACACCGCGCTGCGCGTGCCCCACGCGCCCCTGTGCGGGACGATCTTCTAGCGCAGGGCCCTCACCAGCCGGTCCACGTCGGACTCGTCGTTGTACAGGTGGAAGGAGGCGCGCAGCCGTCCGTCGCGCTCGGCTGTGGCGATGCCCGCCGCGCGCACGCGTTCGGCCGTCTCGGGCCCCACCTTCAGGGAGACGATGGCCGATCCGGCCGGCTCCAGCCCCATCGCGGTGCGCAGCCGGTCGCCCAGCGCGGCGTTGTGCGCGCCGATGGTCGGCACCCCCACCTCCTCGAGGAGTTCCAGGGCCGGGGCCAGACCGATCCAGGCCGACCACACCGGGCCCAGGTCCAGGCGGCGGGCGTCCTCGGCGAGGGCGTGCGGACCGCCGTAGAGGGACTCCCAGGGCCGCGCGCAGGCGAAGGGGTTGGGCGCCAGGGGGCGGAGCGTGTCCAGGGCCTCGGGGGTGGCGGTCAGGTAGGCGCCGCCGCGCGGGCCCAGCAGCCACTTGAAGGTGCTGCACACGGTGAAGTCGACGCGGTCGGCCGGAACCGGGAGCCAACCGGCGGACTGGGTGGTGTCCAGCATCAGCCGGGCGCCGTGGTCGGCGCACGCCGTCACCAGGTCGTCCACGGGGGCGACGGCGCCGTTGGAGGACTGGACCGCGGACACGGCGACCAGGTCGGTGCCGGGGCCGACCTGGTCGGGAAGCCGTTCCAGCGGGACCTGTTCGACGGTGAGCCGGCCGTCGGCCATGAGGGGGTGGACCGCCGATCCGTACTCCCCCTCGGCGGTGAGGACCCGCGCGCCCTCGGGCAGGGACCGGGCGATGGTCCCCACGAATTGGGAGGTGTGGGTGCCGGCCGCGACCAGGCTCGCGGGGACGCCCGCGAGCCGGGCGTAGGCGGAGCGGGCCGCCTCGATGTCGGCGTTGGCATCGACGGCCTGGAACCGGCCCGAGGCCACCTCGTCGGTGTGTCTTCGCAGAGCCAGGACCGCGCGGCGGGGCAGGAGGCCGTGGGTCGCGGTGTTGAGGTAGACCCCCTCGGGGGCGAACTGCTTGCGAGCGGTGTGCGGTCGGCTGGTGTCGTCCATGGCCCCGATGCTGTCGGAGTCCGCAGGCCGCCTCAAGGTCCATTCGGGGCCCGAATCGGGGTCCAGTCGTTCGGTCTCGCACGTCACGCGACGGGTTTGGCCCTGCGCATCGATGGCTGTCCAACATTCGTTGTACGATTGAGGGTATGAGTACCGGATTTCGACCCACCGAAGCGGACGCACAGCTCATCGAATGTCTGAAAGGCCCTGGGGAGTCCACCAGCGAGCTGATTCGACGCGGGCTGCGGTCCCTGGCCAGAGAGGAGCAGCGACGCAGAGCCCACGAGGACATGGCTCGCATCGCCGCTTCTGGCGAGAATCCCGCCGATGAACCGGACGAATGGGAGTACACGGAGGACGGCCGTATCCGCATCGTTGGCACGGACACGATCGTCAACGCGCGCCCGGAGGAGACCCGTTGATCCGAGGCGCCGCCTACCCGATCGAACTGGGGGACGCCAAGCGTGGACACGAGCAGCGCGGGCGTCGCCTGGGCATCGTCGTCAGCGACGGTCCGCGTATATGGTCCACAGTGACCGTCGTCCCCACGTCGACCAGTGCCCAGTCCGCGCTGTTCAGACCTCGATTGCACATCGCTGGGCGCGACACTCTGGCCCTCACGGACCAGGTACGGACCATTGACACCAGCTATGTGCTCGGTGACCCGGCTGGCTATCTGGACCACACCGACATGGCACAGGTGGAGTACGCGTTGGGTCTGTGGCTGGGCCTGAGCGTCGACGTGGGTTTCTGACGCGGGCGCGTCGAAGGGGGGGCGTCAGTCCCGGGCTCCCAGGGCGCGCAGCAGGTAGGGGAGCAGACGGTCGGCCATGTCCGCGCTCGGGGTGGTGCCGGGCACGTGGGGGACGAGGTAGGTGTGCGTGGTCATCGGCCCGATCACCATCTCCCCGACGACCGCGGGGTCGGCCACCGGTTCGATCTCGCCGCGCGCGGCGGAGCGCTCCAGCAGCGCGGCGACCCGGTTCCGCAGGGGCACGATGTAGGCCTCGAACAGCACGTCGGCCAGTGCCTGGTTGTGCGCGGCCTCCCCGATGACGGCGCGGACCAACTGCCCCGAGGGGCTGTCGAGGGCACGGGCCTTGTCGTGCAGCAGGCGGGACAGGTCCGAGCGCAGGCTCCCGGTGTCCTCGTCCGGCCCCAGGTCCTCGATCCAGGCCTGGGCGGCCCCCACCACCAGGTGCTCCTTGGACCTCCAGCGGCGGTAGAGGGTGGCCGTGGAGACTCCCGCCCTCTTGGCTACCGCGGCGGTGGTCAGTCCGCTGTATCCGTGGAGGCGGAGTTCGGTCAGGGTGGCGTCCATCAGCGCGCGGTCCCGGGCCGCGTCCCGCGGCCGCCCCCGGGCGGGGGCAGGGGCGGACACGTCCGGCAGATGGTCCGTGGTCATGCCAGGAATCCTATGCCAGCCGCTGTTTCCGGAGCGTGTCCGGACGCGGTGCCCGCCTCCGCGCGGAGAGGAGAGGGGGTGCGCGGGGGTTCCCTCCGGCGGCGCCCCACCCCTATGGAAACGAAACGCTTTCGTTTACCATCGGGCCATGTCGAAGACCCACACCTGCAGCGAAGACGCCGTCGCCGACATCCCCAAGATCGTCGGCGGCCTGCGCGCCGCGTTCGCCGACGGCCGCACCAAGCCGGTCGCCTGGCGCCGCGAACAACTGCGCGCCATGCGGCGCCTGCTCACCGAGGAGCGGCCCGTACTGGAGCAGGCGCTCAAGGACGACCTGGGCAAGAGCCCGGTCGAGGCGCACACCACCGAGATCGGCTTCGTCCTCAACGAGATCGACCACACCCTGAGACACCTGAAGTCCTGGCTGCGCCCCCAGCGGGTCTCCGTCCCCGTGGCGCTGGCCCCGGCCAGGGCCCGCAAGGTGCGCGAACCCCTCGGCACCGTGATGATCATCGCGCCGTGGAACTACCCGCTGAACCTGGCCCTGGCACCGCTGGTCGGCGCCATCGCGGCGGGCAACACCGCCCTGGTCAAGCCCAGCGAACTCGCTCCGGCCACCGCCGCCGCCCTGGCCGAGCTGGTTCCGCGCTACCTCGACACCGAGGCGGTCGCGGTGGTCCAGGGCGGTATCCCCGAGAGCACCGCCCTGCTGGAGCAGCGCTTCGACCACATCTTCTACACCGGCAACGGCGCGGTGGCGCGCCTGGTCATGGCCGCCGCCGTCAAGCACCTCACCCCCGTCACCCTCGAACTGGGCGGCAAGAGCCCCGCGATCGTCGAACCCGGCGCCGACCCGGCCGCGACCGCGCGGCGCCTGGCCTGGGGCAAGTTCACCAACGCCGGACAGACCTGCGTGGCCCCCGACTACGTCCTGGCCGTCGGCGACAGCGCCGAGGCGCTGGAGCGCGAACTGGCCGCGGCCGTCACCGAGATGTTCGGCGACGACCCCCAAGCCAGCCCCGACTTCGGCCGTATCGTCAACGAACGCCACTTCGACCGGCTCACCGCCCTGCTGGACTCGGGTACCGCGGTGGTCGGGGGCGAGTACGACCGCGACGGCCTCTACATCGCCCCGACGGTCCTGGACGGGGTGGACCCCGGCGCGCCCGTCATGGCCGAGGAGATCTTCGGTCCCGTCCTGCCGGTCATCCGTGTCCCCGACCTGGACGCCGCCATCGCCTTCGTCAACGAGCGCGACAAGCCCCTGGCGCTGTACGCCTTCACCGGGTCCGCCGAGACCAAGCGCCGCCTGACCACGGAGACCTCCTCGGGGGGCCTGGCCTTCGGCCTGCCGGTCGCCCACCTGGCCGTGCCGGGCCTGCCCTTCGGCGGGGTCGGCGAGAGCGGTATGGGCGCCTACCACTCCGAGGCCTCGATCGACACCTTCTCGCACACCAAGTCGGTGCTCGACAAGTCCCTGGTGCCGGACACCATGCGGCTGGCCTACGCGCCGGTCACCGGATTCAAGGAGCGGCTCCTGCGCCGCGTGCTGTGATCCGGTCCGCGCTCACTGGGGCCGGGCGTCGGTGAACACGTCGCCCGGCTCCAGCATGGCGCCGAACATCTCCGAGACCGTCACGAAGTGGTACCCCTGCCGGTGCAGTTCCTTGAGCACCGGGGGCACCGCCCGCACGGACGGTGCGTGGATGTCGTGGAGCAGCACCACGCTGCCCGCGGTGCTCTTGTCCAGCGCACGACCGACGATCTCGTCGGTGTCGCGGCTGCGCCAGTCGATGGTGTCCACGTCCCACAGCAGGATGGGCAGGCCGGCGTGCTCGCGCACCGTCCCGTTCAGGGCGCCGTAGGGCGGGCGCAGGGTGGGCGGGTCCGAACCGATGACCTCGCGCACCGCCCGGTTGGTCCGGCCCAGGTCGGCCTCGATCCCGGCGGCCGACATCGCGCTCAGGTCGTCGTGCTTCCACGTGTGGTTGCCCAGCTCGTGCCCCTCGGCGTCCATCCTCGCCACGGTTTCGGGGAACTCGCCCACCAGGGAGCCCAGGACGTAGAAGGTGGCCTTGGCGTCGAAGGCGGCGAGGCTGTCCAGGAGGCCCTCGGTGTGCTCGCCTGGACCGTCGTCGAAGGTCAGGGCCACGCACTTGAGCCGCAGGCAGTCCAGGGTGTCCTTCTCCGAGACGGGCCCGTCGGCGGACAGCCCCGGGGCGGGGCCCTCCAGAGCCGCGTCGCGTGCGTGGAAGCCCAGCGCGGACAGGATCCCCTCGGCTGTTTTGGCCTCCAGGGGCAGGACGACGTCGCTCACCCGGCCGGCACCCGGCAACTGCGTCGGGTCCAGGCGCACCGCCAGGCCTCCGGCGGTGCTGAAGGCCAGGTCCTCGAAGGGCGAGCCCTCCCACGCCTGGGCCGCCTCCGCCGCCCGCACGGGGTCGAGCAGGTCGGTGCCCTCGCCCCCGGGTGTCTCCGCGGGGGCGCCTCCGGGGGCGACCGCTCCCTCGGGGGAGGCGGTCTCCCTCGCGCTGCGCAGGGCGACCTCGCCGACGATCCCCGGAAGCTCCTCCAGGGACAGGCCGTAGCCGTCGAGCAGGGTGTCGGCGAGCACCAGGTGGGCGCGCTCGATGGCCGCCTCGCCGCGGAACAGCGACGTCCAAGGCAGCACGCCCCCGCTCTCAGCGTCGTACCACAGTGTGGTGGCCTCCTCGTGGTCGCGAATCCCCGCGGAGGAGACCGCGGTGAGGCGGACCCCGACCACGTCGGCGGAGGCCGCCAGGAGTGCCGCGTCCTGCCGCAGCTCGGGTCGGCCCCTGCCGGTCAGCTCCTCCAGGAACGCGGTCTGGCGGCGCGCCATCGCGGTGCGCACCTCCATGGTCAGCGGGTGGGCCTCGCCCAGGAGCGGGTAGCGGTAGCCCACCACGCTGTGGTCGGTGTCCACGGAGTGCTCGGCCACGTCGAGGCCGGGCACCTCGCCGATCGGCAGGCGGATCGCCTCGGCACGCGCCTCCTCCGGCGCGTCGGAGTGGCAGCCCGACGCCAGGAGAAGCAAGCCCAGGGCCGCGGCGGCGCGGGCGCGGAGTTCTCGTCTCAGTGAGGTCACAGACACGCTGGGACACTATCCGAAGAGCCATCCCATTACTACTCAACGCGACACGAAGAGCGCACCGTGTCATGAATGTCTGCGGCGGTGGGCCTGGACCACAGGGGCCGGAGTTGGCAGTGTGTGGGATGCCAGGTCCACCTCTCGACGAAGAGAGCATTCCATGCACACCGCCGCCCTTCCCGACACCGACGCCCTCGCCGACCGCGCCCGGGCCGCCCTGGAGCGCTGCGGGGTCGACCGGCTGCGCGAGCCGATCGGCGCGGCCGGAATGGCCCGGACCCCCATCACCGGCCAGCACCTGTTCCCGGTCGAGTTCGACACCCCCGCGTCCGCGGGGCGGGCCGTGGCCGCCGCCCGCGAGTGCTTCTCCTCGGTCTGGCGCGACACCCCCGCGCCCCAGCGGGGCGGGCTCGTCCGGCGCCTGGGGGAACTGCTGCGCGTGCACAAGGCCGACCTCGCCGAACTGGTGACGATCGAGGCGGGCAAGATCACGTCCGAGGCCCTCGGCGAGGTCCAGGAGATGATCGACATCTGCGACTTCGCCGTGGGGCTGTCCCGGCAGTTGTACGGGCGCACGATGCCCTCCGAACGGCCGGGCCACCGCCTCATGGAGACCTGGCACCCGCTGGGCGTGGCCGGGGTGATCACCGCGTTCAACTTCCCCGTGGCGGTGTGGTCGTGGAACACCTGTGTGGCGCTGGTCTGCGGGAACACGGTGGTGTGGAAGCCCTCGGAGGCGACCCCGCTCACCGCTCTGGCCTGCCACGCGCTGCTCATGCGTGCGGCGGCCGACACCGGGGCGCCCTCCGGCGTACACACGGTGGTGCTGGGCGGCCGCGAGGTCGGCGGGGCACTGGTGGACGACACCCGGGTGGCGCTGCTGTCGGCGACCGGGTCGGTGGCGATGGGGCGCCAGGTCGGCCCCCGTGTCGCGGCGCGGGTGGGGCGCTGCCTGCTGGAACTGGGCGGCAACAACGCCGCGGTGGTGGCGCCCTCGGCCGACCTGGACCTGGTGGTGCGCGGCAGTGTGTTCTCCGCGGCGGGGACCGCGGGCCAGCGCTGCACCTCGCTGCGCCGCCTGATCGTGCACGAGACGGTCGTCGACCGGGTCGCCGAGCGCCTCGTGGCCGCCTACACGCAGCTACGTGACCGTATCGGAGACCCCTTCGGGGAGTCGACCCTGGTGGGGCCGCTCATCACCCGACACGGGTACGAGGCCATGGTCGGGGCGCTGGAGCGGGCCGCGGCCGATGGCGGTGACGTCCTGGTCGGCGGGGGGCGCTGCCTGGAGGAGGCGGGTGCGGACGCCTACTACGTCGAGCCGGCGGTGGTGCGCATGCCCGGGCAGACGGAGGTCGTGCGTGAGGAGACCTTCGCCCCGATCCTGTACGTGATGTCCTACCGGACCCTGGACGAGGCGGTGGAACTGCACAACGGGGTGCCCCAGGGCCTCTCCTCGGCGATCTTCACCCGGGACCAGGCCGAGGCGGAGCTGTTCCTGTCCTCGGCCGGGTCGGACTGCGGGATCGTCAACGTCAACATCGGTACCTCGGGGGCGGAGATCGGCGGTGCCTTCGGCGGGGAGAAGGACACCGGCGGCGGCCGCGAGTCCGGCTCCGACGCCTGGAAGGCGTACATGCGGCGGGCGACCAACACGGTCAACTACGGCGGCGGGCTGCCGCTGGCCCAGGGTGTGCGCTTCCTTTGAGGTGCGCTTCCTCCCGAGCTTCTCAAGGGCCCGGGGCTCCTCGCGGGAGCACGCTGAGGCGAGGGTGCGCCGCTGCACGGCGACCCCCGGGCACAAACATTGTGCAAAATCATGTTGTGGACAACTGGTGAGTGCTACGCTGGCCGTGGGGCCGCACCGGACACGGGAGAGGGGAGCGGGCCATGGCCGACGGGCAGCGCGACGAGCACCTGGCACTGGAGAACCAGCTCTGCTTCTCCCTGTACGCGGCCTCACGGGCTCTGACCGGGCTCTACCGCGACCTTCTGGACGACCTGGGGCTCACCTACCCCCAGTACCTCGTCCTGCTGGCCCTCTGGGAGCGCGACGCGCTCACCGTCAAGGAGCTGGGCCGCGCCCTGCGCCTGGACTCGGGCACGCTCTCACCGCTCCTGCGCCGCCTGGAGCGCGCCGGACTCCTCGACAGGCGCCGCAGCGCCGCCGACGAGCGCGTCGTCGAGGTCACCCTGACCGAGGAGGGCGAGCGGATGCGCTCACGGGTGTGGGCGGTCCCCGGGCGTGTCCTGCACGCGGCCGGGCTGGACCCGCAGCAAGCCGGTGAGCTGCGGCGGGCGCTCGACCGTCTCACCGCGTCGGTGGGGTCCGCCCCCCGCGGCGGGCGCTCGCACTCCGGACCCGGCGGGCCCTGAACACCGTCGGCCGTATCCCGACCCCGGTGCCCCGCTGGGCGCCGGACCACACAGAAAGGCAGTCCATGGCTCTCGACATCCTGTACAACGCCCACGCCACCGTCACCGGTGAGGGGCGCGCCGGAACCGGCAAGACCGACGACGGCCGCCTGTCGGTCGACCTGTCCGTCCCCCGGGGGCTGGGCGGCGATGACGGCCCCGGCACCAACCCCGAGCAGCTCTTCGCGGTGGGCTACGCCGCCTGCTTCCACGGCGCCCTGAAGAAGGTCGCCCGCGGCGCCGGTGCCGACCTGGCCGGCTCCACCATCGACTCCCGTGTCGGCCTGGGCAAGGCCGAGGACGGCCTGTCCCTGGAGGTGGACCTGGTCGTCACGATCCCCGGGGCCGACCAGGCCAGGGCCGAGGAGCTCGTCGAGGCCGCCCACCAGGTGTGCCCCTACTCCCGGGCCACCCGCGGCAACATCGAGGTCAACCTCACCGTCAAGACGTCCTGACGCCGAGACGGAGCCGGGGGCGGGAGACGCACCGCGTCCCCCGCCCCCGGCGGTTCCCCTCCGACCTCAGGCCGCGGTGTCCAACAGCAGCAGCCGGTCCAGGATGTCCTGGAGGGTGACGAGCCCGCGCAGCACACCGTCCTCCTCCACCAGGGTCAGGTGGCTGCGGCTCTCCCGCATGACGCTCATCGCCGCGTACATCGGCGTGCTCGCCGGAAGGGTGAGCACTGGGCGCATCAGGTCGGCCGCCGTGGTCCCCGGCGGGCGGGTCAGGGCCTCGCGCACGTGCAGCACGCCCACCGGCTGCTCCTGGTCCACGACGACCAGGCGCAGGTGTGTGGAGGAGCGGGAGACGCGCTTGATCTCCTCCAGGTCGGCTTCGGGCGCCACCCACGCCATCTCCCCGCGCGGGGTGATGATCTCGCTCAGCGGCCGGGAGTTGACCTCCAGCGCCGTGGCGAGCTGGTCGCGGCGCTCGGAGTCCAGGGCCCCGGCCTTGACCGAGTGCTCCACCAGTTCGCGCACCGAGTCGGGGTCGTGCCCCGCCGACACCTCGTCCACGGCCTCCACGCCGAACCGGTGCAGGAACCAGTTGGTCACCCCGTTGAGGGTGACCAGCAGGGGCCGGGTGAACCACATGAACGCCTGCATCGGGATCGACAGCAGTGTCGCCGACTTCTCGGGGTGCGAGATCGCCCACGATTTGGGCGCCATCTCACCCACCACCAGGTGCAGGAACGTCACGACCGTCAGGGCGAGCACGAACGAGACCGTCGAGGCCACCGCGTGCGGCAGCCCCGAGAACAGCGGCTCCAGCAGGTGGTGCACGGCGGGCTTGGAGATCGCCCCCAGAGCCAGCGTGCACAGGGTAATGCCCAGTTGCGAACCGGCCAGCAGCAGTGACAGGTCGCGGGCGTTGCGCAGCGCGGCACGCGCTGACACGCTGTGCTCGGCCTGGGCCTCCAACCGGTAGCGGCGGGCCGCCACCAGAGCGAACTCGATCGCCACGAAGAACGCGCTCAGCGCGATGATGGCCGCGGTCAGGGCCAGGGCCACCCCCGGGTTCAGGTCGCTCATGCCCGCACCTCCCGGGACCGGGCACCCGCCGCCTCGTGCAGGCGCAGCTCCACGGTGTGCGGAACGTGCCGCTGCACGGAGTCGACGATCAGTGTCAGCTCCATGTCAGGGTCCTCCTCGTGGGCGCCGGCCGGCCGGGGCAGGGCGATGTCGACCCGGTCGCCCACGTCGGGCAGCCGGTGCAGCTCGTGGATGAGCAGGCCGCCCACGGTCTCGTAGTCGCCTTGGGGCAGGTCGTGGCCGAGCAGCCGCTCGGCCTCGTCCACGTGCAGGGCGCCCGGCACCATGTAGCCGCCCTCGTGCTCTAGGTGCGCCGGGGCCTCCTCGTCGGGAGAGTGCTCGTCGGCGATCTCCCCCACGAGCTCCTCGGCCAGGTCCTCGGTGGTGATCACCCCGGCCAGGCCGCCGTATTCGTCGAGCACGCAGGCGAACTCCTCGTCCGCCTCGCGCAGCCGGTCCAGCACCTCCGGCAGCGGCAGGGAGGTCGGGACCATGACGGTGGGCCGCGCCACCTCGCTGACCCTGATCGCGGCCAGGTCGTGCTCGCCCAGGGCCAGGACGTCGCGCAGGCAGATCACGCCCACGATGTCGTCCACGCCGTCTCCCAGCACCGGGAAGCGCGAGTGGTCCGAGGCCATCAGTTCGACAACCCGGCTGACCGGGTCGCCCTCCTCCACCGTCGCCACCTCCGGGCGCGGGATCATCGCGTGCCCGGCGGTGCGCTCGTGGAAGTCCAGGGTGCGGTCCAGCAGGGTGGACAGCTCCGCGGGCAGGTCGCCCTTCTCCCGGGACTCGGCGATGATGCTCTCCAGGTCGCGCGGGGTCGCCGCGTGCTGGACGTCCTCCAGCGGCGTGATCCGCACCGCCTTGAGCAGGACGATCGCTGCCTGGTCGAACAGCCAGATCACGGGGCCGAAGACCCGCAGGTAGACGTTGGTGGACAGGGCCAGCCAGCGGGCGACCGGCTCGGGGCGGGCGATCGCCAGGTTCTTGGGGAAGAGCTCGCCGAACACCATCTGCACCGCGGTCGAGAACAGCAGCGTGAAGACGGTGCCCACGGCCACACCGGTGGCCACGGGGATCCCGGTCAGCCCCAGCAGTTCACCGATGCCCCGGCCGATCATCGGCTCGGCCACGTAGCCGACCAGCAGGCCGGTCACGGTGATGCCCAACTGGGCCCCGGAGAGCATGAACGAGGTGCGGTCGGTGACCTTCTTGACCCGCCTCGCGACGGGGTCGCCCGTGGCGGCCCGGGCCCGGACACGGGAGCGGTCCACCGCCATGAAGCCGAACTCCTGGGCGACGAAGTAGCCGTTGGCGGCGATGATCACCAGGACCACCAGCAGGCCGACGGCGATACCGAGGACGGTGCTCATCGGGCACGCACCGCCCGTGTCCGCCGCGGGGCGGGGCTCCTGTACCGGTGCGCGCCCCTAGGAGAAGGGGGCTCGTCTGAGTCTGGGTCACAGCATCCGCGGGGGACGCTGTTGGTACTTCGGGACGGGTCCACTGTTCCTCTCTCTGCGCCTTCGCGCGTTGGATGTGCCTGAAACGGCCTGTGTGTGCGATGAGAACGTTCGAACGCGGGGAAGGGTTCCCGGTCAGCCCCCGACGGGGGCGTCGGCCTCCCCGCCCAGGGAGGCCCACTCGCGGTGGCGCGCCTCGGCGAGGGCGATCGCGGTGGCCACCGCCACGTTGAGCGATCCGACCCGGCCGATCTGCGGGATGTAGGCCACGGCGTCCGCGCCCGCCAGCAGAGCGGGGGAGCAGCCGTGGTCCTCGGCGCCCACGGCCAAGCACACGTCCGGTTCGAGCGGGGCGGCGTGCAGGGGGAGCGCACCGGAGGCGAGTTCGACCGCCACCACCTTGTAGCCGTCCGAGCGCACGTCCTCCAGCGCCTCGGCGGTGGTGGGGAAGCGGGTGTGGGAGACCTTCGCCGCGGTTCCCAGCGCGGTCTTGCCGACCTTGGGGTCGTCGGGGTCGGCGCTGTTGCCCGTGAGCCACAGGCGGTCCACGCCCAGCGTCGCGCACGTGCGCAGGATCGAACCCAGGTTGAAGGGCTGGGTGACGGATTCGACGAGAAGGGCGACGCGCCCCTCCGTGCGCCTGCGCCACTGCCGGTTCAGGCGTTTGACGTCCGTGGGACGCAACTGCGTGCTCAACTGCGGTGTGTTCCTCAGCGGGTGGGGACGGATTCTCGATTCTGCCAGTGCTCGCCTCAGGTTAACCGGTCGGGGGGTCGACCGCACTCCTCACCTGGGGCACAACGGGCAAAATTGGTGTTACGACGTTTCGTCGGTGCCGGAACGGCGCACGCGCAGCACCCGGAACCCTGCGCGGGAGGCCGTGCGTTCGGCGGGCAGGCCCTGGGAGTCCAACCACCTCTGCAGCGAGTCGGCGCCCAGGTGGCGCTGCACCACCAGGTGGGCCTCACCTCCGGGGGCGAGGCGGCCCAGCCACGTCAGCAGCATCGCGTGCAGTACCCCCTTGCCCACCCGGATGGGCGGGTTGGACCACACCGCATCGAAGGGCCCGGCCAGGTCCCGGTCCGTGCAGGAGAGGTCGTCCGGCCGCTGCGGCTCCTGGTCCGCGGCCAGGCCGCCCCCGGGGGAGACCACGGCGAAGCGGGCGCCCCCCAGCCCGTGCTCGGCCGCGTTGCGCCGGGCCAGGCCCACGGCCCGGGAATTGACGTCCACGCCCAGGACACGGGCGCCGGGGGCGCGTGAGGCCAGGGTCAGGGCGATGGGTCCGTAACCGCAGCCCAGGTCCAGCAGCCGTCCTTGCGCCGGTGGCGGCGGCACCGTCTCCAGCAGCACCCGGGTCCCCAGGTCGACCCGGTCGGGCGAGAACACGCCCCGGTCGGTGCGCAGCCGCAGGTGCAGGTCGGGCAGGACGAGGTCGGCCGTCGACGGGCGGCTGGCGGTGCCGGGGTCGGGGTCGAAGTAGTGCTGGGCCACGCAGCGACGGTACCAGCACCGCAAGCGAGGGGAACCGCACGGCAAAAACCTCCCGTTCCAGCGGGAACGAAATCGTCAACCCCCGGGACCGGACGCCCGGCCGTGCCCAAGATGGAGGTAGCCGAGGTTTGTGGGGGAGAGCATGCGAGCACAGGTAGGAGACCGGTTGGTCGTCGAGAGCCCGCGCGACGACGCACACCGCAGGACGGGGATCGTGACCGGCGTCCGGGGCAGCGGCGGGGAACCGCCGTACCAGGTGCACTGGCTCCAGAGCGGGCACGGACACGACGACCTCGTGTACCCCGGACCGGACGCCCACATCGAGCCCACGTCAAAGGCCGCGGACACACAGGCGGAGGGGGCGAGCACCATGCAGACGACCAAGCGCTGGGACGTCGACGTCGTCGTGTCGGAGGAGAGCGAGGGAGAGGCCGCGCGAACCTGGGCCGAAGTCGGCATGATCGCCGACGACGGGACGGCTCTCAGAGGCCACGGCATGGCCCGCAAGCACCCTGCGGACCTGGACGTTCCCGAGATCGGCGAGGAACTGGCCGTGTCGCGTGCGCTGTCCGACCTCTCCCGCCAGCTTCGCCAAGTGGCGGCCGAGGACATCAACGAGAACACCGGCACCCCGTGGCGGCCGAGCTGAGGGCTCCGCTGCGACGGCGTGTGAACCATGCGGCCCCCGGCACCCGCCGGGGGCCGCCCGCGGTCCGGCACCCGCCGGGGGCCGCCCGCGGTCCGGCCCCCGCGCGGCGACACCGCCGTGACCGGAAGCGGTCACCGCCGTCACACCCACGGGCACCCGATGGTCATCCGGATCGGGCACACTCGGAAAAGGCGGGTCACCACCCAACCCTAGGAGACGCCTTTGACCACCCCCTCCGGAGCTCAGGCCACCCCTGCCCGTGTACTGGGTACCGCCGACGCGGTGGCCATCGGCGCGGGAGCGATGCTCGGCGCCGGAGTGTTCGCCGTCTTCGCTCCGGCGGTGGTCGGCGCGGGAGCCTGGCTGCCGGTCGCCATCGTCGTCGCCGGCGCGATCGCCTACTGCAACGCGGTCTCCGCCGCCCGCCTCGCCGCCCGCCACGCCCGGTCCGCCGACGCCTACGTCTACGGACGCGAGCGCCTGGGCGAGCTGTGGGGGTACCTGGCGGGCTGGGCCTTCGTCGTCGGCAAGACCGCTTCCTGCGCGGCGATGGCCCTGACCTTCGCCGCCTACGCCGTGCCCGGCTGGGAGCGGCCCGTCGCCGCGGCAGCCGTCGCCGCGGTCGTCGTCCTGGACCACTGGGGGGTGCGCCGCTCCACACTGGCAGTCAAGGCCGTGCTCGTGGGGGTGCTGGCCGTCCTGGCCGCCGTCGTCGTCGCCATGGGCTTCAGCGGACGTCTGGCCGCCGTCACCGAGGTGGACGGACTCGGCCCCTGGCCCGGGTCCTTCGGCCTGCTCGGCGCGGCCGGCGTGATCTTCTTCGCGTTCGCGGGCTGTGCGCGCGTGGCGACGCTGGGCGGGGAGGTCCGCGACCCGCGCAGGACCATCCCCAGGGCGATCGCCCTCTCCCTGGGCGGGGTGCTCGCCCTGTACCTGGTCGTGGGCACCGGCGTACTCATCGTCCTGGGCCGCGAGCGCCTGTCCACGAGCACCGCGCCGCTGGTCGACGCGGTCCGGGTGGCGGGCTTCGACACCCTGGCTCCCGTCGTCGTCGCCGGTGCCGCCGTCGCGAGCCTGGGGGCCCTGCTGTCGCTGCTGCCGGGGGTGGCCCGCACCGCCGCGGTGATGGCCGAGGACGGCCACCTGCCGCGCTTCCTGCGCGGCCTGTACCCGTCTTCGGGCGTCCCCCACCGCGCGAGGATCGCGGTCGGCGCGGTGGTCGTGGCACTGGTGCTGCTCACCGACCTGTGGGGGGCGATCTCCTTCTCCGCCTTCAGCGTCCTGGTCTACTACGCCATCACCAACGCCTCGGCGCTGAGGCTGGGGCCGGACGAGGACCGTCCGCCGCTGCTGGTGCCGGTGGCCGGGCTGGTGGGGTGCGTGGTCTTGGCGTGCAGTCTTCCGCTGTCCGTGGGGGCGGTGGGACTGGCCGTGCTGGGGTCCGGCGCGCTCCTGTGGTGGCTGCGCGAGCGGCACCGCTGAACCGTTCGGCTCAGCGGTCCCCGGCCGGGCGGCCGACCAGGTGCCCCAGTCCGCACCTGGCCGTGGTGGACAGGCGCAACCCGCCCAGTTCCTCGGGGGTGAACCACCCGCAGTCGGAGGTGGAGCCGCCCGTCTCCACCACGCGTGCGGTGACCGGTTCTCCCACGTGCACGTGGAAGAAGACCCACACGCCGTGCACCTGCGGACCGGGGGGCGCGGTCCGGTGGTGGCCGGTCACCGCGATGAGCTCTCTGACGGTGCCGTGCTGGCCGGTCTCCTCGAACACCTCGCGCCGCAGGGCCTCGCGCACGCCCTCCCCAGCGTCCACGCCCCCGCCCGGAAGGTGCCAGGTGCCCGCGCCGGGGAAGCCCTCGGCGATCAGGCTGAGCAGCAGGCGGCCGTCCGGGCCGGTCACGATCCCGTAGGAGGCCACCCGGCTCAGCCGGGGGCGGCCGTCGGCGGGCGCCTCCTCGGGGGCCAGTTCCGCGACCGAGGGGGCCAGCGGTCCGGCCAACGGGGGGCGCGCCCCCTCCGCTTCGGCGAACACGAGGCGGTCCACGTGCACGGTGCCGCCCTCTGGGGAGGGGCCCAGTTCGGTGAGCACGTCCACGGCCGACAGGGGCGCGTCCGGGGCCAGGCCGCCGAGTTCGCGGGCCACCGCCTCGGGGGACTCGGGGAACCTCAGACGCCGTCCGCGTACGGCGGTCCCGGTCTTCGGGACCAGGTGGACGGTGACGCGGCGCGCGGTGGCCCGGGAGGGCCTCACAGCACCCCCGAGGGGGCCGCGGTGGGCAGGCCGACCAGATGGAGCAGCTCGTCGAGGCCGGAGACCATGGTCACGCCTTCGAAGCCCCTCCCGCCCCGGCGGTCGATCACGACGGGGTGCATGTGCGCGGCCCGGGCCCCCACGCCGTCGGACTGGATCTGGTCGCCGACGTGCCAGCAGGCGCGCGGGTCCACGCCCAGGCGCTGGGCGGCCGTCTCGAAGATGCGCGGGTCGGGCTTGCCCGCGCCGACGGTGTCGGCGCAGACCACGGCGTGGAAGTAGGGGGTCAGCTCCAGGGCCTGCATCTTGGCGTGCTGGAGGGATTCCACGCCGTTGGTGACCACGGCCAGACGGTACCCGGCGGAGGCCAGGGCGTTCAGTGCGCGGTGCGTGTCGGGGAAGACCTGCCAGCCCGAGCGGTGGGCGTCCAGGTAGAGGCGGTAGAGGTCGTCGCACTGCTGGTCGACCAGGTCGGAGCGTCCGGCCTGGACGGCCAGCGCCCGTATGCGCTCGCGGCGCTGCTGCTCCAGGCTGATCTTACCGCGCAGGTAGGTGCCGAAGGAGATCTCGGTCTGTACCTCCCACAGGGTCCGTGCGGCGGAGAAGTCGGGGTGGCCGATCCGTTCCATGACCGCACGCAGCCCCGTGGACGACGCGGCGCTGTCGTCGATGAGTGTGTCGTCCAGGTCGAAGCAGATCGCGGTGGGTGCTGCTGCGGGTATGTTCGGCATCTTTCCTCAACTAGCAGGGCAGGACAAAACATGGCAACGCTAACCCGTGGACACGACAGGAATAGGGTAAACCCCTATTAAACGGATGTTGCTAACATCACAGTGTGCGGGGGTGGGGTCGGGGGAGGAGCCCGCTCACCGGAGGGAGGCGGTCACGGCATCCGCTGGAACCACAGGAGCGAGGTCACGGCCGTGGCCAGGCCCAGCAGGAGAGCGCCCAGGACGAAGCGTGTGACGATTTCCTCATGGACCCACTCGGTGCCCAGCGAGGAGCCGATGTCCTCGTAGACGTCGTTGAGCTCGTTCTCGGACGCGGCCTCGTAGAAGTGCCCCCGGGTGCCGTCGGCCAGTTCCATGAGCGCCTCCTTGTCGATGTCGGCGGGCACCTGGTAGCCGTCGATCTCGATCAGTGCGGCACCACTGCCGAAGGCGATCGTCGATACCGGGATGCCCGCCTCCTCGGCGACGGACGAGGCCTCCGCGATCGCCCGCCCGCTGGTGTTCTCACCGTCCGACAGCAGTACGATCGCCGACGGGGGAGGGTCCTCGGCGGACTCCTCGTCGAAACCGCGGATCGCCTCCAGCGAGGCGAACACGCCCTCGCCGATCGCCGTGCCCGGACCCAGCCGCAGGTTCTCGATCGAGGTGACCACCGCCTCGTGGTCCTGGGTGGGCGAAGCCACCACCGTCGCCGTCGAGGAGAAGGACACCAGGCCCACGTTGAACCGGTCGGGGAGGGTGTCCACGAACCCCTGGGCGGACTTCTTGGCCGCGTTCAGCCGGTCGGGCTCGATGTCGGTGGCTGCCATCGACAGGGACACGTCCACCGCCACGATGATCGTGGCCCGCTCCCGGGGCGCCTGCACCGGCATGGCGGGCACTGCCATCGCCGCGATCAGCACTGCCAGGGTGAGCGCGAACAGCACGGGGGGGACGTGGCGGCGCAGGTCCGGGCGTCGGGGCACCACCTGGTCCAGCAGGGCCAGGTTGGTGAAGCGCGCCGTGTACCGCCGACGGCGGGTCTGGGCGAACATGTAGGCCGCGACGAGCAGCACGATCACCAGCAGCCACCACAGCCGCTGCGGCTCCAGGAAGGTCATGCGCCCCGCCTCCGTCCGTCCGCGCCCCGGTACGGCTGTCGCCCGTGCCGTCGGTGTCGCATCCTCTGCCGCCGTTCCGTGGTCACCGGGGCGTCCCCGGGGTGTGCCTGGCCAGGTGGTGCGCGGTCCGGCGCTGGTGGATGACGAACCGCGCGGTGTCCAGAACCCAGTCGCGGTCGGTGCGCAACACGAGGTGGTGGACGCCGCACCGCCGTAGGGCAGCCCGGATCGCCTGCCTCTGGGCGTGCGCGGCCCGCCGGTAGCGCTCACTGACCCGTGCGGTCAGACGGATGTCGCGCACAGCCCCGGTCCGCGGGTCGCGCAGGGTCACCGATCCGATGTCGGGCACGTCCAGTTCCCTGGGGTCGACCACCTCCACGACCAGCACCTGGTGGCGCGAGGACAGCTGCCGCAGGGGCCGCTCCCAGCCGGGGGACCCGCCCTCCCCGGCCGGGTCGTCCAGGAAGTCGGAGACGACCACGCGCAGCCCTCGGCGCCGCCGGGTGCGCACCAGGTCGGTCACCGCGTCGGCCAGTGTCGCGCCGGCCGGGTGGGGGGCGTCCCCCGTAGGAGCGGCCGCCACCGTGGCCAGGAGTGAGAGCAGTGCCTCCTTGCCGGAGCGGGCGGGCCAGCGCCGGACCGTGCCCTGGTGGAGGAAGTGCGCGCCGAAGCGGTCGCCCACCCGCTGGGTGAGCAGGTTCGCCGCCACCATCGCGCCGACGGCCACCTGGCGCTTGGTGTGCAGGCCCGTGCCGAAGTCCATGCCCGGAGACAGGTCCAGCAGGGTCCAGCTCTCCAGCTCGCGGTCGGCGACCAGGTCGCGCACGTGCGGGACGTCGGTGCGGGCCGTCACCGCCCAGTCCATGAGGCGGACGTCGTCCTCCCCCGGCTGGTACAGGCGGGCCTCGGCCGCTTCCGACCCGGGCCCCAGGCGCAGCCCGAGGTGCTCGCCGTGCAGCAGCCCCTCCAAGCGGTGCACGATGCGCAGGTCCAGCCGGCGCAGCGCGGCCCGCAGGCGCGCGTCGGTTCCCAACATCGGCGCGGACACGGGGCTCACCTCGGGGATGCGAAGGAGGCCGTCTCGCCGCTGGGCGGTTCGTCCCAGATCACCCGGGGCGCCAGGACCGTGGACAGGATGCGGTCGACGACCTGGCCGGCGGTGACCCCGTCCGCGAGGGCGTCGAAGGTCAGCACGAGCCGGTGGGCGATCACGTCACGGGCCAGCACCCTGACGTCGTCGGGCAGGACGTAGTCGCGCCCGCGCAGGACGGCCAGGGCGCGCGCGGCCGCGACCAGGCCGAGGGTGGCGCGGGGGCTGGCGCCCACCTCCAGAACCTGGCGCAGGTCCGGCATCTGGTGGCGCTCGGGCTCACGGGTGGCCATGACCAGGCGCACCACGTAGTCGGCGATGAGCTGGTGCACGTGGACGCGCTCGGCGTCCGACTGCAGTTCGCTGAGAGTGACCGGGTCCAGCACCTGGTGCGCCGTGGGCGGACGGGTGCTCATCCGGCGCAGGATCTCCATCTCTTCGTGCGCGCCGGGGTGCCCGACGTCGACCTTCATCAGGAAGCGGTCCCGCTGCGCCTCGGGCAGCGGGTAGACGCCCTCCGACTCCACGGGGTTCTGGGTGGCGATGACGATGAACGGGGAGGGCAGCGGATAGGTGGTGCCGCCGAGGGAGACCTGACCCTCGGCCATGACCTCCAGCAGCGCCGACTGCACCTTGGCCGGAGCGCGGTTGATCTCGTCGGCGAGGACGAAGTTGACGAAGACCGGACCCAGTTCGACGTCGAACCTCTCGGTGGAGGGGTGGTAGATCCGGGTCCCCACGATGTCGGAGGGCACCAGGTCGGGAGTGAACTGGATGCGGGAGAAGGAGCCGCCGGTGACCTTGGCCAGGGTCGACACCGCCAGGGTCTTGGCGACGCCGGGAACGCCCTCGATGAGGCAGTGGCCCCGGGCGACGAGGGCGATGAGGGTGCGTTCCACCATCCGGTCCTGGCCGACGATGACGGTGGAGACCTCCTGGAGCGCCGAGCGCAGCAGCCTGGTGGGCTCGCCCGGGGTGCCGTCCGCGCCCTGAGGGGGCACGGCTCCGGGTGAGTTCTCTGACATCTTCCGCCTCTCCGACTGGGAGCCCCGCGTGACAGGTAGCGCCGCATAGGGTGTGGACCACCCGCTTGTGGCGACACTACCCGCTTCACCCGGGAGATTCCGGGACACGACGCCACGTGGCGGGCGGCTGAGTCGTTGAACGAGGGGACCACGACATGGGGGTTGCCACCCGGGGCCTGCACGGGGACGATCCCCGCCAACTGGGCGGGTTCCGCCTGCTCGGCAGGGCGGACACCTCCCCGGTGGGGGTCGTGTTCCTGGGCCGGGACGCCTCGGGGGCCGAGGTGAGCGTGGCCGTGCTGCACTCCGGCGCCGGTGCCGATCCCCGGGCGAGGGAGAGGTTCGTACGGGCGATCCGCAGCCGGGACGACGTCCTGGCGGCGCGCACCCGCGGCCGGTCGGTGCTGTGGGTCGCGCTGCCCGGTGCCGCCTCCGCGGCGGGGGAGGTTCTCAGGGAGGTTGCCGAGGGCGGTCCGGTGGTCGCCGACGGGCCGGTCGTGCTGCCGTACTGGGCCGGGGAGCGGCCGGGGACCGCCGCGCGCTGGGCGCCTCTGCAGGACCATCGGGAGGCCGGGGCCGTGCCGGGGGAGCGGAACTGGTGGCTGGTCGGTGCTCTGGCCGCCTTCCTGGTCTTCCTGCTGTTGCTGGTCACGGCCCTGTACTGGTGGATGCTGCAGTTCCCTCCGCCGGAGATGCCTCCGCCGGGGCCGATCCAGATCGAGCCCGAGGACGCAGAGGAGGGTGAGTCGGCCCCACCGGTGGTGGAGGAGCCCGCTCCGGAGACGCCGAGGCCCCCGATGGAGGGGGAGGACCTGGAGGGCGACCCCGAGGACCACCTGTGAGGTGGAGGGCGACCCCGGTGGAAGTGCCGCGTCGTCCTCTGCAGACCCGCATAAATCTACAACGTAAAGATGGTGGTTTGGTTTTACACCAAACTCAGAAGACACCAAAAAGACAATCGCGCGGCTACGCCGCACGCTTTCCGAGCTGAGCCGGGAGCGGTGTGCCACCGTCGGATCGGACATGGGGCTGAAACATGTTCAGGGGCGGAGAGCGGGCACGGCCCGTCCCGTTCCGGGGCTTGCGCCGGGTGGGGCGGCCCCGGCCGTCTGCGCGGCCCTGGATGCGGTGACCGCCGGTGGGGCCGGTCCACGCCCGGCGTCTGCTTATGCTGGTCGTCGTGTTGAGGAAAGTGGTCGCGACGCGGTACGTCCTGCCGCTGCGCGAAGGGGGCTCGCTTCCCGGTCTGGTCGAGGCCGACGACTCGGGGATGTACGTGGTCAAGTTCGTGGGGGCCGGGCAGGGGCGCAAGACGCTCGTGGCCGAGGTCGTCACCGGTGAACTCGGGCGGGCCCTGGGGTTGCCGGTCCCCGAGTTGGCACTGGTGGAACTGGATCCGGTGATCGGGCGGGGCGAGCCCGACCCCGAGGTTCAGGAACTGCTCAAGGCCAGTGGCGGACTCAACCTCGGGATGGACTTCCTGCCCGGGTCGCTGGGGTTCGATCCCCTGGCTTTCGACACCGATCCCGGGTTCGCCGGCCGGGTGCTGTGGCTGGACGCTCTGACCGGCAACGTCGACCGCTCCTGGCGCAACCCGAACATGTTGCTGTGGCACGGGCGCCCCTACCTCATCGACCACGGGGCGACACTCGTCTTCCACCACAGTTGGGCGAACGCGGAGCGGTTCGTCTCCCGCCCCTACGACGCCTCCGACCACGTCCTGTCGGGTTTCTCTCCCGACCTGGCCGCCGCGGACGCGGCACTGGCCCCCGCCGTGGGGGAGGAACTCCTGCGGGCGACGGTGGACCTGGTACCGGACGAGTGGCTGGCCGACGAGCCGGGGTTCGGCTCTCCCGGCGAGGTGCGTGACGCCTACGTGCGGCACCTGCTGGCTCGGCTTTCGGAGCGCTCCTGGCTGCCGGAGGCGGGGCGGTGAGCGGGGGCGGCCGCTACAGCGACGCGGTGACGACCGGACGGGTGGGCGAGGAGCGCGACCGGTGTGTGTTCGAGTACGCGCTGGTGAGGGTGGTGCCCTGCCTGGAGCGCGGCGAGTGCGTGAACGCGGGGGTGATCGTCTACTGCCAGGAGCGGGCGTTCCTGGTGGCCTGTACGGCGCTGGATGAACGGAAGCTGCTGGCGCTGGCCCCGGACGCCGACGTGGTGGGGGTGCGGAGAGCCTTGGCCGCGGTCGAGGCTACGTGTGCGGGCGGCCCGGCGGCGGGGGCGGCCGGTGGTGAGCGCCCCGGGCAGCGGTTCCGTTGGCTGACCGCGCCCAGGAGCACGATTGTGCAGACGGGGCCGGTGCACGGGGGGCTGACGAAGGATCCGGCGGCCGAGGCGGAGCGGCTGCTGGAGCGGCTGGTGCGCTGAGGCGGGGCCCGGGTAGCGCAAGTCACAACGGATGCCGGGGGTTGCCGGGACGCTTTTGGCGTTCAACAGTGTTGATAGGGGATGGCCTGGGGTGTTCGTCGTGCCCCGGTGGTGTCCCCTGGCCCCCTCCCCCTCGTGTTTTGGAGCGCTCGTGCAGTCATCGGAGTCCCTGTCAGTCGAGTCGGTTCCCGGGGCGAGTGGTGCGGACCGGCCCGCCCGGCCGCGCCGTTCGGTTGCCCTCTTGGTCCTGGTGTTGGGTGTGCTGACGGGCCTGGGCCCGTTGGCGACCGACATGTACCTGCCGGCGTTTCCTCAGATTGCCGATGACCTGGCGGCGACCGAGGGGCAGATCCACCTCACACTGACGGCGATGATGCTCGGGTTGGCGGTCGGACAGTTGGTGATCGGCCCGATGAGCGATGCGGTGGGTCGGCGCAGGCCGCTGCTGGTGGGCGTGGCGCTGTTCACGGTGGCGTCCGTATTGTGCGTTTTCGTACCCGACGCGACGGTGTTCGCGGTGGTGCGGTTCTTTCAGGGCGCGGCGGGTGCGGCCGGCGCGGTGATCGCCCGCGCGGTGGTGCGCGACCTGTTCTCCGGTGATGAGGCGGTGCGGTTCTTCTCCCGGCTGGCTCTGGTGATGCTGCTGGCGCCGCTGCTGGCCCCCTTGGCCGGGGCACAGTTGTTGCTGGTGGGGCCGTGGCAGGTGAGCTTCTGGGTGCTGGCGGCGGTGTCGGTGCTCAGTTTCGTCTTGGCTTTGGTGTGGCTTCCGGAGAGCCTGCCGATGGAGGAGCGGCGTGCGCGGGGGCCCCGGGAACTCGCCGTGACGGTGGGGCGGCTGTTGCGTGATCCGCGGTATGTGGCTCCGGTGCTCACGGTCGGGTTGAGTTTCGGGATGCTGTTCACCTATGTGTCGTCGTTCTCGTTCGTGGCGCAGGAGGGGTTCGGTGCCTCGCCCCAGGTGTACGCGTGGTTGTTCGCGGTGAATTCGCTGGGGCTGATGGCGGGGACGCAGATCAACGGGGTGCTGGTGGGGCGGGTGGAGGCGCCGCGCCGGTTGGCTCTGGGGTTGGTGATCGCGCTGGTGGCGGTGGTGTCGCTGTTGGTGTTCGAGTTGTGCGGTGCGGCGACGCTGGCGGTGGTGTCGGCGCTGCTCGCGCTGATGATGTTCAGCGTCGGGTTCATCATGCCCAACGCGACGGTGTTGGCGCTGGATGATCAGCCGGTGGCGGTGGCGGGCACGGGTTCGGCGCTGATGGGCGCGTTGCAGTTCGCGATGGGGGGCGGTGTGGCCGCGTTGGCCGGGATGACCCCGTCGGGTGAGGCCTCGGTGCTGAGTATGGCCGTGGTGATGGCGGCGTCGGCGGTGCTGTCGTTGGCGGCGTTCGTGTGGTCCGTGCGTTCGAAGGTCCGATGACCGGTCGTGTGCTGGGGGTCGTGTACCTGGTCAGGGTTGCCGTGGGGTGGTGTGTCCGGGCACAGTAGGTGCTCATGTTCCCCTTTCGTGACGGGCCTGCTGATATGTGATCCCGTTGCCGACGTGTCAGAGGATGATGGTCTATGGCCGGGTCGAGTGTCAGTCCGGGTGTGCGTGGGCGAGAACTGTCCGGGCTGGGCGAGTTGGTGTACGAGTTGGCTCGGGAGGCCCCGGACGTCGAGGCGTTCACTGTGCCCGGTGAGGGCGGGGGCTGGCGGCGGCGGACTGTGGGGGAGTTCGCCACGGAGGTGACGGCTCTGGCCAAGGGGCTGGTCGCGTCGGGGGTGTCCGAGGGGGATCGGGTGCTGCTGGTGGCGGGGGTCCATCACGACTGGGCTCGTGTGGCGTTCGCCGTGTGGTCGGTGCGTGCGGTGCTGGTCCCGGTGTCGGACTCGGCTTCGGTGGAGCGGGTGGCCCATGTGGTGCGTCAGACGCGTCCTGCGGCGGCGGTGGTCGAGGGCGAGCGGGTGTGGCATGTGGTGTCGGGGTTGCAGCGTGAGGTGTCGGATCTAGGGCGTGTGTGGCGCCTGGAGGGCGGTGCCGGAGAGATCGTGCGGCTGGGTGCGTACATGGACACCTCGGCGGTGCGGTTCCGGCGGGATGCGATCGCTGCTGAGGACACCGCGGTGGTGCTGTATCCGATGAGTACGGTGTCGCGGCGGATGCGGGGTGTGGTGCTCTCGCACGGTGCTCTGCGGGACGCGGCGGCGGACGTGGTGGACCGGATGTGGCCGCGGTTGTCGGAGTTGAAGCCGGGGCAGGCGAGTGCGTTGGTGGATCTTCCGCTGTCGGAGATCTCGGGGTTGGCTTCGTTGTTGGCGTGTGTGATGGGCCGGGTGCGGTTGGGGCTGGTGGCTCCGGGGTCGCTGTCGGCTCTGGTGTCCTCGTTCGCTCCGACGGTGCTGGTGGGGTCGGCGGGTCTGTTGGAGGGCGTGTATGAGGGTGAGCGGGACCGTGCCCGGTTGATGGGGTGGGATTCGCTGGGGACGTTCAACGCGGCGGCGGATGCGGCGGTGCAGTTCGATCGGGCGCCGAAGAAGAGTCCGTGGCGGCGGTTGTCGCGGTCGATGTACGACTGGTCGCTGGGTCGGGTGCGTGAGGTGTTCGGTGGCCGGGTGCATCTGGTGGTGTGTTGGGGCGGGGGGCTGTCCGAGCGGTTGGACCGGTTCTTCAGCGGTATAGGGATGCCGGTGGCGCAGGTGTTCGGTACGCCTGAGACGGCTGGTGTGTTCGTGGCCAATGCGGTGGGGGACCGGTTGGCTGGGTCGGTGGGGCGTGCGTTGGAGGGGCGTGAGGTGTGGGTGTCGCGTGAGGGCGAGGTCCATGTGCGCGGGGGCGGCCTTTTCTCGGAGTACTGGGGGGACGGTGAGGCGACGCGCGGTGCGTTCCGTGAGGGATGGTTGGCCACGGGGGTGCTGGCGGACATGGACGAGGACGGGTTCGTGCGTGTGCGGGGACGGCTTCGGCCCCAGGCGGCGGTGGTCGAGGTTCCGGGGCGGTTCGCGGTACCGGAGCGTGCTGTGGAGCCGGTCACGGAGCCGGTGACGCGGGTGGCGCCTGCGCTGGAGGAGGGTGCGGTGCCTGTGGTGGCGGAGGGTACGGCGGAGCCGGTCGATGACGCGGCGCTGCTGGCCGAGTTCGAGGGTCGGTTGCGTGCGCATCCGTTGGTGAGCCAGGTGTTGGTGATCTCGGAGGGGCGGCCGTTCGCGAGTGCGTTGATCACGTTGGTGCGTGATCAGTTGGAGTACTGGCGTCTGGTGAACGGGCGTCCGTTGTCGATGGCGCCTGAGGAGATCGCGGGTGATCGTGATCTGCTGCGTGAGGTGCAGGGGTTGGTGTATGAGGCCAACCGGAGTGTGCCGCGGCGGTTGGCTGTGCGGTCCTTCCATGTGTTGGCGGAGGAGTTCACGGTGCAGTCGGGTTTGGTGGCACCGTCGGGTGAGTTGCGGCGTGATGCGGTGTTGCGGGCGTTCTCGGAGGAGATCGACGGGTTGTACCGGGTGGTGCGCGACCGGGGTTAGGGCGTGTTGGTGTCGGTGCCGTTCGTGGGGGAGCCGCGGCCATCAGGCCGCGGCTTCGTTGTGTTCACTGCCCGTTGAGGTAGGCGAGGACGGCGAGGACGCGGCGGCTGTCGTCGGAGGAGGGGGGCAGGTCGAGTTTGGTGAAGATGTTGTTGATGTGCTTGCTGACGGCTTTGTCAGTGATGTAGAGGCGGGCGGCGATGGCGGAGTTGGAGCGGCCCTCGGCCATTTCGGCGAGGACTTCGCGTTCGCGGGGGGTGAGTTGGGCGAGGGGGCCGCTCTGGTCCTGGCGGGCGAGGAGCTGGGAGATGACGGCGGGGTCCATGGCGGTGCCGCCGGCGGCGACGCGGCGGACGGCTTCGATGAACTGGCCGATGTCGAAGACGCGGTCTTTGAGGAGGTAGCCGACGCCTCCGGTGGCGTCGGAGAGGAGTTCGCGGGCGTAGAGCTGTTCGACGTGTTGGGAGAGCACGAGGATGGGCAGTCCGGGGATGTGGGCGCGGGCGGCGAGGGCGGCCTGGAGGCCTTCGTCGGTGAAGGTGGGTGGGAGGCGGACGTCGACGACGGCGACGTCGGGGCGGTGCTGGGTGAGGGCGGTGTGGAGTTCGGGGCCGTTGTCGACGGCGGCGACGACGGTGCAGCCGTGGGCTTGGAGGAGGCGGATCAGTCCGTCTCGGAGGAGGGCCAGGTCTTCGGCGATGACAACGCGCACGGGATCTCCAGGGTCACGATGGTGGGGCCGCCCGGGGGGCTGGTGAGGTTCATCGTGCCATCGAAGGCGTCAAGGCGGCGTGTGATGCCGGTCAGGCCGCTGCCGGGGGCGGGGGCGGCGTTTCCGGTGCCGTTGTCTGTGACGGTGATGACGAGGCGGCCTTGTCCGTGGTTGATGCGGATCCAGGCGTGGGTGGCGTGGCTGTGTTTGGCGGTGTTGGTGAGGAGTTCGGCGATGGCGAAGTAGGCGGCGGACTCGACGGGGTCGGCGGGGCGGCCTTTGAGGTCGGCGGTGGTGTGGACGGTGAGGGGGTGGGTGAGGGCTAGGGCGTGGACGGCGCCTTGGAGGCCGCGTTCGACGAGGACGGGTGGGTGGATGCCGCGGACGAGGTCGCGGAGTTCGGTAAGGGCGTGGCGGGTGGTTTCGCGTGCTTCGGTGAGCATGGTGCGGGCGGTATCGGGGTCGTGGGTGATGATCTGTTCGGCCATGCCGAGGGTCATGCCGAGGGCGACGAGGCGGGCTTGGGCGCCGTCGTGGAGGTCGCGTTCGATGCGGCGGATTTCGGAGGCCTGGGTGTCGATGGTGTTGGCGCGGCTGGTGGCGAGGTGGGCGACGCGTGCGGTGAGGCGGGCTTTTTCGCTGGGGATGAGGAGGAGGCGGTTGAAGGCGAGGTAGGTGTTGAGGGCTTTGGGGGTGGTGTAGAGGCCGAGGGTGGTGAGGAGGAGGCCGGTGGTGAGGGATAGGAGGTGCTCTGTGGTGGTGGTGGGGGTGTAGAAGCCGTAGAGGGGGACGGTGGTGAAGGTGAGGAGGGTCTGGTAGGTGCCGTGGATGAGGAGGGTGCAGGGGAGGGCGATGAGGAGGAGGTTGGGGAGGGCGGAGATCTGCCAGAGGATGTCTCTCCAGGTGGTGGTGTCGGTGATGAGGGCGTTGGCGCGGCGGATGATGCTGCCTGCGGGTAGGGGGCGGTAGGCGGAGGGGATGGGGCCTTGGGGGTGGAGGTGGCCGAGGGTGCGGCGTTGGGAGTCGGCGAGGGCGCGCAGGAGGGTGGCGGTGAGGATGACGAAGGGGAGTCCGATCCAGATGAGGGTGAGGAGGGCGGAGAGGAGGACGAGGGGGGTGAGGATGAGGGCTGCGGTGTTCTGGGAGAGGAGGAGGAAGAGGTAGGCGGGGGTGGTGAGTGGGCCGGGGCGGTGGTGGGTGCGGTGTGTGGTGTTCATGGCGGGCTTCGGTGTGGGTCCCCGAAGGTGGGTGCCCTCTCCTGGGTGGGTGCGGGTGGGTGTGGTGTCCATTGTGGCGTGTGGGTGGGGGTGGGGTGGTGGAGGTTTTGCTGGTTGTTTGGTGGGTTGTGGTGGTTTCTTGGTGTGGCTGGGACGGTTTTCGGGGTGGTGTGCGGGTGGCGATTTCCCGTGTTCGGTCGGGACCTGTGATGATCGGTGTGTGTGGCGAGAACTGATCCTGCAGATGTATCCGGAGGCCGATCTGAGTGATCCGGCTGATGAGGTGGCTCTTGCCGAGGCGGAGAAGCGGTTGATGCTGCCTTTGCCGTTCGAGTTGGCGTCGTTGTTGCGTGAGACGGACGGGGTCACCAACGAGTACGGGGATGCGGTGGTGTGGAGTGTGCGGCGTCTGGTGGAGGACAATCTGGCGATGCGTGTGGAGCCGGACTATCTGGAGCTGTACGCGCCCTTCGACGAGATGATCTTCTTCGGGGATTCGGATATGGGGCCGCAGTTCGCGTACGTGCACACGGACTATGGTCCGGGGATCGTGGTGTGGGACCATGAGACGGATCGGCGGCGGCTGGTGGTGGTGTCGTTGCGTGACTACCTGGCTCGGTGCTTCATCCAGGGGAATGCGTGGTTTCGGTGAGGGTGCGATCTTGGTAGGGGTTTGACCAGCTGTTTCGTGCTATTTTTCGGGTGCTGGGTGGTGTTGTGGCCCCTGGCGTCTCCCCGAGATCGTAGTGAGAGTAGGACCATGTCGGAGCAGTCCACGCCCGCGCAGGTAGCCGCCGTCGTCCAGGGCCGGGAGGTGGCGGACTACCCGGTGCTGGCGCCTGAGGCGGCGCGTGGCCGGGTGCGGGCGATCACGGCGCGGGGCGAGGAGGTACTGCACCGGCGGGGTGTGGACGTGCCCGATGAGATGCTGGGCGGGGCGGAGCTGGCTCGGCTGATCGACGACATGTTCCGGACGATGTATGCCGCCGAGGGTGTGGGGTTGGCGGGGAGCCAGGTCGGGGTGGGGTGGCGGTTGTTCGTCTATGACTGCCCTGATGATGACGGTGTGCGGCATGTGGGGCATGTGGTCAATCCGGTGCTGGAGGCGCGCGACCCCGACGACGCGGTGGTGGTGGAGAACGAGGGGTGCCTGTCGGTGCCGGGGCCGCATGCGGAGTTGGGGCGGGCCGAGCATGCCACGGTGCGGGGTGTGGACCGTGACGGCGGGCCGGTGGTGGTGTCGGGTAGCGGGTACTTCGCGCGGTGTCTTCAGCATGAGACGGACCACACGCTGGGCAAGTTGTATGTGGACCGGTTGTCGGCGCGTGAGCGCAAGCGGGTGCTGAAGAAGATGAACGAGATGTCGGAGGGTGTGTTCGAGCGGCGGCGGGTGCGGGCGAAGGAGTTGGAGGAGGAGCTGCCGGGCTGAGGGCCGTATGCGGTGGGGGGGCGTGCCCGGGATGTCGGGCACGCCCCCTTCGTGGTGTGTGGGGTCAGATCTGGCCGCGGGGGAGGGTGGCGCAGTGTTCGTTGCTCTCGGGGTCGTGTGTGAGGGGCTGGCCGGTGCCGTCGGTGCGGTGGTGGTCTTGGCCCGGGTGTGCTCTGAGGGTGGTGAGGCGTTCGGCTCGGTGGTCTTGGGTTCGGGGATGCGCGGGAACAGGAGGGCGGTGCCTCTGGGGCCGCAGGAGGACCTGGGGGGCGTTGTGGGCGGGGGTATCGCCTCGGAGCTTCGGGGCGGGTGCAAGGTATTTGTTTTTGGTGCTTTTGCCGTGCGCTATGGGTCCGATTTCGTAGTTCTAAGAGGGCCATTGTGGTGATGTGGTCTGATGTGTGGCCCGGTGGTGGTGCGGGTGGGGTCAGCTCCTGCCGCGGCGGGCGGTAGATTGCCCGGCATGGACAACGGGGACGGCGGAGCCGCGGCGGACGCGGCGCAGCGGGTGATCGTGTACACCGACGGGGCGTGCAGTGGCAACCCCGGCCCGGGAGGGTGGGGTGTGTGGCTGCGCTATGGCGAGCACGAGAAGGAGCTGTACGGCGGTGAGGAGCGTACGACCAACAACCGGATGGAGCTGATGGCGGCGATCCGGGCGCTGGAGAGCCTGAGTCGGCCGGTGCCGGTGCTGGTGCATACCGATTCGTCGTATGTGCGCAACGGGATCACGTCGTGGATGGCGAACTGGAAGCGGCGCGGGTGGCGCACGGCGGACAAGAAACCGGTGAAGAACGTGGACCTGTGGCAGCGTCTGGAGGAGGCGGCCTCGCGGCACGAGGTGGAGTGGCGGTGGGTGCGCGGCCACAGCGGTGACGCGGGCAACGAGCGGGCCGACGGGTTGGCGCGGCGGGGCCGGGACGAGGCGTCGGGGCGGTAGGCGGGGTGTTTCGGGCGCATCGCGCCGTTCCTGTTCCGGGGTGTGTTCGGCGGGTGGAGGGGACCGTCCGCGGGGCGGGCCCCTCGTGGGTGCGGCGGCGGTTCAGTACCGGGTGGCTGATGCCCGCTCGATGAGTCCGGTGGTGAACGCGGCGGTCTCGTCGGGGTTCTCCTTGGCCGTGCGGACGCGTCGAGGCCGAGTCGGGAGCTCCAGTCCTGGGAGATGACACCGACGGGCATCGTGAGAGGAGGGAGTCGAAGAACTCCTCGTGGTCCACGGCGGCGGTCATCTCGGGTAGGCCCATCGGCCGGGCCGTCAGATACAGGTGCCAGGCGACCTTGGTGTCGACGTCCCGCAGGGCGGCCCAAGGTGTCCATGGTCGGTAGTACGTCCGGGTTGGCGAGGCAGTCCACCGCTTCGGGGTGGTCGGGCGCGGTGCGTTCGTGGCCGACCGGGCTGAACTGTTTGAATCCGAGTTCGCGGGCGATGAGGTGCGTGGGAGGGCGGTCGGCCCCCGGCCGCCGATGTCGGTACTGAGTATCACGCCAGGGTCGATACGGCCTCTCGCGGATCGTGCTGCTCCAGACCGGTCTGGGGCAGCACGAGGGTGGTGCCGCTGTCGGCGGCCATGCACCGTCAGGACCCGGCCGGTGGCGGGGGTGTGATCGGTGGGGCGGTCAGGCCTGTTCGCCCTCGGGGGCCTCGGCCATGAGACGGCGGGCGCCGGTGCCGTCGGTGGCCAGGGCGTCGTTGGGGTTGGCCAGGGCGCAGGAGTTCAGGGACAGGCAGCCGCAGCCGATGCAGTCGGTGAGGTCGTCGCGGAGGCGGACGAGTTGTTCGATGCGGGTGTCGAGTTCGTCGCGCCATTGCTGGGACAGGCGTTGCCAGTCCTGGGGGGTGGGTGTGCGGTGGTCGGGGAGGGTGTCCAGGGCCTGGCGGATGCGGGCCAGGGGCAGGCCCACGCGCTGGGAGACGCGGATGAAGGAGACGCGGCGCAGGGTGTCGCGGCGGTAGCGGCGCTGGTTGCCGGTGGTGCGGCGGCTGTGGATGAGGCCTTGGCGCTCGTAGAAGTGCAGGGCCGAGACGGTGACTCCGGCGCGCCTGGCGACCTGTCCGACGGTGAGTTCCTTGGCGGTGGGTGGCACCGGTCCATTTTAGGTGTGGGGGCGGTGCAGGGCGTAGAGGCGGGCGTAGGCGCCGCCGCGGGTGAGGAGTTGGCGGTGGGTGCCGGTTTCGGTGACGTGTCCCTCGCGTAGGAGCAGGATGCGGTCGGCGGTGGGTGCGGGGTGGAGGGTGAGTTGGAGGAGGCCGGTGTGGGGTGGGAGGGGGTTGGGTGTGGTGGGTGGGGGGTCGGTGTGTAGGAGGAGGCAGGGCGGGGTGGGCGGGGTGGGTGGGTTGTGGTGGATGGGGGCGTGGGTGGTGAGGTGGCCGCGGGTGGGGTGGATGTGGTTGGTGAGGAGGTGGGCGAGGTGGGTGGTGGCGGTGGTGGGCAGGCCGATGAGGGCGATGTGTTCGCCGGTGTGGACGGTCAGGTCCAGGCGGGACAGGACGGTGCGCCGGTCGTGGGTGAGGGACACGTCGTGGAAGTGCACGAGCGGCCGGGGCTGGGGCCGTTCTGTGGCGGGGCTGTGGTGGAGCTTGCCACGGTGGGAGAGCCTCACGGGTGTCCGTTCTTCCGGTGGGTCCGTCGGTAGTGGTTGGGATGGCCTGGGCGGTGTGGTGGTTGTGTCGGGCAGGGTCTCTTTCACGGTATCGGTGGTGGGGCGGTAGGGGGCTCTGGTCGAGGTTGGCGGCCAGGTGGGTGGGGCCGTCGGCCTGCGGCCTGGGCGGGGAGGCGGGGCGGCAGGAGACGCGGACGGGGTGGGGCGCGGTCGTGTGAGAGGCGTTGGACGATGCCGGGCTGGCCGGGGCAGCGCTTGCCCTGGGAGGGGGTGATGCACACGCGGGTGACGGTGCTGGCGGTTCCCCGGATGTGGGGCGTGGCAAGGACCATCGCAGTAGGTGGAGCGGAGTGGTCTGTGGGGCGGCTGGTGTTGGGGTGGTCTTCAGTGGAAGGAGGGTGCTGTGAACACTGTGTGAAGAGCGGTGCGCGGATCTTGTGGTGTGTCTTGTGGGGGTGCTTGGCTTTTCGTGTTGTTCACGGTGGTGAACGGCTTTCTTCCTCGTTTCCCCTGAAGGGTGTGTCGTATGTCCGAGGGAACCTCATCGGCTCTTCCCGCTTCTTTGGCCGGTCGTGTGGCGGTGGTCACTGGTGCCTCCAGCGGTTTGGGGGAGGCTGTGGCCGAGCACCTGGCGGAGTTGGGTGCACGCGTGGTGCTGATGGCGCGGCGTGTGGAGCGGTTGGAGGAGTTGGCCGACCGGATCGGTAAGGACGGCGGTTCCGCTGTGGTGGCCGCTGTCGATGTGACCGATGGCGCGGCGGTGCAGGAGGTGGCTGATCGTGTGGATGGCGAGTGCGGTGGGGCCGACTTGGTGTTCAACAACGCCGGTATCTCGGTGGCAGGGCCTTTCGAGCAGTTGGACATGGAGCAGTGCCAGCGCCAGATCGATGTGAACGTCACGGGGATGATGAACGTGATCACCGCGTTCACGGGGCAGTTGGTGAGGGCCGCGCAGGAGCGCGGGGTCGCCGATCTGGTGAACACGTCGTCGATCGCGGCGCAGAACATCTATCCGAACTTCGCTGTCTACGCGAGCAGCAAGGCCTACATCACGCACATGTCACGGCACCTGCGCGCTGAGCTGGGAGGCAAGGGTGTTCGAGTGTCGGCGGTGGAGCCGGGGATGGTGGGCACCGAGCTGCAGAGCCATGTCACCGATGAGGGTGTGCTCCAGTGGCTGGAGGCCTCTAAGGAGACGATGGAGTGGCTGACGCCGCCGGATGTGGCGCGGACGGTGGGGTTCTTGGCCGCGCTGCCGCCGCGGGTGAACCTGCAGCAGGTGACGATCATGCCGACCCGTCAGGCGAGTTGAGTCCGCGTTGTCCGTTGGCTTCGGGTCCGTCCACGTGTGTGGGCGGGCCCGCGGTGTGTGGCGGGTGAGGTGGTCGCCGGGGTGGTGCTGCCGGTGCGACTGGTGCGGGCGTGATGGCCGTCTGCGTCCGCAAGGGGTGGGTGGTGTTGTGGGAGTGGCCGGGCCCGCCGCCCCGGAGGGGGTGGCGGGCCCGGGTGGTGTGGTGGGTCAGTGGACGGAGACGGGGTCGTTCTCGTCTTCGTCGCGGGTGGTCTGGTCGGGGTGCTGGTGGTGGAGTGAGGCGCCCTCGACGTCGACGTCGGGCAGGAGGCGGTCCAGCCAGCGGGGCAGCCACCATGCCTGGTCGCCTGCCAGGTGCATCAGTGCGGGGATGAGGTACATGCGGACGACGAAGGCGTCGATGAGGACGCCGAAGGCCAGGGCGAAGCCGATGGGGCGGATCATGGCGGTGTGGGAGAAGATGAACCCGCCGAAGACGGAGACCATGATGATGGCGGCGGCGGTGACGACGGAGCGTCCGGCCTTGAGGCCCTGGCCGACGGCGGCGCGTGCCGGGGTGCCGTGGGCGTAGGCCTCGCGCATGCCTGAGCCGATGAAGAGCATGTAGTCCATGGCCAGGCCGAAGAGGACGCCCACGAGGATGGTGGGCAGGAAGTTCAGGATCGGGCCGGGGGTGTGGACTCCGAAGACCTCGGAGAGCCAGCCCCACTGGTAGATGGCCACGACGCCGCCCAGGGCGGCGAAGAAGGACAGGATGAAGCCGGTGGTGGCGATGAGGGGGACGAACACCGACCGGAACACCAGGACCATGATGATCAGGGACAGGCCGATGACCACGGCGAGGTAGGCGGGCAGGGCGTCGGCGAGCTTGTCGGAGATGTCGATCTTGCCGCTGGCCTGGCCGGCGACGGAGATGTCGAAGCCGCCGTCCAGTGGTGACATGGAGCGTAGGTGGTGGACGAGCTGTTCGGTGGAGGCGCTGGTGGGGCCTTCGGCGGGCAGGATCTGGAAGGCGGTCAGCGCCTGGTCGTCAGAGGTGCCGATGGGTGCGATGGCCACGACGTCGTCGAGGGCGTGGATCTGTTCGGCGATGTCGGCCTGGTGTTGGAGGAGTTCGGTGTCGTCTTGGGTGGGGGGCAGGTCGGCGACGAGCAGGAGCGGGCCGTTGGTTCCGGGGCCGAACTTGTCGGCGACGGTGGTGTAGGCCTGGTAGGCGCTGGTGCCGGGTTCTTCTGAGGAGCCGTCGGGGATGCCCAGGCGCAGGTCCAGGGCGGGGAGGGCCACGGCGATGAGGGCGGCAGCGGCGACCAGGACGCGCAGGAGTGCGGCCGGGGTGGACAGGGCGGGGGCGGTGGGTGCGGTGTGGTCGTCGGGGGTTGCGGCTTGGGCGCGGGTGCGTTCGCTGCGCTTGAGGATGCGGGTGCCGAGCAGGCCCAGGAGCGCGGGGGTGAGGGTGGTGGCGACCAGGACGGCGATGACGATGCACAGGGCGCCGACGGTGCCCATGAGGCCGAGGAAGGGGATGCCGGTGATGTTGAGGGCGAGCAGGGCGATGAAGACGGTGGTGCCGGCGAAGACGACGGCGTTGCCGGAGGTGCCGTTGGCCAGGGCGATGGAGGTGGGGACGTCGGTGCCGCGGAGGAGTTGGCGGCGGTGGCGGTGGACGATGAAGAGGCTGTAGTCGATGCCTACGGCCAGGCCGAGCATGATGCCTAGGACGGGGGTGACGGAGACCATCTCGACGGCGCCGGAGAGGGCGAGGGTGCCGAGGGCGCCGATGCCGACGCCGGTGAGGGCGGTGGCCAGGGGGAGGCCGGCTCCGGCGAGGGTGCCGAGCATGATGATGAGGACGGTGGCGGCGACGAGGAGGCCGATGATCTCTCCGGTGCCGATGAGGCCGCCCAGGGGGGCGCTGAGGTCGGAGGAGTAGTCGGTGTCGATGCCGTCGAGGGGTTGTTCGTCGAAGAGGTCGACGACGCTCTGCTTGGTGTCCTCGGCGACGTCGAGCATGGGGTCGGTGAAGACGACGGAGGCGACGGCGGTGGTGTCGTCGTCGGAGACGGTCTGGATCTGGGCGGCCATGTCCATGAGGGACTGGCCCAGGTCGAGTTGCTGTTCCTGGGTGTCGAGTTCTTCGAGTTGTTGCTGGAGTTCGGCCTGTTGGGCGTCGAGTTCGGCTTCGAGGTCGGGCAGGGTGCCGGCGGCTTCGGCTTGGGTGCGTTGGGTCTGGATTCCTTGGAGGCCCTGTTCGATCTGTTGGCGGCCCTGGTCGAGTTCGGTGCGGCCGGTGGCGAGTTCGTCGGCTTCGGCGGTGCGTTGGGCCTGGGTGGTGAAGGGGTCGATGGTGGTCTCGACGCCGTCGAGGTCGGCGGCCTGGGTGAGGCGGTCGCTGATGGCCTGTCGCTGTTGTTCGGTGAGGGGGGTGTCGTCGCTGGTTTGGAAGACGATGCTGGCGGTGCCTCCGGCGGCTCGGGGCATTTGTTCTTCGAGGCGTTGGGTGACCTGGGCTGTGGGTGTGCCGGGGATGGTGAAGGTGCTGGCCAGTGCGCCGGAGCCCAGGACGTAGCCGGTGGCGGCCAGGGCCAGGAGGGCGATCCACGCGGTGATGACGGTGGCGGGCCGCCGTGCGGCCCAGCGGCCGAGGCGGTAGAGCAGTGTTGCCATGGTGGTCCTTGGTGGTGGGTGGGTGGGGTCAGTGGTCGAAGCCGTGGCGGAGCCGGGTGAGGAGTTGTTCGACCAGGGCGTTCCACAGGGCGCGGGAGTGGTCGGTGTCGGTGGCGCCGGTCTGGTGGGCCCAGTGGCTGTAGAGGGTGCTGACGCCGATGATCACGGTGTTGACGAGGAGTTGGGTCTCCAGGGGGTCGGGGTGGGGGCGTTGGCGGGTGATGGCGTCGGTGAGGCGTTGGCTGAGGGCGGTGAACACCCGTGGCATGAGGGGGGCCTGTGCGGGGGTGGCGGTGCCTTCCATGGCGCGGGTGAGGTAGGCCATGGCGGGGACGAGGTCGGTGCGGCGCAGGGCGGCGGCGAGGTCGTCGAAGGCGGTGGGGTGGTGGTCGGGGGTGTGGGCGGTCAGGGTCAGGTAGTCGGTGACCAGGGTGTCGAGGCGGTCGGCGCACACCTCGATGAGGACGTCGGATGTGGAGGGGAAATGGTTGAAGACGGTGCGGCGGGCGACGTCGGCGCGTGCGGCGAGCTGGTCGGCGGTGAAGCGGCCTGAGCCGTGTTCGTGGAGGAGGGCGGCCGCGGCGTCGATGATGGCGCGGCGGTGGCGTTCTTTGAGGGCGGTGCGGCGGTCCTCGCTGTGGGGTGGCGCGGTCACATTTCGACATTATGTGCATGAATGCACTGAGTGCACGCGGTGGGGGATGGTGTGCGTCACAGGCGCGCCATGCTCCGCTGTGCACCGGGCCGGGACCCCCGCCTGGGCCTGGCCGCGGAAGGTGGGGGTTCTGGTGGAGCTGGTGGTGGCGCGGGGCGAGCCGGCGGCCGGGGGGCGCATGGGCGGCGACGCCGTTCGCAGTGGTGGATCCGGCTGAGCGCCTGGCCGCCCCGCGCGTTCACCCCGGCGGCGTGGGTGCGGCGCCGGTGAAGCGTTGCGACCCGCCTGCGGGGCGGCGCGGTCGGGTGCTGCCGCTGGCCGGGCGGGGGCCGCTGCCGGAGGGGTGCGGTGTGCTGTGGGTCCCGCGCCCGGTTGAAGGGGAGCCCGCCTCAGGCCTGGACGTAGTCGGCCAGGTGCCGTGCGGTGAGGGTGGCGCGGGAGGCGACCAGGTCGGCTGGGGTGCCTTCGAAGACGATGCGGCCGCCGTCGTGGCCGGCGCCGGGGCCCAGGTCGATGATGTGGTCGGCGTGGGCCATGACGGCCTGGTGGTGTTCGATGGCGATGACGGTGGCGCCGGAGTCGACGAGGCGGTCGAGCAGGCCCAGGAGTTGGTCGACGTCGGCCAGGTGCAGGCCGGTGGTGGGTTCGTCGAGGATGTAGACGTCGCCTTGGCCGGCCATCTGGGCGGCGAGTTTGATGCGTTGGCGTTCGCCGCCGGAGAGGGTGGTCAGGGGCTGGCCGAGTTTGAGGTAGCCCAGGCCGACGTCGGACAGGCGGGTGAGGATCTTGTGCGCGGCGGGGGTGCGGGCCTCTCCTGCGGCGAAGAACTCCTGGGCTCGGGACACGGACATGGCCAGGACCTGGCTGATGTCGCGGCCGCCCAGGCGGTGTTCGAGGACGGAGGCCTGGAAGCGCTTGCCTTCGCATTCTTCGCACGGGGTGGCCACGCCGGCCATCATGGCCAGGTCGGTGTAGAGCACTCCGGCGCCCTTGCAGGTGGGGCAGGCGCCTTCGGAGTTGGCGCTGAACAGGGAGGGTTTGACGCCGTTGGCCTTGGCGAAGGCCTTGCGGACGGGGTCGAGCAGCCCGGTGTAGGTGGCGGGGTTGGATCGGCGTGATCCGCGGATGGCGCTCTGGTCGACGGTGATGACGCCTTCGCGGCCCGAGAGTGAGCCGTGGATGAGGGAGCTCTTGCCCGAGCCGGCCACGCCGGTGACGACGGTGAGCACGCCCCGGGGGATGTCGGTGTCGACGCCGTGCAGGTTGTGGGTGCGGGCGTCGCGGATGGGCAGGGTGCCGGCGGGGGTACGCACCTTGTCCTTGAGGGCGGCGCGGTCGTCGAGGTGGCGGCCGGTGAGGGTGGCGCTGGCGCGCAGTCCGTCGACGGTGCCTTCGAAGCAGACGGTGCCGCCCGCGGTTCCGGCGCCGGGGCCCAGGTCGACGATGTGGTCGGCGGCGGTGATGACCTCGGGCTTGTGTTCGACGACCAGGACGGTGTTGCCCTTGTCGCGCAGTTGGCGCAGGAGGTCGTTCATGCGCTGGATGTCGTGGGGGTGCAGTCCGCTGGTGGGTTCGTCGAAGACGTAGGTGACGTCGGTGAGGGAGGAGCCCAGGTGGCGGATCATCTTGGTGCGCTGGGCCTCGCCGCCGGAGAGGGTGCCGGCGGGGCGGTCCAGGGAGAGGTAGCCCAGGCCGATGTCGACGAAGGAGTCCAGGGTGCGGGTCAGGGTGGCCAGCAGGGGGGCGACGGAGGGTTCGTCGAGTGCGCGCACCCACGCGGCGAGGTCGTTGATCTGCATGGCGCAGGCGTCGGCGATGCTGACGCCGTCGATCTTGACGGAGCGGGCGGCGGGGTTGAGGCGGGTGCCCTCGCAGTCGGGGCAGTCGGTGAAGGTGATGGCGCGGTCCACGAAGGCGCGGATGTGGGGCTGCATGGCTTCGCGGTCCTTGGACAGGAACGACTTGGTGATCTTGGGGATCAGGCCCTCGTAGGTGACGTTGATGCCTTCGACCTTGATCTTGGTGGGTTCCTTGTGCAGGAGGTCGTCGAGTTCGCGGGGGGTGAATTCGGCGATGGGCTTGTCGGGGTCGAAGTAGCCGCAGCCGCGGAAGATGCGGCCGTACCAGCCGTCGGGACTGTAGGTGGGGACGGTGAGGGCGCCTTCGTTGAGGGATTTGTCGCGGTCGTAGAGCTGGGTGTGGTCGAAGTCGGTGATCGAGCCGCGGCCCTCGCAGCGCGGGCACATGCCGCCGGTGATGTGGAAGTCGCGGCGTTCCTTGACGGTCGTGCCGCCGCGTTGGAGGGTGACGGCTCCGGCGCCGCTGATGGAGGCGACGTTGAAGGAGAAGGCTTGGGCGGAGCCGATGCGGGGTCGGCCGATGCGGCTGAACAGGACGCGCAGCATGGCGTTGGCGTCGGTGGCGGTGCCGACGGTGGAGCGGGGGTCGGCGCCCATGCGTTCCTGGTCGACGATGATGGCGGTGGTCAGGCCGTCGAGCAGGTCGACGTCGGGGCGGGCCAGGGTGGGCATGAAGCCCTGGACGAAGGTGCTGTAGGTCTCGTTGATCATGCGTTGGGACTCGGCGGCGATGGTGGCGAACACCAGGGAGCTCTTGCCTGAGCCGGAGACGCCGGTGAAGACCGTCAGGCGGCGTTTGGGCAGTTCGACGCTGATGTCCTTGAGGTTGTTCTCGCGGGCGCCGTGGACGCGGATCAGGTCGTGGCGGTCGGCGGGGTGGGGCGTGCTCATCGTGGTCTCCGTGGTCTGGGATGCGGTTTCCGGCTCTCGGGGGGCCGCGGCGGGTGCGGCCCCCCGGTCGCGGTTCAGGGCCGTTGCTGGATGCGGATCAGGTTGCCGGCGGGGTCGCGGACGGCGCAGTCGCGGATGCCGTAGGGCTGGTCGGTGGGTTCCTGGACGATCTCGGTGTCGGTGGCCTGGAGTGCGTCGAAGGCGGCGTCGAGGTCGGCGGTGGCCAGGAGGAGGCTGGCGTAGGTGCCCTTGGCCATCATCTCGGCGATGGTGCGGCGTTCGGCGTCGGTGGTGCCGGGGGCGGCTCCGGCGGGTGTGAGGACGATGGAGGTGTCGGGCTGGCCCGGGGGGCCGACGGTGAGCCAGCGCATGCCGCCGTAGCCGACGTCGTTGCGGACTTCGAAGCCGAGGGTGTCGCGGTAGAAGGCCAGGGCGGTGTCGGGGTCGTCGTGGGGCAGGAAGCTGGCGTGGATGTTGATGTCCATGGCGGTCAGCGTAGGTGGGGGCGTGCGGTGGGTGCTTCTCGATTCCTGATCGGTCGGGTGACCTGGTGGGCCAGGCACGGGGGGATGCCGTCGGTGGTGGGGGCGGCGTGGTCGCGGTAGGCGCTGGGGGTGGTGCCGACCAGTTCGGTGAAGCGGGTGCTGAAGGTGCCCAGGGAGGAGAAGCCGACGGTGAAGCACACCTGGGTGACGGTGAGGTCGCCGCGGCGCAGCAGGGTCATGGCGCGTTCGATGCGGCGGGTCATGAGGTAGGCGTAGGGGGATTCGCCGTAGGCGCGGCGGAAGAGGCGGCTGAGGTGTCCGGCGGACATGTGGGCGCCGCGGGCGAGGTCTTCGACGTTGAGCGGCTGGGCGTGGTCGCGGTCGATGCGGTCGCGGACGCGGCGCAGGCGGGCGAGGTCGGCCAGGTGCGGTGCGGGGGCGGTTCGGGTGCTCACCTGCGTCATCGTGTCACGGGGTGGGGACGGTGGGGGTGCGCTGCGGTGTGGTCGGGTTCGGGTAACGGTGGGTTTCGGGGGGCTTGCCGTGTTTGTGATGTGGTTCTGGCACACTCGTACGGGTCTTTCCTTCTGAAGGGGCTCCCCCATGGATGTTTTCCCCCTGCCTGTGTGGTGGGTGATCGCTGCGGCCGCGGTGGCCGTCACGGCCCTGGCTGTGGCCGCGATGCGCCGGGCCGGGTCCCGTCGGCGCCCCGGTGAGGGCGGTGCGGTCCGCGGGTCGGGGGGGTCCCTGCCCGGGGGGTACGTGGTGGCCACGGCGGTGATCGCGGTGGTGGCGCTGGCGCTGATCCTGGTGGCGTTCACCATGAGCTATGCGGCGCTGTACCAGGCGGCCACGTGGCTGGAGGATACGCAGTTGCGGGCGATCAACGGGGGGGACCTGCGGTTCCTGTTCCCGCTCGGGATCGATGCGGTGATCGTCTACTTCCTGGCGATGGACCTTTTGATGGAGTGGCAGGGGCGGCGCCATCCGCTGAACCGGTGGGCGGCCTACACTTTGTCGGCGATCACGATCGTGTTGAACGTGTCGCAGGGTGAGGAGACGACGGCGTCGTATCTGGGGCACGCGGGCCCGCCGGTGGTGATCATCCTGATCGCCGAGGGTGTGGCGGCGTGGGTGCGGCATCTGGCTGGTTTGGCGCACGGACAGGCGGCGGACCGGATCCCGGTGGGCCGGTGGGTGGCCCATCCGGTGTCGACGGCGCGGGTGGCGCGGTTGATGCTGGGGTGGGGGATCGGTTCGTATCCGCAGGCGCTGGAGCGCGAGCAGCGCCGCCAGTTGGCCTATGCGATGCTGCGTGAGCAGTACGGGCGGGCGTGGCGGCGGCGTACGCCGCGGCATCTGCGGTGGATGCTCGACAACGGCTACGAGTTGGACACCGCCTATGAGCTGACGCGGGCGATGACGGTTTCGGCGGTGGCGATGACCGCCGACGAGGTGGCGGTGCTGTCGGGTCGGCGGCCCGCGGTGGCGGCTGAGCGGCGGTCCGAGCCGGCCGCGCCCGGGGGCGAGGGGCCCGAGCCGAGCAGGGCTCCGGTGCGCCGGGAGCCTCCCCGGCGGGTGCAGGAGCCCGCAGGGGAGGTGGAGCGGCCCCGTGAGCGTGTTCGGGAGCGGGGTGCCGCTGCCGAGGAGGCTGCGGCGGAGCAGGCGGGGCTGTCTCCGGAGGAGAAGCGCCAGAGGGTGCGCGATCTGGTGCGTGAGCGGCCCGGGATCACCGATGCCGAGTTGGCGGCCTCCATCGGTGCCTCGCGGCGCACCGCGCGCCGCTACCGGGACGAGCTGTCTGCGCAGGAGGGTGCGGGCGGCGGCGCGGATCCGGCGTCGGTGTCGGCGGTGACGAGCAGCTGGCCCAAGGTGGAGCAGCCCGTCTCCCAGCGGTGAGCGGCCGGGCTCTACTCCTGGGTGTCGAAGCGGGTGCGGGCGCGTTCGATGGCGCTGCGGTGGCGGGCGCTCCAGCGCAGGAGTTCCTCCACGGGTGCGCGCAGGGTCTTGCCCAGGGGTGTGATGGCGTATTCGACCGCCACGGGGCGGGTGTGGACGATGGTGCGTTCGACGATGCCGTTGCGTTCGAGGCGGCGCAGTGTGGTGGTGAGGGATTTCTGTGTGACGGCGGGGATGGCGCGGCGCAGCTGGTTGAAGCGGCAGGGGTTCTCGCACAGGCGGTTGAGGACCTCCATGGACCATGTGTCGAGGATGTGGGCGAGGAGTTCGCGGTGCTCGGCGGTGATGTGCAGCGGTGGGGTGGTATCGGTCATGACACCTGGTTCCGTTGAAGTGACTTTCGGATACAAGGTATCAAAGGGATACTTGTAAGCGAAGGTTCGAAGGAGCTGGTGATGGCTGTTCGACTGCTCTCCCCCGAGGGCATGGCCCACCCCGTCCCCTACCACCACGTGGCGGTCGGCACGGGCACCCGGCAGGTGCACGTCAGCGGCCAGGTCGGCGGGGCCGACGGCGGCCTGGCCGCTCAGACGGCCCAGGCGCTGCGCAACACCGCCAGAGGTCTGGCGGGGGCCGGCGCGGGTATGGCCGACGTGGTGCGCCTGACGTTCTACGTCGTGGGGTGGCGGCCCGAGCAGATGGCGGCGTTCATGGACGGTGTCGAGCGGGCCGCCGGGGAATTGGGGATGCCGCGCCCGATGCCCCCGGCGTCGCTGATCGGGGTGGAGTCCCTCTTCGAGCCCGGTGTCCTGGTGGAGGTGGAGGCGACCGCCGTCCTGGACTGATCACGGCGGTGGCGGGAATGTGGGGGGGGCGGGCCGTGAACGGCCCGCCCCCCACTGGAAGGAGAGCCTCTGTGTGCGCCCCTGCGGAAGGGCAGCCCCTGGTCGGTGACGGTGTCACCCCGGGCATCGTGCGGGTGGGCGCCACCGTGCGGCGCCCGGTGCGGCCCTTCACCGCCACGGTCCACGCCTACCTCGCCCACCTGCACCGGTCGGGGTTCACCGCCGCTCCGGTCCCGCTGGGGACCGACGGCCGGGGCCGGGAGGTGCTCACCTACGTGAGCGGCGACGTGCCCCGCGAGCCGCTGCCCGAGGCTGCGGCCGGGGAGGACGTCCTGGCCGCCCTGGCCCGCCTGGTGCGGCGTCTGCACGAGGCGAGCCAGGGCTGGGCCGCGCCGGCGGACGCGGTCTGGGGCTCTCTTCCCGGATCGTCGGCCGGTGTCCTGGATCCGCTCGGCCGAGGCCCTGAGCTGGTCGGCCGCCGCGACTACTGCCCGGGCAACGTCGTCTTCCGCCGCGGCCTGCCCGCCGCCCTGATCGACTTCGACCTGGCCCGGCCCACCACGCGCCTGGCCGAGATCGCCAACGCCCTGTACTGGTGGGTGCCTTTGCTGGACCCGCGCGACCGCGCACCGGCCTTCGTCGGCCTGGACGCGGCCCGCCGGGTCGCGGTGTTCGCCGACGCCTACGGCATGGACGGGGGCCAGCGCGCGGACCTGGTGCCGATGGCGGTGGCGATGATCGACCGCTTCCATGCGGGGCCCGTGCCGCCGCGGGCCGCGACCCGGTGTTTCGCCGCCTGTGGGAGGAGGGTGTCAGAGACCGCATGCCCCGGGCCCGGGCGTGGATCGCGCGGGAGGGCCCGGCGATCGCCGGGCGGCTGGCCGACCGCCGCTAGCGTTCTGGCGCGGCCCCTGGGCGGCGGTTGCGCTGTGGTAACGAGCCTGGGGTGCTTCGTCGCGGCGGCCACCGGCTCGGACCGGGAAAGCCGCGTGTTCGTCGCCGTTGGGCCATACCGTCGGTGTCGGTGCCGGGGAGTCCGGCCGCCCCGGAAGGAGATGTGAGCACACATGGCGATTCAGCGGATGGACAACGTCCTCATCGTGGTCGAGGACCTGGACGCCGCCATCGCGTTCTTCGTCGAGCTCGGGATGGAGCTGGAGGGCAGGGCGCCGGTGGAGGGGCCCTGGGTGGAGCGCGTCATCGGGGTGGAGGGGGTGCGGCAGGAGATCGCGATGCTGTGCACTCCTGACGGCCACGGCCGGGTGGAGCTGGCGATGTTCCACGAGCCCGAGGCGGTGGCCGCGGAGCCCGGGGAGGCCCCGGCCAACACGCTGGGGCTGCGCCGGATCATGTTCGCCGTCGACGACGTCGAGGACACCGTGGCTCGCCTGCGCCCCCATGGCGCGCGGCTCGTCGGCGGGGTGGAGCAGTACGGGGGCGTCTACCGGCTCTGCTATGTCCGTGGTCCCGAGGGGATCATCGTCGGGCTCTACGAGCAGGTCGGCTGAGGGGCTCTCGTCCCTCCCCGCCGCGGAGACCTTCAGTACAGCCCTCGCTGTATCCGTCTCGTTTTCGGTGGTCCGGGGAGGGGTGCGGTCAGTGCGCCAACGAAATGCGGGTGCCGCACGCCTCTTATGTATCAGTACATGTTGTAACACCTTATAAGGCCCGCTTATCGGAGGCCAGAAACCCGCACCCCTGGAGGGTATTTGCGTTGGCGCTTGCCTTGTTTCGTTATTAAGTAACGTTACAAACTAAACGAAATTAAGGGAGCACCGCGGCCCTGCGAACGAACGCGCACCGGGGCCGCGGCCAAAGCGGACCGTGATCCGCGAAAGCCCGATCCGTGGCCTGCGGTGCCCTTCTCCCGAGGGGCGCGGTGCGGTGCTGAAGGGAACCGGGCTGGTCCGTTACCTGCGGATAGCGGACGTGCGGCCCCAGCATGTGACCATGGCGAAGAAGAGTTCGCGGCTCAGGGGATGCTCCAGGTGGAGGAGCGCCTGGTCGTAGGTGGCGGCTGGGAGCCCGGCTGCCAGGAGTCTGGGCTTGGCCTGCTGCAAGGTCAGGGTCAGGAACCTGGTGAACCCCGCCTCGAGGCCCGCCACCGGCAGGTGGGCGCGCATGCCGATGTCGCGCAGTCCGAGGCCGGTGAATACCTGAGGGTACTGTCCAGCGCAGTGCCGGTCGGTGCCGATCTCCTCGGCGAGCATGCGCCACAGGGCTGTGACGGTGTCCCGGTAGGGCCCGTGCGGCGATGTCTCGCCGCCGACGGCGAGGGAGTCGGAGACGACCAGCAGCCCACCGGGTTTGACCCAGGAGGCCAGCCGGGGCAGCAGGCCGTTGCGCTCTCGCAAGTGCATCAGGACGAATCGTGCATGGACGAGATCGAACTGGCCGGGATGGAAGTCCGGGTCGGCGATGTCCGCTTCGATGACGTTCACGCCCTGTGCCGCCAGCGGGCCGAGAAACCGGCTGTCACGGTCGACGGCTGTGACCTGATCGGCGGTCTCGGTGACCGAGGCGAGCCAGCCGCCGAGGCTGCCTGTCCCCGCTCCGACGTCCAGGCAGGTCCACCCGGCGTTCAGGCCTAGCGCGAGCAGGTCCTGGCGGCTCGCCGGATCGAAAGCACGGGCCAGACCCTCCAAGCGCTCGCTTTCAGAGGCACAGGAAGCGGCGAAGAGGACATCGCCGTAGCACTCATTCCCTGCTGTTGTTCCCACGGTTGGCTCTCCCCCGGTCGCGGCCCTCGCGGTAGCAGCAAGGACACTACTCCAGGCGACCGGCCCGGCGCTCTGAGTTCATGTCCGCGGAAAGCCGCATGCCAGCTCAGTGCGGCTGCTGGATCGGGTGGTGGCCGCACGCAAGGCCGCCAAGGCCCAGACCTTGCACCGCCAGGTGCTCTCCCTGTCTGCGGCCAGCCACGGAGGGTCCGACGCATAGCGTTGGATTTTCCGCGAAAACTACCGGGACCCCCTTCAGGCCGGGGATGTGGTGGTACAGCGCCCCGGGGCTGGTTCCGGGCGGCTCGGCGATGGAGGCCACCGACCGGGTGCCGTGGTTCAGGACAGGTGTGTGAGCAGTTCGTCGGCCAGCGGGGCCGAGGAGGCGGGGTTCTGTCCGGTGAGCAGGGTGCGGTCGGTGACCACGTTCGGTGCCCAGGGTTCGCCCTCCTGGACGTGGAGCCCGGCCCCGGTCAGGCGGTCCTGGAGCAGCCACGGGGCGTCTTGGGCCAGACCGGCCCGGGTCTCCTCGGTGTTGGTGAAGGCGGCCACCCGGTATCCGGCGAAGGCGTTGGTTCCGTCGGGGCGAGTGGCTGCGAGCAGGGCGGCGGGGCCGTGGCAGACCACTGCCAGGGGTGTGCCCGCGTCCAGGGCGCGGGTGAGCAGGGCTCCGGAGGCGGGATCGGCGGCCAGGTCCTCCATGGGTCCGTGCCCGCCGGGGTAGAAGAGGGCGTCGAAGCCGTCGGGGTCGACCTGGTCCAGGGGGAGCGGGTGGCGGAGTTCAGTGATGGCCTCCAGCGCGCTGCGCATCGCGGTGGCGCGGTCGGGGCCGCCGGTGCTCTCGGGTGCCAGGCTCACCTGGTCGACGGTGGGGAGGGCAGCACCGGGTGTGGCGACGGTGATGCGGTGTCCGGCTTCGGTGAGTACCTGGTAGGGGGCGACGACCTCCTCGGCCCAGAAGCCGGTGGGGTGTTCGGTGCCGTCGGCCAGGGTCCAGCGGTCTGCGGCGGTGATCACGAACAGGATCTGAGCCATGGGTGGTGCGCCTTCCGGGGCGGACCCTCGCGGGTCGTCGAACGTGTGTTGAGCAGTGGTGACGGTGTCGAACCTAGGGGGTCGGCGCTGTGGGCGGCCCCTGCGCGAGCGCGTGTCTGTTATCGGTTTTCCCATGTGCGGGGACTGGGCCGGTGGCCCCGGTCGGATGCGGAGCCGCGCCGCGGTGGAGCATGGGTGTATGACGGACACATATGACGTGGCGACGGCCCGTGCGTGGGAAGCGGTCGGCGGGGCGGCGGACCTGGCGGCCGGGGTCTCCTACAGGGGGGCGGGCGATGTGCTGCCCGCGGTGCTGCCGGTGCGCGCGTTGGCGCGGGCCACGGTCGGGGCGTGCTCGCTGGCCGCGGCCGAGCTGCTGGCCGTGCGCGGTGGGGTGCCGGTTCCCCGGGTGCGGGTGGAGGAAGGGGCGGTGGCCACGGCCTTCACCAGTGAACGGCACCTGGCGGTGGAGGGGCGCGTGTCGGACCCGTTCGCGCCGTTGTCGGGTTTCTGGCGGACCGCGGACGGGTGGGTGCGCACCCACGCCAACTATCCGCACCACCGGGCCCGGCTGCTGTCGGCGCTGGGTGTGGGCGGGGCGGAGCCGGTGGAGCGGTTCGCCGGTGCTGTGGCGGAGCTGGGAGCCCGTGAGGTCCAGGAGCGGGTCTACGCGGCGGGCGGTCTGGCGGTGGCGGTGGCTTCCGGGCCCGTCCCCGGCGGCCTGCCGTTGGCGGAGGTCGAGGTGGCGGACGGGGTCGGCGTGCGGAGGCTGGCGCCGGCTGCGCTGCCCGCGGCGGGGGTGCGGGTCCTGGACCTGACCCGGGTGATCGCCGGTCCGGTGGCGACCCGCACGCTGGCACTGCTGGGGGCGGACGTGCTGCGGGTGGATCCGCCGGGGCTGGCCGAGGACGCTCGCAGCCACATCGACACCGGCCAGGGCAAGCGCTCGACCGTGTTGGATCTGGATTCGGCCGAGGGCAGGGAAGCTCTGTGGGCTCTGCTGGAGTCGGCCGACGTGGTGGTGGCGGGTTACCGGCCCGGCGCGCTGGAGCGGCGCGGGCTGGTGGCCGAGGAGCTGGTGGCCCGCTGTCCCGGCCTGGTGGTGGCGCGGTTGTGCGCGTGGGGGTGGTCGGGCCCGTGGGCGGGGCGGCGGGGTTTCGACAGCTTGGTGCAGGCGGCCTGTGGTATCGCGGCGGTCGAGGGTGGTCCGGGAGGGCGTCCGGGGGTGCTTCCCGCTCAGGCTCTGGATCACGGTACCGGGTACCTGATGGCGGCGGGGGTGCTGCGGGCGCTCACCGACCGGCAGGACGACGGCCGGGGCCGCCTGCTGCGGTTCTCGCTGGCGGGGACCGCCCACTGGCTGCTGCACGGTATCGCGCCGGTGCGGGCCGGGTCGGGCGGTTATGAGGTGGCCGACTGGTTGGCTGAGGCCTCTTCGCCCTACGGTCGGCTGCGGTACGCGCTGCCGCCCCTGGGTTATGCGGGGGTACCGGTGGACTGGGCTGCGCCCTGCAGGCGCTGGGGTGGCGACCCGGCCGTGTGGCTGTAGCCACCGCCGTGTGGCCGTGTGCCCGGAGGGGGCACACGGCGGTGTCGGGGTCAGTCCAGGGGGTTGTGGGTGTCGCGTAGCAGGCGCAGGGCGGTGGGGTACAGGCGGGTCTTGATGGTGCCCAGGGTGGGGCCGGCCTTGGTGGCCAGGGGGCGGGCGAGTTCGAGGGCGGTGGCCAGGACCTCGCCTTCGGGGGCGGTGTGGTCGACGATGGCGGCGGTGTGGGCTTCGGTGCCGCCGTAGCGGCGGGCGGTGGTCATGGCCTCGTGGGCGGTCTGGGGGGTGAGGCGGGCCTGGATGAGGGCGCTCATGCCGTGGGTGAAGGGGATGTGGATGTCGGCTTCGGGCAGGCACCAGAATCCGCGGTCGGCGCGCATGACGCGCAGGTCGTGGCAGAGGGTGAGCATGGCTCCGGCGGCGAAGGCGTGGCCCTGGACGGCGGTGACGGTGGGCAGGGGCATCGACAGCAGTCGGGCGAACAGGGCGTGGACGGTGGCGATGTAGTCGGGGCGGGCGTCGGGGTGGGCGCCGAGCCAGTCCAGGTCCAGGCCGTTGGAGAAGAATTTGCCGGTGGCAGCAGTGATGAGGGCTTTGGGGCCTTCGGCTTCGTCGACCTGGTCCAGGAGGGTGTTGACGGCGGTGAGCCAGTCGGGGTGGAAGCGGTTCTCGTCGTCGCCGAGGTCGAGGATGAGGACGTCGCCGTCGCGGTCGAGGGTGGGCATGGGGCCTCCTGGGTGAGAACCTTTTGTTACTGGTGAGTAGTTCCAGGTGGGCACACTACCGGACGCGGCCGGTGCGTCCTATCGGGGTGTCCGCCGTTCACGTGTGCCCGCGCCGAGCCTCTCACGGGGGCGGGGTCCTCATTCGGGGAGCACGCCGCCGTCGGGGACTCCTGGGGTGTGGTGCAGGTCGACGCCGTGCGGCGGGGGTCGGTCGCACGTCGAGCGCACGGACAGGGCGCGGTGGACGGTGCCGGTGGCGCGGGGGTGAGCGAGGGCACCCCTCACCCTCTCCATTTTCCTGAAAATACCTTTTTGTCACAGAGTTTTGAGTAAAGTAGAGTCTTTTGCATGAAAGAACGACTCTACTCAGTGGACGAGGTCGCCGAGCACCTGGGGCTGCACGCGCGCACCGTCCGCAACTACGTACGTGACGGGCGGCTCACCGCCGTGCGTATCGGCAAGCAGTACCGGATCACGCAGGAGGACTTGGAGGCCTTCACCGGCCGCCCGGTGCCCCCGCCCGTGCGGGAGGGCGTGCGGCGTGAGCGGCGCAGCGAGGTCTCGGCGATCGTGGAGGTCGAGGCCGTCCCGCCCGAGACGGCCCACCGCCTGACCACGCTGGTGACCGCCTCGGCCACCGGGCGGGGGCCGCAGGAGGAGCCGCTGCGAGTGCAGGCGGTCTACGACCCGGACCGGGCCCGGATGAAGGTCGTCCTCATGGGTTCCCTGGCCGACACCGCGCGGATGCTGGAGTACATCGAGGGGCTGGTGGAGGCGTGAAGGGGATCTACTCCTCCGCTCAGGGCCGCGAGCGGGTCCTGGCGCTGGGCGGGTGGACGGCGCTGGACTACGCCGTGCGCCGCCCGGAGCGGGTGGAGCGGCTGGTGCTGCTGTGCCCGGCGGGTATCGGCAGGCAGACAACGACCAGGTGGCTGCCCGGGATGCTGCTGCGGCGGCTGCTCGGTCGGCGCGGTCTGCGCCGGTCGGTGGCGCACGTGGCGGGTCTGGGCGCACCCGAGCACCGGGAGGCGCTGGACTTCACCGTGGAGGCCTTCTCCTGTTTCCGGCCGCGCACGGAGCGGCTCCCGGTCTTCTCCGACCGGGAGTTGGCGGGCCTGTCCGTGCCGGTGCAGGTGATCGTGGGTGAGCGCGACGTGATGTTCGACTCCCGCCAGACGCTGCGGCGGGTGCGCGCACACGTGGCCGGCGCCGAGGCGGTGCTGCTGCCCGGGGTGGGGCACGCGGTCCTGGGGCAGACGGAGGCGGTGGGGCGGTTCCTGCGTGCCTGAGCGGCGCCGGGTCAGATCGTGCCGGTGAGGTAGCGCTGGAGGGCGGGGGCCAGGACGGCCACGAGTTCGTCGGTCTCCAGTGAGGCGATCGGTTCGACCCGCAGGACGTAGCGGGCCAGGGCCGTGCCGATGAGGTGGGAGACGGCCAGTTCGGCGCGCAGCCGGGGCCGGTCCTGGTCCAGTGCGGGGGTGACCTTCTCCAGCAGGCGCCCCTGGAGGAAGTTCCTGAGCAGGTCGGCGCCCTGGTCGGTGGTCAGGGCGGTGCGCACCAGCGCGGCCAGCGGGGCGGCCGTGGCGGGGTCGTCCCACAGGCCCAGGTAGGTGCGGGCCAGGCGCTCACCCAGTCCGTGGGGGCCGCCGGTGAGCAGAGCGCTCTCCACGTCCGCGAACACTTCGGTGGGGATGTGCATGCTGGCGGCGAAGAGCTGGTCCTTGGTGCCGTAGAAGTGGCGGACCAGGGCGGGGTCGACGCCGGCCTGGGCGGCGATGCCGCGGAAGGTGGTGCCGGTGTAGCCCTTGGCGGCGAACTGTTCGCGCGCGGCGGCCAGGATGGCCTCCCTGGTCTGGCTGCGGCCCGGTCTGCGTCCGCCGGGCCGCTGGTTTGCGCGCCGCGGTTCGGTGGCGGCCATGGCGCCCTCCCCTCAATTCCCTGTGTGTGGAATTCTACATCCCCGCAGGTACCGGGTATCCCCGGGTGCGGGGCCGCTCCCGTCGGCCCGTTGGAAATTCCACAGGTGTTGACATCCACAAGTGTAGAATTCTACGCTTGTGGAGATAAATTGGGTCGTGTTCCAAGGACGGAGCCACCATGAACGAGACGACCACCTGCGCGATCATCGGCGGCGGGCCCGCCGGCATGGTGCTGGGCCTGCTGCTGGCCCGCGCCGGCGTGGAGGTCACCGTGCTGGAGAAGCACGCCGACTTCCTGCGTGACTTCCGCGGCGACACCGTGCACCCCACCACGCTCGACCTGCTGGACGAGCTGGGCCTGGGCGAGAGGTTCGCCGCCCTGCCCCAGAGCAGGATCGAGAGGGTCGCCTTCGACGTCGGGGGGAGCCAGGTCGTCTTCGGCGACTTCACCCGACTGCGCCGCCGCCTGTCCCACCCCTACATCGCGATGGTCCCCCAGTGGGACCTGCTCAACCTGCTGGCCGAGGCCGGCCGGGACGAACCCGCCTTCACCCTGCGCATGCGCACCGAGGCCACCTCACTGGTACGCGAGGACGGGCGCGTGTCGGGCGTGCGCTACACCGGCCCCGACGGGGAGGGCGAACTGCGTGCCGACCTGACCGTGGCCTGCGACGGCCGCTGGTCGATGGCCCGGCGCACCTCCGGACTGCCCGTGCGCGAGTTCGGCGTGGACTTCGACGCCTGGTGGTTCAAGGTCCCCGTCGAAGGCTCCGTGCTGCCCTCCCTCACCCCCAGGACCGGGCCGGGCAAGATCATGGTCGTCATCCCGCGCGAGGGCTACGCCCAGATCGCCTACCTGGGACGCAAGGGCACCGACCCGCAACTGCGCTCGCGCGGTATCGAGGCGTTCCGCCGGGACGTGGTCGAACTGATCCCCGAACTGGCCGACACCGTCGGCGAGGTCGCCTCCATGGACGACGTCAAGCACCTGGACGTGCGGCTGAACCGGCTGCGCCGCTGGCACACCGACGGCCTGCTGTGCATCGGCGACGCCGCGCACGCCATGTCACCGATGGGCGGGGTCGGCATCAACCTGGCCGTCCAGGACGCGGTGGCCACCGCCCGGCTGCTGGCCGACCCCCTGCGCCGCCGACGGGTCACTGTTCGGCGCCTGGCTGCCGTGCGCCGCCGACGGGCACTGCCCACCGTCCTCGTGCAGGCACTGCAGAAGATCCTGCACAAGCAGGTGGTGGGCCCCATCCTGGACGGTCGGCGCCCCAGCCCGCCCAAGCCGATGGTGGCCCTGGTCCGGGCCGCCCCCCGACTCTCGGCGGTGCCCGCCTACGTACTCGGTGTGGGGGTGCGCCCCGAGCGTCCGCCGCGCGGTGCCGTGCGCGACACTGCCGCCGCGCGTACGTCCGGCCCCCGCTGAAGACGCGGCGGCCGGAGCGGTGCCCGTGCCCCCGTAGAGTCCGGGTATGCCGATTCCAACGGACCGGGAGATCCGGGCGCTGCACGCCGAGCTCGCGCCCACCCGTGCTGCGTTCGACCTCGTCCACACGCACTGCCGGATCGTGTGCCAGATCGCCGAGCGGCTCGTCGAGCTCGGCGGGCTCGACGTCGACCTGGAGCTGGTGCGGGCCGGAAGCCTGCTCCACGACATCGGCGTGTACCGGCTGATGGACGCCTCGGGGGTGCTCGACGGTGCGCACTACGTGCGCCACGGTGTGCTCGGCCACGAGGTGCTGTACGCGCGGGGGTTCGGCGAGGCGCTGTGCCGGTTCTGCTCCTGCCACACGGGCGTGGGCATCACCCGCGCCGACGTGCGCTCGCAGGGGCTGCCGATCCCCGAGGACGACTACACGGCCGGATCGACCGAGGAGGAGGTGGTGATGTACGCCGACAAGTTCCACAGCAAGAGCAGCCCGCCGGTATTCGTCTCGGCCGCCTCCTACGCGCGCAGGGTCCGCCGATTCGGCACCGACAAGCAGGCCCGGTTCGAGGCGATGGTCGCCCGCTACGGCAAGCCCGACCTGGAGGCGCTCTCGCTCTCCTACGGGCACGCCCTGGTCTGAGCGGGCGTGCCGTGGCCGCGCGGATGCGCGGCCACGGCACCGGCGGGCCCCGCCCCTCACACCCTCTCGACCGGCAGCCACAGCTGGGCCTCGGCACTGGTGCGGTCGGCCGTGTACTCCACCCGCAGCAGGCTGGGCCCTGGCCGCATCCGATAGGACGGCTGGGAGGGGAACCAGTGGGCGAAGGCGTCGGCCCACAGGCGCTGCAGGGCCTGTGGGAAGGCCCCGGTGGGGCCGGATCGGGGGAAGACCGCCCACGCTCCGGCCTCCACCTCCAGGCAGTCCATGCCCTCGGGTGCGGGGGCACAGGTGGCCGCCGCGTGGTGGTAGTCCAGTTCGCTGCCCTCCTCGTAGCCGGGGGCGACGTCGGCGGTGGCGGCCAGGACGCCGCGGGGCTCCTGGTCGGAGAGCCGTTCCACCCGTTCCGTGGTGGCCGGGTCGATGCTCCGGACGAACGCGTCGATGTCGGGGTTGTCTCCCTCGTGGACGAGTCGGACGCGGGCGCGGGGGCCGACGAGGCGGAAGGCCCCCTTGTCGACGATGCGGTAGCGCACGGCGGTGCTCCCTTCGATGGTCAGGCGGAACCTCATCTGGGGCTGGGAGGTGAGCACCGCGCCGGTCCGTCGGGCCTGGGCGGGGCCTACGCCGTGCTGGGCGCGAAAGGCCCGGGCGAAGGCCTCGTGCGAGCCGTAGCCGTAGGACACCGCGATGTCGAGCAGGCCGCGGCGGCCGTCAACCACTTCGTCTCCGGCCAGGGTGAGCCTGCGCCGGCGCACGTACTCCGACAGCGGCATCCCGGCCAGCGCGGAGAACAGCCGCCGAAGGTGGTACTCGGAGGTGAGCGCGGTGCGTGCCATCTCCGCCGTGTCCGTCGGAGCCCCTGGGTCGGCCTCGATCTGCTCCAGGGCCCGGTTCAGCCTCTCCAGCACGGTGTCGCCTCCCTTGTCCACCACCGACGTTAGGGATACCCGCGCCGAGCGCACCCGATCGTTCGCGACCCGTTCCGGTCGGGGGATCCGGGACCGAGTGATCGTCGCGGGCCTCGGTCCGCCCAGGTCGGCCCCGATACTCCGGGGGAGCCCGCCCCCGGTCCCGGAGGGCGCACGCGATGCGCGCGACCGTGCCGGGCTAAGACCGGGGCCGGGGTGCGGCGGCCCGGGCCCGGTCCACGATCCGGGTGAGTTCGTCGTGGTGGGCTCCGGGCCAGAACACGCTCCGGCACACCTGGCAGCGCGCGAACGTGTCGTAGGTAGCGCGGGTGCCGGCGGGGAGCTGTTCGGCGACCTCCTCCTTGGCCGCGGGGGCGAGCGGGCCGTTGCAGTGCACGCACCGGGTCCAGGGCGCCAGGGGCGGGGCGAAGCGCTCCAGGACGTCGTCGAGCTGTTCGTCGGGGCGGTGGCTGCGGACGTGGGCTCCGGCGCGCAGGGCGCGGCGCAGCAGCAGGCCTCGGTCGCGGGTGAGCAGGACGCGGTGCTCGGCGTTGGCCTGGGCGAGCAGGGAGGGGTCGTCGCGGTCGTTGTCGTAGGCGGTGTCGATTCCGAGCAGGCGCAGGCGGCGGGCCAGGGTGCCCAGGTGTACGTCCAGCAGGAAGCGGGGCGGGTGGAATCCGGGCGGGAGCGGCTGGGGGCGCGGTGCGGTGGCCACGTCGACCCGCTGCCCGAGGCGGGGCCGGTGGGCGGGGGGAAGTCGGTCGCCGTCGGCGTACAGGCCGCCGACCTCGGTCAGGGGCACGCCCAGGGACTGCACGAGGTGGCCCAGGGAGGCGGTTCCGTCGTGGTCGGCGCGGACGGTTCCCCCGCGGTGGCGCGGCGGGAGGAAGAACCGCAGTTCGGGTGCGAAGCGCAGATCCACGGTGGCCCGTTGCATTGGTCCAGGATGGCACGGACCGGCGAAGGCCCGGCCATGGGTTGACCAGGCCGATCAGTCGGCGGCCGTGACGGCCGGCAGGCCGTCGATACTGGCGGGGCTGGGAACCCCGCCCCCGTTGCGCTCCTGGAGGCGGTCCAGCAGGTCGCGGTCCCCTTGCGGTTCCATCAGGGGGACGGCGAACCCGCACGAGTCGGAGATGCGCTCCACGTCGACCACGATGATCGAGCGCTGCCCGGCCGTGCGCTCCTTGGGAAAGTGCGGGCGCAGGTCGGCGAACTCGGGGTCCGAGGCGAGCACGGTGCGTCCGCGCCCGTGCAGGCGCACGATCTTGGGCGGCCCGTCGAAGGCGCAGAACATGAGCACGATGCGGCCGTTCTCCCGCAGGTGGGCGATGGTCTCCACCCCCGATCCGCTGTAGTCGAGGTAGGCCGCCCGGCGCTCACCGAGGACCGCGAAGGTCCCGTTCATGCCCTTGGGGGAGACGTTGACGTGCCCGTCGGCGTCCAGCGGTGCGGTGCCCACGAAGAACACCGGCTGGTCGAGGAGGAAGCGCGCGAGCCGGTCGTCGATGGCCTCGTAGATCTTTCCCATGGCAGACCAGTGTTCCAGAGGCCCGCACGGGTGATCGACACAGGTCGGCTTCGGTGCCTACACCCGGCGCAGGGGGAGGTGCGGGCCCCGGGGCGGGTGCACGCCGACGGCCGCACCGGGCGCGACGGTACCGCCGGTGAGCACGATCCCCATCACTCCCGCCAGGTAGGCGGTGGATCCGTCGCCGCCGCGGCGGACCATCTGCCTGAGCAGGCCGGGGGAGAAGCCGTCGATCTGACGGCAGGGATTGCGCAGGCCGGTGATCTCGACGCGGGCCTCGTCCCCCAGGTGCAGGACGGTCCCGGCGGCCAGGCCCAGCAGGTCGATCCCGCGGGTGGTGATGTTCTCCCCCATCTGTCCGGGGGCGACGTCGAACCCGGCGCCCGCGACCGCGTCCAGGAGTTCGGCGTGGATGAGGTGGACCTGGCGCAGGTTGGGCTGTGAGGGGTCCCTGGCCACACGGGAGCGGTGCTGGACGGTGGCACCCATGTGGGCGTCGCCCTCCACCCCCAGCCCGGCGAGCAGCCGGACGCGGGCAAGGACCGGCTTGCTGAAGGTGTGGGCGGGGCCGGCGCTGACGGAGACGACTCTGGCGGCCATGGCGCTCTCTTCCTGTCTTGAGCGGTACGGGCGGGGTACCCGCTTGATGCGGGACGGGCGAAACCGCCCACACGCACGGCCCTGTTCCGATAACTTCGCGTGCATGGCTGTTTCCGCTGAGCACGAGGTCCGGGTGCGGCTCTTCCAGGAGTGCCCCGAACTGGCTCCCCGTCTGCTGTCCGAACACCTGGGTGTGGAGGTCCCCGCATACGACCAGGCGGTCCTGCAGTGCGCCGACCTGGGTGAGGCCGTGCCCGTGGAGCGCAGAGCCGACGTGGTCGTCGCACTGCTCGACAGTGCTGTCAACGTGGTGCTGGAGGACCACGGGCACACGCGGATGGTGATCGTCGTCGAGGTGCAGAACGAGTACCGCGAGTACAAGTTCCGCAGGTGGGCGCACTATGCGGGCTCGGTGGCCGATGTCCACGAGTGCGAGGCCGCGGTCCTGGCCGTGTGCCCGAAGCAGTCGACTGCGGACCGCTTCGACGCGGACTTCCGGGTGGGCCCGCGGCACCTGTTCCGCCCCCTCGTCCTGGGCCCGGACCGCCTGAGCGCCTTCACCGACCCGCGCGAGGTGGCCCGGTCGCCCCTGCTGGCGATCCTGGGTGCGACGGCGGACTCGCAGGCCCCAGGGGCCCTCAAAGCGCTCCTGGAGGGCTTCGCCTGCCTCGATGAGGCGACCGCCGCCGACTACACTCAATACACGCTGACGCTGCTGGACGAGGACTCCCGTCGCAGGGTGGAGGAGATCATGGCGACCGACACGTACAGGTACTCGAGCGCGTTCACCGAACGCTACGTCCAGCAGGGTGTCCAGCAGGGTGTCCAGCAGGGTCTGCTGGAGGGCGAGGCCCGAGTCCTGCTCAAGGTCTTGGACCGCCGCGGCGTCGTCCTGTCCGAGGAGGACCGCCGGCGCATCCGCGAGTGCGCCGACGCCGACCAGATGGACCGGTGGACGGACCGCGCCCTGACCGCCGCCGACGCCCGGGAACTGTTCGCCTGAGCGCCTCAGATCTGCAGCTCGTCCGGGAAGCCGGTCCAGCGCAGGTCGGGGTCCAGGTGGGAGACCTCGTTGTAGGTCAGCACGGTGGGGAAGCGGCGGGGGCTGTAGCGGATGACGGTCAGCGCCGCGTTCGCCGGCGCCAGGTCCACCCACTTCCAGGAGGGGGTGCCCAGCGCCAGGCTGGCCACCCACGCCACCAGGTAGGCGTGGGTGATGACCACGTCGTGGGTGTCGGTGTCGTCGGTGGGGCCGGTGAACCGGTCCAGTGCCCGGCGGGCCAGGTCGGGTCCGGCGTCGAGTTCGGAGGCGGGGCGTCCCTCGAGGAAGGCCAGCACCCGGTCGGCGTACTCGTCGGGCAGCTCGGCTCGGGTAGGCACGTGGGGGACGTAGTCGCCGGCCTCGGGCACGGACTGCGACAGCACGCCGGGCAGGTGTTCGGCGACCGTGCGCGCGGTCTGGGAGGCGCGGGGCAGGGGGCCGTGGTGGAGCGTGTCGGGTTTGAGTGCGCGCAGGCGCCGCCCCAACTGCTCGGCCTGGCTCCAACCCTCGGGGGTCAGGTCGCCGGTCTCGGGGTCGGCGTGCGCGTGTCGGGCAAGGTAGAGGTACCGGGTCGCTGGCACGGGGCTCCTTGGAAGACGGGGTCCCCAGGAGGGTACCGGTCAGGGACGGACCGTAGGCGGGAAAGGGGTGTGTGCGGGGGGTGCCCCCGCACACACCTTGCGCCTTAGTCCCGGTGCTCGGGCTCCTCGGGGTTGCGGTGCAGGTTGAGCACGGCCGCGAGCAGGCCGCCCCAGACCAGGACGATGGCGACGGCCATCATGATGATGGCGCTGGTGGACATCACCGCTCCCCTTCCGTGCCGTGCGAGGCGGCCTCAAAGTCCCGGGCCGCGAGTGCGTCGGCGGTCCGCCAGGGCACGAGCGAGACGACCACGCCGAAGACGATCGCCCCGAGGGCTACGCCCCAGCCCGCGGCGAGCAGGAAGCCGGTGGGGTAGTCGCCGTAGTTCTGGGCCAGTTCGGCGCGCAGGCTGTCCCACATCATCAGGCCCAGCAGCACCGGTGTGAGCGCACCCAGGGTCAGGCGCCACCACAGGCCCAGCTTGACCGAGGACACGGCGTCGACGTGGCGCTGGAGCATCGGCAGCCTGCGGGCGATCCAGGACACGGCCACGATCAGCACGAGCGCGGCCAGGGCGATGCCGTACTGGTTGATGAAGTGGTCGAACACGTCGAGGAAGAACAGGCCCCCGTGGGTGGGAAACAGCAGGATCGAGGCGAGCGCGGTGGCGCCGCCCACCAGCAGGACGGTGGGGACGCGGCCCAGTCCGGTGCGGTCGTGCACGGCCGAGACGATGACCTGCACGATGCTGATGAGTGAGCTGAGCCCGGCGACCACCAGTGAGGCGAAGAACAGTACGCCGAACAGGTCGGCGCCCACGGGCAGGCTGGAGATGATCTGGGGGAAGGCGACGAAGGCCAGCCCCAGCCCGGAGGTGGCGACCTCGTCCACGGCGGCGCCGGTCCTGGTGGCCATGAAGCCCAGCGCGGCGAACACACCGATGCCGGCCAGGATCTCGAAGGAGCTGTTGGCGAACCCGGCGACCAGGCCGGATCCGGTCAGGTCGGTCCTGGGGCGCAGGTAGGAGGCGTAGGTGACCATGATCCCGAAGCCCACGGACAGGGAGAAGAAGATCTGTCCGTAGGCGGCGATCCACACGCCGCCGTCGGCCATGGCACCCCAGTCGGGGGTGAACAGCGCGTCCAGGCCCGTGGCGGCACCGTCGAGGGTGAGGGCCTGGATGACCATGATGAGGAACAGGGCGACCAGCAGCGGGATGAAGACCCGGTTGGCCTTCTCCACGCCGTTGCGGATGCCCAGTGCCAGGACGCCCAGCACGAGGGCCCACACCGCGATCAGGGGCCAGGCCACCCCCGAGACGTAGCCGGAGACCATACCGGGGGCGTCGCCGATCCGGAGGAAGTCGACGAAGAAGAAGGCGTCGGGGTCCTCGCCCCACCGCTGCCCCACAGAGAAGAAGGTGTAGCGGATGGCCCAGGCGATGATCACGGCGTAGTAGACCGCGATCACGAAGCAGATCGCCACCTGCCACCAGCCGATCGCCTCGGCCGGGCGCCACAGCCGCCGGTAGGCCAGCGGCGGCGAGGAGCGGAACCGGTGCCCGACGGCGTACTCCAGGATCAGCAGGGGGATTCCGGCGGTGAGCAGGGCGACGAGGTAGGGCACCAGGAAGGCGCCGCCCCCGTTGTCGTAGGCGATGTAGGGGAAGCGCCAGATGTTGCCCAGTCCGACGGCGGACCCGATGGCCGCCATCAGGAAGCCCGCGCGCGTCCCCCACTGCTCGCGCGTGTGTCGGACCATGTTCAGGCCTCCCGAATCCATCCCGTCGTTCGCAAATCGAACGCTAGCAGGGTGTGGACACAGGAGCGCGGATCAGGGGATCCACTCGCCTTTATGTCTCGGATCTTCGGGTTTTTATAGGCGTTTTGTCGAGGATCACCGTCGGCGACACGCGGGACGAGGCGGGCATGGGAGACGTCTTTGGTCGATCCGGGCGGCGCGCGTGGCGTGCGTGGCTCAGGGCCGGTGGGGCGGACGGGGGTGCATCCGGACGCCCGGCAGTTCCGGGGACGGCAGCGCGGGGCCGGGGTCCCCGGCCACGGGGGCGAAACGGGCGTCCCCCTCGGTGCGGGCCCGCTCCCAGTGGGCGCGGGCCGCGACGATCTCGTCGTGGTCGCGCCCCACGAGGTTCCACCACATCAGCAGGTCCTCACTGAAGGGGGTCCCGCCGATCACCAGTAGGCGGGCGTCGCGGTCGGTCCTCAGGACGACCTCTTCGCGCCCCGGGCCCAGGTACAGCAGCGCCCCGGCCTCCACCCGGTGGCCGAGTACCCGCAGCGGGGCGTCCAGCGCCAGCACGCCGTGCTCGAAATCCCCGCGCAACGCCAGAGGTACGGCGGCCCCGGCCGCCAGGGCGACCTCGGCGCCCATGAGCGGGGTGTGGGTGCGGGCGGGGGAGCGGTGCCCGTGGACTTGTCCGGCCAGGACGGTCACCCGGGCGTCGGTCAGGGTGAACACGGGCAGGTCGTCGTGGTACTCGAAGCGGGGCAGGCCGCGGCGTTCGGCCTCGGGCAGCGCCACCCACAGCTGCGCCCCGTGCAGGACCGGTGGCCGCTCCACCGGAGAGCGCTCGGAGTGGGCGATGCCCCCGCCCGCGGTCATGAGGCCCAGCCGACCCGGGAGGACCACCCGGTCCGAGCCCAGGCCGTCGCGGTGGCGGACCGCGCCCCGGACCAGCCAACTGACGGTCTGCAGGCCGATGTGGGGATGCGGGGGGACCTGCATCCCCTTTCCCCCGGACACGTCGGCGGGGCCGAAGACATCGGCGAAGCACCACGCGCCGATCATGCGGCGGTGCCTGCCCGGCAGCGACCGCAGGACCGGCATCGCGCGGGGTCCGCCCAGCGGGACCCGCCGTGGTGCGAGCAGTTCGACGGAGGGCGGTCCAGGGGCGGGCCGGGCCGTGCACACCTGCTGTTCGCCTGGATGGGGTTCCTGGTTGCTCACCCTGCCGACGGTAGCCGAGGGCGGGGCCCGCCGTCGGGATGGGCCGGCGGCGTCCCCTCCGGCCAGGGGCGGAACGGGCCTCCACGATCCCACTGGTGCTGGGAGGGTGGTTTGCCGTAGTCTGGAAAGCGCTTTCACGCGGAAAGGCGGTATCCACCCATGGGTGATCACGTGTTGGGTGCGGCCATGAACGGCGCCACCGGACGCATGGGGTACAGGCAGCACCTGACCCGCTCGGTTCTGGCCATACGCGAGGAGGGCGGCCTGCGCCTGCCCGACGGCTCCCGGATCCTCTCCGAACCGATCCTGGTCGGGCTCGCGGTGGGGCGGCACCGGGAGTCGGTGCCCCACCTACGGTAGCGGGGTGAACCTGGACTATTGCCTTGATGACCTGGTGGAGCAGGTGCGGGGGTGGGTGGCGGCCGGGCACACGGCGGTCAAGATCAAGGTGGGTTCGGCCGATCTGGCACGTGATGTGGAGCGTGCGCTGGCGGCGCTGGAGGAGTTCGGGCTGCGTTTCGTGGAGGAGCCGCTGCCCGCTCAGGACCTGGAGGCGCATGTGCGGTTGCGCAGGCACAGGTGTCGGTGCCTGCGACCCTGCACTAGCGCGGGGGCCGATCGCCGTCGGGTGCCTCTGTCGAGCGGTCGTCGGCCAGGACACCGGGTTTTAGGGGCGGGCGGTCTCAGCAGCGCACGGGGCGTCGGGGGTGAGGGCTCGGCGGGTGCGTGGTGGTGTGCCCGTGCACGGCGGTCCGCCGCCGGGGCAGTGCGCTGACCGGTGTCCGGTCAGCAGGCGGGCGGTGCCGTGCTGGCGCGCTCGACGACCTCGCCCCGGACGGTGACCACGCGCGGTTCCTGGGCGGGCTCGCCGTCCAGGGCCAGTGCGGCGGCCCGACGCCCCATCTCCTCCAGAGGCAGCCGGACTGTGGTCAGGGCGGGGGTGAGGTCGCGCAGGGTGGGGATGTCGTCGAACCCGGCCACCGACAGGTCGCCGGGCACGCTCTTGCCCAGGTCGCGCAGGGCCGCCATCGCGCCGGTGGCCATGACGTCGTTGACCGCGAACAGGCAGGTGGCGTCGTTGCCCGTGGCCATGAGGCGCCGGGTGGACTCGTAGCCGCCGTCGCGGGTGAAGTCGCCGTGGACCACGTTGTGGTGGGCCAGGCCCAGTCCTGCGGAGGAGAGCGCGGAGTGGAATCCGTCCAGGCGTTCGCGTGCGGTGCTCAGATCTGTGGGGCCGGCCAGGATGGCGAACTCGCGGTGGCCCTGGGCCATGAGGTGGCGGGCCAGGTCTGCCGCTCCGGCGTGGTTGTCGGGGCTGACGGTGTCGGCGGGCAGGCCGGGCTGGGACACGCACGCAACCCGGCCGCCCTGGCCGCGGAACACGTCGATCTCCTTGGCCAGGCGTTTGTTGGCCTCCTCGTCGGTGGCGCGCGAGCCGACCAGCACCACCGCGCGGGCCCGGTGGGCACGCAGGGTCGCCAGCAGGCGGCTCTCCCTGTGGTGGGAGCGGCTGGTGGTGCCCAGCACCAAGACCAGGTCCTGTTCCTCGGTGTGGCGGGTGACGCCGGAGGCGATGGAGGAGAAGTAGGGGTCGGAGATGTCGTGGACGATCAGACCGACCAGTGAGCTGCTGTTGCGCGCCAGGGTCTGTGCGGAGGCGTTGGCCAGGTAGCCCAGTTCCCGGGCGCTGGCGGTCACCTTCTCGCGTAGGCGCTCACTCACCTGGCGGGTGCTGCCGTTGATCACGCGCGAGGCCGTGGCCAGGGACACCCCGGCGTGCTCGGCGACCTGTTCCAGAGTGACGTAACCGGCCCCCACACCGCTTCCCCTCTTACTACGCACCACGGTGGAAAACACTTTCCTCTCTGTAGCGTAGCGGAGAGCGCCCGCTGGTCAGTGCCGTTCGGCGGACGGATGCTGTTCGGGGGGCAGTTGTGTGCGCCAGGTGCGGGCGGGTTCCCACCCCAGCAGGGTGCGCGCCCGTTCGGAGGAGAACACGGCGCGGCCGTCGGCGAGGGTGTGGGCGCTCCCGCCGGTCGTGGGGTGGTGTTCGGGCAGGAGCGTGTCGAGGGGGTCGGGGGCCATGGCGTTGAGCCCCTGGCCGATGGGGACGGTGCCGGGGTTCTCCACCACGAGGGCGAAACGCCTACACGATCGTCGCCGACTCGGCCGCCTTTTGGGCTTCTCGTTCTTCGCCCGCCAGCACGGCGAGAAGCTGTACGACGAGGACGGGTCGCTGGGCTTCTCCGAGGAGCCCCTGACCAAGTGGTTCGAGCTCACCGAGGAGTTGCTGGACAACGGCGGACAGCCGGAGGCCTCCCAGAGCGTGGAGATCGAGGCCGGTGGCCCCGACCAGTCGGTCCTGGCCACCAACAGCGGTGCGATGGCGCACTTCTGGACCAACCAGTTGGGCGGCTTGACGGGGTCGGCCGGATGCGACCTGGAGCTGCTGCGCTACCCGGGTGAGACCGAGTCCGACCGGACCGGCATGTTCTTCAAGCCGGCCATGTTCTACGCCGTCTCGTCCGAGTCCGACCACCCGGAGGAGGCCCTGAGCAGTTCGTCTCCGAGGTCGAAGAGGCCAACGGACAGTAACCGCCCACCGGGGGGGTGGGCCCGTCGGGAGCGTACTCCCGACGGGCCCTTCCATGCGCGCCGTGCCCCAGGGCTACGCTCGGCCGTGTCAGGAACCGGTACCACCGAACGCGGAGGCCCCGTGGCAGCGCAGCCCGTACGTCGTCGAACCCCGGGGCTGGCCTTCGCCGCCGCCTCCGCTCTGGCCTTCGGCGGGGCGGGTGTGGCGGCCCGCCCTCTGCTGGAGGCGGGTCTGGATCCGCTGCACGTGACGTGGCTGCGCATGGTCGGGGCGGCGGTGGCGCTGGCGCCGGTCGCCCTCGCCCGCTGGCGGCTGGTGCTGCACAGGCCCCTGCTCGTCCTGGGCTACGGGATCTTCCCCATGGCGGGTGTGCAGGCACTGTACTTCGCTGCGGTCGCACGTATCCCGGTGGGCGTGGCTCTGCTCCTGGAGTTCACCGGCCCGGTGCTGGTGCTGCTGTGGTTTCGCCTGGTGCGCCGCAGGAGGGTGTCGGCCTGGGCCGTGTCGGGTGTCGTGCTGGCCGTGGCCGGCCTGGTGCTTCTACTGGAGGTGTGGGCGGGCCTGCGCCTGGACGCTGTGGGGGTGTCCCTGGCTCTGGGGGCGGCCGCCGGGCAGGCCGGGTACCTCCTGCTCTCCGACGCGGCCGGGGAGGACACCGATCCGTTGGCGCTGGTCGCCTCCGGGGCGCTCGTGGCGGCGGTGGTGCTGGGGGCTCTGGCCAGCCCGTGGGATCTGCCGTGGGCGGTGCTGGCCGAGCCGCTGCCCCTGGGCGGGGCGCGGCTGCCGGGGTGGGTGCTGGCCCTGTGGCTGGGGCTGGTGTGCACGGCGGTGGCCTACCTTACCGGGGTCGCGGCCATCCGGCGCCTGTCACCGCAGGTGGCCGGGGGAGTGGCCTACCTGGAGGTAGTGACGGCGATCGTGCTGGCGTGGGTGCTGCTGGGGGAGGCGCTGGGCCCGGTGCAGGTGCTCGGCGCGGTGGTCATCGTGGCGGGTGCGTGCGTGTCCCAGGCGGCGGTGCCCTCCGGGCGCGAGGCTCCGGCCGCGGTCCCCGAGGCCGAACCGGACCTGCGGTGAGCCGGATCAGGCCGGCGGGGTGAGCGGGGTGAGGTCGAGTTCGGCCCAGGCCACGTCGTACCAGGTGTCGAACTTGTATCCGACGCGGTGCATCACGCCCACGTCCCGGAACCCCAGCGCGCGGTGCAGTGCCAGGCTGGCGTCGTTGGGCAGGGTCATGCACGCGATGGCGGAGGTCATGCCGCGCGCGGCGAGTCTGGGCATCAGGGCCTCGTAGAGCGCGCGGCCGTGGCCGGAGCCGCGGCGTTCGCGGTCCAGGTAGACGCTGACCTCGCAACAGCGGCGGTAGGCGGCGCGGGCGCGAAAGGCGGCGCCGTAGGCGTAGCCGATGATCCGGTCCCGCTCCTCCAGGACGATCCACGCGTGTTCGCGCTGGCAGGCGGTGATGCGGTCAGCGATCTCCCCGGCACCGGGCGGGTCCAGTTCGAAGGTGATGGCGGTGTCGGTGGCGTAGGGGGCGTAGATCTCCGCGCAGGCCTGGGCGTCGTCGCGCGAGGCATCGCGGATCAGGGTGGTCACTGCACTCATGTTCACCATGCTAAACGAAGTGTGCACTATGGTGAACGCATGAGTGACGCACTCGGCACCGCCCTCGCCGTTTCCCTGCGCGAGCTGCGCACCTCCCGCGGCCTCACCGGAACCGCTCTGGCCGAGCGCGCCGGGGTATCCCGTGCCATGGTCAGCCGGATCGAGCGCGGGGACGTGCAGCCCACGGCCGTGCTCCTGGGGCGGCTAGCGGCAGCGCTGGGAATCACGCTGTCCCAGCTCATCGCGCACGCCGAGCACGACGGCGGGCGTCTGGCACGCCGGGCGGACCAGCAGGTGTGGACCGATCCCGAGACCGGTTACCGGCGGCGGTCGGTCTCCCCCCGGGGGGGTGCGGTGGAGCTGGTGGAGGTCGAACTGCCCGCTGGGGCGCGGGTGTCCTACCCGGCCGAGGCCTATCTGCTCGCCCACCACCAGATCTGGGTGGTCGAGGGCGTGCTGGTGTTCCGCGAGGGGCGGGAGGAGCACGTGCTCTCGGTCGGCGACTGCCTCGAACTCGGTCCGCCCGCCCCCTGCGAGTACCACAACCCGGAGGGAAAGGTCTGCCGCTATCTGATCGCCCTCACCGTGCGCCGGAGCTGAGGCCTTACCAGCGGTGGTGGACGTGCGGTCGGACCAGGTCGTGGTAGATCCGGCGGACGCGCTCGTGCGTGTGGGCGCCGAGCGGGGCCAGCGCCGCGGCATCGGCGTTGCGCCGGGCCTGGTCGGCGTTGCGGGCACCGGGGATGACCACGCTGACGCCCTCCTGGTCGAGGATCCAGCGCAGCGCGAACTGCGCCATGGTGGCCTCCTCGGGCACCAGGGGGCGCAGGCGTTCCACGGCCTCCAGGCCGACCTCGTAGGGCACGCCGGAGAAGGTCTCGCCCTGGTCGAAGGCCTCTCCGCCCCGGTTGAAGGTGCGGTGGTCGTCGGAGGCGAAGGAGGTGTGGGCGGTGAAGCGGCCCGAGAGCAGGCCGCTGGCCAGGGGGACGCGGGCGATGATGCCGACCCCGGCTTCGCGGGCGGCGGGGAGGACCTGTTCGAGGGGCTTGTGGCGGAAGGCGTTGAGGATGATCTGCACGGTGGCCACGCCGGGACGGGCGATGGCGGCCAAGGCCTCCTCGCAGGTCTCCACGGACACGCCGTAGGCGCGCATGCGGCCTTCCTCGACCATGGCGTCCAGGTCGTCGAAGACGGCGTCGGTGTCGATCACCTCGCGGGGCGGGCAGTGCAGTTGGACGAGGTCGACGGTGTCCACGCCGAGGTTGTCGCGTGAGCGGTCGTTCCAGGCGCGGAAGTGGTCGGGGTTGTAGTTGGCGGGCCGCTGGTCGGCGCGGCGGCCCATCTTGGTGGCCACAGTGAGGCCGGGGCGCTCCTTGAGGAGTCGGCCGACCAGCCTCTCGCTGCGGCCGTCACCGTAGACGTCGGCGGTGTCGAAGAAGGTGACGCCGGAGTCAGCGGCCGCGTGCAGGGCGGCGAGGGCGTCGTCTTCCGTGACTTGTCCCCAGGTGCCGCCGATCTGCCAGGCGCCGAATCCGACGGCGCCCACGTTCTGCTTGGTGCGTCCGAGCGTGCGTGTGTCCATGGGGCCGATCCTAGGCCTATGGGAGCGTTCCCAAACACGGGTGCACCCGGTCGTCCCACCTCAGGGGTCCGCCTGTACCGCCGGGACGCGCGAAGGCGCCCGTGCCGTCTTCGGGCTGACATGTGCGGCGGGAGGGGCCGCAGCGTCGTCCACACCCTGCACCCGCACTCGGTCTTCACACCCCAGCATCGGCGCGGCCCGTGCACCGGCCAGTGCCGTCCCGGCCGCGGCCGACAGCCGGGCCCCGTGCTCTGGTGCGGGCCGCCCCTCCTTGAGAGCAGCGGTTCCTTCCGGCTCCGAAGAGGCGGGGTTCCTGGCTCGATCACGCTGAAGAGCTTCCGCCCGGAGCCCCGGGCCCGTGCCCTGGGTAGGAAAGGAAAGCCACGCCCGGCGTTCACCGCGCCGCGACGGATGGTCCACGACGGTTCACGCCGTGTTGTCGGCGGGAGGCTACCGTCGCCGCGTCAGCGCTCCCCCGGCAGAAAGGCACCCCCATCGTGTCCGACTCCGCTGCCCGCCGCACCCTCGCCGCTCTCGGCACGGCCGTACTGACCCTGGCCTGCGTGGCAATGACGCCCCCTGCTGCCTCAGCGGCCACCGGTCCCCAGCGCGTCATCCTCGTCCCCACCGCTGATCCCGCTACCTCCCAGACCCTCACCTGGCGTTCGCAGGGCTCCGGCGCCCCCGTCCTGGAGATCGCCCCCGCCGCCGCACCCGACCAGGTCACCACCGTCGGGGGTGCCGAGACCGGATCGGTCGGCGGCTCCTTCCACGCCGCCACCGCGGACGGTCTGGCCCCCGACACCGACTACCGCTACCGCGTGGGCGACGGCACCGCCTTCAGCCCCTGGCGCACCTTCACCACCGCCTCCTCCGGTGCCGACCCCTTCACTTTCCTGTACTTCGGCGACGTGCAGAACGGCATCTCCACCGGCGGCGCTCCCCTGGCCCAGGCCGCGCTGGCCGCCGAGCCCGACGCCGAGCTGGCCGTGCACGCCGGCGACCTGGTCAACGACGCCAACAGCGAGTCGGAGTGGACCGACTGGTTCAACGCCTTCGGACCCGAGGCCACCGGAACCATGAACCACGTCACTACCCCCGGCAACCACGAGTACGCGCTGCTCTCCCTGAGCGACTACTGGCGGCCTCAGTTCCCCACGCCGGACAACGGCGCCAGCTCCTGGGGACGCCACCTGCCCTTCACCACCTACTACACCGACTACCAGGGCGTGCGCTTCGTCGTCCTCAACTCCAACTACCGCCAGGCCGCGCCGATCGGCAGCCGGATCTGGATGGACCTCCAGCGGAACTGGCTGGAGGACGTCCTGGCCGACAACCCCCACCCCTGGACGGTGGTCACCTTCCACCACCCCGTCTTCTCCAACAGCCCCGACCGCGACAACGCCGTCCTGCGCCAGGCCTGGCTCGACACCTTCGAGGACTACGACGTCGACCTGGTCCTGCAGGGCCACGACCACTCCTACGGGCGCGGCAACGCGGCCGCCAACGCCACCGCCGACCCGGCCGTGCAGACCGGGCCGGTCTACACCGTCGCGGTGACGGGCACCAAGATGTACGACATCTCCGAGGACAACTGGACCGATAACGGTGCCGAGGTGCGGGTGCAGTTCTCCGACACCTCCACCTACCAGGCTGTGGAGGTGGACGGCGACACCCTGCACTACACCGCCCGCACCGCGGACGGCACCGTCGTGGACTCCTTCACCATCGACAAGAGCGACGGCAAGACCGTGACCGACACCCTCTAGGTCCCTTCCGTTGCGAAAGCCCCGGTCCCCAGTGTGGCGCCACCGGGGACCGGGGTGTCATCCGAGTGCGGCGGGCTCCTGCGGCCCGCCCTCGGTGAACTGTGTGCGGTACAGCTCGGCGTAGCGGCCCTCCAGCGACAGCAGTTCGGTGTGGGTGCCGCGTTCGACGATCCGTCCGGCCTCCACGACCAGGATCGTGTCGGCCGCGCGGATCGTGGACAGCCGGTGGGCGATGACCAGGGAGGTGCGGCCGCGCAGCGCCTCGGCCAGGGCCTCCTGGACCGCCGCCTCGGAGGTGGAGTCCAGTGCGGAGGTCGCCTCGTCGAGGATGACCACCTCGGGGTCGGTCAGCAGCAGTCGGGCGATGGTCAGCCGCTGGCGCTCGCCGCCGGAGAAGCGGTAACCGCGTTCACCGACCACCGTGTCCAGGCCTTCGGGCAGAGAGGCGACGAGCCGGTCCAGGCGGGCGCGGCGCAGCGCGTCCCACAAGCGGTCGTCGGTGGCCTCGGGGCTGCCCAGGGTGAGGTTGGCCCGGATGCTCTCGTGGAAGAGGTGGCCGTCCTGGGTGACCACGCCCAGGGCCTGGCGGATCGATGCGAAGGTCAGGTCGCGTACGTCGTGGCCGCCCAGGCGGACGGATCCGGTGTCGGCGTCGTAGAGGCGGGGGGCGAGCTGGGCGATGGTGGACTTGCCCGCGCCCGAGGATCCGACCAGGGCGACCATCTGTCCCGGTTCGATGTGGAAGGACACGCCGTGCAGGACGGTGCCGTGGTCGGCGGTGTCCAGAGCGGCGACCTCCTCCAGGGAGGCCAGTGACACCTTCTCAGCGCTGGGGTAGGCGAAGGTCACCTCGTCGAACTCCAGAGAGGTCGGCCCTTCGGGCAGGGTGCGGGCGCCGGGCCGCTCGCGGACCAGGGGTTCGAGGTCGAGGACCTCGAAGATGCGGCTGAAGCTGACCAGGGCGCTCATCACCTCCACGCGTGCGCCGGCCAGGGCGGTCAGCGGTGCGTACAGGCGGGTGAGGAGCATGCCCATGGCCACGACCGTGCCAGCCTCCAGTTGGCCGCGCAGCGCGTAGATGCCGCCCAGCCCGTAGACCAGGGCCAGCGCCAGCGCGGAGACCAGGGTGAGCGCGACGAAGAACACCTCCTGGACCATGGCGGTGCGCACGCCGATGTCGCGGACCCGGCCGGCGCGGCGGGCGAACTCGGCGGACTCCTCGCGGGGGCGGCCGAAGAGTTTGACGAGGGTGGCTCCGGGGGCGGAGAAGCGTTCGGTCATCTGGGTGCCCATGGCGGCGTTGTGCAGGGCGCGTTCGCGTTCGATGCGGGCCAGGCGGGCGCCCATGCGGCGTGCGGGCAGGACGAACACCGGGAGCAGGGCCAGGGACAGCAGGGTGATCTGCCAGGACAGGCCGAGCATCACCACTAGGGCCAGGGCGAGGGTGACAAGGTTGCCCGCCACGCCGGAGAGGACGTCGCTGAAGGCACGCTGGGCTCCGATGACGTCGTTGTTGAGGCGGCTGACCAGGGCTCCGGTGCGGGTGCGGGTGAAGAAGGCGACCGGCATGCGCTGGACGTGGTCGTAGACCGTGGTGCGCAGGTCCAGGATGAGCCCTTCGCCCAAGCGGGCCGACATCCACCGCACGGCGAGGGCCAGGGCGGCCTCGGCCACCGCGACGGCGGCGATGAGTCCGGCAAGGGCCAGGACCAGCCCCAGGGCGGAGCCCTCGATGACGGCGTCGACGATGCGGCCCGCGAGCAGGGGGGAGGCGACGGCAAGGGCCGCGGTGACCACGCTCAGGGCGAGGTACCACGCCAGTCGGCGGGAGTGGGGACGGGCGAAGGCGGAGATGCGCCGTAGGAGCGGTAGGGAGAAGGGGCGCTGGTCCTCTTGGGCGTGCATGGCGTGGTACATGGAGTTCCACGCGGCCATCTCCATCATGGGTGGTCTCCCCCTGGGGTCGCGGTCGTCGGGGTCGATCCGACCATAGGACCTCAACATTTGTTGAGGTCAATTCTGGTGGCCGGAGGTTCCTCCGGTCGGGGTCTCTTCCTCCTCCTTCGGGCCGATCCGTTCGCGGTCGTCGTCATCACCGTGTTCGATCTGGACGAGTGCGCCTATGCCGCGCTCAGAGCGGGAGCCCGGGGCTTCCTGCTCAGGGACGCCGGGCCGGACCTGCTCGTCCCGGCCGTGACGGCGCGGCGGTACCCGATACTGGGGGAGCGATTCGAGCCCGAAGGGGGAGATGTGACCACCACCGACACCGGCGGCACCGCTGCGCAGGACGTCAGGAAGCTGCACTATCGCGAGGCCGGGACTGGCGACGTCCCGGCGCTGGTGGGGCTGGTCAACTCCTGTTACCGGGGTGACGGCTCGCGGCAGGGGTGGACGACCGAGGCACACCTGCTCGACGGCCAGCGCGTGGACGAGGGTGGGATGGCCGCCCTGCTGGCCCGCGACGACACGCTCGTCTTGGTGGCCGAGTCCGGCGGGGACCTGGCGGCCTGCTGCGAGCTGCGGCGCGGCGCGGAGGACGCCTACTTCGGGATGTTCTCCGTGCGGCCCACGGTCCAGGGCGGCGGGCTGGGGCGGCGTGTGCTGGCGGAGGCGGAGCGCATCGCCGCGCGCGAGTGGGGGTGCCCCCTGATGCGGATGCAGGTGCTCAGGCAGCGCGCGGAGCTCATCGCCTGGTACGAGCGGCGCGGCTATGCCCGTACGGGCCGGACCTTCCCCTTCCCCTACGGCGACGCGCGCTTCGGCCTGCCCAAGCGCCCCGACCTGGCCTTCGTCGAACTCGCCCGCGACCTGGGCGGGGAGTCGGCTTAGCGTGCCGGAGGATCATCCCTGTTCGAGGTTGGCCGACATGCGTTCCAGGACGTCGACGGCGGCGTGGTACTCCTGTTCGCTGATGCCCCGGCTCAGGCGGCGGCGCCCCTGGCCCACCTTGTCGAAGAGCTCCTCGTGCGCGCTCTGCCCGGCGGCGGTCAGGGACAGGGGGGTGCCGCCCTCCACCCAGCCGCGACGGCGCAGCTCCTCCACGGCGGGGGCGACGGTGGGCTCGCCCTCCTCCAGGAACGGGGCGAGCCTGTGGTCCAGGTCGCGCACCGTCGCGGGTTCGCTGTGCAGGGAGGTGAGGACCTGCCAGTGGCGCCGTCCCAGTGATTCGGTGGACAGGGCGCGGTCGAAGTCGTTCTCGATCAACCGGTCCAGGTGCTTGAGCCAGTAGCCGATCGGCAGGTCGGACATGGTCTCCTCCAGTGTGCGCGACGGTGTCCACACGGTTTCCGACGCTATACCGGCCGTGCCTGGCCTGGCCAGCGGTCTTCCCGGGTGTCGGTGTCGGTTCTAGGCACGGCACAGCAGGGCGCCGCGGGGCACGACGAACACCGCGTCGGGGTCCTGGCTCCACCGGATCCACCCCTGGGAGATGCCCTCCAGCTCCTCACGGGTGACGTGGCCCTCGTGGACGGCCTGGAGCCCCAGGTCCGAGACCAGGATGCGTTCGGCCCACATGGTGCCCCACCAGTGGCGGCGGTCGGGCGCGGAATGGCTCCAGGCCTCGGCCGCGTAGGTGACGTCGGTGAACCCGGCCGCGTGTGCCCAGGCCACCATGTGGCGGCCGGCGTCGGGCTCTCCGCCGTTGGCGCGGGCCACGCTCTGGTACAGGTCCATCCACGCGTCCAGTTCAGGCAGGCGCGGGTACCAGTACATGGCGGAGTAGTCGCTGTCGCACACGGCCACCGCGGCGCCGGGGCGGGCCACGCGCCGCATCTCGGCCAGGGCGCGCACGGGGTCTGCCACGTGTTGCAGGACCTGGTGGGCGTGGACGATGTCGAAGGAGTCGTCGGGCAGGTCCAGGCCGTGGGCGTCGCCGACCCGGAAGTCGATGTTGTCCGCGCCTGTGTTCCTGGCGGTGGTGCGGGCCAGTTCGATCGCCTCGGGGGAGGCGTCCACGGCGGTGACGGGCCCGGGGGCGACCCGCTGGGCCAGGTCGACGGTAATGGAGCCGGGGCCGCATCCCACGTCCAGCAGGGAGCGGCCTGGGGTCATCTCGTGCAGGGCGTAGGCGGCGGAGTTGGCGGCGTTGCGCCAGCGGTAGGAGTCGGTGACGGTGCGGTGCTGGCCGTGGGTGTAGCGCGCCATGGGGCGTCCCTTTCGGTGGGAGGGGTCCGGTTCTCGGACATTACACCCACGTCTCTCTTCATGAGACGCGTTTCTCATATTCTGGTACGCACGGTGTTGTCCGTACCGGATGCGCGCGCGTGACCGGTCTCGCCTATCCTCACCACTGAGGGTCGCCGCGGTCCCCCGGGCGGGCCAGACCCCACCCACTCCAACGGGGGTCTGGAGCCAGCGTTGACCGTCAAGCACAGCCACGTCGAGGCCAACGGCGTCCGCCTGCACATCGCCGAGCAGGGGGAGGGGCCGCTGGTCCTGCTCCTGCACGGCTTCCCCGAGAGCTGGTACTCCTGGCGCCACCAGTTCACACCGCTGGCCGAGGCCGGGTACCGGGTCGTGGCCCCCGACCAGCGCGGGTACGGCGGCAGCGACGCCCCCGAATCGGTGGACGCCTACACCCTCCCGCACCTGGTGGGCGACGTGACCGCGCTGATCAACGCCCTGGGGGCCTCCGACGCCGTGGTAGTGGGCCACGACTGGGGCGCACCCGTGGCCTGGACCACCTCACTGCTCCGCCCCGACCTGGTACGCGGCGTGGTGGGGCTGAGCGTACCGCCGCTGCCCCCGGCCGGGATGCCCGCGATCTCGGTGACGCGTGAGATCTACGGCGAGGACTTCTACCAGGTCCGCTTCCAGAGCCCGGGGGAGATCGACGCCCAGATGGGCGCCGACCCCGCCGCGTTCCTGCGCCGCCTGCTCTACACCGCCTCGGGCGACAACCCCGACGACCACGCGATGTGGATGATCGCCCAGGGGCAGCCCCTGCTGGAGAGCCTCGCCGACCCCGAACAGCTCCCCGGCTGGCTCACCGAGAACGACCTGGATGTGTTCGCCGGGGCCTTCCAGGGCCCCGGCGGCTTCACCGGACCCCTCAACTGGTACCGCAACATCGAACGCAACCAGGGGCTGCTCGCCCCCTTCCAGGGCCGCACGGTCGACGTGCCCGCCCTGTACGTGATCGGCGACCGCGACATGGTCGCGAGGATGCGCGGCGTGGACTTCCTGCGCGAGAACCTCCACCTGGTCGCCCCCCGCGTCTACGGCAACATCACCCTGCCCGGATGCGGCCACTGGACCCAGCAGGAACGCCCCGCCGAGGTCAACGCCGCGTTGCTGAACTTCCTCGCCGAACTGGAGAGGGACGACCGGTGAGCGTACGCGGGGCGGATCCGGCGGAGAAGGTTCCGCGGGCGTGTCGATCCGGGGCGGTGCCGCGCGACGTGTAGGTGAGAGGGCGGGCACGCGCCCCGCCCACGCACCGCGACACGAGAGGACACCCCGATGGTCACCGTCACGAGCATCACGCCCTTCCTGTGGTTCGACGACCAGGCCGAGGAGGCCGCACGCCTGTACACCGGCCTCTTCGACGGCTCCCGTATCCTCGGCACCACCCGAAGCGGCCCCGAGGAGCGGGTCCTGACCGTGGAGTTCGAACTCTCCGGGCAGAGGGCCGTCGCCCTCAACGGCGGACCCGCGTTCACCTTCACCGAGGCGTTCTCCTTCCAGGTCCTGTGCGAGGGCCAGAAGGAGGTCGACGCACTGTGGGAGGCCCTCACCGCCGACGGCGGCCGGGAGGACCGCTGCGGCTGGCTCAAGGACCGCTTCGGACTGTCCTGGCAGATCGTCCCGGCCCAGCTCATGGAACTGCTGAGCGACCCCGACTCCGGCCGCGCGCAGCGGGCCACCCAGGCCATGATGGGCATGCAGAGGATCGACGTGGCCGAACTGCGCCGCGCCGCCGACGCCGGGTGAGCCGCCGGGGCACCGAGCGCCCCGGCACACGCGGTGGTGCCTCCACCACCGTCATTTCACGTGCTGGCGGCATCGCCCGGGCCGGGTCCGGAAAACTACCGTGTCCACCATGAGCGGTGACAGCGCCCCCTATGGCACGGCCCCCGGCGGGGGCCGTGCCATGGCGTGGGCTCTGGCCAACCTCTCCCACGCCGCCGACGCCTACGGTTCCACCTGGCGCGCCCGTCTGGTCGCGGTCCTCCACCTGATGACCACCCTGGTCCTGGCCCTGCTCTATCTGCTGCCCGCTGTGCTGGTGCTGTCGGCGCTCACCTGGACGGTCCTGCTGTTCACCCCCCACCCGCCGTCCGTCCCCCAGGCGCTCGCCTCCGGCCGCCCCGCCCTGGACGCGCTCGTCCTTGTGGCGGCACTGTGCACGGCAGGTCCACTGGCCCTCCTGTCCTGCCGCATCCAGCGCGACCGGCTCAGGTCCGTCTTCGGCTTCGTGGAGACCGGCCCCGCCGACCCAGCGGACACCGGGTCCCTCGCCGCGCGTTTGTGGCGGTCCCTGTTCGGAGGCCGGGCCTGGGTCCAGGTGGCGCGCAGCACCCTCGCCGGGGCCTACGCACTGCTGGCCGGCGCGCTGGTCGTCGTTCTGGTGGTGTGCGCCGGTGCCGCCGCTCTGGGGGCTCTGCTCGGTTTCGCCTACATCCTGGCCAACGGTGCGCCCGGCGACCCGGCCGGACCGGCCCTGCTCATGGCCGCCGGACCGGTCGCCGCCCTGCTCGGCCTGCGCCTGGCCCCCTACCTGGTGGCCGGGGAGGTGGCGCTCCACCGCGCCCTGCACCTGGAAGCCCCCGAGGTGCGCATGCGTCGGCGTCTGCTGCACGTCCAGGACAGCCGCCTGCGTATGGTCGACGCCGCCGAGTCCGAACGGCGCCGCATCGAACGCGACCTGCACGACGGGGCTCAGCAGCGGCTCCTGGCCCTGTCCATGACGCTGACCCGTGCCCGCACCCGCCTGTCCTCCGACCCCGACGGGGCCCTGGAGCTGATCGACCGCGCCAGGCGCGAGTCGGGGGAGGCCATGGAGGAGCTGCGCCAGATCGCTCGCGGCCTGCACCCGCGCGTGCTCACCGACCACGGGCTGCCCTCCGCCCTGCCCGTGGCCGCAGGGCACTGCCCGGTCCCCGTGGAGATCGACGCGGACCTAGAACGGCGCCCCTCCCCCCGGGCCGAGGCCGTGGCCTACTACGTGGTGTGCGAGGCGCTGACCAACGCCGCCAGGCACGCCGGGGCCGGGCACGTCCGCGTCCGCGCCCGGCGTGTGGAGCGGCCCCGGAACGGCGCCCTGCTGCGCATCACCGTCACCGACGACGGCGAGGGGGGTGCCGACCCGGAGGCGGGCACGGGGCTGTACGGCCTGTGGGACCGTGTGGACGCCGTCGACGGCACCCTCACCGTCCACAGCCCCGCCGGAGCGGGCACCGCGCTGACCGCCGACATCCCTTGGGAGGCATGAGCATGCACGAGTGCACCGGAGCGGACGGACCGCGCGTCATCATCGCTGAGGACTCGGTACTGCTGCGCAGCGGTATGGCCCTGCTCCTGGAGGAGGCGGGGGTGCGCATCCTCGACCAGGTGGGCGACGCCGACACCCTGCTGGCCTCGGTGCGCTCCCACCCCGAGGCGGACCTGTGCCTGGTCGATATCCGCATGCCGCCCACCTACTCCGAGGAGGGCATCGAGGCGGGGGTGCGCATCCGCCGCGACCACCCAGGAGTAGCCGTTCTGCTGCTGTCACAGCACGTGGTGAGCCGCTACGCCTCCGACCTGTTCGGCGGCGGCGCCACCGGTGTGGGCTACCTGCTCAAGGACCGGGTCGCCGACATCGACGAGTTCCTGTCCGTGCTGTGCCGGGTGGCCGATGGCGGCGCCGCCATCGACCCCGAGGTGGTCTCCCAGTTGCTCAGCAGCCGCCGCGACAGCGCCCTGGAGCGGCTCACCCCCCGTGAGGGGGAGGTGCTGGAGGTCATGGCCCAGGGGCTGAACAACGCCGGGATCGCCGCGCGCCTGAGTGTCACCGAACGAGCGGTGGAGAAACACATCCGCTCGATCTTCACCAAGCTCGACCTGGGCCGGGAGGAACACGACCACCGCAGAGTCCAAGCCGTCCTGCGCTACCTGCGCGGCGCTGACCGCCCCTGACCGGAGTACGACAGACGAGGAAAGGAACAGACGTGACGTTCAAGGCCCGAGGGCTGTACGCCTCCTCCAGCAAGGAGCCGGGAGGGTTCCGCGCGGGTCCGCTGGTACTGCTGGGGGCCCTGGTCGCCGTGCTCCTGGTCGCCGTGGTGGCGCTCTCGGTACTGCGCGGCGTGGACGTGGACCGCCGCTCGCTCAGTGACGGTTTTCCCCAGGCCACCGCCTTGGAGATCGACAACCGCACCTCCGGCGAGGTGACCGTCAGCGGCGGGGGAGAGGAGGTCGTCCTGGAGCGGACGCTGCACGCCACCCCGTTCCAGGAGCCCGGCGAGCACGTCGACCGGAGCGGCGAGCGGGTGCGGGTGCGCGCCGAGTGCGAGGGGCCCTGGTTCCTCGGCGACTGCGCGGTCGACTACGACGTGTCGGTCCCCGAGGGGACCGCGGTGGCTGTCGCCACCGCCGGCGGAAGCATTCGCGTCGCCAACGTCGAGGGCTCCCTCGAACTGTCCAGCGCCAGCGGAAGGATCAGGGTGGAGCAGCACACCGGGGACGTGGAGGTGTCGACCGCCTCCGGGCGCGTGGAACTGGACGGGGTGCGGGGTTCGGCCTCGGTCGAGACTGCCTCGGGACGGATCACCGCCTCCGGGAGCGGTCTGGCGCTGAGGGCCACGACGGTCTCCGGCAGCATGGACGTGTCCGGCTTCACCGCCGAGACGGTGGAGGCCGAGTCCACCAGCGGCTCCCTGTCCGCAGGGGGCGGGTTCACCACAGCGCGGATCTCGACCACCTCCGGCAGCGTCAGCATCGACACCGGCACCCCCTTCGAACTGCTGGAGGTGGACTCCACCAGCGGCAGTGTGCGGATCGACGTCCCCGACGGCAGCTACGACGTGCGGGGGGAATCGGTCTCCGGGTCGCGCACCGTGGACGTGGACACCTCGCCGGAGGCCGACGCGCGGATCGACGTCGACACCGTCAGCGGTTCGGTCGGCATCGGCTAGGAACCGTTGGAGGGTTCGAAGCGCAGCGCCGCCCAGTCCGTGTCGATCGGCACCTGGACGGTACGGTGCCAGCCGGTCGCCTCCAGCACCTTCCAGCCGCGGTCGGCGGTCAGGTCCGTGATGATCGTGCCTCCCCGCTGGGGGTAGCACAGCCACAGCCGGGTGCGGGGACCCACCAGGTCCAACGCCTCAGGAACCTCCCGGGTGACCGTGCCGCGGTCCAGCGCGAAGAAGTGGACGCCGTCGTATCGGGCGCCCTCGAGGGCTCCCAGGTCGATGTGGACGCCCTCGGGCGGCTGGAGCAGGCGCAGGTAGCGTTCGGGGGCGTTGAGGACGAGCAGGCGGTCCCCGGACCGAACCCCCAGCCTGTGGGCGAGCGTGTCCGACATTCCCCTCCGTTCGATCTCCCGCGGCGAGCGGCTCGGTACTCCTCCCGCCACCGTACGGGTCCGCTCCGGTGAAACCGAACACCCACCCCACCGCGAATGGGACATGACGGTCTTTTTACGATGTGCACATGACACATGATGCGGGCGCACTGCGCTGGGGAGTGGCCGGAACCGGCGGTATCGCGCACACCTTCCTCGAAGCCCTGAAGAGCACCCCCAGCGCGCAGGTCACCGCGGTCGGCTCGCGCACCGCCGAGCGGGCCCGCGCCTTCGCCGACACCTGGGGGATCCCCCGGGCCCACGGGACCTACGAGGACCTGGCCGACGACCCCGGCGTGGACGCGGTCTACATCGCCGTCCCCCACCCGGCCCACCACCCGCACACCCTGGCGTTCCTGAGGGCGGGCAAGCACGTGCTGGTGGAGAAGCCCATGGCGATGAACGCCCAGCAGGCGTCGGAGATGGTGGCCGCCGCACGCACGCAGGGGCGCTTCCTCATGGAGGCCATGTGGACGCGGTTCCTGCCCGCCTACCGGCTGGCGCGCGAACTGGTCGCCGACGGCGCGATCGGGCCCCTGCGCTCGCTGACGGCGGAGTTCGGCTTCAGCGCCCCCTACGACCCCGCCCACCGTTTGTTCGACCCCGCGCTGGGCGGCGGGGCACTGCTGGACGTGGGCGTGTACCCGCTGGCACTGGCCTCCCACTTCCTGGGCGACCTCACCGTCGTGGGCGCCACCCGGCACCTGTCGCCCGACCACACGGTCGACACCCACACCGACGTCCTCGTGCGCGGCGCCGACGGGGCGTCGGCGGCCCTGCGCTGCGCGACACGCTCGGCGATGCCCAACCGCGCCGTGCTGGTCGGTGAAGAGGGGTGGCTGGAACTGGACCGTTCCTGGGCGCCAACCGAGGTGGTGCTGCACCGCCGGGGCGGGGAGCCGGAGGCCTTCCAAAGGCCCTGGCGCGCCAACGGCTACGAGTACGAGGCCGAGGAGGTGGCGCGGTGCGTGGCCCGGGGCGAGCTGGAGAGCCCGGACATGCCGTGGGAGGAGAGCCTGCGCCTGGCCCGGCTGGTCGACCGGATCCGCGACGTGGCCGCCTTCACCGACGCTCAGCCCGAAGGCTCCGCGCCCCGGTCCTGACCCGCCCGGCCCCTTGGGCTGTGTTCACCGGTCCACCGTGAGGGCGACGACCTCCAGCACTGGCCCGGGAGGGCCCGGCACGGTCATGCCGAGCGGAGCGCCGGGCGCGTCATGGCCGCGTCGAGCGCGGTCTCCAGGTTGCGCGTCGCCTGGCGGGTCACCCGCGGCGGCGGTGGCGCCGTCCCGGTCCAACGGACAGGCTTCGGCGGTCCACACCACCGCGGGGCCGGTCGGCACGGTGACCGCCTAGGCATAGCCAACGCGTTCGGCCAGACTCTCGGTGCGGACCATGACCGCGGTCATCGGCGCCCTCCTGCCCGTGGTCGGGCGCATCGTCCCGCCGCTCCCAGGGGTGTCCATCTTTGTCGACACTCCCGTCGGTCAATCCGCCCCGGCATCGCGGGGAGTGCCCCGAAGCACCGGTCGATCCGTGCGCCGTGTGGCCGACGACGCCGAAAGGTGAGCGCCGAAGGCGAGGCCGCCGCGTGAGAGCACCCCCTCACACAGTCCCGGCCCCGTCAGGGAGCAGGACGCTCAGGCACGTCACCGAACCCTCCAGCTTCTCGAACTCGGAGATGTCCACCGGAACCACCCGCCACCGGGCGGCGGCCAGCGCACGGATCGTGGCGGGCGCGGCCGCGCTGACCATCACCTCCCGACCGCCCAACGGGAGCACACACGCCCCCGGCTCCTCGGACACCGCGCGCACCGGGGCCATCGCCTGGGCCTCCACCAGATGGGGCAGGCCGATCAGCGACCCGTCGGGCAGGGCGGTCACCGCCGACTTCAGGTGCACCGCCGGTCCCAGGGCCACCGGCTCCACTTCGTACCCCAACGGCTTGATCAGACGCGCCAACTGGTCGGCTCCCTCCACGTCGGTACGGCCGCCCACCCCCACGTAGACGCGCGCCCCCACCTGGAGCACGTCCCCGCCCTCCAGTCTCCCCGGCGGCTCCACCCGCGCCACACGCAGCCCCAACGACCGCACCGACGCCTCCACACCCTCGACCTCGCCGCGCCGCCCCTGCGCACCCGGACGGGTCAGCACCGCCAGATCACCGCACACCACCACGGTGTCCTCCACGAACACCGAGTCGGGGTGTTCGGGCGCCGGATCGACCTCGCGCACGCGCCAGCCCGCCGAGGCCAGTACCTCCTGGTAGATCACGTACTGGCGCATGGCCAGCACCGGGTCCACCGGCGTGCGGGGTAGGTGCGTGACGATGCCCCGCGCCAGGTCGGGTCCGGGCCTGCGGGTCAGGGCGACGCCCGCACTGGTGTAATCGTGCACGGCAGGGCCTCCAAGGGGGTCGGGAGCGGGGAACGGGTCGAGGCGCAACCTACCCTCGCGGGCGGCCCCGGCCCCCTCGCGCCACGCGGGCCGGGCGGCTTGTCCGTAAACGCCCTGCACGGCAGGGTGGGCCCATGGACGTGATCATCGTCGGCGGCGGAATCGTGGGTGCCAGCGCCGCGTTCCACCTGACCAGAAAGGGGGTGTCCACCGCCTTGGTGGACGCCGCCCACCCGGGGCAGGCCACGGCGGCAGGTACTGGAGCCGTCTTTCCCTGGCCCTTCCCCTGGGACGCGCCCGCGGTGTGGGAGTTCAAGGCGCGCGCAGCCGCGCACTACCCCGAACTCATGGACGAACTGGCCCGCGACGGACACCTGACCGGCTACGAGGCGGTCGGGGGCATGTCGGTGGACCGCGAGGGCGACGACGCCGGATACGAACTCCTCCGCGCCCTGGCGCAGCGGCCGGAGCTGGCCACCATGGGCCGGGTGGAGCGGCTGCCCGCCGGGGAGCCGGCCCGCCGCTTCCCCCTGGTCCCCGAGGCCTACGGCGGCGTCCACATCGAGGGCATGGCCCGCGTCAACGGCCGCCGCGCCCGAGCCGCCCTGTTCAACGCGGCCGAGGAACGGGGGCTGCGCTACCACAAGGGCCGCGCGCACCTGGCTTGGAACGGCCACCGCGTCACCGGGGTGAGCGTGGACGGCGACGAACTGGAGGCCGCGACGGTCATCGTCGCCGCCGGCGCCTGGTCAGCCGACCTGCTGGCGGCCACGGGCACGGACCTGCCCCTGTTCCCGGTGCGCGGCCAGATGACGCATTTCGCGCTGCCCGGGACCAGCACACGCCGGTGGCCGGTGGTGCGCTTCGGTGAGCGCGACTACTTCGTGTGCGCCTTCGGCCCCGACCGGGTCGTCACTGGCGGAACCGTCGAGCCCGAGGCCGGCTTCGACCTGCGCACGACCGCGGGCGGGCTGCTGCACAACCTGTCCACCGCCGTGGAGGTGCTTCCCGCGCTGGCCGGAGCCACCGTCGTGGAGACCCGGGTGGGGCTGCGTCCGGGCACCCAGGACGGGCAGCAACTGCTGGGGGCCCTCGACCACCTGCCCGGCGTGGTGGTGGCCACCGGGCTGGGCGGCCAGGGGCTGACCTTCGGCCCGTACCAGGGGTTGGTCGCCGCACGCCTGGCCACGGGCGAGGACACCGGACTGGATCTGGCGGCGTTTCGCCCCGACCGCCCCGCCGACTGAGACCGCACCGGCCCAAGGCGCGCCTTCCACCGCATCGGCCCCATCACGGCCCGCGATGACCTGGGAGAAGACCTCCACCCAGAAAGGCGGCCTCGGTGGAGAGCGCGAGCCCGGCACCGTGCTGGCCATCCTGTCCGCGGCCGTGGCCGCCCGTTGGATCGCGCTGCCCGGCGTGGTCCTGGACATCGCGCTGGGCAGCGCGATCGGCCCTTCGGGGATGGGTCCGGTCGGGGAGACCGAGAGCGTCGCGGCCCTCTCAGGCATGGGCCTCGCACTGCTGATGTTCATGGCCGGCTACGGGACCGACGTCGCACGGGCGGCCCGAGGAACACCGCGGCATACCGGCACCGCGCGGGCCCTCTCCCCGGGAGTGGCCGCCGCCTGGCTGGTGACCGGCGGCCTCCGGGGCACACTCATCATCGGCCTGTCCCTGACCACCACCGCCCTGCCCCTGCTGGTGGTCCCGGCCACCACTGGCACCGAGACCGCAGCCCCGGACTCGGCGCACGCCGCCGCCCTGACCGGCGCAGGTTATGGTCTCGGCCCTGGTCTTCCCCCAAGCCGGGCCGGCACTGGTGCGCCACGGCCACGAACGGGCCGGTAGGTAGCGGTACTCAGGCGTACAGGCCAGGGAAGGGCCACCATGAAGCCATGCACCCCTTCCTCCCCCGTCCGCGGGCCACCCCACAGTTCTACCTGCAGTCCATCATCGCCTTCGCCGCCTCCTCCGTCGGCGCGGGCGCGGGCATCGTCTACCTGCCCGTCGACCTGTGGATGCGCGCCTTCCTGGGGATGAGCGTCCTGTTCGTCATCACCTCCACCTTCACCCTCGCCAAGTGCGTACGCGACCGGCAGGAGGACGCCCTCGCCGAGGAGATGGCGCAGCAGTACCCGCCTATGCCGGTGTGGAACGGCCACGAGCAGCCCCAGCCGCGCCCCTGACCCGTCTCCGCGCCGGAGCTGCGCTAGATTCGTCCCACCAGTCGCATGCGGGATCCGGAGAGGGAAGGTGGGCGTGGTGCAGGACGTCGACCTCGCGCGCAAGGTGCTGGCGGACCAGCCCTTCAGCGCGCTGCTGGGCACCCGTCTGGTCTCCTACGGCGGCGGCGAGGCCGTGCTCGAACTGGACGTGCGCGAGGACCTGTGCCAGCAGAACGGGTTCGTGCACGGCGGTGTCCTGGGCTACCTGGCCGACAACGCGCTCACCTTCGCCGCCGGCTCCGCGGTAGGCCCCGGCGTCCTCACCGCCGGGTTCACCATCGACTACCTGCGCCCGGCCGGCGGCACCGCGCTGCGCGCCCGCGCCCGTGTCGTCCGGGCCGGGCGCACCCGTGTGGTGTGCCGCTGCGACGTGAGCGCCCTGGACGGTGCGGACACCGAGACGCTGTGCGCCGCGGCCCAGGGCACCGTCTCGGTGCTGGAACCGCCCCGCACCCCCTGACTTACCCCTGCGCAACGGTCAATACCGCCCCATATTCGGTCCAGAGCGCGTTTCGTTTCCCTGGTCGGGGACGCCCGTCCCCCACGCTGGCCCCAACCGCCGCACCGGCGGACGGGTCGGGGACGTGAGGAGTGAACGTGGGCGGAGCGGGGAGCGAGAGCGCCGAGACCGGGGGCGAGGTCAACATCGTCCACGTCACGCTGATCGCCGCGGCCGCGGCCATGGGCGGGTTCCTCTTCGGCTACGACAGCGCGGTCATCAACGGCGCCGTCGACGCCATCCAGGAGCGGTTCGGGGTGGGGCCGGCCACCCTCGGCTTCACCGTCGCCGCCGCCCTGCTGGGCAGCGCGCTGGGGGCGGCCGTCGCGGGCACCCTCGCCGACCGGTTCGGCCGTATCCGCGTCATGCAGATCGCCGGCGTGCTGTTCGCCGCCAGCGCCCTCGGTTCGGCGCTGCCCTTCTCGGTGTGGGACCTGACCCTGTGGCGCGTGGTCGGCGGCATCGCCATCGGCATGGCGTCGGTGATCGCGCCCACCTACATCGCGGAGGTCTCCCCGGCTGCCTACCGGGGCCGCCTGGCCGCCCTGCAGCAGTTGGCGATCGTCCTGGGCATCGCCGTGTCCCAACTGGTCAACTACGCCGTGGCCCAGTCGGCCGACGGCAGCGCGCACAACGACCTGGGCCCCGTCCAGGCCTGGCAGTGGATGCTGGGCATCGAGGTGCTGCCCGCCCTGATCTACCTGCTGCTGAGCCTGACCATCCCCGAGTCGCCCCGCTACCTGGTGCGCACCGGGCGCGACGCGCAGGCGCGCAGGATCCTGGCCGAGGTCGAGGGCGGATCGGTGGACCAGGTGGAGCGCCGCATCGCGGAGATCCACACGGCCCTGGGCACCGAGCGGTGCCCGCGCCTGCGGGACCTGGCCGGACGCTATGGGCTGATGCCGATCGTGTGGATCGGCATGGCCGTCTCGGCGTTCCAGCAGCTCGTGGGGATCAACGTCATCTTCTACTACTCCAGTTCGATGTGGCAGTCGGTGGGGATAGCCGAGTCCGACTCGCTGCTGCTGAGCCTGTTCACCTCGATCGTCAACATCCTCGGCACGTTCGTGGCGATCATGCTCGTGGACCGCCTGGGGCGCAAACCCCTGCTGCTGGTCGGCTCGGTCGGTATGACGGTGTCCCTGGCCCTGACCGCCCACGCCTTCAGCCACGCCCGGGTCGTCGGCGAACAGGCCCAGCTCCCCTACGGATGGGCCGTGGCCGCGCTGGTCTCGGCCAGCGCCTTCGTGCTCTTCTTCGCCCTGTCCTGGGGCGTGGTGGTGTGGGTGCTGCTGGGGGAGATGTTCCCCCTGCGGGTACGTGCCGCCGCCATGGCCGTGGCCACCGCCACCCAGTGGCTGGCCAACTGGCTGGTGACCGTCACCTTCCCGACCCTGCGGGACTGGAACCTGAGCGGGGCCTACTCCATGTACGCGGCCTTCGCGCTGGCCTCGTTCTTCTTTGTGTGGCGCTTCGTGCGCGAGACCCGGGGCAAGACGCTGGAGGAGATGGAGGACCTGGCCCGGTAGCCCTACTCCAGGTCGATGAGGCGCTCCAGGTACTCCTCACGGTCGATCTCCCCGCGCGCGTAGCGCATCCGCAGCTCTTGCAAGGCGGGGTCGGACGTGCGCGGCCGCGCCTCCTCCTCGGCGTCGGCGCCCGGACCGGTCAGGCCTGAGCCGGAGGTGGCCAGGACGACGGTGACGGCCACAGCCGTCAGCAGCAGGATCGTGAACAGGCTCATCACGAAGGCCATGGTGCGCTCCCGAAGACATCAGGGTGCGGGAAATGCCCTTGTGTCCGGTGTACCCGGGCAGGTGCGCCGGACACCACGGGGCCGTCTGGCGGGCACGGAGCAGGAGGTTGCCGCGAGCCTGCAGTGGGCACACACTCCGCGGAGGTGGCCATGGCCGACCACTGCCCCGCCGGAGCGCACGACTGGCAGCAGGGCCCCAACGGGACCCGGCGGTGCTCCCGCTGCGGGGCGATCAGCTCACGCAGCTACGAGGCGTTCCGTCCGACCTCGTGGGGGCGACACTCCGTACAGTCGGGTCGGCACGCCGCACCGTAGTTGTTCATACTCATCGACCGGCACCTGGTGCACAGCAGCCGCTTGGAACCGGCCGGCTGGTGCACCCACATGTGGTGGCCCATCCGGCAGATCCCCGACGGGGCGATCCTGGTGTCCTCGCTCGAAGCCATGGACGCACCGTAGCGAACACTCCCGGACCGCGCCAGGTGTTCCCCTGCAGCAGGCGGCGCGCCCTGCCCGAGGCCCGCGCTCAGTCCTGGCGGACGTGTTCGGCCCGCACCGACTCGAAGAACGGGTCCACCTGGCGCAATTGCTCCTGGATGACGTGCGCCAGGTACGGTCCCAGATCCTCGTCGTCGCCGAGCCCGTGCTCGTCACGGAACCGCCTCTCCTGTTGCGGCTCCATGACGAGCTGGAGGTCGACCCTGCACAGCTTCATACGGGCACGGTACCGAAGGGCCCACCGCCGCACACCGAGCACGGCCGATCGGGGCCATGAGCCCCCGCGTCTATGGGGCCGCCCCGAAATACGCGGCGTATACCCTGGTCACCGCCTCACCCCTCGGCCGGGCCGGGTGCAGGCCCTTCCACGCCCGACGATCCGAGGTTCCCTGATGCGTGTCCTGCTCGTGGACAACCACGACTCCTACACCTTCAACATCCACCAGCTCCTGGCACACGCCCTGGGCGCACCTCCCCGAGTCCTCACCAACGACGACCCCCGATGGGACGGGTTCGGTCCCGACGAGGTCGACGCGGTGGTCGTCTCACCTGGCCCGGGGCGCCCGCAGAACCCCCGCGACCTGGGGCGCCTACCCGAACTGCTCTCCCGCACCCGCCTTCCGGTGCTGGGCGTGTGCCTGGGCCACCAGGCCATCGCCCACCTGGCTGGAGCCGACGTCACCACCGCCCCCCAGCCCCGGCACGGCCACCTCACCCGCATACGCCACACCGGCCGGGACCTGTTCGCCGACCTGCCCCAGCACTTCACGGCGGTGCGCTACCACTCCCTGGCGGTCGCCGAGCCCCTCACCGCGTCCCTGGCCGCCACCGCCTGGGCCGAGGACGGCGTCCTCATGGGCCTGCGCCACCGCCACCTGCCCCGCTGGGGCGTACAGTTCCACCCCGAATCGGTCTCCAGCGACCACGGAAGCGACCTGATCGCCAACTTCCTGAACCTGGCCCGCCCCCGCGCCACCGGCGGGGAGACCGTTGCGGCCGCCACCGCCCCGCGGCGAAGACCCCCCCGCCCCGCGGCGCCCACCCCCTGCGTGCACACGCTCGACCGCGCCGTCGACACCGAGGCCGCCTTCGCCCACCTGTACGGCGACAGCGACCACGCCTTCTGGCTGGACAGCTCGCGCCCCCGGGGCCCGGCCCGATTCTCCTTCCTTGGAGCGGCCACCGGCGAGATCCTCACCTACCGTGTCGGGGAGGGCGGCACCCGCGTGCGCACCCCCGAGGGCGCCGAACACCGCGAGCCCGGCACCATCTTCGACGCACTGGAGCGCCGCACCGACCGCACCGCACCCCCCGGTGGGCTGCCCTTCGACTTCACCGGCGGCTACGTGGGCTACCTCGGCTACGAGCTCAAGGCCGACTGCGGCGGCACCCGGGCCCACACCTCACCCCTGCCTGACGCCGTGTGGATGCGCTGCGACCGCTTCACCGCCGTCGACCACGCCGAGAACACCACCTACGCCGTGCACACCGACACCGGTGCGCACGCCTGCGACCGGGCCCGCCGCACCCTGGAGCGCCTGCGCCGCCTGCCCTCCCTGCCGCCACCGCTGCCCGCGCCGCCGGCCCTGCACCTGCCCGACCACCTCGAACGCCCCCGCCAGGGCTACCTGGACGACATCAAGGAGTGCCTGGGCCACCTCGCGCAGGGCGAGAGCTACGAGATCTGCCTGACCGATCGCCTGCGCCTGCCCCAGGCCCCCGGCAGCGACCTGGACGCCTACCGGCGCCTGCGCTCCGCCAGTCCCGCCCCCTACGCCGCCCTCCTGCGGTTGGGCGGGGCGAGCGTCCTGAGCGCCTCACCCGAGCGATTCCTGCGCGTGGACGGCCACCGCACGGCCGAGAGCCGCCCCATCAAGGGCACCGCACCCCGCCACGCCGACCCCGAGGCCGACGCACGCGCCGCACGGCACCTGCGCACCGACCCCAAGACCCGCGCGGAGAACCTCATGATCGTGGACCTGCTCCGCAACGACCTGGGGCGGGTGTGCGAGACGGGCAGCGTGGAGGTGCCCGCGTTCATGTACACCGAGTCCTACGCCACCGTCCATCAACTGCTGTCCACGGTCCGGGGGAGGCTGCGCCCGGAGGTGTCCACCGTGGAGGCGGTGCGTTCCTGCTTTCCCGGCGGGTCGATGACCGGCGCGCCCAAAGTGCGCACCATGGAGATCATCGACCGGCTGGAGTCCTCGGCACGCGGGGTGTACTCCGGGGCGCTGGGCTATCTCTCCCACACCGGGACCGCCGACCTGAGCGTGGTCATCCGCACCGCCGTGCGCGCCGACGGCGAGGTGACCATCGGTGCGGGCGGCGCGATCGTGTTGGACTCCGACCCGGGCGACGAGTACGCCGAGATGCTGCTCAAGGCCGCGGTGCCCGCCCGAGCACGGTAGGGTTCGCCCTTCCTTGCGGGCCGCCTACACCACGGGTGCCGGATACGCCAGGGCGCAGGGACCTTGACCTTGTGACGCGCCTCACCTACGTTCACTCGCAACCATGCCGCCACGCGCCCCGGGTCCGGGGCGCGTGGCGGCGCGCGCCGTCCGGCGGGGAGGGGAGGGTGACCGAGCCCGGGACCGACCGCCGACACCACGTTCCCACCACGAAGGGAAGCCGCACCATGGCCCCCACCACCGTCCCGCCCTTCCGCGCCGACCACGTCGGAAGCCTGCTGCGCCCCGAACGGCTGCTGCACGCCCGTCGGGAGCGCGCCGAAGGCGCGATCGGCGACGAGGACCTGCGCGGGGTCGAGGACGAGTGCGTCCGCGAGGCGGTGCGCATGCAGGAGGACGTGGGTCTGCGGTCGGCCACCGACGGCGAGTTCCGCCGCTCCTCCTGGCACATGGACTTCATCTACCGGCTCGGCGGCGTGTCCAAGGTCCAGGACCCGATCGCGGTCACCTTCCACAACGAGCGGGGGGACGTCGAGTTCACCCCCTCGGGGCTGCGCGTCACCGAACCCGTCCGCTTGGAGCGGACCATCTTCGCCGACGCCTTCTCCTTCCTCACCAAGACCGTCACCAGGAACACGCCCAAGCTCACGATCCCCTCGCCGAGCATGGTGCACTACCGGGGCGGGGCCGCCGCCATCGACCCGGGCGTCTACCCCGACCCGGAGCGCTTCTGGGACGACCTGTCGGCAGCCTACGCCGCGCAGGTCGCGGCGCTGGGCCGGATGGGCTGTACCTACCTGCAACTGGACGACACCAGCCTGGCCTACCTCAACGACCCTGCCCAGCGCGACATGATCGACGGGCGCGGTGAGGGCGGCGACCACATCCATGTGCGCTACATCCGGCAGATGAACGCGGCCCTGGCCGACCGGCCCGAGGGCATGCGCGTGACCACGCACATGTGTCGGGGCAACTTCCGCTCCTCCTGGGCGGCCAGCGGCGGCTACGACCACGTCGCCGAGGAGCTGTTCGGCGAACTCGACGTCGACGGGTTCTTCCTGGAGTTCGACGACGAGCGCTCGGGCGGGTTCGAGCCGCTGCGGTTCCTGCCCCGCGACAAGTACGCGGTGCTGGGCCTGGTCACCACGAAGAAGGGCGAACTGGAGAGCAAGGACGACCTCAAGCGCCGGATCGACGAGGCTGCCCGGTACGTGCCGCTGGAACGGTTGTGCCTGTCGCCGCAGTGCGGGTTCTCCCCCACGGTCGAGGGCAACGGCCTCACCTACGACGAGCAGGTCGCCAAGCTCGCCCTGATCGTGGAGACCGCCGAGGAGGTGTGGGGCTAGCGGGCACCGCACGTCCGTCGCCCGCCACCACCCGCGAACACCTGTCGGTCGTGCTTGGGGCGGAAAACGGCGTGCCCCGCCTTCGGCATACCCTCGTCCGTGCGGGGGGACCCAGCGACGGGCCCGCCCCAGCCCGTCCACAGGGCCCGCTTCGACGATGGTCCGCGCCGCCGGGCCCGCGATACGGTTGTCGCCATGGACAACACACCGACCAGGCCGTCCACCTCGGCCGAGGACTACGTGAAGGTCATCTACGACCTCCAGGAGCGGGGAACCGGTCCGGTGACCATCTCCGGTATGGCCGAGCGGCTGTCGGTGGCCAACTCCTCGGTGTCGAGCATGCTGCGCAAGCTCACCGACCTGGGCCTGGTCGAGCACCGCCGCTACGGCACGGTCAGCCTCACCGAGGCCGGTACCAAAGCAGCCCTGTCGGTGCTGCGGCGCCACCGGCTGCTGGAGACCTACCTGGTCGCCGAACTGGGCTACTCCTGGGACGAGGTGCACGACGAGGCCGAGATCCTCGAACACGTGGTCTCGGACAAGTTCGTCGACCGGATCGCCGCCCACCTGGGCGACCCCGACGTCGACCCGCACGGCGACCCCATCCCCTCCGCGGAGGGCGACATCGCCGAACGCGCGTCGGTGCTGCTGTCCGACGCGGTGGAGGGCACCAGCGGGGTGGTCGTGCGGGTCAACGACAACGACCCCGAACTCCTGCGCTACCTGGCCGACATCGGTATCGGTATCGGTATGACCGTCACCGTGGTCGAGCGCCAGCCCTACGCGGGTTCGGTCCAGATCGTGGTCCGTGCCCGGGCGGGCGCGGACGAACGCCCCCGCTCCCTGGGGCTGGTGGCCGCCGAGGCACTGTGGATCGAGCCGGGGGGAGCGTGATCCGGCCGGTGCGCCCCGGGCAGGGTCCCGCCCGGGGTCAGGCCCGTTCGGTGGCCGGTTGCCGGGTGGAGACGTCGAGGACGGTGTCGCAGGCCTCGCGCACGGCGCTGTTGTGGGTGGCGATGACCACCGAACACCCTTCGGCGGCCATGGCGCGCAGGGTGTCGACCACCATCTGGCCGTTGCCCTCGTCCAGGGCGCCGGTGGGCTCGTCGGCCAGCACCAGGGACGGTTGCTTGACCAGCAGGCGGGCCAGGGCCACCCGCTGCTGTTCGCCGCCCGAGAGGTGGTGCACCCGCTCACGGGAGCGGCCGGCCAGCCCCACCCGCTCCAGGGCCTCGGCCTGGGCGGGCCGGTCGCGGCGGGCCACGTCCAGGTTCTCGCGCACCGTGGCGTTCTCCATCAGCGCGTAGTTCTGGAAGAGGTAGCCCAGGTGGTCGCGGCGGAAGCGGCGCCGCCCGCCGGCCCGCAGGCGGGTGAGGTCGCGTCCGCCGTGGCTGATGCTGCCGCCGGTGGGGGCCTCCAGCAGGCCCAGGCAGTTGAGCAGGGTGGTCTTGCCCGCCCCGGAGGGGCCGGTCAGGGCGAGCATCCGCCCGGGGGGCAGGTCGAGGTCCAGGCCCCGCCACAGGGTGCGGGCGCCGAAGGACTTGGACAGGTCGCGGACGGTGATCACGGCAGATCCCTTTCAGGCCTGGGCGGCGCCCTCACGGACGATACGGCGGTGGAAGTG
>NZ_AZXF01000005.1 GCF_000515115.1 Nocardiopsis sp. CNT312
ACTCGCCTACGGCGGCGTGGGCATCGCCATTCTCGTCGTCGGCTACCTCATCGTCGACCTGCTCACCCCCGGCAAACTCCACACACTCATCTGGGAGGACCGCAACACCAACGCCGTCCTCCTCGTCTCCGCCAACACCCTCGGCGCCGCCCTCGTCGTCTTCTCCGCGATCATGAGCAGCGAATCCGAACTCGGCCTCGTCCCCGGCCTGGTCTCCACCGGCGTCTACGGCCTCATCGGCCTCACCGTCATGGCCCTGGCCTTCCTCCTGATCGACCTCATCACCCCCGTCAAGATCTCCCACATGATCAGCAACCCCGAGCCCCACCCCGCCTCCTGGGTCAGCGCCACCGCCCACATCGCCATCGCCGTCGTCATCGCCGCCGCACTCACCTGACCCCGACAACGGCCCCCGCTCCCGGCCCGACCCACCCCCACAGACAGGCACCACCCGTGACCGACACCGCCGAGACAGAGACCACCGAGCGGACCGGCCCGTCCAGCACGCGAACCGGGTTCCGCCTACCCGTGCCGCCGCGGCTGGCGCGCTTCCTCATCCTCAGCGCGGTCTTCATCTGCGCCGCGTGCGGCCTGGTGTACGAACTGGCCCTCGTGGCCATCGGCAGCTACCTGCTCGGCGACACCATCACCCAGGCCTCCGTGGTCCTGTCGGTGATGGTGTTCGCCATGGGCGTCGGATCGCTGATGTCCAAGCGGTACCAGTCCAGCCCGGTGGTGGCCTTCGCCGTCATCGAAGGAGTGCTCTCCCTGGTCGGCGGCCTGTCGGTCCTCCTGCTCTACGGGGCCTTCGCCTGGCTGCAGGCCTACCAGCCGGCCATGGTCGTGCTGGCCTTCGTCATCGGGATGCTCATCGGTATGGAGATCCCCCTGCTGATGACGCTGATCCAGCGCATCCGCGAGCAGAAGGCATCCGAGGCCGTCGCCGACCTGTTCGCCGCCGACTACGTGGGCGGGCTCATCGGCGGCCTCGCCTTCCCTTTCCTGCTTCTGCCCCTGTTCGGTCTGCCCAAGGGCGCGCTGATGGTCGGCGCACTCAACGCCGTGGTCGGTGTGGCGGTGGTCCTCTGGCTCTTCAGGTCACAGCTCACCCGGCGCGCCCACATCGCCCTGGCGTCCGGGCTCGCCCTCATCGTCGCCGTGCTCGCCCTGGCCTTCGTGTACGCCGAACGGTTCGAGGTCGACGCCCGGCAGGCCCTCTACCGCGCCCCGATCGTGCACGCCGAGCGCTCCGACTACCAGGAGATCGTGATCACGCAGTCGCTGGACGGTGAGGACACACGCATGTTCCTCAACGGCAGCCTGCAGTTCTCGACCCTGGACGAGTACCGGTACCACGAGTCGCTGATCCACCCGGTGATGGACGGGCCGCACGAGGACGTGCTCGTCCTGGGCGGCGGCGACGGCCTGGCCCTGCGCGAGATCCTCGGCTACGACGACGTCTCCTCGGTGACCCTGGTCGACCTCGACCCCGCCGTCGTCGAACTGGCCTCCACCGACCCGGTGATCAGAGCCGCCAACGAGGGCTCCTTCGAGGACCCCCGTGTGGAGGTCGTCCACACGGACGCCTTCAACTGGCTCCGGGAGAACGCGCGGACCTTCGACGCGGTGGTCGCCGACCTGCCGGACGGGTCCGACGTCGGCCCGGCCAAGCTGTACTCGGTGGAGTTCTACTCCCTGGTCAAGCACTCCCTGGCCGAGGACGGCCGCCTCGTGGTCCAGGCCGGCTCACCGTTCTTCGCGCCCGAGGCGTTCTGGAGCGTGAGCCACTCCCTGGAGGAGGCGGGGCTGGCCGCCACCCCCTACAACGTGGACGTCCCCTCCTTCGGGAACTGGGGGTTCTACCTGGCCTCCCACGACACCGCCCCGGCGCCGGCCGTCCCGGAGGACGCGCCGCCGCTGCGCTTCCTGGACGCCGAACTCCTGGAGGCCGCCCTGGTGTTCCCGATGGACCGGCGCGACCCCGGGGTGCGATCGTCCACCCTCATGAACCCCCGCATCATCGACTACCACCTGGAAGGCTGGCGCGGATACTGACCTTCGGCGCGGTTCGGAAAAGAGGGGGCACCGCGCGGCCCTCGGGTATCTCGGGCCGGTGGGCAGGCCACGCGGTGGATCGGAAAGCACCGGACACGGCCATCCTGTCCGGCTCAGGCGCTGACACGGTGGTGCGCCGTCGCGTTTCGGGCAACGCTGACCCCGACTTTCCCCGGGCTTTCCGCTCGGACGGTACGAGGGTGCCCGGACCGCCGTGTCCCCGCCTCCGCCCTCACACCTCGCCGAGGGCGGCCAGGGCCATGACCGCCCCGAGTTCCCAGCAGGCCTCCCGAGCCGCCCCGTCGGGCCGCCCGGTCACCAGGACCGGGGGCCGGTGCCGCCGCCACCCCATCCCCTTGGTGATGGACTCCACAGCCCGCACCGCCCCCGAGGCGTCGTTGTCCCCGTGGACGAAGAGCGCGTAGGGAAGACCGTCGGTCCCGTCCTGGGCGGGGTAGTAGACATTGTCGAAGAAATGCTTCAGCGCCCCCGACATGTACCCGATGTTGACCGGTGTGCCCAGCAGGACGGCATCGGCTTCCAGCAGGTCAGCGGCGGTCGCGGACAGAGCCGGCGTCGACCTGGCCGCCACCCCTTCGATATCGTCTGTGCGTGCGCCGTCGAGTACCGCTTCCAGCATCTCCTGGGTCGCGGGCGAGACGGTGTGGTGCACGATGAGCAGTCGAGCCATACCCCAACACTAGGCACCGCCGCCGGAACCACCGCGGTTCTCCCGGCATCCGAACCAGTAAGGACCCCGGCCGCGGACCGCGGGCGGTTCCGGACGACCGCCGACCCCATCCCCCCGGGCGCGCCCGCGCCCGGACGGGGGCACTCCGCCCCGCTCACGGAAGAAAGCCAAGGACCGCCATGAGCCAGCCTCCTTCGAACAGCCCCTACGAGGGTCAGCCCGCTGACATGCCACCGCAGGGGCCGTACACCGGCGGCCAGCCCCCCATGACCCCCCCGCCGGGCGGCCAGCCCCCCATGGGCCCGCCGCCCGTCGACCCGTACGGCACCCCCTACGGCCAGCCGGGCATGCCCCCGCAGGGGGCCTACACCGGCGGCCAGCCCCCCATGGGCCCCCCGCCGGGAGACCCGTACGGCTACGGCCCGCCGCCCGTCGACCCGTACGGCACCCCCTACGGCCAGCCGGGCATGCCCCCACAGCGCAAGAAGACCTCCCCCTGGCTGTTCGTCGGCCTGGGCTGTGCCGGCCTGTTCGTCCTCGGCGTCGTGGCCGTGGTCCTCATCGCCCTGGTCTTCAACGGCTCCGAGCCGGCCGAACCCTCCACGCCCCAGGTGTCCAGCGGGTCGGAGGAGCCCGCGCAGCCCGAGGACCCGTCCGTCGACAACCCGGACATGCACCAGATCGGCGAGGAGTTCACCCACGAGGGGATGACCTACGTCATCACCGGTGCGGAGGTCGTGGACGAGTACCGCGGCTCGACCCCGTCCGGTGAGTACCTCGTCGTGTCCATGGACGTGGCCTCGGCCACCTCCGGCTCCGAGTGGTTCTGGATGGACGAGCAGCGCGTCTACACCGCGGACGGCACCTGGTACGAGGAGGACTACGACCTCACCAACGAGGCCAACGGCGGTGTCAGCGTGATCGTGGACTCCGGCAACGGCTTCACCAGCGTGACCATCCCCTTCGACGTCCCCGACGCCGACGCGATCACGTACATGGGCGTGAGTTCGGAGACCTACGGCGGCAACGAGACCAACGTCGCCCTGTCCTGGTAGGAGCGTGCCGTCCCGGGCGGGACCGGAAGGCCCCGCCCCGCTGCCCGCCGGGCGGCCCTGTCACACCCCGCCCGCGCGCTCCCCTTCGTTGACCACCGAGGCGGTCAGCGCCACATCCGACCGCAGACGCCGCGGTGCCGACCTCGTCCACCAGCCGTCGGCGACCTCCTGCGCGCCGACGGACGCGCCCCGCACCAGCCGCCGCAGCGCTACCAGCGCCGTGGAGGGCAGCGAACGGATCTCGTGTCCCGACCCCAGCCCCCGAAGCGCCAGTTCCACGGGCAGCCCCGGCTTCACGAGACGGACCCGCCCGTCCTCGGCCAGCCGGGCCAGGACCCGCGGGTCCTCACGGCGGTGCGGATAGTAGGCGATGGTCCCCCGCGCTGTCTGATCCCCTACCCAGGACAGATAGGCGGGCATGCGCAGGAGGCCGTCGTTGACCAGCGCGGTACCCAGAACGATCCGCTCCTCGTCCGGAAGCTTCTCCTCCGGCAGCGAGCGCAGCAGGGGGAAGTCGTGCCGCACCACCCTGATCCCGGACGCCTCGGCCGCCGAGAGCAGGTCCTCGGGCAGGGGGAGCATGGTGAACACCGTCAGCCGCCCCTCGGCCGCCGCCGTGCGCAGCACCCGCGCCGTGGAGCGGCCCAAGGCGATTCGCGGCAGGGTCCTGCGGACCCGTGCCCGTACCAGAGCCCGCGGTGAGGGGTCGCTGAGCAGGCGCAGCAGGTGCCAGAGGGAGACCCCGTCGTCGACGAGCACGAGGCGGCAGCGTGCCGCCTTGAGCAGCGCCCGCTGGACCCTGCCGGAAAAGGGGTCGCCGAGCACCCAGGTGTAGTCGTCCGAACGGGGGCGTGCCGGACGCCGGGCGAGTGCGGCGGGCTGGACCGCGGGATGGAGCCGACGCAGCTCCGCGTGGATGGCGCTCAGCCCCGGGGCGTCCTGCCTGAGCATGACGATGCCGTGCGTGGACAGATCGCCGCTCGCGTAGGCCTCGACGGCGGCCAGGAACTGCAGAGGGGACTCCACCCAGGCCGACCCGCGTGCTTCGAAGGCCCAAGGGACGTCATCCATGGGAAAGAGGGAGTTCATGTGAGACTTTCACACCGAAGCCGACATGTGGCCTTTGACGATACAGACCACAAGTAACAGACCACACACGAAGCCGCACCCCAGCCCGCGCCCATAGGCCCTCACCGGGATGGGTCCCCCCTCATCCCGTCAGCACAGCCGTCCAGGTGGTCAGGAACCCGGCCGCTGGAATGATCCACATCACCCCCAAACAGTCCCACATGCCTGCAAGCTGACATGAACCACGCTCAACGGGCGCGGAATCGCATGGCTTCCGCGCCGCCCCCCACGACAAGGAATTGCACAAGCAAGTGATGCACATCGCCTCAGGCGAACTCCGCTCGGGAGGTTCCGGTACGCAGGCCGAGGAGCCCACTTCCGGACCGCGGCCGCCCGGGTCAGCGGTACCCGTCGGGATGGGTCGACTGCCAGCGCCAGGCGTCGGCACAGGCCTGGTCCACGGTGTGCTCGGCCCGCCAGCCGAGTTCGCGGACCGCCAGCCCCGGATCGGCGAAGCAGGTGGCGATGTCGCCGGGACGGCGGGGACCCACCGTGAACGGGACAGGGCACCCGCTGGCCCTCTCGAAGGCGCGGATCGCCTCCAGGACGGAGGTGCCCTTCCCGGTGCCCAGGTTGTACACCTTCAGCCCCTCCCGGCCCTCCAGGCGGTCCAGCGCCGCCACGTGCCCCCTGGCCAGGTCGACCACGTGCAGGTAGTCACGCACACCGGTGCCGTCGGGGGTGTCGTAGTCGTCTCCGAAGACCGTGAGTTCGGGGAGCCGTCCCGCGGCGACCTTGGAGATGTAGGGGAAGAGGTTGTTGGGGATGTCGTTGGGGTCCTCACCGATCAGGCCGCTGGGGTGGGCCCCGACCGGGTTGAAGTACCGCAGCAGGGTCATCCGCCAGTCGGGGGAGGACACCGCCAGGTCCCTGAGGATCTGCTCACCGAACAGCTTGGTCGCACCGTAGGGGTTCACCGCGCTGAGCGGACTGGGCTCGGTGATGGGGACCGTCCCGGGGTCGCCGTAGACGGTGGCGGAGGAGCTGAACACCAGGCGGCGGACCCCTGCCCGGTCCATGGCCTCCACCAGGGTGAGGAGCGCGTCCAGGTTGTTGCGGTAGTACCGCAGGGGCCGGGCCACGGACTCACCGACCGCCTTGAGACCGGCGAAGTGCACGACGGCGTCCACGGCGTACTCGGCGAAGACGCGCTCGACCACCTCCGGGTCAGTGCAGTCGCCCTCCACGAACGGCACCGGCCGTCCGGTGATCTTCTCGACCCGTCGCACGGCCTCCGCGCTGCTGTTCACCAGATTGTCGAGCACCACGGCCTCATGGCCGCGCTCCAGCACCTCGACCGCCGTGTGCGAGCCGATGTATCCAGCGCCACCCGTCAACAGAATCCGCACGGTTCCCGCCCCTTCCTCGCAAGCACCTGTCCTCCGAGGTTACGCGCCTGCCGGCGTCCCGTACGGACGGCGCTCCCACCGGGGCCGACCTCTCAGGCGGCCGCGGACCGCTCCGGAAGGGGGCCCTGATGCCGCCGTCGACCCGCTCGAACCGGCGGGTGTACCGCCAGAGCTTGCAGACGAGCAGCGCCTCGAACGCGAGCCTGGGGACGGCCGAACCCGCGATGGCGGCGAGCCTCACGGCCCCGGAGAACATCCCGGCCGGCGGGGCGACGATGAACACACCCATCGGGAACTCGATACCGCCGAACGGGTGCGGGCGGACCCGGTGAGCGCGCGGCCCGGGTCCGGTCGAAGACGTAGTCGGGCCAGCCGCCGAAGACCGGCCCCCGTGCCCTTGGGCCGGTCGACCTCTCCACCCACGCAGCCCAGCACGAAGCTGCGGTGGAACAGGGCCGCACCGGCCAGGAGCCAGCGCCGCTCACCGGGAAGGAAGCATGCTCCGTTCTTTCTCCCTGCCCTCGCTCTCCCCCGTGAGGACACCTTGAGCACACGAAGGCGGCGGCTGCCCCTCGGAGCTGCCGCCGCAGGAACCGGGTTCGGGGCTACTCGCCCCTCCACACGGGGGCGCGCTTCTCGGCGAAGGCCGCCGCCCCCTCCATCGCGTCGTGGCTGGCGAACACCGGTCCGGTCAGCTCGCCCTGTTTCTGCCACATCTGCGCGGTGGACCAGTCGTCGGAGGCCTGGACGACCTCCTTGGAGACCTTCAGGGCCAGCGGCCCGTTCGGGGTGAGGCGGGCGGCCAGGTCCCGGGCCCCGGCAAGCGCGCCCCCGCTGGGGGTCACCTGGTTGACCAGACCGAGCTGCGACAGGCGCGGCGTGCCGACGAAGTCACCGGTCAGGGCCAACTCCATCGCGATGTTGCGCGGGATGCGGTGGTGCAGGCGCAGCAGACCACCGCCCGCCGCGACCAGGCCGCGCTTGACCTCGGGGATACCGAACCTGGCGTCCTCGGCCGCGACGACCAGGTCGCACGCGAGCACCACCTCGAACCCGCCGGCCAGGGCATAGCCCTCGACGGCGGCGATGAGGGGCTTCCTGGGGCCGCGCTCGGTGAGGCCCGCGAACCCGCGGCCCTCGACGGAGGGGAACTCACCCTTCATGAACGCCTTCAGGTCCATACCGGAGCAGAAGGTCCCCCCGGCACCGGTGATGATCCCGACACCCAGCTCCTCGCGGGCGTCGAGGTCGTCGAGCGCCTCGGCGACCTGTGCGGCCACGGCCGCGTTGACCGCGTTCTTGGCCTTGGGGCGGTTGATGGTGATGACGGCGATGCCGTCCTCAGCCGTGTAGAGCACCTCGTCGGACATGATCTCCCCCTACTTCGGCGGCATGCGCAGGGCGCCGTCGATCCGGACGACCTCGCCGTTGACGTAACTGATCTCCAGCAGGGCACGGGCCAGCCTCCCGAACTCCCCGGCGGTGCCGAGGCGCTTGGGGAACGGGACCGGCGCGGCCAGGCGCTGCTTGAACTCCTCGGCACCCGCACCCTCCCCGTAGATGGGGGTCTCCAGGATGCCGGGGGCGATGGTGTTGACGGTGATGCCGACCGCGGCGAGGTCGCGCGCTGCGGGCAGCGTCATACCGATCACGCCGCCCTTGGAGGAGGAGTAGGCGATCTGGCCGATCTGCCCCTCGATCCCTGCCAGCGAGGCGGTGTTGACGATGGCGCCGCGCTCGCCGTCCTCGTTGACGGGCTCGGTCTTGGCGATCTCGGCCGCCGACAGGCGCAGCACGTTGAACGTGCCGATCAGGTTGACCTGGATGACCCTCTGGTAGCTGTCCAGGTCGTGGGGGTTGCCGGAGCGGTCGACGGTGCGGGTCGCCCAGCCGATCCCTGCGCAGGAGACGGCCGCACGGAAGGGCTTGCCGGTGCCGACGGCGGCCCGGACCGCGGCCTGGACCTGGTCCTCCTGGGAGACGTCCGTGGCGGCGAAGACACCGCCGATCTCCTTGGCGATGGCTTCGCCGCGCTCGGCGTTGAGGTCGGCGATGACGACGGTGGCGCCGGCCGCCGCGAGTTCCTTGGCGGTGGCCTCACCGAGGCCACTCGCACCGCCCGAGACGAGGGCGGAGATTCCGTTGAGATCCATGGGCCGCACTCTACAGACGATGCGGCCCACACACTAGAACCGGGTTCGGTTCAACGCACCGCGTCGCAGGGCCCCGTGCCCCGGGCCGTTCGGGCCTCCCGAGAGCCCGCACGGAAACCGCGTTCGCGGTCATCACCCCGGGCTGCCTTCCTGCCCTGAGAAAACCCGCGCTCCTAGGGTGGCCCCAGGAATCGTCTCCGGAGGATTCGACGCCCGCCCAGCCGCTCCCCGCATGGTTCACCCCACCGCCCGGCGGCTGAACCGCCGATGGCATGGACGATCTCCCTCCAGGTGCGCCCCGACGGGGACTTCGCACTTCTGGCGCAGCGAACCGGAGGACACGGGTCCCGCGATCCACGTCTACGAACTCGACGGGACACACGGCCCCAGGTATGTTCCGACCACGGTCGCCCGGGAACGGCTCAAGCTCGACGTGCCCCTCCCCATCGACATCGACGTGAGGGGATTGGTCCGGCGCTGGACGCATCGCCGTCGGGCCCGGAGCGCCCGGCGGCGGTCGGACCCCGTACCGGGGCGGGGAGCTTCGTCACAGCGCCTCTCCGGCCAGGCGGGCCGCGCCGATCATCCCCGCCTCGTTGCCCAGCGCCGCCGCGACCACACGGGCCGCGGGCCGGAAGCCACGGCCGGGCAGGGTGCGCTCGAAGGCGGTCCGCGCCGGCCCGAGCAGCGGCTCCCCAGCCTCCGACACCCCTCCTCCGATGATGAACAGCTCCGGATCGAACGCCGCCGCCAGGTTGGCCAGGCCCGCGCCCAGCCAGGCGCCCACGTCCTCCAGCAGCTCCACACAGGCCCGGTCCCCCTTGCTCGCCAGTTCACTGACGAGCGGCCCGGTGATCAGCCGGGCGTCGCCGCCGACGGCCTGGTGCAGTCCGCGCGCTACCGGGGACTCGGAGCGGACCAGTTCACGGGCCTCACGTGTCACGGCGTTCCCGCTGGCGTACTGCTCCCAGCATCCCCGGTTCCCGCACTCACAGCGGTGCCCGCCCGGAACCACGGTCATATGGCCGAACTCGCCCGCGATCCCGTGGCGGCCCCGCCACAGCTTCCCGTCGAGGACCACTGCCCCACCGATCCCCGTTCCCAGGTTCACCACCACGACGTGGTCCACGCCCTGCCCGGCCCCGACCCACACCTCGGCCCAGGCAGCGGCGTTGGCGTCGTTCTCCACCACCACGGGCAGCCCCAGGCGCGCGCCCAGGGCCTCCCGCAGCGGCTCCCGGCGCCAGGACAGATGCGGTGCGAACAGCACGTGGCCGCGCTGCTCGTCCACGAACCCCGCGGCACCCACGCCCACGGCCCGTACCGGAAACCCCCGGCTGAGCTCCTGGACGGCCCCGACGATGGTGTCCTCGACCACGTCGGGACTCTTGCTCCGCTCGGGGGTCTCGGTCCGGACCCTGGCGAGTACCCGCCCCTCCGGCGTGACCACACCGGCGGCGACCTTGGTCCCGCCGATATCGACACCGATCGTCAGGGCGCCTCCACCCGGTACGTCCGCCATGTCCTTCCCCAGGCCCCGTGCTCTAGAGGGCGGAGCGGACCACGTCCGCGAGCCGCTCAGCGACCTCGGTGGCCTGACCCGCTTCCTTCGCCTCGACCATCACGCGCACCTTGGGCTCCGTACCGCTGGGCCGGAGCAGCACCCGGCCGGCCCCGCCCAGTTCCGCCTCGGCCTCGCGCACCGCGGCGGCCAGCTCCCCCGACGTGGCCACCCGGGTCTTGTCGACCCCGGAGACGTTGATAAGCACCTGCGGCAGGCGCGTCATGACCTTGGCCAGCTCCGCCAGCCCCTGCCCTCGGCGGGCCATCGCGGCCAGCAGGTGCAGCGCGGTCAGGACGCCGTCACCGGTGGTGGCGTGGTCCAGCAGGATCACGTGCCCGGACTGCTCACCGCCCAGGTTGAACCCGCCGCGCTTCAGCTCCTCCAACACGTACCGGTCACCCACCGCGGTCTCCACCACGGAGACGCCCTCGCGCTCCATCGCCAGTTTCAGGCCCAGGTTCGACATGACCGTCACCACGAGGGTGTCCGCGGCGAGCCGCCCCGCCTCCTTGGCCTCCACCGCGAGGACGGAGAGGATCTGGTCCCCGTCCACGACCCGGCCCTGTGCGTCCACCGCCAGGCACCGGTCGGCGTCGCCGTCGTTGGCGATGCCCGCGTCCGCACCGTGCTCCACCACGGCCCGCTGGAGGGCCTCCAGGTGGGTGGACCCGTGGCCCGCGTTGATGTTGTAGCCGTCCGGGGCGTCGCCGATCGCCACGACCTCGGCCCCCGCACGGCGCAGCGCCTCGGGAGCCACAGTGGAGGACGCGCCGTGCGCGCAGTCCACGACGACCTTCAGCCCGTCGAGGGAATGCGGCACGGAGGCCAGCACGTGGTTGATGTAGCGCTCCGCGCCGTCGGAGGAGTCGGTGACCCGGCCCACCTCGTCGCCCACGCACGGGGTGGAAGGGACGCCGAGCATGCCCTCGATCTCATCCTCCAGGGCATCCGCCAGTTTCCGGCCGCCCCGGGCGAAGAACTTGATGCCGTTGTCCGGCGCGGGGTTGTGGCTGGCGGAGAGCATGACACCGAAGTCGGCATCGAGATCGGCGGTGAGGAAGGCCGCGGCCGGGGTCGGCAGGACACCGACCCGGACCACGTCGACCCCCGTGCTCGCCAGGCCGGCGACCACGGCCGCCTCCAGGAACTCGCCCGACGCCCGCGGGTCTCGGCCGACGACGGCGCGGGGGCGTCGCCCCTGCTCGCGGTCGGCCAGCACACGGGCGGCCGCGACGGACAACTCCAGGGCGAGGGCGGCGGTCAGGTCACGACCGGCGACCCCGCGCACACCATCTGTTCCGAACAGCCGTGTCACAGGCCACAGCCCCTTTCGAGAACGGCGTCCTCGGACGCCGACGGAGAAGAGTTTCGGCGCCGCTGCGGGCGCCACGGGTAGCGGGCAATAACGAGAAAACCCGCGTGCCGCCCCGACGCGGGGACGACACACGGGTGAGCGCTCAGCCGAACAGAGGCCGACACATGAGGTTCTAGGAGCTGTTCTTTGAACACATGCCGCACCACAGAGGGTGTCGCGAGGGCGCCCACGGGGTTCTGGAGGTACCGGAGGCGTGTCCGCGAGGAACGAGTGAACACGCCCTAGGTGCCGAAGGTCCCCGTTCCCCCGACGCCCGAGAGAGACCGAGCCGCGCCGCCAGACGTCCTTTGGGGGCGGTGGCGGGCGACGGGCGGGCCGAAGCGCAGCGGCGGTTCAAAAGAACACAGCCTAGCGCTTGGAGAACTGGGGCGCCTTGCGGGCCTTCTTGAGACCGGCCTTCTTCCGCTCCACCTCACGGGAGTCGCGGGTGAGGAAACCGGCCTTCTTCAGGGTCGGCCGGTTGTTCTCGGGGTCCAGCGACGCGAGCGCACGGGCGATCCCGTGGCGCAGCGCACCGGCCTGGCCGCTGGGGCCGCCACCGTCCAGGCGGGCGGAGACGTCGTAGGCGCCGTCGAACCCGAGGGAGACGAACGGCTCCCGGATGGTCTGCTGGTGGACCTTGTCCGGGAAGTAGGCCTCCAGGGACTTGCCGTTGACCTTCCACTCGCCCGCTCCGGGGGCGATGCGGACACGGGCCACGGCCTTCTTGCGGCGGCCGGTTCCGGCGCTGGGGCCGGACGCGGTGGGGACGTAGGCGGCGTCGGCCGCCTCGTCGGACTCGCTGGTGTACTCGGAGGGGAATTCCTCCGGGTTCTCCGCGTATTCCTGCTCGACGTCTTCGATGCCGGTGGGCTCGACCACGGTTCTCCTCGTGCTTCCTGTCAGTTCTCGCGAACGCCTAGGCCGGCTGCTCGATCTTGGTGATCTCGAACGGCACCGGCTGCTGGGCCTGGTGCGGGTGCTGCGGCCCGGCGTACACCTTGAGCTTCTTGGCCATCTGGCGACCGAGCGACCCCTTGGGCAGCATCCCCTTGACGGCCTTCTCCACGGCGCGCTCGGGGTTCTTCTCCAGCAGTTCGGCGTAGGCGATGGAACGCAGACCGCCCGGGTAGCCGGAGTGCCGGTAGGCGCGCTTCTGGGCCAGCTTGTTACCGGTGAGGGCGACCTTCTCGGCGTTCACGACGATCACGAAGTCGCCGGTGTCGACGTGGGGCGCGTAGTACGGCTTGTGCTTGCCCCGGAGGAGCGTGGCAACCTGGCTCGCCATACGCCCGAGCACGAGATCGGTAGCGTCGATAACGTGCCACTGACGCTGAATATCGCTTGGTTTGGGGCTGTATGTGCGCACGATCGTTTGCCTTCGCTCTTCAGTCGGCTGCCCCATCCCCGTCCGGGATGGTGGACACGTATTACGAAACGCCACCGCGGGTACGGAGGCGTTACTTGGCCGGATGTCCCATGCCAATGAGGACGACCCGGAGGGTGAGTGCGCAGACGATGGTGCGTGGATCGGCACCCGACTTGTCGAGTCTGGGGACCACGGCAACTCAACGCACAACGACGGTATATCCTACCCGGTCACCATGCGCAGGTCAAAGCCGACGGCGGGTGTCCGGGCACGACCACGCCTGGCGGGAAAGCGCCGGCACGGGGTCACATCCGTGACCTCTCCGCCTTTTATTATGCCTGTCATCGGGAGTGCTTCGTCCTTCTTCCGCCCGGGGTTTGGTTACGCTTGTACCGAACACCCGCTCTCCGCCCGGTATGACGGGCGCGAACGCGCAGTACGGAGACGCCCGTCACGGTAGCCCGGCCGGACCGGACCCCGCACGGTCGTCCAGTCCCCCCTCTGAGCCATCGGAGACACCCATCAGTACGCATCCCCACCAGCCGCAGCACGGCCCCGACGGGTATCCCACCGGCCCGGAGCACGGGGACGGACAGGACCTGCTCGGCTCGGGCCTCCCCCATCCGGACGGTCGGCCTCCCGTACCCGGTGAACACCCCCAGCCCGGCAGGACCGGACCGACGCCCCAGGTGCCCCCCGGCACCCCGATCCCCCCGCCGCCCTACGGCCGGAGCCCCAGCGGGCCGCAGAGCCCGTACGCCCACCCCCAGAGCGGGCCGCAACCCACCGCCGACCCGTACCAGGATCCCTACCAGCGGCCCTACCCCGAGGCGCCCGGTGAGGGCCGGTACCCGCTCGGCCCCGGCCGGGAGCAGGGCTTGGGCGCTCCCCCCGCGACGGGCGAGCAGCCCGCAGCCGGCGGGTACTACCCCCACCAGAGCGGACCCCACCTGCCCCCCAGCGGCCCGCAGCGGCACTTCCAGGGGCCGACCGGCCACCAGTCCCCGGTGCGTCCGCACGAGAACCCCTTCCCGCAGGGGCCGCCGAGCGGTCCCCAGCCGCCGATGCCCCCGGGCCCCGGCGCGCTTCCCCGCGCGGGCGCGTTCGACCCGCCCTCGTACACCCCTCACGCGCTCCCTCAGGCCCCGGGCGCCCCCGGGCCCGACCCGGTGTTCCCCACGGAGGCGCAGGGGCCCACACAGTACATCCCGGCCGTCCCCCCGACCCCCGGAGCGGCCGCGGACCGGCCCCTGTACCGGGACGAGGTCCCCGCCGACCCGGGATCGTCGACCACCCAGTTCGACGTCGAGGACTACGACTCCTACGAGGACTACCCCGACCGGCGGCACTCCGGCGCTTCCGGGGGCCCCGACAGGACACGGCCGCTCCTCATCGCGGGGTTCGTGGTGCTGCTGGTCATCGCGGGCGGCGGTGCGTTCTTCTTCGCCCGCGGCGGGTTCTCCGGCGAAGGGGACGGCTCCGAGGGCTCCCCCGTCGCCCCGCTCGCCGCCGAGTCGTTCTTCCCCGGGTCCGTGGACATGGGCGACGCGGGAACGTTCACCCGCGTGGTGGTCGACGAGACCGCGGAGTGCGCCGAGGGAACGCACAACGGATACGGGCAGGTCCTCACCGACAGCGGGTGCGAGCAGTTGATCCGGGCCTCCTATGTCAGCGAGGACGAGGCCCGCGCGGTGACCATCGGCGTCGCCACGCTCGACAGCGAGGCGGACGCCGTGGCGGCCCAGGAGGGGCAGGACCTCGTCGCTGCCGAGTGGTTCGCCGGCCTGGCCGGCGAGGAGGGCACGCCGACGCAGCGGCTCGGGTCCTCCGGCGGCCACGGCAGCAGCGGCCAGTGGGGCAGCTACGTGCTCTTCGCCCTCGCCGCCAACAGCGACGGATCGGCGGAGGACGCCTCCGCCGAGGCCGAGGCGGCCACCGCCCTGCGGTCGGTCAGCGAGGACTTCCTCGACGAGACCTTCGCTCGGCTCACCGCGGAAACCGAGTGACCGCGGCCGGTGGCGGGGCACCCTGGCGGGTGCCCCGCCACCGCCTTCAGTCTGCGCGGCCCCGGCAGGGCAGCTCCCGCACCCGCCGTGTGGCCGTCGCCCGCCCGGCCAGCTCCGCGTCGGCCGGGTAGCGGACCTCCTCCAGACTCAGTCCTTGCGGCCCCACCACGTGCACCGAGGAGTCGCGCACACCCGCGCCGAGCACCTCGCGGGGCCAGGAGACGTCTCGGCTGCCGTCCCCCACGGCCAGGAGCGCACCCACGAGCGCGCGCACCATGTTGTGGCAGAAGGCGTCCGCCTGCACCGTCCCCTCCAGCAGGGCCCCGTCCACGCGCCCCCACTCCAGCCTCAGGAGCTCGCGGATCGTGGTGGCCCCCTCCCGCCTCTTGCAGAACGCCGCGAAGTCGTGCTCACCCGTCAGCAGTGCCGCAGCCGCGTTCATCCGCGCCTCGTCCAGCGGCCTGCGGTGCCAGAGCACGTACCTGCGCAGCAGCGGGTCGACCCCGTAGGGCGCGTCGCTCACCCGGTACACGTAGCGCCGGTACAGCGGCGAGAAGCGCGCGTCGAACCCCGGCGGCGCCGGACGCACCGCGCGCACCCGCACGTCCTTGGGCAGCACACCCGCCAGGCGGCGCAGCAGCCGCTCCCCCTCGGCCTCCCACACCGGCCGCGGGATGTCGGCCTGGGCTACCTGGCCCCGGGCGTGCACCCCGGCGTCCGTGCGCCCGGCACAGGTCAGGGAGGCCTCGGGGAGACGCAGTACGCGGGCCAGGGCCGCCTCCAGCTCCCCCTGTACCGTCCGGCGCCCGGGCTGGGTCGCCCACCCGGAGAAGTCCGTTCCGTCGTAGGAGAGGTCCAGCCGCAGCCGGACCACCGTGTCGTCGTTGTCCATCGCATCCGCTTCCCGGGAAAGGCCGAGTGCCCGGCCCCTCGGGGGAGCCGGGCACTCGGTGCGCGGTGCGCGCCGCGACGGGCGCGCGCCCGCCTACTTGCTCTCGGAGCCGTTCTCCGCGACCTCCCCGGCCTCACCGGCCTCCGCTGCGGGGGTCTCCGCGGCCGGGGCCTCGGACTCCTCCTGAGCAGGCGCGGCCGGAGCCGCGGGAGCGGCGGAAGCGGTGAGCGCCTCGACCAGCTCGATGATCGCCATCGGGGCGTTGTCGCCCTTGCGCGGACCGATCTTGGTGATGCGCGTGTAACCGCCGGGGCGGTTCTCGTAGCGCGGACCGATCTCGGTGAACAGCTCGTGCACGACGGCCTTGTCCGTGATCTTGGTCAGGACCTGGCGGCGGGCGTGGAGGTCACCGCGCTTGCCGAGGGTGATGAGCTTCTCGGCGTAGGGGCGCAGACGCTTGGCCTTGGCCTCGGTGGTGCGGACACGGCCGTGCTGGAACAGCGCGGTGGCGAGGTTCGCCAGGATGTGCCGCTCGTGAGCGGGCCCGGAACCCAGACGGGCGCCCTTGGTAGGCGTGGGCATGGTGTCGTTCTCCTAGTGACGCGGTCCGCGGCCGCACTCGGCCGGGGACCATGTGGGCGACGAAGGTCGGTTAGAACTGCTCCGTCTCGACGAAGGACTCGCCCTCGTCGTCGGAGCCGTACGAGTCAGCCGCGGTGCTGGGGTCGAATCCGGGCGGGGAGTCCTTCAGGGACAGGCCCATGTCGACGAGCTTCTGCTTCACCTCGTCGATGGACTTGGCACCGAAGTTGCGGATGTCCAACAGGTCCTGCTCCGAGCGGGCCACCAGCTCACCGACGCTGTGTATGCCCTCACGCTTGAGGCAGTTGTAGGACCGGACCGTCAGGTTGAGGTCCTCGATCGGCAGTGCCAGGTCCGCCGCCAGAGCGGCGTCCGTGGGCGAGGGGCCCATGTCGATGCCCTCGGCGTCGATGTTGAGCTCACGTGCCAGGCCGAACAGCTCGACCAGGGTCTTGCCCGCGCTGGCGACCGCGTCACGCGGACGGATGGCCGGCTTGGTCTCGATGTCGACGATCAGGCGGTCGAAGTCGGTGCGCTGCTCGACGCGGGTGGCCTCGACCTTGTACGTCACACGCAGAACCGGCGAATAGATGGAGTCGATCGGGATACGGCCGATCTCCTGACCCATCTGCTTGTTCTGCGTCGCCGAGACATAGCCGCGGCCGCGCTCGACCGTCAACTCCATCTCCAGCTTGCCCTTGCCGTTGAGCGTGGCCAGGTGCAGGTCGGGGTTGTGCACCTCGACGCCGGCCGGCGGAGCGATGTCCGCGGCGGTCACCACACCGGGTCCCTGCTTGCGCAGGTACATCAGCACCGGCTCGTCGTGCTCGGAGCTGACGACCAGGCCCTTGAGGTTGAGGATCATCTCGGTGACGTCCTCTTTGACCCCGGGCACGGTCGTGAACTCGTGCTCGACACCCTCGATGCGGATGCTGGTCACGGCCGCGCCGGGGACGGAGGACAGCAGGGTACGCCGAAGCGAGTTGCCGATGGTGTAGCCGAAGCCCGGCTCCAGCGGCTCGATGACGAACTTCGAGCGCAGGTCCGAGACGGCTTCCTCGGTCAGCGTGGGACGCTGTGCGATCAACATGGTCCGTGTTTTCCCTTCCACATGGCCGACCGCTATATGACGGCCACCGGACGGGCACCGCGTGACGGGTGCCCTCTACTCGGATTCCTACCCAGAGCCGTGCGGCCCCACGGGGGCCACACGGCGCGAGGCCGCGCGCGCCCGCGCGGTAGGAGGCGCGGACGCGCGGCCGGGATCAGACCCGGCGACGCTTGGGCGGACGGCAGCCGTTGTGCGGAACCGGGGTGACGTCCTGGATGGAGCCCACCTCAAGGCCGGTCGCGGTGAGCGAACGGATGGCGGTCTCCCGGCCCGAGCCCGGACCCTTGACGAAGACGTCCACCTTGCGGACACCGTGCTCCTGGGCACGGCGTGCGGCGGCTTCGGCGGCCATCTGCGCGGCGTAGGGGGTCGACTTGCGCGAACCCTTGAAACCGACCTGGCCGGAGCTGGCCCACGAGATCACGGCACCGTTGGGGTCGGTGATACTCACGATCGTGTTGTTGAACGTGCTCTTGATGTGAGCGTGTCCGTGGACAATGTTCTTCTTTTCCTTGCGGCGCACCTTGCGCGCGGCACCCTGCTGGCGGCCCTTGGGCGGCATGAGCGAAACTCCCAGAGATCATCGGTCCGTGCATTGCTCTCGGACGCGGTCGTACGGTCCGAGCGGACTACTTCTTACCGGCCTTCTTCTTACCGGCCACGGTCTTCTTCTTGCCCTTGCGGGTACGGGCGTTGGTCTGTGTGCGCTGACCGCGGACCGGGAGGCCGCGCCGGTGCCGGATCCCCTGGTAGCTGCCGATCTCCATCTTGCGGCGGATGTCGGCCTGGACCTCGCGGCGCAGGTCGCCCTCGACCTGGTACTGCTGCTCGATCCAGTCGCGCAGCTTGACCAGGTCCTCCTCGGAGAGCTGGTAGACGCGCGTGTTGCCGTCGACACCGGTGTTCCCCAGGGTTTCGAGCGCGCGGGTGCGCCCGACCCCGTAGACATACGTGAGAGCGATCTCCACGCGCTTGTCGCGCGGGAGGTCGACGCCGGCGATACGTGCCATGTGGGCGAGACTCCATCCAGATGTGTGCGGAGGTCTGACCCGTTCCCTCCTCCCGTCGCCCAACCGACGAGGCCCCGGCCTCCGACCGGGGGTTCTTCCCCACACCCACGGGTGTCGGGAATCGGAACAGGTATGTGTTGTTTCGCCCCGGCGAGGTACGTGTTCCCCGTCCGGGAGTGTGCGTGAGACCGCGGCGGACAGACGCGGGCGGCTAGCCCTGGCGCTGCTTGTGGCGCGGGTCCGAGCAAATGACCATGATCCGCTTGTTCCGGCGGATCACGCGGCACTTCGCGCAGATCTTCTTCACGCTCGGCTTGACCTTCATGGTGGACTCCGAACTCATGTCCCCCTTCCGGACCACGGTCCGGAGCGGGCTACTTGTAGCGGTAAACGATGCGCCCGCGTGTGAGGTCGTACGGGCTCAGTTCCACGACGACCCGGTCGTCGGGAAGGATGCGAATGTAGTTCATCCGCATCTTGCCGCTGATGTGGGCAAGGACCTGGTGCCCGTTGTCGAGCTCTACCTTGAACATAGCGTTGGGTAGGGACTCGACAACGGAACCCTCGATCTCGATGGCGCCGTCTTTCTTCGCCATGTCCTCCACGCCTCGCTCATCGATCGATTCTTCGGGACAACCCGACGGGTCTCCGGTGCACCCGTGCGCACGCACGAAGCCCCGGCGGCACCGTGTGCGGTACCACCGAAGCCGGGACACACTGGAAGTTCAGGCCAACTGCGAGAGCGTACGTCGATGCACAGACGTGGCACAGGAAAGGCAGACTGACCCAACAGCCCGCGTATGGGCCCTGACAGTCTATCGCCTCCGGACCCGTGCTCCGGCCGACGGAGTACTCTACACCGCGTCCGGGGCCGGTAAGAGCACGCGGTGCCCCCACCCACCACCCTCAAACGACGCCCGCGGCGCAGCCGCTCCGAAACGGAGCCTAGGCGGTGTCGCCGCGGTGCGGATGGTTCCTCTGCGCGGCCAGCACCCCGAACGTCACCATGCCCATCACGACACCCCAGGGCCCCAGCACCCACAGGAACCAAGGATAGGTGTTCTGTCCGGTGAGGACCAGAATGAGCCAGATGACGAAGCACAGGAGGTTCACCCCGGCGTAGAGCGCCCAGGGCACCAGCAGCGCGGGGTCGCGCATGCTGATCGCAGGTGCCACCGCCGCCTGCTCGCTCCGCAGGTCCGCGAGGTCGCGCTCGGGCAGGTCCCCGGTGATCTCGGCGAGCTCACCGGCGGTCCGGGCCTTGTAGGCCCGCCCCAGCCGTTCGGTGAACTCGTCCTGGTCCAGCCTCCCCTGGGCGAAGTGCTCCTGGAGGAACGCCGCGACACGGTCGCGGTCGGCGTCGGTCGTCCGCATGGAAGGAACCGGGTCGGACACTGCGCGCACCTCGCATCTCCTCCGGGACGAACCGGCGCGGGGCGCCGGATCCGCTACCAGGTCGGCTGGACGAACCCCATCTGCGTTATTTTATCGCGGTTCTCCTCCCGCGCGGTGAGCACGAGCGGCCCCTCGGCGGTGATCGCCACGGAGTGCTCGACGTGGGCCGCGCGCGCGCCGTCACGCGTCACCACGGTCCAGCCGTCGTCGAGCTGGTGGACCTCGTGCCCGCCCAGGGTGGTCATCGGCTCGATGGCCAGGCACATGCCCTCCATCAAGCGCAGACCCTTGCCCCGGCGGCCGTGGTTGAGCACGTGCGGGTCCATGTGCATCTCGGTACCGATGCCGTGGCCACCGTACTCGCGGACGTTGCCGTAGTCGCCGTTGCGGGAGATGTACCCGCCGATCGCATGACCGATGTCACCGAGGGTCCGGCCGGGGCGCAACTGCGCGATCCCCTGCCACATGGCCTCCTCGCAGGTCCGGAGCATCTCCAGGTCCTCCGGACGGCCCTCGCCCACGGGGAGCGTGATCGCGGAGTCGCCGTGCCAGCCCTCCAGGACCGCACCGCAGTCGATGGAGAGCAGGTCCCCCTCCGCGAGCACCCGCTCCCGGCTGGGGATGCCGTGGACGACCTCCTCGTTGACGGAGGCGCAGATGGATGCCGGGAAACCGTGGTAGCCCTTGAAGGAGGGCACCGCGCCCGCGTCCCGGATGGACTTCTCCGCGATCGCGTCGAGTTCGAGGGTGGACACCCCGGGCCGCGTCGCGGCCCGGAGCGTGTCCAACGTGCGGGCCACGACCTGGCCCGCCGCCCTCATCCTGGCGATCTGTTCCGGCGTCTTGAGCTGCACGTCCGGCTTGGATCTACCGAACATCAGGCATCGGCCCCGCTCGCCTTCTCCTTGATGGCGGCCTTGGCGCGGGCCGTCACCTCGCCCACGGAGCCCGTAGCGGAGATCGCCGACAGGAGCCCCTGGGAGGCGTAGAAGTCCACCAGGGGAGCTGTCTGCTTCCGGTAGACCTCCAGGCGGTGCCGGATGGTGTCCTCCCGGTCGTCCTGGCGCTGGTACAGGGCGACGCCGTCCGTGTCACACACGCCCTCCACCGCGGGGGCGTCGTACTCGACGTGGTAGGCGCGGCCGCACTCGGAGCACGAGCGGCGGCCCGAGAGCCGCTTGACGACCTCCTCCTCGTCGACCTTGAGCTCCAGCACGATGTCCAGGTCGACCTTCAGGTCGGCGAGCATCTCACCGAGCTTCTCCGCCTGGGGAACGTTGCGGGGGAACCCGTCGAGCAGGAAGCCTCCGGCCGTGTCGTCCTGGGACAAGCGGTCCTTGACCATGGCATTGGTGACCTCGTCTGGGACGAGGTCACCGCGGTCCATGTACTCCTTGGCCCTCTTGCCCAGTTCGGTACCGCCGCTGACGTTGGCCCGGAAGATGTCACCTGTGGATACTTGAGGGATCGACAGGTCCGACGCGAGGATCTGGGCCTGGGTACCTTTACCGGCCCCAGGCGGCCCCACCAATACTGCACGCATTTATCGCAGAAAACCTTCGTAGTTCCTCTGCTGGAGGTGACTCTCGATCTGCTTCACCGTGTCCAGCCCGACACCGACCATGATCAGGATGCTCGTGCCGCCCAACGGGAAGTTCATCGAGGCGCCGGTGGCCCCCAGAGCCACCATCGGCAGCAGAGCGATCACGCCCAGGTACAGAGAGCCGGGCGTCGTCAGCCGGGTCAGCACGTAGCTGAGGTATTCGGCCGTCGGACGCCCGGGCCGGATACCCGGGATGAACCCACCGTACTTCTTCATGTTGTCGGCGACCTCTTCGGGGTTGAAGGTGATCGCCACGTAGAAGAACGCGAAGCCCACGATCATGACGAAGAACGTGCCCATGTACACGGGGCTCGTGACGTCGAGGAAGTAGGTCCGCAGGGTGGTGATGACGATGTTGTCCGAGTCCTGGCCCGCGAAGTTGATGATCATCTGCGGCAGGAACAGCATCGAGGAGGCGAAGATCACCGGGATGATACCGGCCTGGTTGACCTTCAGCGGGATGTAGGTGGAGCTTCCGCCGTACATCCGGCGGCCCACCATGCGCTTGGCGTACTGCACCGGGATGCGGCGCTGCGCCTGCTCGATGAAGACCACCGCGGTGATCAGGGCGAGGCCCGCGATACAGATGATGGAGAAGACCCACACCGAGCGCTCCTCGTACATCCCCATGATCGAGGACGGGAAGGCCGCGATGACGGTGGTGAAGATGAGCAGCGACATGCCGTTGCCGACACCGCGCTCGGTGATGAGCTCACCGAACCACATGACCAGCGCACTGCCGGCGGTCATGACGAAGACCATGGTGACCAGGGTGATGATGTCCTGGTTGGGCATGTAGGCCTGCACCGGGATGATCCCCTGGAACAGCATGTCCGTGCGGGCCATGGCCACGATGCTGGTCGCTTGCAGGACCGAGAGCATCAGCGTGAGATAGCGGGTGTACTGGGTGATCTTGCCCTGTCCGGCCTGCCCCTCCTTCTTGAGGGCCTCCAGGCGGGGGATGACCACCGTCAACAGGTTGATGATGATGCTCGCGGTGATGTAGGGCATGACCCCGAGCGCGAACACGGCCAGTTGCAGCAGCGCGCCGCCGCTGAACAGGTTGACCATGTCGTACAAGCCGGTGCTGTCCCCAGAGCGCAGAGCCTCCATCTGGTCCCGGATCGCCGCGGAGTTGATCCCCGGCACGGGAATGACCGCACCCAGACGGAACAGCGTCAGGATGAACAGTGTGAACAGCAGCTTGTTACGCAGGTCGGGCGTGCGGAATGCACGAACGAACGCACCTAGCACGTCTCCTCCTGCGCCACGTCGGCGGCGTAACGGGTTCCAGACATCGCGGCCGATCCTGAATCGTCGTAGATCGTCAGCACGGGGCACGTGCCCGGTGCTCGGAAGTATTCACATTACGTCAGACCGGGGGGTCGAACAGATGGCACTGTAACAGTGATCACTCGCCGTGTGAGGATCAGGTCACCCTCACCTGTCGGTCCCAACGCGCGGGGGGCGTCCACCGCCTGGCCCTGACGGACCCTGCCGGTGAACGCCCCCACGAGACCGCATCGCGGTACAGGTCCCTACAGCTCGGTGACGGAGCCACCGGCCGCGGTGATCTTCTCCTTCGCCGAGGAGGAGAACGCGTTGGCGCTCACCTGCACGGCGACGGTGATCTCACCGGTACCCAGAACCTTGACGAGCTGGTTCTTGCGAACCGCGCCCTTGGCGACCAGGTCCTCGACCGTGACCGCGCCACCCTCGGGGTAGAGCTCGGTCAGCCGGTCCAGGTTAACGACCTGGTAGTTCTTCTTGAACCGGGCGTTACTGAAGCCCTTGAGCTTGGGCACCCGGCGGATGAGCGGCATCTGGCCGCCCTCGAAGCCGGGCCGCACGGTGTTGCGAGCCTTGGTGCCCTTCGTGCCACGACCTGCGGTCTTGCCCTTGGACGCCTCACCGCGACCCTTGCGGATCTTGGCCTTGTTGGAGCCGGGAGCCGGACGCAGGTGGTGCAGCTTGAGCGGCTCGTCGGGGCTGTAGTCGCTCATTCGGCAACCTCCTCGACGGAGACGAGGTGCGAGACGATCGTGATCTGACCGCGCACCTCGGGGCGGTCCTCACGGACGGTGGACTTCCCGATCCGGCCCAGACCCAGCGACTGGAGAGCAGCGTGCTGCTTCACCTTGCCGCCGATCTTGGAACGGGTCTGCGTGATCTTGATCCTGGCCATGGTCAGGCACCCGCCTTCGCCTCGGCACGGGCACGCAGCAGCGCGGCCGGAGCGACGTCCTCGATCGGCAGGCCACGGCGGGCGGCGATCTCCTCGGGCTGGTTGAGCCCCTTCAGAGCCGCCACCGTGGCGTGCACGATGTTGAGCGGGTTGGACGAGCCGAGCGACTTGCTCAGCACGTCGTGGATACCGGCGCACTCCAGGACGGCGCGCACCGGACCACCGGCGATCACACCGGTACCCGGGGCGGCCGGACGGAGCAGGACGACGCCAGCCGCGTCCTCGCCCTGGACCCGGTGCACGATCGTGCCCTGGACGCGGGGGACGCGGAAGAAGTTCTTCTTCGCCTCCTCGACACCCTTGGCGATCGCGGCCGGGACCTCCTTGGCCTTGCCGTAACCGACACCGACCATGCCGTTGCCGTCGCCGACGACGACCAGAGCGGTGAAGGAGAAGCGGCGGCCGCCCTTGACGACCTTCGCGACCCGGTTGATGGTCACGACCTTCTCGATGTAGGTGACACCCTTGTCTGCGGCGCCGCCGCGGCGATCGTCACGGCGATCACGCCGCTCGCCACCGGCGCCGCGCCGCGGTGCTGCAGCCATCAGTGGTTCCTCATCTCGTGGTTGATCCTGCCCGTTGCAAAGGTCATCGGCTAGAACTCCAGTCCGCCCTCGCGCGCCGCGTCGGCGAGCTTGGCGATACGTCCGGCGTAGCGGTTGCCGCCGCGGTCGAAGACGACCTTGGAGACACCGGCCTCCTTCGCGCGCTGCGCGACGAGCTGGCCGACCTTCACGGACTTGTCTGACTTGGTGCCCTCTGCCGCCCGGACGTCCGCCTCGACGGAGGACGCGGCGGCCAGCGTGTGGCCCTTGGTGTCGTCGATGACCTGGACGACGATGTGCTTGGAGGAGCGGAACACGGCCAGGCGCGGACGCTCGGCGGTCCCCACGATCTTCTTGCGGCCACGGAACTGGCGGCGCGCACGGGAGACGGCGCGCTTGGCGGTCCGCTTCCGGTTCACGGTGATGGACATGCCTACTTACCAGCCTTTCCGGCCTTGCGGCGGATACGCTCGCCCTGGTACCGCACGCCCTTGGCCTTGTACGGGTCGGGCTTGCGCAGACCGCGGATGTTCGCGGCCACCTGGCCCACCTGCTGCTTGTCGATCCCCTCGACACGGAGCAGCGTGGGCTTGTCCACCTGGAAGGTGATGCCCTCCGGCGGCTCCACCACGACAGGGTGGCTGAACCCGAGCGAGAACTCCAGGTTGTTGCCGCGCTTCTGGACGCGGTAACCCACACCGTGGATCTCCAGCGTCTTGGTGTAGCCGTTGGAGACGCCCTCGATGAGGTTCGCGATCAACGCACGAGTCAGGCCGTGCAGCGACCGGTTCTCCGGCTTGTCGTCGGGACGCGCCACCGTGAGAACACCGGACTCGTCCTTGGAGACGGTGATCGGCTCGGCGACGGTGTGCTTCAGTTCGCCCTTCGGCCCCTTGACAGTGACGTCTTGCCCGTCAATCGTGACTTCGACGCCCTTGGGGGCCGAGATCGGCAGTCGGCCAATACGCGACATGCTTCAATCTCTCCCTGTTACCAGACGTAGGCGAGGACTTCGCCGCCAACGCCGTGCTTCTTGGCCTGCTTGTCGGTCATCAGGCCACCGGACGTCGAAATGATCGCCACACCGAGGCCGCCCAGCACCCGGGGCAGGTTCTCCTTCTTCGCGTACACACGCAGACCGGGCTTGGAGACCCGGCGGATGCCCGCGATCGAACGCTCACGGGTGGGGCCGTACTTCAGGTCCAGGACGAGGCTCTTGCCCACGGGGGCCTCCTCGCTCCGCCAGCCCTGAATGAAGCCCTCTTGCTGGAGGATCTCGGCGATGTGCGCCTTGATCTTGGAATACGGCATCGTCACGGTGTCGTGGTAAGCCGAATTCGCGTTGCGCAGACGTGTCAGCATGTCTGCGATCGGGTCGGTCATCGTCATGGCCGATTGGCCCTTCCTCACCGCGGTTTCCGAGTGCGGGCCTTCCCAGGGCCTGCCCCGTCCACGGGATCGCCCCGTGCGGGTGCACAAACGGACCTACGGCGTGGTCGTGGGCACCGCGGTCCCGGAGGACTGCCGTGCCCTGATGGTTGGATATCTCCGAGCCGTGTCCGCTCCAGCGGACGCGGCCACTTCTGTCACACCGCCGACCGGCGGCCTCCGGTGGCGGCCCCGCGGAACCCGCCCGGGGGACGGACGCGACGCGGGGCCGAAACGCCGGAGACTACCAGCTCGACTTGGTGATACCGGGCAGCTCGCCCCGGTGTGCCATCTCTCGGAAGCAGATACGGCACAGGCCGAACTTCCGGTAGACGGCGCGGGCACGGCCGCACCGCGAGCATCGAGTATACGCGCGAACGGCGAACTTCGGCTTGCGGGCCGCCTTCGCGATCAGGGACTTCTTCGCCATGTGTGCTTACCCCTCAGGCTTCCTTGAACGGGAAACCGAGCCGCTTGAGCAGGCTGCGGCCCTGGTCGTCGGTCGTGGCCGTGGTGACGATCGTGATGTCCATCCCACGCTGACGGTCGACCTTGTCCGGGTCCACCTCGTGGAACATGACCTGCTCGGTCAGACCGAAGGTGTAGTTTCCGTTCCCGTCGAACTGCTTCGGGGACAGGCCTCGGAAGTCCCGGATACGGGGCAGAGCCAGGGAGAGCATCCTGTCGAGGAACTCCCACATCCGGTCGCCGCGCAGCGTGACACTGGCGCCGATCGGCTGGCCCTCGCGCAGCTTGAACTGCGCGATGGAGTTCTTCGCGCGGTTGATCCGCGGCTTCTGACCGGTGATCGCCGACAGGTCGGCGATCGCGCCCTGGATCAGCTTGGCGTCGCGGGCGGCCTCGCCCACACCCATGTTGACCGCGATCTTGGTCAGGCCAGGGACCTGCATGATGTTGCCGAGCTCGAACTCGTCCTTGAGAGCCGGAACGATCTCGTTACGGTACTTCTCCTTCAGCCGCGGCATCGGAGGGACCGTGATGTCGTTGGTAACCGTCATCAGATGTCCTTACCAGAGCGGCGGGAGACCCGAACCTTGGTTCCGTCTTCCTCGAAGCGGTAGCCCACACGGGTGGCCTTGCCGTCCTCCGCGAGCGCAACGTTGCTCACGTGGATCGGGGCCTCCTTCGTGACGACCTCGCCCTGCTGGCCACCCGCCGGGTTGGCCTTCCTGTGCTTCTTGACCAGGTTGACGCCCTCGACGACGACACGGTTCTCCCGCGGGAGGGCCTTGACGACCTTGCCCGTGGCACCCTTGTCCTTGCCGGCGATGACGATGACCTCGTCGCCAGATTTGATCTTCATCGCCTACAGCACCTCCGGCGCCAGCGAAATGATGCGCATGTACTTCTTGTCTCGCAGCTCACGGCCGACCGGGCCGAAGATGCGGGTGCCTCGCGGGTCCCCACCGTCCTTGATGAGCACGGCAGCGTTCTCATCGAAGCGGATGTAGGAGCCGTCGGGCCGGCGGCGCTCCTTGACGGTGCGCACGATAACGGCCTTGACGACGTCGCCCTTCTTGACTCCAGCGCCAGGCAGGGCGTCCTTCACCGTGGCGACGATGGTGTCACCGATCCCGGCGTAGCGCCGACCCGAGCCACCGAGTACACGGATGGTGAGGATCTCCTTGGCACCCGTGTTGTCGGCGACCTTGAGTCGCGACTCCTGCTGAATCACGTCTGCTCCTGATGTGATGCGTGCGGTCCACTACCGCACGGCTAGGTGGTCTCACCCCTGGGGGCGGCGGCCGACCGCGTGTGTCGGCCGCCACCAGGCCGGGGTTACTTAGCCTTCTCCAGGATCTCCACGACGCGCCAGTTCTTGGTCGCGGAGAGCGGCCGGGTCTCCATCAGTCGGACCCGGTCGCCGACGCCGCAGGAGTTCGCCTCGTCGTGCGCCTTGTACTTGCTCGTCCGGCGGATGACCTTGCCGTACCTGGCGTGCGTGATGCGGTCCTCGACCTCGACGACGACGGTCTTGTCCATCTTGTCGCTGACGACGTAGCCCTCGCGCACCTTGCGGTAATTGCGGGTCGCGGTCTGGTTCTCAGTCATTCGGCTGCTTCCTTCGTCTCCTCAGCCGACGCGCCAGACAGCGGCATGATGCCCAGCTCGTGCTCCCGCAGGACCGTGTAGATCCGCGCGATCTCGCGCTTGACGGTGCGCAGACGGCTGTGGTTCTCAAGCTGGCCGGTGGCGGCTTGGAAGCGGAGGTTGAAGAGCTCGGTCTTGGCTTCCTTGAGCTTGGCGACCAGGTCCTCGACGGACTGGTCACGCAACTCGTCAGCGGTCACGGACTTCGCCATCACTCCCCCTCCCGCTTAATGAACTTGCACTTCATCGGGAGCTTGTGGATCGCACGGCGCATGGCTTCCTTCGCCACGTCCTCGGGCACACCCGACAGCTCGAACATCACACGGCCCGGCTTGACCGGGGCGACCCACCACTCGGGCGAACCCTTACCGGAGCCCATCCGGACCTCGGCCGGCTTCTTGGTCAGCGGGCGGTCCGGGAAGATGTTGATCCACACCTTGCCGCCGCGCTTGATGTGGCGCGTCATGGCGATACGAGCGGACTCGATCTGGCGGTTGGTCACATAGGCCGACTCCAGGGCCTGGATGCCGTACTCGCCGAAGTTGATCTCGGTGCCGCCCTTGGCCTTGCCGCGCAGGTCCGGGTGGTGCTGCTTGCGGTACTTGACCTTACGAGGAATCAGCACGGTTAGCTCCCCTCGGGCTTCGCGGACTGGGCCGGAGCCTTGGACTCGGCACCCTGGCCGCCGCCGGCACCGCCGGCACCGCCGCGCCGACGGCGCTGCGGACGCTCACGGCGCTGACCGCCGCCACCGCCACCGCCGCCACCGGTGGAGCGCTGCGCGGCACGGGCCGCCTCGCGCTCGGCGCGGGTCGCGGGCGCGTCACCCTTGTAGATCCACACCTTCACACCGATGCGGCCGAACGTCGTACGGGCCTCGAAGAAGCCGTAGTCGATGTCGGCTCGCAGCGTGTGCAGCGGGACGCGGCCCTCGCGGTAGAACTCCGAGCGGGACATCTCGGCCCCGCCCAGACGGCCACCGCACTGGATACGGATGCCCTTGGCCCCGCTCTTGATCGCGCTCTGCATGGCCTTGCGCATCGCGCGGCGGAAGGCCACACGGCTGCTCAACTGCTCGGCGACGCCCTGGGCGACGAGCTGCGCGTCGGTCTCCGGGCTCTTGACCTCAAAGACGTTGAGCTGCACCTGCTTGGCGGTCAGCTTCTCCAGCTTGGTCCGGATACGGTCGGCCTCCGCACCGCGGCGGCCGATGACGATGCCCGGACGGGCGGTGTAGACGTCCACACGGACACGGTCGCGGGTGCGCTCGATCTCGACCTTGGAGATGCCCGCGCGCTCCATGCTGCGGGTCAGCATCCGCCGGATCGCGACGTCTTCCTTGACGTAGTCCTTGTAGACCTTGTCCGCGTACCAGCGGCTCTTGAAATCGGTGCTGACACCGAGGCGGAACCCGTGCGGGTTTACCTTCTGCCCCACTATCGGGTCCTTTCCTTCGTCTTGGACGAGGCGCCCGAGTTCTCAGCGACGACCACGGTGATGTGGCTCGTCCGCTTGGTCACTCGGAAGGCGCGGCCGAAACCCCGGGGGCGAATGCGCTTCAGGGTCGGACCCTCGTCCACCCACGCGCGTTCGACCACCAGCGTCTCGCGGTCCAGCTTGTCGTTGTGCTCGGCATTGGCGATGGCACTGGCCAGCACCTTGCCAACGGGCTCACTCGCCGACTGGGGAGCGAACCGGAGCACCGCCTGTGCCTCGTCAGCGGGCAACCCGCGAATAAGGTCCACCACCCGGCGGGCCTTTCGGGGCGTCACACGGACGAACCGTGCCTGAGCCCTCGTTCCCATCGCTTTTCCCTCGCTCACGGAAATTCATCCCCACTCACCGTGGAGAACGTGGTTCTTAACTGCCTGCTGCAACCGCTAACGGCGGCTACGGCGGTCTTCCTTGACGTGGCTGCGGAAAGTACGCGTGGGAGCGAACTCGCCGAGCTTGTGGCCGACCATCGACTCGGACACGAACACGGGGACGTGCTTGCGGCCGTCGTGAACGGCGATCGTGTGACCGATCATGTCCGGGACGATCATGGACCGTCGGGACCACGTCTTGATGACGTTCTTGGTCTTCGCCTCGTTCTGCGCTTCCACCTTCTTGATGAGGTGGTCGTCGACGAACGGACCCTTCTTCAGGCTACGTGGCATCAGACGTGCTCCTTACCGCTTCTTCTTACCGCTACGCCGACGCCGGACGATGAGCTTGTCACTGGCCTTCTTCTTGGCCCGGGTCCGGCCTTCCTTCTGACCCCAGGGGCTGACCGGGTGACGGCCACCCGAGGACTTGCCCTCACCACCACCGTGGGGGTGGTCCACCGGGTTCATCACGACACCGCGGACGGTGGGGCGCTTACCCTTCCACCGCGAACGTCCGGCCTTGCCCCAACTGATGTTGGACTGCTCGGCGTTGCCGACCTGGCCGACGGTGGCGCGGCAGGTGATCTCCACCATGCGCATCTCACCGGAGGGCATGCGCAGCGTCGCGTAGCGCCCCTCCTTGGCCAGGAGCTGGATCTGCGATCCCGCGGAACGGCCCAGCTTGGCGCCGCCGCCCGGCTTGAGCTCCACCGCGTGCACGAACGTACCCGTGGGGATGTTGCGCAGCGGGAGGCAGTTGCCCGGCTTGATGTCGGCCTGCGGGCCGTTCTCGATCCGGTCGCCCTGCTTCAGGCCGGCGGGCGCCAGGATGTAGCGCTTCTCGCCGTCCACGTAGTGGAGCAGGGCGATGCGAGCGGTGCGGTTGGGGTCGTACTCGATGTGCGCGACCTTGGCCGCCACACCGTCCTTGTCGTGGCGACGGAAGTCGATCACACGGTAGGCGCGCTTGTGACCGCCGCCCTGGTGGCGGGCGGTGATACGCCCGTGGCCGTTGCGGCCGCCCTTGGAGTGGAGCGGGCGCACCAGCGACTTCTCCGGCTCCGAGCGCGTGATCTCGACGAAGTCGCTCACGCTGGAGCCGCGACGACCGGGTGTCGTCGGCTTGTACTTACGAATGCCCATCTTCTTCGCGCATTCCTTTACGTGTTACTGGATGTGTAGCGGTCAGACCCGGCAGGTCAGACACCGAAGATGTCGATCGAGTGGCCCTCTGCGAGGCCGACGATCGCGCGCTTGGTGTCCGGACGCTTGCCGTAACCGAAACGGGTCCGCTTGCGCTTGCCCTTGCGGTTGATCGTGTTCACGCTCGCGACCTTCACGTCGAAGATCTTCTCGATCGCGATCTTGATCTGGGTCTTGTTGGCGTCGGGGCGGACGATGAACGTGTACTTGTTCTCGTCCATGAGCCCGTAGCTCTTCTCGGAGATCACCGGTTCGATGATGATGTCCCGGTGGTCGGCGATCCTCACTTGGCGTCCTCCTCGGACTCTGCGGCCTTGGAGGCACCGGCCGCGTGGGCCAGGAACTCGGCGTAGCCCGCTTCGGTGAAGACCACGTCGTCCGAGTACAGGACGTCGTAGGTGTTCACCTGATCCGCGTCGAGGACGTGCGCCTCCTGGAGGTTGCGCAGGGCTCGCCGGTTGTGCTCGTCCTCGCGGGCCAGCACGATCAGGACCTTGTCGGACCCAGTCACCTGGCGCAGCGCCTTCAGAGCGGTCTGTGTGAGCTTGGTCTGGACGTCGTCGGCCACGAAGGTGGTGACGACGTGGATGCGGCCGTGGCGCGCCCGGTCGGAGAGGGCACCGCGCAGGGCGGCGGCCTTCATCTTCTTGGGGGTGCGCTGGCCGTAGTCGCGTGGCTGGGGGCCGTGCACCGTGCCACCGCCGGTGTACTGCGGGGCGCGGATCGAACCCTGGCGGGCCCGGCCGGTCCCCTTCTGGCGGTAGGGCTTCTTGCCACCGCCGCGGACCTCGCCGCGGGTCTTGGTGGCGTGCGTGCCCTGACGGCCGGCGGCCAACTGGGCGTTCACGACCTGGTGGATCAGCGGAATGCTGACCTTGGCGTCGAAGACGTCCTCCGGCAGCTCCACGCTGCCCTTGGCGCCGCCCTCGGGGCTGGTGACCTCGATCTGGGCCATGGCTTACTTGTCCCCCTTCACCGCGGTGCGGACGAGCACCAGACCGCCGTTGGGACCGGGGACGGCACCCTTGACCAGGATGAGCCCCTTCTCCGCGTCCACGGAGTGGACGGTCAGGTTCTGGACGGTCTTGCGCACGTTGCCCGCGCGCCCGGCCATCCGCATGCCCTTGAAAACGCGGCCGGGCGTGGCGCAGCCGCCGATGGAACCGGGCGAGCGGTGCTTGCGCTGGGTGCCGTGCGTGGCGGAGAGGCCGCGGAAACCGTGGCGCTTCATCACACCGGCGAAGCCCTTGCCCTTGCTCTTACCCGTGACGTCGACCTTCTGGCCGCTCTCGAAGCTGTCCGCCGCGACCTCCTGGCCGAGCTGGTACTCGGAGGCGTCCTCGGTGCGGACCTCGACGTAGTGGCGGCGCGGGGTCAGGTCGTTCTTGCGCAGGTAGTCGCCGAGCGGCTTGTTCACCTTGCGCGGGTTGATCTGCCCGTAGCCGAGCTGGATGGCGGAGTAGCCATCGGTGTCCGGAGTCCGGATGCGGCTCACGACGCACGGACCGGCCTTCAGAACCGTCACGGGAACCATCTCTCCCGCGTCGTCGAAGACCTGGGTCATGCCGAGCTTCTCGCCCAGAACTCCCTTGATCTGCTTGGTGGCCATGTCTGTGCGTCCTTAAAGCTTGATCTCGATGTCAACACCCGCCGGAAGGTCGAGCCGCATGAGCGAGTCGACGGTCTTCGGCGTGGGGTCGATGATGTCGATCAGCCGCTTGTGCGTGCGCATCTCGAAGTGCTCGCGCGAGTCCTTGTACTTGTGCGGCGATCGGATGACGCAGTAAACGTTCTTCTCCGTCGGCAGCGGCACCGGGCCCGCGACCTGTGCGCCAGTTCGCGTCACGGTCTCGACGATCTTCTTCGCCGAGCTGTCGATGACCTCGTGGTCATAGGCCTTTAGCCGAATGCGGATCTTCTGTCCCGCCATATGGCCTGTTCGTCCTTCGCTTCAGTGTCCGTAACGGTGTCAGTCCCGGTCACAGACGCCCAGGCCCGGCGGAACCGCCGTGTGCCGTGAGCCCCTATTCCCTTGAGAAACCGCAACAGGGCTTGCCCCTGCGGTGCGTCACCGTCACAGAGCCCGATGACGTCTTGAGTGGTGCGGTGGGCGGGCCGTGACGGGCACGGCCCGCCCACCGCGCCGGGGAGCGCCCTCGGATGAGGGGCTCCCCGGCCTGGGTCCTACTTGATGATCTTCGTGACTCGCCCGGCACCGACGGTCCGGCCACCCTCACGGATGGCGAACTTCAGGCCCTCTTCCATGGCGACCGGCTGGATCAGCACGACGGACATGGCGGTGTTGTCACCGGGCATGACCATCTCGGTGCCCTCCGGCAGCGTCACGACGCCGGTGACGTCGGTGGTGCGGAAGTAGAACTGCGGGCGGTAGTTGTTGAAGAACGGCGTGTGGCGACCGCCCTCGTCCTTGGACAGGATGACGACCTGGCCCTCGAACTCGGTGTGCGGGGTGGTCGTACCGGGCTTGATGACGACCTGGCCGCGCTCGACGTCCTCGCGCTTGATGCCGCGCAGGAGCAGACCGACGTTGTCACCGGCCTGGCCCTGGTCGAGCAGCTTGCGGAACATCTCGACACCGGTGACGGTGGTGCTCTGCTTCTCTTCCTTGATGCCGACGATGTCGACGGTCTCGTTGACGTTGACGACACCGCGCTCGATGCGGCCGGTCACCACGGTGCCGCGACCGGTGATCGAGAAGACGTCCTCGATCGGCATGAGGAACGGCTTGTCGGTGTCGCGCTCGGGCTCCGGGATGGACTCGTCGACCGTCTTCATGAGGTCGAGGACCGCCTGGCCCCACTCGGCGTCGCCCTCGAGGGCCTTCAGAGCGGAGACCTTGGTGACCGGAACGTCGTCACCGGGGAACTCGTACTCGCTGAGCAGCTCGCGGACCTCGAGCTCGACGAGCTCGAAGATCTCCTCGTCGTCCACCATGTCGGCCTTGTTGAGGGCCACCACGATGTAGGGCACGCCGACCTGGCGAGCCAGGAGCACGTGCTCCTTGGTCTGCGGCATCGGGCCGTCGGTGGCGGCCACGACCAGGATGGCGCCGTCCATCTGCGCCGCACCGGTGATCATGTTCTTCACGTAGTCGGCGTGGCCGGGGCAGTCGACGTGGGCGTAGTGACGCGCCTCGGTCTGGTACTCGACGTGGGCGACGGAGATGGTGATACCGCGCTCGCGCTCCTCGGGAGCGTTGTCGATGTCCTCGAACGGGGTGAACGGGTTCAGCTTCGGGTACGCATCGTGCAGCACCTTGGTGATGGCCGCGGTCAGCGTGGTCTTGCCGTGGTCAATGTGACCGATGGTGCCGATGTTGACGTGCGGCTTAGTCCGCTCGAACTTTTCCTTCGCCACTGGATGTCTCCTAGACGTACAGAGCTATCTGACGTCCGCCCCCGCGGGTGCGGGACCGGACTGGTTACGTGTCCGCAGGCGAGTTACTCGCCGCGAACCTTCGCCACAATTTCTTGGGCGACGGCGGACGGAACCTCCGCGTAGGAGTCGAACACCATCGAGTAGTTGGCTCGACCCTGCGTGCGGCTACGCAGGTCCCCCACGTAGCCGAACATCTCGGAGAGGGGAACCTGGGCCTTGACGACCCGGGCACCCGAACGCTCGTCCATGGACTGGATCTGTCCGCGGCGGGAGTTCAGGTCCCCGATGACGTCACCCATGTAGTCCTCAGGGGTGATGACCTCGACGGCCATGACCGGCTCCAGAAGAGTCGGCTTGGCCAGCCTGACGGCCTCCTTGAAGGCCATCGAACCGGCGGTCTTGAAGGCCATCTCGGAGGAGTCGACCTCGTGGTACTGCCCGTCCTGGAGCGTCACCTTGATGCCCACGAGCGGGTAGTGCGCGAGCACACCGAGCTCGGCGGCCTCCTGGCAGCCGGCGTCGACCGAGGGGATGTACTCCCTCGGCACGCGGCCGCCGGTGACGGCGTTGACGAACTCGTAGCCGCTGGCGTCGCCGCTCTCGGACTCCAGGGGCTCCAGGTCGATCTTGACCTTGGCGAACTGGCCGGACCCACCGGTCTGCTTCTTGTGGGTGTAGACGTGGCCCTCGACCTTCTTGCGAATGGTCTCGCGGTAGGCCACCTGCGGCTTGCCGATGTTGGCCTCGACCTTGAACTCGTCGCGCATGCGGTTGACCAGCACCTCAAGGTGCAGCTCACCCATACCGGAGATCACGGTCTGACCGGTCTGCTCATCCGAGGACACCTGGAAGGAGGGGTCCTCGTCGGCCAGGCGCTGGATCGCGATGCCCAGCTTCTCCTGGTCGCTCTTGGTCTTGGGCTCGATGGCCACCTCGATGACCGGAGCCGGGAACGACATGGACTCCAGAACGATCGGAGAGGACTGCTCGCACAGCGTCTCACCGGTCGTGGTGTCCTTCAGACCCATGACCGCCACGATGTCGCCCGCGCCTGCCTCCGCGATCTCCTCACGCTTGTTGGAGTGCATGCGGTAGATCTTGCCGATGCGCTCCTTGCGGCCCTTGAGGCTGTTCATCACCTGGGAGCCGGAGGTCAGGACACCGGAGTAGATGCGCACGTAGGTCAGCTTGCCCAGGTGCGGGTCGCTCATGATCTTGAAGACCAGGGCGGACATCGGCTCGTCGACGCTCGGCTTGCGGGAGAGCTTGGTCTCCTCGGTCTCGTCCTTGGGGTCGTGGCCCTCGATGGCCTCGACGTCCAGGGGCGAGGGGAGGTAGGCGGTGACCGCGTCGAGCAGGGGCTGGACGCCCTTGTTCTTGAAGGCGGTGCCGCACAGGACCGGGACGGCGGTGCCGGCGATGGTGGCACGGCGGATCGCGGGGACCAGCTGCTCCTCGGAGGGCTCCTGACCCTCCAGGTACAGCTCCATGATCTCGTCGTCGGCCTCGGCCAGCGTCTCGATGAACTTGGTGCGCGCCTCACGGGCCTCGTCGGCGTGCTCGTCGGGGATGTCGATCGTGTCGTACATCTCGCCGAGCGCGGCCTCGGCGTTCCACACGTAGGCCTTCATCTTCACCAGGTCGATGACGCCCTTGAAGTCGCCCTCGGTCCCGATGTTGAGCTGGATCGGCATCGCGTTGGCACCCAGGCGGTCGCGGAACATGTCCACGCAGCGCTGGAACTCGGCGCCGATCTTGTCCATCTTGTTGACGAAGCAGATACGCGGAACGTTGTAGCGGTCGGCCTGACGCCAGACCTGCTCCGACTGGGGCTCCACGCCCTCCTTGGCGTCGAACACCGCGACCGCACCGTCCAGCACACGCAGCGAACGCTCGACCTCGACCGTGAAGTCGACGTGGCCGGGCGTGTCGATGATGTTGATGGTGTGGTCGTCCCAGTGGGTGGTGGTAGCAGCCGAGGTAATGGTGATACCCCGCTCCTGCTCCTCCTTCATCCAGTCCATCGTGGCGGCGCCGTCGTGGACCTCACCCACCTTGTGGGTGACACCGGTGTAGTAGAGGATGCGCTCCGTCGTCGTGGTCTTACCAGCGTCGATGTGGGCCATGATGCCGATGTTTCGCACCTTGGCCAGGTCAAGCAAAGTCTTAGCCATGAGGCTCGTCGTCCCTCGGTCCGTTCCGATCCGGCCGCTCTACCAGCGGTAGTGAGCGAAGGCCTTGTTCGACTCGGCCATCTTGTGCGTGTCCTCACGCTTCTTGACGGCCGCGCCGAGTCCGTTGCTGGCGTCGACCAGCTCGTTCATCAGACGCTCGGTCATGGTCTTCTCACGGCGCTGGCGCGCGTAGGAGACCAGCCAGCGCAGAGCCAGCGTGGTGGACCGGGAGGCGCGGACCTCGACCGGCACCTGGTAGGTCGCGCCACCGACGCGGCGGCTGCGGACCTCGAGCGCGGGCTTGACGTTGTCCAGGGCGCGCTTGAGAACGACCAGCGGCTCCTGGCCGGTCTTCTCGCGAGCACCCTCCAGGGCGTCGTAGACGACGCTCTGGGCGATGGAGCGCTTGCCGTCAAGCAGCACCTTGTTGATCAGTGCCGTGACGAGCGGCGAGCCGTGGACCGGGTCGGTGATGAGCTGGCGCTTCGGCGCCGGGCCCTTGCGCGGCATGCTTACTTCTCCTTCTTGGCGCCGTAGTGGCTACGCGCCTGCTTGCGGCCACGGACACCCTGGGTGTCGAGCGAGCCGCGGACAATTCGGTAGCGGACGCCCGGCAGGTCCTTCACACGACCACCGCGGACCAGCACGATGCTGTGCTCCTGGAGGTTGTGACCGATGCCGGGAATGTAGGCAGTGACCTCGATGCCGCTGCTCAGCTTCACGCGGGCGACCTTGCGCAGAGCGGAGTTCGGCTTCTTCGGCGTAGTGGTGTAGACACGCGTGCACACACCACGACGCTGCGGACTCCCCTTCAGCGCCGGGGTCTTGTTCTTTGCGACCTTGTCCTGTCGGCCCTTACGGACCAGCTGCTGGATGGTGGGCACCGCGTCTCCGTCTTCCTCGTGACCTACGCCGGTTCTCGTAGCCGATATCGCTATTGACCTGCTGAACTTCCCGAATCTCCCCGACCCCCGCTGTCGGGCGTGTCGCGCCTGTTCTGACGCACGGCGCAACCGAACACACCCGGCCGGAAGCCGTTATGGGAGGGGGTTCACATGCGCGGCGCGCCTACGCCGTCGCCGGGGAGGAATCGACCACTCCCGGGAGGCCTCAGGTGCCGCACACACGCGTGTGACCCGTCGACTCACGGGCACAATCACACAGGCTACCGCTCCCCGGTGGCCCGGTCAAAGCGGTGTGCGACATGGCGAGTTTCGATCCTCGCGTAGCCGTGGGTCGGCTTTCAGTCTACTCGCTTCCGGGGGCGCTTCGCTCCAGGATCACGGTGTCCAGGGCGCTTCGCGGTGTTCGAAGCACCGGCCACCCCCTCGACCTGGCGTTCAGGGGCGGCCGGTGACCGGAGGAACCAGTCGAGTGCGCTACAGGACGAACCAGAAGGCGACACAGATCACGCTGATGAGGAGGCCCAGGGTCGCGAGCACCGTTCCCCCGGTAATGAAGCCCAAACCGTCCAAGCGACCTTCGGACCTGCGAATCCTCTGCTTGGCCTTGGGGCCGGTGACGAACAGAGCCACCGGACCGGTGGCCAGACCGACGAGGGGAAGCAGCGAGGCGGCGCCCAGCCAGAGGGTGATCAGCGCCCCCCGCTCGGTGTCGGCGAGGAAGTCGATGCTGTCGTAGCCCGGGTAGGCGTCCCCGGCCTCCCCGCCCAGGGGACGATCGTCGAACCCGGGGAAGTCGCCGGCGATCGGGTCCCGGCGCCGTTTGGACCTGGCCCTGCGTGCCGACTGGCCGGCCGGCATCCCGTAGTCGGCGGGAGTGAACCCGTCGTCGTACTCCGGGTCCTCCTCCTGCTCGCCGGGTGCCTCGGTCTCCTCTTCGCCCGGAGCGACGGGGTCCTGGACGTAGGGCACGGGGGGCGCCAAGTCCGAGGGCACCCCGGGCACGACGGCACCGCCGGAATAGGCGTCCTCCGGAAGACGCTCCTCCGGATCGAAGCGGTGCGCATCGGCGGTGAGCGGGTCCGGCCCGCCCTCGGCCCGGCCGTAGGACTCGCCACTGCGCCGGTCCCAGCGGTCCGGGTCTCCGTAGTCCTGGTGGGGGTCGTCAGAATACGGCTCGCCGTAGCCCTGGTCGTAGCGTTCGCCCCCCTCGTAGCCGGTTCCGAGGTACCCGTCCCCTTCCTCACGGGCGGGGTACAACGGAGCGTCGAAGGCCCGCTCACCGTCGGGCTCCGCCCGGTGGTCCGCGTAGGAGCCCTCGAAGCCCAGGGGGTCGACCTCGGACCCGGCCTCCCGTCCACCGTCCTGTTCCCGGGCCCTCGTCTGCATGTCGGCGAGCGCGGAGAGCGGGTCCTCGGACTCGGGGACCGCGGCGGAGAGTGCGGCGGTCTCCGGCCCGGAGGGCTCCGGTCCCCAGTCCTGGTACTGCGGTTCGGAGGGTGTGCTCTCGCGGCGCCTGCGTTCGGCCTCGCGCACCGCCTCCGGCAGGCGTTCATCGTCGCGGCCGAAGGCCCAGGTGTTACCGCTGCCCGTGCCGAGCGCTCCCTCGTCGAAACGTGTCGAGGCGGGTGAGGGGGTCCCGGAGAGTTCGTCGTCGTAGGTGTCCGCGTACGGGGCGGCCGTGTCCCGTGAGGGGGACCAGGAGGTACCGGTGTCGTGGGAAGGGTCCCAGGAGGTACCGGTGTCCGGGGAAACGGCCTGGTCCGACCCTCCGTCGAACGCCCCCGGCTCCCGATAGGGCGCCGCGAGATCCGCCGACGCCTCCCAGGACCGGGACTCCTCCGGCTCCCACGAAGAGGACCCGGACTCCTCCGAGTCCTCCCAGGACGGCGCGGCCGAGCCCGACCGCGCCCCGCCCCAGACCGGAGCGTCCCCGGGCTCCTCCCACGACGGGGCGGCCGTGTCCCGTGAGGGGGACCAGGAGGTACCGGTGTCGTGGGAAGGGTCCCAGGAGGTACCGGTGTCCGGGGAAACGGCCTGGTCCGACCCTCCGTCGAACGCCCCCGGCTCCCGATAGGGCGCCGCGAGATCCGCCGACGCCTCCCAGGACCGGGACTCCTCCGGCTCCCACGAAGAGGACCCGGACTCCTCCGAGTCCTCCCAGGACGGCGCGGCCGAGCCCGACCGCGCCCCGCCCCAGACCGGAGCGTCCCCGGGCTCCTCCCACGACGGGGTTTCGAGACCGCCACCCGAGAAGGGGGAGGCGTCCTCCCGCGTCTCGGGCGGAAGGGGGACCTGGGCACTGGCCGCCACCCCGGGGTAGGCGGGTTCCTCCTCGGGTACGGGCTCCCCCGGGATCCGTGTCAGCGGCCGGTAGGCAGCGGCCCCCGCCCCCGGGTAGGAGATGGGGTCCTGGTTCAGCGGCGGAGAGGACGGATCCGGCGCGGCGTGCGGGGGCCGCGGTGGCCCGCCGAGCGCCTCCGGGTAGGGCTCCACCAGTGCCGGCCGGGACGTGCTCAGCCCCGAGTAGCCGCCGCTGTCGGGGAAGACCGTCTCGTCCGGGTCCTCGCCCTCCAGCGGATCCTGGTACTCCGACTGCGTGCGGTAGCGGTTCTCCGTCGGCTTGAACCACGAGTCGGTGCTGCCCGCCCCCGTGTTCCGGCCGCCCCCGTTTTCAGTCACTGTGTGCCTGCTCTCCAGACAGCGCCGTAGCGCTCGTTCCCCGTCCGCACCGCCCTGTGCGGATAGCGATAACGCCGAACGGCGGCGCCACCACCCCGGTGGGGAGGTGGTGGAGCGCCGCCGCGGACACCGCCGTTACCGGTTGTACGGCCCGAAGTCGTACTCCTCCAGCGGGACGGCCTCACCGGATCCCTGCCCGAAGGTGTACTCGCTGGGCTCCTCGTAACCGGACACCGAGTACATCGAGGCCTTGGCCTCCTCGGTCGGCTCCACCCTGACGTTGCGGTACTGCGGAATACCGGTACCGGCAGGGATGAGCTTACCGATGATGACGTTCTCCTTGAGGCCGAGCAGAGGATCGCTCTTGCCGTGGATCGCGTTCTCGGTCAGCACCCGGGTGGTCTCCTGGAAGGAGGCCGCCGACAGCCAGGACTCGGTGGCCAGCGAGGCCTTGGTGATCCCCAGCAGGACCGGGCGCCCCGCGGCGGGCTGTCCGCCCTCGGACACCACGCGGCGGTTGATCGACTCGAACTTGGGCCGTTCCACCATCTCACCCGGCAGCAGCTCGGTGTCACCCGACTCCAGGATGTTCACCCGCTTGAGCATCTGTCGGACGATGATCTCGATGTGCTTGTCGTGGATGGACACACCCTGCGACTTGTACACCTCCTGGACCTCCGACACGAGGTGCTGCTGCACCATGCGCGGGCCCTGGATGCGGAGGACCTCGTGCGGGTCGATCGCGCCCTGGATCAGCTTCTGGCCGACGGCGACGTGGTCGTCGTCGCTCACCAGGAGCTGGGCACGCATCGGCACCGGGTAGGCGATCTCGTCCGAGCCGTCGTCCGGGATGACGACGATCTTACGGCTCTTCTCCGTGTCGTCGATCCGGATCCGGCCTTCGAGCTCGGAGATCGGGGCCACACCCTTGGGGATACGGGCCTCGAAGAGCTCCTGCACACGCGGCAGACCATGGGTGATGTCCTGGCCGGCCGAACCGCCCATGTGGAAGGTCCGCATGGTGAGCTGGGTGCCGGGCTCACCGATGGACTGGGCCGCGATGATACCGATCGCCTCACCGACGTCCACCGGCTTGCCGGTCGCCATGGAACGGCCGTAGCAGGTGGTGCAGACGCCGATCTTGGCCTCACAGGTCAGCGACGAGCGGATGCGCACGCGGGTGATGCCCGCGGCGATGAGCTTGTCGATGTTCTGCTCGGAGGTGTCGGACAGCGCGGGCAGCACGGTCTTGCCCTCGGCGTCCACGACGTCCTCGGCGAGCGTGCGCCCGAACCCGGTGTTCTCGACGTTGTGCTTGCGCACCACGGCGCCGGACTCGCCCTTCTCACCGATCTCGTGCCAGAGGGAGCGGTCCGTGCCGCAGTCCAGCTCGCGAACGATGACGTCCTGCGCGACGTCCACCAGACGACGGGTCAGGTAACCCGAGTCGGCGGTACGCAGCGCGGTGTCGGCCAGGCCCTTGCGCTGTCCGTGCGTGGAGATGAAGTACTCCAGGACGGACAGGCCCTCTCGGTAGGAGGACTTGATCGGGCGCGGGATCGTCTCACCCTTGGTGTTGGAGACCAGGCCGCGGATACCGGCGATCTGGCGCACCTGCATCGGGTTGCCTCGGGCACCGGACTGGACCATCATCCACACCGGGTTGTCGGCGGGGAAGTTGTCCTCCATGTCCTTGGCGACCTCGGCGGTGGCCTGTGTCCACACCTCGGTGAGCTCCTGGCGACGCTCGTCGTCGGTGATGAGGCCGCGGTCGTACTCACGCTGGATCTTGTCCGCCTTGCGCTCGTACCCTTCGAGGATCTCGGCCTTGCGCGGAGGCGCGACGACGTCCTCGATACCGATGGTCAGGCCGGACCGGGTGGCCCAGCGGTATCCGGCGTCCTTCAGGGCGTCCAGGGTCGTGGCGACCTGGACCTTGGGGTAGTTCTCGGCCAGGTCGTTGACCAGGGCCGAGATCTGCTTCTTGCCCATCTGGTAGTTGATGTAGGGATAGTCGACCGGGGTGGTCTCGTTGAAGAGGTACCGGCCCAGGGTCGTCTCCAGGAGGTAGTCCTGGCCCGGCTCCCAGCCCTCCGGGGCCTCCCAGTCCTTGGGCGTCGGGGCTCCGTCGGAGATCCGCAGGCGGATGTTGGCCTGCAGGTCCAGATCGCCCAGGTCATAGGCCATGATGGCCTCGGCCGGGGAGAGGAACGCGCGCCCCTCGCCCGCGGCGCCCGCCTTCCCCGTGGTCAGGTAGTACAGGCCGATGATCATGTCCTGGGTGGGCATGGTCACGGGCTTGCCGTCGGAGGGCTTGAGGATGTTGTTCGTGGCCAGCATCAGCAGCCGGGCCTCGGCCTGGGCCTCGGCCGACAGCGGCAGGTGCACGGCCATCTGGTCACCGTCGAAGTCGGCGTTGAACGCCGTGCACACGAGCGGGTGGATCTGGATGGCCTTGCCCTCGACCAGCTGCGGTTCGAAGGCCTGGATGCCCAGGCGGTGCAGCGTGGGCGCACGGTTGAGCAGCACCGGGTGCTCGGTGATGACCTCTTCGAGGACGTCCCACACGACCGGGCGGGACCGCTCCACCATGCGCTTGGCACTCTTGATGTTCTGCGCGTGGTTCAGATCGACCAGGCGCTTCATCACGAACGGCTTGAACAGTTCCAGGGCCATCTGCTTGGGCAGGCCGCACTGGTGCAGCTTGAGCTGCGGACCGACGACGATGACCGAGCGGCCGGAGTAGTCGACGCGCTTGCCGAGCAGGTTCTGGCGGAACCGGCCCTGCTTGCCCTTGAGCATGTCGGACAGCGACTTGAGCGGACGGTTGCCCGGTCCGGTGACCGGGCGGCCCCGGCGGCCGTTGTCGAACAGCGCGTCGACGGCCTCCTGGAGCATCCGCTTCTCGTTGTTGACGATGATCTCGGGCGCGCCGAGGTCGAGCAGCCGCTTGAGCCGGTTGTTGCGGTTGATCACCCGGCGGTACAGGTCGTTGAGGTCGGAGGTGGCGAAGCGGCCTCCGTCCAACTGCACCATCGGCCGCAGGTCCGGCGGGATGACCGGAATGCAATCCAGCACCATGCCCATGGGGCTGTTGGTGGTGTTGAGGAACGCCGAGACGACCTTGAGCCGCTTGAGGGCGCGGGCCTTCTTCTGGCCCTTGCCGGTGCGGATGGTCTCCCGAAGCTTCTCCGCCTCCGCGTCCAGCTCGAAGTTGGAGAGCCGGTCCTGGATGGCCTGGGCGCCCATGCCGCCGCGGAAGTACTTGCCGAAGCGGTCCCGCATCTCGCGGTAGAGCATCTCGTCGCCCTCGAGGTCCTGGACCTTGAGGTTCTTGAACCGGTTCCAGACCTCGTCGAGGCGGTCGATCTCGCGCTGGGCCCGGTCGCGCAACTGGCGCATCTCGCGCTCGGCGCCCTCACGCACCTTGCGGCGGGCATCGCTCTTGGCGCCCTGCTCCTCCAGCTCGGCGAGGTCGGCCTCCAGCTTGCGGTGGCGCTCCTCGACTGTGGAGTCGCGGCGCTGCTCCAGGTGCTGCTTCTCGACCGCGATCCGCGCCTCCAGGGACTGGAGGTCGCGCTCACGGGCCTCGGTGTCGACCCACGTGACCATGTAGGCGGCGAAGTAGATGATCTTCTCGAGATCCTTCGGCGCCAGGTCCAGCAGGTAGCCCAGGCGGGAGGGCACACCCTTGAAGTACCAGATGTGCGTGACCGGGGCGGCCAGCTCGATGTGGCCCATCCGCTCACGGCGCACCTTGGCGCGGGTCACCTCGACGCCGCAACGCTCACAGATGATGCCCTTGAAGCGGACGCGCTTGTACTTTCCGCAGTAGCACTCCCAGTCCCGGGTCGGACCGAAGATCTTCTCGCAGAAGAGTCCGTCCTTCTCCGGCTTGAGGGTCCGGTAGTTGATGGTTTCGGGCTTCTTGACCTCGCCGTGCGACCACTGGCGGATGTCGTCGGCCGTGGCGAGGCCAATGCGCAGCTCGTCGAAGAAGTTGACGTCGAGCACTTAATTCGTCCCCTGCTCTCGAAGGATGCGGAAGTTAGACCTCTTCGACACTGCTCGGCTCGCGCCGACCCAGGTCGATCCCCAGTTCTTCCGCAGCGCGGAAAACGTCTTCGTCGCTGTCGCGCATCTCGATGGACATACCGTCACTGGACAGCACCTCCACATTCAGACAGAGCGACTGCATCTCCTTGATGAGCACCTTGAAGGACTCGGGGATGCCCGGTTCGGGGATGTTCTCGCCCTTGACGATGGCCTCGTAGACCTTGACACGGCCCACCACGTCGTCGGACTTGATGGTGAGCAGCTCCTGGAGGGCGTAGGCGGCGCCGTAGGCCTCCAGCGCCCAGACCTCCATCTCACCGAAGCGCTGGCCGCCGAACTGCGCCTTACCGCCCAGCGGCTGCTGGGTGATCATGGAGTACGGGCCGGTGGAACGCGCGTGGATCTTGTCGTCCACCAGGTGGTGGAGCTTGAGGATGTACTTGTAGCCGACGGAGATCGGCTCGGCGAAGGGCTCGCCGGTACGGCCGTCGAAGAGGCGGGCCTTGCCGTCTTCGTTGATCAGGCGGTTGCCGTCGGCGTTGGGCCGGACCGACTGGATGAGGCCGCCCAGCTCGTCACCGCGCAGACCGTCGAAGACCGGCGTGGCCACCCGGGAGTCCGGCGGCGCCTCGGACGCCCCGATCTCCCGGAGGGACCGCTGCCAGGCCTCCTCGGCGCCCTCGACCAGCCAGCCGTTCTTGGCCATCCACCCCAGGTGGACCTCCAGGACCTGGCCGACGTTCATACGGCCGGGGACGCCCAGCGGGTTGAGGATGATGTCGATCGGCGTGCCGTCCTCCAGGAAGGGCATGTCCTCCTGGGGCAGGATCTTGGCGATGACGCCCTTGTTGCCGTGGCGCCCGGCGAGCTTGTCGCCGTCGGTGATCTTGCGCTTCTGGGCGACGTAGACACGGACCATCTCGTTGACACCGGGGGCGAGCTCGTCGCCGTCCTCGCGCCTGAACACGCGCACACCGATGACCTTGCCGGTCTCACCGTGCGGGACCTTCAGGGAGGTGTCGCGGACCTCGCGGGCCTTCTCACCGAAGATGGCGCGCAGCAGGCGCTCCTCCGGGGTCAGCTCGGTCTCGCCCTTGGGGGTGACCTTGCCGACGAGGATGTCGCCGTCGACGACCTCGGCACCGATCCTGATGATGCCCCGGTCGTCGAGGTCGGCGAGGACCTCCTCGCTGACGTTGGGGATCTCCCGGGTGATCTCCTCCGGGCCCAGCTTGGTGTCGCGGGCGTCGACCTCGTGCTCCTCGATGTGGACCGAGGAGAGGACGTCGTCCTGGACCAGGCGCTGGGAGAGGATGATCGCGTCCTCGTAGTTGTGGCCCTCCCAGGACATGTAGGCCACGAGCAGGTTCTTGCCCAGCGACATCTCGCCCTGGTCAGTGGAGGGTCCGTCGGCGAGGACCTCCTTCTCCTCGACCCGCTGGCCCTCCTGGACGATCGGCCGCTGGTTGAAGCAGGTCCCCTGGTTGGAGCGCTGGAACTTGTGCAGCCGGTAGGTCTTGCGCGTGCCGTCGTCGGCCATCACCGTGACGTAGTCGGCGGTGACGTCCTCGACCACACCGGCCTTCTCGGCGAGGAGGACGTCGCCGGCGTCGGTGGCCGCGCGGTACTCCATGCCGGTGCCGACGTAGGGCGCTTCGGCGCGCAGCAGCGGCACGGCCTGGCGCTGCATGTTGGACCCCATGAGCGCACGGTTGGCGTCGTCGTGCTCCAGGAACGGGATCATGGCCGTGGCGACCGACACCATCTGGCGCGGCGACACGTCCAGGTAGTCGACCACCTCCGAACCGACCTGCTCGAACTCTTCGCCCTTGTGGCGCACGAGGACCTGCGACTCGGTGAAGGTCCCGTCCGCGTTCAGCGGGGTGTTCGCCTGGCCGATGACGAACCGGTCCTCCTCGTCGGCGGTGAGGTAGTCGACCTGGTCGGTGACCCGGCCGTCCTGCACCCGGCGGTAGGGGGTCTCCACGAAGCCGAAGGAGTTGACCCGGCCATAGGCGGCCAGCGAGCCGATGAGGCCGATGTTGGGGCCCTCAGGGGTCTCGATCGGGCACATGCGGCCGTAGTGGGAGGCGTGGACGTCCCGGACCTCGAAGCCCGCACGCTCCCGGGACAGACCACCCGGACCCAGCGCCGAGAGGCGGCGCTTGTGGGTCAGACCCGCCAGCGGGTTGGTCTGGTCCATGAACTGGGAGAGCTGCGAGGTACCGAAGAACTCCTTGATGGAGGCGACGACCGGACGGATGTTGATCAGGGTCTGCGGCGTGATCGCCTCGACGTCCTGGGTGGTCATCCGCTCGCGGACGACGCGCTCCATGCGGGCCAGGCCCAGGCGGACCTGGTTCTGGATGAGCTCGCCGACGGTGCGCAGGCGGCGGTTGCCGAAGTGGTCGATGTCATCGGTCTCGATCCGGCGGGGGCCGAGGTCGGTCTCCTTCTCGACCTCGCCGGCGTGCAGGCGCACGAGGTAGTCGATGGTGGAGACGATGTCCTCTTCGGTGAGCGTGCCCTGGGTGTAGTCGGCGTCCAGGGAGAGCTTCTTGTTGATCTTGTACCGGCCGACCTTGGCGAGGTCGTAGCGCTTGGGGTTGAAGTAGAGGTTCTCCAGCAGCGCCTGGGCCGACTCCTTCGTGGGCGGCTCTCCGGGGCGGAGCTTGCGGTAGATGTCCAGCAGGGCGTCGTCCGTACCGGCGGTGGGGTCCTTCTCCAGCGTGTTGCGGATGGACTCGTACTGGCCGAAGCGCTCCAGGATCTGGTCGGTGGTCCAGCCCAGCGCCTTGAGCAGGACGGTGACGCCCTGCTTGCGCTTGCGGTCGATACGCACGCCGACGAAGTCGCGCTTGTCGACCTCGAACTCGAGCCAGGCGCCACGGGACGGGATGACCTTGCAGCCGAACAGGTCCTTGTCCGAACTCTTGTCGACGGAGCGGTCGAAGTAGACGCCCGGGGAGCGGACCAGTTGGGACACGACGACACGCTCGGTGCCGTTGATGATGAAGGTGCCCTTGTCGGTCATGAGCGGGAAGTCGCCCATGAACACCGTCTGGCTCTTGATCTCACCGGTGTCGTTGTTGATGAACTCCGCAGTGACGAACATCGGAGCGGAGTAGGTCGCGTCCCGTTCCTTGCACTCGTCCACGGTGTTCTTGGGCGGCTCGAACCTGTGGTCCCGGAACGACAAGGACATCGTGCCCGAGAAGTCCTCGATCGGACTGATCTCCTCGAAGATCTCTTCGAGACCGGACTGCTCCGGAACGCCCTTGTCGCCGGCGTTTCGGGCCGTGTCGACCCGATTCTTCCACTTCTCGTTTCCTAGCAGCCAGTCGAACGACACGGTCTGCAGGTCGAGCAGGTCCGGAACCTCGAGCGGTTCCTGGATACGGGCGAAGGAAACGCGGCGCGGACCAAGGGCGTTAGCGGAGGCGTTGCGCGAGGCTGCCAACAGGGGTCCTTCCGAAGGCTTGTGGCGGTTGATGCGCGCACGCCAGACGATCCATCACGGGAAGGACCGCCGCAACACTGTTGAGACGGTCGCATCGAGCGGGAGCGGGCTACCGTGTCCAGACGAAAATCAGATGACGGAAGCCGTACACCGACACAGGGATCACCAAAGGGCAGCGCAAAAGGTCAGTGTAGCCGAACACCACACTGCTGTCCACTCACGGTCCCTTGCGGTCCCTTGGGCGCCACTCACGACACCCGAAGGATCACCCCTGACGGCCGATCCGTCAAGCCCGTGGACCACGGTTGACCATGGACGAACCGCGCTGCCCGCCCTGCGCCCCAAGGGGGTCGGAGCCTTCGGACATCCGAGAGGATTCCCTCCGCCGGGCCGGGTAAACACTCCGCCCCGACCGCGTCAAGATTCCCAGGACGGGAGATTACCCTGCCGAAGGGACACTTCGCACTCCCGCGACCGCCCCAGCTTCGCACACGACGGTGCCGTCGCCCGGCAGACACGGCCCGACCGCAGGACATACGAGAACGCGGCCGCCCCTTTCTGGAGAAAGGGACGGCCGCGTCGAGCAGACCAGCGGACCCGTCGGGCCCGCTCAGGACCTACTTGAGGGTGACCTTGGCACCGGCGCCCTCGAGGGCTTCCTTGGCCTTCTCGGCGGCCTCCTTGTTGACGCCCTCCATGAGCGGCTTGGGAGCGTTGTCGACGAGGTCCTTGGCCTCCTTGAGGCCCAGGCTGGTGAGGCTGCGGACCTCCTTGATGACCTGGATCTTCTTGTCGCCGGCACCCTCGAGGATGACGTCGAACTCGTCCTTCTCGGGCTCGGCCTCGGCGGCGGCACCGCCACCGCCGGGGCCGGCGGCGACGACGGCGGCCGGGGCGGCGGCCTCGACGTCGAACTTCTCCTCGAACTGCTTCACGAACTCGGAGAGCTCAAGGAGGGTCATCTCCTCGAACGCGGCAAGCAGGTCCTCGGTGCTGAGCTTCGCCATGGTGCGATCTCTCTTTCTCTACTGACACGCGTGCCCGGGGCACCGCGTGCGAGGCGTGTGGCGGGAGCCGACGGCCCCCACCGGGGTTCGGGGTGTCTAGGCGGCTTCCTCTTCGCGCTTGTCCGCAAGAGCCTGCGCCAGGCGCACGGTCTTGAGCGGAAGCGCCTGGAAGACGGCGGCGGCCTGGCCCTGCTTGGCCTTGAGCGCACCGGCCATCTTCGAGAGAAGCACCTCGCGGGACTCCAGGTCGGCCAGCTTGGTGACGTCCTCGGCGGACATCGACTTGCCGTCGATGACAGCGCCCTTGATCACCAGGGGCTCGTTCGCCTTCGCGAAGTCACGCAGACCCTTGGCGGCCTCGACCACGTCGCCGTGGACGAAGGCGATGGCGGAGGGGCCCTGGAGGAGGTTCTTGATCTCCTCGTCGAGGCCCGCCTCGTCCACCGCGATCTTGGTCAGCGTGTTCTTGACGATGCGAAAACGCGCACTCTGGCCGAGGGCGCGGCGGAGCTCGTTGAGCCCGGCCACGCTGAGTCCCCGGTATTCGGTCAGCACGGCGCCGTTGGACTCACGGAACTCCTCCGTGAGCTCGGCGACCGCGGCTGCCTTGTCCGGCCTCGCCATGGGACTCCTTCCAACAGTGAACGCTGGTTGGTCCCCAAGGACCCGCGCGAGCGGGCGTCAGCACGAGAAAGGCCCCGAGCGCCAGGCGCACGGGGCACGACCGCGTCCGCGGGGCGCGGGAACGCGCACCCGGAACGGGAAAGCTCTGAGTGACACCTGCGCGGGCGCCCACCTGGTGGGTCCTTAGGTCACCCGTCGGGGTGACGACCAGCGGTCTTCGGCAAGTCCCCATCGTACCGGACCCGGAGGGGTGCTCGTGATGACTTGCGGGGCCCGTGCCACCGGCACCACGAAACCTTCCCGAACCCCCGCCGTCGAACGGGTCAACCCGCTCCCCCGGCTGAAGAAGGCACGCACATGAAGACCGGTACACCGGACGCGCTCAGCGCCGGTGCCCTCGCTCCGCCCCTCACCGCCTACGGCGGCAGCGAACCGGAAGGCACAACCGCCTCCGAAGGCTCCTCACAAGGCTCCGGGGCCACCAGCGTCCTCGGCCTCGTCGACGGGTGGGCCGCCAGCACAGCGGAGCTCACCGACCGCACCGTCGAGGCCGACATCGTCCTGACCGGGCCGGAGGCGGTCAAGATCTCCATCACCATGGAGGTCATGGACGACCCGGGGGCGGTCCGGACGTCCACGTACATGCCTTTCATGGCCGAGACGGTGCGGGGCATGGCCGAACTCCAAGGGCAGGACGTCGAGGGCCTGCCCCCTGAGGAACCCGGCACCACGACCGTGACCACCCTCCCCGACGGTACGACGTTCCCCTCCGACCACACCGGGCTCCGGGGCGCGGACACCCCGTGGGTCCGGGACGGGTCCGGCACCCGGGTGGAGATCTCGGACCAGAATTTCGACCGCGAGGACCTGGGCTCCCCGTACTCCGCGCTCACCGGCATCGACCCCTTCGAGGAAACGGGGACCGCGGAGGTCGCGGCGTCCCGGCCCCCGGGTCGAGGGCACGCTGACCGCCGAGCAGTACACGGCCCTGCCCCCGGAACAGCAGGAGATCTTCGGCTCGATGAACGGTTCCGGTGGCGTCAGGGAGGTGTCGGTGTGGATCAGCGACGACGGCTTCCCCATGCGCGTCGACTACGGCAGCGGCCAGGACATGACCTCCCTGGCCTCCTCGAACCTGGACGAGACCTCCTTCGAGGTCCCCTCCGAAGGCGACATCCTCGACCTCTAGGCGTCGGCCCGCACAGGCACGGTGAACGAAGGCGGCCCCCGGATCCCTGTGGATCCGGGGGCCGCCGCGCGTCTGCGTGAAGGCTAGGCGTCGAGCGGGATGCTCGGGCCCATGGTCGTGGTGACCACGGCCTTCTTGATGTAGCGGCCCTTGGCGGCGGACGGCTTGAGGCGGTTCACCTCGTCGATCGCGGCCTGGTAGTTCTCCACCAGCTTGGCGTCGTCGAAGGAGACCTTGCCGATGATGAAGTGCAGGTTCCCGTGGCGGTCCACGCGGAACTCGATCTTGCCGCCCTTGATGTCGGTCACGGCCTTGGCCACGTCCGGGGTGACGGTGCCCGTCTTGGGGTTGGGCATGAGGCCGCGCGGACCGAGCACGCGGCCCAGACGGCCGACCTTGCCCATGAGGTCCGGGGTGGCCACGACGGCGTCGAAGTCCAGGAAGCCGTTCTGGATCTCCTGGACGAGGTCGTCGTCGCCGACGTAGTCGGCGCCGGCGGCGCGAGCCTGCTCCGCACGCTCACCGGTCGCGAAGACCAGGACCCGAGCGGTCTTGCCGGTGCCGTTGGGCAGGTTCACGGTGCCGCGGACCATCTGGTCGGCCTTGCGCGGGTCGACACCCAGGCGCAGGGCGACCTCGACGGTGGCGTCGAACTTGACGCGGGTGGTCTCCTTGGCCAGCTTCACGGCCTCGACGGGCCCGTAGAGCCGGTCGCGGTCCACCAGCTCGGCGGCTTTGCGGTGGTTCTTGCTGCGCTTCACGCTGTTCTCCTCAGGAACGTGTGGTATCCGGGCCAGCGCATGGCCCTGCCACGGTGGGTTCTCGTCGTCGTCCCGCCATCCGGGTCCGGGACCCGGCGGGGCGCGAGGGCTACTTGACCTCGATGCCCATCGAGCGGGCGGTGCCGGCCACGATCTTGGCGGCGGCCTCGACGTCGTCGGTGTTGAGGTCGGGCAGCTTGGTCTGCGCGATCTCGCGGCACTGCTCGGCGGTGATCGAACCGGCGGTGCTGCGGCCCGGGTCGGTGGCGGCCTTGTCCAGGCCCGCGGCCTTGAGGATCAGCTTCGGCGCCGGGGGCGTCTTGGTGACGAAGCTGAAGGAGCGGTCCTCGTAGATGGAGATCTCTACGGGGATGACGTTGCCGCGCTGGGCCTCCGTGGCAGCGTTGTACTGCTTGCAGAAGTCCATGATGTTGACGCCGTGCGGACCGAGGGCGGTACCGACGGGCGGCGCCGGGGTGGCCTGACCGGCGGGAAGCTGCACCTTGACGAGTGCGGCCAGTTTCTTCTTCGGAGGCATATCGGGTCCTTTGCCTGATGTGCGATGTGTGCTGGTCCCTCACCTCCCGGTGGAGCCGGGGACGGTCGTGGACCGCCGGGCGCCGTCGCCGGGGAGGAGCGTGCCGCAGCCGCGACCGCGGGGCCCACCGGGACCGGGCGGGCCGGAGCGCCCCGCCGTGGGCGGAGCACACGAGACGGGTCCGCCCGGGGGCGGACCCGTCAAGTCTACGCCGATCGGGCCGCGGCCCGAACGCGTCAGATCTTGGCGACCTGGTTGAACGAGAGCTCGACCGGGGTCTCACGACCGAAGATCGACACGAGCACCTTGAGCTTGTGCGTCTCCGGGTTGATCTCGCTGACCGTCGCGGGCAGGGTCGCGAACGGCCCCTCCATGACGGTGACGGACTCGCCGACCTCGTAGGCGACGTCGGAGCGGCCCGCGCCGCCCGCGGCGGCCTTGGCCTGCTGCGCCTGCTCCGGCTCCTCCTCCTGCTCGGGCGCCAGGAGCTTGGCGACCTCGGTGAGGCTGAGCGGGGCGGGCTTGTTGGACAGGCCCACGAAACCGGTCACCCCGGGGGTGTTGCGGATCGCCGACCACGACTCGTCGGTGAGGTCCATGCGGACGAGCACGTAGCCGGGCAGGACCTTCTCCACGACCTGCTGGCGTTTGCCGCTCTTGACCTCGGTGACCTCGTGTTCGGGCACCTCGACCTGGAAGATGTAGTCCTCCATGTTGAGGGACTGGGTGCGGCTCTCCACGTTGGCCTTCACGCGCTTCTCGTAGCCCGCGTAGGTGTGCACCACGTACCAGTCGCCCGGCAGCAGGACGAGTTCGCTTCTGAACTCCTCGACGGGGTCGAGCTTGGGCTCATCCGCCTCGGCGGCTGCGCCGTTGGCCTCCGCCTCGTCGGCGTCCTCCCGGTCTGCTTCGGTGTCGGCCCGGTCGACCGTGTCCGCCGACCGCTCGTCCTCGGGGCCGGTCTCTTCCGCCGACGACTGATGACCCGGCTCCTCTTCGGGGAAGTCGTCAGAGGTCAGTGGGGACTCGGACACGGCTGCTCTTTCTCTCGTCGGATGCGCTGCGGACGGGCCGACGCGCACCGGTCAGCGGCCGACGTCGAACCCGGTCCTGCCAGCTTAAGGTCTGTCGGTTCGGGATGGGACCAGGCAGCAGACACCGGGACGGCACGGCGCCCGCGCCGTGCCCCCGCCATGGTTTAAGGCCTGTCCTTGGACGTGGTGCTTACCTCAGGGGGTGTGCCGAAGGTTCCCTTTCCCCGGGCGTCCGAGCACGAACCGAAGCGGAGGTTCAAAGAAAACACCGTCTAGTCGCCGCGGCTCCGCATGAAGGCGCCCGCACCGATGAGAACGGCCATGACACCGGTGGCGATGCTGGTCCACAGACCCAGCCCCCGGAACTCGCCCTCGGGGCTGAACCCGGAGTAGAGCCAGGTGATGAGCTCGGCGAAGACGAAGTCGGCGAGGGAGACGTAGCTCAGGACCAGGACCACGAACACCAGCACGACGATGGTGTAGGTGATCAGCTCGCGCCGCGTGGGCCAGCGAACCTTGCGCAGCTCCTCGGCGACCTGCTTGGTGAAGTTCCAAGGGTTGTTGCGACGCTGGGGCTCCTTGCCCGACTTGGCGTCGGCGTCAGTCTGGGTCACCTGGGGTCCTTAGGGTCGCGGGCCATGGAACATCCCCGTAAACTCCCGCACGGTGTGCCGACCCGGGTCGGCACACCGTGCGCTTGCAGGGCAGGAGGGACTCGAACCCCCAACCGCCGGTTTTGGAGACCGGTGCTCTGCCAATTGAGCCACTGCCCTCGACGGAAACTGCGTTTCCACCATAGCCGGTCGACCGCGGCTACGCACACCATCACGGCCCGCGATGCCGTGAACCGGCTCGACGCGAACGAGTGTATGCGCACGGCCCGCCGCGGACAAACCCGCCCCTCCCCCCAGCGCACGGCCGCAGCGCACCACTGCGGCCTGCTACCCTCCCGCCACCACCGGGGGCGTGCACGTGACACCATAGGGCCCATGACTGAGCGACCCCGAGTCTCTGCACGTATCAGCGCCATCTCCGAGTCCGCCACCCTCGCCGTCGACGCGAAGGCCAAGGCCATGAAGGCGGAGGGACGTCCCGTCATCGGCTTCGGCGCGGGAGAGCCCGACTTCCCGACCCCCGACTACATCGTCGAGGCCGCTGTCGAGGCCGCGCGCGAACCGCGCTTCCACCGCTACACCCCCGCCGGCGGGCTCCCCGAACTGAAGAAGGCGATCGCCGAGAAGACCGCCCGGGACTCCGGCTACCAGGTCGAGCCCGCCCAGGTCCTGGTGACCAACGGCGGCAAGCAGGCCATCTACGAGGCCTTCGCCGCCCTGCTCGACCCGGGGGACGAGGTCATCGTGGTGGCCCCCTACTGGACCACCTACCCCGAGTCGATCAAGCTCGCGGGCGGCGTCCCCGTCTTCGTCACCACCGACGAGAGCACCGGCTACATGGCCGGGGTCGAACAACTGGAGGCGGCACGCACCGAGCGCACCAAGGTCCTGGTGTTCGTCTCCCCCTCCAACCCGACCGGTGCGGTCTACCCGCGCGAGCAGGTCCGCGCCATCGGCCAGTGGGCCCTGGAGCACGACCTGTGGGTGCTGACCGACGAGATCTACGAGCACCTGGTCTACGGCGACACCGAGTTCTCCTCGATGCCCGTCGAGGTCCCCGAGCTGGCCGACCGCACCGTGGTCGTCAACGGCGTCGCCAAGACCTACGCGATGACCGGCTGGCGCGTGGGGTGGATCATCGGCCCGAAGGACGTCGTCAAGGCGGCGGGCAACCTCCAGTCGCACGCCACCTCCAACGTGGCCAACGTCTCGCAGGCCGCCGCCCTGGCAGCGGTCTCCGGCAGCCTGGACGCCGTGGCGACGATGCGCGAGTCCTTCGACCGCCGCCGCCGGACCATCGTGCGCATGCTCAACGAGATCGACGGCGTGGTCTGCCCCGAACCGCAGGGCGCCTTCTACGCCTACCCGTCCGTGAAGGGCGTCCTCGGCAAGGAGATCCGCGGCAGGACGCCCGCCACCTCCGCCGAGCTGGCCGAGCTCATCCTGGAGGAGGCCGAGGTCGCCGTGGTCCCGGGCGAGGCCTTCGGCACCCCCGGCTACCTCCGGCTGTCCTACGCGCTCAGCGACGAGGACCTCGCCGAGGGTGTGAGCCGCGTCCAGAAGCTGCTGGCCGAGGCCCGCTAGCTTCGAACCCGCGCTGCGCTTCGCAGCGGATCGTGGTGAGGGAGCAGGCGGGTGTGCCCTCCGGCCGGCGCCGGAGGGCACACCCGCGTCCGGCCGCCGTTTCCGCGCGAGTCCGCTCAACCCGGTACCGCCGGTGGCGCGGATACGGCAGAGTTGGTTCATGGAGAGACCGACCAGCACCCGCCGGTTGGACCGGCTGCCCAAAGCACACCTGCACCTGCACTTCACCGGGTCGATGCGCCACTCGACCCTCGTGGAACTCGCGGACGAGAACGGGGTCCGCCTGCCCCAGGCACTGGTCGACGAGTGGCCGCCCCGCCTGCGCGGCACCGACGAGCGCGGCTGGTTCCGCTTCCAGCGCCTCTACGACATCGCCCGCTCCGCCCTGCGCCGTCCCGAGGACGTGTACCGGCTGCTGCGCGAGACGGCCGAGGACGAGCGCGACGCGGGTTCGGGCTGGCTGGAGATCCAGGTGGACCCCAGCGGCTACGCCTCCCGTTTCGGCGGCCTGACCCCCACCCTGGAACTGGTGCTGGAGGCCGCCCGAGCGGCCGAGCACGCGACCGGGGTGCCGGTGGGCCTGATGGTGGCGGCCAACCGCACGAAGCACCCTCTGGAGGCCAAGGTGCTGGCCCGTCTGGCCCGGCAGTACGCGGGCCGGGGCGTGGTCTCCTTCGGCCTGAACAACGACGAGCGCAAGGGGCGTGCCCGGGAGTTCGAGGGGGCGTTCCGCATCGCCCGGCGCGCGGGGCTGCTGTTAGCACCCCACGGCGGCGAGCTCCAGGGGCCGCGCAGCATCCGGGAGTGCCTGGACGAACTGGGGGCCGACCGTGTCGGGCACGGCGTCCGTGCCGTAGAGGACCCCTATCTGGTGGAGCGCATCGCCACGCAGGGCGTCACCCTGGAGATCTGTCCCACCTCCAACATCGGACTGGGGGTGTTCGAGCGGCTGGAGCACATGCCGCTGCGCCGGCTCTTCGACGCGGGGGTCCCCATCGCTCTGGGAACGGACGACCCGCTGCTCTTCGGACCGCGCCTGGTGGAGCAGTACGCGATCGCGCGCGAGGTGTTCGGTTTCACCGACGCCGAACTGGCCGAACTGGCCCGGATGTCCGTGCGGGGTTCGGCCGCGCCGGAGGCGGTGCGCAAGGAACTCCTGGCCGGGATCGACGCCTGGTTGGCGGCTCCCCCCGGGGGTCAGGACAGGAGCAGCCAGAGACCCTGAAGGAGCATGGCGGCGCCCGCGGCGAAGAACAGGACCGCCGCACCGAGCCGGATGGCGCGTTCGGGGAGCTTCTTGCCCAGGACGGCGCCGAGCGCGATGGCCGCGGCGTCGGCCGCGACCATGCCGACCGTGGAGCCGATCCACACCGGCAGCCAGTCGTACCGGGTGCCGACGGTGATGGTGGTGAGCATGGTCTTGTCACCGAATTCGGCGACCAGGAACACCACGACGACGGTGAGCAGAGCGGAACGGATGCGCCGGGAGGCGGCGCGCTCCTCGTCCCGCTCGGTCATCTCGTCACCGCGCAGGGTCCAGAGGCCGAAGAAGAGGAAGGCCAGGCCCGCGGCGAGGGTCAGCCAGTCGGTGGGCAGGCTCGCGCCGAGGACCTCGGCGATCATGACGCTGGCGACGTGGACGAGCGCCGTGGCCAGGGTGATCCCGAGCAGGACCGTGCCCACCCGGTACCGGGTGGCCAGGGACATCGCCACGAGCTGGGTCTTGTCGCCCATCTCGGCGACGAGGACGGCAACGGTGCTCGCCACGATTCCCGCCATGAACGCCGTCACGCCGTCTCCCTTTCCGTTCTTTTTTCGACCATAGAACAGAAAGAAAGAGAACGGCAATTCATTGCCGGAATGAATTCATTTTCAAGGAGTGACTGAAAAAGAAGTTGGTCGCACAGAACACGAGAATTCGGTGCGGCTGACCACGCTGTTCGCGCCGCCACGCCGGAGAACGGGTGCGGGACCACCGCGGTCCCGCACCCGGGACGACGCCCTATTCCGGGCGGGAACTCCCCGGGGAAACCCTCACAGGGAAACGCCCACCATGACGGGTTCGTTGACCAGACGCACGCCGAACGCCGCCTCGACCCCCGCCCGAACCTCACGGGCCAGGTCCAACAGGTCCTCCGTGGTGGCACCGCCGGGGTTGGTGAGCGCCAGGGTGTGTTTGCCGGAGATCCTGGCGGGCCCGGAGCCGTAGCCCTTGCCGAAGCCCGCCCTGTCGATCAGCCAGGCCGCGGAGAGCTTCACATTGCCGTGGCCGTCCGGATGGCCCGGAGGCTCCACGTCCGCACCGAGGCGCTCGGCGACCCGCTCGCGCACCGCCGCGAACCCCTCCTCCGACACCACCGGGTTGGTGAAGAACGACCCCGCGCTGCGCGTGTCGGGGTCCTCGGGGTCCAGGACCATGCCCTTGCCCGCGCGCAGTTTCAGGACGGTCTCACGCGCCTGTTCCAGAGGCACGCGGGCCCCCGCCTCCGTACCCAGGGCGCGGGCCACCTCCGCGTAGCGGATCGGGCGGCTGAGCCGGGACCGGCGCAGCACGAAGAGGACCTCGCACACCACGTAGCGGTCCGAGCCCTTGAACGCACTGTCGCGGTAGGTGAACCCGCACTCGGCGTTGGTCATGGCCCGCCGCTCCCCGCTCACGCGGTCGTGGACCAGCACCTCGCGCACGGTCTCGGAGACATCCTGGCCGTAGGCCCCCACGTTCTGGATCGGGGTGGAGCCGACCCGCCCGGGGATCCCCGACAGGAACTCGATACCGCTGAGCCCCTCCCCGACGGTGCGCTCGACCAGCGGGTCCCACCCCACTCCGGCGTCGGCCCGCAGCAGGACCGTCTCCTCCCCCGTCTCCGGGTCGCGTCCCTCCCCTGTGAGGGACACCCCCTGGGAGTCGACGTGCACCACGGTCCCCGCGAAGCCGGCGTCGGCGACCACCAGGTTGCTGCCGCCGCCCAGGACGAGGACCGGCGTACCGGCGCGGTCCGCCTCGGACACCGCGCGCACCAGCGCCTCGGTGGTACCGGCGGCCACGAAAGTCCCGGCGGGGCCGCCCAGACCAAGCGTGGTGTAGTCGGAGAGCACGGCTCCGGCAAGCGTGGACACTGTTCTCCCCCTCAGGCCAGACGGACGAGCGCGGTGGACTTGGCCAGGACCTTGGCCCCGCCCGAGCGCGCGGTCAGGAGCACCGTGACTGTGCCGTCGTCGTTCTTGGCCCTGACCTTGCCGCCGACGGTGATCTCGGCACCGCTGTCGTCGTCGGGGACCACCACGGGCGCGGAGAAGCGCACGGAGTAGTCGACAACGGCCCCGGGGTCTCCGGCCCAGTCGGTGAGCACACGGCCCGCCTCGGCCATGGTGAACATGCCGTGCGCGATCACGTCGGGCAGGCCGACGGACTTGGCGAAGCGCTCGTTCCAGTGGATGGGGTTGAAGTCGCCCGAGGCCCCGGCGTAGCGCACCAGGTCCGCCCGCTCGACGGGGAAGGTCCGCTCGGGGAGTTCGGTGCCGACCTCGACGTCGGCGTGGCGCAGCCTGCTCACAGTCGTGTTCCTCACATTCGGCTGTTCGGGAGGGGAGGCCGCGGTCACTGGCCGCGGACGACGAGCATCATGCCCGCCGTGACGACGTGCTCACCACCGGCGTCCTCGGCCACGGTCTCCAGGGTGATCATCTCGTTCCCGCCGAGCGCCTTGACGTCGGTGATCCGTGTGATCGCAGTCAGCACGTCGCCCGCGTGCAGGGGACGGCTGTAGCGGAAGCCCTGGTCACCGTGCACGACCCGGGAGAAGTCCACCCCCAGCTCGGGGTCGGCCACGGCCTGCGCGGACCCCGCCATCCCGAGGATCACCGGGAAGGTCGGCGGCGCGATGACGTCGGGGTACCCGGCCGCCTTCGCCGCCTCCCGGTCGACGTAGACCGGGTTGGGGTCGTTGATCGCCTCGGCGAACTCGCGGATCTTGCCCCGGGTCACCTCGTAGGGCTCGGGCGCCGGGTACTCCCGGCCGAGGTAGTCGGCGTTGATCGCCACGTTCTCCCTCTCCTGCTTCTCCCGCCGGGGAAGGCCCCCGGCACAACGAACAGCCCGGCGAGCGCTGGACGCTCTCCGGGCTGGAGTCTATGCCGAACCTCCGGGTCGCTCACACGTTCACGACGCCGGGCCACGACACCGCGCGGAACCCTAGCGGGTCTCGCGGTGGTCGTGGTGCTTGCGGCAGTTCGGGCAGAACTTCTTGACAGTGAGACGGTCGGGGGTGTTCCGACGGTTCTTCCGCGTGATGTAGTTCCGGTGATTGCACTCCTGGCAGGCCAGGGTGATCTTCGGCCTCACGTCTGTGGCAGCCACTTCGGAGTGCCTTTCTCGCTGGAGACGATTTCTGAGCAGCAGAACACTGCAAAGGGCCCGCGACGACCCCTGAGGGGTGCCCCAGGGGTCAGCGGGTTGGTAGCGGAGGCCGGACTTGAACCGACGACACAGCGATTATGAGCCGCTTGCTCTACCGACTGAGCTACTCCGCCCCGATCTTCGGGAACAGTCCGGCAGGGACCGTCCCCCGGTTCAGGCCGGTAGTCGCGCCACCGGCCACCCACCTGAGTGGACCGGACCGCTTCAAGTGGTGGAGCCCCTTTACGGAATCGAACCGTAGACCTTCTCCTTACCATGGAGACGCTCTGCCGACTGAGCTAAAGGGGCGCGCTGCGAGGCCTTGTCTCGGCTGCCTCGGGGGCGTTGCCCCCTCGCGCTGGTCATGACTATACAGGGCTTCGGGGGTGGTCTGCCAAATCGAAGGCCCCGAACCGGTGGCGGCGCTCCCGCCCGCCCCCTCTCAGCGCCCACCGGTGCGGGGAAGGCCCAGCCCAGGGGGCCGCTCCGGCACTCCGCCTCACACGGCGCCTTCGGCCACCCACACGTTGGACATCGCATCGCGGTTGATCATGCGGATGGTGGCGGGCAGCCCCAGCCGGCGCAGGGCATCCGAGAGGCGGGTGTCGTGCGTGAACACGATGACCTGCCGGTGGCGCCCCGCCTCCGCCAGGACGCCGGCCAGGCCCTCCACGGTCTCGGTATCCATCGCCTGGACCGGGTCGTCGAGCATGAGAAAGCCGAAGGGGTTGCCCTCCACGAGGGCGCGCGGCAGGCAGATGGACAGTGCCAGCGCCTGGAACTCGCCCTGGCTGAGCAGTCCGGGCGCGCTGGTCTGGTCGCCCACCCCGTCCACGGCCACGTCCACCTCGACACGGCGCCGGGCACCCCTGCCGATCAGGCGCATGCCCTGGAGATCGATGTGGCGCTCCTGTCGCAGCCGATGCCAGACCTGCTCCGCCTGGCCCGCCACCGGTCCCAGGCGCTCGGAGCGCACCGCCCTGGCCTGTTCCGTGAGCCAGTCCAGTGCCGCCTCGGCCGGTGCCAGGCGGCCCCGGGCCGTGATCGCGTCGTCGGCGTCCTCCAGCCAGCCCGAGAGCCGCTCGGCCAGGTCCGCCCAGTCCCCGGCGGGGTCCTCCAGGCGCTCGGTCGCGTCCCTGCGGGCGCTGAGCGCCGCGGAGCGCAGCTGCCGGCCGACCGTCTCGATGTGCTCGGCCAACTCCCTCAGGTCGTCGATATCGGCACCGGACTCCCACAGGGCCCACACCTGTCCCAGTTCGCTCTCCGGCGGCAGCCAGGAGGGCAGCGGCGACAGCAGGAAGCGGGCCTGGTCGCGGGCGGCCTCGGCACGCTCGTAGGCGGCCGAGGCGGTCGCGGCCTGGGGGCGCAGGGCGCGCAGCTGGGCGTTGGCCCTGCGGACCCAGTCGGAGCCCAGGGCACCGGCCGTCGCGCACGTGGGACACGTGGTCTCCGTCGGGTGGCGCTGGTGGTGCTCCAGGGCCTGTTCGAGCAGCCGGACCACCCCGTGGGCATGGTCGCCCTTGGTCCCGGCGGCCATCGCCAGCTCCATGGCGGCCCCGCGCAGTTCGTTGACCACGTCGCTGATCACCACGCGCTCGGGGACCGCGAGACGGCGCAGCCTGCGCAGGACGAGGTGGAGTTCGGGATCGCTCGGCCCGTCGTCGGCCGCGAGACGGCGCAGGGCCTCCACATCCAGATCGGGCGAGGACAGGATCCGGACCGCCTGGGCGGCCCTGGGGTCGGACGCCCCCTTGAGGGCCTCCAGCAGGAGCCTGAGTTCGCGCGCGGGGCGGTCGCGGCGCTTGGCCAGTCCGGTGCACACGCGGGCCAGGCGGCGCTCGGCCTCGGCGAGCTCGCTGAGGCCGAGGAGGGCGGTGAGGGTGTCGTAGAGCTCGGCGGCCCGCCCGGTCACGGTGCGGCCGAGCTCGTCATAGGACAGGAAGGGCCGGTAGCGGACCAGGTGTTCGCCCCACGACAGGGTGCGCAGGGAGGAGACCTCGCCGCCGGGGTGGACGACCTCGCCCCGGGCCGAGCGCACGCTCTCGCCCGTCCACCGGCGGGTGACCCGGGTCGGCCCGGGGTCCCCGGCGATGTGCAGGTCGACGGTGGCCTCGGTGCGCTTGTCGTAGTGGAGGTTGCGCCAGCCGTCGCGCCACCCGGTGGGCATGGCGTCCCAGCGGGGGTTGCGGCCGGTGAGCGCGGCCTCGGCGGCCTCGGCGAAACTCGACTTGCCCGAACCGTTGCGGCCGACGATGACAGTGAGGCCCGGCCCGGGGGGAAAGGCGAGTTCGGCGGGCCTGCCGATCCCCCGGAAGCCCTGGACCCGGATCCCCGCCAGGTAGGCGCGGCGCATCGGCCCGGGGGGCGTCTCCGCCCCGGCCAGGCCGCTCTGGGGCGCGTCGGGGACCGACCGGCCGTCGAGGAGTGCCTCCAGGGCGTCGTCGCCCCACAGGGCCGCGGTGACCCACGACCGCGCCTCGCCGGGCGGCCCGGAGCGCGCCAGCGCGCCCAGGATCCGCTCCGTCGTGGGGTCGCCCGCGGGTACGGGAACGTCGCTTCCCGCGCCGCCATACGCCCCGGATACCCCTGTCACCCGCGCCACCCCGCTCCGTGTCGTTCCTGCACAAGCAGATTAGGACAAGCCGGGAGTAAGGGCCCCGCTCGGCCGGTCCTCCCTCCACCAGTGCACGAGCCCTACACCCCCACGAGTCTGCGCCTGCTTCCGTCCCAGGTGAAGTGCAGCGTGGCGATCCCGGGCACGTTGGGGTCGCGCAGGCACTCGTAGATGTTGAGGCTGGGCACACTCGCGAAGCATCCCCAGACGCGCTCCGAGGTGAGGATGAAATCGAGGTCGAGTTCGACGAGCAGGCCGAGCAGTCGGCCGTGCGTGGGCTCGTCGACCTTGGCGAAGGCGTCGTCCAGGAGGATGAGTCTGGGCGCCCAGGGCGCCTGGGCCGCGAGCGCGTCGAACTGGGCCGCAGCCGCGGCGAACAGCACCAGGTAGGCCACGACTCTCTGCTCACCCTGGCTGAGCGCGGTGCGGTGGCCGAGCCTGCGCTCGTCCCCGGAGCCGTCGGTGACGTAGACGGTGAAGGCGAACCAGGACCGGTAGTCGAGGGCCGCGCGCAACTGCGCTCCCCCGGTGGCGGTGGGGTCGAGTCGGCGGATCGCCTCGATGCAGCGGCGCAGGGCATCGCGCAGCCGGGTGGTCTGGACCCGGGAGCGCTTCTCCGCGGGGGTGGCCAGCAACGGGACGACGGCCTCGATGTCGGCCCCGGCATCGGGGGCCAGGTCCCAGTCCAGGCGGACGCCGAGCCCGGCTGAGGTGGTCACGTCCTTGAGCACGCCGTTCATGGTGGCGATGAGGGCGCGCGCCTCGTCGATCTGGCGGGAGAGGTGTCCGGCGAGCTCGCCGAGCAGGTGGCGTTCGAAGGCCTCCTCCTCGGCGACGGCGACGGTCTCCTCCGCGCGTGCGACCGCGGCGGTGACGCGTTCGGCGTAGGCGGTGACGTCGTGCACACCGTCCTCGTCGTGGATGGTGAGGCGCTTGATCCCGCGCGGTTCGCTGAGCTCGGCGCGCGTCTGCGACCAGCCGATCGAGGACAGCAGCCGCTGGAGGTCCTCCCGGCTGCTGAGGATGCCGCTGTCGTCGACCCCGATGACGTCGTCCTGGGCGGTGAGCCCCTCCTCGACCTGGCGGACGAAGTCCTCCAGGAGCGCGAGCCGGACGTCGGGGCCCGGCAGGGAGGCGGGTGCGGTCTGCGCAGACTCCGCTCTGTCTGCCTCGGAGCGGGCCGCCAGGTACCGGGCGAGGGGCCCGTCGGATCCGGCGCATGCCTTGAGCCCGGCCGCGTCGAGCAGGACCGTGTCAGGTGTGTCCCCTGAGGTGCCCGGGCCCGTGGTGACGGAGGAGACGAGGGCGTCCCCGGCGACGAGCGCGCGGCGGACCTGCTCGGCCCGCTCGCGAGTGGCGGCGTCGAGCCGGGCCTCGGCGCTGACGCGCCGGTCCCGGGCTTCCTGGGCCGCTCGTTCGAGTTCGGGCAGGCGGCGGGCGGCCTCCTGGGCCCGGGCCCTGACCTGCGCGCGGGCGGTGTCGAGCTGTTCCGTGGATGCGCCTCCGGCGCGTTCCCCAAGTTCGAACTGGCGACGGACTGTGATCATGTCGTCGATGGCGGCCGCGCGGGCGTCCTCGGCGAGGACGCGGTTGGCGCGGGCGCGTCGCCAGTCCGTGACGTGGCGTTCGTGGTCGGCGAGGTTCCAGGCGAGGACGTCGAGGTCCCTCAGCGCGGCGGCGACCAGGACGCGCAGGTGGTCGAGGGCGCGCAGGGTGCTGTCGAGGTCGGCGCGGCCGGTGGGCAGGGAGTGCGCGGCCGCGGCCTCGCGGAGCCCGGAGCGCAGGTCGAGGAGTTCGTCGCGCGTCCGCTCGGCCTCGCGCTGGGCGCTCTCCTGAGCGCGGCGTGCGGCGGCCACGTCGGTGCGGGCGGCGTCGAGGGCCGCCCAGGCGCGGGTGAGCGGGGCGGGGTCGGGCAGGTCCCGGGAGACCTCCAGGAGTTCGGCGTAGGCGTTCTCGACCGCCCAACGGCGTTCGCCCGCCTCCGAGAGCAGGGCTTCGGCGATGTCGATCCTGCGGGCGGTGTTGGCGGTCCGGCGGTCACGGGCCCGCTTGCGAGCGGCTCTGCCGATGAACTCGGGTTCGCTCTTGTGGTGGGCCCCGGAGGCCACCCCGAGGCTCCAGGAGCCGTTGAGGGACACGGAGCTGACGGTGGCGACAGTGGCGTCACGGCGGTGCTTGGCTGCGGTTCCGTCGATCGGTCCCGGCCGGGCCGAATGCAGGGTGATGGAGGACAGCAGTGTTCGCAGGGTCTCGTGCCCCACTCCGGTCTCGGGCTCGGCGACGGGGACGAGGACGTCGAGGAGGGTGCGCCCCTTGGCGGGGTGGGACGGGGTGAGGATCAGGTCGCGGGTCCCGGGGTCGTGGACGGCGCCGTCGGAGCCGATCCAGGCGGAGAGGAGTCCGCTGGCCTCCAGTGCCGCTTCCAGGCCGGCGCGTTCGCGCGGGGTGAGCTCCTCCGCGAAGTCGACGGCGAGGTGGAAGGGGACGCCGTTGCCGTCACCTCGCGGGCGTGTGGCCCAGGCCGGGCGCTCGGGTGCGGGGTCGTTGCCACGCGAGCGCCGTTCGGCGAGCTCGTGGAGTTCGTCGGCGAGCCGCCCCTCCTCTCCGACGGCGACGTCGCGGCGGGCGCGCAGCTCCTCCAGGAGCGGGTCGACCGTGGCGTGGGCGAGCCGGGCGACGGTGCCCGGCACGTCCGGGTCCAGGACGCGCAGGGACTCGCTGATGGGCAGCTCCACGCTGCCCTCCAGCTCGTGGATGGCCTCTCCCAGGGCGTGGGCGTGGCCTGATGCGCGCAGGCGGGCGGTCCAGGCGCGGACCCCCTCGGCGTAGGAGGCGCTCTCCTCGCGCAGGCGGGCGATGGCCCCGCGCTCACGGGTGTGGGCGTGTTCCAGGACCGCCTCGGCGCTCTCGGCCTCGCTGGTGAGGGCGACGAGGCGGCGGTCGGCGGCGGCTTCGGCGGTGGTGAACTCGGTGAGGCGCGTGGCGGTGTCGGTGCGGTGCTCGGCGTGTTCGGCGGCGGTGGTGAGCCGGTCGTGGAGGAGGCCGAGGCGTTCGCGCAGGGTGTCCAGGTCCAGCCCGTCCACGGGCGGGCGCTCCACGGCCTGTTCGAGCCCTTGGAGGTCGACACGGGTGGTGCTCTCCCTGGGGGCGTGGACCCGGGACGCGGTGTCGGGGACGGCCCCGAGGGAGGCGGGGTCGATCCCGGCCGCGTGGGCGGCCCGGTCGGTCTCGGCGTGGGTGTGCCGCAGCACGTCGAGGGCGCGTTCGATGGTGCCGATGTCTTCGCTGAGGCGTTCGACCGTGTGGTTCTCCGTGCGCTCGGCGTGTTCAGCGGCGACCCAGGCGGCTTCGGCGGCGCGGATGTAGGCACCGACCGCGGCGTCGTAGGCGCGGCGCGCGCCCTTGGTGGCCGTCGCGGCGTCCGTGCCGGCGGCAGCGAGGGTGGCGTCGTCGGCGTTGGCGGTGTCGCGGGTGCGGCGGGCCTGGTCGCGTTCCTCGGCGATGCGGCCCTCGGCGGAGACCAGGCGGTCGAGTTCGGTGCGCAGGCGGTCGGCCTCGGCGGTACGGCGCTCGCAGGCGTCCAGTTGTGCGCGGACCTCGGCCGCACGAGTGCCCAGGGCGTAGAGCAGGTATCCGCGGTAGTCGGTGAGGAATCCGTCGACGCCGCTCCCCGCCCTGGTGAGGGCGGCCTTCTCGTCCCTGGCCTGTTCGAGGTCGGCGATGTTGCGCGCGACCTCGTCGAGGACGGTGTCGTCCATGGGGGGCAGGGCCTCGGACAGGACGCTGACGAGTTCGCCGGCCTCCAGACGGTCGCCGATGGTGGGGCGGCGCAGGCGGTACAGGAGGTGGACGAGGTTGCGGTACCGGACGGAGTCGTCGATGCCGAAGAGGCGGTGCATGACCCGGGCCCGGTAGGCGACGGCGCTCGTGAAGCAGTTGTCGGAACCGATCTCGGAGCGCAGGCGGTCGACGGGTTTGGGGCGGCCGTCCGTGACCAGTTCGAGGTCGTGGCCCACACGGCGCTCGGTGACGAAGAACACGCACCGGGGGTCGGAGTCCCCCACGGCCAGGACGGCGGCACCGAGGGTGAGGTGGCGCGGTGCCGTGGCGGGGGGTTCGGGTTCGGAGCCCTTGCCGCTGCCGGTCCGGCGGGCGCCGTCCAGGCCGCGTTCCCCGCGGTCGGTGGTGAACTCGACCCACAGGTAGCCCAGACGTGTGGTGGGCCCGGCGTCCTCGTCCGCTTCGCGGGGCTCGGGGGGTTCGCTCTCCGTTTCGGCGCCGCCCAGCAGGTCGGGACCGGTGTGGTCGGAGCCGTCGGCCGACGCGGGGCGGCCCCCCTCAGCCATGAGCCACCGCAGGCTGGTGCGGTTGGTCCCCGTGGTGTCCAGACGGCGGACGTCCCCGTCCAGGAGGAAGGGCAGCAGCATCTCCAGGGCCTTGGACTTGCCTGCGCCGTTGCGTCCGCGCAGCAGGAGGCGGCCCTCGGCGAAGTCGAGGACCTGGTCGTCGTACTGCCAGACGTTGCGGATACCCGCGCGTTCGAGACGGTAGCGCGGGCTGTCGGCCGGGTCAGACGAAACCGTCTCCGGGGCTGTGCCGGTCTCCTGGGTCACCGCTGTCTCCTGGGTCACCACTGGTCGCGCTCACCTTCTCGTTCGCCACCGTTTGCGGCACGGACGCCACTGGTTTCAGGTCGCCACGGGGGTCGGTGGTGACCCCCGGATCGTCGTGGTCGGCCCTGCCTGGTTCGACGGGGGACGTCCGGCCGTCCACGCCATTGTCCTGGATGCGGGGGACGCGCTCGTCCACGTCGGTTCCGTAGCGGGCGGCGGCAGCGGTGAGGTACCGCTCCCCCGGGGCCCCGCGCAGGAGGCCGAGGTCCGCCAGAAGGGCCAGCACCCGCACGGGGAGCCGTTCCGGGTCGGGGATCTCGGGGCCCGCCGTGCGGGCCCACTCGGCGCGCGCGGGCGCCCGTGCGCCGCAGAGCGCGTCCAGGGCGGCGTCCAGTTCCGCGTCCGGCACGGGGACGGAGGTGGTGGGACGGCCGGGGAGCAGGCGGCCTGAGAGGTGTCGGATCAGGGCCAGGGCGGTCTGTCCGACAGGGTCGTCGGTAGGGAAGCCGGCGTGTTCGCCGGTGTCGTCCGGTGCCACCAGTGCCACCCCCTCGGCTCGGACCTCGGTGTCGTGGCCGAGGAGGCTGCCGAGTGCGGAGGCGGCCCGCCACTGGTGCGCGGCCAGCCGGTCGCGCTGGCGGTCGGGGAGTTCCTCGCGGTAGACGACGGCGGTCTCGGCGAGGAGTCTGCGCAGCGCGACCTCACCCGCCTGATCGCCGCCGGGGTCGGGGTCGGCGGCCTCGGCCAGGAAGGAGTCGGGGGTGTCTCCGGCCTTGGGCGGGTGGGCCGCGACGGAGCGGACGATTCCGGGTTCGGGGCTCAGCAGGGGGTCTGCTGTGGCGTCGGCCCGGTGGTCGGCGAGCCGCCCCGCGGCCTCGGTGAGGGCACCGAGGCCGATGAGGTACTCCAGCGCGGCGCAGAACGCGCGGCGCTCGCCGAGTCCGCGCTGCGGATCGGCGTCGATGTCGGCCTCGGCCGCGACCGAGCGGACGCGCCCGGCGAGTGCACGGACCGGGACGGGTTCGGGGTGCTCCAGGAGAACGGCCAGGGTCAGCGCGAGGTAGGTGTGCACGCGCGGGGTGAACCGTGTGCCCGTCGCACGGGTGAAGGGCCGGGTGACCTCCTCGACGAGTCCGCGTTTGACGAGCCTCGCGTGGTCCTCGGCGATGACCAGTCGGTAGCCGAGAACCCGTTGGAAGCGCTGGACCAGCCATTCGGCGTGCGAGCACACGAGGGCGTACTCGGCCGGGCGGGTGCGTGCGGTGATGAGCGGCCGTGCCATCAGGGCGCGGGCCGCGGCCTGGCGCTCCCCGATGAGGGCGGCGTCCTCGCCGTGGGCGTCCGTCTCCCTCACCCCCTACAGGCTCCGGCGCGTGTGCGCCGAGAGGTCGATCGGGCCGGTGGTCTCGTGGTCGGGATCGGGGACCGCCTCTGGGGCGGCGGTCGGCTCGCGGAGGGCGGAGGGAGGCTCCTCTGCGGGGTCGAGGACGTGCTGTCCGTAGGGGGTGACGCGCAGGCGCAGCCCCTCCAGGGTCAGTTCGCCGCCTTCACCGAGCACGGTGACCTCGGCGCCGGGGGCGGGGATCACGTGAAGGCGGAGGCCGAATTCGAGGTCTCCAGCGGAGGTGGGCCGACCGCTGGCGTCACCGGAGCCGAGGGCGGCGGTGAGCAGCTCCATGAGGACCTCCATGCCCGCACCGGACAGGTTCAGGCTGGCCCGGTCCCCGGTGGGCTCGGCGAGCAGGGAGCCGATCTGCTCGGCTCCGGCCCGGCGCCAGTGGGCGGAGGACTCGGCGGCGTCGCGCAGGCGGGCGCGCTGGGCGCGGTGGTCGCGAACGGGTTCGGGAGGGCGTGTGCCCGGCCGCTCGGTGACCGTGCTGCGGTCGGGGTCGGCCTGCCACCAACTGGTGGTGGCGGCGATCCGGTCGTCGACCCTGCCCGCCAGGTGGAGTGCGGAGTGGAGCCCGTACGCGGCGGTGGCCAGTGCGTCGGCCCGGTCGGGGCCGGCCTCTTCGAACCAGGAGGCCAGGCGCAGGAGCGCGGCACGGCCGTGCCGCGGCGCCGACTGCTCGCCGGTCCCCTGTCCTTCATCCGCGCGGTCGTCCGCGAGCTGCTTGAATCCCACACTTCAGCAGACTAGAGACCTCCCGGACACACCACACCCGGTTCGGCCCCTGTTGGCCCGGCCGAACCAGCCCTCTCACCCGCGCTGAACAGGGATTATGTACTTTTTCTGAAGTTTGGATCGATTCTCGGGAACATGTTCCACCAGCGGCCTCGGGGCGTCACCCGGGAGGCAGGGCCAGTCGTCCCCCGTCGGCCTCCGCCATGGCGCGGCGCATGTCCTCGGGCATGCCCCCGCCGCTCACGGTGTAGGTGGAGAAGTAGGCGGTGCCCTCGACCTCCACAGGGTCGGCGAGGACGACGTCCACCTCGTAGGGGTCATCCGTGCAGCCCTCGTGGAGGCACCACGTCCCCGAGGCCCCTCCCTGGCCACGCGCGGTGTCCACCGACCACTGCTCCCACTCCATAGCGGAGAACGTGGTGAACTCCGTGGCGACGTAGGAGTCGGGGCGCTGGTCGGCCCGGCCTCGCTCGTCGCCGTGGGTGTTGAACACGTAGGTCTCGCCGTCCCCGGCGGTGACGGGCGCCGCCCCCTCGGACGCGGGCCGGGGCTCCTTGCCGACGGACCCCCCCGGCACGGCCGCCTGCCCGCCACAGGACGCCACCATCAGCGCGACCGCGCCACTCAGCAGAACACCACGTTTCATTCCGGCCTCCTCCGTATGCCTGACCGTGCGTCGGAAAAACGGAGAGGCCCTCCGGCCGAGCCGGAGGGCCTCCCACTTCTGTTCTCGGTCGCCGACCGCCGCGACGGGTTCGGTGGAGCCCGCCGGGACCGCACTCGCCGCACCGGGCGCGGGCCCGTGGACGCCGTCGGCCGCTGCGGGGCCGGGCGAGACGCCGAACGGTTCCTAGTCGATGTTGGTGCCGACCGGGCCGTTGGTGCAGTCACCGGCGGTGTCCGGCGACAGGACCGGGACGTTCACACCGAGCGCGCCGAGGGCGAGGTCGGTGTTGCAGAGCTGGATGGGAACGAGCTGCAGGTTCTGGTTGAACTGCTGGTCACCACCGTGCGACCCCCCCGCAGAGGCGGGAGCGGCGGCCAGCATGGCCCCCAGGGCGATTCCGGCAATGGCACTGGCAGCGGTGAACTTGCGCAACATGGTCGGAATCTCCTAGTCGACGTTCGTGGCAACGGGGCCGTTGGTGCAGTCACCGGCGGTGTCCGGCGACAGGATCGGGACGTTCACACCCGCGACCAGGCCAAGGGCCAGGTCCGTGTTGCAGAGCTGGATGGGAACGAGCTGCAGGTTCTGGTTGAACTGCTGGTCACCACCGTGCGACCCCCCCGCAGAGGCGGGAGCGGCGGCCAGCATGGCCCCCAGGGCGATTCCGGCAATGGCACTGGCAGCGGTGAACTTGCGCAACATGGTCGGAATCTCCTAGTCGACGTTCGTGGCAACGGGGCCGTTGGTGCAGTCACCGGCGGTGTCCGGCGACAGGATCGGGACGTTCACACCCGCGACCAGGCCAAGGGCCAGGTCCGTGTTGCAGAGCTGGACCGGAATGGCCTGGAGGTTCTGGTTGTACTGCTGGTCGCCACCGTGCGAACCGCCGTGGCCGTGGGCCATGGCCGGGGAGCCGGAAAGGACGAAGCCGAAAGCGGCACCAGCCACAAGGCCGGCAACACCGAGCTTACGCAGCATGTGTATTTCCCTTCTGAAAACGTGAATAAATGTCTCGGTCGGACTGTTGCCGGAACTAGCTGATGTTGGTGCCGACAGGCCCGTTCACGCAGTCGCCCGTGGTCTGCGGCGACAGGATCGGAATGGTGATGGCAACCAGGCCGACGCTGCCGGTCAGGTTGCAGGACTGGATCGGGACCACCTGCAGGTTCTGGTTGAACTGCTGGTCACCACCGTGCGAGGCGTAAACGGGGGCTCCGGTGAGGAGCGCACCCATAGCGGCACCGGCGACCAGGCCAGCAGCGGCCATCTTCTTGATCATGATTCCCCCGAGACGAAATACGAGGTTCAACAGAAAAAGACGCAGGCGTTGTTGCACCTGTGTCGCGGTGGACTAAGGCAATCATCATCCGCCCCCCGGTTTTTGTCAACGCCGAAACCCCGAGGTCGTTTTGTCCAAATTGCCGGAGATGCTCTTTTTATAGAGAGTTCAATTGTCGTTTTCCCGACTATATTCATGATCTCCACCCATGTGGATTTTCCACCCCCAGAGGTGCCACCGACCCCACCCACCGCAAGGCGAGAACCGAGCGAACCCACCAAAAAGCCGCCACTCACGGTGATCATCACGCGACTTCACCGTGACACCTTCGCGATCGTCCGAATCCCACAAGGCACCCGCGACCCCGTCACGCCGCACAAGAACATGTGATGCACATCACCCGGAGGGGAGTGGGCGGACGCCCGGAGGACGGACAGCCAGGAGGAGTGCCGGGAGGCGTTCCACGGCTGTTCCACAGGTGTCCCGTGGGGAGCCGGGAGCGGCCGGGAACGCGAAGGGCCCCGGTGTCCAGCGCTGATGCTGGTCACCGGGGCCTTTCCCCAGGGTGGCAGGTCAAGGATTCGAACCTTGGAAGGCAAAGCCGACGGATTTACAGTCCGCTCCCATTGGCCGCTCGGGCAACCTGCCTGGGCTGCGGCGACGTGTTCGTCGCGACGCATGAACGAGACTAGCGGATGATCGCCCCAAACCTGAAATCGATTAAGCCGCGCGCCGTCGCCGCGGTACTTCCCGGCACCTCCGAGCGGCACCCGGCTAAGCTCGGGAACCCCGCCCGGCCGGACCTTCCGGCTCGGGCCGGACGAGACCGCGCGGACGCCCGCCGGGCGTCCGCTCCCATGACAGACAGCGGGGTGTGAGCGTACGTGGCCGCCGAATCCAGTTTCGACGTCGTGTCCAAACTCGACCGTCAGGAGATCGACAACGCTCTGAGGCAGGCGGACAAGGAACTGTCCCAGCGGTTCGACTTCAAGGGCACCGGAACCGGCATCGCCTGGAAGGGGGAGGAGGTCGAGATCACCAGCAGTACCGAGGAACGCGCCACCGCGGCCCTGGAGGTCTTCAAGGACAAGCTCGTCAAGCGCAAGGTCTCCCTGAAGACCATCGAGCCCGCCGACGAGCCCAAGCCCTCGGGCAAGGAGTACCGCCTGCCGATCGGGCTCAAGGAGGGCATCACCCAGGAGTATGCCAAGAAGATCTCCAAGCTCATCCGCGACGAGGCCCCCAAGGGTGTCAAGTCGCAGATCCAGGGTGACGAGTTGCGAGTGAGCTCCAAGAAGAAGGACGACCTCCAGAGCACCAAGAGGCTCATCGAGGAGCAGGACTACGACGTGGCCCTGCAGTTCGTCAACTACCGCTAGCCGCCCCGGCCGGGCCGCTCCGGCCGGGGCGGCCCGGCTCCGTCAGCCCGGGCCCCACTCGCCGTGCAGTCGGCGCAGCCGCCGGACCCGCTCGTCCACGGGCGGGTGGGCGGAGAACAAGCGCCCCGCGCCGACGGGGAACGGGTTGGTGGTCATCAGGTGCGCCGCGGGCAGCAGGAGGCGCTGCTGCGGCAGCGGGTGGGTGCGCGTCCCCGTCTCCAGCTTGCGCAGGGCACGTGCCAGGGCCATCGGGTCGCCCGTCAGCCGTGCCGCCTCCTCGTCGGCCCTGAACTCGCGGCGACGCCCGACCCCGCAGTAGACGACCGCCCCGGCCACCGGGGCCAGTAGCGCCAGCATCAGCCCCCCCAGCAGGTTGGGCATGTCGGTCTCCTCCGACTCCCCCAGCGGCAGCAGGAGCGTGACCGCGGTGAGCGCGGCGATCAGCGCGGTCAGGATCGAGGCGACCGAGCTGATCAGGGTGTCGTGCGCGCGGATGTGTGCCAGCTCGTGCGCCAGCACGGCCCGCAGCTCCCGTTCGTTCAGAGTGCGCAGCAGTCCCGTGGTGCAGCACAGCGCCGCCCGACGCGGGCTGCCGCCGGTGGCGAAGGCGTTGGGCGAGGGGATGGGGGACAGGTAGAGCCGGGGCATCGGCTGCCGAGCAGCCGTGGCCAGCTCGCGGACGATCCGGTACAGGTCGGGGCGCTCGATCTCGCCCACCGGCCGGGCCCGCATCACGCGCAGGGCCAGCGACTCGCCGAAGAGGTAGACCAGCACCCCCGCGCACACGACCAGCACCAGACAGAACTGGGCCCCAGCCGACGCGGCGACCAGCCAGCCGCCGCCCACGAGCAGGACACCGGTACCGGCGAACAGGCCCGCCGCACGAAGCACGTTCACGTGCATGCCGCCACCTTCCCACCGGTTTGTCGTCTTCGATGTCGTCCATGGTGACAAACGCGCGGCCCGCCGCCTCGCGTTCCCCACCTGACCAGCCGTTCACCACATTTCCCGGAGCACACTTCCTCTGATGTGACAATCGCCACCCGAACGCGGGCGGGCCGCGCGCGAGCGCCTATAGTGCGAGCGTGGTCCTTGTCACTCCATCCACCGGCCCCGGAGATCCGGACCCGTGGACGAGCGGCGGTGTCGTCGGCGGCCGGCCCCTGCACTCCCCGGCCGTCGCGACGGCACCGCACACCGCGGCACCGGGTTGGCGCACCCGGCCGCCGCGGGGACCACGACCGCTGTCCTCACGCTGGCGGACCGGATGCCGTCACCGGCACTCCCCCAAAGGCTGACAACCGAGCGCCGCCGCCCCTACGACCGGCGGCTCACCGAGGAGGTCGTCGATCTCAGTGGCCAAACAGATCGAACAACTCGACCGGGTCATCATCCGCTTCGCGGGTGACTCCGGCGACGGTATGCAGTTGACCGGTGACCGCTTCACCCAGGACACAGCGTCGTTCGGCAACGACCTGTCGACCCTGCCCAACTTCCCCGCGGAGATCCGGGCCCCCGCCGGCACCCTTCCGGGCGTCTCCAGCTTCCAACTGCACTTCGCCGACCACGACATCGTGACCCCGGGCGACGCCCCGGACGTCCTGGTGGCGATGAACCCCGCGGCGCTGAAGGCCAACATCGGGGACCTGCCCAAGGGGGCCACGGTGATCGTCAACACCGACGAGTTCACCAAACGCAGCCTGGCCAAGGTGGGCTACGGCACCGACCCGCTCGGCGACGGCAGCCTCGACGGGTTCAAGGTCAGCGCGGCACCGCTGACCTCGATGACCGTGGAGGCGCTCACCGGCATCGACATCTCGAAGAAGGACGCACAGCGGGCGAAGAACATGTTCGCGCTCGGCCTGCTCTCGTGGATGTACAACCGACCGACGGAGGGGACGACGGAGTTCCTGAAATCCAAGTTCGCCGCGAAGCCGAGCATCCTGGCGGCCAACCTGGCCGCCTTCCGGGCCGGGTGGAACTTCGGGGAGACCACCGAGGACTTCGCGGTCTCCTACGAGATCAAACCCGCGCGGCTGCCCGCGGGCACCTACCGCAACATCACGGGGAACCTGGCCACGGCCTACGGCCTGATCGCCGGGTCCGAGAGGTCGGGGCTGCCGCTCTTCCTGGGCTCCTACCCCATCACCCCGGCGTCGGACATCCTCCACGAGCTGTCACGGCACAAGCGGTTCGGCGTGCGCACGTTCCAGGCCGAGGACGAGATCGCGGGCGTGGGCGCCGCCCTGGGCGCGGCGTTCGGCGGCGCGCTCGGCGTGACGACCACGTCGGGCCCCGGCATGGTGCTCAAGCAGGAGACCATCGGCCTGGCGGTCATGACCGAGCTCCCGCTGGTGGTGGTCGACGTCCAGCGCGCCGGCCCCAGCACGGGCATGCCGACCAAGACCGAGCAGACCGATCTGCTGCTGGCCCTGCACGGCCGCAACGGAGAGTCGCCCCTGCCGGTCGTGGCGTCGGCCTCACCCGCCGACTGCTTCGACACCGCCTTGGAGGCGGTGCGGCTGGCGGTGACCTACCGCACCCCCGTGGTGATGCTCTCGGACGGCTACCTGGCCAACGGGTCGGAGCCGTGGCGGCTCCCGTCGGTGGACGCGCTGCCCGTGATCGAACCCGGCTTCGCCGCTGTCCCGAACGGCTCCGACGGCTCCTTCCTTCCCTACGAGCGCGACGCGCGGACACTGGCCCGGCCCTGGGCGGTCCCGGGGACTGCGGGGCTGGAACACCGGATCGGCGGGATCGAGAAGCACGCCCGGACCGGCGACATCTCCTACACCCCCGCCAACCACGACCTCATGGTGCGCACCAGGCAGGCGAAGATCGACGCCATCGCCCGCGACATCGCCCCGCTGGAGGTGTCCGACCCCACCGGTGACGCCGACGTCCTGGTTCTGGGGTGGGGCGGCACCTACGGTTCGATCACCGCAGCGGTGCGCCGGGTCCGGCGGGCGGGCGGGCGGGTGGCCCAGGCCCATCTGCGCCACCTCAACCCCTTCCCACCTGACCTCGGCGAAACGCTGAGCCGCTACGACCGTGTGGTGGTTCCGGAGATCAACCTCGGCCAGCTCGCCCTGCTGCTGCGGGGCCGTTTCCTGGTCGACGTCATCGGCTACAACAAGGTGCGCGGCCTGCCTTTCAAGGCCGAGGAACTGGCGGACGTGCTTCAGGAGGTCATCGACGGTGGCGAGTGAGAACGGCGGACCCGCGGCCCACGGTTCCGGGAGCGGCCTCGCCGGCCTGCGCCTGGTGCCCAGGACCGACACGGCCTACGCGATGAAGGACTTCAAGTCCGACCAGGAGGTGCGCTGGTGCCCCGGCTGCGGTGACTACGCGATCCTGGCGGCCTTCCAGTCGTTCCTGCCCCAGTTGGGAGTGCCGCGCGAGAACATCGTGATCGTGTCCGGGATCGGCTGCTCCTCCCGCTTCCCCTACTACCTGAGCACCTACGGCATGCACTCGATCCACGGGCGTGCCCCGGCGATCGCGACGGGTCTGGCGAGCAGCCGCCCAGACCTGTCGGTGTGGGTGGTCACCGGTGACGGGGACGGGCTGTCGATCGGCGGCAACCACCTGATCCACGCACTGCGGCGCAACGTCAACATCAATGTCCTGCTGTTCAACAACCGGATCTACGGGCTGACCAAGGGGCAGTACTCCCCCACCTCAGAGGCGGGCAAGGTCACCAAGTCCTCGCCGGCGGGCTCCCTGGACCACCCGTTCAACCCGGTGTCGCTCGCGCTGGGCGCCGAGGCCGGGTTCGTGGCGCGCACGATCGACTCCGACCGCAAGCACGTCACGTCGGTGCTGCGGGCGGCCGCCGACTACCCGGGCGCCTCGTTCGTGGAGATCTACCAGAATTGCCCGATCTTCAATGACGACGCCTTCGCGCCGCTGAAGTCCCCCGCCGACCGGGACATGCGTCTGCTACGCATGGAGCACGGCGAGCCGCTGCGGCTGGGCGCGGACCGAGGCGTGGTCGCCGGTGAGTTCGGCGGTCTGGAGGTCGCGGACGTGAGCACCGTCGGCGAGGACCGGGTCATCCGGCACGACACGCACAGGGAGGACCCCGGCTACGCCTTCGCACTCTCCCGGCTGGACCGGCCCGCGTTCGAGCACGTGCCGATCGGCGTGTTCCGCGACGTGCGGCGCCCCAGCTACGACGAGCTGCTCAACCGGCAGATCACCGAGGAGCGGGCGGAGCGGGGCCCAGGCGACCTGGCCGACCTGCTGTCGGGCGGGGACACCTGGACGGTTTCCTGAACCGCTGCCGACGCCCCGCCGCCGGGAAAGTGCTCCCTTTCCTGGCGGCGGGGCCTACGCTGCTGGCATGCGTATCGTCATCGCCGGGGGACACGGGAAGATCGCACTGCGCCTGGCCGGGCTGCTGGCCGGCCGCGGAGACGAACCCGTCGCCCTCATCCGCAACCCCGACCATGCCCAGGACGTCCGCGACGCCGGGGCCGAGCCCGTGGTGGTCGACCTGGAGAAGGCCACCGTCACGGAATTGGCCGAGAAGCTCATGAACGCGGACGCCGCGGTGTTCGCCGCGGGCGCGGGGCCGGGCAGCGGCGCGGCCCGCAAGGAGACCGTCGACCGCGCGGCCGCCGTCCTGACCGCGGACGCGGCCTCGCTGTCGGGGGTGCGCCGCCTGGTGCAGGTCTCGGCCATCAACGTGGACGAACCCGTCCCGGAGGGCACCGACGAGGGCTGGGCCGCCTATGTGGAGGCCAAGCGCGCCGCCGACGCCGACCTGCGGGAGCGCCACCTGGAGCTGGACTGGACGATCCTGCGTCCAGGACGGCTCACCGACGGTCCCGGGACCGGGAAGGTGGCGCTCGGGGAGGACGTCGAGCGCGCCGCGGTGACCAGGGACGACGTCGCCGCGGTGATCGTCGCCCTCCTGGACGAACCGGGGACGGCCGGGAGGACTCTCAACCTGGTGAACGGTGAGACGCCGGTCGCGGAGGCCGTTCGGGCCGTGGCGCCGTAGGTACCGCTGTTTCGCACTTTCTGTGGCCAGATGTGTGTATTGAAGGCATGATGGTTGCGGAGCCCGGCGGGATCCCGCCTCGGTGGACGCGGATGACCGGGTAGTGCCAGACGGGTGAAGCAGCTCCGATTCAGAGATGGGTACGGTTTCTCATGAGCGTCACGCAGGTCGTCAGGGACAGCACCGTTGTCGAGCACGCGAAGGTCGCCGCGCAGCAGGGGCGTCGCATGTTCGTGGTCCAGCTCGACGTCAACTCCTACGACGACAGGGACAGCAAGCTGCGCCCTGGCCTGACCCGCATCCTGGAGGGGATCGAGGAGGTGGGGTGGCGCCTGGAGATGACCACACCCGGCGAGGCCGACGACGACAAGGCCTCCTGCCGCCTGTTCATCTTCCGTCCGGACCCGCAGGCCCACCAGCCGGAGCAGCCCGTCCCACAGGACCAGTCCGGTCAGCAGCAGGTCCAGCAGAACCCGGCGACCGGTGCCCAGCAGCAGTACCCGGGCTACGCCCCGCAGCCGGGTTACGGGCAGCAGTACCCGGGCTACGACCCCCAGCAGTACCCCGGCTACGGCCAACCGCAGTACGACCCGCAGCAGTACCCGGGCTACGGGCAGCAGCCGGGGTACGGCCAGCAGTACCCGGGATACGGCCAGCAGCCCGGCTGGTAGGTCTTCCGGCTTCGGGGCCCGCGCGGTGCGCGGGCCCCTTTTTGTGGCCTTTCGCCCTAGGAAGTCAGATTCCGATGCATTCGTCGTCGAGCCGGTCGGGCGACCCTTTCGCCACGGCGTATCGGGGGTTACGACACAAGAGGGCATGTCGTTTATGTCGCCCTCCATAGCAAGGAAAAACTGAGGAAAACCCGGATTCCCCCGAGGAAGCACACCAAGCAACCGTCGCACTACGCTAAGTTATTTCCGGCGGCTCCAGCCGCCCTATTGTGTACTTCCGAAAGGTGACCATCATGCGACGTATCGCCAAGATCTCCGGAATCGCTCTCGCCACCGGCCTGGCGCTGGGCGCCCTGTCCGCCCCCGCCTCCGCGGACAACAACTCCGACGTCCAGAACATCACCATCCCGATCTGCGCCGACGTGCTCCAGTTCGCCGGCATCAGCGCCGACGGCTGCAACGTCGTCGACTGGAACGAGTCCACCGGCATCCACGTCGACTAGGGACTCCCTCGGCCCGCCGGTGCGACCGGGCTCCGGCAGCACCGGCGGTCGCACCGCCAACCGATAAGGACCAGCAACATGAAGCGCTTCTCCACCGTCTCCGGGCTCGTGCTCGCCACCGGCCTGGCGCTGGGCGCCCTGTCCGCCCCCGCCTCCGCGGACAACAACTCCGACGTCCAGAACATCACGGTGCCGATCTGCGCCGACGTGCTCCAGTTCGCCGGCATCAGCGCCGACGGCTGCAACGTCGTCGACAAGAAGAGCGACGTCACCGCCTTCGTGGACTAAGACGCCGCGAGCAGGACCCCAGAGACGGGGCACGGTCCGCACACCGTGCCCCGTTCGCGTGTCCAGCTCGGGAACCACTGTTGTTCTCCCTCTGGGAAACCGACCGGTAACCGAAGGTGTGCCCGCCGTCGCGGTCAACATGCAGACAGGGAGGCACGATGGCAGTCATGGCCACCAGGCACACGGAAGCACCCGAACGGCGTCTGACCGTGGACGATCTGGAACACACCCCGGACGACGGACGGCGGTACGCACTGGTCGACGGGTGCTGTGACGTGTCGCCCGCACCCGTACCCCGGCACCGTTCCGTGGACAGCCCGCTGACGTTCCGCCTCGCGGACAAGGCGCCGGACGAGTTCACCGTGCTGACCGGTCCGGGGGTGAACCTCAACGCCGACCGGACCCACGACCGGATCCCCGAGCCCGCGGCCTTCGGCTGCGTCCCCCCTGACCGGGGCCACCGCCAGGTTCCTCCGGTGCCGGCGGTGGAGATCGTCTCCCCCGAGAGCGTGCTCCGTGACAACCACACCACACGCGCGGAGTACGCCGCGTTCGGCATCGCCTCGTACTGGATCATCAGCCCGCTCCCCGACAAGGTCGGCATCGTCGAGTTCCGCCTGGAGGACGGGCCGTACCAGGAGGTCGCCCAGGCCTGCGGTGAAGAGGTCCTCGAGACCGAACTCCCCTTCCCCGTCCGGTTCGTACCGCACCGGCCCACCACAAGGGGACCGTGGCGCGAACACATCGGCGGCCGGTCCGAAGAAGGCACCACGGGCACCGGGTGCCCCCCGTCACCGTCCCGGGATGTCACGCCTGGGGCGCCGTGGTACGTCTTCTCGACATGACCACCGATGACTTCGAAGAGCACCGCTCCCTGCTCACCGGTGCGGCCTACCGGATCCTCGGCACCGCGGCCGACGCGGAGGACGTCGTCCAGGAGGCCTGGCTGCGCTGGAACGCGGTCGACCGGACAGCCGTCGACGACCCGCGTGCCTACCTGGTCACCATCGCTTCCCGCCTGGCCATCGACCGCCTCCGGTCGGCGCGTTCGCGGCGCGAGTCCTACGTGGGCGAGTGGCTCCCCGAACCGGTCAGCGATCTGCCCGACGGTGCCGACCACGCCGAACTCGCCGACACCGTGGAGTACGCGCTCCTCGTCGTCCTGGAGAGCCTGAGCCCCCTGGAGCGCGCCGTCTTCGTCCTCCGTGAAGCCTTCCAGTTCCCCTACTCCCGCATCGCAGAGATCATCGGCCGCGAGGAGGCCGCCACCCGGCAACTGGCCAGACGCGCCCGAGACCACGTCCGCGAGCGGCGCCACCGTTTCGACACCGACAAGAAGAGCCGCCGCCGTATCACCGAGCGGTTCCTGCGGGCCGCTCTGGAGGGCGACCTGGAGGGCCTCACCGCCCTGCTCGCCGACGACGCGGTCCTCGTCGCGGACGGCGGAGGCAAGGCCCGCTCCCCACTGCGAATCCTGCACGGCGTGCGCCGGGTCGCGGGGTTCTTCCACGGCGTCGCGCGGGGGCGCAACACCCGGCGTTTCCTCGCCTCGGCGGGACTCCCCGGAACCGAGGAGGCCGACAGCGGGATCACCGAGGTCAACGGGGCTCCAGCGGGCTATGTCGCCGTACACGGCAGGATCGTGACGCTCGGGATCCTGGACGTGGCCGACGGCCGGATCCACAGCGTGTACCTTGTGTCCAACCCGGACAAACTGTCCCGTCTGCGGACGCCCGGCGCCCCCTGACGACAAGCGTGTCCCACCGACCCCCGAGGTGACCATGACGACGACCTCCGGCCGCCCCGCACTGGCCCTGGCAGCGGCGGCAACCGCACTCGCCCTGGGGTTGACCGCCTGCGGCTCCACCACCGAACCGGAAGCGGCCCCCGCCCAGTCACCGGCCGAGGACACGGCGGCTCCGGAATCGGGGGACACCTCCTCCGGTGTCCCCGCGGCGCTGGCGTTCGACACCACCACCGTGGACGGCGCGGACTTCTCCGGCGCCTCGCTCGCGGGTGAGCCCGCCGTACTGTGGTTCTGGGCACCGTGGTGCACCGTCTGCCGGGCGGAGGCGGCGAGCGTGGTCGACGCCTCCGAGCGCCACGACGTCGAATTCATCGGTGTCGCTGGGCTGGGCGAGGTCGACGCGATGAGCGGCTTCGTGTCGGACACCGGCACCGGCGGCCTGACACACCTGGTGGACGGGGACGGCTCGCTCTGGTCGGGCTTTGGCGTGGCTAGCCAGCCCGCCTTCGCCTTCCTGTCCGCTGACGGGACCTTCGAGACGGTCCAGGGCACCCTGACCGACGAGGAGCTCGACTCCCGCGTCACAGCGGTCACCGACGGCGCATGAGCCAGCTCCCATTCGCGATCGCTCTGGTGGCGGGCATGCTCGCGGTGCTCAATCCGTGCGGTTTCGCGCTGCTGCCCGGCTATCTGGCGCTGCTGGTCTCCGAGGGCCAAGGCTCCCACGGCCGCTGGCGGCCACTGGTCCGAGCCCTGGCCACGACGGCGGCGATGACGGGCGGCTTCATGCTCGTCTTCGCCGGATTCGGTCTGCTCATCACCCCACTCGCCCTGTCGGTGGAACAACACCTGCCCTGGGTGACGGTGGTGATCGGTGCGACGTTGGTCGCTCTGGGCGCCTGGCTGGCGGCGGGGCGGGAGATCACCCTGCTCCTGCCCAGGCCCTCCCCCGGCCGTCCGGTGCGGTCCCTACGCTGGGCCCTGGTCTACGGGATCACGTACGCGATCGCCTCGCTGTCGTGCACGGTGGGTCCGTTCCTCGCCCTGACCACGGCCGCGCTGCGCTCGACCAGCCCTCTGGGTGCGGTGGCGGTGTTCCTGGCCTACGCGGCGGGGATGGGTTTGGTCGTCGGCGTCCTCACCGTGGCCGTGGCACTGGCCCGGGACTCGGTGGCCGCGCGCCTGCGCCAGGCCATGCCGTACGTGACGCGCGCCGGGGGTGTGCTGCTCGTGCTGGCGGGGCTGTACGTGGCCTACTACGGGTGGTTCGAGCTGCGGGTGCTCTCCGGTGGGGCGGCCGACGACCCCGTGGTGGGTGCTGCGACCCGAGTGCAGGGGGAGCTGGTGCGCCTGGTGGAGGCGGTCGGTCCGGGGTGGGCCGCGCTCGCCCTCGGCGCGCTCGTCGCGGTCGTGGGCGGCGCGGCGTGGTGGCGGTCCCGCCGCGCGGCGCGGTAGGCGCGGCGGGACCGGCGGCGCTCAGTCCCCTGCCGGGGAGCGGCCCGAGGCCCACGCGACGGCACCGGTGAGGTCGTCGTGGTCGAAGTGCCGCAGTTCGGCCTCGACGAAGTGGTCCGCCAGTCGCGGCATGAGGTCAGCGAGTCTGCTGTCGGCGGCCAGCGCCACCCGACGGATCCGCTTGTGGTGGTCGCGGACGAAACGCGCGTGGTGCAGTAGGCCGCTGACGTTCTCCCATCCGGGGAAGTCCCGGCTGTGCACCACCAGCCCGGCGAGTTCGCCGTGCGAGGCGATCCAGGAGTCCGCCGTCTGTGCCAGGGCGTCGAAGTCCTGGGCCCGCAGCGGGCCCTCCAGTTCGACCACGAGGACCCGGGACTCGGTGTCCATGCGGTGGGACACCCCCGGCCCCTCGGGCAGCGACGCGAGCCAGCGCAGGGCCTCGTCGCGGTCACCGACGTCGAAGAGGCGGACCGGGCACGGCACGAGGAAGGCGCCGAGGCGGGTCGACTCGCGGATCCAGCCGGTGTCGGTCACGACCGCGCACCCCTCGAAGAGCCGCATCGCCCCCATCCCGACCTTGAAGTCCTCCCAGGCGGCCCCGGGTGTGAAGGAGCGGAACTCCGGTCCGAACTCGCAGAGCATACGGATGCGGTGGCCCTCGCGCCGCGCTTCGTCGACGATCGGTTCGATCACCGTCTCGTAGTCGGTCCTGGTGACCTCACCGTGGGCCTTCAGGGCGTCGATCCCCTTGGGGACGTCGATGATCCTCTCCAGCACGGTCTTCTCCCTCCATCGCGGTGTACGCCGTGAGGGGAACGGCGTGTGAGGTCCTACCCGAGCCGGAGCCGGACCACACGAGGCGGTCGCGCCGAGTCCCGCCGACACGACGGGGCGGAGCCGTTTTCCTGTCCGGCTCCGCCCCCGCGCCGCACCGTACGGTGTCGGTTTGGGTGTCAGACGTTGCGCATGCTCAGGCCGTAGAGGGCCGCTGCGGTGACCAGACCGTAGAGGACGTGTCCCATGAGGCTCATCATGGACATCTGCCCCATGGGGAACATGGCCATGCCCAGCAGCGCGGGCATGGCCATGAGGCCTCCGAGGACCCACAGAACGAGACCGAAGGCCAGGCCGGCGCCGAGGACGGGCCACACACGGTCGGCGAAGGCCCCGGCGAGGAGCCCGAACACCGCTCCGAAGACCGCCGAGATCGCCAGGTGCACGATAGCGCCCGCGACGGCGCTCTCGCTTCCGACGAGCATGGCGACCATCGGAAGCATGCCCGTCATGGCCATGAGGACCCCGAAGACCACACCGCCGACGAGACCGGCGACCGCCCCCCTCCAGGCGTGCGTGAGCGCGTGCGAGCGCGCGTGGGTGATGGTGGTGGACATGACCCTCACCTCCAGCGGGGCTCGTGTGCGGAAACCCCGCACACGGTGTTCCTCACTGGGAGACCTACCCCCGTGGGCACCGGCGGTCACGCGGTGGAGACCGGCCGCTGCCCACGGGCGGTGGAACGTGTCCTCAGAGGTCCGAAGGCGACTCGGAGGTTGCGCTGGGGTCGGCGGCCCGGGCCGAGCGCATGAGGTCGGGCTCCAGGTAGATCATCGTGGCGATCGGGACCTCCTGCCGGACGCGCGCCTCGGCGGCGTCGATCGCGCGGGCCACGCGCTGGGCGTCGTCCTGGCCGTCGACGGCGATCTTGGCGGCCACCAGCAGCTCCTCGGGGCCGATGTGCATGGTGCGCATGTGGATCACCGTGTCGATGTCCTCGGTGGCGGAGATGGCCCGCTCGATCTTGGTGACGTGCTCCTCAGTGGCGGACTCACCGACCAGGAGGCTCTTCATCTCCACGGCCAGGACGACGGCGATCGCGACGAGCAGGAGGCCGATGGCCCCGGTGCCCAGGCCGTCCCAGACTCCGTTGCCGGTGATGAGGGTCAGGCTGACACCGATGAGGGCGAAGACCAGGCCGAGGAGGGCACCGGCGTCCTCCAGCAGGATGACCGGGAGCTCGGGTGACTTGGAGCGGCGGACGAAGTCGACCCAGCTCGCCTTGCCGCGAATGGCGTTGGACTCCTTGACGGCGGTGCGCATGGCGATCGACTCAAGGACGATGGCCACGCCCAGCACCACGATCGGGACCCACTGCCAGGAGTCGATCGGGTGGGGGTGGGAGATCTTGTGCCAGGCCTCGTAGAGCGCGAACAGGCCGCCGACGCTGAAGAGCACGATGGCGACGAGGAAGGCGTAGATGTAGCGCTCGCGGCCGTAGCCGAAGGGGTGGGCGGCGGTGGCGTCCCGTTTGGCGCGCTTGCCGCCAAGCAGGAGCAGGCCCTGGTTCCCGGAGTCGGCGACGGAGTGGATGGCCTCCGCCAGCATGGACGAGGAACCGGTGAGCACGAACGCGACGAACTTCGTCACGGCGATTCCGAGGTTGGCCCCCAGCGCCACGACGACGGCTTTGGTACTTCCATCAGCAGCCACTGTGCTCTTCTCTCTGCGTCTTCTGGCTCGGTCAGGTCCGCATCCTAGCGAGGCCCGGTGTCGCCGGTCATACCGGAGTCGGGGTCGCCGACCCGCCCTGTGGCGCGCCGTTCCGGATCCGCGCGGGCCCCGAGCGTGGCGACCCCTGCGCCGGAGTCACTCTCACCGCCGAAACCTGCGCCAGCGCAGGGGGCGGCTCCGCTGCCACCGGTCAACGGACGGACCGGTCGGCCGGACGCCGTCCCCGACGATCTCGTGGATCGTGAGGACCTGCCCTGGAAAGCGGCCGAGCCCGCGGCGGCCACGCGCGACGACATGTCCGCGCACGGCCGCCGCCGTTTCCGTACCCCCGGCTGCTAGGAGATTGACAGAATGATTATCATTTTCATCATTACTTCGCTTCCCCACGGGGCACCCCGTGCCCCCTCATCCCCGGCCGCTACGGATCCTCCGCGAAGCCGTGCTCCGGCCGCTCCCCCTCCCCTGACCGCAGAAAGGCGCACCGTGGCGCGGACCACCGCCCGACCCCACCCTCCCCCGGCCACCGCCGAACCCCCTCCCCCGCGACCGGCACGGCGCCGCGTCGGCGGCCCCTGGACGGTCGCCGCCCTGTGCGCGGTGCTGGCCGTCTCCGCCGTGCTCGCGATCGGTCTGGGCTCGGCGGTCATCGCCCCCCTCGACACCCTGCGTTACTTGTGGGCCGGCACCAGCGGCGGCGTGATCGGCGCCGAGGAGGTGACGCGGTACCAGATCACCTGGCAACTGCGCACGCCCCGCGTCCTGCTGGCCGCGGTCGTCGGCGCGGGACTGGGCGCGGTCGGTGCGACCGTGCAGGCGCTGGTGCGCAACCCGCTGGCGGACCCGTTCATCCTGGGCGTCTCCTCGGCCGCGTCGGTCGGCGCGGTCTCGGTGGGCGTGTGGGGCGTGCTGGGCTCGCTGGGGGTCTACGCGGTCTCGGCCGGCGCCTTCCTGGGTGCGCTGGGCGGGACGGTGCTCGTCTACCTCGCGTCGCTGTCAGCGGGCGGGGTGACCCCGCTGCGCCTGGTCCTCACGGGTGTGGCGCTGTCCTTCGGTTTCCAGGCGGTCATGGGGGTGATCGTCTACTTCGTGCCGGGCAACGAGGCCACGAGCACCGTTTTGTTCTGGACCATGGGCGGCTTCGGCGCGGCCACGTGGGGCTCCCTGCCGCTGGTCGCGGCGGTCGTGGTCGGCGGGATCGCGGCGCTGACCTCGGTGAGCCGCCGCCTGGACGTGATAACCCTGGGCGACGAGACCGCCGCCAGTCTGGGTGTGGACACCGACCGCCTGCGGCGGGGCCTGTTCCTGCTCACCGCTCTGATGACCGGCGCGATGGTCGCGGTGAGCGGCGCGATCGGGTTCGTCGGGCTGATCGTGCCGCACCTCGTACGCATCGTCGCCGGGGCGGGGCACCGCCGTGTCCTGGTGGTCGCGCCGCTGGTCGGCGCGGTGTTCATGGTCTGGGTGGACCTGCTCGCCCGGGTGGTCGCCGCGCCCCGGGAGATACCGCTGGGCTTCATCACCGCGCTGGTCGGTGTACCCGTGTTCGTCCTCCTGCTGCGCCGCAGGGGCTACCTGTTCGGAGGCCGCTGATGGATCTGCGCATGGACGGTGTGTCGGTCACCGTCGACGGAACGGAGCTGGTGCGCGAACTGTCGCTAGAGGTGCCCGGGGGCCGCCTGGTGGGTCTGGTGGGCCCCAACGGCTCCGGCAAGTCGACGGCTCTGCGCTGCGTCTACCGGGCGCTGCGCCCCTCGCGGGGAACGGTGTGGCTGGACGGGCGGGACCTGAGCGCCCTGAGCCTGCGCGAGAGCGCCCGGTCGGTGGCCGCGCTCACCCAGGAGGGCGGCAGCGACCTGGACTTCACCGCGGCGGAGATCGTCGCGCTGGGCCGCACGCCCCACCAGAGGGGCAACCGGCCCCTGGACGCGCGGGAGCGGGAGCTGTGCCGGTCGGCGATGGAGCGCATGGACGTGGCCCACCTCGCCGACCGGGGCGTGCTCTCACTGTCGGGCGGTGAGCGCCAGCGGGTCCTGCTCGCGCGCTGCCTGGCCCAGGAGCCGCGAGTCCTCGTTCTGGACGAGCCGACCAACCACCTGGACGTGCGGCACCAGGTCGGGCTGCTGTCCCTGGTCCGCAGAGCCGGGATCACCGTCCTGGTCGTCCTGCACGACCTCAACCTGGCCGCCGCGGCCTGCGACCGCGTCGGCGTGCTGTCGGGAGGCCGTCTGGTCGCCTCCGGCACGCCCCGGGACGTCCTCGTCCCCGAACTGATCGAGCGGGTCTTCGGTGTGGCGGCCACGGTCGTGGCCCACCCCCGGACCGGAACACCCCAGCTCCTCTACTCCCTCACCGATGACACGGAGAAAGAAGGTTAGGACCCTATGAGCAACCGACGAGCCCGGCTGGGCGCCCCCGCCGCGCTGAGCGCCCTCGCACTCCTCACCTCGGGCTGCGGAGCCCAGGTCGAGGGCGGCACCGAGGCCGCGGCCGAAACGGTCACGGTCCAGCGGTGCGGCGAGAAGGTCGAGTACACCGTCCCGCAGCGCGCGGTGGTCTACGAGGGCGGCAGCGCCGACAAGATGTTCGCGCTCGGTCTGACCGACCACGTGCACGGCTACGTGCTGCCGCCCGCCAACCCGCCGGTGTCGGAGTCGCCCTGGGCGTCGGAGTACGAGCAGGTGGAGTTCCTCAGCGACGACCTGCTCAACCGCGAACTCGTGGTGGACGCCGAGGCCGACTTCGTCGTCGCCGGGTGGCAGTCCGGGTTCAGCGACGAGCGCGGGATCACCCCCGAGATCCTCGACGGACTGGGCATCCAGAGCTTCATGCACGCCGAGTCCTGCTACAACTACCCCGGATTCCCCGAGCGGCACACACCGTTCGAGGGTCTGTACACCGACCTGGAGCGGCTCGGGCAGATCTTCGGGGTGGAGGAGCGGGCCGAAGAGCTCGTGGCGGAGTACCGGGCACGGGTGGCGGCCGTCCAGGAGCAGGCCCCCGAGGGCGACCCCGTTCCGGTCTTCCTCTACGACTCGGGCACCGACCAGCCGTTCACCGCGGCGAGCCAGGTGCCCGCCAACGAGATCATCGAGTTCGCGGGCGGTGAGAACGTCTTCGGCGACCTGGACGAGCGCTGGACCCAGGTGGGCTGGGAGGCCGTCGTGGAGGCGCAGCCGGAGGTGATCGTCATCTTCGACTACGGTGACCAGCCCGCCGAGGACAAGATCGCCTTCCTGGAGGAGTACGAGGCCACCGCCGACCTGCCCGCCGTTCGCGACGACAACTTCTACATCCTCGACTACAACGAGGGCATCTCCAGTCCGCGCAACATCGACGGCCTGGAGGGCTTCGCCGAGTACCTGCGCACACTGGACGCGTAGCGGAAGCACCACGGGCCCCGCGCGGACGCGATCCGCGCGAGGCCCGTTCGTGGCGCGGCGCTCAGCCGGCCCGGTCGAACCTGGCCTGACGGGGCGCCCCGGCCCGCCGCCACTCCATGCGCGCCCAGGGCAGGCGGAGTTCGGCGGTGTCGGTGATGTGCAGCGGCTTGAGGTCCTCCACCGCCACTGCCTCCTTGTGCCGGGCGAAGACCGAGTCGGTGTAGCGGTGGCCGGTGTCGGCGGCGACGAACACCACCGTCCGCGCGGGGTCGTGTTCGCGTTCCCACCGGGCGGCCAGGTAGGCGGCGCCGCTGGAGAGGCCCGCGAACACGGCGTGCCGCCGGAGCAGGTCCACGGTCCCGGACAAGGCGGCCTCGAACCCGGTCCAGTGCACGGTGTCGTAGAGGGCGTGGTCGACGTTGCCGAAGGGGATGGCGCTGCCGATGCCCGCGATGATGATGTCCCGGTCGGGGACGCCGTCGCTGGCGAAGGTGACGCTGCCGAACGGCTGGACGCCCACCATCCGGGTGTCCGGGTCCTCCTCCCGCAGGTAGGTGCCCAGTGCTCCGCTGGACACGCCGGTGCCGACGCCGCACACGAGGGTGAGGGCACCGCCGACCTCGCGGCGGATCGTCTCGGCGACCTCGCGGTAGCCTAAGTAGTGGACGGGGTCGTGGTACTGGCGCATCCAGTGGTAGTCGGGGTGGGCTGCGATGATCTCCCTGACCCGGCGGACGCGGCGGTTCTGGTCGAGCCTGAGGTCGTCGGTGGAGGCCATCTGCTCCAGACGGACCCCGAGGACGTCGAGCTGGGCGCGCAGGGTGGGGTCGACCGTGGTGGAGCCGACGATGTGGCAGCGCAGGCCGTAGCGATGGCAGGCCAGTGCGAGTGCATGGGCGTAGACACCGCTGGAGCTGTCGATCACGGTGTCACCGGGGCGGACGGTCCCGGCCTCGATGAGCTGGCGGACGGCGGCCACGGCGGAGACCACTTTGAGGGTCTCGAACCGCAGGCAGACGAGGCCGCCGCCGAGGTCGATGAGGTCAGGGCGGCCGATGGCGTCGGACGCGTGCTGGTCCACGGGCTTTACTCCTTGGCAGGGGGCGGGCGGGCACGCGGGAGGGATGGACGGCGCGCCCGCCCTGCTGGTGGGGGCGGCCGGTCAGGCGGCGGCCCGGTAGCGGTAGAGCACGGTGGGATCGGCGCTGAACTGGGAGAAGGGGAAGGGTTCGGCGCACACCCCGGCGACCCCGTGGCCGAGCAGGGCGCGGGCGACGGCGCTCGCGCTCTGGGCGTAGACGTACAGCGGGATCCCTCGCCCCTGGCACCGGTCGAGGAGCGGGCCGAAGGTGCCGTTGCCGAGGGTCATGCCGGTGGCCACGACGGCGTCGGCGGTGTCGACCACCTCCTCCATCGAGTCCGTGACCGGGTCGCCCCAGCGGGTGGTGCGCAGGTTCAGGTCGCAGGGCAGGCACACGCCGCCGCGTGCGCGGATGGCGGCGACGAGGGGGTTGACGACCCCGATGAGCGCGATCCTGGCGCCCTCGGTGACGGGGGCCAGTTCGGCGATGGCGGCGTCGCGTGCGGCGGCGCGCCGTTCGGGGGTCCCGGCGGGCAGGGTGACCGGTTCGGCCCGGGGGTCGTCGCGGTGCGGCTCGGTGTGGGCGAGGTAGGCGTCCAGCGCGGCGATGCGCAGGGGCAGCGGTCCGTCTGCCAGCAGGTCGGCCAGGGGCGCACCGGAGGCCTGTGCGCACAGCTCCGGGGTGATCCGTCCGGCCTCGAAGGAGCAGGCGCCGAAGGCCGCCCCGACCCGGACGGCGACGTAGTGGTTGAGGTAGGTGGTGTCCCCTCCGGCCAGCCGGGTGCCGTGGTGGAGCCAGAAGACACTGGTGGCCACGGTGTCCCCGACCCTGTCGAGGGTCTCGCGGAAGAGTTCGTCGACGGTCATCGGCGGGTGTCCTCCCGGAAACGGAAGAGGTAGGTGAGGACCCCGTCGCCCCAGTCGTGCCGGTAGTGGACCTCGCCGAGGAAACCGGATTTCTCGGCGTGGGTGACGATGGCGCGCAGATCGGCGGTGTTGGAGGCGATGAGGTAGACGTCGGCGCCGGGCGCCAGGAGGGCGCGGTCACGCAGTTGGGCGAAGAAGACGGCGGCGATGGGGGCACCGACGCAGACGTTGCGCACCACGTCGGGGTCGGTGCTGGTGGGGTGGCTGACGGCAGGAGGGTTGAAGGTGACGGTGTCGAAGCGGGTGCCGTCGGGCAGGTCGGTGAACATGTCGCTGACCACGGGCACGATCCTGGTCGGGGTGCGGCCTTCCAGGAGCAGGGCGAAGTTGCGGGCGGTCGCCTCGACGCTGGGCGCGTGCACGTCGATCGCGTAGACCTCGGCCGCACCGCGCGCACCTGCGGCGACGGCCTCCACGCCCAGGCCGACGCCCATGGCGGCGTAGCGCTTGCCGCGCACGTCGATGTCGTCGTCCATGAGACGCTGGTGGATCATGCGACTGGTGCCGCCGGGCATGAAGACGCCGGGAGGAACGTGGAAGTCCCAGCCGTTCCAGGTGTAGGAACGGCTGGTGTGCAGGTCGTTCCTGGGCGGGTTGACGGCGAGGATCTGTTCTTCGGGCAGCGGAGGGGGCAACTGGTCTGCGAGGGAGCGCTCCACAGGAGTCCTTCCATGACGTGGAAGACACGGGAACGCCTGCGGGGTCGGCGCTCCCGCATCAGGGGGCGTGCGCTATCGTAGTGAAAACGATAACCGTTGTCACTAGTTGGTGTTACGTACCACACACCCGATTCCCGGAAAGGACGTCGGATGACCGTGTCCCATCCCCAGAAGACCGACGCCGGCCGCGACGCCCCACCGCGCACGCACGTACTGACGGACCCGGCCTTCCTCCGGCTGTGGATCGGGAGCACCGCCTCCGGCCTGGCCACGTGGGCGATGCCGTTCATCCTCGGCCTGGCCGTCCTCGACGGCTCGCTCACCGCCGTCGGACTCGGCGTGCTGCTGGCCACCCGCACCACCGGGTTCCTCGTCTCCCTCCCCCTGGGCGGCCTGCTCGCCGACCGCTTCTCCCGCCGATCGGTGGTGCTGTGGGCCGGGCTCACCGCCGCCCTGGCCACCCCGGTGATGGCTGCGGGTGTGGAGGCGTCGGCCCTTGTGCTCGCGGCGGTCGCCGCGACGGCCGTCGGCGCGGGGCAGGGCGCGTGCCGACCCGCGTTCCAGGCGCTCACCGCCGAGGTGGTCGACGAACCGAGGCGCCAGCGGGCGAACGCGGCACTGACCGTTTCCGTACGGGTGACCACCCTGGTCGCCCCCGCGGTGACGGCCCTGCTGTCCACCACCCTGGATACGAGCGCCCTGCTGCTGGTCACAGCCGCGCTGTGGGCGGTCGCCGCCCTGGCGCCGCCAGGGGAGGCACGGACCCGCCCCGGCTCCGCGGCCCCCGAGCCGTGGTCACCGGTCGCCGACTTCGCCGACGGACTGCGCGAGGCGCGGCGGCACCCCTGGTTCCTGGCGGGACTGGGGGCGCTGACCGCGGTGATCGCCACCGGGTACTCCGCGACGGGTGTCCTGCTGCCCGTGGTCAGCCGCGACACGTTCGGCACCGAGACGGTGCTGGCGGGCGCGATGACCGCCTACACCGCCGGTGCCCTGGCCGGGGCACTGGTCATCGGCCGGTGGCGTCCGTCGGCCCAGGGGTGGACGTCCCTGTGCGGACTGGCGCTGTACGGGTTCGCCCCCCTGAGCCTGCTGGTGCCGGTGAGTCCGTGGACGGTGGTCGCGGCCTACGTCCTGGCGGGGATCGGCATCGAACTGTTCAACGTGCCGTGGTTCACCGCCGCGCAGCGCGAGGTGGCACCGGACAAGCTCGCCCGGGTCTCCTCGCTCGACTTCCTGTTCTCCTACGGGCTGGCCCCGGTCGGCCTGGCCCTGATCGCCCCGGCCGCCCAGGCGGTGGGCACCGACACGGTGCTCGCCGTGTGCGCGGCCCTGTGCTTCCTCGCCCCGGCCGCCGCCGCCCTGGCACCCGGGGCGAAGCGCTTCAGCGCCCGCACCGCCTGACCGTGACCGCTCCGGTGCTGGGTCAGGAGTCGTTGAGCATGCCCAGCAGGTCGCGGCGTCCACGCGCCACCCGGGAGCGGACCGTGCCCACCGGGACGCCGAGGGTCCGGGCTGCCTCGGCGTAGGGCACGCCCTCGATCTGTGTGAGGACGAACGCCCTGCGGCGGCTCTCGGGCAGCGCCTTCAGCAGGTCGAGCAGGGCCAGGTACTCGTCGAAGCGTCCGGTCACCGTGCCGGAGCCGATCCGCGACCAGTCGTCCACCGGTTCGTGGCGCGGGGCGCGGGCGTGGGAGCGGTAGCGGTCGGCGACGGTGTGCCGTGCCACGGACAGCAGCCAGGAGCGGACCGGGGCCCGGCCCTCGTAGCGCGCCAGACCGCGCATGGCCCGGGAGAAGGTCTCCTGGGTCAGGTCGTCGACCCAAGAGGGGTCCACACGGCGGGCGATGAACCGGGCGACGTGGTCGCGGGTCCTGGTGAAGAGGGCGTTCATCTCCTCCTCGCCACCCTCCTTGGCGCGCAGCGCCAGGCGGAGGTCCTCGTGGTCGCGGTGCGCCTCGGCGGAGGGGGACACTGCCGCAGGGGTGGGCGGCGGGGAGGGACACGTCTCGATGAGCGCGGTCACAGGTGCTCCTTCGGTCACCGCGCGGACCCGCCGGGCGGCGCGAGGGCCAACCGGGGGACACTTGTGCGCGGGCGATGACAGGGTCCGTGTACGCGCCGACGGGAAACCGTCGGCGGTAGCCGCGTACGGCCTGGGCACCGGGAGTGCCCCGCGTCGGGGACACGGGATCACGGCACGGCGGACCCCGGGGAGGGCACGGGTGGAGAACCCGTGCTGCGGATCACGCGGGGCGTCCGTCGAGGACGGTGGCGGGTACTCAGGCGGTACACGGCACCGGAGGCGGGCCGCGCAGGATCCTGGTGTGCCGGAGGTAGGGCAGGAGGGGGCGGACACGCCCCTCGTCGAACCAGGATCCCCGGCATAGGGCGGGCTCGGGGAGGATCCGCACCGGCCCGAGGACGAGCAGGAGCGGGAGGACGGTGAGCGCCATGAAGCGCAGGAAGGCGAAGAGGGCGTTCTCGCCGCGGTGCAGCCACCATGCGCTCAGCAGCGCGGACACCACGTGCATGGTGATCATCTGCCAGCCGGACAGGTCCGCGCTGGAGGAGGCCGTGAGGACGGCCGAGTAGGCGTCCGCGCCCCCGTGTCCGGCGTGTCCGCCCGCAAGCTGGGTGTAGCTGAAGGACAGGTGCAGGGCGAACTGGCCCCAGAGCATCCACCCGGCCAGGGCCAGCGGGCCGTGGCGGCGCCCGGCCGCGGCCCACGCCACGGCCGCGACCACGGCCAGTCCGAGCAGGAGGCCGCTGAGGGGGACGTCGTGTCCGGAGCTCAGGGCGTGCCCGTGCGCGGACAGGCTGGCGCACACCAGGGCGAACACCCCGGCGCGCAGCGGACGGCACGTCTGTTTCCCGGACATCTCCCCTATGGTCTCACCCACTCAAGGGTCGGCTTCTCCAGGGCTGCCCCGAGGCGAGGCACCCCCGACGGCGCCGCACACCGGGACGCTCTGGCCTGAATCTTGCACACGTTGTCCTTCAAGCCGCTGGCCAGGCCGGGGGCCGCACCCGAGCCTGGAGGACGGGGGCCCTCACCTCGACGCGCCAACCCGAGGCATCGATAAAAGAGTTCACACATGTACCTGGTTCACCTGACCTTCCTCTCCCCTCAACGCAAACACTTCCCCTGCAACATCAGGGAAATGATCAAATCCGCGTCCGAACCCGGGGACGGACTGGAACACATCAGCGTGCACCAAAGGACGGGCGCGGACCCCGTCATCGGACTCTTCCTGCGCTCCCACAGCCTCGACGACACCGAGCGCACCGCCTCCCGCCTCTGGCACAGGACCGTCAAAAACCACTCTGAGCTGGGAGAATATCAGCTTTTCAGGTGCGAGGTACCCCTCATCGACGACCCCTTTCCCTAACGGTCGACGCCGCACCCCAGACGCCGCAGGCGTGGACGAAAGGGGACATGGACCGTTTAGGACATCATCGAATCCTTCACTTCGACCAGAACTCGTGCTCATAATGAACACGTCGCAAAGGACACCGAAGAAACGAAGGACAGCACGATGCCCCCGAGAAAAACGAATTTCTCCGAAACGGTCACAGCCATTCCCTCTCCGGCCTTCGTTTCCCTTTTCGGGGGCCTGTGGAGAGACGACTCGGCCGGCGACTCCGGCTGGCAGTGAACACGCCGCCCCGCACGAACCGAAGGAAGGACAGCGGTGCACACCACGGAGCCCGGACCCGACTACGCCGGACTGGCTGAGCGGTTCACCACCCCGCTCTTCGTCTACGAAGCCGACGCGTTCGAACGGTCCTACACCCAGCTCAGACAGGCGCTCCCCCACGGCGTCGACATCATGTACTCGCTCAAGGCCAACCCGAACATCAGTGTCTGCGCGCTGCTCGGCTCCCTCGGGGCAGGCGCCGAGGTCAGCTCACACGCCGAACTCGTCACCGCCCTGCGCGCCGGGGTCGCACCCCAGGACATCATCTTCCTCGGCCCCGGCAAGTCCGACGCGGAGCTGCGGGCGTGCGTCGAGGCCGGGATCGCGGCACTGGTCTGCGAATCGCTGGAGGAGGCCGAGCGGCTCGACGCGCTCGTGGCCCGGCGCGGCTCGGAGCCCTTCCCTGTGATGCTGCGGGTGAACCCGTCCTTCACCGCCAAGGGGCAGGGGCTGGCCATGGGCGGCAAGCCCCGCCAGTTCGGCATCGACGAGCGTGCCGTCCGCGACGCCAAGCACCGCCTCGCCGACCTCACCGGTGTCCGTGTCACCGGGATCCACGCCTACATGGGCACGCGCTTCCTGGACCACGCCAGTGTCGCGGCCAACACCGGGCGCATCCTCGCCCTGGCCGAGTCGCTCGCCGCCGACCTGGGCATCGGCCTGGAGACCGTCGACTTCGGGGGCGGCCTCGGGGTGGCCTACTTCGCGGGCGAGAGCGACCCGGACATGGACCTGCTGCGCCGGGACATGGACGAGGTCATCGCCGACTTCCGCCAGCGCAACCCCCGCTGTCGGCTGATGATGGAGTCCGGGCGCTTCCTGACCGCCCGGGCCGGCACCTACGTGGTGCGCGTCCGGGAGGTCAAGGAGTCGATGGGCGAACTCTTCGCCGTGGCCGACGGCGGCACCAACCACCACATGGCGGCCGTGGGCATCGGCAGCTTCGTCAAACGCGACTTCCCGGTACGCCACCTCGGCGCGCCGGACGCGCCGCCCACCCACCGGTACTCCATCACCGGGCCGCTGTGCACACCCAACGACCTCATCGTGAAGAAGGCCCCACTGCCCGAGGTCCGCCCCGGGGACCTGATCGGCATCGACCGGTCGGGGGCCTACGGACCGACCGCCTCGCCCGGCCTGTTCCTCAGCCACGGTTACCCGGCGGAGGTCCTCGTCCACCGCGGCGGCGCCGACCTGGTCAGGGTCCCGGACACGACCGAGGACCTGCTGGGCCGGCAGCGGCTGGTCCGGACCCGATGACACCCGCCGTCCGCGTGGGCGTGGACGTCCTCGACCGCCGCGAACTCGACCGCCTCCTGCTCCGCCCCTGGTTCCTGCGCTTCGGCTACGCACCGCAGGAGAGGGCGGAGGCCGAGGCACTGGGACCGCGGCGGCGGGCGGAGTTCCTCACCGGGCGCTTCGCCGCCAAGGAGGCCGTCCTCAAGGCGCTGGGCCGGGGGATGCTCCAGGGCATCGCCCTGAGCGACATCCGGGTGGCCCGGACCGGGAGGGGCGCTCCGCACGTGGTCTTCCTCGGTGCCGCCGCCCGGCTGGGGCTCCCCCCCGTGAGCCTGTCCATCTCGCACAAGAACGACGTCGTGGTCGCCGTGGCGCTGTGCACCGGCCACGCCGACACCGGAAGGGAAAGAGGAGCACATGCCGACCGCAACCGTTGAACCGACCGCGTCCACCGCCGCACCGCCGGCGGAACCGGCCGGACCCGTGACCGCGTTCCTGCGGGTGCGCATCAGTGAGGCCGAGGCCTACTACGGAGGAGGCGTCGTGGAGGGCGCCCGAGTCCTGCGCCTGTTCGGCGACCTGGTCACCGAGATCACCGTGCGCGAGGACGGCGACGAGGGCCTGCTCTCGGGCTACACCGACGTGCGCTTCACCGCGCCCGTCGTCGCCGGCGACTACCTGGAGGTCCGCGGGAAGCTGGTGCGCCGAACCCGCCTGCGCAGGGTCGTGGAGCTGAGCGCCGTCAAGGTGATCAGCGCCGATCCCGAGGTGCGGCCCAGCGCGGCCCGGCTCCTGGACGAGCCGCAGCCGGTGTGCACGGCCACGGCGACGACCGTGGTGCCCCGTTCGGCCCTGGACCGCGAGGAGACCCGATGAGCACCGACGCGAGACTCCTGCACGAGATGCTCGACGAGGCCGCCCGGCGGGACCCGGACACCCCGGCTCTGGGGTTCGGCGACCGGAGGACGAGCCTGGGGGCCCTGGCCACCGACAGCGCCCGGATCGCGCTCCACCTGCGGGCGCGGGGCCTGCGGCGCGGCGACCGCGTGGCCGTGCGCACGGACGACCCGCTGGCGGCGGTCACCGCGCTCTTCGCGGTCTCCCGGGCCGGTGCGGTGTTCAGCCTGCTGCACGAGAGCGTGCGGGAGGGGGCCTTCACCCACGTGCTCGGCGACGCCGAGCCCGCGGCCGTGGTCTGCGACACCGACGGGGCCAGAGCGGAGGCCACCGCCACCGGCGCCGACTTCCTCACCACCGGCGAGCTGCTCGCCCTGGCCGAGGCACCGGCCCCAGCAGACGCGGACGGCCCTCCCCCAGTCCTGGAGGTCGACCCGGTCTGCATGATCTACACCTCGGGTACCACGTCGCGGCCCAAGGCCGTGGTGAGCACCCATCAGCAGGTGCTGTTCGCGGCCCGGGCGATCCAGCGGCGCCTGGCCTACCGGCCCGACGACACCGTCTACTGTCCCCTGCCGGTCTCCTTCGACTACGGCCTCTACCAGGTGTACCTGTCGCTGCTCTCCGGGGCCCGGCTGCGCTTCGGCACCGCCGCCGAGTCCGGTCCCCCCCTGCTGCGCACCCTCGTCGAGAGCGGGGCGACCGTCCTGGCGGGCGTTCCGGCCGTCTCGGACCGCCTGGCCTGGCTGGCGTCCCGCGGCAAGCGGCTCCCCACCGGGCTGCGCCTGCTCACCAACACCGGCGCGGCGCTGTCGGAGAAGACCGTCTCCTCGCTGCGCGCGTCCCTGCCCGGGCTGCGAGTGCAGGTGATGTACGGCCTGACCGAGTGCAAGCGTGCGGCCATCATGCCGCCCGACGGGGACCTGGAGCGCCCCGGATCGTGCGGACTGCCGCTGGAGGGGACCGAGATCTTCGTGATCGGCCCCGACGGCGCGCGCCTGCCCGCCGGGGAGACCGGCCAGATCGTGGTCCGGGGCCCCAACGTCATGGCGGGGTACTGGCGGCGCGAGGAACTGACCGCCGAGCGCTTCCACCGCCGCGACGGGCTCTTCCCCGAGCTGCGCACCGGCGACTACGGGTGGGTGGACGAGGACGGCTACCTGTACTTCGACGGCCGCAGGGACGACATCTACAAGGAGCGCGGCTTCCGGGTCAGCGCCACCGAGGTGGAGGCCGCGGCGCACCGGGTCGCAGGGGTGGCCTCCGCGATCGTCCTGCCCCCCGCCGAGGGGCGGCCCGCCCAACTGGCCGTCATCTCCAGCATCTCCAAGGAGGAGGTCCTGGAGGGGATGCGCCACGAGATCGAGGAGTTCAAGGTTCCCCGGGTCTGCGTCCGCTTCGACGACCTGCCCACCAACAGCAACGGCAAGGTCGACCGGGCCCGGCTCGCCGACCTGATCTCGGCTTCGGGGCGCACCTGAGCGCTCCGGCACACACCGCACACCGCACACCGCACCGATCCGACAACGCTAGGAGAAGCCCATGCAGCGCAACGACGTCGTCACCGCCCTCGAAGCCGCCCTGTCCGAGGCACTGGAGCGCGAGGTGACCGGACTGGAGGGCCGTGTCCGCCTCTTCGAGGACCTGCACCTGGACTCCACCTCGATGCTGGAGGTCCTCATGGCCCTGGAGGAGTCCATCGGCCTGGAGGTCGAGCCCGAGGACCTGGAGATCGAGGCGTTCGAGTCCGTCGACACCCTCACCGACTTCGTCCTGTCCGCGCAGCCGACCGCGGTCTGAACCCCCTTCCCCGCTTGAGAGGCCACCATGCTCATCCGTTCCTTCGCCGAGATCGAGGACACCGAACGCCACGTCAAGGGCGCCAAGGGCACCTGGGAGAGCAAGCGAATCGTGCTCGCCCGCGAGGGCGTCGGGTTCTCCCTGCACGAGACCACCGTCTACGCGGGCACGGAGACGTCCCTGTGGTACGCGAACCACTACGAGGCCGTGCTGTGCGTGGAGGGGGAGATGGAGCTCACCGACGACGAGACCGGTGAGAAGCACTGGATCACCCCCGGCGTCATGTACCTGCTCGACGGACACGAGCACCACACGCTGCGCCCCACCAAGGACTCCCGGTTCATCTGCGTGTTCAACCCGCCGGTCACCGGCCGGGAGGACCACGACGAGAACGGGGCCTACCCCCTGCTGACCGAGCCCGTCGGCTCCTGACCCCGCCGACGCCCCCCACAGCCCGCCCGAACAGAACCTGGGAGCTTGTCATGACCGTCACGTTGGACGCACCCGAATCCGCCGCGCGCGCCAGGGTCGTCTTCCGCCGTCCCGTCCCGGCCGACGCCCGCGCCGTCCGGAACCTGGTCCGGGAGTCCGACCAGCTCGACGACAACAGCGAGTACTACTACATGATCTGGTTCCGCGACTTCGCGGCGACCTCCGTGGTGGCCGAGCTCGACGGCGAGGTCATCGGTTTCCTCACCGGCTACCGCCGACCGGACGCACCGGAGACCTACTTCGTCTGGCAGGAGGCGGTCCGTCCCCGGCACGGCATCCCCTTCCTGGGGGTGAAGCTCTTCGACCACGCCGTGGGCGAGCAGCTCCTCAACGGCGCCCGGTACGTGGAGGCCACCGTGTCGGAGGAGAACACGCCGATCGTGATGGTGCTCAAGCGCTTCGCCAAGCGCTGGAGCGCGCCGGTGCACAAGAGCGTGCTCTTCTCCAGCGCGGACTTCGGCGGGGGCCACCACGAGGAGACCCTCTACCGGATCGGTCCGGTCCTTCCCTGAGCGGAGACCGGGTGAACACGGCGCCGGGGCGGTGGCGGACCACCGTCCCGGCGCCGGCGTGCGCAAAGCCGTGTCAGGCGGCGGGCGCCGTCCCGCGGAATGTGCGGCGGTAGGCGCTGGGGGACACCCCGAGTTCGACGTGCATGTGCTGGCGCAGGGACGCGGACGTACCGAACCCGGCCTGGGCCGCGATCCGGTCTACGGGCAGGTCGGACTCCTCCAGGAGCTGGCGGGCCCGGTCCAGGCGCTGCTGGGTGATCCACTTGCCCGGCGACTGCCCCACCTCCTCTCGGAAGCGGCGTGTGAAGGTGCGCACGCTCATCGACTCCCGCTCGGCCATCTCCTTCAGGCCTGGCTGAAGGTGGAGGTGGTCCAGGGCCCAGGCGCGGGCGCGGGCGGTCGCCGAGCGTTCCGGTTCCGGTACGGGATGCCGGATGTACTGGGCCTGACCGCCGTCCCGGTGGGGCGGAACGACCGTGTTGCGCGCCACCTCGTTGGCGACGGCCGCGCCGTGGTCGGTGCGGATCATGTGCAGGCTCAGGTCGATCCCGGAGGCGACCCCCGCGGCGGTGAGCACCCGACCGTTGTCGGTGTAGAGCACGTCGGGGTCCAGGTGGATGCGCGGGTACATGGCGCGGAAGAACCCGGCGGACATCCAGTGGGTGGTCACCCGGCAGCCGTCGAGCACCCCGGCGGCGGCGAGCACGAACGCCCCGGTGCAGATGGAGGCCAGTCGAGCAGTGGGCCGCACGCGGGCGAGGGCCGCGGCGAGTTCCGGGGCGAGGGGGTCGTGGGGGCGCTGCCCGTAGTCCTCGTCGGCGGCGGGGACGATCACCGTGTCGGCCCCGTCGATCGCCTCGGGGCCGTGGGCGACGTTCATGGTGAAGTCGGTGTCGGTCCTGACCTCACCGGGTTCCAGGCCGCAGGTGAGGACCTCGTAGAGGGGCCGGTCGGCGACGTCGCGTGCCCGCCCGAACAGCCGGTGGACGATGCCGACCTCGATGGGCAGCAGGCCGTGGCGGGCGAGGACGACCACGCGGTGGAGCCGGTCGGGGGCACAGGAAGGGAACATGGCCCGATTCTTTCACATCCTGTCCTTCCGGACACTGTCAGTGGTGCGGGCTCCCCGAGGATTCTGGTCCCATGACACGCGAGACCGCCTCACAGCACAGGCCGACACCCGTACTGTTCCACCGGGCGTGGGCGATCGCCCTGATCGCCTGCCTGACCATCGTGGCCGCGGCGGCCTTCGCCGCGATGCCCGGGATCCTGATCGACCCCCTGCACACCGAGTACCAGTGGTCGCGCGGCTCCATCAGCGTCGCCGCGTCGGTCAACATGATCCTCTACGGCGTCATCGCCCCGTTCGCCGCCGCCCTGATGGACCGGTTCGGCATCCGCCGGATCGCCCTGGTGGCCCTGTCCACCATCGTGGCCGGCGCCCTGCTGACCACGGTGATGACCGAGGTGTGGCAACTGACCCTGTACTGGGGCGTGCTCATCGGCGCGGGCACCGGGTCGCTGTCCATGACCTTCGCCGCGACCATCGCCGGCCACTGGTTCGTGAAGCGCCGGGGGCTGGTGATCGGGGCCCTGACCGGGTCCAGTGCCTTCGGCCAACTGGTCTTCCTGCCCGCCCTGGCCTGGATCGTCGACCACCAGGGGTGGCGTCCGGCCCTGGTCACCCTGTCCCTGACCGCGGGCACGATGATCGTCCTCATCGCCCTGGTCCTGCGCGACCACCCCGCCGACGTGGGACAGCGCCCCTACGGTGCGACGTCCTTCGTGGCCAAGCCGAGGACGGACGAGGGCGCGGCCCGGCGGACGGTCGGGGTGCTGTACCGCTCCGTGCGCAGCCGCGGGTTCTGGCTGCTGGCGGGGGCGTTCGCCGTGTGCGGCGCGACCACCAACGGGATCATGTGGACCCACTTCGTTCCCGCCGCCCAGGACGAGGGGATGGCCGTCACCGCGGCCGCCTCCCTGGTGTCGATGATCGGCGTGTTCGCCCTGGTGGGGACGGTGCTGTCGGGGTGGCTCACCGACAGGTTCGATCCGCGCCTGCTGCTGGTGGGCTACTACGCGGGCCGGGGCCTGCTGCTGGCCGGCCTGCCCGCGCTGCTGGGCCCGGACGCCGGGGCGGCCATCGTCTCCTGGGTCGTGGTGTTCGGCCTGCTCGACGTCGCGACGGTGCCCCCGACCATCCTGCTGTGCCGCCGGGTCTTCGGCGCGGACGGCGCGATCGTGTTCGGCTGGGTCAACGCGGTCCACCAGGTGGGAGCGGGGGCCATGGCGGCCTTCGGCGGCTTCACCCGCGACGCGACCGGCGACTACGGGCCGGTGTGGCTGCTGGCCGCCGCGCTGTGCGGGGTCGCCGCGGTGGCCGCGTTCCGGGTCGGCCGCACGGAGGAGGAGTCCGGCGACGGTCCCGAGTCGCGGACCGACGCCCCCTCCGAGTCGGCGGGGGCGTGAGCACCATGGCCGAGAGCACCATCGCGAGCACCACCAGACGCGGCCCGCGCAGGGCGCCCTCCCTGTCGTTCGCCCTCGTGCTGCTGTTCATGGCGACGGCCGTGGCCTACGTCGGCTTCTCCGGACTCGACCAGAACCTGAGGGCGGCGCGCGGCGAGGGCGCCCCCGGGACGTTCACCGCGGTGAGCCTGTCCTGTGTCCAGCACCCGGGGCACGAGTCATGTACCTGCAACGGCCGTTTCGCCCCCGGCGACGGCGGGGAGACGCGCGGGGTGTACCTGCACGCCGCCGGACGGGACACCTGTGTGGAGGGGGAGTCGATCGCGGCCGTGGACGTGGGCGCGGACAACCGCGTCTACGGCCCGGACGGGTCCCGGGAATGGATTCTGTCCCTGCTCCTCCTCGCGGCCCCGCTGGCCGTCGCCGGTGTCCACGGGCTGTTGTGGGCGCGCCACCTGCGCCACCGTGCGACGCGTTTGGAGTAAGGGCCGCGGATTCATCGTCCATCCATTCTCCCGAAATGCGGACCATGACCTCCAATGGAGCGGAAAACCGCAGGTGAAGAGCCCCGACTCCACCCAGAAACACCGTTGAACAGGGATTTCACCGATCAGAACTCCGGGGCCTCGGCAGATTGGCATCCACGTGATATAAATATATGGCCCCAAAAAGAAGAAAGAGAACCTTATCCCACCCTGGGGGGAGAGGGGCATGGATGACCTGGGCATCGATCCTGTCGCCGCATCCGTCTACCGGCGCATGCTGTTCCACCCGGAGGAGGGTGTTCCCGAACTGGCCGCCGCCCTGAACCTTTCCGAGAGAAAGGTCAGAGAGGGCCTGGACGTTCTCAGTGAACTGGCGATGGTGCGCTCCTCCACCAGTTCCGGCGGACTTCTGCACGCGATCGACCCCCATTTGGGCACACAGATCCTCCTCGCCCACCAGCAGGCGGACCTGGCCCGGCAACAGCAGAGGCTGGAGGAGAGCCGGGCCGCGGCGGCACAGTTGATCGGTGACTTCAGCGAGAACTTCGGCGCCGCCCCCGAGAGCGAGGAACTGTCCGTGATCCGGGGGCTGGACCGGATCCGGGACACCCTCCACCTGCTCAACGAACAGGTGCGGGAGGAGTTCTGGGCCTTCGCCCCCGGCGGTTCCCAGACACCGGAGAACATGAGGTCCTCACAGCCGCTCAACCACAGGCTCCTGGACCGGGGCGTGCGGATGCGGACCGTGTACCTGGACAGCCTCACCAACGACCCGGACAGCGTCACACACGCCAGGAACCTGGTGGACCTGGGCGCCCGGGTCCGCACGGTGCCGTCACTGCCGACCCGCATGGTCATCTGCGACCGGGCGGTCGCGATGGTCGCGATCGACGACGAGGACACGGCCAAGGGCGCGGCGGTGATCAGGGCACCCGGCGTGGTGGCCGCGCTGTGCACCCTGTTCGAGGAGGTGTGGCGCGGCGCCCGGGAGCTGGCCGCCACACCGAGCAAGGACCCCGGTGAGGAGATGACCCCGCAGCAGGGCGAGGCCCTCAGACTGCTCGCCCAGGGCCACACCGACGAGGTGATCGCCCGGCGGCTGGGCGTCTCCCAGCGCACGGCCCGGCGCTTCGCGTCGGAGATCATGGTACGCCTGTCCGCGAGGAGCCGGTTCCAGGCGGGCGTCAACGCCGTACGCCGGGACTACCTGCCCGCCGAGTAGCGCGGCGGCAGCGGACAGAACCCGCCACCGCCAGCCTCCCGGAACGTCAGCCGCCGGCCCCCGCGACACCGATCAGCCACCGGAAACCGACACCCCCTGAACAAACCTCAGCGTTCGCACACTTCACGACGATGCCCGACGGAGACGACCTCGACCCTGATCCGGGTGTCGTCCACGTCGTAGGGCACACGGTGGCCACCGACACGGATGCGGTACTCCGAACGGCCCTGAAGCTTTCTGCAGCCACCCGGGCGGGGATCGTCGGCAAGACCGGCGATCGCTGTAACGACACGCTTGCGTACCGGACCGTCGAGTTTGCGCAGCACTTTTCGAGCCGATACCGAGATCTCGACCGTGTACCGGGTCACTCGTAGTCCTCGGCCCGGAAAGGGACCATCTCGTCGCGCCCTGCCCGGATATCGTCTTTCACACGGTCGATCTCGGCGGCATCGACCAGGTCCTCGTAGTGCTCCACCCATGCCGCGGGCACCAACACGTACCCGGAGAGATCGCGACCCACGAACGGGTCCGGTTCCCCGGGGTCCACGGGTTCAGCGGTCATTGTTCATCCTCACCCTCGGACTTCGGCCGGACCTGCGAGCCGACCACATCGACAGAGTTCCGCGGCTGCAGCCGCATCCGGATCCTCCGCATCCAGGTTATGCGTACACGCGAGCTGAGCAGGCTAGCCCGGACGAACACCGGGGGCGGCAGCGGACGGGACCCGCCGCCGACCTCTCGGAGCGTCAGCCGCCGGTGCCCGCGACACCGATCGGGCAGCTGGCGCCGGTCCCGCCGATGCCGCAGTAGCCGCCCGGGTTCTTGGCGTCGGACAGGTACTGCTGGTGGTAGCCCTCGGCGAAGTAGAACTCCCGCAGCGGGGCGATCTCGGTGGTGACCGGCCCGTACCCGGCCCGGGTGAGCACCGGTTGGAAGGCGTCCCGGGTGGCCTCTGCGGCGGCCCGCTGGGCGTCGTCGTGGTGGTAGACGGCGGAGCGGTACTGCGTGCCCACGTCGTTGCCCTGACGCATCCCCTGGGTGGGGTCGTGCCCCTCCCAGAAGACCTTGAGCAGTTCGGTGTAGCTGATCCGCTCCGGGTCGAAGACCACGCGCACCGCCTCGGTGTGGCCGGTCAGCCCCGAGCAGACCTCCTCGTAGGTGGGGTTGGGCGTGTGGCCGCCGGCATAGCCCACGGCGGTGGTGACGATGCCGCGGTCGGCGCCCAACCGCCAGAACGTGCGCTCGGCGCCCCAGAAGCAGCCCATGCCCACGTCGAGGATCTGTGTGCCCTCGGGGTAGGGCGGGGTGAGCGGTGTTCCGAGGACGGTGTGCGCCGAGGGTACGGGCATCGGGGTGTCCCGGCCGGGCAGGGCGCGTGCTGGATCGACCATGGTGGTCCTGGTACCGAACATGTGTCCAGCGTAATCGGAAAGCCGACACCGCACACGGGCTCTTCCGGGCCTGTGGCCGGCGGTCCGCCTCAAAACGGGCAGACACCCCGGAGGATTCATCCTACGATCGAAGCCGTGCGCGAATCCAACCACGGCGTCCTCCTCGGGGCAAGCGCCTTCCTCCTCTGGGGCTTCGCCGCCCTGTACTGGCCCTTCCTGTCCGCCTCCGAACCCAGCGAGGTGCTCGCCCACCGCATGGTGTGGTCCCTCCTCGCGATGTCCCTCTTCCTCTTCGCCTCCCGCCGGGGCTGGTCCTGGCTCCCCGGCGTCCTGCGCAGCCCGCGGCGCTTCCTGCCGGTCGCGGCGGCCGCGGTCGTCATCTCCGTCAACTGGTGGGGCTTCATCTACTCGGTCTCCATCACGGAGACACTCCAGGCCTCGCTCGCCTACTTCATCAACCCGCTGATGTCGGTGTGCCTGGGCGTGGTGTTCTTCTCCGAGCGGCTGCGCCGCCTGCAGTGGACGGCGGTCGGCCTGGGGACCCTGGCCATCGTGGTCATGACCCTCGCCTACGGCTCCGCGCCGTGGCTGTCCCTGCTGATGGCCTCATCGTTCGCGGCCTACGGGGCGATCAAGAAGTACGTCGACCTCGACGGCGCTCAGAGCCTCACCGTCGAGACCATGGTCATGTTCCTGCCCGCACTGGGCTTCGTCGTCTACCTGGAGGCGACCGGCTCGGGCACCGCCCTCTCCGTCTCCCCCGCACACACGGCGCTGCTCGTCGGCGGCGGCTTCGTGACCGCGCTGCCACTGCTGCTGTTCGGCATGGCCACCCAGCGGGTGCCGCTGAACGTCATCGGCATGCTCCAGTACATCGTCCCCACGATGATGTTCTTCATCGGCTGGCTGCTCCAGGACGAGGAGATGCCGCCGAGCCGGTGGCTCGGGTTCGCGATCGTGTGGCTGGCGGTCGCCGTGTTCGCCTACGACCAACTGCGCGCCTCCCGGCACCGGTCGGCCGCACGAAGGCGGGAGACATCGGCCGCCTGAGATCCGATCCCCCGATCCGCGAGAACAAAACCACGTTCAGTAGTGTTGTGCTAACTTTACGTTCGAGGCGGGGGTTCCCCGCCCGGAACACACACCACACGTCGCGGAGGATTGGACCATGCCTGGCACCGGCCGAGCGGCACGCGCCGCCTCGACCGCGCCCGGCACCGCCCCGGAACTCCTCGGCGTGTGGCTGCTGTCCGGAGCGCTCCTGGTGCTCTTCTGGATTCTGGCAGCGGCCCCGGCACACGCCGACGGCACCGACGGTGCCACGCCTCTGACGGCGGCCGTCCCCACCGGGGTGGCCTCCCCGGTCACCGCCGTCCTGGGCACCGTCCACGCGGGCCTGGAAGGCCCGACGGCACGGACCGCCACCGTCCTCCCCTCGACGGCGGAGGCACTCGGCACGGTCGGCGACGGAGCGCGGCACGTCGTCCAGGAGATCGGCCACGTCCCCCCGACCGGCTCCGTGGCCGTCCTCACCACCGCCCCGTCCCCCGGCCCCGATCCGGCGAACATCCACGCACCGCACCCGGGCGCTGGGGCCCGCACCGTCCCGGACACCGGCCACGCGTCGCCGCCCGAGCCCCCCGCCGCGGCACGCACCGCACCGCCGCCGGACGCACCCGCCGCCGCGCTGATCCCGGCACACCCTCCCGCGCCGGACACCGGCCGGGCCGCCGCGACCAGTGCCGACACCGAACCGGTGCCCGCACCCGAGACCGAGAGCGGCCCCGCCGCCACCGGCGCACCGGGGTCGGTGTCCGCACCGGGCATCGCCGGATACCTCACCTCCACGTACCTGGCCGCCCCCGCCGCAGCGCTCGTCCGCGCCCCCGGGAGCCTTCCGCGCACCGTGCCCGGCGGCCCCACCGACGACCCCACCGTCTCCCCCGACTAGGACCGGCCCCCTTTCGGACCGTTCCCAGTCCCAGCGCGGTACCCGGCACCGCCGTCCCTGGGAGCTGACCTGAGTTCCGTGCGCTCGCTCACGTGACTCATGTCAGCCGGTGGTCCACCACTCCTCCGGCCCGGCCCGCACGCGCCCGCACACGCACGCGGCCACCCGTGTTCCACGAACCGACCCTGAAAGGCACGACCATGGCCCAGACCACGCGGACCTGCGCCCGCACCCTCGTCCTCGCCGCCGCCACCGCCGGGTTCATCTCCCTGGGGGCCGGCGTCTCCCTCGCCGAACCCGGCACCAGCGGCCTCGGCCCGGCCGCGGGCCGGGTCCTGTCCGAGACCGTCGCCCCGGCGATGGGAACCGTGGCCCCGGGCGGGTTCGTCCCCGCGGCCGACAGCGCCCTCCAGGAACTCCAGAGGACCGCCAGGGAGCAGGACAAGCCCGCCCCGGACCTGTCCGCTCCCCTGCGTGCCGGTGAGGGCGTGGGCTCACCCGCCCTCGCCGACACCGTCGCCGCGGTCCAGGACGGCACCGGACTGGACGGCGACCCCTCCGACACGGTCGGCCACGCGGCGGGCGACGCCCTGACGGGGGCCACCACGGACACCGGGACCGTCGTCGAGGGCACGCTCCGGGGCGCCGGCTCTGGCCTGGAGGACTCCGCGTCCCAGGCCCTGCCGAGCACCGTGGGCGAGGTCGACGGCCTGAAGAGGGACGTCCTGCCCTCACCCCTGCTCCCCGGGCCCGGCACCGTCCGCCAGAGCGCCCCCGCCCCCGCGCTTGCCGACCTCACCAGCGGCACCGGGATCGGCGACCTGACCTCGCAGGTGTCCGACGCGACGGGGCTGGGCCTGCCCCGGGTGGCCGAGGGCCTGGACACCGGCACGGTCGAGGCCCTGGGCGCGCGCGTGGCCGAGGGCGACCTGCTGAGCGAACTCGACCTCAGCGACCCGGTCTCCATCGAGGGCGGCACCCCGCAGGGCACCGCGGGGCCCGCGTCCGGGGCCGAGGGGCTCACGAGCCACCCGACCTTCCTCAACCCGCTGCCCGGCTCCACGGCCCTGCCCGCCGTGAGCTGACCGGCTTCCGGAGACACGGCGTCCCCGCCGCCCTGCCCGGGCGCCGGGGACGTCATCCGTGTGAGCGCCGGTCAGCCGCTGCGGCGCACCACGTAGTCGCACAGGGTCTCGAAGGCGCCGCGCGCCGCCCCGTGGGGCAGCGTGGCCAGTTCGGCGCGGGCCCGGTCGGCCCAGCCGTCCAGCGTCGCCTCCGCCTCGGCCATCGCGGAGTGCTTGCGCAGGAGTACCAGTGCCTCCTCGGCCTCCTCCTCATCCAGGGGGCGGCCCAGGAGCGAGCGGAGCCGCTCGTCCTCGGGCTCGGTGGAGCGCAGTGCGTGGAACATCGGCAGGGTGAGCACACCCTCGCGCAGGTCGGTACCGGGGGTCTTTCCGGAGTCGGAGGTCTCGCTGGCCACGTCCAGCAGGTCGTCGGAGATCTGGAAGGCCATTCCCAGAGCGTCGCAGGCCCGGGTGAGCGTGGCCACGGTCTGGGGGTCCACCTTGCCGAACATGCCGCCGAACTGGGCCGAGGACGCGATGAGCGAGGCGGTCTTGTCACTGATGACCTGGAGGTAGTGCTCCAGCGGGTCGACGCCCCGCGCCGGGCCGGAGGTCTCCAGGATCTGCCCCTGGACCAGCCGGGCGAACGTGGCCGCCTGCAACCGGACCGCGTCGGGCCCCAGGTCGGCGAGCAGTTCGGAGGCCTTCGCGAACACGTAGTCCCCGGTGAGGATGGCGACGCTGTTGCCCCACCGCTGGTTGGCGCTGGGACTGCCCCGCCGCAGTTCCGCCTCATCCATGACGTCGTCGTGGTAGAGCGTCGCCATGTGGGTGAGTTCGACCACGGACGCGGCGGGGATGAGGTCGGGCGCTCCGGTATCGCCGAACTGGGCGGCGAGCAGCACCAGCATGGCGCGGAACCGCTTGCCGCCCGCCGTGATCAGGTGGGACGCCGCCTCCGTCAGCATGGGGTTGCTGGACTCCACGGTCGACCGCAGGAGCGCCTCGACCCTGTCGAGGTTCTCCTGGACCTCCCGGGCGAGTGTCGGGTCGACTCTCGGCAGAGCGAGAAAACCGCTCGGGACAGCACCGCTCACCGTAAGGCTCCACCTGTTGAACGGGCGCGGGTGGGCGCCCCTGGGAGGGGCCCACCTCGCGCTCAGCACATGAACATGATTCGACTTGCCACGGTATCCGACCCGGATTGCTCATCCAAAGCCATCCCCCGTTCGGAGGTCATCCTTCCCCCGAAGCCGCTGTGACCTGGTGCACCGTGACCGAGACGGGTTCGGCCCCGGGTTCGGCCCCGGGCAGCAGGCGGTCCAGGAAGGCTTGCGGGAACACGCCCAGCACCAGGGTGGCGGCCACACCGAGGGCGATCACCCCGCCGGTGAGGACGCCCGCCGGCGCCACCGTCGGCCCCTCGCCCTCCGGGTCCCGGAAGAACATCACGACGATGATCCGGACGTAGAAGAAGGCGGTGACCGCACTGCTGAGCACGCCCACGACCACGAGCGGTGTGGCGCCTCCGGCGACGGCCGCCTCGAACACGGCGAACTTGCCGATGAAGCCGCTGGTGAGCGGGATCCCGGCGAAGGCGAGCAGGAACAGGCCCAGGGATCCCGCCAGGAGCGGGGAGCGCCGTCCCAGTCCGGCCCACTGGTCGAGGTCGCCGACCTCCTGCCCGCCGTCCTTGGTGCGCACCAGGGTGACCACGGCGAACGCTCCCAGGGTCGTGAACCCGTAGGCCGCCAGGTAGAACATGGCGCCCGCGAGTCCCTCGACGCTGTTGGCGACCACGGCCGTGAGGATGAACCCGGCGTGCACCACCGACGAGTAGGCCAGCAGCCGCTTGACGTCGCGCTGGGTGACGGCGATGATCGCGGCGGCCACCATCGTGAGGATCGCCACGGTCCACAGCATCGGCTCCCACACCTGCACGGACCCCCCGAAAGGGACGAAGAACACGCGCAGCAGCGCACCGAAGGCGGCGACCAGGGTGCAGGAGGCCATGAGCGCGGTGATGGGCGTGGGCGCGCCCTGGTACACGTCGGGCTTCCAGTTGTGGAACGGCACCGCGCCGACCTTGAACAGCAGGCCGACACCGACCAGCCCGATCCCCATGACCAGCAGCGGTTCCCCCTCCCCTCCGGCGAAGACGGCGGCACCGCCGCTCTCCACGGCCGCGCGGATGTCGGCGAAGTCCACCGATCCCGCGTAGCCGTAGACCATGGCGATGCCGAACAGGAAGAACGCCGAGGCGAACGCGCCCAGCAGGAAGTACTTGACCGCGGCCTCCTGTGAGAAGAGGCGGCGGCGACGGGCCAGACCGCACATCAGGTACAGCGGCAGGCTCATCACCTCCAGGGCGATGAACATGGTGAGGAAGTCGTTCGAGGCGGGGAACATGAGCATGCCCAGGACCGCGAACAGCACCAGCGGGTACACCTCGGTGTGCTGGGAGCCCGCCATGATGTGCGCGCGCTCCTCCTCACTGCCGGGCACCGTGGCCGCCTGCGCGGCGAAGGCGTCGCGGCCGTCGCGGCGCTCGGCGATCAACATGAGGCTGACCAGGGCCAGGACCGCCACGGTTCCCTGGAAGAAGAGCACCGTGCGGTCCACGGCCAGCACGCCGGCGGCGAGCAGCGCCCCCTCCTCGGGGAGGGTGGCCATCTGGGCCAGGACCAGTCCGAACACGGTGAGCAGGGCGAGCGCGGCCAGGGCGATCTGGAGTCCGCGCCGCCCGGCGGGCACGAACGCCTCGAACAGCACGGCGAGCACGCCGGCCGCGAACACCGTCAGCAGTGGCGCGAGCAGCCACCAGTCCAGTGCCGGTGCCGCCTCGGTGAGTCCGGGAAGCTCCGGCTCCACGGCCTCGGCGGGGATGAGGGGGATCACTCCTCGTCTCCTTCCTCTGCACCGCCGTCGGCGACGGCGGCGGCCTCGGAGGCGTTCTCTTCGGCCGTGCGTTCCACTGCGGGGTTGATCACGTCCAGGACCGGCTGCGGGTAGAGGCCGAACGCGATGATCAGGGCGACCAGCGGGCCGACCGCCCAGGCCTCGCGCCCGGACAGGTCGCGCAGCCCGGACAGCGTGTCGGGCAGCGGGCCGGTCATGGTGCGCTGGTACATCCACAGGATGTAGAGGGCGGCCAGGACGACGCCGGCCGTGGCCAGGACCGCCGGGACCGCGTTGAACTCGTACACGCCGACGAACACCAGGAACTCGCTGACGAACGGTGCCAGTCCGGGCAGCGCGAGCCCGGCCAGGCCGACGACCAGGAAGGTCCCGGCGAGCTTCGGGGCGATCTTCTGGACGCCGCCGTAGTCGGCGATGAGCGCCGTGCCCCGTCGGGCGATGAGGAAGCCCACGATGAGGAACAGCGCCCCGGTAGCCAGCCCGTGGTTGACCATGTACAGGGCGGCCCCGGCCTGGCCCGACGGGGTCAGGGCGAAGATGCCCAGGGTGATGAACCCGAAGTGCGACACCGAGGTGTAGGCGACCAGCCGCATCATGTCGGTCTGGCCGATGGCCAGGACGGCACCGTAGACGATGCTCACCAGGCTGAGCCCCACCACGGGCCACACGAACCAGGAGACGGCGCCCGGGAACAGCTCCATGCAGTAACGGAGCATCCCGTAGGTGCCGACCTTGTCCAGCACGCCCACGAGAAGGACGGCGGTTCCGGGCCGGGAGGCCCCGGCCGCCGACGGCAGCCAGGTGTGCACGGGCCACATCGGCGCCTTGATCGCGAAGGCGACGAAGAAGCCGAGGAACAGCCACCGCGCGGTCTCCGGCGACAACGCGCTCAGCGCGCCGCCCTCCCCGACCAGGTCGGACCAGAGGAACGTGCCGCCGTAGACGTACACCCCGATCACGGCGACCAGCATGACCAGGCCGCCCGCGAGGCTGTACAGCAGGAACTTCACGGCCGCGCGGGCGCGGTCGTCCCCGCGCCCGTACCGCCCGATCATGAAGTAGACCGGGATCAGCATGGCCTCGAAGAACACGTAGAACAGGAAGACGTCAGTGGCGGCGAAGACGCCGACCATCATCGCCTCCAGAAGGAGGACGAGCGCCAGGTAGCCGCGCCCTCCGTCGGGACGGTCGTCGTGCTCGTTCCAGCCGGCCAGGACGACCAGCGGGACCAGGACGACCGACATCAGGATCAGCGCCAGCGCGATCCCGTCGACGCCCACCGCGTAGTTGACCCCGAAGTAGGGGATCCAGGGGTGGACCTCCTCGAACTGGAGCCGTCCCGCAGCCGAGACGTCGAACGACAGCGCCATGCCCGCGGCCACGAGCAGCGTGGCCAGGGAGAAGCCCAGCGCGGTGCGCTTGGCGGTTTCGGCCGAGGCGCGCGGGAGCGCCCACAGGACGAGTGCGCCGACCGCGGGCAGGGCGATGGCGAGTGTGAGCCAGGGGATCATGGTCTAGAACCTCACAACCAGCGTCGCGGCGACGATCACGGCGCCGAAGAGCATCGTGAGCGCGTAGGTGCGGGCGAACCCGGTCTGGGACCGGCCGAGCCCCCGTGAGGAGTCGCGCACACCCATGCCGAGCCCCTCGACCACGCCGTCGATGACCTTGTCCTCCACCTTGACCAGGACCTTGGTGAGGACCTGTCCGGGCTTCATGAGCAGTTCCTCGTTGATCTCGTTGCCGTAGAGCTCCCTCGCGGCCGCGACCGTGACGAGGTTGCCCGCCGGGGCCACGCGGGCGACCGGCCTGCGCAGGTACACCAGCCAGGCCGCGGCCACGCCGAGGACCAGCACGGCCAGCGCCGCGATCCCGTAGGGGCTGGTGAAGGCGTGCGCCACGTCGAAGTGGTGCGGCTGGGCGGCCACGGCCGGGGCGAGGAAGCCCGCGAACCGGTCACCGAACATGAGGAAGCCGCCCAGGGCGACCGAGCCGAGCGCCAGCACGACCATCGGCGCGGTCATGACCGCCGGGGACTCGTGCGGGTGCACGCCCTCGTCCCAGCGCTTCTCGCCGAAGAAGGTCATGAAGACCATCCGCGACATGTAGAACGCGGTCAGTGCGGCGCCGACGATGACCGAGACGCCGAGCACGGTGCCCGTGGTGCCGCCGAGGTCGAAGGCGGCGGAGATGATGCTCTCCTTGGTCCACCAGCCCGACAGGAACGGGAAGCCGATGATGGCGAGGTAGCCGAGGCCGAACGTGGCGAACGTGATCGGCATGGCCTTGCGCAGTCCGCCGTAGCGGCGCATGTCCACACCGTCGTTCATGGCGTGCATGACCGAGCCGGCGCCCAGGAACAGTCCGGCCTTGAAGAAGCCGTGGGTGACCAGGTGGGCGATGGCGGCCACGTAGCCGATCGGGCCGAGCCCGGCGGCCAGGACCATCATGCCGATCTGGCTCATCGTCGACCCGGCGAGGGACTTCTTGATGTCGTCCTTGGCCGAGGCGATGACGCCGCCCGCCAGCATCGTGGCGGCTCCGACCACCGTGACGGCGGTCTGTGCGGCGGGGGCGCCCTCGAAGATCGGGCCGGCGCGCACCACCAGGTACACGCCCGCGGTGACCATGGTCGCCGCGTGGATGAGGGCCGACACCGGGGTGGGGCCCTCCATCGCGTCGAGGAGCCACGCCTGGAGCGGGAGCTGCGCGGACTTTCCGCACGCCCCCAGGAGCAGGAGGAGGCCGATGGCGAGGAGGACGCCGTCGCCCATGGCGGGGACCTCGGCGAACACGTCGCTGAAGCCGACCGCGCCGACGGTGGTGAACATGATCATGATCGCCACGAGCAGGCCGATGTCGCCCACCCTGTTGATCAGGAACGCCTTCTTCGCCGCGACGGCCGCGGAGGTCTTGTCCTGCCAGAACCCGATGAGCAGGTAGGACGCCAGGCCGACGCCCTCCCAGCCGAGGAAGAGCAGGACGAAGTTGTCGGCCAGCACCAGCGTGAGCATGGCGGCGACGAACAGGTTGAGGTAGGCGAAGAACCGCCGCCGCCTCGGGTCCTCGGCCATGTAGCCGACGGAGTAGATGTGGATCAGCGATCCGACGAAGGTGATGAGCAGGGCGAAGGTGATCGACAGGGGGTCGATCAGCAGGTCGGCCCCGGCGGCGACGCCGCCCGAGGAGAACCACTCGTAGACGGGGACCGCGACGGCGCGGTCCGCGGCGCCCCTGCCCAGGAGTTCGAACAGGATCAGCAGGGCCCAGGCGAAGGAGGCCACCGGCAGGGCCGTGGCGAGCCAGGGGCCCCAGGAGTCGGTGCGCCGTCCGCCCAGCAGCAGGAGCGCCGCCCCGGCCAGCGGGAGGGCGATCAGCAGCCAGGCGTTCGACAGCACCGCTCCGTCGGCCGCGACCGCCACCGCGGGTTCGGCGGCGAGGTTGGTGTGAGGTGTCACTTCCACGTCGCCTTCTAGTGCTTGAGCAGGTTCGCGTCATCGAGCGACGCGGACCTGCGGGTTCGGAAGATCTGCATGATGATCGCCAGCCCGACGACCACCTCGGCGGCGGCGACCACCATGACGAAGAAGGCGATCACCTGGCCCTCGATGTCCCCGTGCAGCCGGGCGAACGAGACGAACGCCAGGTTGCAGGCGTTGAGCATGAGCTCCACGCACATGAAGACGATGATCGCGTTGCGCCGGATGAGCACGCCGACCGCGCCGATGGTGAAGATCAGCGCCGCCAGGACGATGTAGTTCATCGGGTCCACGTGGACTCGACCTCCTGACCGTTGCCGTCGCGGTCTCCGTCGGTCTCCCCGTCCGGTTCGGCTCCGTCACCGTCGGCCCGGGGCAGCACGCCCTCCTTGGACAGGGCCGAGTCCGACGCCCCGCCCGGGAGCGGCGGACGGCCGGCCCGGACCTCGCCGGGCACGCCCGACTGGAACTCGGGGTCGCGCGCGGTGAGCACGGGGTTGAGGGAGAGGGTGGCGACCGTGCCGTCCGGCAGCAGCGCGGGCATGTCGATCGCGTTGTGCCGGGCGTAGGTGCCGGGGCCGGGCAGCGGTGTCGGGTGGTCGCCGCGGATGCGGTCCTCGGAGATCTCCCGCTGGGTGCGGCGCTTCTTCGTCCGCGCGGTGTGCGCCAGGACCAGTGCTCCCAGGACCGCCGTGATGAGCAGTGCGCCGGTGGCCTCGAAGGCCACGACGTAGCGCAGCAGCAGTTCGTTGGCGATCCACGGGATGCTGCCCCCCGCGGCGGCCGCGCCCGCGGCGATGCCCACGGGTTCGTCCACGACGATGCGGCCGATGCCGGTGGCCAGGGCCCCGACGAAGCACAGGGCGACCACGGCGGTGAGGAGGCGCTGCCCGCTGAGCGTCTCCACGAGGGAGTCGGCCGCGCTGACGCCGACGAGCATCAGCACGAACAGGAACAGCATCAGGACGGCGCCGGTGTAGACGACGATCTGGACGACCATGAGGAACGGCGCCTCGTTGATGCCGTAGAAGACGGCGAGGCCGACCATGGCCAGGGCCATCGACAGCGCCGAGTGCACGGCCTTGCGGGAGAAGACCACGCCCAGGGCGCCGAGGACGACCAGGGTGCCCAGGATCCAGAAGGCGACGGCCTCACCCGAGCCGCCGGTACCCGACAGTGCGGGTGCGCTGGTGACGAGGTGGGAGGTCAACGTGTGGCCTCCGTCGTCTCCTGCGAACCGTGCTGGCCGCGGCCGGTGGCGTAGTAGTCCTCCTCGGTCTCACCGAGGCGCATCGGGTGCGGCGGCGCCTCCATCTCCTCCTTGAGCGGGGCGAGCAGCTGCTCCTTGGTCCAGATCAGGCTCTGCCTGCTGTCGTCGGCCAGCTCGTACTCGTTGGTCATGGTCAGGGCGCGGGTGGGGCAGGCCTCCACGCACAGCCCGCACAGGATGCACCTCAGGTAGTTGATCTGGTAGACGCGCCCGTAGCGTTCGCCGGGCGAGTACCTCTCGTCCTCGCTGTTGTCACCGGCCTCGACGTAGATGGCGTCGGCCGGGCAGGCCCAGGCGCACAGTTCGCACCCGATGCACTTCTCCAGACCGTCGGCCCACCTGTTCAACTGGTGTCGGCCGTGGAAGCGCGGCGCCGTGGGGCGCTTGACCTCCGGATACTCGACGGTGGGCACCTTCGTGAACATGGTGTGGAAGGTGACACCGAACCCCTTGACCGGGTTGAGCCATTCAAGCACCGTTGACCTCCTCACCCTTCTTGTTGCTTCCGGCCGCGGCCGTGGCCGTCCGCGGCGGTTCGGCGAGCACGCTGCTTCCGTAGTGCGCGGCCGTACTCGGGGGCACCGGGAAGCCGCCGAAGGCGGCGTCCTCGTGGGCGCGGCGCGCGTTGTGCGCGCGTTCGGCCGCCGCCTCGGCCCGTTCCCTGCGGGCGTGGCGCAGCCAGGCCCAGAACGCCGCGACGGTGGCCGCGGTGAAGGCCGCGACGACCGCGGTGACGACCACCGGGGAGGCGTCCTCCAGGACGAGCATCCGCACGACGGCGACGGCGGTGATCCAGACGAGCTGGACGGGGATGAGCACCTTCCAGCCGAGCTTCATCAACTGGTCGTAGCGGACACGGGGCAGGCTGCCGCGCGCCCAGATGAACAGGAACATGACGCAGACGAACTTGAGCAGCCACCACAGGGCGGGCCACCAGCCCTCGTTGGCCCCCGGCAGGAGCAGGGCGACTCCGGGCGGCGCGAGCCAGCCGCCGAGGAAGAGGGTGACGGACACCGCCGCGACGGTGCACATGTTCACGTACTCGGCGAGGAAGAACATCGTGAACTTCATGGATCCGTACTCGGTCATGAAGCCGCCGACGATCTCGCCCTCGCCCTCTGCCAGGTCGAAGGGGAGCCGGTTGGTCTCCCCGACCATCGTCACGAGGTAGATGAGGAACGACGGCGCGAGCAGCACCGCGAACCACAGTCCGCGCTGGGCGTCGACGATCCCGGAGGTGGTGAGCGTGCCGGACATGATGAAGACCGCCACGAACGACAGCCCCATGGCGATCTCGTAGCTGATCACCTGCGCGGAGGCGCGCAGGCCGCCCAGCAGGGCGTAGGGCGACTGCGAGGCCCATCCGCCGAGCACGAACCCGTAGACGCCCAGCGCCGCGGTGGCCAGGACCACGAGGGCGGCGATGGGAAGGTCGGTGAGCTGGAGCGGAGTGACGACGCCGAAGAGGTTCACCTCGGGACCGATCGGGATGACCGAGAACGCGATGAAGGCGGGCACGGCCGCGATCATCGGTGCGGCGATGTAGACGAACCGGTCCACCCCGCGCGGGATCAGGTCCTCCTTGAGGGAGAGCTTGATCCCGTCGAAGAGCGACTGGAGGAGACCGAAGGGGCCCATGCGGTTGGGCCCGTGCCGCTGCTGCATCCGGCCCATGACCTTGCGGTCGGCCATGATCATCATCAGCACGCACACCATCAGGAAGACGAAGATCGCCAGCGCCTTGATGGTCGTGATCCACCAGGGGTCCTGCCCGAAGGCCTCCAGGTGGGCCTCCGAGGCCAGGAGTGCCGCGGGCGGTTCGAGGACGGCGGGGGTCACGACTGCCTCCCGGTGTCGGTGGTGTTCGGGGACACGACGACCGTCTCCCCCGCGCGCCCGCCGAGGTCGCGCGGCACGTCGCAGCCGTCGGCGTTGGCGGGCAGCCACACGGTCCGGTCGGCGATGTCGGTGACGATGACGGGCACGGTCACGGAGCCGCGGGTGCCGGTGACGCGGAGCTCTCCGCCGTCGGGGACCCCGATCTCGGCGGCCGTGGCGCGGGAGAGGTGGGCGCGGGCCCGGCGGGCCGTGCCGGCCAGGAACGGCTCGCCGTCCTCCATCCGGCCGGTGCCCAGCAGTTGGCGCCAGGTCGACAGAAGCGCCTGGCCCGGTCCGGGTTCGAGGACCGGCGCGGGGCGGACCGCGGGCTCCCTGTGCCGCCGACCGGTCCACGCGCCCAGTTCGAGCAGTTCCCGGTAGGCGCTGGCGGCGTCGGGCAGGCCCAGGTGGACGTCCATCGCGTCGGCGACCGCCGCGAGCACCCGCAGGTCGGACAGGGCACCGGGCACCTTGAGCGCGTCGCCGAAGGGCCGGTGGCGGCCCTCCCAGTTGACGAAGGTGCCGGACTTCTCGGCGACCGCGGCGACCGGCAGCACCACGTCGGCGCGGTCGGTGACCTCGCTGGCCCGCAGTTCGAGGCTGACGATGAACGGGACCCTGGCCAGCGCGGCGCGCGCGGCCTCGGGGTCGGGCAGGTCGTCGAGCTCCACCCCGGCGATGACCAGGGCGTCGAGCTCTCCCGCCGCGGCGGCCTCGATGATCGCGGAGGTGTCGCGGCCCGGCCGTTCCGGCAGCGCGGACGTGTTCCACGCGCGCGCCACCTCGGCGCGTGCCTCGGGGTCGGCCACGGGGCGTCCGCCCGGCAGCAGTCCGGGCAGCGCCCCGGCGTCGACCGCCCCGCGCTCGCCGGCGCGGCGCGGCACCCACACCAGGCGCGCCCCGGTCCGGTGGGCCAGGGCCAGGGCGGCGGTCAGGGCACCGGGGACGGCGGCGAGCCGTTCGCCGACGACGAGGACCGCCCCGTCGCGGTTCATCTGCTCGGCCGTCTCGGGGCTCTCGGTCTCCAGGGCGTTGAGGACGCGCGCCTCGTCGCCGGGCAGCGAGCGGACGAGCGTGCCGTGGGTCTTGGCCAGCCCCAGGGTGCTGTGCGAGGCGAGGGCGAAGACGCGGGTGCCGTTCCTGCGGTAGCCCTTGCGCAGCCGCAGGAACATGCTCGGGGACTCGTCCTCGGGCTCGATCCCGGCCAGGAGCACGGCGGGCGCCTGCTCCAGCGCGGTGAAGTCCACCCCGACGGGGGTCCCCGCCACGCGCGCGGCCAGGAAGTCGGCCTCCTCCTCGGAGTGGGCGCGGGCGCGGGCGTCCACGTCGTTGGTGCCCAGGGCTAGGCGGGCGAACTTGGCGTAGGCGTAGGCGTCCTCGTAGGTGAGGCGGCCGCCTACCAGAACGCCGACCCTGCCGCGCGCCGCGGCCAGGCCGCGCGCTGCCAGGCCCACGGCCTCGGGCCAGGAGGCCGTCTCCAGGGCCCGGGAGTCCTCGTCACGGACCAGCGGCCGGGTGAGCCGGTCGGCCTGGGTGGCGTAGGTGAACGCCCACCGGCCCTTGTCGCAGTTCCACTCCTCGTTGACCTGCGGGTCGTCCCCGGCGAGGCGTCGGGTGACCTTGCCGCGCCGGTGGTCGGTGCGCTGGGCGCAGCCGCCCGCGCAGTGCTCGCACACGCTGGGTGTGGAGACCAGGTCGAAGGGGCGTGAGCGGAAGCGGTAGGCGGCACCGGTGAGCGCGCCGACCGGGCAGATCTGCACGGTGTTGCCGGAGAAGTAGGAGTCGAAGGCCTCCCCCTCGGCGATGCCGACCTGCTCCTGCGCGCCGCGCTCCATGAGCTCGATGAGCGGGTCCCCGGCGATCTGCGCGGCGAAGCGGGTGCAGCGGGCGCACTGAATGCAGCGCTCGCGGTCGAGCAGCACCTCGCTGGAGAGCGCGATCGGCTTGGGGAAGGTGCGTTTGACGTCGACGAAGCGGGTCTCGCCCTGCCCGTTGGACATCGCCTGGTTCTGGAGGGGGCACTCGCCGCCCTTGTCGCAGACCGGGCAGTCCAGCGGGTGGTTGATCAGGAGGAACTCCATGATGCCGCGCTGGGCCTTCTCCGCCACCTCGGAGGTGAGGTGGGTCCTGACCACCATGCCCTCCATGACGGTGATGGTGCAGGAGGCCTGCGGTTTGGGCATCCCCCGGCCGTTGCCCATGTCGGGGATCTCCACCAGGCACTGGCGGCAGGCCCCGACGGGGTCGAGCAGCGGGTGGTCGCAGAACCGCGGGATCTGGATGCCCAGCAGTTCGGCGGCCCGGATCAGCAGCGTGCCCTTGGGCACCCGGATCTCGAATCCGTCGATAGTGACGGTGACCAGGTCCTCCGGTGGCGGGGCCGGGGCCGCCCCACCGGAGGAGTTGGACGTGACGGTCACTGGTTCCCTCCCCTTTCCTTCTGGGTCGGCCGGTCCCCCCAGAGGGTGGCCTTGGAGTGGTCGAAGGGGCAGCCGCCCTTCTCCACGTGGTCGATGTACTCCTGTCGGAAGTACTTGATGGAGGACATGACCGGGCTGGTCGCGCCGTCGCCGAGGGCGCAGAAGGACCGGCCGAGCAGGTTGTCGCAGATGTCCAGGAGCTTGTCGAGGTCGGCCTCGGTGCCCTCGCCGCGCTCCAGGCGGTCCAGGACCTGGACCATCCAGAAGTTGCCCTCGCGGCAGGGTGTGCACTTGCCGCAGGACTCGTGGGCGTAGAAGGCGATCCAGCGGCCGACGGCCCGGACCACGCAGGTGGTCTCGTCGAAGATCTGGAGGGCGCGGGTGCCGAGCATGGACCCGGCTGCGCCCACCGACTCGAAGTCGAGCGGGGTGTCGAGGTGCTCCTCGGTGAAGATCGGCGTGGAGGAGCCGCCCGGGGTCCAGAACTTGAGCCGGTGCCCGGCGCGAATCCCGCCCGCCATGTCGAGGAGTTCGCGCAGGGTGATGCCGAGCGGCGCCTCGTACTGGCCCGGGTTCGTGACGTGCCCGGACAGGGAGAAGAAGCCGAACCCGGCGGACTTCTCGGTGCCCATGGACGTGAACCACTCGGCGCCGTTGGCGACGATGCCCGGGACGCTGGCGATGGACTCGACGTTGTTGACCACGGTCGGTGAGGCGTAGAGCCCGGCGACCGCGGGGAAGGGCGGTTTGAGGCGGGGCTGGCCCCGGTAGCCCTCCAGGGAGTCCAGCAGGGCCGTCTCCTCGCCGCAGATGTAGGCGCCCGCTCCGGCGTGCACGACGACGTCGAGGTCGAAGCCGGTGCCCAGGATGTTCCTGCCGAGCAGTCCGGCCTCGTAGGCCTCGGCGACGGCCCGGCGCAGGCGACGGATGACGTGGACGACCTCACCGCGCACGTAGATGAACGCCTGGCTGGACCTGATCGCGTAGGAGGCGATCGCCACCCCCTCCACCAGCAAGTGCGGGTTGGCGAGCATGAGCGGGATGTCCTTGCAGGTCCCCGGCTCGGACTCGTCGGCGTTGACGACGAGATAGCGGGGATTGGGGTTGTCGGCCGGGAGGAAGCCCCACTTCATCCCGGTGGGGAACCCGGCGCCGCCGCGGCCGCGCAGTCCGGACTGCTTCACCGCGTCGACGATGGCGTCGGGCTCCATGGCCAGCGCCTTGCGCAGGGCGTCGTACCCGCCGGTGGCCCGGTAGCCCTCGTAGGTGTAGGAGTCGGGCCGGTCCCAGTGCTCGGACAGGATCGGGGTCAGGGTGGTCACTGGTTCCCCTCCTCGCTCTGTGCGGTGTCGGGAGTGGGAAGGTGCGCCGGATCGGGCGCGGTCCAGCCGCGTTCACGGGCGAGCTTCAACCCGGCCAGGGACGGCTCGGCCGCCTGGACGCCCTCGCCGGCGCGGCCGTCCTCGAACCCGGCCAGCACCCGCGAGGCCTGCTTCCAGGTGCACAGGCTGTCGGGGCCGCGTGTGGGGGCGACGTCCCTGCCCAGCCGCAGGTCGTCGACCAGCCGTTTGGCGCTCTCGGGCGTCTGGTTGTCGAAGAACTCCCAGTTGACCATCACGACGGGCGCGAAGTCACAGGCCGCGTTGCACTCGACGTGCTCCAGCGTGACCTTGCCGTCCTCGGTCGTCTCGTTGTTGCCCACGTCCAGGTGCTCCTTGAGGGCGGAGAAGATCTCGTCGCCGCCCATCACCGCACACAGGGTGTTGGTGCACACGCCCACCTGGTAGTCGCCGCCGGGGCGGCGCCGGTACATGGTGTAGAAGGTGGCCACCGCGTTCACCTCGGCGAGGGTGATGCCGAGCTGGTCCGCGCAGAAGCGCATCCCGGCCCGGCTGACGTGCCCCTCCTCGGCCTGGACCAGGTGCAGCAGCGGCAGCAGGGCCGAGCGCTCCTTGGGGTAGCGGCTGATCAGCTCCTTGGCGTCCTGTTCCAGACGCGCGGCCACCTCGTCGGGGAACCGGTCGGGTCCGCTCTCCCCGCTGCCGGGTGTGTTGTGCTCGGTCACCGGTCCACGCCTCCCATCACCGGGTCGATACTGGCCACGGCCGCGACGACGTCCGCCACGGTTCCGCCCTCGCACATGGCGGCGACGGCCTGCAGGTGCGTGAACGAGGGGTCGCGGAAGTGCACGCGGTAGGGGCGGGTGCCCCCGTCGCTGACCGCGTAGCACCCGAGTTCGCCCTTGGCGCTCTCGACGGCCGCGTACGCCTGGCCCGCGGGCACCCGGAAGCCCTCGGTGACCAGCTTGAAGTGGTGGATGAGCGCCTCCATGGAGCCGCTCATGATGTGTGCGATGTGGTCCGGGGAGTTGCCCATCCCGTCGGGGCCCAGCGCCAGCTTGGCGGGCCACCCGATCTTGGCGTCCTCGATCATCACCGGGCCGGGGGCGAGCTTGTCCAGGCACTGCTCGACGATCTTCAGGCTCTCCTCCATCTCGGCGATGCGCACGCGGTAGCGCGCGTACACGTCGCCGCCGTCGGAGACCGGCACGTCGAACTCGTAGCCCTCGTACCCGCAGTAGGGCTTGGCCTTGCGCAGGTCCCAGGCCAGGCCGGAGGCGCGCAGCAGCGGCCCGGTCACGCCCAGGGCCATGCAGCCGGGCAGGTTGAGATAGGCCACGTCCTTGGTGCGCGCCAGGTAGACGGGGTTCTCGTCCAGAAGCTTGCGCATGGTGGTGATGCGTTTGGGCATCTCCTTGAGCAGCTCCCGGACCTTGCCGACGGTGCCGGGCGGCAGGTCCTGGGCCACGCCGCCGGGGCGGACGTAGGCGTGGTTCATCCGCAGGCCGGTGACGAGCTCGAAGATGTCGAGGATCATCTCGCGCTCGCGGAAGCCGTTGGTCATGACCGTGGTCGCGCCGAGCTCCATACCGAAGGTGGCCATCGCGACGAAGTGCGAGGCCATGCGGTTGAGCTCCATCAGCATCACGCGGATGACGCTGGCCCGTTCGGGGATGCGGTCGTCGATGCCGAGCAGCTTCTCCACGGACAGGCAGTACGCCGCCTCGTTGAACAGCGGCGTCAGGTAGTCCATCCGGGTGACGAACGTGGTGCCCTGCGTCCACGTCCGGTACTCCAGGTTCTTCTCGATCCCGGTGTGCAGGTAGCCGATGCCGACCCGGGCCTCGGTGACGGTCTCGCCGTCCAGGGTCAGGATCAGCCGCAGGACGCCGTGTGTGGACGGGTGCTGGGGCCCCATGTTGACGACGAGGCGTTCGGCGCTCGTGGCCTGCGCCTTCTCGATAACCTCGTCCCAGTCCCCGCCGGAGGCGTCGATGTAGTCCTCGGTGACGGTCATGCCGTCCCTCCCTCTTGCGCGCGGCGCGTCACGGTCCGGTGGCTCACTGGTAGGACCTCCGCTCGTCCGGCGGGGGCACGGTCGCCCCCCGGTACTCGACCGGGACACCACCCAGCGGGTAGTCCTTGCGCTGGGGGTGGCCGTGCCAGTCGTCGGGCATCTGGATCCGGGTCAGGGCCGGGTGCCCATCGAAGACGATCCCGAAGAAGTCCCAGGCCTCGCGTTCGTGCCAGTCGTTGGTCGGGTAGACGGAGACGATCGAGGGCACGTGCGGGTCGGCGTCGGGGCAGGCGGTCTCGACGCGGATCTCGCTGTTGTGCGTGATGGAGCGGAAGTGGTAGACGGCGTGCAGCTCCCGGCCGGTGTCGTCGGGGAAGTGGACGCCGGCCACTCCGGTGCACAGCTCGTAGCGCAGTGCGGGGTCGTCGCGCAGGACCCGGGCGACGGCGGTGAGCGCCTCGCGTCGCACGTGGAAGGTGATCTCCCCCCGGTCGACGGCGACCCGCTCCACCGAGGACTCATCGCCGGTCGCACCGAGGGCGGCCTCCAGTGCGTCGGCGACCCGGTCGAAGTCGGCGGTGCGCGGGTCGTCGGGATCGGTGAAGGGCCGCGTGCTCGCCAGCGGCGCGCGTTCGCGGACCCGGAGCCCGCCGTAGCCGGAGGTGTCGCCGGTCGTCGCGGTGCCGAACATGCCGGTCCGTTTGACGGGGGCGGCCAGGCGCTCGCGGCCCCGCAGTTCCGGGAGGTGCTCCGTGTCCGGGCGGTCGGCCTCGTTGTCGGTGCTCATATTCGTCAGTCCTTGGTCACCAGCGGCAGCGAACTGCGGAGCATGCGCTCCTCGGTCTCCTCGATCTCCCGCTCCCGGTGCACGCCGAGCTTGGTGTTCTGCACCTTGTCGTGCAGCTTGAGCACGGCGTCCAGGAACATCTCCGGCCGGGGCGGGCAGCCGGGCAGGTACATGTCGACGGGGACGATGTGGTCCACGCCCTGGACGATCGCGTAGTTGTTGAACATGCCGCCGCTGGAGGCGCACACGCCCATGGCGATGACCCACTTGGGTTCGGGCATCTGGTCGTAGATCTGGCGCAGGACGGGTGCCATCTTCTGGCTGACCCGGCCGGCGACGACCATGAGGTCGGCCTGTCGGGGGGTGGCACCGAACTTCTCCATGCCGAAACGGGCCAGGTCGTAGTGGGGGCCGCCCACGGACATCATCTCGATGGCACAGCAGGCCAGGCCGAACGTGGCGGGCCACATCGAACTCTTGCGGGCGAGCCCGACGACCTGTTCCACGGTGGTCAGGATGACGCCGCTCGGCAGTTTCTCTTCGAGTCCCATCAGCGACGGACCTCCTCGGTGCGCGGGGTTGTGGTGCGGGGCGGCTGCGGGGTCAGTCCCATTCGAGCCCCCCGCGGCGCCACTCGTAGGCGTAGGCGATGGAGACGTTCACCAGGAAGAGGACGATCGCGACCAGTCCGAACCAGCCCAGGGCGTCGAAGTGCACGGCCCAGGGGATGAGGAAGATGATCTCGATGTCGAAGACGATGAACATCATGGCCGTCATGTAGTACTTGACCGTGAACCGGCCGCCGCCCGCCGGTTGCGGGGTGGGTTCGATGCCGCACTCGTAGGCCTGCATCTTGGCCCGGTTGTAGCGCTTGGGGCCGATGACCGCCCCAACCACCATCGACACCACGACGAACGCGGCGCCGATCCCGCCAAGCACGAAGAGCGGTGTGTAGAGCTCCATCCGTCACTTTCCTTCTGGCTGGTCGGGAAGTCCGTGGCTTGTGATTGCTTTCACTAGCGAGGGCCCATCTCGTGTCCCGGCCGTCGAGACGGCCGACTCGTGTCCTTCCAGTGCCGTCCGGCCCCGCTCTAGGCGGCGGGGGCGATGCGCGACAGGCCGTTGATGACCCGGTCCATGGCGTCGCCCTGGGTCGGTTCGGTGAGGTTGGCGAGCATCTTCAGCGCGAACTTCATGAGCGTGCGCTGGCGCAGGCCGTAACGGGTCGCGTACTTCATGAACTCGGGCTGTCCGAGGAGCTTCACGAAGTAGCGCCCGAGCGTGTAGTAGCCGCCGTAGGCGTCGGCGAGCACGTCGGGGTAGCGCAGCAGGGCGCGTTCACGGGTCTGCTGGGTGGTGCGGCCGTGCGCCTGGACGATCACGTCGGCGGCGATGTGGCCGGCCTCCATGGCGTAGGCGATGCCCTCGCCGTTGAAGGGGTTGACCATGCCTCCGGCGTCGCCCACGAGCATGAGCCCGCGCGAGTAGTGGGGGACCCGGTTGAACCCCATGGGCAGGGCGGCACCGCGGATGGCGCCCCGCTGGTTGCCCTCGGTGAAGCCCCACTCCTCGGGCATGCTCTCGGTCCACCGGCGCAGGAGCTTGCGGTAGTCGACGTCCTGGAAGGAGGCTGTGGAGTTGAGGATGCCCAGGCCGATGTTGCAGGTGCCGTCGCCAACGCCGAAGACCCAGCCGTACCCGGGGAGGAGGACGTCCTTATCCCCGCTGCGGTCCCACAACTCCAGCCAGGACTCCAGGTAGTCGTCGTCGTGGCGGGGGCTCTCGAAGTAGGTGCGCACGGCCACGCCCATCGGGCGGTCGTCGCGCTTGCGGATGCCCATGGCCACGGACAGCCGGGAGGAGTTGCCGTCGGCGGCGACCACGAGCGGCGCACGGAAGAGCAGGGGTTCGCGGTCGGCGTCCTTGGCGTGCACGCCGACGATGCGGTTGCTGCGCTCGTCCATGAGGGGGCCGGTGACGGTGGTGCGCTCCAGCAGCTTGGCCCCGGCGGAGACCGCGCGGTCGACCAGGATCTGGTCGAAGTCGTAGCGGGTGCGGACCAGGCCGAACCCGGGGTAGGCCGCGAGGTCGGGCCACGGCAGGTCCATGCGGACCCCTGCCCCGATGATGCGCAGTCCGTGGTTCTTGACCCACCCCTCGTCCTCGAAGCCGATGCCCATGGCCGTGAGCTGCTTCACGGCGCGGGGGGTCAGTCCGTCTCCGCAGACCTTCTCGCGGGGGAAGGAGGTCTTCTCCAGGAGGAGGACGTCCAGTCCGGACTGGGCAAGGTAGTAGGCGGTCGTGGAGCCCGAGGGGCCGGCGCCGACGACGATGACGTCGGCGTCGTACTCGGTCCGCTCCCGGCCTCTAGGGGAGGAGGTGGCTGTCTCGCTCACGGGTGGGGTCCTCGACTACTCGCGCGGTGCGCCGCGGCGGGCCCGGTGCGGGTTCGGCCTGCTCACGGCGTGGATCGTACGAAGCCCACCCCGTCCAAAATGTCCATTTTGTGGACTGTGGGATGAACCTCGCACCCTTGTGAAGCACTTCACAAAGCTCTTTTCCGCAGTCTAGACCCTCCGAGGGCCGGGAGGCGACCCCCGAGGGGGTATTCGAGACCGCTTGTCAATATTCACCCATAAGGCCACAGACAGCGCATTGTCCTCAGAAGCCGTCACCCTCCGAAGGGCACCCAGCTCAGGGACGGCTTTCCACTCCCGCAAGGCGGCGGCACAGCGAAGAGCCCCGAGGCGTCCGGGGACTCCTCGGGGCTCCAGGGATCTTCGCTCCGGGGCGGGCTACCCCTCCTTGAAGGCGCGGTGCAGGGCCACCGTCCCCAGGGTCAGGTTGCGCCAGGCGACCCGCGACCACCCGGCGCCTTGTAGGATGCGCGCCAGTTCGGGCTGGGTGGGCCAGGCCATGATCGACTCGGACAGGTAGTCGTAGGCCTCGCCGCGCCCCGTGACCGCACCCGCGATCTTGGGCAGGGCCGCCATGAGGTAGGTGGAGTAGACCCGGTCCACCACCGGCACCGGGATATGGCTGAACTCACAGATGACCAGACGCCCCCCGGGCCTGGTCACCCGCAGCAGCTCGCGCAGCGCCTGGTCGACGTCGTTGACGTTGCGCAGACCGAAGGAGATCGTCACCGCGTCGAAGGTGGCGTCGGCGAAGGGCAGGCTGAGTGCGTCGCCCGCCACGAAGGTGACCCCGCCCGTGGAGGCACCGCCGCGCCGCTCGACGCCCGCGCGCAGCATGCCCAGTGAGAAGTCGCAGGCGATGACCCGCGCCCCCTTGCGCACGAAGGACTCCGAGGACGTGCCCGTGCCGGCGGCCAGGTCCAAGACCAGCTCCCCGCTGTAGGCGTCCACCGCGTCCACCACGGCCCGCCGCCAGGCGCGGTCCCGGCCGAGGGAGACGACGTCGTTGACGAGGTCGTATCTGGCGGCGATGCCGTCGAACATCGCCGCGACGTCCTGGGGCTTCTTGTCGAGTCTGGGGCGGGTCATGGCACAAGACTAAGGGGCCGCAACCGCCCTCCGGGACCGGTCCGCGCCCGGCGTGAACCGATCACCGGCGGGGCCGTCCCATGGGCGCGGACCGTGCGGGCGAGAGGTGGGCCGGCGTGAAGTTCGGCCCTGTGGACCCCGTGGGCGGGCAGGGCCCGCCGGAGGAGCCCGAAGGCTGCCCCGCCGGCCCCGTGGCGGAGGAGGATCCCCTCCTGCCTCCGCCGCGATGCGCCACCGGCTGAGGGCCGGCCTGGCGGTGCTCCACGCGCCGCCGAACCGGTCGGGCCGTCGCGACGGCGCGGAACGAGGAGCGGGAGGGGCGTACGGCCGCCGCGGAACTTCCGTGCGGGGGCCTTCTCCGGCCGCCGTTCCTGAGGTGCCCGACACGTCATGTGTCCACCCACCCCCAGATAAGTTACTCTGTGTGACGAACATCAGACTCTTTGCGATACTTCGGTGTCATCGGCGCCCGGTCGCAGACCCTGAGGAGAGTCCGCTGTGGAGCACACTCGACCGCTGGCCGCCCTGGCCTCCCTGGGCATGACGCTCGCACTCACCACTGCGCCCGCAGTGGCCGCACCGCACTCCGCCCCACCTCTCCACGGCGTGGTGAGCGAACGGCCCGCGCCGTGGACGCCCCACGTCATGGACGGAAGGGTCAAGGACATCGCCCGCGTGGGCGACACCGTCGTGGTCGCCGGCGACTTCACCCGGGTGGCCGAAGCCGACCGGGACGACACCCACGACGTACACAACGTCTTCGCTTTCGAGCACGGCACGGGCCGCATCCTGGAGGACTTCGTCCCGGAGGTCTCCGGCACCGTCCGATCGCTCGCCGAGGGGCCGGGCGGCTCGGTGGTCGTCGGCGGGAGCTTCCTCCGGGTCAACGGGGAGGAGCACCGGGGGCTGGCTCTGCTGTCCCTCGACGACGGGGAGACCGTTCCGGGTTTCGACGCCGCTCTGGAGAACGGTTCCGTCCACCGTGTCGCCGAACACGGCGGCCTGCTCTACGTCGGCGGCACGTTCACCGGGATCGACGGCTGGGAACGCGTGGGCCTGGCACGGCTCGACACGCGCACCGGCCAGGTCGACCCCGGATTCGCGCCCCGGATCTCCGCCCCCAGGCGCGGCACCCTGCGCGTGCAGGACCTCGCTCTGAGCCCCGGCGGCACCCGGCTGCTCATCAACGGCCCGTTCACCGAGGTCGACGGTCGGGAACGCCACCAGATCGCGATGATCGACACCTTCGACGGCACGCTCAGCCCGTGGTCCACCACGGCCTACCGGCCCGACTGCGACTACGACCGGATGCACACCTACATGCGGGAGATGGCCTTCTCCCCCGACGGCTCCTTCTTCACCGTCGTGACCGCGGGCGGCCCCGAGATCAAGCCCGGGCTGTGCAAGTCGGCCGCGCGCTTCGAGACGGTCGACCGGCCCGGCACCCAGCCGACCTGGGTCAACAAGACCGGTGGGGACGCCGTGTACGCGGTCGAGGCCACGTTCTCCGCGGTCTACGTGGGCGGGCACCAGCGCTGGATGGACAACGAGTCCGGAGACCACGCGGCGGGGCCGGGAGCCGTAGAGCGCAAGGGGATCGCCGCCCTCGACCCGGTGACCGGCCGCGCCCTGCCCTGGAACCCGGGGCGCACCCGCGGCCACGGTGTGGAGGCGCTGCTCGTCACCGACGCGGGCCTGTACGTGGGCAGCGACACCGAGGATCTCGGCGGGGAGTACCACGCCCGCATCGGCCTGTTCCCATCCGCGTGAGCGCCCGCAGCGCCGAGCCGTCCCCACCCCCGTGGAGGCGGTTCCGGCCGCACGCATACCCTGCCCTATGACGGTTGGCGATCTTCTGGACACAGAGGATGACACACGGCCCCGAGTCGAGGAAGAGGTACACGATGGGCGCGGACTCCGATCTGGTCGAGCAGTTCGAGCGTTCCCGTCGCCACCTGCGAGGGGTCGCCTTCCGCATCCTCGGCTCGGCGGACGAGGCGGACGACGCGGTACAGGAGGCGTGGCTGCGGGTCTCCCGGGCGGACTCCAGCAAGGTCGCCAATATGCCGGGCTGGCTCACCACGATCGTCGGTCGGATCTGTCTGGACATGCTCCGTTCCCGCAGGAGCCGATACGAGGCGTGCACCGGTCTCGACGGCATCGACCCGCCCGCTCCCCGGGGTGAGGCCGACGACCCCGAGAGCGAGGCCGTCCTGGCCGACTCGGTCGGGCTCGCCCTCCTCGTGGTCCTCGACCGCCTGGGCCCCGGCGAACGCCTCGCCTTCGTCCTGCACGACCTGTTCGCCGTCCCCTTCGCGGAGATCGCCGAGATCCTGGACCGCACACCGGCCGCCGCCAAGAAGATGGCGAGCCGCGCCCGGCACAGGCTCCAGGGGACGGCCGCCGCTCCTGGGCACGACCTCGCCCGGCAGCGCAAGGCCGTCGACGCCTTCCTCGTCGCCTCGCGCGCCGGCGACCTCGACGGCCTCGTGGAGGTCCTGGCACCCGGCGTCGTTCGGCGTGCCGACCGAAACGTACTGCGCGGGGGCGAGCCGGCCGAACTGCGCGGAGCCGCGGAGGTCGCGAAGGAGACCGCGGGCAACGCCCACCGTGCGTGCTTCGCCCGCACGGCCCTCGTGGACGGCGCGGTCGGCGCCGTCGTGGCGCCCCGGGGGCGCCTACTGTTCGCGCTGCGGATCACGGTCGACGGTGGCCGGATCACCCGGATCGACGTGGTCGGCGACCCACAGCGACTCCAAAGCCTGGATCTCTCACTGGCGGAGCCCGTGTCGGTCTGACCCACCGCGCCCGGGGGCACTCCTCCGGTCACCTCCGGCCACCGCTCTCCGTCATGAGGGGTAGGAGGCGGTCGAGCACACCGCACGAGGAACCGACGGAGGCGATCATGAACTCCCTGCTCCACCTGGATTCGAGCCATTCCGGCGACTCTCTGAGCCGACAACTGACCGCTCTCTTCGCCCGGCGGTGGCGTCGCCTGTCCGGTACGGAGGGCTACCGGTACCGGAACCTCGCCACCCATCCGGTGCCGACGGTCGGCCCCGTCTACTGCTCCTTCGCACAGAAGGTGGAGCGCCACGGCACCGTCTCGCACGAGACGGTGGACGCCCTGGCCCGGAGCACGGCGGAGCGGCGGGAGTGGACACTGACGCGCCCGCTCATCACGGAGCTACTGAAGGCCGACGTCGTCCTGATCGGCGCACCGATGTACAACTTCACCATCCCCGCCTCACTCAAGGGATGGATCGACCGGATCACCTTTCCCGGGGCGTTCACCGGTGCCGACAGCGGTGAACCGCTGCTGCGGGGAACCAGGGTGGTCGTGGTCACCACCCGGGGCGGCGGCTATGGTCCGGGGACGCCCCGGGAGCGCTTCGACTTCCAGACCCCCTACCTCCGGGCGTACTTCGGTGGACTCGGCATCGCCGAGGAGGACCTGTACTTCGTCCACACCGAGATGACGCGGGCGGGAGACGTCCCCGAACTGCACCGGTTCCAGGAGATGGCCGCGCTCTCCCGTGCGAGGGCGGAGTCCCTCATGGCCGCCCTGCCCGAACAGCTGGCGGCCCGCCCCGCGCAAATCCGGTGAACGGCGAGCACGGCGTGCGCCGGGCGGGACACGGTGCACGCCGCTCACCGGCCTGGAGGCTCAGGCCGGAGCCGTAGAGCGCTCCCCCTCGAAAACCAAGCCCTCGTATCCGGCCTCGGCGATCTCACGCAGCCTCCGACGGTAGGAGTGCAGTCCCGCGAAGTAGAACAGGACCCGCCGCTCCCTCCCGGGAATGTTGGCGCCGAAGATCCAGGAGTCGACCTTCGGGAACAGGGAGTGGCCGGCGATCTCCTCGCACACGGCCGTCCAGGACTCCTCGGCCTCCCGCGTGGTCTCGGCACGGGCCAGGCCGCGCTCCTCCATCGTCCCGATGAGTTCGGAGATCCACTCGACCTGGGTCTCGATGGCCGTCGGCAGGTTGCTGAAGACACTGCACGGACCGTAGACCATGAACAGGTTGGGAAACCCCGACACACTCATGCCCAGGTGGCTCGACGGCCTCTGCCCCCAGTGCTCCTCGATGGACTCGCCGCCCCTGCCCCGGACGTCCAGCAGTCGGTAACTGCCCTCGACGGCCTCGAAACCGGTCGCGAAGACCAGCACGTCGAGTTCGTGTTCGGTGCCGTCCTCGGTGACGGCCCCGGTGGGTGTGATCTCCCGGATGGGTGTCTCCCTGAGACTGACCAGGGAGACGTTGTCCCGGTTGAAGCTCTCGTAGTAGTCCTCGTTGCAGATCGGCCGCTTGGCGTAGTAGTCGGTGGGCTGGAGTCTGCGGGCGGTCTCGGGGTCCTTCACGGTCTCCCGGATCTTCGCCCTGATGAACTCGGCGGCGGCCTCGTTGGCCTCAGGGTTGAAGATGATGTCGGAGAAGGTGCCGAACATGAACCGGAACCCGTTGCCCCGGTCCCAGCTCTCCTGGAAGACGCGGTGGCGCTCCTCCTCGGAGACGCTCATGGCGGGGGTGCGGCTCTCCTCGAAGCCGCAGGCGACCACCGAGCTCTTCGCCTGCTCCCAGATCCTGTCGTAGTCCTCCCGGAGACGGGAGAAGTACTCCTCGTCGAGCGGGTGGTTGCCCGAGGGGACGTTGTACTGCGGTGTCCGCTGGAAGACCGTCAGATGCGCCGCGGTCTTGGCAGCCGCGCAGACGAACTGGGTACCCGTCGAACCGGTGCCGATGACGCCGACCCGCTTGCCCTCGACGTCGAGGTCCTCGGGCCAGGCCCCGGTGTGGACCAGGCGTCCCCCGAAGTCGTCCCTTCCGGGGATGTCGGGGAAGTGGGAGGTCGACAGCGGACCCAGCGCGGTGACGACGTAGCGGGCGGTCACCTGTGCTCCGTCACCGGTGGCCACCGTCCAGACACCCGACTCCTCGTCCAGGACGATGGACTCGACGCTCGTGTGCAGACGGATGTCCCGGCCCAGGTCGTACCGTTCAACGACGGACTCCAGATACCCCAGGATCTCGTCACGCGTCAGGTAGCGCTTGTTCCAGGTCCACTCGCGCAGGAGGTCCCGGTCGAAGGAGTACTGGTAGATGAACCCCTCGCTGTCGGACATGGCGCCCGGGTACCGGTTCCAGTACCAGGTGCCGCCGACCCCGCCCGCCCGGTCGAAGGCGCGGACGGAGAGGCCCAGTTCGTTGCGGAGCTTGTGCAGCATGTAGATGCCGGCGAAACCGGCACCCACGACGATCGCGTCCAGGTCGGTGCTCTTCTCAGCGGTCACGGGAACCTACCTCGGTGAGTGGGGGGTGAAGGGGCTGAGCGGGGTCAGGGCTGTAGACGGGTCGTGGTCCAGCCATGGGGTGTCAGGTCGTAGCGGAGCCTGCGGTGCAGGCGTTCGGGGTCGGCGGACCAGAACTCGACCTCCGCCGGTTCCAGGAGATAGCCGACGAACCGTTCCGGCCGGGGCAGGGGTCTCCCGCCCAGGCGCCGGGCCTCGGCACCCAACCGGGCGGGGTCCTCGAGCGGGTCGCTCTGGTGGGAGACCGCCGTCATGGAGTGCAGGGGGACGGGCCGGGAGTCCCACATCCGCTGTGACTCGGTCTCGGGCAGGGGTGCCACCGGTCCGGAGAGGACCAGTTGCCGTGCGGCCTCCCGCCAGTACAGGACTCCCGAGGCCCAGCCGGTCTCGGCGATCTGCCTCCCCTTGCGGCTGGTGCTGTGGGTGGAGAAGACCAGGCCCTGTTCGGAGGCCTCCACCACGGCGACCATCCGGTTGGAGGCGCGCCCGCGAGCGTCGGCGGTGGCCAAGGCGAGGGCCCGCGGCTCCCGGACTCCGCGCTCCTCCGCCGAGGCGATCCAGGCACGGACCAGCCCCATGGGTTCGGCCGGCGGCTCCCCGTACTCGGGGAAGCCCCACTCCATCTCACCTGTCAGTGTCTCGAACCTGCTGCTCACGCCCGTCCTCTCAGACACAGATCGTTCCTCGGGCCACGGTGACGCCCCCGCCCCTGACGCGGACGGCGTCGACGCGGTCCCCGCTTCCCTCGGCCAGGGCCCGCATCAGCGACGGCCGTCCCATATCGAGGCCCTGGTGGATGTCGATCCACCGACCGAACTCCGCGCGGCCGTGGCGGGCGAGATGGACGGCGAGCGGCCCGGCCGCCGAGCCCGTCGCCGCGTCCTCGGTCACTCCGTAGGCGGGGGAGAACATCCGGCTCCGCCAGTGCGTTCCCGATCCCGCGTAGCAGTTGGCCGCCATGTCCTCGAACTCCGCCAGCGCGCGGTGGTCAGGCCGCAGCGCGGAGAGCGCTTCGAAGCTCTCCAGCCCGACGAAGACGTGCCGGGGCCCGTTGACGTAGATCTCCACAGGCGCTTCCGGGGGCGGCGCGCCGAGGGCGGCCACCAGTGCGTCGGCACGGTCGAACACCTCCCACGTGGGGACGGGCTGCTCCATCTCCGCGCCGCGGACCCGGCCGTCGACACGGTCGAGCACGAAGTCGATGACGCCCACCCGCGTCTCCAGCCGGAGGTGGTCGCCCTCCACGGCCCCGCCCAGGGCGATGGCCGTTCCGAGGAGGGGGTGCCCGGCGAAGGGGAGTTCGTTGACCGGGGTGAAGATGCGCACGCGTGCGTCACCACCCTGTCGGGGCGAGAGCACGAAGGTGACCTCCGACAGGTTCATCTCCTTGCCGATCGCCTGCATGCACTCTGCCGTGAGGTCGTCCGCGTCGAAGAAGACGGCAACGGGGTTGCCCCGCAACGGGGTGTCGGTGAAGGCGTCGACGACGACATAGGGGTGTGTCCGGTCCGTTTCCGCGCGCGGTCCCGTCATGGGCTGAGCACCCTCCTGAGAGATGAGCCGATGATGTGCGGACCGTTCTGGGTGAGCACGGACTCGGCGTGGAACTGCAACGAGGCGAAGCGGGGGCCGCGCAACGCGTGCACCTCGCCGGATCCGGGGTCCCGGCAGACCTCGATCTGCCCGAGGCCGTCGGCGCTGAGCACGTCCACCGGTGACCGGGCCACGAAGGTGTTGTAGAAACCCACCCTTTGCCGGTCCCCGAAGAGGTCGATCTCCTGTTGGACGCCCTGGTTGGGCGAGTCGCGGCGGTGGAGCCCGAACCCCAGGCGCCCGCTCAGGACCTGGTGGCTCAGGCAGACCGCCAGGAAGGGCCGGCGATCGGCCAGGAGGGCGTCCACAGCCGTGGTGATGCGGGCGATCCTCGGGGCCCGTGTGTCGCGGGGGTCACCGGGCCCGGGTCCCATGACGACGAGGTCGTGGCCGTCCAAGGACGGGACCTCGTCGTAGCGGCGCACCGTCACCGACATGCCCATGCGGCGCAACTGGTGGTCGAGCATCGCCGTGAAGGTGTCCTCCGCGTCGACGACCAGCACCCTGCGCCCTGTGAGCTCCGGAAAGGCGGAGGCCGCCGCCGTGTCGTCCAGCCAGAAACCCGCGATGCCGGCGTTGCGGCGCCGCAGAGCGTCGCGCACCTCCGGGCGTGAGCCGAGCCGGTCGGTGCCGCCCCTCACCGCGGCCAGCAGCCCGGCCGCCTTGGCCCGGGTCTCCTCGACCTCGGAGTCCGGATCGGAATGGCGGACGAGCGTGGAGCCGACCCCGATGGAGAGCCGGCCGCGGGCGTCGATATCGGCGGTGCGGATGAGGATGGAGGAGTCGAGGGTCCGTCTTCCGAAGTCATCGCGTCCGATGAGGGCGGCCACCCCGCTGTAGTAGCCCCTCCCCCCGGGTTCGTGCCTGCGGATCACCCGGCAGGCGTTCTCCAGCGGGCTGCCGGTGACGGTGGGCGCGAGCAGGGTGTCACGGAGTATGCCGCGGACGTCGCGGTCCGTCTCCCCGGTGATGAAGTACTCGGTGTGGGCCAGCCGGGCCATCTGTTTGAGGTGTGGGCCGCTGACCCGGACACCTGGGGCGCAGATCCGCGTCATCATCTTGAGCTCCTCGTCCAGGACCATGTAGAGCTCGTCGGACTCCTTCCGGTCGGACAGGAAGTCCATGACCTCCGAAACCGTGGGGCCGGAGGCGGGGTAGCGGTACGTACCGCTGATGGGGTTCATCGTGGCGCGGCCGTCCCGCAGGGTGATGTGCCGCTCCGGTGTGGCGCCCACGAAGGTCCGCGTCCCTGTGTGGATGATGAAGGTCCAGTACGACCCCACCTCGACCTCCAGCAGTCGCCGGAAGACGGACAGGGCGCGGTGCACCGTGTAGTCGTCGATCCTGGCGACGAAGGACCGCTTGATGACGAAGTTGGCGCCCTCACCTGTTCCGATCGCCTCCTTGACGACCGTGCGGACGGTCTCCGCGTACTCGTCGTCACCGGTGTCGAACCCCTCGTCGAACAGGTGGACCGGCAGGTCGGGGAGCCGTGTCAGTGCCTCGGCCACGGTGACCGTCTCCTGCGCCACCACAGCCATCGTGATCAGCGGCTCCCCGTCGTCGACGCACTCGAACCCGCGTTCGGTGATCTGCCGGTAGGGGATCAGTGCCAGGACCTCGTGGCACGCACGCCCCGCACCGTCGGCCCCGGGCTCCGAGGGTTCGGGCCCGGGCGCTCGGATGTCGGAGACCCAGGGAACGGAATCCACCTCCCCCACCAGGACGTCGAGCAGCCCCGGACCGCCCGCCCCGGGACGGAACAGGAGTGCGAAGGGCGGCTGCCCCGGGCTCAGCACCGTGTCGAAAGGGCGTGGTCCTTCCCCGGAGGGGGTGCCGTCGCGGACGCTCATACCAGCACCTCCGCCGTGTCGAGGACGACCGCGCAACGCCGGGCGGCGTATCTCAGGGCCATGAGGTGCTCCTCCTCAGTGAAGTCGGCCACGGCATCGGCGACCAGGAAGGTCTGAAGGTCGTGGGCGAAGGCGTCGTTGGCGGTCATCAACACCCCGACGTGGGCGTACACCCCGCATATGATCAACTGGTCCCGGCCGCTCCGCCGGATCAGCTCCAGGAGCTCGGAGCGGTGGAAAGCGCTGTAGCGCCACTTGTCGAGCACCCAGTCGCCCGGCACCGGCGCCAGCTCGTCGACCACCTGCCGGTCCTCGGGTGTCCTGCGCATACCGGGTCCCCAGAAATCTTTGAGGAGTCCTCTCTGCTCCTCGCTCATGCCACCGGGCTGGGCCGTGTACCCCACTGGAACGCCGAGCCGGGCGGCGCGGTCACGCAGTGCTGCCGTATTGCCGATCAGGCCGCTGCGGAGGCTCTCGGGGAGGGGCTTGAGGAAGAAGCGCTGCATGTCGTGGACGAGGAGCACCGCACGGTCGGGATCGGGTGTCCAGGAAGCGGTGTTGGCCGGCAGGTCCGAGACGGTGGGAAGCGTGTAGGGCTCGATCTGGGGGATGCCGGGGGCCATGGGGGTCCTCACCGTTGGGGACCTCCGTTCGGCCGGCTCCACGCGGAGACCACGGAGACCGCCTGGCCGACGGTGAGCCGGGGGTCGCAGAAGCTCGTGTACCGCTCCCCCACACGGGCCAGCCCGCTCTCGTCGTCGGCGCACTCGGTGACGTCTTCGGGGGTGGTCTCCAGGTGCAGTCCCCCGGGGACCCCTCCCGCCTCTTCGACCAGGCCCGGGAACAGGCGGACCTCCCGTTCGAGTGTTTCCACCACACGGGACTTGTGGCCGTCCCCAGTGGTGACCGTGTTGCCGTGCATGGGGTCGCAGAGCCATATGACGGGGTGCCCCGCCCCTGCCACGCTCCGCACGAGCGGTGGCAGGCGGTCGGCGACGCGGCCCGCACCCATCCGGGCGATCAGGGTCAGCCGTCCGGGTTCCCGTCCGGGATCGAGCCGTTCGCAGAGGGCGAGCAGTTCCTCCCGGTCCGCCGCGGGCCCGACCTTGCAGGCGACGGGATTGTCGACCTCCGCCAGCAGGGAGACGTGGGGGCCGTCCACCTGCCGGGTCCGATCGCCGATCCACGGCCAATGGGTGGAGCCGAGAACCGGACGGTCGGTCAGTGCGGTGTCGTGGCGTACGAGGGGGAGCTCGTAGTCGAGGAGGAGGGCCTCGTGGCTCGTCCACACCGGCGGGTCGTTGGCCGAGCGGATGGAGGAACCACACCAGCCCAGGTGTTCCATGATGTCGCCGGCCGCCATGTACCCGGTCAGGAGGCGCAGTGGGTCGGGGCGGCGGCTCTCGAAGGTCGGCGAAGAGCCGTTCACCAGATGACCCCGGAACACCGGGAGGGCCAGGCCCCCCACATCCTCCGTCGCGTTGGAGCGGGGCTTGGCGAACTGGCCGCCGATGCGGCCGACTCGCAGCACCGGCCTGCGTTCGGCCATGCGGAGCGTACCGGCCAGCACGTCGAGCAGGGCGGACTTCTCCTGGACGTGTTCTCGGGTGGATTCCACGGGGTTCTCCGCGCAGTCCCCGGCCTGCACGACGAGGGACCGCCCGGCCGCGACCTCCGCCAGCAGCGAGCGCAGAGCCGTGACGTCCTCGGCCCTGACGAGAGGGCTGCGCATGGCCAGGGCCTCCCGCACCCGCTGCACCTGCGCGGTGTCGGTCCAGTCGGGCTGTTGCCGGGCCTCCTCGGCCCGGATGTTCAGCGTTACGTTGTTCACCGGTCTCTCTCTCAGTTCGCTGTGCGGGCACGGGCACCCGCGGAGAACGCCCTGTCCGCCGAGCCCCGGGCAGCGGCGCGCGGTCAGGTGGGGATGCCCTCGCGCCTGATCGTCGGGGCGGGGATTCCCAGGGCCCGGAGCTGCTCGAAGGGGTTCATGAACTCGCGCTGCTGCCGGATCCTTCCGTTCTCGAAGTGGAAGGAGTGCAGGAAGTGGTTCCGGTAGTGGCCCTCGGGATAGCCTTCGAACCGGATCAGGCCCTCGCCATCGCACTCGACCCAGAAGAAGTCCGGGTCCTGGGTCTCGAAGACCTCCACGTTGGTCCAGACCCAGTCGGGAAAGCACGCCAGTGACCAGACCGCGTGTTCGGCCAGGCGGTCCCGTCCGCGGATAACGATGGGCTCACCGGTGTCGTTGGTCCAGAGGCCGCCGACCCCGTCCTCGGTGAACAGCAGGTGGCGTTCGAGGCGGTCCTGGCCCTTGCAGTCCATGTACCGCTCGACGACCGCTCTGTTGCGCCGCCTGGTCTCGTTCTGTTCCTCGTCGCCGGGGAATCCGTGGTTCTCGGACACGATCGGGCCTTCCTTTCTCGCTTCTTCTGTGGAGCCGGTGCGGGCACGGCACCGGGTACGGGCGGGGCGCACGGAGGATCAGCCGTGGCCTTCGGGTTCGCAGGGCACCATGTCCGCCAGCTGTCTCAGGTCCTGGGAGCGCTGGAGAACGACGGACCTGATGAGGGGCACGCAGTGGCCCGGGACCGCCTTGGCGAGCTCCTCCCACCGGTCCCGGTTCATCTCGGTCACCATGAGGACGCGCAGCAGGGCCCGCCCAGTCTCCGTCGCTCTCAGAGAGGGGTCCCTGGCCAGCTTGCGGACCGCCTCCGCCGTCGCGGGCTCGGTCCGGGGGCGCGGCTCGGCGGTGCCGGTGTCCGGTTCCCGCTCGGCGTCGGGGGCGCTGGAGCCGGTCCAGGGCGCACGGCCGCGCAGCCGTTCGGGGACGGGACTGCTCCCGCGTTCGACGCGCTTGCGGACGTCGCGGACGGTACCGACCGACAGCCTGGTCCTTCGGGACACCTCACGCAGCGACATCCGCGGGTCCGCGGTGAGCAGTTCCGCGGCGACCAACCGCCCCTCGGCGCTGTTGACCGGCCTGATCCTCCCGTCCCGCCCGATGCGGGCGGCGTGCTCCGGCCCGAGGGACTCCGATTCCCGGCGGATTCGTCCCACCGTCTTGGCGTTGAGCCCCACCCTCTCCGCGATCGCCCGGTCAGACCACTGCGGGTGGGATCCGATGATGCGCTCCGCCGCGGTCTTGCGCTCCTTGAGCGTGAGCGGGAGACCGTGCCTCACGTTGAGTTGGACGGCGAGGACAAAAGCGTCCTCGTCACTTCCATCGAAGAAACGAACCGGTATCTCAACAAACCCCCTCAACACAGCCGCACGCATCCTGTGGGCACCGTCGATGACACGCATGGTCCGGCGGTGCACGATGATCGGGTCGATCAGGCCCCCCGCCTCCACGAGAAGGCGCACGTGTGCCGGGTCCTCCACCTGTTCGCGTGCGGACATCGCGGCTCCGACCTCGGATATCGGAATGGTTCGCCGGGGTAGGCCGCGTATCAGGGTCTCCACGTCTCCGCGGAGTCCTTTCCCTCTGCCCTCTGCCACACGTACAGGGGCCTCGGTGTGTGTGATCACGGCAAGAATTTTCCCTTCGCGCAGTGGCTGTGGAGACAGGAGTGGTTCCAGGCCATGGCAGGAGCACAGCCCGGAAACCGCATCCACAAGGGCGCGCTCCCAAACGGCGAGTGGAGGAAACACCGCCGACCGACCCGAAGCGAACACCGGCCACCAATGAAAAGACAGATCCCCCGGAAGCGCAAGTGCACAAGTTCACGGCCCCCAAGACGAAATGGAACGGAAATTTCGGCTTCGACCTGGGAAAACCGAAACTTCCCGGCACCTTGAGATCCGTCCAGCAGGAGTGGAAAGCGTCGACGCACCCTGCTCGCCGCCCCTCACACTTTCGTCTTTTCCAGAGGGGAATACGTCACAGAAGCATCAGGGGACACCCTTATCCGCACCCACCTCCGGAGTACCGCAATGGCGGTCACCTTCGCGCACCGCCGTCCGTCATAGGGATGAGGGCCGACCCGCGGCCCCGCACCCGAGAACTCTGCGAGAGGAGGCCCGATGCTCATCCACCCCCGACTCTCCGTCGTCTACACGAGCGACCGGGGCAGGACCCTGGACTTCCTGACGAGCGTGTTCGACTTCGAGATGGAGGTCGATGTCCCCCGGGGGGACGGCGGCCGATGGGTGGAGGTCCGCCTGCCGGGGGCCCAGACCAGCGTGGCGGTGGCCCTCATCGGGGCCGACGTCCTCGACAGGATGCGCGAGCAGACGGGGCGGATGTCCCAGGGCTGGTTCCAGTGCGAGGACCTCGACACCACGTGTGCCCGGGTCCGTGCCCGTGGAGCCGGGATCGTGGTCGCACCGCAGGAGACCCCCTGGCGGCCCGGCGGCCGGTGGGCACAGGTCCGCGGCTGGGACGGCAACCTCTACGGACTGGTCGAGGGAGGGCGGTAGCGGCCGGAGCACAACCGAACGTTTTCCCCAGTTGCACACCGGCCGGCGCAGAGCTCACCGCCCGAGCCGCACGTCCTTCTCAAACGGGTCTTCGCCAGACCATCCGAACCCGCAGATCTCACACCTTGAAACCGGGAAGTCCACCGACAGGAACACACTGCGGACACACGACGGAATCCGCAGCCACCACCCCGAAGGAGGGTCTACAGGAGAGGTCAAGGAGCCTCGGACCTGATCCGCGCAGCCTCAGGGAAAGATGAAACCGAGAAAAGGATCAACACTCGGGTCATCTATTCTTCACCTATGCCTTGAATCCATTTTTAGAACCCGAGAAAAAGTAGACTAGAAAATCGCGAAAACGATGCGCTGACGACTTCACAGGTGTTAGATTCTGAGTCATGAGTGAAACTGTTATTCGCGCTGACGACGGACTCGTGACCTTCATCAACGTCTTCGAGGTCGACCCCTCCGACCAGCAGGCCCTCGTCGACATCCTCAACGAGGGCATCGAGGAGGTCATGAGCGCCCGCCCCGGCTTCGTCTCGGCCACCGTCCTGCCCAGCAAGGACGGGAACCGGGTGGTCAACTATGCGCAGTGGAACAGCCCCGAGGACGTCCAGGCGACCATGGCGGACCCGCGTGCGCAGGGCTACGCGAAGAAGGCTGGTGCGCTGGCCGCGTCCGCCGCACCCGGCCTCTACGGCGTGGCCTCGGTGCACCGCGCCTGAGGCAGGCGCACGGCCCCGGCCGGCCCGGTACGGGTCGGCCTGACCCGCACCACCCCCGGGAAAGCCCGGAGTCCGCACCGGCCGGGCGGTCCGAGCCTCGGCCGGTGCCCTGGCCGCCCGCAGCGCCGTCCAGGGCATCAGCCACAAGCGTGTCCGCCCGCTCCGGTGCGCGGACGGCGACGCCCACACCACCCGAGAGGAGGAGGGCGTGTCCTGCCGGCCCCGAAGGACCGGTTCGCCACGCCCGACACGATCGATGGCCACAGCCGACACCACCGACGTCGTCATCGCCGGCGCGGGGATCGGGGGCCTCACCACCGCCCTGGCGCTGCACTCCCGGGGGATCGGTGCCACCGTCCTCGAAACGGCCGACGACATCCGCCCCCTCGGGGTCGGCATCAACATCCAGCCGGCCGCCGTCGCCGAACTGGCCTCCCTCGGCTTGGGCGGCCCCCTCGCGGCGACCGGTATCCCCACACGCGAACACCGCTACCTCGACCACACGGGGACCACGCTGTGGACGGAAGCCCGGGGCCTCGGCGCGGGACACACGGCCCCGCAGTACTCCATCCACCGCGGGGAACTCCAGATCCTGCTGCTGGAGGCGGTCCGCAGCCGCCTCGGGCCCGGTGCGGTCCGTACCGGAACCTCAGTGGAGGCTTTCGAGCACCGGGGGCGAGGCGTCCGTGTCCACGCCCGCCTCGCCCCCGACGCGATCCCCCTCTCCCTCGACACGGACGTGCTGGTGGGCGCCGACGGCATGCACTCGGCAGTGCGCGCACAACTCCATCCGGGGCACGGCGCTCTCTCCGAGGGCGGGGTCCACTTGTGGCGCGGTCTGACCGAAATGGACGAGTTCCTGGACGGCCACACCATGATCGTGGCCAACGACGAGGACTCCGCGCGGCTCGTCGCCTACCCGGTCTCCGCACGGCATGCCGCCGAGGGCCGGGCCCTGCTGAACTGGGTGTGCCTGGTCCCCGTTCCCGACCCCCGGCAGGGCCGGGAGCGGCCGGGCCGACCGGAGGAGCTGGTACCCCACTACAGGCACTGGGACTTCGGATGGCTGAACGTGCCGGACGTGTTCACCCGGGCCGGGCGGATCCTCCGGTACCCCATGGTCGACCGTGATCCGCTGCCCCGTTGGGGCGAGGGCGGGGTGACCCTCCTCGGCGACGCCGCCCACCTGATGTACCCCATCGGGGCCAACGGTGCTTCACAGGCCGTCATCGACGCCGCTGCGCTGGCTGCGGAGCTGGACCGCGGAGCCGACACGGAGAGCGCCCTACGAAGGTACGAGGCGCTCCGCCTACCCGTGACGAACGCGATCGTCCATGCCAACCGGCGGATGGACCGCTCCGAGCGCGCGATGGCCGGGAAAACCGACGAGGAGAAGAGCGCTGACATCGCGACGGTCACCGGCGCGTACCGCGCGGCCGTCGAGCGGCAGCCCTCCGGAGGCTGACACCCGCGCGCCCCGCCGCTTCCCGGCCGTGCGACCGGTCCGCGGCGCCGAGAGGGGCGTAAGCGGCCGTCACGCGTCTGCGGACGGGGCGCGCGCCTGATCGCCCGGGCTTCGCCCTTCGTCGGGCTCAGCGCCGCTCCCGGAGTGCTCCGCAGCCCCGTGCGCCTCCTGGAGGTGGTCCTCGCGTGTCGCGCCCTCCTCCAGGAGGTCTCCGACCCCGGACCGGCGCCGCTCCAGCCGGCCCACGGCCGCGGTGGACATCCTGTCGCGCAGTCCGGACAGGAGGACGTAGGAGGCGAGGCCGCTGACGAGCCAGGCCAGCACCAGGGCCACCCACGCCCGTGCGCCGAACAGATAGACCACCCCGAAGGCCGCCGCGAACAGCCCGAGGCGGGCAGCGGTATAAATCAGCCAGCTACGCATCGAAAAGCCTCACAACAGACGATTACCTGGACTAGATTGGTGGCAACGCCTGTCGGCGCCCGGTTCTGGCTCCACCAAAGGGGCCGGTAACCTTCCTGACAGTGTCACCGGAGGGTCGGCCGAGCCGATCGGACGGCGCTCATCAGCCCTTGTACTCCAGGTTAAGGGCGTACCGGAGGAGACCCATACCTGGGTGGCGTGTGTCTCCTCTCAGGTGATCGGAACAGCTTGGCCGTTGGTCGGGGCGATCATGGGATGTTCCCAATCCCGACAGCAAGGCCCGGACATCACGTTCCGGTCACATATCCCGTACTCCTCCCCCCAGCAACGTAATTTCTCCGAAAACTAGGGAGGAAACGGACCAACTCGTGCACACTAGGGGATCAAACGCCCGCCGCCCCCGGCAGTCCGAGGCGGGCAGGATTGGGGGAATGTGAAGGTGGAACGAGCAAGCGAACGCCTGTTGACCCCCGGGGAAGTGGCCTCACTCTTCCGGGTTGATCCCAAGACCGTCACTCGCTGGGCCGCCTCCGGGCGGATCAGCAGCATCAGGACGCCCGGCGGACACCGGAGGTTCCGCGAGTCCGAGGTCCGCGCGCTCCTCCTGGGGGAGCCGAGCGAGACCACCCGCTGATCAGGCTTCCGACAAGCCAGGGACACGATGGGGACGCCCCGCCGTCCTCAGTCGGTCCCCCTCGCGGCCGGCCTCCGAGAACCGAGCCGGTTCCCGGCTGTCAGGAGTCGACAGGCCGGAGTACCCTGGGGGCATGGTGTGGCTCGGTGGCCTGATCACTTTCGTGACGATCGTTCTGTGGGTGTACGCGTTCTGCGATGCGCTCACCACTCCCAAGCAGCAGGTACGGATCCTGCCGAAGGTCCTCTGGCTGGTCGTCATCGCGGTGTTCATGCCGTTCGGTTCGCTTCTCTGGCTCTTCCTGGGACGGCCCCGCCAGGTGGCCCCGGTCCACGGCGGCACGTCCACCACGACGATGGATACCGACGACCTTGACCCGTCGGACTTCACCCGGCCCTCGGGCAGCCCGCATCCGCTCGGGCCGGACGACGACCCCGAGTTCCTGAGGCGGCTCGACCGCCGTATCGATCCCGACGAATAACGGCGGGACGTGAAGGTGGGGCCGCACCCTGGGTGCGGCCCCACCTTCACGTCCCGCACCCGTCCGGCCGACAGACCACGGCCTGGAGCAGAGCGAGGGCGCCGCCAGTGTTCTGCACGGCGCTCCGAGCCGGAGCGGGGAAGGCGCGGGCGGGGATGAAGGACATCTGGCCCCGGGGCGGCCGAGAACACAGGAAAAGAACCGCGCCGCCAGGCGCCGGCTGAGGGCGGTGGCGGGCGACGGACGGGCCTGCGAGGGACTGTGAACTAAGCGTAGGAGTGCAGCCCGCTGAAGACGTAGTTCACGGCGAAGAAGTTGAACATGACGGTCGCGAAGCCGAGGACGTTGATCCAGGTGGCCTTCGGACCGCGCCAGCCGCCGGTGGCGCGGGCGTGCAGGTATGCGGCGTAGATCAGCCAGGAGATGAACGACCACACCTCCTTGGGGTCCCAGCCCCAGAACCGGCCCCAGGCCTCGTCGGCCCAGATGGCCCCCGCGATGATGCCGAACGTCCACAGCGGGAACGCGAACAGGATGAAACGGTGGGAGATCCGGTCCAGCAGTTCCGGGCTGGGCAGGCGTCCGGCGATACCGGTGACCTCCTCGCCGCGGGACCGCTTGGCCTCGGTGCGGTGTGAGACCAGGTAGGTGGTCCCGGCCGCGCCGGAGACCATGAACGCGCCGCCCGCGACGATAAGCGCGGTGACATGGATGGGCACCCAGTAGGAGTGCAGCGCCGGGATGAGCGGACCGGGCTCCACGTACAGCCACCGGACACCGATACCGAGCAGCAGGAGCACCGGGACCAGGACGAAGGCACCCAGGAAACGGGCCTGGAAGCGCAGGGAGGCGAACAGCAGCCCGGCGACCGCCACCAGGCACAGGGCCACGATGAACTCGAACATGTTGCCCCACGGCCAGCGTTCGGCAGCGAGGCCGCGGGTGACGATCTGGGCGACGCTCATCAGGAAGCCGGCCGCCGTCACACCGAGGGCGATCCGGCCCAGGACGCTCTGGGAAGCCCGGGCCTCGCCCTCGTGCGTGCGGACCCTCACCTCGATGCCGTCGCCGGCCCCGGACTCCGCGGACCCGGCCGCGACGGGCATGAGCCGCCCCGCCTTCAGCTTGGTGCGGCGGCCGTAGGCGGCCTCGATCGCGAAGAGGAACAGCGCGGCCGCGTACGCGACGATCATGCCGATGATCAGCGTGTCGCTGGCCGACGCCATCGCGTCGTTCGCCGGTGCGGAGAGGGTGTACGTCACCGCTCACTCCCTGGTCTCGTTGGTCGGGGTTCTGGATCCTCGCCTCGCAGCCGCTCCGCGAGCCGGGTGGTGATGTCGTGGAACGCGGCGTTGTCACCCGCGACCTCGGTCTTGCCGAGCCCGGCAACCTCCACGACCGTGCGGCCGTCGGCGTCCCCGGTGGCACGCACCCACACGCGGCGCGGCCGGACGAACAGGGTGACGAGCAGACCGGCGACGGCGGTGACGGCGGATCCGAGGGCGAACGGTCGGGCCGCGTCGCGGTTGGTCTGGAGGCTGACGTACTCGCTCAGGCCGGAGAAGGTGATCGACCCGGCCCCGTCCGGCAGATTCCAGGTGTCGCCGATCCGCAGCGCGGGCGAGGAGCCGAGTTCCTCCATGCCGCCGGTCCTGAGCTGGTAGACGGACTGCGGCTCGACCAGTCCCAGGTCGCCCCGGTATCCCTCCAGGGTGACCACCGGGTCCTCCGCGCCCGGGAACGTGGAGACCAGGCCGCCGTCCCCGTCGTCGGCGGCGGTCGGCAGGAAGACTCCGACGAATCCGAGCTGTTCGCCTCCGGTGTCGGGCACCTTGACGACACCGTCGGAGGTGAAGCTCGCCGTCTCCCTGTACAGGAACGGTACCGCCTGGTCGAAGACCACCTCGCCATCGGCGTCGCGGACGGTGAACTCCGGCGCGTACCCGTGGCCGAGCAGGTAGACCTGCACGCCGTCCACGGTGAGCGGGTGGTTGACCTCCAACCGGTGCCGCCCCTCCTCGGCACCGGGGGCCTCGGTGTAGGCCATGTCCGCGACATAGGAGGCGGCCTGGCCGCGCAGGTCGCCCTCCTCGATGAAGGTGGCCTCGAAGTCGTCCAGGTGCAGTGTGAAGGGCTGGAGGTCGTCGACGTCGGTCCAGTGCCCGGGGTAGAAGGCATCGTAGGAGGGCAGGGTGTTGGCGAACCCGTCTCCCTCGACAACGAGCATGTTGCCCCGGTAGCCGAAGAAGGAGCCCGCCGCCAGGGCCAGCAGCAGCCCCAGGAGCGCCAGGTGGAACAGGACGTTCCCGGCTTCCCGCAGGTATCCGGTCTCGCTGGCGACCGAGTCGCCGTACCGTTCGGTCCGGTAGCCCCTCAGGGAGCCGCGGGCCCGTTCCAGGACGGTCTCCGGACTCGCCCCGGTGGTGAACCGGGCCGAGTAGGGCATGCGGCCCAGGTGGCGCGGCGTGCGCACGGGGCGGGCCCCCATGGCACGGGCGTGGGTGAGGGCCCGGGGGATCACACAGCCCGCCAGTGAGACGAACAGCAGCAGGTAGATCGCCGCGTACCAGGGCGAGGAGAAGACGTCGAACAGGTAGAACCGGTCGAGCCACGGCGCCAGTTCCGGGTGCTCGCGGAAGTAGGTGGCGACCTCGTCGACGCTGACGACGTTCTGCGGCAGGATCGACCCGGGAATGGCTCCCACGGCCAGGAGGAACAGCAGGATCAGGGCGGTGCGCATCGAGGTCAGGCTCCGCCAGGCCCAGCGAAGCCACCCGAGAGGGCCCAGCCCCCCCGGTCCTTGGGAGCGTTCCGGCCCGGTGCTCGCTCCGGCGGACGCGCCGGTCGTGGTCGTGGTCATCAGATCACCGTCTGGAAGCCGCCGGCCCAGCCCTGTATCGCGGTGGTCATGCCGTTCCAGAGGCCGGTCACCATCAGCAGGCCGACCAGGACCAGCATGGCACCCCCGACCACGGTGACCGTCCGGGTGTGGCGTTTGAGCCGGGCGAACACGCCCAGCGCCTTGCGGTAGAGCAGCGCGGCCAGGACGAACGGAAGGCCCAGGCCGACACAGTAGAAGAGGGAGAGCAGCATGCCCCGTCCCGCGCCGCCCTCCACGAAGGCCAGGGTCTGCACCGCGGCCAGGGTCGGACCGATGCACGGCGTCCATCCCAGGCCGAACAGCACTCCGAGCAGCGGCGCCCCGGCCAGGCCCGCGCTCGGCAGGCGGTGGAACCGGAACTCGCGCCCGAACCCGGGCAGGAGGCCCATGAAGGCCAGTCCGAGGACGACGGTCAGCACGCCCAGAACCCGGGTCATGGACTCGGTGTGGTCGAGGAAGAAATCACCGAGCCAGCCGACGAAACCGCCGACCGCCACGAACACGAGGGTGAACCCGGCGATGAACAGCGCGCTGCCCGTGACCATCGTCCAGCGGCGCGAGGCCAGCGCCGTGTCGGTGTCGACGGCCGTGCCCCCGACGGCGGCGCGCTCGCGCACCTGGGTGCCGCTCATGCCCGTCACGTAGGACAGGTAGCCGGGGACCAGGGGCAGGACGCACGGCGACAGGAAGGACACGAGCCCGGCCGCCAGTGCGAGCGGCACGGCGAGGAGCAGGGAGCCGGAGAGGACGGTACTGTCGATCGGGCCCATCAGCCACCACCTCCGCCGGAGCCGCCCCCAGGCGCAGAGGGGGAACCGGCCTGCCCGGGGTCCCCGGTGTCGGAGGCCGCCGCCTCTTCGTCGGCCACGCGTGGACGCTCCGCGGGGTCTCCGAGGCCGAACTCGACCACCAGCGGGTCGAGCAGCCCGGTGAGCTGGCCGTAGGTGGTGGGGCCGATCACTCTGGCGGCGATACGGCCGTCGGGATCGATGACGATGGTGCTGGGGATGGCCCTGGGCGGCACGGTGTCGCGGAAGGCCTGGGCGACCTCGCCCGGGTAGTCGAAGAGGCTGGGGTAGCCCACCTCCTGGGCGGCGGTGTAGGCAAGCGCCGCGGTGTCGTCGTCCTTCATGTTCACCCCGAGGAAGTCGACCCCCAAGTCGGCGTACTCGGTGTGCACCTCGTCCAGCACGGGCTGCTCGGCGCGGCAGGGGCCGCACCAACTAGCCCAGACGTTGAGGACGAGGATCCCGCCCTCGTAGTCGTCCAGCGAGAGGCCGTCGCCCTCCAGGGTGGTGCCGGCGACCTCGGGTGCCTCGGTCCGGTCGGCGGTGTCGAACACGGTGGCGCTGCCGTCACCGGAGATGAAGCGCTCGCCCTCGCCGCTCTGGATCTCGTTGCCCCCGCCGCAGCCGGAGAGAACGAGCACGGCGGCGATCAGCGTCACCACGGTTCGCGGCGGACTGCGCCGCGCACCGACTCTGGCACTGGGCATCGGGAAACCTCGCGAAAGGGGCGTGAACAGGGCGGACTACAACAACGACAAAGTGTAGTAGATGCCCTGGGCCCGGTTCGGGCGCCCCGGTCGAAGCGCGTGCCGCACAGCGGCACGAAGACCCCGTGCGGGGCGATGAAGGAGGAGGATCACCGCCCCGGGGGCCGTCGGCTGACCGGGGTGCGGGTGCGTGGTCCCGTCCCGGTCGGCCCCTCCGTCGTCAGCCGGCCTCGACGAAGGCCTCACGGAGATAGTCGTGAACGGCGCGCTCAGGGACCCGGTAGGAACGCCCCACACGAATCGCGGGGAGAACCCCTGAGTGCACCATTCGGTAAACCGTCATCTTGGACACACGCATGATCTCGGCGACCTCCGCCACAGTCAGAAACCTGACCTCGTCGAGAGGAGGCTTGCTCCCGTTCATCTTCCGACGCCCTCATTTCCGGACGTGAGCATTGTCTGTCGTTCCATCCGACGCGGAAGCCCTGTGGATGGGCGGCCCCGGTGCGCGCCCGTCCCACCACCACGCCGGTGTGTCATGCCGTCACTACTGACACGTCCGTATTTCAGAGTAGAGCGGAGTCCGTCGGAGCGAAAGAGCGTTTGGCCTCTCTTCCGCGCCGCCCCCGTGCGAAGGCGCCAAGGATGTTTAAGGGTGGGTATAAATGGTCGACCCTGGTCACATAAGCCCCGCCCGAGCGAGAACGTAATCACGCAGGGGAACGTAATCCTCGGTCTCGTACCCGTCGTCCAAAGGCACGGTGACCAGCACTTTCCCCTCGTGTTCGGCGAGAAACAGAGCGGGGTCGTTGCAGTCCGCGAAGCCGACGGTGGGGACTCCGGACTCCGCCGCGGCACCGGCGAACCCGTGATCGGCGATGACCAACTGCGGCCACGGTTCGCCACGCGAGGAGAGGTCGTCAAGGATGGCGCGCATCGCGAACGGGTGATGGCTGTGACGCGGAATGTGACCGTCGGTCACAATGGCGACACCGTCTTTCCACTCCACGATCCGGCGGTTGGGGGGCCGTTCGGTGTCCAGTTCGTATCTGAACCCCGCGGCGGCGGTCACGACGGGGCATCCGCGCGCGGCGAGGGCGTCCTTCCACACCCGGTAGGTCTCCCTGAGCTTGAGCGGGTGGCCGGTGGCGAACATGACGCGCTCACGGCGCTCGGCGGCCAGGGCGAACCTGTCGGCCACGCCTTCGAGGGCGTCCGCCGTCAGGTCGGGGTCGATGGTGTCGATCCCCCACACGTGCTCCTCGTCGTCCACCACACCGCAGCGCTTGTTCATCAGGGAGAGGACCTCGGAGAAGCTCCAGTCCTGGGAGAAGGTCAGGCCGAACCGGTGGTAGGGGTCCCCTTGGACGAGTCGGCGGTAGTGCCGGAGGTTGTTCTGTCTGGGGGTGTCGACATGCCCCGCAATCCCCGTTCGCACCAGATGGGTGATGAGTTCAGCGCGTGTCGGCGGCGTCACGTGTTCCCCTTCCTCATATGCGCGGCGAGCACGCGCCACGCCGTGCGGCCACCACGACGCCTGCTCCCGTTCGCCCGGTTTTCAACCTCTTCCTACCCACTCGACGCGCTACACCCGCGTTGGAGGTGTTCTCCCCCTTGATCAAGGGACAGGCGTCAAAGGCTCGGATCGATCCCGTGGCTGGGGAAGACGGCGGTGCGGGTCGCGTTGATGGCCCTGTCGACCGGGTCGCCCGGATCGTAGCCCTCCTCGAACCGGGCGAACTCCACCTCGCGGCCGTCAGTCATGTACAGCGGAGCCGTCTCACCGGTCCGCTCTCGGGCGAACTCGCGCCAGGCCGGCGGGGTCGCCGCCTGGGGGTCGACCGGTGCCCCGGCCGCCTCCGCCAACAGGTGGGTCCACGCCCGGGGCACGACGTGCACCAGGCCGTAGCCGCCCCCGCCGAACAGCAGCCACCGGCCGCCCGCCGTCTTCTGCGCGAGCGTGTGCAGTTCCTCGTAGGCCCGGCGCTGGCCGTCGAGGCTCAGCGTGAGGTTGGCCAGGGGGTCCAGGGCGTGGGTGTCGCAGCCCTGCTGGGTCACTAGGACCTCGGGCTGGAACTCGTGCAGCAGCGGCGGGACGACGGCCTCGAAGGCGCGGTGCCAGCCGGTGTCACCGGTCCCGGCCGGGAGGGCGACGTTGACCGCGTACCCCTCGGCCCCGCGGCCTCCGGTCTCGAAGGGGTGCCCGGTGCCGGGGAAGAGGGTGGCGGGCGACTCGTGGAGGCTGATGGTGAGCACGCGCGGATCGTCGTAGAAGGCCCGCTGCACCCCGTCGCCGTGGTGGACGTCCACGTCCACGTAGGCGATCCGCTTGGCTCCCTGCTCCAGCATCCACGCAATGGCGATCGCGGGGTCGTTGTACACGCAAAAGCCCCAGGCGTTGCCGCGCATGGCGTGGTGGAGCCCGCCCGCGACGTTGGCGGCGTGCGCGGCCTCGCCGTTCCACACGGCCCGGGCCGCGGCGACCGAGGCACCGGAGATGAGCGCGGCCGCGTCGTGCATATCCGGGAAGACCGGGTTGTCCGCCGTGCCGAGCATGTGCTCGTCGTCGGGACGCAGCGTCTTGCCCGCCCGTCTGACGGCGGCCACGTAGGCGGGGTCGTGCACGAGCTGGAGGAGTTCGTCGGATGCGGGCTCGACGTCGATGAGCGCGACCCCGGGCTCGTCGAGGACTCCCAGCTCGCGGCTGAGCGCCATGGTCAGCTCCACGCGGATGGGCGCCAGGGGGTGCTGGGGTCCGAAGTCGTAGGCGGTGAGTCCGTCGTCCCAGGCCACCCGCAGCGAACAGGGCGTGCGCCCTCCCATGTCCCGACCCCCGTCCAGGTAAGCGTGCTCTACCGCACACAGTACGCACAGCCGACCCGGTGGAGAAACGCCGGGCGGCGGGGAGGAACCTCCCCCGCCGCCCCGGAGCGCACACCGCTACTGCTGGGTGGTGACGTAGTAGCAGAGGTCGTAGGTGTCCCCGGCTCTGAAGTTCACAGTGCCGTGCAGCGGCACGGAGAGCGAACCGCCCCGGGTGAGCAGTACGCGATACTCACCCGGTTCCAGCTCCAGCCGCATGACCTCCCCGCCCCGTTCGAAGCAGGAGTTGCCGGTCGGCTGCGAGCTGTACTCCTCGCAGTCGTCACAGGCCGGGGTGGTGACTTCGTCGTGGACACCGTCCTCGCCGACGTACAGGAACCGCATCTCGTACTGGCTGTCGTTGGTGATCTCCAGGATGGTCTTGTCACCGCTCCCGCCACCGATCGGCACCGGGTCGAAGTCGCTCTCGCCGATGGCGGTGAGCGCGTCCATCTCCTCTTCGAGGTGGGCGGCACCCACGTGGCGGGCCAGGTCCTCCACGTCCTCAGCCTCGTGGCCGGGGTACTCCTCCGCGAGGAAGTCGGCCATCTGCTGCGCCGTGTCGGCGGAGCCGTCCTCGACCTCGGCCCAGCCGCACTTGAGGGCTGCGTCCGGAGCCTCGGCGTCGATACGGTCGGCCACCTCGGGCGCGGCCGACCAGTCCAGGCCGGCGAACGCCTCGATCTGGTCGAAGGCCGCGCACCAGCGCTCCTCCGCGTAGTCCCCGGTCCCCAGGTCGTAGAGGGACACCAGCGCCTCGGGCACCTGGCCGGCGACCTCCGTGCCGGAGTAGTCCTCGGGGATGGTGCTGTAGATCTCGTAGGCCCTCTGGAAGCCCTCGCGGATCTCGTCCGTGACGACCCCGGTGTAGGACTCGGCGGCCGTGTCCGCCACGGTCCGCGCGTAGGAGAAGTAGGTGCCCGCCACCTCGCCGTCGGTGTCCTCCCATCGGGAGGCCGGGTGGTCGAAGTAGGTGCTGTAGGTGTCCAGGGCCTGGTCGTAGTACTCGGAGGCGACCTGGTCCTGGGCGCGGGTCAGCAGGCCGCAGGCCTCGACACCGTCACGGGCGCGCTCGATCAACGAGGGGTTCATCGACAACTGGAACCCGGCCTCCACCTGCCCGTAAAGACCCACCGCCTCACCACACTCACCACGAGCGTGCGCCGCGTCGGCCACCCGCAACCGCCACTCCCCCACCTGCCACACCGCCACGAAAGCGGCCAGCACAGCCACGGCCACACCCGCCGCCGCCCACACCGGCACACCCCTGCGCGCGGGCCGACCACCCGAGGCCACCGTCCGCTCATCACGGGCACGACCGGCGAACAGCCCGTGCACCGACGCGGCCACGAACCACACCAGCAGCACCGGAACCCAGACCAACAGGTGATCGGCCGCACCATGCAGCGCCGCACCCACCAGCAGACCCACCGTCACGGCCAGCGCCACACCGAAGAACAGCCACCGCTTCAGATACGCGTACCCGACCCCCAGACCGGACAGGTTGAGCAGCGCCGCACGCACACCCGAAGGTGACGAGAACAACCCCATCCGAGGCGGACCCGGCGGCGGAGGGGAACCGAACGGCCCGGGCGGCATTCCGCCGGGCGGCATGCCCGGAGGCATCCCACCGGGCGGGGGTCCCATGCCGACAGCGCCCGGCGGCGGCGCGGCGAATTGTCCCCGCGGCGGCTCCCCACTCGGAGGCGGCGGCCCGTAGGGACCCGGCGGCCCGGGCGGCGGCCCCGGCGGCCGCTGGCCGTGCGGGGGCATGTACTGAGGCGGGCCCGGCTGCTGGGGGCCCGAGTGGGGCTGTGGCCCGGGCGGCGGGCCCTGGGGCTGCGGAGGCCCCGGCGAAGGTTGGGGCCCCGACGGCTGCTGCGCGGCCCCTTCGTCGGGCTGGGACTGCGAAGGGTCGAACGGAGGAGGTGAGGTCATGGAGCACCCTGCGGGGGTCGGGGGGCGGGAGGGTCTCGTACAACGAGGCCGATAAGGGAAGACATGTCCCTGCCTCGCACCATATCCGGCGCTCGTGACGATCCACGTCCCCGCCCGCGGCCAGATCCGGCCACATCGGTTTCCCCGGATCAGCCCCCCGACAGCGCCCTGCTGCGGTCGCGCGCCGCCTCGATAGCGTCGGTGAAGGCGGCGCGCACACCGTGGCGCTCCAGCTCCCTGAGCGCCGCGGCGGTGGTGCCGCCCGGCGAGGTGACGGCCTCCCGCAGCACGACGGGGTGCTCCCCGGAGTCCGTGAGCATCGCACCCGCACCGGTCATCGTCCGCTGGACCAGCCGCAGGGCGGTGGCGCGCGGCATACCCATCGCCACGCCCGCCTCCACCATGGTCTCCGCGATGAAGTAGAAGTAGGCCGGGCCGCTTCCGGAGAGCGCAGTGACGGTGTCCATGTGCTGTTCGCCGACCCGTATGACGTCGCCGACCGAGCCCAGCAGGCCCTCGGCGCGGTCCAGGTGCTCAGCTCCGGCCCCGGTGCCGCCCGCGATGGCGGTCATGCCCTTGCCCATGAGCGCGGGCGTGTTCGGCATCGCCCGTACGACGGGCACGCCGGAGGGCAGGTGCGCCTCCAGGACGGCGGTGGTCAGCCCCGCCGCCACCGAGATGACGAGGAGGTCCGGGGACACGTGCGGCGCGATGTCGTCCAGTAGGGACGGCAGGTCCTGGGGCTTGAGCGCCAGGATCAGCGTGTCCGCGCGCTTGGCCGCGTCTGCGGCCGTGACCACATCGATCCCGTAGTGGCGCCGAAGCTCCTCGGCGTGTTCCGTCCGCGGTTCGGTGACCAGGACGCGCTCCGGCCCGTGGCCCTCGGCCAGCATCCCGGCGAGAAGCGCCTCGCCCATCTTCCCAGCGCCGATGATCGCGATCATGAAGGTGTGTCCTCTCTCCGGGTCACCTCCACGCTAACGGCCCGGACGGACCGCCGCACACCGCCCGTCCCAGGCGGTGAAGACCCGGTTCAGGGGTGGCCGGGCCCCTCCGCCCCGTCCGTGTCCTCGGCCCTGCCCTCGGGGTCGACGGTGAAGTGCCGGGGCGGCGCGGCGGGCCCGCGCCGAGCCGTGGCGACGCGTTCGCGCCGGTCCGGGCACCCGGTGCCGCCAGCGGGCCCCGCGAAGTGCAGGCGGGTGAAGGCCAGGGCCTCGGCCAGTTCGCGCATGCGGGTCCGGCGATCGGGGGCCTTGCGGGTGCTCACCTCCAGGACGAGCTGGCCGTTGTAGCCGGTCGCCGCCAGGTGCTCCAGGAGTTCGGCGACGGGTTGGCGTCCGCGGCCGGGGATGAGGTGTTCGTCGAGGTTCTGGCCGCCGACCCCGTCGGCGACATGGACGTGTGAGAGCCGATCGCCAAGACGCCTGGCCATGTCCATGGCGTCGGAACCGGACATCGCCGTGTGGGAGAGGTCGAGCGTGACGTCGGCGTAGTCGCGGTCAAGAGGGTTCCAACTGGGCGCGTAGGGCACCACCTCGCGGTCGCGTACGCGCACCGGGTACATGTTCTCCACGGCGAAGACGACGTCGGTCTCCTCCTGCATGCGGGCGATGCCGGTCTCGAACCCCTTGGCGTACTCGCGCTGCCAGCGGAAGGCCGGGTGGACCACGATCGCCTTCGCCCCCAGGGCCTCGGCCATCTCCTTGGACTTGACGAGTTTGCCCCAGGGGTCGCGGCCCCACACCCGCTGAGTGAGGACCAGGCAGGGGGAGTGGACGGCGGTGACCGGCATCCTGTGGTAGTCCGAGAGACGCCGCAGGAGGTCGATGTCCTGGCTGGCGGGGTCGGAGGAGACCAGCACCTCCACACCGTCGTACCCGAGCCGCGCGGCGATCTCGAAGGCGGCCGGGGTCTTCTCCGGGTAGACCGACGCCGTCGACAGGACGACGGGCGCGTCTGGGACCTCGATAGGGCTCACGGAACCCAGAGTATGCGCTCCGCGGGCCGGAGCGCCGCCCGCGGCGGGGGGCACGGCGTGCCGTGCCCCCCGCCGCCGGCCGTGTTCAAAGCCGCACGGCTCCGCCGAGGCGGTTCATCGTCACGTCGCGCTCGCGGACGTGGTCGCCCGTCTTCGGGGCGTCGATCATCCGGCCTCCGCCAAGGTAGATGCCGACGTGGTAGACGTACCCCGAGCGGTTGGACCAGTAGAGGATGTCCCCGCGGCGGGCGCTGGAGTAGGGGATGCGGGTGCCCGACGCGGCCTGGTCGTGGGCGACCCGGGGAAGGGTGATCCCGGCCTGGCGGAAGGACCACTGGACGAGTCCGGAGCAGTCGAAGGAGCGCGGCCCGGTGCCTCCCCAGCCGTAGGGCACCCCGATCTTCGACTGCGCGGCGCCGATGACGGTCTCAGCCACCGACGAGGGCAGGGCCGGCTGGAGCCGGTCGGGCACCGCCGCGGCGAGGGCCGGGGCGGGCGCGAGCACCGCCGTCAGGAGGAGCGCGGTGGCCGCCGCGGTGGCGGCGAGCGTACGCCGACGGGGCCGTGTGGGCCGCGTGGGCGAGGCCTGCCGCCCGGGGTCGGAGGGACGGCAGGCCCGGGTTTGCTCGTGATCACACGACTGCAGCATGACGAAGGTTCTCCCCTTCGGTCGGGTGCATGGTGCTCCCCTGCGCCTCAGCGCGGAGTGCTGCAACCAACGCATCACCCTTCGTCACTTTTGGCTACGATTTCATAACCATGCGTAGCCAAAGTCGCGTATGCAAACAGTAAAACCCGGCGCACAACGCGGACATACAACTCATCGGGTAGCAAAAGTCCACCCCTGCGGACATCGGGATCATCCTCCCGAACCGGCTACGCGCGGGCCCCGGCCCCCAACTCCGCCAGGACGCGCTCGGAGACGGCAGCCATTCCCGCCTCGTTCGGGTGCACCGGTGCCGCCGCGTTCTCCGGGACCAGCCCCTCCACCCAGCGCTCGGAGGCGGGCGCACAGACGTCGTGGCCGCGTTCGAAGACGTCGACGAACACGGCTCCGGCAGCCCTCGCCTCCTCCTCCAGCATCCGGTTGAACGCGGCCTGGACCCCATCCAGGTAGGAGACGTCACCCCAGGCGATGGGTGCGGTGGGCCAGCATCCCCGGCTCTCCGGGAGGATCTGGAGGTAGCCGACACCGACGACCACGGCCCCGGGGCTGCGCTCACCGACCTCGGCGTAGACCCCCGCCACACGTCCCCGCAACGCCTCGACCCTGCGGTCGAGTTCGTCGCCGTAGCGGTCCTCGCACGGGTTCCCCAGCGGGTTGCGCAGGCTCCTCTTGGCGCACTCGGCGAACACCTCGGAGAAACCCAGGTCATTGCCGCCGATCCCGATCGTCACCAGGTCGGTGCCGGTGTCGAGCGCGTCGAACTGCGCGGGCACGTCGGCGAGTTCCGTGTACTGGGGACCGCTCAGGTCGGCGATGACCGCCCCGGAGCAGCTCGCGTCGGTGAACTCGGCGACACCCAGCGCGTCGGCCACCAGGTTCGGGTAGTTGGCCGAGGACCGCAGGCAGCGGGGATCGGCACCCGGTGCCTGCGGAGGGATCAGCGGCCCCGAGGTGAACGAGTCGCCCAGGGCCGTGTAGCTCTCGAACTCGGTCCCCTCGTCGGCGAACACCGGCGAGGAGGTCAGGCACAGGGCGGCCGAGAGCGAGACGACGACGTGGAAGGAGCGCGGGTAGCGGTTTTCGGACACGGCCGTACTGCGGTCGGTGCGGGGCACGCGGGTTCCTCTCCGAAACGGGGGACTGCGAGGGTGACGGAACGCATTCTCCCGCACGTCCTGCGTGACAAGGGTGCTGACCCGCGAGTAACTTCCCCGCTCCCCGGCCTGTCCACAGGCCGTCCCCGCCTGTCCCACCGACCGGTTAGCGTGTCGGACATGGCCAAAGCGAAGTCCACGTTCCAGTGCACCGAGTGCGGGTGGACCACCTTCAAGTGGGTGGGCCGCTGCGGGGAGTGCCAGTCCTGGGGAACCGTCGAGGAGGCAGGCGCCCCGGCCCCGGCGGCCGTCGCCGCGGCACCCGTGACCTCCCGGGCCCGCCCCATCACCGAGATCAGCGTGGAGAGCGCCGAGGCCGTGCCCACCGGTGTCGACGAACTCGACCGGGTCCTCGGCGGCGGTGCCGTCCCCGGCGGTGTGGTGCTGCTCGCGGGCGAGCCGGGGGTCGGCAAGTCGACCCTGCTGCTGGAGGTGGCCGCCGAGCGCGCCGCCCAGGGCCCGGTGCTCTACGTCACCGGCGAGGAGTCCGCGGGCCAGGTCCGGCTGCGCGCGGAGCGGCTCGGCGCGCTCTCCGACAAGCTGTTCCTCGCCGCCGAGACCTCGATCGCCTCCCTGGTCAGCCACGTCGACGCGGTCGGTCCCCGCCTGCTCATCGTCGACTCGGTCCAGACGATGGTCTCCCCCGACGTCTCCGGTGTCCCCGGCGGGGTCACCCAGGTCCGCCAAGTGACGGGGGCGCTCATCCAGATCGCCAAAGAACGCGGGATCGCCGCCGTCCTGGTGGGGCACGTCACCAAGGACGGTTCCATCGCCGGTCCGCGCCTGCTGGAACACCTGGTGGACGTGGTGCTGCACTTCGAGGGCGAGCGCCACTCACAGTTGCGCCTGCTCCGCGCCGTGAAGAACCGCTACGGGCCCACCGACGAGATCGGCTGCTTCGAACTGACCGACAGCGGTATCGTCGGCCTCCCCGACCCCAGCGGCCTCTTCCTCACCGAACGTACCGACCCCGTCCCCGGCACGTGTGTGACGGTCACGCTGGAGGGGCGTCGCCCGCTCATCACCGAGGTCCAGGCGCTGGTAGCGCCCACCCCGCTGCCCGCACCCCGCCGGGCCACGTCGGGTCTGGACACCTCGCGGGTGAACATGATCCTCGCCGTCCTGGAGAAGCGAACGGGCATGCGGCTGGCCAACATGGACGTGTACGCCTCCACCGTGGGCGGCGTGCGGCTGGGCGAGCCGGCCGTGGACCTCGCCCTGGCCCTGGCCGCCGGAAGCTCCAACAACGACGTGCCCCTGCCGCGCGGGTTCGTCGCGATCGGCGAAGTGGGGCTGGCGGGCGACATCCGGACCGTGACCGGGGTGCGGCGCCGAGTGGCGGAGGCCCAGCGCCTGGGCTTCGTCGAAGCGGTCGTCCCCAAGCACTTCGGCGACCCGGTGCCGGGCATCCGCACACACGAGGTCGAGGAGCTCTCCGAAGCGCTCGCCTGGGTGGCGCGCCGCTCCAAACGCTCCAAGGGCGACTGACCGACTCTAGCCGGGGTAGCCCCTGACCCACGCGTCACCGCGTTCGGCCGTCCCCTCCGTCTCCTGGTCCCCGGCACGGTTCCCCCCGCTCCAGAGATCGAAGACCGCGCCCTTGGCGTCCAGGAGCAGGCACAGGTTGGAGAAGTCCTGCCGGTAGTGCTCAGCCCCCCAGGCCTTGGCGGTCATGGGATCGTGGACGGCCGGGCAGAACCCGTTCCGGACGTCCACGTCGGCGATCGAGCCGAACTCCTCGATGAGCGTGCACGCACCAGCCGGGTCGGGGTGGGTGCCGCCGTCCGGGCCGCAGAACAGGGTCACCTCCTTCGTCTGGCCCGTGGCCTGCCGCTCGATCTGGATCCGGTAGGAGGTGCGCCGTTCGCTCTCGTCCGCTTGTGCGGGGGCGGAGAGTGGCAGCGCGAGAGCCGGGGCGAGGGCTCCGGCCAGGACGATTCCCCATCGCTTCACAGGTACTCCCGGAAAACTCGTGGACCAGAGCACAGAGCGTAACCGTGCCGGGGCGCGGGTCCCGGGACCCGCGCCCCGTGTCGGCGAGCCGGGAGCGCGCCGGTCCCGGCTCACGCCTTGAGTTGGAACACGAGTTCCCCGGTGCCGTCTGTGTAGTCCCCGTGCAGGTTGGCGCGGTACCAGCCCGGCCGGGTGCCGATGGCGTCACGGCAGTCGGTGAAGGAGCGCTCCCGCCCCCAGGTGAACGTGTGCTCGTAGGGCACGCCCCGGCTGATCCGCTGCTCGTCGGAGGCGGCACCCTTGCCGAGGCAGTCGGCCGTGGAGAAGATCCGGTCGTCTCCGGAATGGATGCGGATCTCCATGGCCTCGGGGCCCACGTCCACGGTGCAGGTCTGCTCCTCGGTGTTGACCACGGTGATCCGGAACCCGGGCTCCTGCCCCGATCCGTAGACCTGCCGCTCCTCCTCGAACTCGAACGTCACCACGACGTCCTGGGGCCTGCACGGGTCACCGGCCCGCTGGGGAACCGCCGGTCCGCCGGAACCCTCCCGGGGCCCCTCCCCGTCGGAGGCCCCCTCGGAATCCCCGTCACTGGAGGAGCCCTCGGAGCCCTCGGGGTCCTCCTCCCCTGCGGAGGCCTCGTCCTCGGGTTCTCCGCTTTCGTTCCCGGTGAGATCCTCGGGTGAGAGACTGGGGGAAGGGGAGACGTCCGCCGCCTCCCCCGCACCCGCCTGGGCCGTGGTGGGATCGGTCTCGTCCCCGGCCGAGGGTAGGCAGGCGACAGCGATCACCGCCAACACCAACAGGACCCCCACGAGGACGAACACACGCCTCCTCCAGTAGATCTCGCGGCTGACGGCTCCTGGATGTCCGGTACTTGACGCCATGGCCCGTAGTATTGCGGTTTCTCGGGCCGCACACCCACCCAACCCGCCGATTTCCCGTTAAAGATGAGCGATAACCCTTACAGCACCACGGTTCTGGCATGGTACGAATCCCACGCACGTGACCTGCCCTGGCGTACTCCCGACGCCTCGCCCTGGTCCGTCCTGGTCAGTGAGATCATGCTCCAACAGACACCGGTCGTCCGGGTCCTACCTGCTTGGCGCTCCTGGATGGAGCGGTGGCCCTCCCCCGCCGACCTGGCCGAAGAACCCTCCGGGGAAGCCGTGCGCATGTGGAACCGGCTCGGCTACCCCCGCCGCGCACTCCGGTTGCACGCCTGCGCGGTGGCGATCACCGAACGGTACGGCGGCGAGGTTCCGGAGGACCACGGGACCTTGCTGTCACTTCCGGGTGTGGGCGCCTACACGGCCGCGGCCGTCGCGAGCTTCGCCTTCGGTCAGAGGCACGCGATTCTGGACACCAACGTGCGCCGCGTTCTCGCCCGAGCCGAAACCGGCATCCAGTACCCACCGAAAACCCAGACCAAGGCGGAGACCGCGCTCGCCGAGTCCCTCCTTCCCACCGAACCGTCGGTGGCCGCCCGGTGGGGCGTGGCCGTCATGGAACTGGGCGCGCTCGTGTGCACCGCCCGCACCCCCGCCTGCGCGGACTGCCCGATCGCACACCAGTGCGCCTGGAAGCTGGCTGGAAAGCCCGCCCACGACGGGCCGCCCCGGCGGGGGCAGCGCTACGCCGGCACCGACCGGCAGGTGCGCGGGCGACTGCTGGCCGTGCTGCGCGAGTCCGCCGGACCGGTGCCCAAGGAGGCGCTGGACGCCGTCTGGAACGAGGGCGTCCAGCGTGAACGGGCCCTCGACGCCCTCGTGGCCGACGGGCTCGTAGACCCCCTCGACGACGGCCGCTACGCCCTCCCGGGCTGACCCCGGGAGGGTCGAGGGGCTGTCGCGCACCCCGCCGTGTGACGCCGTCGACGGCGTCACACGGCGGTTCCCTCGAAGGCCGCCCGGAAGTCCGCGGCGGTCCCACCGAAGCCTCCGGTACACGGGGCACCGGGTTCGGGCGTGTTCGGCCCCTGTTCGTGCTCCCGGAGGAAGTCCCCCAGAGCCGCCGTGTCGGGGGTGTCGAGCCGGAGCTGCACGCCCCAGGCCGACGCCGCCACCGGTACGGGCATGCCCTCCTCCACCGGGCTGACAATGACGTAGGAGCCCGGAGAGTGGAGGCCCTCCAGGAGGGTCGCCCCGGCCGCCGCCACGGCGGCGGGATCGTAGGTCACCCACACGGCCCCGTGTTCCAGGGAGTGCACGGCCGTCTCGTTCATGACGGGCTCGGTGTAGACCCCGCAGTTCTGCCAGCGGTTGTAGTGGTCGCCCCCCACCGGCGGGAACACGGCGTAGTCGACCGTGACACCGTCGGCCACGTGAGACTGGGACAGGCCCCCGTACTCGCTGACCTCGCCCGTGGAACCGTCTGCCAGGCCTCCTCCACTCCCCTCCCCGCTCAGGTGCACGAGAACCGCCGCGGTGCCGACGAGGAGCGCGACCGCCAGCACTGCGGCACCGACGATTAGGCCGACGCCGGTTCCGGCACCGACACCCTTCTTCCGGTGCGGCGAGACATAGGCGGGTGGCCCGTACCCGGGCGGTGGGACGCCCTGCGGCCCGTAGTGGAGCGGCGGCCCGTGGGGGTGCTGCGCAGGGCCGCCTTGCGGCGGTCCGACGGCCGACTGGGGCGGCAGACCGGGCCCCTGCGGTTCCTGGGGATGGCTCATCCGAGAATCCTAGAACCGGGCACCGCGTACCCGCACAGCGGAGGGGGCGCCCCTGCGGGACACCCCCTCACACGCCGTCCGGTCCGCGGAGCGGTCGGCGCCCTACTCGCCCTTGCCGGCGGCCGAGCCCTCGACCGCGGGCGTGTCCGGAACCTCCGCGGGCTTGGGCACGCCCTTGAAGGTGAACTTGGCGTCGGTGCCCTCCCCCTCGGCGTCGATCACCACGATCTGGCCCGACTTGAGGTCGCCGAACAGGATCTTCTCGGACAGTTGGTCCTCGATCTCCCGCTGGATCGTGCGGCGCAGCGGCCGCGCTCCCAGCACCGGGTCGAACCCGCGCTCGGACAGCACCTTCTTGGCGGCGGGGCGCAGCTCGATCCCCATGTCCTTCTCCTTGAGGCGGCTGTCCAGGCTCGTGATCATCAGGTCCACGATCTGGAAGATCTCCGACTCGGTGAGCTGGTGGAAGACGATGACGTCGTCCACACGGTTGAGGAACTCCGGCCGGAAGTTCTGCTTGAGCTCCTCGTTGACCTTGGCCTTCATCCGCTCGTAGTTGGTCTGGGCGTCGTCCTCCTTGGCGAAGCCCATCGCCACGCCCTTGGAGATGTCCCGGGTGCCCAGGTTGGTGGTCATGATGATGACCGTGTTCTTGAAGTCGACGTTGCGACCCTGGGCATCGGTGAGACGGCCTTCTTCCAGCACCTGGAGGAGCGAGTTGAAGATGTCGTTGTGGGCCTTCTCGATCTCGTCGAACAGCACCACCGAGAACGGCTTGCGCCGCACCTTCTCGGTGAGCTGGCCGCCCTCCTCGTAGCCCACGTATCCGGGCGGGGAGCCGAAGAGCCGGGAGACGGTGTGCTTCTCCATGAACTCGCTCATGTCCAACTGGATGAGCGCGTCCTCGTCCCCGAACAGGAACTCGGCCAGCGTCTTGGACAGCTCGGTCTTACCCACACCGGACGGGCCGGCGAAGATGAACGAACCACCGGGACGCTTGGGGTCCTTCAGACCCGCACGGGTGCGGCGGATCGCCTGTGAGAGCGCCTTGATGGCGTCCTCCTGGCCGATGACCCGCCGGTGCAGCTCGTCCTCCATACGCAGCAGCCGGGAGCTCTCGGCCTCGGTGAGCTTGAAGACCGGGATGCCGGTGGAGGCTGCCAGGACCTCGGCGATGAGCTCCTCGTCGACCTCGGCCACGACGTCCATGTCGCCGGCCTTCCACTCCTTCTCCCGCTGCGCCTTCTTGTTCAGCAACTGCTTCTCGTCATCGCGCAGGGACGCGGCCTTCTCGAAGTCCTGCGCGTCGATCGCGGACTCCTTCTCCCGGCGCACGTCGGCGATCTTCTCGTCGAACTCGCGCAGGTCCGGCGGAGCGGTCATCCGGCGGATGCGCATCCGGGAGCCGGCCTCGTCGATGAGGTCGATCGCCTTGTCCGGCAGGAACCGGTCGCTGATGTAGCGGTCGGCCAACTGCGCGGCGGCCACCAGGGCGCTGTCGGTGATCGACACGCGGTGGTGGGCCTCGTAGCGGTCGCGCAGCCCCTTGAGGATCTCGATGGCGTGCTTGGTGGTCGGCTCGTCCACCTGGATCGGCTGGAAGCGGCGCTCCAGCGCGGCGTCCTTCTCCAGGTACTTGCGGTACTCGTCGAGCGTGGTCGCACCGATGGTCTGCAGCTCACCCCGGGCCAGCATGGGCTTGAGGATGGAGGCGGCGTCTATGGCACCCTCGGCTGCGCCCGCACCGACCAGCGTGTGCAACTCGTCGATGAACAGGATGATGTCCCCGCGTGTGCGGATCTCCTTGAGCACCTTCTTCAGGCGTTCCTCGAAGTCACCGCGGTAGCGGCTGCCCGCGACCAGTGCGCCCAGGTCGAGGGTGTAGAGCTGCTTGTCCTTGAGCGTCTCGGGGATCTCCCCCTTGACGATCTTCTGTGCCAGGCCCTCGACGACCGCCGTCTTACCGACGCCGGGCTCACCGATGAGCACCGGGTTGTTCTTGGTCCGCCGGGAGAGCACCTGCATCACGCGCTCGATCTCCTTGTCCCGGCCGATGACCGGGTCGAGCTTGCTCTCCCGGGCGGCCTGGGTCAGGTTGCGACCGAACTGGTCCAGCACCAGCGACGTGGACGGGGTGGACTCTGTGGACGCCCCGGTGGCCTGGGGCTCCTTGCCCTGGTACCCGTGCAGCAGCTGGATGACCTGCTGGCGGACACGGTTCAGGTCGGCACCGAGCTTGACCAGGACCTGGGCGGCCACGCCCTCGCCCTCGCGGATCAGGCCGAGCAGGATGTGCTCCGTACCGATGTAGTTGTGGCCGAGTTGCAGCGCCTCGCGCAGCGACAGCTCCAGGACCTTCTTGGCGCGCGGGGTGAAGGGGATGTGCCCCGAAGGCGCCTGCTGCCCCTGGCCGATGATCTCCTCGACCTGCTGCCGAACCGCTTCGAGGCTGATACCAAGACTCTCCAGGGCCTTGGCGGCGACACCCTCACCCTCGTGGATGAGGCCGAGCAGGATGTGCTCCGTACCGATGTAGTTGTGGTTGAGCATCCTGGCCTCTTCCTGGGCCAGGACAACCACTCGCCGCGCGCGGTCGGTAAACCTCTCGAACATGTCTCGTCGCTCCTCTACAGAGCGGTCAGGCAGGGACGGTACTCGCCGACCCAACTTTTCCGCATATCGGCCCCACAGGGATAACCGCCCCGGGGAGCACTGCCGCACCCGTCCTGCCGGGCGGCTGGCTGCCGACCGGCCGGACACCTCTCCGACCGGTCGGCCGCAGCCGTCCGTGCCAGAGACTTTCCCCGACGATAGGGCGTTCACCCAACATCCAACTACTAATCAGGGCGCTAGATTTCCCTGTACGCCGAAGGCGAACGGTCCAAGGCTCCCATCCATCACAGGAGCCCCGGACCGCACCTGTGCAAGCCCGGAAATCGGCTCTGAGCGAACACGCGGATGTGGAGTTGTGAACGGGCCGACATAGGGCCGCGGAAGGGGAGGCACGGTTCCGCCCAGAAACACGGGGCGGAAGGGAGGGCCTCCGCGAGAACGGGGACCGCGAGGCCGTACCGGACCCTCTCGACGACGGCACACCCCCCGCCGCCACGCGATCATGCGCGCGGCGTTCTCCACCCGCCGCCCCGAGCGCCAGGCACCCTCTCGCCGGGCCCCTCACTATGAGTTCCGATGCACTCCCGGCTATCCCCTCATATCCCCGCGTCACACGGACTCCCGGCGTTCCGAGGGTCCGAGGACTTCAGGTTCGGGTCGGCCCACCGAAGACGGCGGCCTTCATCAGATCAAGAACTCACAACATTTCGGCTAACCCGGACTCCGTCGGTGTACTAGCCCTTGACTGCCTCATATTCGGCAACGATCTTCGCCGGGATGCGGCCACGCTCATTGACGGGCTTGCCGGCCGCCTTGGCCCACGCCCGAATCTCGGCGCTGCGCTCACGGCTGGGCGCATTCCGACTTCCCTTGCGGGCGGTACCGCGCGGTGACTTGGCCGGAGCCTTACGGGCGGCGTCGACGAAGGGTGTAAGGGCCTCACGAAGCTTGGCGGCATTACCCGCGCTGAGGTCGATTTCGTACACGGAGCCGTCCAGACCGAACGTCACCGTCTCCTCGGCCTCGCCGCCGTCGAGGTCATCGACCAGGAAAACCTGGACCTTCTGTGCCATGGATTCAAACCTTTCGGAAGAGCGGTGCCTTCGCACCTGAATATAAAGCTATCTCGCGAGTGCGCAAAAGACAATTCCTCGGCGCGCCAGTAATCGGCCTTCCGGTCACCGGAGGGTTTCGGAGGGGGATCGGCCGCCGGAAGCGGGCGGCGATCACCGGCGGTGGCGGCCCGATCGGCCCCTGGGCGCCCGACTCGGCGAGTACCGTATCAACGGCTGTCGGATTCGGCGGTGTTCCCGCTCCCGACAATCGGCGTACCGTCCACCGTCGCGGCACCAGAGCCGCCGGAGGCGTTCACGTCGCCCTTCGCCTCGGCTGCGTTATCCGAGACCCGACTTCCGTCCATCCTGCGCGGCGCCATCTCACGGCGCAGCAGCTTGATGACGAAGGCGGAGAAGACGGACGCGACGACCACCGGGGGGATCAGCGCGGACAATACGTCGATCAACCCGGCGGGAACCACGGACGAGATGAGGTCACCCATCGAAGCGGCCACCCTTCCTGCTTGTCACTTATTGCAGTAAATAACCGACTCAGGGTCGGGTCCGGCTCCCAGGGAGGCCGCTGAGTCGGCGTGCAAACGTATACCCGGCTTCACCATCGCGTGCCGGTGGTTCGGCCCGGGGCCCGTGGCCGCCCCCGAATCCCTGCCGGCGTGTTCGGATCCTCCGCTGCTCTCCAGCCATGGTCCGCACAGCGAACCCGAATCGCGACCCCTGGTAGCTGCCCGTCCGAACTCGATCCGGCGACTCCACATTACCCCGCTTGTTGCACCGGCATACCGCGCGGTGCGTATAACCGCGTCACTCGGCGTACCCGAACACTCGCGCCGACACACGAGGTATCGGGAACTCCGGCCCAAGACGGTCCGAAAGCCTTTAGGCAAGGCGCTTCAGGGACCGTCGTCCAGGTGCACGAGCATCCGCGTGTTCCCGAGGGTGTTGGGCTTAACCCTCTCCAGATCCAGGAATTCGGCGACACCCTCGTCGTAGGAGCGGAGGAGTTCCTCGTACACCCGGGCCGACACCGGGGTTCCTTGGATAGGGGCAAAGCCATGTTTGGCGAAGAATCCGGTCTCGAATGTCAGACAGAACACACGGCGGACCCCCAACTCACGCGCTGTGTCGAGCAACTCGGTCACGATTCGGTGACCGACCCCGAATCCGCGCAAAGAGGGGTCGACCGCGACGGTGCGCACCTCAGCGAGGTCCTCCCAGAGGACGTGCAGGGCACCGCATCCCACGACCCGTGGAGCCGGCCCGCCCTCCGTCGCAGCCGCCGACGGGTCCGGTGGCAGCGCGTCGGCCTCCGTCTCGGCCACCCAGAACTCCTGGACGTCCTCGTAGAGGTTGACCGTGCTCTTGGAGAGCACACGGCGATCGACCGTGTACGTGTCGACGAGACGGCGGATATGGAATACGTCGCGCGTTCTGGCTCGACGCACTCGGACATGGCGAACGGACATAGCCGCACCAGACTACGCCTCACCGGGTCCACGCACCCACCGGAACACCTTCCGGTGGGTGCGGTCCGCCCGCCCAGACCGGGTGGGCCCCACGCGGGACCCCGGCGGCCCGGGGCTCCGCGGTTCAGATCAGGTGGCGGCGGGCCGCCCACACGACCGCCTCGATGGACGTGTTCACCCCGAGCACGTCGCAGATGTTGCGGATACGGCGACGCAGAGTCCGGGCACTGAGTTCGAGGTGCCGTGCGGCCACCTCGGTGGTGACACCGGTGGCGATCTCCGCGAGCAGCTCCAGGTCCTCGCGGTCCAGTTCGGGCGGGGCGTAGACGCCGTTGAGCGCCGCGTCACGCGAGCCGCCCTGCAAGGGGACCACACCCGGCCGGTGCTCCCGCTCCTGTAGAACGTCCTGGTCCTCGACGTCGCGTCGTGCGAGTACGGCCTGTTCCACTCCGTCCTCCCTCATCCATGTGAGTGCGGAACAACCTCCTCACCTGGGCGGACCGGATGCCCCAAAGGGCGCGAACCCCGTCTGCCGCCGTCGGCCCCCTCTGGCACAGGGGGCGGGGCAGGGGCACACGAGTCGCACGCACCGGCTCCTGGCGGCCCGGGACGGTCAGGCCGCGGCGAGGAGTGCGCGTACGTACGGGATTCTCAGACCGCGGTGCGGCCTCCCTCGTTCGCTGTCGGATCCGATCCACTTCGATGATCACGGACCAAGGTCCGCATGTGCACGCTAGGCGTCGGCACGGATACCGTCAAGACCTGGCAAATCACCATGTGTAGCAACCGAGCCCTCTTCGGTGGCCGAGGGGATGCAGGGAACCGACCTGCGGCGCACCACCCTGCGTCGACCACCCACTTCACACGCTAGTGACCTGGGAAACACCCCCGCACGGGAAACGCAACAGTATCGCCAGAGATATCCCGGTGGGGCGGCGCGTTCGGACCGGTTCGCTCGGTGACGGACCCGGCACAGTGTCGGACGCCACACTCCGGAAGGCGCGCGGGGGCGCCGCGTCGGCACGCGGCGCCCCCGCCCGGCCGTTCGGGCCGTTAGTCTCCCCGAGACCCGTCCCGGATCACTCGTCCTTGACGATCGGAAAGAGGACGGTCTCCCGGATGTTCTTTCCGGTGAAGGCCATCAGAAGCCGGTCGATACCGACCCCCACCCCGCCCGACGGCGGCATACCGTACTCCAGGGCGCGGAGGAAGTCCTCGTCCAACTGCATGGCCTCCGGGTCGCCCTCGGCCGCCATCAGCGACTGCTCGGTGAGGCGGCGGCGCTGCTCCACAGGGTCCACCAGTTCCGAGTATCCCGTGCCCAGCTCCATACCGAAGCCGATCAGGTCCCACTTCTCGGTCAGCAGCGGGTCCTCGCGGTGCTGGCGGGTGAGCGGGCTCGTCTCCAGCGGGAAGTCCCTGACGAACGTGGGCTGGACGAGGGTGTGCTCCACCAGCTCCTCGAAGAGGTGCTCGGCCAGCTTGCCCGGCCCCCAGCCCCGGTCGAACTCGATGCCCCGCTTCTCGGCCAGGCGTCGGAGCTCCTCCGCCGGGGTACGCGGGGTGACCTCGGTGCCCAGCGCCTCGGACACGGTGCCGTAGAGGGTGACCTGCGGCCACTCCCCCGACAGGTCGAAGCTCTGGCCGTCGCGCTCGATCACCGTGGTGCCGAACACGGCCCGCGCCGCGTCCTGGATGAGCTCTCGGGTGATGTTCGCCATGACGTTGTAGTCAGCGTAGGCCTGGTAGAACTCCAGCATCGTGAACTCGGGGTTGTGCGTAGAGTCTGCGCCCTCGTTGCGGAAGTTGCGGTTGATCTCGAAGACCTTTTCCAGACCGCCGACCACGAGCCGCTTGAGCGACAGTTCCGGGGCGATCCGCAGGTACAGGTCCATGTCGTAGGCGTTGATGTGCGTGGTGAAGGGGCGGGCCGTCGCCCCGCCGTGCACCCGCATCAGCATCGGGGTCTCGACCTCGACGAAGTCCCGGGTGTTGAGCCCGTCGCGGATCGCGCGGACCGCCGCCGACCGGCGGCGCACCATCTGCTGGGACTCGGGGTTGACGATGAGGTCGAGGTAGCGCTGGCGCACCCGTGCCTCGGGGTCGGTGAGGCCCTTGTGCTTCTCCGGGAGCGGGCGCAGGCACTTGGCGGTCAGCGTCCAGGAGGTGACCATGACGGACAGTTCGCCGCGGCGGGAGGTGACGACCTCGCCCTCCACCCCGACGTGGTCGCCGAGGTCGATGTCGGCCTTCCAGGCGTCCAGGCGCTCCTTGCCGACCCGGTCCAGGGAGAGCATGACCTGGAGGTCCCCGGTCTCGTCGCGCAGGGTGGCGAAGCACAGCTTGCCGCCGGTGCGATAGAGCATCACCCGGCCGGCGATGCCGACCTTGTCACCGGTGTGGGTGTCCGGCTCCAGCCCCTGGTGTTTCTCTCGCACGGCACCGGTCGACGTGGTCCGCGGGAAGGTCACGGGGAAGGGGTCGGTGCCCTCCTCCCGGAGACGGTCCAGCTTCTGGCGCCGGACCCGCATCTGTTCGGGCAGGTCGTCGTAGGTGTCGTCGTGCGCGTGATTCACGGCCCCGATCCTACTCTCCTCCCGGTACCCGAATGTCGCCGTCCACGGGCGGGTGCCGGTGGCCGGCACCCGCCCGCGCCCCCGGAGCGGTGGACGCCATGTGCTCGGACCCTTGCCTTCCGTGGCAGGTGCGTCCTGGGTGTATGAGTCGCGCAAATATTGACATCGACAACTAACTGGTCACATCGGTCATGCAGAAGTACGGCCTGCGCACCAAACCGGAAGCCGTGGACTTCGGGCTGCACCACGTGGCCGGGACGGGACGCCGCTACGAACTGATGGAAGAACTCGAAGGAAGCCGCCTCTGGGAGAGCGATCTGGACGAGAGGCGCCGTTCAGGCTTCGAGGACCTACAGGCACACGGACAAGACCTACCTCCTCGACACCTCCGCCTGGCTCGAATACACCGGGGGCACGGGGTCGGAGACCCACCTGTTCGTCAAGGAACTACGCGACACCCGACAGGACGTGGCGACCACCGACCCCGTCATGTGCGATCCCCTCTCCGGTGCCAGGTCCGAGAACGCGTTCTTCCGACTGGACGCGATGCTCCAGGCACAGAGCCCACTGACGGTGGAGCCCACGTTCGACTTCCGCGAAGCCGCGACCATCTACAGGACAGCCCGGTCCAAGGGCAAGGCGATCAGAGAGCACACGGACTGCCTCATCGCCGCCGTCGCGCTGCGCACGGACGCGGTCCTCCTCCACAGCCACCGGGACTTCGACCACCTGGCCGAGGTCTTCCCCCGGCTGCGGGTACAGCGGCACAGCCAGGAGTAGGACCCCTGTCGCCGGGGACGGACACGCCGCCCCCGGCCGCGGCGTCAGGCCACGTTGCGCTCGAAGACCAGGCGCAGCCCCGCCAGTGTCAGCCACGGGTCGTGCACGTCCACGGTCTCGCACTCCCCCACCACCACCGGGGCCAGGCCGCCGGTGGCGACCACGGTGACGTCGTCCGGGGCGTCGGTGAGCTCGGTGACCATGCGGTCCACGATCCCGTCCACCTGTCCCGCGAACCCGAACACGATCCCCGAGCGCAGGGCCTCGGTGGTGTTCTTGGCGATCGCCGCGCGCGGCTTGACGATCTCCACCATGTGCAGCTGCGCGCCGCGGCGGGAGAGGGCGTCCACCGAGATGTCGATCCCCGGGGCGATCGCTCCCCCGACGTACTCCCCCTTCACACTGACCGCGTCGAACGTGGTCGCGGTGCCGAAGTCGACCACGACGGCCGGACCCCCGTAGAGGTGTTTGACGGCCAGCGCGTTGATGATCCGGTCACTGCCCACCTCCTTGGGGTTGTCCATCCTGATCGGCACCCCGGTCCGGACCCCCGGTTCGACGATCACGGCGGGCACGTCTCCGAAGTGGCGCCGGAACATGTCGCGCATCTCGTGCTGCACCGACGGCACCGAGCAGCACATCGAGAGACCGTCGACGTCCCCTCGGCCGCCCATCGCACTGCCGTCGATAAGTCCGCGCAGCACCACCGCCCATTCGTCGGCGGTGCGGCGCCGATCGGTACCCACCCGCCACTGTTCGACGAGGTCATCGCCTTGGAAAAGACCGAACACCGTCTCGGAGTTGCCGACGTCGATCGCGAGCAGCATGCTGGGGACCCTCATCCATGGTCGGAACGCTTATCTCAGGGCATCTTGCACCAACAGGGGCAGTCACGACAGGTCGAGAGCGATATCCAATGCCGGACTGGAATGTGTGAGGGCTCCCACGGCCAGATAGTTCACACCCGTCTCGGCCACCTCCCGCGCGACGTCGAGCGTCAGCCCGCCGGAGGACTCCAGCCGGGCGCGGCCGCCGACCAGGGTGACGGCCTCCCGCAGTTGCTCCACGGTGAAGTTGTCCAGGAGGATCTCCCCAGCGCCGGCCCCGATGGCGTCCTCGATCTGGTCGATCCGGTCCACTTCGACCTCCAGCGGCAGGTCGGGGAAGCGCTCACGGATGGCGCGCACCGCGGCGCCGACGCCGCCGGCGGCGACCACGTGGTTGTCCTTGATCAGCCCCGCGTCGCTGAGGCCGTAGCGGTGGTTGGCACCGCCCCCGCAGCGGACGGCGTACTTCTCCAGGGCGCGCAGTCCGGGTGTGGTCTTGCGGCTGTCCCTGATCCGGGCCCCGGTCCCCTCCACCGCGTCCACCCACGCACGGGTGGCGGTGGCAATACCGGACATGTGGGTGAGCAGGTTGAGCGCGGTCCGCTCCGCGGTGAGCAGGTCCCGGGTCCTGGCGGTGACGGACATGAGCACGTCCCCGCGCGCGACCGCGTCGCCGTCGCCGGCCCGGCGGGCGACCTCCAAGGCGCCGGAGCAGACGAGCCAGAAGACGAGTTCGGCGAGGGGCAGACCGCTCACGGTGCCGTCCGCTCGGGCCACGACGTGGGCCGTGCGCACCTGGTCCTCGGGGATGGTGGCCACGGTGGTGACGTCGATGCGCGGCCCTGCGGTGAGGTCCTCGGACAGGGCGCGCCGGACCAGGTCCACGTGGGACCGGTGCGGGGCGGTGCAGGAAAGGGTGAACTCGGCGCGCGCGTCCGGCTCGGCCCCTCCCCCCTCGGCCGCCAGGGGGAACGCGATCGCGTCCAGTTCGGTGACGAGTGCGCTCGGCAGGGACGGGGTCCATTCCTCGTCGGTGGTCACGGGCGTGTTCCCTTCCAGACGCAGGACACTCCTCCGCGCGCGCAGCGCGGGGACGGGAGCGGGGCGGTCGGCACGCTGGTGCGAACCCCGGCTCTCGGTGCGGTGCAGTGCCGCGGCGGCCACGAGCCGCGCCACGGTGAGCAGATTGGTCGCCTCCCACGAGGCGGTGTCGGGGTCCGCGCCCCCGCCCGCCCGTGCCAGGGCGTCGAGGTCGGCGGTCAGTTCGGCCAGCCCCTCACCGGTGCGCAGCACCCCGGCGTGCCGGGACATGAGTGCGCGCATCCGCGAGGTCCCCGCGGGGTCGGCCAGCGGCAGGGCCGCGCCGCTGGCGAGCCCCTCGTCCGGGACGGGCCGCCACCGCTCCGCGAGGCGGGCCGCGATCCGGTCGGCGTACACCAACCCCTCCAGAAGGGAGTTGGAGGCCAGGCGGTTGGCCCCGTGCACACCGGTGCGCGCCACCTCGCCGACGGCCCAGAGGCCGACGACCCCGGTGGCCCCGTCGATGTCGACCTCGACCCCGCCGGAGGCGTAGTGCGCCGCGGGTGAGACCGGGATCGGCTCGGTGACCGGGTCGATGCCGTGCGCGCGGCAGGAGGCCAGGATGGTGGGGAAGCGCCGCTCCCACCGGGTCCGGCCGAAGTGGCGCGCGTCCAGGTGGACGTGGTCGGTCCCGGCCGCGGCCATGGTTCGGGCGATAGCCGTGGCGACCACGTCCCGGGGGGCGAGGTCGGCCAGGTCGTGGACCCCCTTCATGATCCGGTTGCCGTCGCCGTCCACCAGGTAGGCGCCCTCGCCGCGCACGGCCTCGGAGACCAGGGGCTGTCGTCCCCGGGCGTCGGGACCCAGCCAGAGGACAGTGGGGTGGAACTGGATGAACTCCAGGTCACGCAGGCGAGCCCCGGCGCGGGCTGCGAGGGCGAGGCCGTCACCGGTGGAGACCGGCGGGTTGGTGGTGGCGGCGAAGACCTGCCCCAGCCCGCCGGTGGCCAGGACGACGGCGGGTGCCAGGACCGCACCGACGCCGTCGCGCGTCCCCTCGCCCATGACGTGGAGGGTGGCACCGCACACCGCTCCGCTGCCGGGGTCGCGCAGGGCGTCGAGGGCGAGGGCGTGTTCGATCACCTCGATCCGCTCCTCGGCCAGGACAGCTGCTTGGAGGGCCCGCTGGATCTCGGCGCCGGTGGCGTCCCCTCCGGCGTGGGCGACCCGGTCGGCGCGGTGGCCCCCCTCGCGGGTGAGGGCTAGTTCGCCACGGTCCGTGCGGTCGAAGTCGGCTCCCAGGCCGATGAGCCAGCGCAGCGCGCCGGGGCCCTCGTTGGCCAGGACGTGCACGGCGTGGGGGTCGCACAGCCCGGCCCCCGCGATGTGGGTGTCCACCATGTGCGCCACGGGGTCGTCCCCGGGGGCCATCGCGGCGGCGATACCGCCCTGGGCGTAGGAGGTGGAGCCGGTGGAGAGGCGGTCCTTGGTGACGAGGACGACACGTCCGCGCTCGGTGCGCTGGACGTAGCGCAGGGCGGTGCTCAGACCGGCCACACCCGAACCGATGACGGCGACATCGGCACCAACAGTCCACGAGGGCTCGGGGGCGTGCATCCGGGTCTGTCCAGTTGTGCTCATCTGTTCTCCCCTTCAGGAGAGCTGCCGGGGTCCGCAGCCGCCAGGCGCACGGTCACGTTGTCGATGAGCCGGGTGCGCCCCACGCGTGCGGCGACGGCCAGGCAGGCCGGCCCCCTGTGGTCGGCACCGACCTCGTCGAAGGTGGCCGTGTCCACGAGCGCGAGGTAGTCGAGCACGATCGGCGGGGTCGCCCGCGCGGCTCTGTCGAGGACGGCGCGAGCGGCGGCGCGGACGGCGTCCGGTCCCCGGTCCGCGGCGGCGCGTCCGGCCGAGAGCGCCCGAGGCAAGGCGAGGGCGCTCTCCCGCTCCCGCGCGGAGAGGTAGGCGTTGCGGCTGGAGGCCGCCAGCCCGTCGGGGTCGCGCAGAAGGGGCGCGCCGACGATCCGTACCGGGAGGTTCAGGTCGGCCGTCATACGGCGGATGAGGGCGATCTGCTGGGCGTCCTTCTCCCCGAAGACGGCGAGGTCGGGGCGGACCAGGTGGAAGAGCTTGGCGACCACGGTGAGCACTCCGGTGAAATGCCCCGGCCGGGAGGTGCCTTCGAGGCGTTCGCCCATGGTGCCCGCGTCGACGGTGACCATCTGTTCACGCGGGTACATGGTGGCGGTGTCGGGGGCGAAGACGACCTCCACCCCTTCCTCGGCGCACTGGCGCACGTCCCCTGGCAGGTCACGCGGGTAGCGGTCGAGGTCCTCGCCCGGACCGAACTGGAGCGGGTTGACGAAGACGCTGGCCACCACGGTGTCGGCCTCGGCGCGAGCCAGGCGCATGAGGCTGCGGTGGCCCTCGTGTAGTGCGCCCATGGTGGGGACCAGTGCCACACGGCCGGCTCCGGCGAGCGCGGAGCGCAGTTCCCCGGGCGTGCGTGCGACATCGGGCCCGCTCGTAGCGGGTGTCCTGGTCGTGGTCATCTCGTTCTCTCCCGTGCGGGCCTTGCCGGTGCTCCCTGGGGTCCGCGGGGCGGTACCCGTGTCGTCCGGTCCTTCGGATCCGTGCGGGTGCTCAGCGCCGGAGGACGTCGAGCAGCCGCGCGGCGTCCTCGGGTTTGAGCATCCCGGCGTTGAGGGCGCGGTCCGCGGTGAGCCGAGCCAGTTCGACATAGCTGGCGACGCTCTCCGGGGCGTTCTCGCGCAGTTGCTCGATGTGTCCGGCGACGGTTCCGGCGTCGCCGCGCAGGACCGGTCCGCTCAGGCCGTGGATGCCCAGGCGCAGCGCGTTGTCAAGGGCGGCGCTGAGCATGGGGGCGAGCATCCGGCCCGGTTCGGGCACCCCGGCGGCGGAGAGCAGGGAGGCGCTCTCGGAGACGAGGGTGACCAGGTGGTTGGCGCCTCCGGCCAGGGCCGCGTGGTAGAGGGTGCGCTTGTCCTCGGCGATCCACACGGGCTCGGCCCCCATCTCCACGACGAGGGCCTCGGCGATGGGGCGCAGTGGGTCGGGTGCGGTGACGCCGAAGGCGCAGTTCGGGAGGCGTTCGATGTCCTCGTCGCGGCCGGTGAAGGTCATGGCCGGGTGCAGGGCCAGGGGCAGAGCTCCGACAAGCGTGGCGGGGGCGAGGATGCCGTGGCCGTGGGCGCCGCTGGCGTGGACGAGGAGGGTGCCGCGCAGGTGGGTGCCGGTGGCTGCGAGGCCCTCGACGAGGTCGGGCAGCGCGTCGTCGGGGACGGTCAGGAGAACGAGGTCGCTGGCGGCCACGACCTGGGGGGCTTCGAGGACGCGCGCGGTCGGCAAGCGGGAGACGACGTTGGCCCTGGAGGAGTCGGAGACCGCGGTGGTGGCGACGACCTCGTGCCCGGCGCGGCCCAGTGCTTGGGCGAGGACGGAGCCGACCCGGCCAGGACCGATGACACCGACCCGAAGCCGCGCCGGTCGGCCCTGCGTCGTCTCCATGTGCCGTGCCCCTCCGTGCTCTCGCCCGCGTCGGCGCCCCGCGGCCTTCCGTGGCGCCTGAGCACACGATAGCCGTCCCGGTGCGACGGGCCGCCGGTCGGCCCCGCTCCGGGCCCGCGCGGTGACCTGTACCGATCGCGGCTCCGGGCCCGCGGGCGCTCCGTGGAACGGCGCCCCGGGGCGCTTGCCCACCCAAGCGCCCCGGGCGTGTACACCGGGTCACGGGGGTCGGGGTTCCGGTCTCGGTTTCGGAGGCACTTACGGACACAGGGAAGGGTGCCGCTCCGCTGGTCGCGGAACGGCACCCCCAGGCTTGGTGCTGCGGACCCGTTCGGGGCGGATCGGCCGGGCGTCTCCCCCGCCGGACCCCTCCCACGGGCGGGCCCGCGGTGCCTTGGCTCCTTACTCGAAGACCTTGGCACCGGAGTCGACGCAGTTACCGCCAGCCACACCAAGGATGGCGATGCCGTTGCCGCAGACGTTGACCGGAATGTTCACGTCGGCCACGAGCTGGTTGCCACCGAGGATGGAACCGTTGCCGGACGTGAGGATGTTGTCGTCGGCCATGGCCGGGGAACCCGTGAGCAGGGCACCGGCGGCAGCGGCAACGACGGCACCGGTGGCGAAGGCCTTCTTCAGCATGAATGTCTCCCGTCACCGGCTGGCGGGGGCGCCAACCGGATCAAATCGTTGACGATGTGTATGTCAGTGAACACTCGCCGTGTTCGGAGACCATTTAGCCATACTCGACGGCCTCGCGCAGACCGGAATCGCAGAATTGTCGGGGACATGACCTGGAAATATCTCCAAGAGTGATCGGACATATCCGTTATGCAACGGACAACGGGGAGAGACCCCCAACCCTCATGTGACCAAGGCCACAATCGTCACTCGGGTGTGTCCCCGCCCCACCCCCGGGGGCCCAGCGTCGACCGCGTCTCCCACCGCTCGGTCCCCGCCTCGGGGACCCGCGCCCTCCTACCGAAGTCCACCAGCGAATCCAGCAGAGCGCGCCCCTCACGCGCCGTCCGGCCACACGTCCGCGCCCGCACCGGTCCCGGAGGCGTGTCCACCTCGAACGAAACCCGGCCCGTGAGCGGCGACAGCGGCCCCGCCACCAGACGCAGGGACTGCACACGCTCCACAGGAACGATCTCCGTCACCTTGCAGAACAGGCCGTGCGCGCCGACGAACAGTCGCGCGTCAACACCCGCTGACCGAGGCGCCCAGCGCCGGTCGGAGTCCAGCGGTACCAGGGCCGGTTCAGCGTCCGGGAAGAGTTCGCCCACCAGGGCGAAGGCCTTGTGCCGCGGCGCCACCGGCAGCAGTGCGGCCGAGTCCCCCTGGCGGGCACCCGCGTACCCCGCCACGTTGGCCTCGACCCGTGCCACCCCCAGGACACGCCACAGCAGCGGTTCCACGACCCGGACCGCCTGCACGCGCCCCGGAGGCACCGTCTGCATGCGCCGCTGGAACATGCCGTACCGCAGCCGCAACCCGTCGGAGGAGAGCGAGGCGTAGTAGTCCGTATAGCGGACCAGAGGACCCCAGTAGTAGCGGATCAGCCCCAGGAGCAGCGGCACGATCGCACCCGCCACCCCGGGCTCGAAGAAGACGGCACCCGCCGTGGCCAGCATGAACAGCACGACCAGAGCAAGCAGGACCGGCACCCGGAAGGTCAGCGCCCCCAGCAGGAGCAGGAACGGCAACCGGTAGAACGGCCACTCGGGGGCCTCCGGCGCACGCCCGGGCAGCCCGGCCGCGTACGCGAGCGCCGCGGCCCTGAACCGCTCCGCGAACCGGCGGTTCAGGAACCTCAGGCGGATCGCGGTCCCGTCGCCGCCCGCCAGTTCGATCCGCAGCTCGGCCAGGCCGAACACCTGCATCAGCAGCGGCTGGACCACATCGACAGCCTGGACCCGGCTCAGCGGCACCTCGCGCGACTCGCGCATCACCAGTCCGGTGAGGACCACCAGATGGTCCTCGCGCAGGCCGAAGGTGCCGTACCACCAGGCGGGCAGGGCGTAGGCGAACGTGCCGGAGACGACCGCGATCACCAGCAGCAGGACCCACGACACACCGAAGGTCAGCAGAATCGGACCGCCGAGCGCCACGAACACCAGGGTCACCACGGCCACCCGGGCCGGGACGATCGACCAGTGGGACCGGAACACGCCCGCGGTGACGTCGTCCTCCGGGCGGGGGCGCCGCACGGGCTGCGGGCGCGGACCCGCGTACGGCACCGCCCCCGGCCCTCCGGGCACGGTGCCCGGGGGCGGCGGCACGGGCGGGCGGCCCCACCCCGGCGGGTGCGGCGGCTGGAAGGGGCCAGAAGGCCGGATCGGTCCGTTCACTACAACCCCGTCGAGAAGCTCTCACTGCGTGCCGCGAGGCGGTCGCGCAACCGGGCCGCCTCCTCCAGTCCGAGCCCGACCAGACGGGTGTCGGCCGTGCTCGCGGCCGTGCGCACCCGGACGGTGGCCAGGCCCAGGGCCTGCTCCAGCAGATCCGAGGTGACGTCCACCACCTGCATCCGGCCGTAGGGGACCACCACCATCTGCCGGACGAGCACCCCGTAGGTGGCGTAGAGCTCCTCCGGTGCCTCGGCGTACCCCCACGACCGCTGGAAGCGCCCGGCGAGGAACCATCCGCACACGAGCGCCGACAACGCCACGGCGCCCGACGCGGCGGCCCACACCGGACCGGCCCAGGCGTAGGCCAGCACTGCGACGACGCCTCCACCGACCAGGCACAGCGCGGCCAGGACCAGCCTGCGGTACAAGGCCAGGGCGGGGGACACCCGCTGCCACTCGGTGCCCTCTGGCGGGCCGAACGCCGCGGTGAGCGGTCGGGGGCCGGGGGCCTCCGGGTTCGGGGTAGCGTCACTGGTCTCCACGGACCCAGTCAACCATTGTCGGGCGGGGGTCGGCCGGAGCGCCTCGGCCCGCCCGTCACCCTCCACCACCCTCACACGAGAGCCGACGGCTCCAGCCAACCACCCGTCACCCTCCACCACCCTCACACGAGAGCCGACGGCTCCAGCCAACCACCCGTCACCACCCTCAGAGCGCTCCCGGCGGGTCCTCCCCGCGGCCGTCATCGGGCACCCGGCACGCGAACTCCAGCCAGAGCGCCGCGCCGAGCAGCAGCACGGCGGAGACCGACGTCCCCAGGGCCGTCAGGAACACCTCGCGGTGGCCGGGAAGCTCCAGCATCGGGGAGACCTCCAGCGCCATGCCCAGGAAGAAGCCCGCCGCCAGCGCCGAGAACAGGGCACTGGCCTTGGCCAGCGCGACCAGGCGCGCCGCGCTGATCGGGGGCACCGGTTCGGTCCCGGGTTCCCTGCGAATGCGCCTGCGGGTACGCCTGGCCGTGAACGCCTCCGCCAGCGCCAGCAGCGTCAGCGTGGGGATGGCCGTCCACGGCAGCGGCGGCAGCACCCTGAGAGCGTCGGTGACGAGCCAGCCCCCTACCGCTCCGCAGACGGCCAGGGCCAGGGGGAGCCGCCACCCGGTCGGGCGGAGCCGCCCCTCGTCCTCCTCCGACATCAGTGTCCCGTCCCCTCCGGAAGCCGCAGTTCCAGGTCGTCGCGGAGGTGCAGTTCCTGTTCCCCCGAGGTGTCCGCCGACCATACGGCAAAGAGCAGGTCAGCGACCGGGCCCCGGCCGGGCAGCACCGCGTCGGGGTCGGCGTCCAGCCACGGCCTCAGCACGAACGCCCGGAGGTGGGCACGCGGGTGCGGGAGGGTGAGTTCCGGGTCGTCGTCCCGCTCGTCCCCGAACGCGATGACATCCACGTCGAGGGTGCGCGGCCCCCACCGGACCCCGCGGACCCGTTCCAAGGCCCGTTCGGCGGCCTGCGCGCGCCGTAGTAGCGCCCGTGCTCCGCCGACTGCGTCCACGACCAGCACCGCGTTGAGGAACGCCCCCTGCTCGGGCCCGCCCACGGGGGCCGTCTCGTAGACCGGGGACACGGCGACCGGCACCGGTGCTCCCCCGCCCTCCAGCAGCACGTCCACGGCACCTTGGAGGGCGGACCGGCGGTCGCCCAGATTGGAGCCCAGGGACAGGACCGCGCGGACGGCCGTCACGGCCGGTCCCCCCGCAGCACGGTCACCGACACGTCCGCGAACTCGTGGGGGATGGGGGCTGAGGGCTTGTGCACCGTCAGCTCCACCCCCTCAACCAGCGGATGGGCCGTGCAGACGGCCGCTAGACGTTCGGCGAGGGTCTCGATGAGGTGCACCGGCTCCCCCTCCACGATCGCCACGAGGCCCTCGGCCAGCTCACCGTAGTGGACGGTGTCGCCGACGTCGTCGCTGGCCGCGGCAGGCGCGGTGTCCACGCGCAGCACCGCGTCGACCACGAAGTCCTGCCCCTCCCTGCGCTCGAAGTCGAACACCCCGTGGTGGCCGCGGGCCCGCAGGCCCCGGAGCGCGATGCGGTCGGGCATCAGTCCCCGTCCTCGCCCTCGTCGTCCATGAGCACCGGCGAGGCGTGGTGCGACCACAGCCGCCACCCCGCTTCGGTGTCGACGAAGAGGTTGGTGGTGACCACCTTCCCGCCGGCGACGAACCCGGTGCTGTCGTCCTCCGCCGTCAGGACGTTCTCCTCGCACGTCACCATGGCGATGTCGCCGCCGACCCCGATGTGGGTCTCGGTCAGCACGTACTGGATGTAGGTGACGTTGGCCATGACCAGCGACCAGGCCCGCATGATCTCGGCACGCCCCCGCAACAGGGGCCAGCCGGGGTTCACGCACACCAGGTCCGGGGCCTCGTGCTCGTCGGCCCACACACTCTGCATCAGATCGATGTCGCCGTTCTCGATGGCACTGTAGAACTGCGCGTTCGACTCGGCGACGCGCTCCATGACCTCCTGGCGGGACTTCACGGGCGGCCCCGCTCCAACGGCTCGGCTCGTCCCGCCGCGTCGAGGCCCCGCCCCCCGGCGGACCAGGCGGCGGCCACGCGCACCGCGTCGGCGTTGGGGCGCACGTCGTGGACGCGCACGGCCCATGCGCCCTGGTGTGCGGCCAGGGTGGTGACGGCTGCGGTCGCGGCGTCGCAGTCGGTGAAGGGCCGGTCCCCTTCGGCTCCGCCGAGCAGTCGGCTCAGGAAACGCTTGCGGGACCCCGCCACGAGCACCGGGCGGCCCAGTCCGTGGAACCGGGCGAGCTCCTGGAGCAGCGCCCAGTTGTGCCCATGTTCGGGGACCTTCGAGAATCCCAGCCCCGGGTCCAGGACGATCTGGCCCGGGTCGACACCTGCACTGATCATGGCCTCCATACGGTCGCGGAGCTCATCGAGGACCTCCTGGACGACATCCGTGTACACGGCACGGCTCTGCATGTCATGACTATGCCCACGCCAGTGCATCAACACGTAGGCGACACCGGAAGAGGCCACGAGTCGGGCCATCTCCGGGTCGGCGAGTCCGCCACTGACGTCGTTGACCAGTACCGCCCCCGCGTCGACCGCGCGCTCGGCGACCTCGGCCCGCATGGTGTCCACGCTGACCGCGACGCCGTGTGCGGCGAGTTCGCGCACGACCGGTTCGACCCTGCGCAGTTCCTCCTCCGCGGAGACCCGCTGGGCCCCGGGCCTCGTCGACTCCCCGCCGACGTCAACGATGTCGGCGCCCTCGCGCACCAGGTCCAGCCCGTGCCGGACGGCGCGCTCGGTATCGAACCAAGCGCCACCGTCCGAGAAGGAGTCCGGTGTGACGTTGACGACCCCCATGACCAGACACCGCCCTCGGTCGGGCAAGCCCGGAACTGTCTGTTTCGGCCCCATACGGATCACCCTATGTCCCGGCCGCCCGGCCCCGGACACGCCGACGCCCCGGGGGCCGCCAGGATGCGGGAGCGGGCTCAGCGGCGGTCGAGGATCAGGCTCATCGCCTCGGCGCGCGTGCGGTCGCTGCTGCGGAAGATCCCGCGCACCGCGGAGGTCACCGTCTTGGCGCCGGGTTTGCGGACCCCGCGCATGGTCATGCACAGGTGCTCGGCCTCCACCACCACGATGACGCCGCGCGGCTGGAGGTGGTCCATGATGGCGTCGGACACCTGGCCGGTGAGGCGTTCCTGGACCTGCGGGCGGCGCGCGTACACGTCCACGAGCCGGGCGAGTTTGCTGAGCCCGGTGATCCGGCCGTCGGCACCGGGAATGTAGCCCACGTGGGCCACACCGTAGAACGGGACCAGGTGGTGCTCACAGGTGGAGTACAGCTCGATGTCCTTGACCAAGACCATCTCCTCGTGCTCGGCCTCGAACACCGTGGTGAGCGCGTCGCCGGGTTTCTGTCCCAGTCCGGAGAACTGCTCCTCGTAGGCCCGGGCGACCCGCTCCGGGGTCTTGCGGAGCCCGTCCCGGTCCGGGTCCTCTCCGATGGCGATGAGGATCTCGCGCACGGCGCGCTCGATGCGCAGGCGGTCGATGGTCCTGGGAGGTCTTTCCTGCTCCGAGGTCTCGCTCAACCCTCATCACCCTCTCCGCGTGTGGAGGCGGTCTCCGGCAGCCGTCCGTTGGCGTGCCCCGCCTCGGCCTCCGAGCCGTCGGCCTCGGCGCGCTCCTTCTTGGAGAGCACCGGGGGCCGCTCAGAGGGCCTGCGCTTGCCGTAGCCGGTGTAGGAGCCGCGTGAGGGCCGCGTGCGGACCGGGGCGAAGATCTCCAGTACCTGGTCCTTGGTGAGCGTCTCCTTCTCCAGCAGGGCCACGACCAGGTCGTCGAGGACGTCCCGGTACTCGACGAGGACGTCGTAGGCCTCGTCGTGCGCGGACTCGATGAGGCGCCGCACCTCCTCGTCGATGACGGAGGCGATCTCCTCGGAGTACTCGCGGGCGTGTGCCATCTCGCGGCCCAGGAAGGGCTCGGTGCTGGCGGAGCCGAACTTGCGTGCGCCCAGGCGCTCGCTCATGCCGTACTCGGTGACCATGTTGCGGGCCAGACTGGTGGCCTTGTCGATGTCGTTGCCGGCCCCCGTGGTGGGCTCGTGGAAGACCAGCTCCTCGGCGGCGCGCCCGCCGAGCATCATGGCGAGCTGGTCCATCATCTGCGACCGGGAGGTGAGGAACTTGTCCTCGGTGGGCACCGACATGGTGTAGCCGAGCGCACGGCCGCGCGGCAGGATCGTGATCTTGTGGACGGGGTCGGCGTTGGGCAGGGCGTGGCCCACCAGGGCGTGGCCGCCCTCGTGGTAGGCGATGACCTTCTTCTCCTCGTCGGACATCACCCGGGTCTTGCGCTCCGGGCCGGCCATGACCCGCTCGATCGCCTCCTCCAGGGTGGCGTGGGTGATGACCTTGTCGTCGGCGCGGGCCGACAGCAACGCACCCTCGTTGATGACGTTGGCCAGGTCGGCACCGGTCATCCCGGCGGTCTGGCGGGCGATGACGTTGAAGTCGACGTCCTCGGCCATCGGTTTGCCCTTGGCGTGGACCTTGAGGATGTCGCGGCGGCCGTCCATGTCGGGACGGTCGACGACGACCTGACGGTCGAAGCGGCCCGGGCGCAGCAGCGCGGGGTCGAGGATGTCGGGGCGGTTGGTGGCGGCGATGAGGATCACGCCGCCCTTGACGTCGAAGCCGTCCATCTCGACCAGCATCTGGTTGAGGGTCTGCTCGCGCTCGTCGTGGCCGCCGCCCATGCCGGCGCCGCGGTGGCGTCCCACCGCGTCGATCTCGTCGATGAAGATGATCGCGGGGGCGTTCGCCTTGGCCTGTTCGAAGAGGTCGCGCACTCGGGAGGCGCCCACGCCGACGAACATCTCGACGAAGTCGGAGCCGGAGATGGAGTAGAACGGCACCCCGGCCTCACCCGCGACGGCGCGCGCCAGCAGGGTCTTACCGGTTCCGGGCGGGCCCATGAGCAGTACGCCCTTGGGGATCTTCGCGCCCATGGCCTGGAACTTGGCCGGGTTCTCCAGGAACTCCTTGATCTCGTGGAGCTCCTCGATCGCCTCGTCCGCTCCGGCGACGTCGGTGAAGGTGTTCTTCGGTGTGTCCTTGGTGATGAGCTTGGCCTTGGACTTGCCGAAGTTCATCACACGCGAGCCGCCGCCCTGCATCTGGCTGAAGATGAACCAGAAGATGGCGATGATGAGGATGAGCGGCAGGAAGCTGAAGAGTGCGGAGGCCCACACGGGTGTGGTGGCGACCGAGACCTTGTAGGACTCCAGGTTGCCGTCCTCGGCGTCGGCCTGCTCCTGAAGCAGGTCGGCGAGCTGCATGCCCTGGTTCTCGACCCAGTAGGCCTCCAGGATGTCCCCGTCAGTCGTGGTCACGAGGATCCGCTGGTCGTTGTCGATGATCTCCGCGCTCTCGACCTCGTCCCGCTCGATGTGCTGGTACACGGTCGAGATGTCGGTCGGCTCGGGTTGCGGCCCCCCACCGATGTCGAACACCCTGAAGCCGATGATGAGCATGAGGGTGACAGCCAGGATCCAGATCCAGGGGCCTCGGAAAAAACGCTTCAGATTCATGTGAGCGGAACCCTGACGGGTCCGTCCCTCCTGACCAGGCCGCCCCGCCCCAGAGAACTTTCCGAAGCAGGACCAATCGGACACGTGCTCCCTGCGATCACGCCGGGATAATCGACGGTACACCTCGCTCCCCGGAGCGGGCACACCGCTCGGGTCCCTACCACCGGCGGGCCGTCATGAGAACGAACGACCGGAGACCCGGCCCTTGTTCCCGGATCCCCGTGTCCGACAGGGCACACGGCCGCCGGGGGCCGACCCTTGAGGGTGGTGGGCGATGAGCGGGCCGAGGCGGAACGGGGGGCGACAGAACACGCTCAGTCCTTGTAGACGTGCGGGGCGAGGGTGCCGATGAACGGCAGGTTCCGGTACTTCTCCGCGTAGTCCAGCCCGTAGCCGATGATGAACTCGTTGGGCAGGTCGAACCCGATGTACCTGACGTCGAGGTCGACCTCGAAGGCCAGCGGTTTGCGGACCATCGTGCAGATCTCCACCGAACGGGGACCGCGGGACTTGAGGTTGCCCACCAGCCACGACAGGGTGAGGCCGGAGTCGATGACGTCCTCGACGATCAGGACGTCGCGGTCCTTGATGTCGGTCTCCAGGTCCTTGAGGATGCGCACCACCCCCGACGAGGTGGTCCCGGCACCGTAGGAGGAGACCGCCATCCAGTCCATGGAGACCGGTCTGTGCAGGACCCGCGCCAGGTCGGCCATCACCATGACCGCCCCCTTGAGCACACCGACGATGAGCAGGTCCCTGCCCTCGTAGTCTGCGTCGATCCGCTCCCCCAGTTCCGCGAGGCGCGTCTTGATCTCTTCCTCGGTGACCAGGATCTTCTCGAGATCGCTGCCCATGTCGTTAGCGTCCACGCTCACTGTCCTCGCTGCTGGGTTCCCCGTGTGCGGCACCCAGGATAGACGTGCCGGAGTCGGCCGCGAACAGCGAGGAAACCGCTTGGGTCACCGCTCGAAGCGCACACGCTTGTCCGCGCGGCGAGCCCGCACCCCGCCCGGGAGATCGATGTGGGACTGGCCACGCCACTCGGTGACCAGCCGTTCGACCTCGCGTACGTGCCGGGCGGTGAGCGCGCTGGGCGGGCAGCCCGCCTCCAGTGCGGCACGGCGCAGGACCCGGGTGCGCAGGGAGGCGGGGGCCCCGTCGAGCGGCTCCACCCGGAGCACCGGGCCGGCGCTCCGCGTCCCGTCCACGGGTGTCTCCGAAGCGTCCCCGGCATCGGCGTACAGGGCGGCGGCCAGCGCGTCGAGTGTGTCGGCGTCCTGGCGGAGCAGGGCCGCCGTCCGGGCCAGCGCCGCGGCGATACCCGGGCCGAGTGCGCGCTCCAGTGTGGGCAGCGCCTCGTGGCGTACCCGCGAACGGGCGTAGCGCGGGTCGGCGTTGTGGGGGTCCTCCCAGGCGTCCAGTCCCATGCGCTCACAGGCGGCGCGCACGGTGGCGCGCTCCAGTTCGAGGAGGGGGCGCAGGTAGCGCCCGGTCCGCGCGGCCATTCCGGACAGGGAACGGGCACCCGAACCGCGTGCGAGCCCGAGTAGGACGGTCTCGGCCTGGTCGTCGAGCGTGTGGCCGAGCAGCACGACGCCGTGGTCGGCGGCGACGGCGTCGAGAGCCCCGTAGCGTGCCCGCCGCGCCGCCGCCTCGGGGCCGCCGTGCCCGGCGACCTCCACCCGGCGGACCGCGACGGGCGCCAGGCCCAGACCGCGCAGCACGCCCGCCACGGCCTCGGCCCGCTCCGCCGACCCCTCCTGGAGCCCGTGGTCCACGGTGACCGCCCCGGCCGCCAGGCCCAGACGCGGCGCTTCGAAGGCCACCGCCCCTGCCAGGGCCAGGGAGTCGGCACCGCCGCTGCACGCCACCAGCACGGTGGCGTCCTCGGGCAGGGTGCCCAGCGCCCGCCGGACCGCCGAGCGCACCGCGGCCACCTCGGGAGGCGGTCCGCTCACTCGGTGATGGCGGCGGGGCGCACGACCCGCTCGATCCAGGCGTTGGGGTCGCGGATCTCGGCCAGGGTGGGCAGCGTCTCCGGCGAGGTCCACACCTTGTTGAACGCGGGCATGCCGACCTGGGCGACCACCGCGGAGACGAACGCGGCGCCCTCCTCGTACTGGCGCATCTTCATGTCCATGCCCAAGAGCTGGCGCATGATCCGGTCCAGCGGGTTGGCCGCCTCACGCCGTTTCTGGAAACGGGCGCGGATGCGCTCCACGCTCGGCACGACGTCGGGGCCGACGGCGTCCATGACGAAATCGCCGTGCCCCTCGGCCAAGCTCATGACCGCGGTGACGCGGTCCATGATCTCGCTCTGCTCGGGGCTCTGGAAGGCGGTGAGAAGATTGGAGTCGCCACCGCGCACGGCGTCGGCGACGGCCTCGCCCGCGGCACGCAGGCGGGCGATGAGGTCGGAGGCATCCATCTCCGACGACAGCAGCAGTTCGCGCATCAGGTCCTGCACGTGGGCGCGCAGCCACGGCGTGGCCGTGAACTGCATGCGGTGGGTCTCCTCGTGCAGGCACACCCACAGGCGGAAGTCACGGGGGTCGACGTCCATCTCGCGTTCGGCGGCGACGATGTTGGGCGCCACCAGGGTGAGCCGCCCGGTGGGGGTCCTGCCGTCCGGGTCCGGGGGCAGGAAGAGTTCGTACTGCCCGAGGACCTTCCCGGCGAGGTAGGCCAGGACCGCACCCAGCTGCACACCGGTGATCCGGGAGCCGATGGCGGAGAGGTCGGCCACGGGGGCGTTGCCGAGGCGCTCCGAGGCCATCTGCTCCAAGACGGGTTCGATCACCGTCCGGAAGCCGTCGACGTTGGCCCGGATCCATCCGGGCCGGTCGACGACAACCGCCGGACCGGCCGGTTCGAGGGGATTCATCCCGGTGAAGTCACGCACGTGCCCGGCGGCCGCGCCGGAGAGGTCGCGCAACTGCACCACGGCTTCCCGCGCGTCGCGCAGGTCCACCTGGGGTCCGGGCCGCACGAGGCGGACACCGGTGCTGACGGCTACGTCCCAGTCGATCACAGTCACACGGCCAGCCTACCCACGGGGCACCGGACGGCACGGGGATCGGCGGACGAATTCGGGGAAGGACCCGGGAGGTCCCCCATGCCGTCCCGGGGTTCTCAGGAGCAGCCGCAGCGGCTCAGCTCGGCTGCGAGGGTGTCCAACCGGGGGCCGGAGGCGGAGGGCGTGTTGGCCATGAAAGCGAAGAGGAACGTGTTCCCCTCCTGGTCGCGGACCGTCCCTGCGAGGGTGCTCACCCCGCTCAGGGTGCCGGTCTTGCCGCGCACCAGGCCGGCGGCGTCGTGGGAGGTGGAGTACGCCGAGTAGCGGCCCGCCAGGGTTCCCGTGGAGTGCGCGGTGGGCAGGCCCGACACGGCCGCGCTCAGGTGCTCGTTCTCCGGGGCCGAGGCGGCCCTGAGCAGCTTCACCAGTGCCCGGGGGGAGATGAGGTTCTCGGTACTGAGCCCGCTGTTGTCGGAGAGCCGGACACCGTTGACGCCCAGGTCCTCCATCACACGGTGGGTCGCCTCCGCTGCACCGGCGAAGGAGGCCTCCTGCCCGGTCCCCAGTGCGGCGATCCGGCCGAGCGCCTCGGCCATGTTGTTGTCGCTGGCCAGCAGCATGTGCTCCACGAGCGCGGACACCGGCGGGGACTCCCCGACGGCCACGGGTTCCCCGGTGGCCTCGGCTGGGGCGGGGGCGCCCTCGACGGCCGCCCCGGCCTCCTCCAACTGCTCAGCGAAGGCCTGGGCCGCGAACAGGGGCGGGTCCGGAACGCGCGAACCGTAGCCGCGCGCCTCGGGGGAGTAGCGGCCGGAGTCGATCATCAGCGCGTGGACGGTGGCGGTGCTGCCCTCGGTGACGTAGTTGGGCTTCCACCCCGGTGCCGTGTCGGGTCCGGTGAAGAGCGTGTCGTCGTAGCCGACGGACACCGTGTCCAGTCCGTGGTCGGCCAGGACCCGCGCGGTGCGGGCCGCGAGCGACTCCAGCGTCGCTACCTGCGGGTAGGCTGCGGAATCAGCGGACACGGTCAGTGTCGCGTCACCCGCGCCGCGCAGCACCACGCGGCCGAGCCCGGCATCGAGGAACACCTCGGTCTCAAGCACGTGATCGGGGCCGACCGCGGTGAGGACCGTGACCGCCGTGGCGATCTTCGTCGTCGATGCCGGCGTGACCGGTGTGTCGGGAGCCAGTTCGAAGAGGGTCTCTCCGCTCGCCGCGTCGACCACGAAACCGGAGAGGCCCTCCGCGAGCCCGGAGGTGGACATGGGATCATCGAGGGCGTCCGCGACCCTGGCCGGATCGGCCGGGGCCGAAGCCGCGGGGACGGCCACCGCCGCACCCTCGGCGTTCGTGACCGGACTGGGCTCGGCCGGGGCCGGTCGCGCCTCGATCACATCGAGGGCGACCAGACCGGCCACCAGCACGAACACGTTCAGCAGGGCCAGAGCGCAGTAGGCCTCGCCTCGTATCCGTCGCACCCGGGGCACCTGCCCTTCCTTCGGTGTCGCGGTCAGACGTAGTAGTTATATGGCGACATTAGTCGCAATGGGAGCCGAGATCAGCATGGAATTCGACGTCACCATCGAGATCCCCAAAGGGGAGCGCAACAAGTACGAGGTGGACCACGAGACAGGTCGTATCCGTCTCGACCGCATGCTGTTCACCTCCACCACCTATCCCACGGACTACGGCTTCATCGAGGGCACCCTCGGCGAGGACGGCGACCCGCTCGACGCCCTCGTGCTGCTCAAGGCCCCGACCTTCCCGGGCTGCCTGATCCGCTGCCGTGCCGTCGGCATGTTCCGGATGCGCGACGAGGCGGGCGGTGACGACAAGCTGCTGTGCGTCCCGGCGACGGACCCGCGCCAGGAGCACCTGCGTGACATTCACCACGTGAACGAGTTCGAGCGCCTGGAGATCGAGCACTTCTTCACGGTCTACAAGGACCTGGAGCCCGGCAAGTCCGTCGAGGGCGCCAACTGGGCCGGGCGCCACGAGGCGGAGCAGGAGATCATCGCCTCGATCAAGCGCGCCGAGGAGAAGGGCGGCCACGGCGACGCCTCCCACATCACCACCGGCGACTCCCAGTAGGGGTCGGCGCACCGCTCGACGACGGCCCTGGGAAATCCGGGCCGTCGTCGTGTCCGTACCTGCCGCGAGCGCCCGAAAGACATCTCAAGGGGCTTAGTTGTCAAGCCGCCACCGGAGACCTCGGCCTCTGGGAAGGGGGCGAACGCACGTTGCTCGCCGAAGACCTGACCCGTTTGCAGTGCAGTGGAGAAGCTGCCCCGTCATCCGGTTGAACAGGGTTCGCTGAGCCTGAGCGTGCCCCTCTCCCCGGTCCCGACGCCCGCGCCGGGCACCACCGGTCTTTCGTGAGGCCCCGTCGGGCCGGAACCGCTCAGGGGTCGCCCGGTGCCCACGTGGCCACCGCGAAACCGCTCCGTCTTTGGCCGGTCCAGGAGTCCTTCAGAGGGGCGGGCTGGAACCGCTTGCACACGAATCAGGACTGCGCCGCAGGCGTCCGTTGAGGGCGGTGGCGGGCGACGGGCGGGGCGGGGGCACCCAGAGTCAGCGCACGGCGTCGACCGCCGGTCCCCGCGCCGTGCCCCAGCCGCCGCCCAGAAGGCAGTCCGCCACGAGGACCGCCAGGAGCAGGCACAGCAGGACCGCGAGGACGGGCAGAAGAGCGACCAGTCCCCTGGCCAGCGGGCGGGCCGCTGCCGGGAGCGGGAAGCCGTCCCGGCCGAAGTGGTCGGCGCGGGCGCTCACGTGCGCCCGGTAGGCGTCGAGGCCGGGGCCGGCCATGCCGTCGATCACCCTGGACCGCACGAACTCGACGTGCTCCGGCATCCGCCACTGCGGTCCTGAACCGCTTCCCCGGACCGCGCGCCGAGCGCACTCGGCCTCGGCCAGCACGTGCAGCCACTCCCGAAGGTGACAGGCGTCCGGCACGTGCCGGATGTGCGCACGGGCGACGATCAGCGTGTCCCTGAGGGCCACGTGCGCGGCGTCCCGGTCACGCAGGGCCAGGATACAGCTCCGGTACAGCTCCTCCCCGTAGGCGTCGAGCAAGTACGTGTAGGCGTCCCCGGCGGACGTACGGCTGGAGCGCAGGGCGCGGAGGAGGTCCCGGTCCGTCATAGACCTAGAATCTACGCCGCGGCCGGTGGAGCCCTCCGGCCTTTGCCGAAAGACCGACCACCCCGGAAGGTGCTCACCCGGCCCCGGGTTCCCCGCCTCCCGGCTCGGGCGCCCGCCGCGGCTCGGGCACGCCCGGGGTCCGGCCACGCAGCCACATCAGTACGTACGTGAGTGTGGTGAGGCCCGCGATGAGCAGCCCCTCCCCCGGCCCGAGGAAGCCGAGCGCCATCACCCCGGCGGCCACGACGACGAGCGCGCGTACGAACACGCGCGCCCACAGCCCCGGGGTTTCCGGGGTCAACGAAGGCCTCTGGAGCCGGGCGCCATCGCGGCCTCTCCTGATCACTGCGGCTGGGGGACGGGGGACTTCCCGTGTCGGTACCGCTCCCACACCGTTCACGGTTCCCACATGTCACCACCCCGTGGCGCCGCTCGCAACAGGAGGCGGGCGCACTCGGAGTGGCGTGAGCGACACGCCCGAATATCCATGATCGCTTGACGCCTCCCGCGCTCTGCTGGTCTCCTTGGGGGCATGCATCCGCACACGTCGTCCGCCACGGCTCGCACGGCCTTCGAGGCCTCCCGCCACCAGGCGTTCCCGACGTGTCCGTGTTGTCGCTGTCGCCGCTGAGGCTTTCGCCCGCGCCCCGCGCGGTGCCCGCCCCTCCTGCGGAACCGGCCGTCTCCGCCTTCGCGCGTCGAGACGCCTGACCGCCATCGCCCCGCCCGAGCGGGGCCGTCGACGACAGTCGCGCGTCCGAGGCCCCCGGACGCGCCCACGCGAAGGATCCTTCCACAATGCCGCACCAGGCCTCCACCTCCGTGCTTCCCGCTGCCCCCGCCCGTACCGAGCAGGTCTCCCTGGAAGGGATCGGTGACGTGGTCGACGCCGGACGCCGCTCCGGCTACGCCCACCTGGCGCAGCGTCCTCTGCCCACCGTCGGTCGCCTGGTGGCCGCCGCCCGCGGTGCCGCCCAGGCCCTGGGCCGCCCCGCGCTGCGGCCGTCCCGGCGGGGACGCTGGCAGCCCGCGCCCCGCACCGCACGGCGCCACGCGGCCGGGCGGATCCGGGTGAGCGTGGTGGCACTCGAACCGAACAGCTTCGTTCCCGAGCCTGAGGGGCGCCCCGGCCATGGGCCCGCTCTGGAGGTGCTGCTCCTGGCCGGTGGCCGGGCGCACCTGGTCGCCTCCGGGGCGGACGGGTCCATCCTGTCGGCGGCCGAACTCGCCCGGGGCCGGGCGCGTGTCGTGGGATCCGCGGCGCGGGGACGCCAGCACCTGGTCAACACCGGCGGCGAGGTCGCCGTGGTGGTCCGGGTGACCGCCTGACCGGTACTCACCCACCGCCGCCCCCGCGGTCCGCGGCGGCACGCAGTTCGGCGTCCACCGCCTCGACGGAGCGCAGGAGCGCGGCCATACGCCGCCCTTCGTCGCGGTAGGCGTTCATCACCTGGTCGAGGGCGTGCGGCGGCAGGTACTCGCGCAGGTCCACCCGGGCGGTGCGGTACCCCTCCCTGGCCGCCTCCAGCGCGGCGGACACGTACTGGTGGGCGAGCCGGGAGAGCGCCACGGGATGGCGCCGCAGCACCCCGTGCAGTCGGTAGTCGGCCGGTACGTGGTCGAACAACCACACCAGCGCCGTCTGTTCGAAGGAGTCCGCCCCGGGTGGGTGCACACCCGTGGGCCAGTCCGGCCTCAGCGACTGATCGGGCATGCGTTCAGCATACCCGTTGTTCGAAAATAAGTTCGATACCCCTGGGGGTCAGTCCGCCGACTCCACCTCCTCGGCCTTATCCGTGCTCCCCGCGGAGCCGTCGACCCCTTCGTCCTCCTCGGAGTCCCCGGCCTTGGCCGCCTCCTGCTTCTCCAACGCGACCCTGATCGCCTGCTCGGCGGCGTCGACCGCGGCCCGGGCGGTGATGGCGTTCGTGTGCGCCCGGTCCAGTTCCTCCAGGAGGATGCAGTCGAAGGCGACGCGCGCGTCGTGGATCGCTGCTTCCAACTGGCGTGATGCCTCTTCCAGACTCATGCCCCTTCTCTACCCCACAACCGGGCGGACGCACACACCCGCCCCACAGGACCCGCACGTTCCGAGCCGTTCGCCTCTGCTCTGTCCCCACCCCGACTTACGATGATCCACGATCACCGCCGTACACCGCGGCACCGCGAATCCGTGCGGAGAGGGAATCCATGCGCAACCGCTACCCCGGCACCTGCACCACCTGTTCGGTCCGTGTCGACGCCGGCGAGGGCGTCGTCCTCAAGGAGACCGGGCGCTGGCGCACCTACTGCGCCGAGCACGAACCCCGCCCCGTGCCGCCCCCGCGCGCGGCGCACGCGGGGTGGCACACCACCGCCCTGCTCGGGTTCGACTCCGAGACCTCCGCGCGCGACCCCCGCACCGCCTTCCTCGTCTCGGCGGCGCTCGTGGACCGCGACGGGGACCGACGTACCTGGCTCGTGGACCCCGGACCGCGCGAGATACCCGCCGACGCGGTGGCCGTCCACGGCATCAGCACCGAGCGGGCGCGTGCCGAGGGGCGCCCCGCCGCCAAGTGCCTGGAGGAGATCGCCGAGGCCCTCACCGCGCACCTGAGGGCCGCACGGGGCCTAGTCGTGTTCAACGCCCCCTACGATCTGAAGGTGCTCGCCCTGGAACTGGAACGGCACGGGCTCGCCTCGCTGGAGGACCGGCTCGGGGGCGAGGTGGCACCGGTCGTGGACCCCCTGGTGATCGACCGCGGCGTCGAGCCCTACCGGAAGGGCAGGCGCAACCTGGGTGCGATGAGCGAGTACTACGGGGTGACCCTGACCAAGGCCCACACGGCCACGGCGGACGCCTCCGCGGCACTGGCCGTGGCGGAGGAGATCGGTGCCCGGCACCCGGCGGTGGCGGCACTGGAACTGGCCGAACTGCACAGGAAGCAGGTGGCGTGGGCGCTGGAGTACGCGCGCGGCCGCCAGGAGTGGCTGGACCGGACCAAGCCCGACCACGGCACCGTGGTGGATGGCACGTGGCCCTAGCGGTGCCGGACGGGCCCTACGGCTCCAGGATCCGCCCCGGCCCCCGGCCCGTGTCGAGGTCGGCGACGATCCCACGTGCGGTCTCCTCGTCGTCGGCCGTGTACTCGCCTACGAGGCGGACCGCCTCCTCGGTCCGCCCCAGGGCGAGGAGGGCCCGCACCCGTGTCCGCAGGGACGGCGGCAGCTCCTCCGCCCGGCTCTGGGCGGCCACATAGCCGCCCACCTCCCGGGGAGGGGTGTCCGCCACGTCGGCGGGCGGGGCCGCCGGTTCCGGCCCGAGGCGCTCCTCCAGCGAGGCGACGACGCGTCGCACCGCGTAGGAGCCTCCCCCGATCGCGAGGACAGCGGCTACCAGTAGAAACACCATGAACACTAAGCTCATGGCGCACATCTACCCGCATTCCACCCATAAGAGACACTCATCCACAGAACGTACAGTAAGCATCCATTGACCGGCGGCGACACGCCGGTTCCCCGGGCCCGGCGTCAGCACTCGGGTTCAATCCTGCTCCCAGCGCATGGCTCACCCACCCGAGACCCGCGCTGGGAACAGGGTCAACGCTTCAACGGCTCGGCACGGACCACTGGCCCTCAAATGGCCACCCGACCGGCCCAAAGCGAAACGCCGCCCCCGACGGGGGCGGCGTTCGTGCTGGTCAGAAGGGAGCCGCCTATCGGAATCGAACCGATGACCTATTCATTACGAGGGCTTTCGGGCACGCGGAGACCAGGCCGAACACCCTCGCTGACCTGCCCAAACGGTCCCTCTGGGTTCTCGTGAGTCCGCCAAAGTTCACCAGGATTGGTCACCCGTTTGGTCACCCTGATGAGGCATACGAGCCGTCGAACCCCCATGGCTAGCCATAGGGGGTAGTGCGTGTCACGGAACCCGTCACGGTGCTGTCACGAGCGTTGCGACAGCACCTGTCACGAGTCACTGTCACGGGGTTCGTGACAGCGTCGTGTCAACCGCCCGTGACGCGACTGACCTGCTGACACGTACCCCGTGACACCAGACCGGCCTACCCCTCCCCACGGGGCCGTGACACGGCTCCAAGGCGGCACTAGGGGGTGTTCTCAAGTATCCGTTACGAACGGGCGTTACGGCTGTTCAGGTGCCGTTACGAGCCGCTGTCACAGGTCCGTCACGAGTCCTGTTACAGGGCCTGGTGACAGAACCCGTTACAGGTCTTGTAACGGCCTTGAGACGGGGGTCTGTAACAGTCTTCGCCCGCCTGGTCTCGGCACCCCGAGCCCTTCAGTTCCTGTGTGCCTCTGTTCGCCCCTTGCCCGCGCTGTCCGGCGAGGATGTCCCAGGAACCGTGAAGGGGGTCCGTTCCTCCGCGTGTACCCCTTCTAGCGAGGAGGCAAAGGGTGTCCTGTCCCATCCTGGGACATGCAGGCCAGAAGGCGTCCCAACGGTGTGGGACGGTGCTGGGTCACCGCTGGGACGTCCCAGGGCTGGGACAGGGCTCTGTCCCAGGGGTCCCCCGCCCGGCCGGAGATGGCGTGCCCCCCACGAACCCGCCACCGCCCCGGCTTCCGACAGGTCCGCCACATCCGCCACAGCCGACACGCCCCAGGTCAGGGGCCTGTTTTATGTGGCGGATCTGTGGCGTGTGGCGGATAGATGCCGCCACACAGCACGAGACAGGGAAGCACTGAAGCCCCGGCGCGCGCCGGGGCTTCAGTGGTGCCACTCCTACTGTGTGGAGGACAGGTTCACCGTGTACTCATGGGTGATGACGTGGTCAGCGGGGGAAACGTACTCCCGGTACTCGATGGGTCCCTCCTCGTCGGACCATACCGACGTGCCCGCAAGAACAGGGTCGCCGACAGCGATACCCAGTGCTTCAGCTTCCCGCTCATCGGCGCGACGGGCGGTCACCCAGTCGCGTCCATGTGTGGCGGTACGAGCCCCCTTCTCGTGGATGAGGGAGACCAGGCTTGGAATGGGCTCCAAGCCGGTCAGCTCGGGCACCTCCTGGGCGAAGTGCAGAGGAAGCCATGACACAGCCAGGATGCGCGGTGTGCCGTCCCGGTAGGTCACGGACTCCCGCCGAACCACCTTGATGTTGCCCGCGTCCGCGTTGATGCCGAGGACGTCCCCGACGTAGGCACGTGCGGTGACAGTCCCGGCCTCGCGGACCTCGATGCGGTCATGGGTTGCGGCGGATGCTCGGTGCACTCGGTCGATCGGCGCGGGAGTGGCCTGCCGGAACGTTTGCACCGTGGTGCCCTGCTGATTGGTGGCAACCAGCTTCTCACCCCGTAGCTGCTGCATGCCTCTGTGGGCGGTGCCCGGGGAGACGCCCCATTCGTCGGCGATCTCGGCCACGGTGGGCAGCCGGTCACCCTCCTTGAGGGTGCCCTGGGTGATCAGGTCACGGTAGTGGTCAGCAATCTGCTGGTACGGAGGCAACGGCCTCTGAACGCGAGGACTCAACTTCAAGCTCCAATCCTCGTATATCGGTCATATTCAAGCTGAGACAAGCCTACGCCCTTAGTGGACTCGACGCCAGTCAATGGCTTGACCTGCACCTTTGATGCTACTCGCGGGAAACTTGTAGATCAAGGGTTGAATATGAGCCTCATATATGAATACTGGTACTTGGACGCGCTCGAACACACCTGGACGCTGGGAGACGCTGAAGATGCCGCTGCTCGCTGACCGCCCCACCACCACGACCACCATCCCCCGCCCCCGCCAGCACCACGACGACCACACCCCCGACCCCCACGCCTGGGTCAGTGAGCTGTCCAACATGGAACAGGCCCTGGCGCTGGCCCTGTCGGACATGCCCGCCTCGCAGACCGAGCGCACCGCCGCCCTGGGCAAGCTCCTCCCGCCGATCCTGCCCACCCGCCCCGGCGGCCCCGTCGTCCCGCCCCGACTGACAGAGCAGGGCGTGCGCGTTCTCAACGCCTGGATCGCTCAGGGGGTCGCGCGCTCGGGCGGGGAAGTCGCGCTGTGGCAGGACGCCAACCTGTGCCACTCCCTCAACCTCTCCGAGGGCTGGAAGACCCCCCGGGGCCGGGCGCTGGCCCGCCGCTACGGCGGCAAGCGCCGCATCAACACCGCCGAGTCCCAGGCCCGCCACGCCGTCTGCGACGGCCCCCCGGTAGAGCTGCGTGTGCCCCTGCGCAAAGAGTTCACGGCCGTCCACGACCGGTTGGCGGGCCGCTACCCCGCAGGCACACCCGACCCCGTACGGGGAAGGGTCTACCGGATGCGCACCCGTCAGGCGGTGCTGCTGGCCCGCGCCTTCGACCGCGACCTCATCCGCGAGTCCTCCATCGCGCTGGCCCTGGCCTGAACCCGCCCCCGACACAGCGCCGAATCCGACCAAGAACTGCCGCTGTGCCGGGGTCCCTCAACCGTCCGCGAAGCACGCTCCGAAACGGGAGGACTCCCATCATGCCCCACACCAGCGCCGCGCACACGCTCCCGGCCGCCGAACCCCCGCCCGCCACCGCACAGCCCCACTGGTTCACCGCGCCCCGCGACCGGGTCAGCATCACCACCGTCACCCTCAACGACGAAGGCCGCGTGCTGCTGGTGCGCGACCCCTGGCAGGCCCCGGAATGGACCCTGCCCACCGGCACCCTCCACCAGGGCGAAAGCGTCCGCCAAGCGGCCGTGCGGTGCGTACGCGAACGCGCCGCCCTCGCAGTGGAGCCCGACCGCGTCACCGGCGCCTACAAGGCCCTCGCTCCGCTGCACCTGAACCTGACCTGGATCGCCGCCCCCGCCAGCGACCGGCCCGCCCGCCACGGCGCCCTGTGGGTGCCCATCCCCGAAGCACTGGAACTCCTGCGCGCCGACGACGCCGACCAGGCGCCCACCGGCCGCCCGCCCCTGGCCCAACGCCTCCTGGACGCGCGCGCCCCGTTCGGCACACACATGCGCCTGCACCGGCCCCGCCACCAGGGCACCGCCCAAGGCGCCCACCGGCCGCCCGCCCGGTGACCTGCACACCGCCCACCCCGGCACACCGTCCGCCCGCCCGCCGGGCGCACACACCCGACGCCCCTCGCACCGCCCGAGGAAGGACACCGCCCATGCCCGAGACCTCACGCCCACACGTGCGCTCCTACCGCCGCGAGTGGGCACGCCGCCTCATCGCCCGCGGCAACACCACCACCCCGCCGCCCGCCTACGGCACCCCCGCCTGGTGCGCCCTCCCAGAGGCCCACCCCGCCAAGATCGCCGCCGTGGTGCTGGCCGCCGAAGCCTGGGCCTGGGGCACCGACCCCCTCCCCGAGAAGGACCAGCGCCCCACCGGCTCCGAGCGCGGAGGACAAAACCGATGACCCACACACCCACCGAGGGATGGCACAGCGGCATGGACCACCTCGACCACGGACCCGCCCTCCTCGACGAAGTCGAGGCGTTCCTGCGCCGCTTCGTGGTCTTCCCCGCCGACGCCGCCGCCACCGCCACCGCCCTGTGGGCCGCCCACACCCACATGATGGACGCCTTCGACTCCACACCCCGCCTGGCCTTCCTCTCACCCGAACCCGGCTCCGGAAAGACCCGCGCCCTGGAGATCCTGGAAACCCTGGTGCCCAACCCCATGCTGGCGGTCAACGCCACCCCCGCCGCGCTGTTCCGCGCCATCGCCGACACCGAACGCAAACCCACCGTCCTCTTCGACGAGATCGACACCGTCTTCGGCCCCAAAGCCAAGGACAACGAGGAACTGCGCGGCCTGATCAACGCCGGACACCGCCGCTCCGGCGTCTCCTACCGGTGCGTGGGCGACGGCTCCTCCCAGACCGTGGCGGCCTTCCCCTCCTACGCCGCCATCGGCCTGGGCGGCCTGGGCGAACTACCCGACACCGTCCTGACCCGCTCGGTCATCGTGCGCATGCGCCGACGCGCCCCCCACGAGAGGGTCGAACCCTACCGGGCACGCCTCAACGAGCCCCAAGGCCACGCCCTGCGCGAGCGTCTCACCGCCTGGGCCAGCGCCGTGGCCGACAGCGTCCGGGAGAGGTTCCCCGCCATGCCCGAAGGCGTCAGCGACCGGCCCGCCGACGTGTGGGAACCGCTGCTGATGGTCGCCGACGCCGCGGGCGGCCCCTGGCCCGGCAAGGCCCGCAGCGCGTGCGTGGAGCTGGTGGCCGCCAGCGCCGATCCGAGGCGGGTGTCGCTGGGGGTGCGGCTGCTGGCCGACACCCGCGCCGTCTTCCGCCACCAGGGCGCCGACAAGCTGCCCACCCAGGCCCTCCTGGGCGCGCTGGCCGATCTGGAGGATGCCCCCTGGGCCGAACTCGGCGGCAAGGGGCTCGACTCCCGGGGCCTGTCCCGTCTGCTGAAGGACTACACCACCGCCCACGGCGAAGCGATCAAATCGCGGACGGTGCGCATGCCCGACGGCTCCACCCCCAAGGGCTACCACGCCGCGGACCTGGCCGACGCCTGGTCGCGCTACCTCCCGCCGCCGGACGACAACCCGGCCCCTGCGGAGTCCCCGCCCATGGCTAGCCAGGGAGCGGGCTCCGAGGGGGTCCCTGTGGCGGACCGATCCGCCACACCCGCGCTGTCCGCCACACAGAACACGCCCCTGACCTGGGGCGTGTCGGCTGTGGCGGATGTGGCGGACCTGCCGGAAGCCGGACCCGTGGCGGTGGAGTCCGGCGCGTGCTGGTCCTGCGGTGACCGCTTCCGCCGGTTCGAGGCCAGCGACTACCCCGACATGTGCACCCCGTGCGCGACCAGCCTGCGCACCACGGCCTGACCCACCCACCGAGAGAAGAAACGGCCCCGGGGCCGCCTGCCAGCAGATCCCCGGGACCGCACTCCAACCCAAAGAAGAAGGAGTACGTCCATCATGACCGTTCACGAGCTCCCGAAGCGACTCCTGACCTTGAGTGAGACCGCGCACGTCCTGTCGATGGGCCGGACCCGGCTCTTCGCTGAGATCCGCACCGGTCGTCTCGCCACAGTCGGCAGCGGCAAGAACCGGCGGGTGACTGCCGACGCCATCGACGCCTACGTCGACCTGCTCAAGACCGAGGCCAACGCCGCCTGACCTCCCCGTGGCCGCCCCAGCGGGGCGGCCACCCCCACCCTCTGATACAGAACAGGAGCAAAACAGCACATGGGGAGCAAGGAACCCAGGCCAAAGAAGCCCAAGGGTCACTACGGCCAGGGAACGATCGGCTGGAATGAAGACAAAGGGCTCTTTCGGGGATCGATCTCTCTCGGCTTCACCCCCTCAGGCAAGCGACGCCGCCCTGTGGTCTATGGCCAGACCAAGGAAGAAGTCCGTGAGGCTCTGCGAGAGCTGCGGGAGGAACACGAGACCGGCATCAGGCCGTCCCCCGGCTACACGGTCGCTGACGCCGTCAACGACTGGCTCAAGCGCGGCCTGAAGGGCCGCAGCGCAGCGACGGTGACCAAATACCGGTCTCTGGCCGCGAACAACGTCATCCCCCATCTCGGTAAGGCCAAGCTGCGGGAACTGACCGCCGACGACGTAGACGACTGGTTGGACGAACGGGCCGAACATCTGGCCACCTCCACCCTCAAACAGTGCTTGGACCTGCTGCGCCGGGCGATCAGGCATGCCCAGCGCCGCAACAGGGTGCTGCGCAACGTCGCCGAACTGGTGGACCCGCCCGAGGGCCGCGCCGGGCGCCCCAGCAAGGCCCTGAACCTGGAACAGGCCAAGGCGGTCTTGGCGGTTGCCCGGTCACGGCGCCTGTACGCCTACGTCATGGTGTCGCTGCTGACCGGCGTGCGTACCGAGGAAGCGCGGGAACTCACGTGGCCGCACGTCCACCTCGACCCTCCCGAGGGCACCCCGCCGCACGTGGCGGTCTGGCGCTCCGTCCGCAAGGACGGGGACACCAAGACGAAGAAGAGCCGCCGCACGCTCGCTCTTCCGGCTCCCGTCGTAGCCGCGCTCAAGGCCCATAGGGAAACGCAGGAGACCGAACGGAAGGAAGCCGGGAAGGACTGGCCCGACACCGATCTCGTCTTCCGCACCCGAACCGGGGCGGCGTTGGACGTGAACAACGTGCGGCGCGACTTCCAAGCCATCGTGCGGGCCGCCAAGGTCGAGGGGTCGTGGACGCCCCGGGAACTGCGCCACAGCTTCGTGTCGCTCATGTCCGCCAACGGCGCGCACCTGGAGGACATCGCACGCCTGGTCGGCCACAGCAGCACGAACACGACCGAGCTCGTCTACCGCAAGGAGTTGCACCCGGTGATCATGGAGGGGGCCGACATCATGGGAGACCTGTTCGCCGAATAGGCATTGGTAACCCAATTGGTCACCCGACCGGCCCAAAGCGAAACGCCGCCCCCGTCGGGGGCGGCGTTCGTGCTGGTCAGAAGGGAGCCGCCTGTCGGAATCGAACCGACGACCTATTCATTACGAGTGAATCGCTCTGCCGACTGAGCTAAGGCGGCACCGCGCCGCGTGTCAGCGCGGCGAAGCGGTAACCAGTCTAGCGCCTCCCCGGGGTGTCTCGCACACGCCGGGCGCACAGCAGCACCGGATTCACGCACAGGCCATGCCGTCCTCGGGGACCTCCAGGTCGATGAGGTAGGCGTCCACCACCGCGTCGATACACGTGTCGCCCCTCCGGTAGCCCGTGTGGCCGTCACCGTCCCGGGTCACCAGGAAGCCCGAGTCCAACTGTTCGGCCAGCGCGACCGACCAGGCGTAGGGCGTGGCCGAGTCCCTGGTGGTGCCGAGCACCATGATCGGGTCGGCGCCCGCGGCGTCGAGTTCACCGCCGGGGTCCACCGCCTCCTGCGGCCAGTAGGCGCACGCCAGCGCGCCCCAGGCGAGCGGAGGGCCGAAGATCGGCGACTCCTCGGCCGCGTCCTCCGCGGCCTCGGCGTAGGCGCGGATGTCGCGGGGGCTGGCCGAGTCCGAGCAGTTCACCGCGATGAGCGCCGCCGTGGAGTTCTCGTACTCCTCGGGGTCGGAGCGCCCATACAGCTCGTCGCCGAGCAGGACCAGCGCGGTGCCGTCGCCACTGTCCATCGCCTCGGCCAGCGCACCGCGCACACGCGGCCACCAGGACTCCGAGTACAGGGCGGCGAGCACCCCGAGTTCGGCGCGGGGCCGGTTCACCTCGCGGTCGTCGCGGTGGTTGGCGAGCGGTTCCTCCCCCGTGTCCTCCAGGAAGTCCGTGAGCACCGCGATCCCGTCCTCGACGCTGTCCCCGGACCTGCCGAGAGGGCAGTCGGTCTGGGTGAGGCAGTCCTCGACGAACGAGCGCAGGGCGGTCTCGAACCCGGTGGCCTGCTGCACACTGAGCTCCAACTGGCCCTGGCTGGGGTCGACCGCGCCGTCGAGGACCAGGGCACGCACCCGGCCCGGGAACTGGTCGGCGTACTCCGCACCGATGTGCGTACCGTAGGAGGCGCCCAGATAGGTGAGCTTCTCATCCCCGAGCAGCTCGCGCAGCACGTCCATGTCCCGCGCCACGTTCACGGTGCCCACGTGCAGCATGAGCTCGGGGTGGTTGGCCCGGCATGCCTCGACGAAGCCCCGGTTGCTCTCCGCCAGCTCCGCCATCCCCTCCTCGGTGACCTCCGTCATGTCGGCGTCACCGTCGGCCGTGTCCGCCTCCATGCCGAGGTAGTCGTCGAGTTCCCGCGCGTCCAGGCACGTGAGCGGGGTACTGCGCCCCACGCCGCGCGGGTCGAACCCGACGACGTCGAAGCGACGGCGCACCTCGGGGCTGACGGTGTAGGCTGCCAGGTCGACGTAGTCGTACCCGGAGCCGCCGGGGCCACCCGGGTTGACCACCAGGGAGCCGACGGGGTCGCCCCCCTCAGCGGGCAGGCGCTTGACCGCGATCTCGATCCGTTCGCCGCCCGGGTCACCGTAGTCGAGGGGCACCGCGAAGAGAGCGCATTCGGCCTCCTCCACCCCCTCCTCGCAGGGCCCCCACTCCAGTTCCTGGTCGGTGACGTCGGCCAGCACATCGACGTCCGCGGCCTGTTCGGACGCCTCCTCCAGCGGGCCGGCACCCCCAGAGGCGCAGCTGGACGCCAACAGCACGCCCGCGAGCACGGCCGCCAGCGGCCCTCGTTTCCTGGTCCCCACGCCTGGTCGCCCTCTCCCTGTCCGGCCGACCACGGTCGGCGTGCTGTCGCTGCCGCACCATTGTGCCCTCCCTCACCGTTGGGTGGGGCCCGGTCCCTCCCGCTAGCCGACCAGGAGTGCCGAGGTCATGGCCTCCATGGCGATCTGGGGGTGCACGTTGGCGGCGATGCGCCCGCGGCACTCCATGATCGCGTCGATCCGGCGGAGCGTGGCCTCGGGCGGACCGGAGCGCGCCAGGCGTTCGAGGTCGCCGGAGCGCTCATCGGTCGACCGCTCCACCCGTGCGCCCAACTGGAGGGTGAGCACGTCCCGGTAGAAGGCGGCGAGGTCGAGCAGCGCCCGATCGTAGGAGTCGCGCTTGGTCCGGGTGGCCCGACGCTTCTGCCGCTCCTCCAGCTCCTTGAGCGCCCCCGCCGAACCGCGGACCGCCTTGGCCACGCCCTTGCCCGAGGAGCCCTCGCCGAAGGCCGCCTTCAGCTCGCTCCGCTCCTGTTCGTCGAGGGCGGTGGTGAGGTTCTTGGCCTCCTCCTCCGCGATGGCGTAGAGGCGGGCCGCGGCGACCACGCAGGCACCGGGGCCGTCGAGTCGGGCCGGGATGGACAGCACCTCCTCCCGACGTCTGCGTGCCTCGGGGTCGGTGGCCAGTTGGCGGGCCCGGTCGATCCGGCCCGCCGCCGCCTTCGCGGCGGCCCGCGCGGCCTGGTGATCGACCCCCTCGCGCCGGACCAGCGCATCGACCAGTTCAGGCGTCCCCGGGGTGGCCAGGGTGACCAGGCGGCAGCGGGAGCGGATGGTGACGAGCAGGTCGTCCGGGGTGGGGGTGCACAGCAGCCAGACGGTGCGGGGCGAAGGCTCCTCCACCGCTTTGAGCAAGGCGTTGGAGGCGGCTTCGGTGGCGCGGTCGGCGTCCTCGAACAGGACGACGCGGAACCGCCCCCCCGACGGCTTGGACGCGGCGCGCAGAACGAGGTCGCGGGTGTCCTTCACCCCGTAGCTGAGTCCGCTGGGCCGCACGTACAGCACGTCCGGGTGGGTCCCGGCGAGCACCTGGTGGCAGGAGGGGCAGTGCCCGCAACCGCCGTCGGCGCACTGGATGGCGGCGGCGAACGCGCGGGCCGCCTCCGAGCGCCCCGACCCCGGGGGCCCGGTGAAGAGCCAGGCGTGGGTCATCCCGGTACCGGGACCGCCCGCCACGAGGTCCGCCGCCCCGGCGACGGCGCGCTGGAACTGGCGTACCGCACTCTGTTGGCCGATGAGGTCGTCGAAGACGGTCACGTGGCTCCCCCGGACGGACGTGGATGTACGCGTCCAGGATAGGAGTCGCCGCCGACGCCCGGGCGCTGTCCACAGGTCCCGCCCCGGCTGAGGACAACGGTGTCCTTCGTCACCGCCATGGCGTACGGTGCCCGCATCCGATCATGAGAGGAACCGGAAATGGGCGTCACGAGGACCCACCTGTCGATCTCGCTGGACGGGTACGCGGCCGGCCCCGGACAGGACGTCGACCATCCGGTGGGCGTGGGGGGCAAGGCCCTGCACGAGTGGGCCTTCGCGCTGGCTGAGTGGCGCGGGAAGCACGGACTGTCCGGCGGTGAGGAGAACGCCTCCACCGCCGTGCTCCGGGAGGTGGAGGGAAACGTCGGCGCCGTGGTGATGGGCCGGAACATGTTCGGTGGCGGCCCGGGGCCCTGGGACGAGGAGCGTCCCTGGACGGGCTGGTGGGGCGAGGAGCCGCCCTTCCACGCCCCCGTGTTCGTCCTCACCCACCACCCCCGGGAACCGGTGGACATGAAGGGCGGGACCACCTTCCACTTCGTCACGGAGGGCTCGGAGGCCGCCGTGGGGTACGCGCGTGCCGTCGCCGACGGTCGGGACGTGCTGGTGGCCGGCGGAGCCGCCACGGTTCGCGCCTGTTTGGGCGCCGGTCTCCTGGACCGGCTCGACCTCCACCTGGTCCCCGTGCTCCTGGGCGCCGGCGAGCGGTTGTTCGACGGCGTGGACAGCGCGGCGCTGGAGCAGGAGCGGGCGGTGGAGGCCCCGGGCGTCACCCATCTGAGGTACCGCGTCCGCCGGTGACGGCGGACGCGGCCCGCGTCAGTCGTTCCTGATGACCGGGATCATCCCGGTGACCGCCTCCGAACTGCTGGGAACGGGGTCCGGCAGCAGTGAGCGGACCCGGCGCCGGATCTCCCGGCCGACCTTGTCTTGCGGTTCACCGCCGTCGAGTACCAGGTAGCGGTCCGGGTCAGTCCTGGCCAGGCTCAGGAAGCCCTGGCGGACCCGCTTGTGGAACTCCAGCGACTCCGCCTCGATGCGGTCGGCGGGGCGGCCCAGGCGGGCGAGGCCGTCCTCAGGCGCGACGTCGAGCAGCACGGTGAGGTCGGGGACCACACCCCGGGTCGACCAGTCGGCGATCTCACGGATCTCCTCGGGGTCCAGGTCGCGGCCCACGCCCTGGTAGGCCAGCATCGAGTCGACGTAGCGGTCGCTGATGACCACGGCACCGCGCCGCAGCGCCGGGAGGATCTCCTGGTCGATGTGGTCGGCCTTGTCGGCCGCGTACAGCAGTACCTCGGCGCGGGGCGTGATGTGGGAATTCTCCCGGTCCAGGAGCAGGCCGCGCAGGCGCATACCGAGCTTGGTCGCGCCGGGTTGGCGTGTGCCGAGCACCTCGAACCCCTGGTCGCGCAGCCACACCGTCAGTTCCCTGACCTGTGTGGACTTGCCCGATCCCTCACCGCCCTCGACCACGATGAACACGCCCGAGGGCCGCTCCTGCTGCTGCTCGTCCTCGTCGGCGAGGTCGACACCGCGCAGGGCCGCGGAGAGCTCGGGCAGCAGACCGTGCCCGGAGTCGGACGCGCCCTTGTTCATCTGGCCGTAGCAGACCAGGGCCACGATCGCCGCCAGCAGACCGGAGGCCATGAGGACCGCACCGCTGCCGTACAGGTCGTAGGTGAGCGCCCCGACCGGGAAGCTGTAGTCGCCGATGAGCCCGGCCGCCAGCGGGGCCAGTGCCGTGGACGCCACGAGGACCACACGCGCGGCGCCGTGCACGAAGGCGAAGACCCGGCCCCGGTAGGCGTCCTCGACCTCGTGGCCGAGCATCGTCAGCCCGATCACCCACGCGATGCCGGCACCCATGCCGAGGACACCGGTGAGCACCGCGGTGAACACCATGTCGGGGACCGCTCCGGCCAGCAGCAGGGCCAGCCCGGAGACGGTCAGGCTCAGGCCGAACAGGCGACGGCGGCTGAACTTCTTGAGGACGCGCGGCCCGGCGAGCATACCCAGGGCCATACCGGCGAAGACGGCGGCGAAGACGACCGCGAACCCGGCGTTGCCCGCACCCAGATGCTCGACATGGATACGGCTCACACCGACGACCGCGCCCCCGGCCGCAAAGGCACCGAGCAGGCCCAGCACCAGACCGCGCACGAGCGGGGTCCCGCCGAGGTAGCGCCACCCCGTGAAGACCGCGCGGAGGATGCCGCTGTCGGAGGTGTCGCCGGTTTCGGCCGGCGACTTGTGCTTGGGGATCGGCAGGCCGACGATGACGATCGCGGCGATGAAGAAGGTGACGCCGTTGAGGTAGAGGGCGACGTCGGCCTCGGGGCTGGCCATGGAGGGCACCAGTGCGCCGAGCACGTTGCTCGCCGAGGCCAGCGCGGCGAAGAGCAGCGCCGCCACGGGCGCGGTGCCGTAGGTGGTCAGCAGGCTGATCTGGTTGGCCTGCTCCAGGAACTTCTTCGGAACCAGGTTGGGGACGGTGGCGTCCTTGGCCGGGGCCCAGAAGAGGGCGACGATCTCGGCCAGGAGGTTGGCGATGAGCAGCCACTCCAGCGCGAAGCCGGGGAAGGCCAGCCCCACCAGGGGGATGGAGACGTACAGCAGGCCGCGCAGGATGTCGCCGATGACCATCGTCCAGCGGCGGTCGAGGCGGTCGGCGACCACCCCGGCCAGCGGACTCAACAGGATCGGGGGGGCGAGTTTGATGACCACGACGCCGCTGACGGCCAGGTACTGCACCATCCGCGACCCGTCGGCGGTGAAGATCGCCGCCAGGGACATCAGGGCCAGCAGGCTCAGCCAGTCGCCCAGGCTGGAGAGGGAAAGCGAGATCCACAGCCTTCTGAAAGGTGAGATCGCCAGGACGTGGCGCGCCTCGGACGGCGCTCCCAGGGGTGCAGATCTGCTCATAGCGCTCAAGGTTATCCGTGCGGGGGATAGGGCCAGACGGGTCGGCGACCCGCCACATGATTCGGGAGACGGAGCGGAAAGTCACAGACGTTTCACGTATTCTCCTCCGTCACAGACAGACTAGTACGGAAGATCACCCGCCGACAGGGGGTGTACCGGCCTGTGACCGTTCGTCACCGGAGGACGGTCCGCGGGCCCCTGGCGAACACGGGGAGGCCCGTGGGGGACGGCGCCCCCGTGAGGAGGCTCAGGAGCTGCCGCCCGAGGAGCCCTTGGCGGTCGAACCGGGGGTGCCGTCCTTCTTCGCTGCGGCGGTCTTCCTGGCCGCGGCCGTCCCCGTCTTCTTGGCCGTGGTCTTCTTCGCGGCGGGCTTCTTCTTCGCCGGAGCCTTGGCACGGCGCTCGGCGAGCAGTTCCGCGGCACGGGCGTCGGTGATCGACTCGACCTCGTCGCCCTTGCGCAGGGAGGCGTTGACCTCCCCGTCCGTGACGTAGGGGCCGAAACGGCCGTCCTTGATCACCATCAAGGCACCCGATTCGGGATCCTTGCCGAGCTCGCGCAGGGGGGGCTTGGCCGCGCGTCGGCCACGCTGCTTGGGCTGGGCGAAGAGCGCCTGGGCCTCCTCCAGGGTGACCGTGAAGATCTGCTCCTCGGTCTCCAGTGAACGGCTGTCGGTGCCCTTCTTCAGGTACGGGCCGAAGCGGCCGTTCTGGGAGGTGACCCGCTCACCGTCGAGCTCCCCGACCACGCGGGGCAGCGACAGCAGCCGGAGCGCGTCCTCCAGGGTGACGGTGTCCAGGGTCATCGACTTCAGCAGTGAGGCCGTGCGCGGCTTGGCCTTGGCCTTGGACCTGCTCTTGGTCTCACCCTCCTCCGGCTCCTCCAACACCTCGGTGACGTAGGGGCCGAAGCGCCCGGTCTTGGCGACGACGGGACGGCCGGTCTCGGGGTCGCTTCCCAGCTCGCGGTCGCCGCTGGGCTGGGCGAACAGCTCCTCGGCCCTCTCCACCGTCAGCTCGTCCGGGGCGAGGTCCTCGGGCACGTTGACCCGTGTCCCCTCGCGGTCGAGGTAGGGGCCGTAGCGGCCCACGCGCAGGACGATGTCGGTGCCGGGCAGCGGCAGGGAGCTGACCTCCTTGGGGTCGATCTCCGAGAGGTGGTCGCCCGCCACCAGGTTCTTCAGCCCGGTCTCCTCCTCGCCTTGCGGGTCGCGGCCGCCGAAGTAGAAGCGGCGCAGCCACGGCAGGCTCTCGGTCTCGCCGCGGGCGATGTCGTCGAGCACCTCCTCCATACGGGCGGTGAACTCGTAGTCCACCAGGTTCCCGAAGTGGCGCTCCAGCAACTGCACGACGGCGAAGGCCAGGAAGGACGGCACGAGCGCCGTGCCCTTCTTGAACACGTAGCCGCGGTCAAGGATGGTGCCGATGATCGAGGCATAGGTGGAGGGCCGACCGATCTCGCGCCCCTCCAGCTCCTTGACCAGGGTGGCCTCTGTGTAGCGGGCTGGGGGCCGGGTGCTGTGCCCCTCGGCCTCCAAGGAGCCGGGCTTGAGGGGGTCGCCCTCGGCCACGGGCGGCAGGCGGCGCTCGCGGTCGTCCAGGTCGGCGGCCGGGTCGTCCGATCCCTCCACATAGGCCTTGAGGAACCCGTGGAAGGTGATGATCTTGCCGGTGGCGGTGAACTCGGCCCGCTCGCCGTCCGAGGAGGTCCCCTCGATCCGCACGGTGACGGACTCGCCGACGGCGTCCTTCATCTGGGAGGCGACGGTGCGTTTCCAGATGAGCTCGTAGAGGCGGAGTTCGGGGCCGCTCAACCCGGTCTCGGACGGAACGCGGAACGTGTCGCCCGCCGGACGGATGGCCTCGTGCGCCTCCTGTGCGTTCTTGACCTTGCTGGCGTACACGCGTGGCTTGTCGGGCACATGGTCGGCCCCGTACAGCCGGGTGGCCTGCGTGCGCGCCGCGCTCAGGGCGCTCTGCGACAGCGTGGTGCTGTCGGTACGCATGTAGGTGATGTGGCCGTTCTCGTACAGCCGCTGCGCCACCTGCATGGTCTGCTTGGAGGAGAGGCCGAGCTTGCGCGAGGCCTCCTGCTGGAGGGTCGTGGTGCGGAACGGGGCGTAGGGGGAACGGCGGTAGGGCTTGCGCTCCACCGCCGTGACCGCGAAGGCCGCACCCGACAGGCGCTGGGCGAGTCCCCGTGCGGTGGCCCCGTCCAGTTGGCGGACGGTGCGGTCGGGGCGGAGCGTGCCCTGGGCGGTGAAGTCGCGGCCGACCGCCACACGGACCCCGTCCAGGCCCACCAGGGTCGCGGGGAAGGAGGCGGGCTCCTCGGCTCCCGTTCCGGCTGCGTCGAAGACCGCCTTGATGTCCCAGTACTCGGCCGAGGTGAAGGCCATCCGCTCGCGTTCGCGCTCCACCACCAGCCGGGTGGCGACGGACTGGACGCGGCCGGCCGACAGCTTCGGCATGACCTTCTTCCACAGCACGGGGGAGACCTCGTAGCCGTAGAGGCGGTCCAGGATGCGCCGTGTCTCCTGTGCGTTGACCAGGCGCGTGTTCAGGTCGCGCGTGTTGTCGGCGGCACGGCGGATGGCGTCCTTGGTGATCTCGTTGAAGACCATGCGGCGGACGGGGATCTTGGGTTTGAGCTCCTCCCGCAGGTGCCACGCGATGGCCTCGCCCTCGCGGTCCTCATCCGTGGCGAGCAGGAGTTCATCGGCCTCGGCCATCAGCTCCTTGAGCTTCTTGACGTGCGCCTTCTTGTCGGAGTTGACGACATAGAGCGGCTCGAAGTCCCCGTCGACGTCCACGCCGAGCCGGGCCCAGGCCTGGCCCTTGTACTTGGCCGGGATCTCTGCGGCCCTGGTCGGCATGTCCCGGATGTGACCGATACTGGACTCCACGACGTAGCCGGGGCCCAGATACCCGGCGATGGTCTTCGCCTTGGCGGGCGACTCGACGATGACCAGAGCGGTCCCCGTCCCCTGCCGTCCGCTGTTCTTGGAGCCGTTCTCGCCGGCGCTGCCCTTCGTGGGTGGCACGCTGTTCCCCTACGTCTAGCCCTGTGTGATCTGTCCGGCCGTGGTCCTTCGGTCCTCTGGGAACCGACAGTAACCGAATTCCAGGCCCTCCCCCGTCGATGGCCGGGTGGGACCCGCCCCTCGGGTCCGGTAACCGCCGCCATCGGCAACCGCAGAATAAGCGTTACCCGAACTGGCACCGCCCCGCGCAGCCCGCGAGTGGCCCCGGGGTCGCTCCCCCATGGTCGCCCACCGCCCTCGGAGAGCACCCGGAACCCACCCGCACAGTGACTTCTGTCACATTTTTGGAGCTGCGCTCCATGCCCGCCAGAATGCGGCGAGTCCTCCCGGATGTTCCCGGGAGGACTCGTGACACGCCCTGAGCAGGCGACCGTCCCGTCGCTCCCGCAGTCCACCGCGATCCATTACGGAACGGGAGTGCGCGGGACGGAACGCCTGTCCGGTCGACGTCCACGGCGCTGACGCGCCTGTCCGTCGGACCCCTGGGGTCTCTCCGCCTTCCGGCCCGGTCGTGCTCGGCCTCTCGCAGTCCACCGCGATCCATTACGGAACGAGACACCGGATCCCCGGACCGTGGGGCGGATCACCCCACCGGGTCCTCGGAGGGTTTACAGGGGCAGGCCGCCGGTCAGACCGCCCGCGCCGCCCGCGCCGCCCAGCAGGCCGCCCAGCAGGCCGCTCAACGGGTCGCCCGCGGGGGCGGCCTGAGCGGCGGCGGGCAGCGGGGCGACGGCCTCGCGTGCGGCGTCGTCACCGGAGTAGCCCTCACCGGCCTGCGGGACGGTCTCGGTCAGGGTGTAGGGCGCGACCTGGCCGACCGTGTCGGAGACGGGCAGCTCGGGCAGGTCGCCGACGACGGGGATGCCCGTCTGCGCGGCCGGGGCGCTCTGGCGGACGATGGCGTCGGAGCCGGTGGCGGAGGCGCCCGCGGTGCCCAGCACGGCACCCACGGCGTTGCCCGCCACGTTCACCGGCACGTCCAGCTCCGCGACGAGCTGGTTGCCGCCCAGCAGCGAACCGTTGCCCGAAGTGGCCACGTAGTCCGCGCTCTGGCGGACGATGGCGTCGGAGCCGGTGGCGGAGGCGCCCGCGGTGCCCAGCACGGCACCCACGGCGTTGCCCGCCACGTTCACCGGCACGTCCAGCTCCGCGACGAGCTGGTTGCCGCCCAGCAGCGAACCGTTGCCCGAAGTGGCCACGTAATCCGCGCTCTGGTGCACGCGCGCCGACTGCTGCTGGCGCTCCGCGGGTGCGGACTGACGCAGGACGCCCATGTCCACGCTGCGGGAGAGGTCGCCCACGGGCAGGACCGAGGCGTTCTCGGTGGCCTCGTTCAGCAGCTCCATCGCGGCCTCGGCGTCTGAGGCGGTGAAGGCCGGGCTGCTCTGGTGGGAGCGGTAGCCGCGGTCCCCGCTCCGGCCGCCGTGGCCCCGACGCCCCCGGTCGGAGGACTCGCGGACGACCGCGTCGGCGTCGGTGGCCGCAGCCCCGGCGACACCGCCGACCGCCCCGATCGCGTTGCCCGCCACGTTCACCGGCACGTCCAGCTCGGCCACGAGCTGGTTGCCGCCCAGCAGCGAACCGTTGCCCGAAGTGGCGATGTCGCGGTGCGGCTCCTTCACGACGGCGTCCGAGTCGGTGCAGGAGGCCCCGGCGACGCCGAGGACCGCCCCGACCGCGTTGCCGCAGACGTTGACGGGGACGTCCCCGTCGATCACGGCCTGGTTGCCGCCGAGGAGGGAGCCGTTGCCGGAGGTGGCCACGTCGCTGTCGGCGTAGGCCGCTCCGGTGCCCAGCGTCACGAAGCCGAATGCCAGCAGCATCGTCTTCGCGGAGGTACTGGCCCACTTGCTCATGTGGGAAGTCCTTTCAGAGAACGAGGTGTTCGGGATGTGCTCGGGCCGCGGGCCGCTCCGCACCCCTGGGTGGGGCGCGGGCCTTCGACCGGGGCCGGGGATCGTCCGGTCGGCTCCACACCTGGGCGGTGTGTGTCTGCCGGTCTGGTGAACGCTCGGTGCTCCGTCCCCACCGGGTGCGGGGCGAGCGCTCGGCGCTCCGTCGATCAGCTCCGCTCTGGTTGAGCGATGGCTGGCGTGAACCCCGCGGTGATGCGCGGGACTCACGTCAGCCCCCGGGCCGCGTCCGGCCCGGGCGAGCTGGTCAGGCGCCGTTGCGTCGGCGCACTCCGAGGACGATGAGGGTCATTCCGGCAGCGGCGGTGACCAGGGCGGTGGCGACCATGCTGAGCAGTCCAGAACCACCCGTCGTGGCGAGCGCGCCGCCTCCGGACCGGTCCTGTTCAGGCGTGTCTTCCCGATCCGATCCGCCGCCGTCGCCACCACCGTCACCGCCACCGTCACCACCACCGTCACCACCACCGTCACCGCCACCGTCGCCACCACCGTCACCGCCACCCTGGCCACCGCCGTCACCACCACCGTCACCACCACCGTCGCCACCACCGTCGCCACCACCGTCGCCACCGCCGTCGCCACCACCGTCGCCACCACCGTCACCGCCGCCGCTGTCACCGCCACCCTCGCCGCCGCTGTCACCGCCACCCTCGCCGCCGCCGTCACCGCCACCCTCGCCATAGCCGTCACCGCCACCCTCGCCATAGCCGTCACCCGGGGTCTCCCCTCCGTCATACGGCCCGTCCGTGGACGACGCCTGACCGCCGACCGTCTCGGCGTCACCCCCCAGACAGGCGGCCCCGGCCACCCCGACGACGGCGATGGCGTTGCCGCAGACGTTGACGGGGACGTCCAGGTCGAGAACGGACTGGTTACCACCGAGGAGGGAACCGTTCCCGGAGGTGGCCACGTCGCTGTCGGCGTGGACACCGGTGGCGGTGGCGGTGAGGAGTCCGGCCGCCATGAGGGCGGTGAGGCGTGCGGAAGCCGTGTAGGGCATGGAATGTCCTTCGGTCGACGAGGTAGGAGAGGCGTCTGCTGCTCGTGGACCGCGGACGGCGGCTCCCAGCCCGATCAGGCGAAGGAGAGGGCACCCACCGGGAACCGGTGGAGCGGTCGCGCACAGGGGTGCGCGGACCGGCCGCGGTCGAGAACGCGGCTAGTCAGGGGAGAAAGAGGGGTCGTCCGCGGCGTCGCGGACCACCAGAGTAGGGTCGCCGGGAAGGGCGATCCGGTGGGCCTGGGGGACGAAGTACAGGTCCCTGGCCATGAGATATCCGGCCGCGCCGGGCGCGGGGAAGGACGGAGCGGACGAACCGGTCGCGTCGGAGGCCGCTGAGTGCGGAGCACCGCCAGGCGCGAGGTGCACACGGTTGTCGGACTGCTCGTCGTGGGCGGAGCGGGCCGCCTCGTCGCGGGCCGCCTCCCGGACGGCTTCGGACGGAAGGCCGCCTGTGACGGCCGCGGTGCCCACGGGCTCGACCGCTCCACCACCGGCCTCGGCACCGTCGGGCTGCTCGTCTTCGGATACCGCGGCGGAGCCACCGGTTCCAGACGGGGGCAGCTGGATCGGGACCCCGAGGGCCACACCGTCGGCCACGCGCGCCGGTTCGGCGAGACCGGTGGTGACGGTGTCCATCAGTGCGGACTCGCTCAGGGATCCGTCTGCGGACTCCACCACGCTCCGTCCGGTGCGGGCCAGACCCCTGACGAGGTCGTCCGCGCCGTCGGCGGTGGCGGCACCGACCGTGTCCAGACCGTCCGCGGAGAGTGCCGCGGTGGGTCGGAGCACAGTCTCGGTGAGCGTCCCGGTGGTCGAGGCGGTCCGTGAAGCGGTCTCGGAGAGCATGGGACGACGGGTGTCGGGCAGAGCGCGGTCGGCGTTCCCGGCCGCTTCCTCCGGCAGTCCGACGATTGTGCCGACCAGGCCGCCGGCCTCAGGGTCAGCCTCAGCGTGGGCGACACCGACCCCGGCGAGCCACGCGGCAGCGGCAAGGCCCGACAGGAGCAGCAGGCGGAGGCAGGCACCACGGGAACCGAAGGGCACGCGACCGGCTGCGGCCGGTCCCCCCCGCTCCGTGAAAGCCATCGGTGCCCCTTCGATTCCACTGCCACTGTGCGGCCTAGCCGCGCTCACGTGAGGGTGCCGGGCGGCTTCCGCTCTCTGACGCGAGCGGAGCACCGCAGCACCCTTCGACTGACCGCAACATTAACATCACGTTGGGTGATCGCGCACGAGAAAGCGCGCCTCCTTCGGCGGACTTCCCACTTTCTCCGAACACCCTGCCCTGACAAAGCGGGACATAGTCAGATCATGTCGATGAACCGGTCCAACACCCGCACACCAAACCGAAGGCCGTCGACCGGGACACGCTCGTCGACCCCGTGGAACATGCCGGAGAAGTCCAGCTCGGGAGGCAGCTTCAGCGGCGAGAACCCGAAGTTGCGCACCCCGAGTTTGGCGAAACTCTTGGCGTCGGTACCGCCGGAGAGGCAGTAGGGCACGGCCTTGGCCCCGGGGTCCTCCGCCAGCAGGGACGCCTGCATGGCGTGGACCAGCCCGCCCTCGAAGGGGGTCTCGACGGCGGGCAGGTGAGCGATGAACTCGCGGTCGACCTTGGGGCCCAGCAGCCGGTCGATCTGCTCGAAGTACTCCTCCTCCGTTCCGGGGAGGAAGCGGCCGTCCACCTGCGCGGAGGCCTCACCGGGGATGACGTTGGCCTTGTATCCCCCGTCCAGCACCGTGGGGTTGAGGGTGTTGCGCAGCGTGGCACCGATCATGCTGGCGATCGGGCCGAGCCGGGCGACCGTGGCGTCGACGTCACTCTCATCGAAGGCGATCCCGAACTCCTCGCAGATCTCCTCCAGGAACGTGCGCACGGTCGGGGTGAGCCGCACCGGTGCCCGGTACTCGCCCAGGCGCGCCACCGCCGCCGCCAGTTCGGTGACCGCGTTGTCGTCGTTGACCATCGAACCGTGCCCGGCCGTGCCGCGCGCGGTCAGCTTCATCCAGGCGATGCCCTTCTCCGCGGTCTCCACGAGGTAGAGGCGGCGATTGTCCTTCACCGTGAAGGAGAAGCCGCCGACCTCGCTGATCGCGGCGTCGCAGTCGGCGAACAGCTCGGGGTGCTCGGCGACCAGGTAGCGGGCGCCCCACGTCCCGGCGGCCTCCTCGTCGGCGAGGTAGGCCAGCACGATGTCGCGCGGCGGGCGGCGGCCCTCGCGCATCCGCTGGCGCAGCACGGCGAGCACCATGGCGTCCATGTTCTTCATGTCGACGGCGCCGCGGCCCCACACACAGTCATCGGCGACCTCACCCGCGAAGGGGTGGTGGGTCCAGTCCTCGGCGGCGGCCGGGACGACGTCCAGGTGCCCGTGGACGAGCAGGGGCGGGCGGCTGGAGTCCTCACCCTCGATCCGTGTGACCACATTGCTGCGGCCGGGGTGCTTCTCATAGATCCGGGACTCGACGCCCACCTCGTCGAGCTTCCCGGCGACGTACTCGGCGGCCTCGCGCTCACCGGGCCCCGAGTGGTCGCCGTAGTTGGAGGTGTCGATCCTGATGAGCTCCCTGCACAGGTCGACGACCTCGACCTCCGCGGTGCTCAACCCCTGCTCCGGCTCTGCCATCTGTCCAGCTCCCGTCCGGCCTCGCCCTCTCGGCCTACTGACTGACGTTCCCGAGCCTGTCACACCGCGGCCCGACGGCGGGAAACTGGTTCGTGCCACTTCAGACCTTTGCTATGGTTGTCGTGTCCGGCGGCGAGATCCGCTGGCCATCGCACCGGTCCGGGTGGCGGAATAGGTAGACGCGCTAGCTTGAGGTGCTAGTGGCCGTTAAGGCTGTGGGGGTTCAAGTCCCCCCTCGGACACCAGATCACCAGTGAAACCCCCTGCCATGAGCAGGGGTTTTCTTTTGCCACAGGACAGCCTCCACGAGGCTCCTCAGGTCACAGGCGTGGGGGCCGTCTCCCCCTCGGACACTCTCGAAGTCCCCATGTCGCAGGTCAGAGCATCAGGGCGATGAAGGGCCAGAGCGCCTCCCTGCTGGCGGTGTCGGTCTTCCGGTCCGGCACGGGAGGAGGGGTGTTCGAAGACCGCGCTGCCCGAACACCCCCTACCGGGGACTCATGCATTGGCCGGGAAGCCCTCTGGTGGTACCGCGCGGTGGACCGGAGTGACCGCGGAGCGCGCATCCGCCGTGCCCACCCTGTACGTCGTCACCGATGCGTCCCCGGTTCTCGGGACCGGAGATCTCTGCCGGCCGGGCCCATGTGACCGTGGCGGGCATCGGTGAGCAGGGTCATGCAGGAGACGACGATCATGCCGTCGACCGAGAGCGGGAACAGGGCCGACCGCCGCTCCGGCTCACCGTGGCGCTGGGCTTCGTACACATGGCCGTAGCTCACCACGGTCGCGATCATCGACGACCGATCCGCGATCGCCCCGAAGGGCAACCGCCGCTCCAGAGGGGGCTCACCTGCGGCGAGAGTGGCGCTCAGGACTCCGCGGCGTGCCGGATAGCGTCGAGGACGATGTGCGCGACGTGATCGTCGACGAGCGAGTACTCGACCTCCCGGGCCCTGCGCTGGGCGGTGACGATCCGCGACGCGCGCAGCACACGCAGGTGCTGGGAGACCAGGGGCTGACTCGCCTCCAGGGCGTCCACGAGTTCGTGGACGCACCTGCCGCCCTCGGCCAGCTCCCGCACGATGCCCAGCCGGAGCGGGGAGGCCAGTGCCCGGAGCAGCTCACTGGCCGGGTGCAGTTCCCGCAGGGGGTCGAGAACGGAAGGCGTAGTCATATGCGCATATTAGCAAATGAAAACGGCTTCCATTCCCCCATGGGTCACGGCAGGCCCCCGCCACCGACCGGGGCGGATCGGTCAGTGGTCGTCCCAGTGACCCTCGTGTGCCGCGTGCCGGTGCCCGTCGTGCAGGTAGTCGACGTGGTCCTCATGCGGGACGGCGACGTGGCCGCAGCCGTGCCCGTGCTCGTGCGCGCCGTGCCCCTCGTGGACGACGTGGCCGGCCGGGACGCACTCGTCCACGTGGTCCTCGTGCACCCGGTGGACGTGCCCGTCGTGCGCGTAGTCGACGTGGTCGCCGTGCGGGAACGTCACGTGTCCACAGGACTCGCCGTGGACGTGCGGGTGATCGCTGTGCGCGCGGTGCTCGGTCGTGCTGGTCATCATCGGCCTCCTTGCCGTGGCGGAATGCTCGGTACACGGTCGCCGGAGGGGCCTCCGCCCGCGGAGGGCATGCGGCCGTCCCAGCGCCGTACAAGGAATCAATGTATAGCAATACTTGCATATTACAAGGCAGGAGCCCCCACAGGCGAGGCGTACCTGAGGACGACTGCCAGCGACTGACCGTGGTTCGCTACGGCATGCGCTGGTTCCCGACGTGTTCTGACGGAGTATCGCTGTGCGGCCGGAACACCAGTTGCACACGGTCCCCGTCCTCCAGGACGCGTACCGAGATCCGGTAGACGGGTTCGAGCACCTCGGGTGTCAGCACGTCGACGGTTGGCCCGGCCTTGGCCACGCGGCCCTGGTCGAGCAGCACCAGGTGGTCGCAGTAGCGCGCGGCCAGGTTGAGGTCGTGCAGGACCACGACCGTGGTGATGCCGAGGGCACGCACCAGCTGGAGGACTTCGTGCTGGTAGCGGATATCCAGGTGGTTGGTCGGTTCGTCCAGGAGCAGGTGACCGGTCTGTTGTGTGAGCGCACGGGCGATGAGGGTGCGCTGTTTCTCACCTCCGGACAGGGCGGCGAAGTTGCGGTCCGCCAAGTGGCGGATCCCGACACGCCGCAGCGCAGCCGCGGCGATGCGGTGGTCGTCGGCGGTGTAGGCCTGTAGCGATGAGCGATGGGGAGCACGGCCGAGCAGGACCATCTCGGCGACGGTGACCGGTAGTTCCGGCGGCGCTTCCTGGGCCACCACGGCGATGCGCCGGGGCAGGTCCCGACCCGACAGTGCGCTCACCTGCTCGTCGTCGACGAGCACGGTCCCGTGCCGCGGGGTGAGCGCGGCGTACAGAATGCGCAACAGGGTGGTCTTCCCGCTGCCGTTCGGGCCGATGAGTCCGAGGACACGGCCTGAGCGTGCGTGGAGCTCGACCCCGGCGAGCGCGGGGGTTCCGTCGTAGGCGAACGTCACGTCTGCTGCACTGATCACGTTGGGCGACTCTCGTGGAGTGGGGGCGATGAAGGGGCCGTGGTCGTCACAGGACCGCCTCGGTCCGTGTGGCCGTCCTGGGATCGGCCAGGTCGCGGGCGCCGGGCACCGCCAGCGCGCTGAGCGCCGCGGCGATGGTCAGCAGTCCGCAGACCCACAGCACCGGGGTCTGGCCGATCGAGGTCAGCGCGTAGGGCAGGGCGATCAGGCCCAGCGGCGCGACACCGTGGGAGACCATGAAGTCGAAGGAGAACAGCCGGCCCATCCGTTCCGGCGGCACCTCCCTCTGGATGGCGCTGAACCAAGGAATATTGAACGCCTCGATCCCGATCCCGCCGAGGAAGTAGGCGAGCAGCACCAGCGCGGCGCCCCACTGCGGCGATACCGACGGCACGGTGAGCGCCAGCGGTACCAGGCCGTAGAGACTGAGCCCCACGAACGCGACGGTCCCGGGTCGGCGCGTAGTCCAGCGCGACAACAGCAGCGCCGCGGCCACGGCCCCGGCGGAGTAGCAGCCGAGCGCGATGCCGAGGAACGTGTTGCCACCCAGGTCGTTCCGGCTGACCAGCGGCAGGGTCAACTGCTGCACCGCGAACCCGAGTGCCAGCCAGACCACCAGTGCGCCGAGCCCGGTGACGAACCAGCGGTGCCTGCCCGCCTCGCGGAGTACCTCGGCGTAGTCGGCGAACGGGCGCCGCCGGGCGTCGTTGGACGGCGGGCGCTCGCCGCGCGGGAGGAGCAGTGCCAACCCGGCCGAGCAGATCCAGAGCAGGCCGGTGGCCGCGAGCGTGACCGGACCGCCGACCGTGATGTAGAGAAGGGCCGCCAGGGTCGGCCCGCCGACCAGCATCAGCCGGTTACTCAGTGTGGACAGCGCGTTGGCCCGCTGCCGGTCCGGTTCGGCCACCGCCTCGCCGATCAGGGCTTGGTACGCGCCGCGGAAGATGCCCTCGCCGATCCCGGCCACGAGAATCGCGGCGCAGATCGCCGGCACCGACACGGTGAACGCGGCGACCGACGCCAGGATCGCCGTTCCGCGGACTGCGCTCGCCGTGGTGAGCACGGTACGGCGGGGGTAGCCGTCGGTGATCATCCCGCCGGCGACCGCACCGACGACGAAGCCCGCCGTGCGTGAGCCGAGCACCAGCCCCAGGACCGCCACCCCGCCGTGGGTGTCGAGCAGGAACAGGGTGAGCGCCACCGGGGTGAGTGAAGTGGCCGTGCTGGACGCGGTGTAGCTCAGCCAGGCCAGCCGGAAGCGGCGGTTGCGCAGGATCGAGAGCATCGTGGCACCTCAGACCGCGACCGAGGGACGCCAGCCGGCGCGCGCCCCGTCGAAGTCGCGGGCGGCGGCCACCAGGAAGGAGGCCAGTTCCATCAGCGGTACCGGGTCCGTGCCCAGTTCGCGGTAGGTGGCAGTGCAGGTGGGGCAGGTGTTGACCTCGTAGACCCGCAGTTCGCCGGTCCGCTCATCGTGGGCGACATCGACACCTGCGAACAACGCGTTCATCGCTCGCGCGGCGCCCTCGGCGATGGCACAGAGCTCGGGGGTGAGCTCGGCACGGTGGCGGGTGTTGCCGGGGGCGTTGGAGATCCAGGTGCCCTCTGGGGCGATCCGCGTCACCGCGGCCACCGCATGGTGGTTGACGCACAGCACACGGGTGTCGCGGTGCCCGGCCGGAACGAACGGCTGGACGTAGTACTGTTCGGGCCCGGGACCGAGCGAACCGGTGTAGTCGCGCACCGACGCCTCGTCAGTCAGCCGGTACATCCCGCGGCCCCGGGAGCTCATCAGCGGCTTGGTCACCATCGGATATCCGCGTTCGGCGGTCCAGGACACCAGGGTCTCCTCGTCGCGGCCCCACAGCACCGGCAGGTGCCGTACGCCGGCGCGGTGCAGCAGCACGGAGTTGAGGTACTTCGACTGCCCGCGCAGCAGCGTCATCGCGGAGTTGACCACGGGGAGTCCGGAGAGCCGGGCGGTCTCCAGCTGGTTCATGCCCAGGAGCAGGTAGTCCTCGTAGACCCAGCCGAACATCAGGTCGGGCGCCAGTTCGGAGCCGTCCACCAGGAACCGGGTGCCCTCCGCGGTCACCTCGGTGACCAGTTCGTCGGGGTGTACCCGGCGGGCGGCCCCGCCGAGGCGGCGGATCTCGGCGAACAGGACGCGGTGGTCGTCGTCGTCATCGTCGTTACCGAGCAGGACGATCAGCGGTGCTTCAGCCATCGTGGACGGAGCCTTCCTCGTCGGGGTGCGGCAGTGCGACAGTGGGATCAGGCCGCCGACTTCATCCGGCGGACCAGGAACAACAGGAACGGCGCGCCAACCACGGCGGTGACGATGCCGATCGGCAGCTCTCGGGGTACGAATGCCATCCTGGCCACCACGTCGGCCCAGATCAGGAAGGAGGCACCGATCAGAGCGGCGACCGGCAGCAGCCGGCGGTGCACGCCGCCGACGCAGAGCCGGGCCACGTGTGGGACGACCAGGCCGACGAATCCGATGCCTCCGGACACCGCGACCGCGGCGCCCACGCACAGGGCGACCACCAGCAGCACCTGTACACGGAGCCGGGCCGGCGGACTGCCCAACGCGTGCGCGGTGTCGTCCCCGAGGGTGAGCGCGTCCAGCTTTCGCGACCACAGCAGCAGGATCGCCAGCGCGAGCACCATCGGCGCCCCTGCGGTCGCCACCCCGGTCCAGTCCGCCCTGGCCAGCGAGCCGAGCAGCCAGAACAGCACCGCTCGAGCACCTTCTGGCGTGTCCGAGGCGAAGATCAGGAAGCTCGTGGCGGCGTGGAGTACGTAGCCGACCGAGACACCGGCGAGCAGCAGGCGCACCGACGTGATCTTTCCTCCGCTGGTCGCGAGCGCGAACACCACGGCGGTCGCGACCAGCGCGCCGACGAACGCGCTGCCGGTGAGCGAGCTCGCACCGATCGACGCACCGACACCGAACAGGATGGTGAGCGCTGCGCCGGTGGAGGCTCCGTAGGTGATGCCCAGCAGGTAGGGCTCGGCCAGCACGTTGCGCACCAGGGCCTGTAGCGCCGCCCCGGCGATCGCCAGGGCCGCTCCGACCACGGCGGCCAGCAGGACCCGGGGGGTGCGCACCAACCAGACGATGCTGTCCTCGGACGGTGTCCCGGTCGCCTCCGGCATGCCGAGGACGTGGCTGCTGATGATGCGCGCGACGGTGCCGGGCGTGATCGACACCGGACCGAGTCCGATCGCGACCGGGATGCTGACCAGCAGCAGCGCGGTGAGTCCCCCGACCCACAGCAGCGTCCGCCGGGTGCGTCGGCTGTGGTCGAGATCGTCGGGTGGCACACCACTCGCGCCGAGTGTGTCGTCCTGGTCTGCGGTCAACGCCATCGCGGTACCTCTTCGGCGGCCGCCGGGCCGGTGGCCGGAACACTCGTCCGGCACCGTCCACCCGCCCGGCGGTGGTCATGGTGGACTTATTCGTTGATCAGCTCGGCCAGCTGCTCCAGGCCGTCGATCGCGAGCGTGCCGTGCCCGGAGTAGAAGAAGTCGAGCACCATCACCTGCTCGGCCTCGATCGCCGGGACCGCTCCGAGCTCAGAGCGTCCGGTGAGCGCGTCACGCACCTCCCCTTCGGAGGTGTCGCCCGGCTCGTAGAGCGCGATCAGCCGCTCCGGGGCGGCCTCGATGAGGGCTTCGGTGCTCGGCTCGAAGTACCGTTCGTCGGTGTCCTCGAAGACGTTCGACAGGCCCGCGTACCGCATCTGCTGGTGGATCATGCTGCGTCGGCCGTACGCGCCCAGCCCGCTGTCCGGCCCCGCGACGAACAGCGCGGCGGCCGTCCCCTCAGGCGGGGGCGACTGCTCGGCCTGCTCAGTCACCGCGTCGACCCGGCCGCGCAGGTCGGTGACCGCCTGCTCAGCGTCTTCCTCGCTCCCCAGGACCTGGCCCAGCGTGGTGATGTCGGCGTAGATGCCCTCCAGCGGATCCTCGACCTCGGACTGCCCGGCACCGAACCCGCCGCAGTATCCGCTGATGATCAGCGTCGGGATGCCGGCCGCCTCCAGGTCCTCCGGACTGAACTCGTTGAGGCCGAAGGTGACCACCAAGTCGGGCTCCGCACCGATGATCACCTCGCGGGAGATGTCGTCGGAGCTCTGGATGGGGGTCTGCTCGGCCTCCCCGAGCGGACCTTCCGCGTCGCCGAGCGGCTCCCCGATCAAGGGGGAGAACGTACTGATCCGGTCCGTGCCGCCAGCGGCGTGCACCAGCGTCCCGGCCTCGCCTCCGATCACGTACAGGCTCTCCGGTGGCGCCTCGATGGTGACCTCCCGGCCACAGTTCTGCACCGTCAGCGGGAAGTCCCCCGCGCCGGCTTCGGTGACCGCTTCACCGCCACCACCGCACGCCGTGCTGGCCATGAGCCCGGTGACGGCCACGAGGGCGAAACTGGAACGCCGTACGGGTCGCCGCATGGACTGTTGCTTGTTCTGCATGGGAAGGGGATCCTTTCGGTCATCCAATGGCCGCGGCGGACACGCGGTTCCGGTGCTGGACCGGGAAAGCGGGAAGAGTTCCGCCGACGGGGGGCAGAGGTCAGAATGATCCGCTCGGGGCACGAGCAGGGACCGGTACGGCGTCATGCGGCGAAGGTGGCGGGACTGCCCAGTCGGCGACGGACCCGGGCAGCGCGATCCCATCACTGCCGGCTACCTCGTACGGTGCCAGACCGGCGATGACCATGTCCGGGTCGGCGGTGTGTTCGGCGTCGAAGGTGACGCTGCCGAACGGCTGGATGCCGATCAGCTTCACGTCCCGGCCGACCGACCGCAGGTAGCAGGCCAGGGTGCCGGTCAAGGAGCCGGTACCCACACCGCTGACGATGGTCAGCGGCCTGCCGACCCTCTCGACCCGTCGGTTCCGGTCCGGCATCAGGTCGTCCGAGGGCGGCATCTGTTCGAAGGTCGCGCCCAGGATCTCCAGTTGTACCCGCAACGTCTCGTCCACTGTGGTGGAGCCGACTATGTGGCAGCACATCCCGTACCGGTGCCAGGGCCAGCGCGCAGATGCCGCTGGAGCTGTCCACCGGGGTTTCCCCGGGGCGCACCGCCTCCGTGGCCAGGAGGTGACGCACCGCGCCCAGAGCCGAACGCACCTTCATCGCCTCGAACCGCAGGCACACCAGGTCGGGTACGAGCTGGTCGGGGTCGGCGATGGCGTCCGCGTAGTGCTCGTGCACCGCGCTCAACCCTTCCCTCCGGGACGGCCACTCTGGCGGCGCAGTGCGAACAGATAGGTCTGCACGTCGTCGCCCGGCCAGTCCTGTACGTGCACGACCTCGGCGCCGAACCCGGCCTCCAGGGCCAGCGCCACGATGTCGCGCAGCGGTGCGGTGTTCGACGCGATCAGGTACACCACCCCGTCGGCAGCGAGCAGGTCCCTGGTCACCAGTTGGTCGAAGAACCGGGTCGCGATGTCGCGGCCCAGGCACAGGTTGCGCACGATCTCCGGGTCGTCCGACAGCGGCAGTTCGATCGCCGGCGGGTTGAACGTCACGACGTCCACCTGCTCGCCCTCTGGGAATCCCTCCCACACGTCGGCCACGAGCGCGACCAGCGGCGGAGCGTCCGCGCCAGTGATCCGCTCGTAGTGCCGGGCGGTGGTGCGCACGCTCTCCGGGTGCACGTCCAGCGCGTAGACGACCCTCGCACCACGGACGCCGGCCACCACGGCCTCCACGCCCAGCCCCGCGCCCATCGCGGCGTAGCGCAGCCCGGCGACCGGCAACGTCCCGTCGAGCAACCGGCTGTGCACCAGCCGACTGGTCTCCCCCGGGTGGAACACGCCGGGTGGCAGGTCGAAGTCCCAGCCGTTCCAGGTGTAGGTGCGGTGCTCGTGGATGGCCCGGCTGGGATTGTTGATCGCCCGGATCTCCTCAGCGGCCAACGTGTGCGGCAACAGCGCGTGCAGATCCCAATCAGTGGCGCTGCCTGGTTGAACCGGCGGCCCGGGCTTGTGGCCCGGAAGGGGCGGTCGACGCACGGTCAAGTTCCCTTCGGTCGATCACCGAGGTCTCTGACGACCCTGTGATCCTCCTCGTGCAGGCTCCCGCCCGCCCCGTCGGCAACCGTGCTGAGGGGCAGCAGGCGATCATCTTTGGAAAACGATTATCATTATTAACACACGAATACTCCGACGGGGAATCCACCCAACGTAACCATGAAAGCACGTTCCGCTTCATGCACCCAGTATCCAGGGACGACGGCGGCCCCTCCCCGTCGTTGCACATTCCTTGTTCCAGCGGGAACCCCTCCGACCTCCAAAGTGACGTGAACGGAGGAGAAAACGCAATGTACAGCGCGCCTCCGCATGAACCGGGCTGGCGAGGCTGTGGACAGTATCGCTGTAGGCCGGTGCGTCCACGTTGTCGATGTTGCGGCCGAGCCGCTCAGCGACGGGATCGATGATCCGCGGGCACATCGGTGAGATCGTTGTGCGGGAACCGCGCAGGGGTCGCCGCCACGCCGCTCCGATCGGCGCGAGCGCCGACCGCGGCCCTGGGCCTTCCGGCCATCCGGGCCGGCACGGGCCGGGCTCGCGGCCGTCGCCAAGGGCGCGCTGGACAATCCGGGTTCCCGCCTCGGCCGTGCCGGTGCTGGGCCCCTCGCGGCGCTGGCACCGATCGGCCTCGTCCCGGCGGATCCAGTCGCGCGGTGTTTCGGGGTGCGTGTTCAGCTGCTCGGCCGGTCGGCCGAAGGGGCCTGGGGTCGAACCCGCGATACGAGCGCACCGCGCGCTCGCGCAGGTTATCGGGGTATCTCCCGGGCACCGCCGCACCGACTTCCTTCCTCGGCCCGTCCTTGAGCGAGCCGGACCCGGAAGTCTCCGGACAGACCGGGGAAGCTCGGCACGGGCGTCGCGGACACCGGTCATTTGGCCAAGTCGGCTCCCTCGTCCGTCTTCCGAGGCTCGATCCGGATCCGCGGGAAGGGGCACCTCCAGCCGACCACGATCCGGTGGCCGCCGGCTCTGACGAGGAGAAGGCCGGTCATCGTCGCGGTGGCAGCCGCCACCGCGCCGGCCGTAGCAAGGCCGGTCCGGGCTCCGTAGGTGTCGGTGATCCAGCCGACCACCGGAGCGCCGAGAGGCGCGCCGCCGAGGAGGACCATCATGTACAGCGCGGTGACCCGGCCGCGGATGGCCGGGGCGGTGGAGGTCTGCATGGTGGTGTTGGTGGTGACGTTGACGACCATGGCGAACAGGCCCATGGGGACCAGGAGCAGCGCGAAGCTCCACAGGGTCGGAACCACGGCGGCCACGGCCTGCAGTACGCCGAAGGCCAGCGCGGCGAGGAAGGGCAGTCTCCATGTGGCCTCGTGTCGGGCGGCGAGCAGCGCGCCTGCCAGGGAGCCCACAGCGACCAGGGTGTTGAAGAGGCTGTAGGCGCCCGCACCGGCATGAAAGACGTCGTCGGCGAAGGCGGAGAGATGGACGGGGAAGTTGAGCGCGAAGGTGCCGAAGAAGCCGACTAGGACGATGGGCCAGAGCAGATCGGGGCGGCCGGCGACGTAGCGCAGGCCCTCGCGCAGCTGCCCCTTCCCGCGCGGCGCGCGCTCGACGGCGTACAGTTCGCGACCGCGCATCAGCATCATGCAGAGCAGGGGGGCGGCGAAGGACACCCCGTTGAAGAGGAACGCCCAACCTGTGCCGACACCCATGATCAGGAACCCCGCCAAGGCCGGACCGATCAGCCGAGCGGACTGGAAGTTCGCGGAGTTGAGGCCGACCGCGTTCCGCAGCAGTTCCGGGCCGACCAGTTCGGAGAGGAAGGCCTGGCGCGCGGGGTTGTCGAGCGCGGTCGCGAGACCCACGGCGAACGCGGCGGCGTACACGTGCAGGACGTGGACCCGGTCGGTCAGGGTGAGTACGGCGAGGGCGAGGGCGGTGAGGGCCATCGCCACTTGTGTGGCGATGAGCACGGGACGTTTGGGCAGGCGATCGACGAGGACTCCGCCGTGCAGGCCGAAGAGCAGCAGAGGCAGGAACTGCAGGGCGGTCGTGATGCCGACTGCGGTCGAGGAGCCGGTGAGGCTGAGGACCAGCCAGTCCTGGGCGATGCGTTGCGTCCATGTACCGTTGTTGGAGACGACCTGGCCGAGGAAGAACAGGCGGTAGTTCCTCACCCTCAGCGCGGACAGCAGGGAGGCCCTGGGGGAAAGGGCTCCGAACGAATCGCGGGTGTCGGGTGTGGGGGTGGAACCGTTTCCGGGTTCCGCGCTCAATCGGGTTCGCCTCCTGATCGTCGTCCGGCGCGCACGCCGGCTTTCATCCCACTGCGTGGCTCCGCCGACACCGGGAGCGACGGCCTGGGTGGGTCGGCTCCGCCGACGACCAGGCGTGTGTGCGGGGAGTGTCCGCGGCTTCGGCTGTGGTGAGAAGGTGCGGTCGGCTACATGACCGGGGATGTCACGGGCGCCGAGGTCGAGTCTCGGACCACCAGTGTCGGCCGGTGCAGGACGGACTGACCCGTCTCCCCGCCCTCCCCGTCCATGGCCTGGCGCAGCCTCGCGAAGGCGGTGGCGGCCATCTCCTCCACCGGCTGCCGCACCGTGGTGAGCGCGGGCAGGGCCATACCCGCGAGCATGATGTCGTCGTAGCCGGTCACGGAGACGTCGCGGCCGACCACGAGGCCCGCCTCCCTGGCGCCCGAGACGATACCGAGCGCGCACATGTCGTTGATGGCGACGATCGCGGTCGGCGGATGGGGAGAGGAGAGGATCTCCAGCGCGGCGACACGTCCGAGTTCGGCGGTGTCCCGGTCGTCGAAGTCCAGGGTGTCCGCCCCCGACCACACGATTCCGGCCTCCGGGGGCAGGCCGGCGGCCTCGATGGCCTGCCGGAACCCGCTGTAGCGTTCGGCCCTGTTGATGCTGCCGATGGATCCGGACACGAAGGCCAGCCTCCGGTGCCCGAGCCCCAGCAGATGTTCTGTGGCCAGGCGCATTCCAAGCACGTTGTCCGTCCCGATGTTCACCACGTTGTGCGGGTCACCGGGTTGGGCGGTGCGGTCGAAGGCCACCAGCTTGAGCCCGGCCTCGACGATCGGCGTCACGTGGTCGAGCGACGGGAGCGAGGAGCACAGGACCACGCCACCTATGCCGTCCCCCCAGAGCTCCTCGACGTAGTGGCGCTCACGGTCCTGGTCGCGCTCGCTGTTGCACAGGAGCATGTAGAAGCCCTCCGCCAGGGCCGCGGCTTCGAGGTGGCGTGCGAACGTGCCCCAGAACGGGTTGGCCACCGAGGGCACGATCAGCCCGAGCGTATGGATTCGCCCGGTACGCAGCTGCTGGGCGGCCCGGTTGGGCCGATAGCCCAGACGCCGGATCGCCGACTCGACCCGGGCCCTGGTCTCCGGGAGCATCTTGCCGGTCCGGCCGTTGAGCAAATTCGAGACCGTGCTAGGTGAGACCCCCGCTTCTGCTGCCACCTGGTAAATCGTTATTCCACCCACAGCCGCCCCCGCTCGCCTTGAAAACTCAAGGTTTCCACGATGTTGACATCAAGTAAGAGTGTTCTTAGTCTCATACATCAATGCACCAGTAAATCGGTGCACCCCGATCAACGCAAGTCTCGCCCACCCAGTGCATGTCCCACTGTAGGGAGTCAGTTGTGCGTTCATACCCCTCATCCCTGTCCAGACGAAGCCTGCTCGGCCTGGGTGCCGCAGCGGTCGCCAGCACGGCACTGACCGCCTGCGGCGGAGCCGCCCCCGGCGAGTCGGGCGGTGGCAGTGCCTCGCTGCGCCTGCTCACGCCGATCTTCGACCGGGCGGACGGGCAGGAGCTCCTCGCGTCCCTGCTCGAAGACTTCAAGAAGGACAACCCCGGCGTCAGCGTCCAGGTCGACCACACCGAGTACGGGAAGCTCAACGAGAAGCTGACCACCTCGATCGTGGGCGGCCAGCCCTACGACGTCATGCTCATGGGTGTCGGCTGGGTACCGCCCTTCGCGGAGAAGGGGGTCCTGGCCGACCTGGGGGCGACCGAGGCCGAACTGGCTCGAATGTACAACCCCCGAGTGATCCAGCCCGGTATATACGACGGCAAGGTCTACGCCCGCCCGATCCTGCTCGACACCAGGATGGGTATCTACCGCAAGGACATCCTCGCCGAAGCGGGCATCGAGGCCCCGCCCCAGGACCTCACCGAGCTGAGGGAGATGGCGAAGGAGCTGACGATCCGCAGGAACGGCGAGCTGATCCGCGCCGGCGTCGACATCCTCAGCAACGACCTGCGCCAGACCTATCTTCCTGTGATGTGGGCTCACGGAGCCGACCTGTTCGACGGCGGCAACCCGGTCTTCGACTCTGACGAAGCGGTGGACGCCCTCCAGTGGATGGTGGACATCATCCGCACGGACAAGATCGAGGACTACGGGTTCACCCAGCAGGGGGCCGTCGCCGCTCCCCTCGTGCAGGGGCGAGCGGCCATGATGGTCGGCCACAACGACATGTGGCGGCAGATCTCCGAGAGCGCACCCGAGCTGATCGCCGAGGACAAGGTCGCCGGGTTCATGCTGAACCAGCAGCGCCCCGCACTCTTCCAGGGCGGAACGCTGGCCACCATGTCGGCGGAGACCAGCCACCCCGAGCAGGCCAAGAAGCTGGTGGAGTTCCTGTCTGGCGAGAAGGTGTCGCCCCTGGCCGCCGAGCAGCGGGGAAACATTCCGGCGGTCCTCAGCGCGGCCGACTCCCCTTACGTGCAGAACAACAAGCTCGTCTCCTTCGCCGTGGACAACCTCGACCACGCCTTCTCCGAGGGCGGGGTGCCCACCTGGCTCGAGATTCGTGAGGAGTTCAAGCCGGCGCTGGAAAACGCCCTGCTCGGCGATGCCACCCCCGCCGAGGCCCTCAACGGACTCGCCAGGAAGGCCGAGACGATCATCGCCGAGGGGCCCTGATGCCGACGTCCCCCGGTGCTCCCGCAGACACAATCGCGGAAGGGGCGGCAGTGCATCGTTCTACCACGCATTCGGGACTGCCGCCCGGGAGAGGTCGCGCTCCGCGCACGAAGAGGTTCGGTCACGATCGGCGCAGGGCTGCCGTGCTCATGCTGGCGCCTTCGGTCATCCACCTCGTCTGGTGGATCGGTATTCCCGTGGCCGCGACCTTCGTCCTGGCCTTCACCGACTACGACATCCTCGCAGGCACGGTCGAGTTCAACGGCCTGGACAACTTCCGGGAGATCTTCAGCGACGAGACGTGGAACGCCTCTATCTGGCACACGGTGGTGTTCACCTTCTTCACCGTGCCCGTCGCCATGGCCATCGCGGTGGTCCTGGCCGTCCTGCTCAACGTGAAGATGCGGGCGGCCGTCTGGTACCGCACCGCCGTCTTCATGCCGCATGTCACCGCGACGGTTGCGATCGCCCTCGTGTGGATGTGGATGTTCGAACCACGGCTCGGCGTGGTCAACACCATGCTCGGCTGGGTGGGCATCGACGGGCCGACCTGGCTCGCCGACCCGGACTGGGCGCTCACCGCGGTGATCATCGTCAGCATCTGGAAGGGCATCGGCATCAAGATGCTCATCTACCTGGCCGCGTTGCAGGCGATGCCGGAGGACGTGTACGAAGCGGCTCGGATCGACGGGGCCTCGCAGATCCAGCAGTTCTTCGCCATCACTCTACCCCTGCTGAAACCAGCGACGTTCTTCGTCCTGGTGGTGTCGATCATCGACTCCTTCCAGGCGTTCGACCAGCTGTACGTGCTGACACCGGACGGCGGGCCCGGCAACTCGACCACGGTCATGACCTACGAAATCTACCGCACGGCGTTCAAGGAGTTCAACATGGGCGCCGCCTGCGCGCAGAGCGTGGTGCTGTTCGCATTCCTGCTGGTGCTGATGCTGATCAGTCGACGCCTCACCGGAAAGGAAGAGGATGTCCGCTGAGAAGCTCCTCCAGGGAGACACGGATCGCGGGACCCGACCCGCGAACCGCATCCCGCTCGCTCGCTTGTTGCGGAGGACGGCCCTGCACCTGGTGCTCGCCACGGTGTCGCTCGCGATGGTGCTCCCCTTCCTCTGGATGATCATCACCTCGCTGAAGACCGATCCCGACCTCGCCTCCTATCCCCCCAACCTGCTGCCGCAGGTATGGGACTGGGACAACTACTCCGAGGCCCTGGAGTACGCCCCCTTCGGTACGTACTTCAAGAACAGCCTGCTCATCTCGTTCGGACACACAGCGTTCAACCTCGTCCTGGCGTCCACGGCGGGGTACGCACTGGCCCGCGTGCCCTTCCGCGGCCGGACCCTGGTGTTCATGGTGGTACTCGCCACCATGATGATCCCGACGTACACAAAGATTGTCCCGCAGTACCTGATAGCCAAGGGAATCCCGTTCTTCGGCGGGAACGACTATCTGGGCCAGGGCGGGCACGGCTGGCTCGACTCCTGGTGGGGCCTGATCGTCCCGGGCGCACTGACACCCTTCGCCATCTTCCTCTTCCGACAGTTCTACCTCTCGCTGCCGCGTGAGCTGGAAGAGGCCGCCCGTATCGACGGAATGGGTGAGTTCGGTATCTACGCACGGGTGATGACGCCCCTAGTCAAGCCAGCTATCGCCACTGTGGGTCTGCTCACCTTCGAGAGCAGCTGGAACAACTTTCTCTGGCCGTTGATCATCACCAGCGACACCAACCTTCGCGTCATCCAGGTGGGTCTTTCCACCTTCCAGCAGGCCGACCAGAACGCCTGGGCTTATCTGATGGCGGGCACGACGCTGGCCACCATTCCGATGGTGGTGCTGTTCCTCTTCACCCAGCGCTACTTCGTCCAGGGATTCGCCAGATCAGGCATCAAATAGCCCCGCTCCTCTTTTCCGAAATAACCATGGAGAATTCTCATGCCTTTTGATCTCACAGGTCGCCGAGCGCTCGTCACCGGTGCGGGCCACGGCATCGGCGCGTCGGTCGCGCTCGGGCTGGCGGGGGCGGGCGCGGACGTGATCGTTCATCACGGACACTCCGCCGCCGCCGCGGAGAGGGTCGCGGCCGAGATCATCGCGATGGGGCGCAAGTCCGCGTGTCTGGCCGCCGATGTCACCAACCCCCACGAGGTCACTCGACTCGTGGACGAGGGCGTCGCCCTTCTCGGAGGACTCGACATCGTCGTGGCCAACGCGGGACACCTTGTCGGTCGGGTACCCGTCTCCGAGATGAGCGAAGAGCATTTCCACAGTGTGGTCGATGTCAATCTCTTCTCCGTCTTCCGCACGTGCCGGGCGGCGCTGCCGTACGTGAAGGAGGCGGGGCCCTCGGGCCGCTTCGTCCTGATGGCCTCCCAGGCGGCCCATGACGGCGGCGGCCCCGGAGCCGCCGCGTACGCCGCGGCCAAGGCCGGAGTGATCGGCTTCGCCAAGGGGTTGGCCAAGGAGGTCGGAGGTACCGGCGTCACGGTCAACGCGCTCGCCCCCGGATACATCGGCGGCACCACCTTCCACGACACGTTCACCCCGCCCGAGGCTCAGCAGGGCATTGTCGAGAAGCTTCCCATCGGCCGTGGCGGCACGGTGGAGGACGTCGCCGGCGCGGCCGTCTACCTCGCCTCGGACGAGGCCGGCTACGTCACCGGAGCCACCCTCGACATCGGCGGTGGCGTATGGCCGCGCTGACCATCACCCGTGAGCGGGGCGGCTGGTGGCACGCCTATGTGTGCCCGGCCCACGGGGTCGAGCTCGACCACGGCGACCTGATCGGCGATCCCTTCCCGAGCACCGGAGCCACATGCCGGTACGGCTGCCGGATGGACACGGAGGCGGTACGCGGTGCGCGGACCGTACTGGCCCATCAAGCCGCCGCCCAGCGCCTGCGGCGTCTCGCCTGCGGCGGGCCGACCGAGCGCTCCGAAGCACTGCGGCTGCTCCTGGAGTACGCGGAGCTGTACGCGAGTCTTCCCAGCAAGCACCCGGGAGCGGCCGACTGGATGCTGCACGGCCGCCTCTTCCACCAGGCCCTCACCGAAGCCATCTGGGCGGTGTCTGTCTCCCACGCCGCGCGGACGCTCACCGCGCACCGGGGGATGCGTACCGAACTCGGTGCCCTGCTGCCCTTCCTCCGGTCGCTCGGAAACTGTGCCGGTGAGGCGCGCGCGGTGCTGCGGCGCAAGGGGGAGGTTCGTTCCAACTACACGGCATGGCTCGCCGCCGCGGAGATGTGCTGCCGGTCGGCCGCACTCGCCATTGAGGGTGCCGAGCCCGACACCGTGGAACTGGCGGACCGCTACGGGCTGTTCGAGCACATGCGCACGGCGGTGCACGAGGACGGCTGGGAGTGGGAGGGCAGTACCTATTACCACCTCTTCGTCCTGCACGCGTATCTGCTCGCTCTGCGGGGCAGCAGGCCGGAGCGGTTGCCCGGGGACATCGCCGGAGTACTGGGGGCGATGACCGTAGCCCTGGCCGGTATCGCGACTCCCGCCGGTACCCTGCCGGCCTTGCACGACGGGCCGTACCGGCGTGAGGCGCAGTCCGCCGAGATATGCGAGGTGGCTGCACTCGCTGATCAGTTGTTCGCCGGAGCCCCGTTGTCCGCGGTAGCCAGAGCCGCGGCCCGGGACGTGGACACCGAGCTGCCAGCGGACCTCACGGGCTGGTTCAGCGGACCGCCGCTGCCCGCCCGCGCCCCGAGGCGGTCCTTCTCGAATACGGGGTACGCGGTGTTCCGCTCAGCCGGAGTACACGCGCTTCTGGATGCCGGACCACACGGGGGAGGACACGGGCACCTGGACAAGCTGTCCCTCTACCTCTACGCGGATGACGGCACCGCATGGCAGCCCGATCCAGGGCAGGTCCCCTACGCACACCGGACCTATCGGACGTACTACGCCGGCACGAAGGCCCACCCGACCTTCCGCGTCGACGATTCGGAGCAGGCGCCTTGCGACGCGGTCCTCGACGGCGACACCGGCAGATGCGTCGGGGCCTACGACGGTGTGTCCGCCATGCGGCAGGTCGTCACGGGCTCCCCCTACCTCCTCGACATCCTCGTCCTCGAAGCCGATGACGAGCGACTGCTCACGGCTCAGCTACGCCCGGGCACCGATCTCGGTGTCGTGGTCCAGGGCCCCGGTCGCTCACGCACCGTCTGGGGCGAAGGCGGGAGCGGGACCGCGGTCATGACTGGGCAGCACGTATCGCGTCCGCCTGCCGAGTTCACCGTCGTCGCACACCCGGGCCCCGCCGACGACCCGGCGCGAACATGCCGGGGCGTCGACTGGTCGACCGCCGGCCGGCGCGCGGTGTTCGCCTCCGTCTACCAGTCCGCCGAAGCGACACCGCCCGTCCGCCGGGTGAGCCTGTCAGAACGAACCGTCCACATCGATCTGGCCGACGGAACCGTCGCCACCCACTCCATCGGAAGGTGAGTCCGCACATGCTGCTTCTCGAAGGGCGACTCGAACTGCTCCGCGATGAGCTGAACGGGACGCTCGCCGCTCAGTGGCGCCGACTGTACGAACAGTGCGACTGGTACCGCCGACAGTCGCCGCCCACGGAGCACCCCGAGGCGAGCATCACCTACTTCGGGCCCGCCGCCGCCAACCTGGCACTCGCCTATCGGCTCACCGGACAGCGCGGCTATCTGGAGGAGGCGTGGCGCTGGATCTCGACCTGTGTCGCCTTCCCCCACTGGGGCCGAGCCCACATGCCGGACCACGACCTGGACGCGGGATGGCTGCTGCACGGCCTCTCGCTCGCCTACTCCTGGCTGGGCGAGGACCTGGAGCCGGAACGGCGGAACACCCTGCGGGCCAAACTGGAGCTCCAGGGAGAGCGGCTCCACTCGTACGCGGAGGACACCACCGGCAGCTGGTGGTCGAGCGCCTACTGGCAGAACCACAACTGGATCTGCTGGACCGGTATCGCCACCGCGGGCTACGCACTGGGACGTTCCGAGTGGACCAAAGCGGCCCGGGCGAATCTGGAGACGGTCCTGAGGATGCTGCCCGAGGACGGTTCGGACTCGGAGGGGGTCGTCTACTGGCGGTACGGTGTGCCGTGGCTCGCCATCCACACCGACCTCGTGCAGCGGCAGGAGGGGGCCGACCTCTGGTCGGTGGGCGGCTTTCTGCGCAACACCACGCACTGGCGCCTGCACCAGAGCGCACCGGGTTTCGGGGAGAACATCGACCACGGCGACTGCCACGACCGGCGCAGCGGGCACAGCGTCGCCCTCTACTACCGCCTGGCCTCCGCCTACCGGGACAGCACGGCGCAGTGGCTGGGCGACCTGGTCGCGGAACGCCACTTCTGGCGCGAGGCGTACGAGTCGGGTGTGCGCCCCGGTGTCATGCCCGAAGCCTTCCTCGAACTGCTCTGGTACGACCCGGGGGTCGTGCCCGTCGCCCCCCACCAGGAGCCCCTCACCGCGTACTTCCCGGACCTCGGGCAGATCACGGCGCGTACGGGCTGGGACAGCGCCGCCACCTGTGTCAGCTTCAAAGCCGCGCCCGGCGGCGGCCACCGCGCCTGGGAGGAGGGACACCGACTGAAAGCCGCTGGCGGTTGGGACGCCATGAGCGCGGGCCACCACCACCCCGACGCCGGAGCCTTCGTCCTGCACTCGCACGGCTCCTTCCTCGCGGTCGACGAGGGGTACAGCAACCAGAAGCGCGCCGCGCACCACAACCTGATCCTGGTGGACGGCCAGGGGTGGGCGGACGAGGGCCGTTACCACGTGTACGAAGGCCTGCCGTACGAGCGACGGGCAAGCGTACGGAACGTGCTCGCGGAGGGCGGATTCGCCCATGCCACGTCGGAATCCGCAGCGATGTTCTCCGAACGGCTGGGGGTGCGACGCCTCGACCGTACGCTGGTGGTGACTCCGCGCGGGCGTGTCGTCATCCTCGACGAGCTCGAGGCCGATTCCCCGCGCGAGTGGACCTACCTGCTGCACACCGACTGGCCCGCCTCCCAGCTGGGCCCGGACGGCTGGCGGCTGGAGTCGGGGCCCGCAAGCGCGCGGCTCACCCGGCTCCTGCCCACGGACGCCGAGGCGGCTCAGGAGCGCACCGATGTGGAGGCGAACCCCACATCCAGCACCCCGAGCCTCAAGGTCAGCAAGACGATGCACACCCTGCGGCTCACCACCGCCAGGACCCGCAATGCCACGTTCCTGACCGTCCTCGAGAGCACAGGGGCGCTCGACCCACAGCCCGTCCCCGCCGTTCTCCTGCCCTCGGACCAGGGGCACGCGGTGTCCGTCGGTGAGGGCGCCGAGAGCGAGCTCGTGCTCCTCGCCCCGAGCACGGGGGCCATCGAGACGGAGCGCGTACACGCCGACGCGGCGGCCGTTCTCCTCTCCGGAACACACATCGCGACCGTACGGGCGCGCAGCATCGAGCTCGACGGCAGTAACAGGCTGCGGGCCGACCAGCCTTTCACGGGCCTGCTGAGCATCTGACCGACTGAGAACCGGGAGCACGTCATGAAGGGCTGGGAACGCGGTGCGCTGCGGGCGATGGAGTTCGTCGCACAGCCAGCGCTGGCAGGCGCCGCGTTCTGCCTGCTGGCCCTGGGAGTCATCACCTGGCTCCCGGCGCTGGCAGCCGCGGGAAGCGCGTTGCAGGACTGGCGGAGCGAAGGGGACGGACGTTCCTTCACCGGAACGCTGCGTGCCTTCCCCCGGCTCTGGCGCGCCCTGTGGAGAGAGGGTCTCGTCGCCACCGCCGTGCTCGCCGTCCTCACCCTGAACTGTCTCTTTCTCTTGGACACGCGAAGTGCGACGGGCCTGTTGCTGTTCCCCGTCCAGGTGGGGCTGATGGCCGCGACGGCTGTGTACGCCCTGTCGCTGGCCGCCGTCTGCGCGGTCGGCACGGATGCAGCTCCTCGCCGCGGGGCGGCCGTCCTGGCCTTCGGTTCGCCGCGGCGAACCGTCGTCCTGTTGCTCGTCGCCGTACTCGCTCCGTTCGCCGTGCTGCCGATCCCCCTGGGGCCTCTGTTGCTCGGCCCCACCCTTCCCCTGCTCCTGGCCCTCTCCCTGCTCACACCTGCGGCTTCGAGGAGGCCGGTATGAGAGTCACCCACCGCGGTGCCGCGTTGGGCGCCCTACTGGCGGCGGCGGTTCCCGCCGCGTCCACAGGAGCGCCCAGGAGCGCCCACGACTACTGCGTCTCTTCTCACCGCAGCGACACGAACACCGGAGCCCGCTGCGCGCCCTTCGTCGGCATCCAGCGTGCGCTGGACTCGGCCGGGCGGGTGTCAACGGTCCATCCGGCACCTGGCCTCTCCTTCCGGGACTTCGCCGGCCGGAGTCCCGGTGGCACCGTCACCGGCCCCACGTCCACCGTCGTCCAGAGCTCCGGCACCAGCCGTGCCGCCGCCGAGGCCCGGCACGGCGACGTCCGCCTGACCGGCTTCACCGTCGACCCCACGCAGGAGTCCGGCTACCGCAAGAAGCCCGTACATGCCATGGGCCTGGCACCCGGCTGCGGAGTGGACGGTCTTCCCATCGCCCGTATCGACCTCCACGGCTCACGGGAGGATCGCGTGCGGCTGCGCTCCCCGAGCGTCGGTGCCGAGGTCCGAGTGGGCGGCGACGCCCCCGACGGGGGCACCCGCAACAACACCGAGGGCAACGCCCTCCCCTTCAACTCTGCGGGGGCGACAAGTTCGAAGCCACCCCGCAGAGCCAGGGACGCGACAGCACCCTGGCAGGCGGCACCGACGGCGACGCGACAGGAACCTGTGGACACGGTTGCGTCCCGCCGCACGCCTCATGACCTAACCCCCCACAACACCCGACACAACCAACAGTAAGGAAACAGCCAACATGCGCCTCACACGCAAGCGCAAGCTCACCATGGCCGCTGTGGCCGCACTCTCCACCCTCACGGCACTGACCGCGCCCATCGTCGCCCCCGACACCGCGGCCGCGGACGCCCCGTGCGACTACCCCGCCCAGCAGCTCAACCTCACCAACTGGAAGGAGACCCTGCCGACCGGGCCCTCCGGCTCCCCGACCGAGATCAAGCAGCCCGCGCTCGCCACGTACTCCTCGGCCCCCTGGTTCAATGTGAACGCCAGGTGCACCGGCGTGCAGTTCCGCTCCCCTGTCAACGGCGTGACCACGCCGAACTCCAGCTACGCGCGCTCCGAACTGCGCGAGATGACCGACAACGGCACGGAGAGGGCGTCCTGGTCTGCCACCTCGGGGACCCACACCCTCACCTTCAGGGAGGCGTTCAACAAGCTCCCCAACACCAAGCCGCACGTCGTCGGCGCGCAGATCCACGGCTCCGACGACGACATCACGGCTTTCCGCCTGGAAGGCTCCAACCTCTACATCACCAAGGGCAACGACACCCACCACAAGCTCGTGACCAGCGACTACAAGCTGCACACGGTCTTCGAGGGCAAGTACGTCGTCAGCAACGGCAAGATCAAGGTGTACTACAACGGCGTCCTCCAGACGACCATCTCACACACCGGGTCCGGCAACTACTTCAAGGTCGGCGCCTACACCCAGGCCAACTGCGGCAACTCCTCGCCGTGCAGCAGCTCCAACTACGGCCAGGTGAGCGTCTACGCCCTGAAGGTCACCCACTCATGACGCAAGGGGGTGCCGGGCCTCGGATCGGGAGGCCCGGCACCTCTCAGCAGAGTACAACGGGCTGAACCGGCCTCCCGCGCCGCACTCGGGGCGCGGGAGGCGCGGGGTCACCGATCCCGCCTCTCCCCGGTGCGCACCGCCCGTGCGAGGGCCGGTGCCCAAAGCGAAGCGTCTGCCTCAGAACAGGACATGAAGCGGAAATGACCCGAGCTGACGACCCGGCGCCCGCGCGGCCGGAATGCCCGATCACCACGGAGATCACCTCCCGTGGGCTGATCGCGATCCTGCGCGCCCCCACCGCCGAGCACTTCCCTGTGATCGCCGACACGTTGCTCGCCTCCGGGATCCACGCCATCGAGATCACCCTCACCACTCACGGCGCCCTGCAGTGCATTCGTGAGCTCACGACCGCCTACGGCCAAGAGGCGGTCGTCGGAGCGGGGACAGTCATGACCGCCGACCAGGCACAGGCCTGCATCGATGCCGGTGCCCGATTCCTCGTCTCGCCCGTGTCGGTGCCCGAGGTCGCCCGAACGGCCCGCAACGCGGGCGTAGCCGCCTACCCCGGCGCGCTCACACCCACCGAGATCAACGCCGCCGACTGTACCGGCGCACCCGCCGTGAAACTCTTCCCCGCCTCGGCCGTCTCACCCCGGTACGTCTCGGACCTGCGCGGTCCGCTTCCCGGTATCCCCCTCATCCCCACCGGCGGCATCTCCCTGACCGACATTCCGGCATGGACCGCGGCCGGGGTCGCCGCCGTGGGCCTGGGCACGCCCCTGGTCGGCGCGGCGGCGACGGAGGGTGCCGACGACCGCCTCGCGGTCCGCTGCCGCCAAGCCCTCGCGGCTGTCGCCGAAGGCAGGGCCGCCCAGTGACACACTCCCAAGACACACCCGCGCCGCGGGCCAACGGCGGTCTCATCACCTTCGGCGAGACCATGGGCCTGATCACCGCGCACACGGTCGGCACCCTGGAGTACGCGCGTGACTTCACCTTTGGTATCGGCGGAGCCGAGAGCAACGTGGCCATCGGTGCCGCGCGCCTCGGAGCCCCGGTCACCTGGATCGGCCGCGTGGGAGACGACGCGGCCGGAGAGCTCGTCGGACGCCGTCTGAGGGCCGAAGGCATCCACACCATGGTGGTCCGGGACACCTCCTTCACCGGCCTCATGGTCCGCCACCGCCGCGCTGCCGCCGTGGTCCATGTCGACTACCACCGCGCCGGATCGGCCGGTTCCCGCCTCACATCGCACGACATCCCGGTCGACACGATCAGGCGGGCCGCGATCCTGCATCTCACCGGCATCACCCCGGCCCTCAGCGCCTCCGCCCTCCAGGCCACCTGGGACGCGGTCGTCGCGGCGAAGGCGCACGGTGTACTCGTCAGTATCGACGTGAACTACCGCAGCAAGCTCTGGGACAGAGCCGCGGCCCGGTGCGAGTTGCGACGGCTCGTCGCGGAGGCGGACATCGTCTTCGCGGGGATCGAGGAAGCCCGACTCGTCCTCGACTCAGGGGAGGACGCTCCCGAATCCCTGGCCGCAGGCCTGACGGCGACAGGGCCGGGCGAGGCCGTCATAAAGACCGGATCCCAGGGGTGCACCGCCCGCATCGACGACGCGATCCACAAACAGCCAGCGCTGTCCGTCCCCGTGGTCGACACCGTCGGGGCCGGCGACGCGTTCGTGGCCGGGTACCTGTCAGAACGTCTACGAGGAGCCGCCCCCCTCCAACGGCTCCGGACAGCCTGCGCCATGGGGGCCTACGCCGTGTCCGTTCCCGGCGACTGCGAACTGTTGCCGACCCGCGGCGAACTGGAGACCTTCCTGACGACCGGAGACGTCCTGCGATGAAAGGTGCGCCCGCGAAACCGTGCGTTCCCTTGGCTCCGACTGAGCCGGTCAGCCCATGAACCTGTGCCCAGTGACCTTGCACAGGACAGTGTTCGCCGACTGGCGGTCGGTCCACTCGTGGGCCAGCCTGCCCGATGTCTGCCGCTTCCAGCCCTGGGGGCCCAATACCGAGGGCCAGACCCGCGATTTCGTGAGAGCGGCGGTCGAAGCCTGGGAGCGGGAGCCACCCCGGAGGCTGGTCCATACGGCACGCGTCGGGAACGCCGTTGTCGGCATGGGTGAGCTGCACATCCGCAGTCACACACAACGCCAGGGCGGCATCTCCTACATCGTGCATCCGAGGCTGTGGGGCCAGGGAATCGGCACGGAAATCGGCCGCTCGCTGCTCTCCCTGGGCTTCGACGTGTGGGGGCTCCACCGGATTCGCGCCACGTGCGACCCCCGGAACCGGGGATCCGCCCGGGTGCTGACGAAACTCGGCATGACGTACGAGGGATACCACCGGCACACGGCCTTGATCCGAGACGGGTGGCGGGACTCCCTGGTGTTCAGCACCGTCGAGGACGAATGGCGGGCCGCGCCCCGAAGCCGTGCCGACGCTGTCGCGGAGGGACCGCACCCCCCTCAGCCGGGTGCCATGCCAGGAGCCGGCCCGCTCGGGGCGACCTCGCCGGGCGGGCCGCCCTGTGCCTGCCTCGACCCTCCGGTCTGCCGGGTCTGCGGCCAAGAGGGTTGCGGCGTTGGCCCCTGCCGCCTCCGGTGATGGGGCGGGTGACGCGCCAGTCCAAGAACTCGCCGGCGAAGGTCCCCACTGGCACAGCCGGGGACGAGGCGGCCGACACCCGCCATGACGATCGCGATCGCCCTGCCCTGGAGGTGCTCGGAGGCCATACGGCGCGTGTGTCCGACCGGCGTCGCCCGGGTGAGAGGCCGCCGCCCCGGCGACGCACCGGGCCGCGATGACCAGGATGTCGCCGCGGGGGAAGGCCCTCACGCTGTTGGCGAGGGCGCACCCCGCCATACCGGGCCGCCCACCAGGATCATCGAACGGATCCCCCTCTGTCTGGACAAGCCCCGGACGATCCACCTCTCCGGCGTCGCGCCCGAGGTGCTCGCCGCCCTGGAGCGGGACCGCGTGACCCACCGCGCCGAATGCCCGGCCAACGACCGGGGCACGGTCTCCGAGTACCTCGACGCGGTACACGGCCACCCCTTCCACGGGGCGTCCGGGCCAGGCCGTACACCAGCCTCCCCCTGCTCGCCCCGGCCGAGCACTCACCGCTGACCAGGTGATCGGCCGCGCAGACGCGTGTTCTCTTCTTCCAGGAGCAGGATCCGGCCGATCCCCGCGAGGTTCACCCCTTGGGCCGCCAACTCGGCCACCCGCCGCAGCCGGGCGATGTCGTCGTCGCTGTACAGCCGCGTACCGCCCGCGGTACGAGCCGGAGCGACCAGGCCCCGCTCCTCGTAGGAGCGCAGGCTCCCCGGAGCGGCGCCGGACAGCTCGGCCGCCACGGAAATCGTGTACAGACCTCGGGTCGATCCCGGCCGCGGTTCAGTCATCAGCGCGTCCTTCCTGGCGGTCTCCTACGTGAGACCCGCGATCCTACCTCTCCCAAGGAGAGATCCTCTGCCCACACTGTTGTTTATCTACTCGAGGATGAGGTATAAAACTTGCGTCACCTCGAATCAGGTTTCCTGCTAGACACAAGGGAGGTTCTCATGTTGCTGATGCGTACCGACCCCTTCCGGGACATCGATCACCTCACACAGCGGCTTCTGGGAGAGGCATCCCGACCGGCCACGATGCCGATCGACGCCTACCGCGACGGTGACGTCTTCGTCGTCCACTTCGACCTTCCGGGGGTCCACGCCGACTCCATCGACCTGGAGGTCGAGCGCAACGTGCTCACCGTGACCGCCGAACGCCCCGATACGGTGCACGACCGCGAAGGGGTGGTGGTCGCCGAACGGCCCACCGGAACCTTCTCCCGGCAGCTCTTCCTCGGCGAGACGCTGGAGACCGGTGCCATCCGGGCCGACTACACCGACGGTGTCCTGACCCTGCGCATCCCGGTCGCCGAGCAGGCCAAGCCGCGCAAGATCAGCATCAGCCGGGGTGACGGCCAACCGCGCAGTATCAAGTCCTGAGAGACGGCGGCCCGGCCGGAGCCGGGCCGCCGCCCCGACATGTCCACACCTCTCTCCCGAAGCGGTGATCCGATGACTCCCACACTTCGCAGGACCCGTGCGGTGGCCGAGCACATCCAACGCCACCACCGCCCGGAGGCGACCCACCTGGCGTGCGTCCGCTTCTTCCGCGCCCTCCGGGCCTACGAAACCGCGTGGGGCACCACGCCCCGGCAGCTCCACCGGGCGGCGAAGGACCTTGAGAGGACTACCACCGAACTCACCGGCGACCCCGACACGTTCCGGCGGGCCTGCGGGGACCCCCGCCACAGGGGCACGCCGCGCGGCCTCGACGAAGCGCTCGCCGAGGAGCTGCGGCTGTTTCTGAAGGCACCCGGGTACGCCAAGGCGGGGTGAGCACACGGCAGAGGGCAGCGTTCTCACCGAGGCCGTTCCTTACCGGAGCGCGCGGCCGAGACGGCCGCCCACCGACTGGTCCGGCACCGGGGCCCGGCCCGCGGCCGGTGCCCCGGGAGGGCCGGGGCCGCCCCGCAGCCCCCCAACGGTATGACTACGGTCATATCAAGACCATGGACAGCGCTATCCACCCTGGTTAATGTCGGTCGGACTCAACACAGATCTCGCTGAGGAGCGTCAGTGCATCCGTTCCGCAGGGCGGCCGAGGCCGATGACATGAGCACGATCAAGGCGATGCTCGCCAAGAGCGTGCACCTCCACACTCCCGTCGTGCCGCGCCCCTACGTGGGCAGGGAGATCGCCGCGGCAATCCTGCGCCACGTCCCGCGGACCTTCAAGGAGCTCCGCTACGTGCGCGAGATCGTCAGCGCCGACAGCCGGGACCTGGTCCTGACCTTCACGACCAAGGTGAACGGTGTCCAGACACACGGGGTCGACCTCCTGCACTTCAACGACGAGGGGCTCATCGACGACTTCGAGATCATGGTGCGCCCGCTGGCGGCGGCGACCGCCCTGGCCAGTGCCATGAGTGAGCAGTTCCACCAGATCGAGCAGGCGGCCGAGCTGGAGTAGGCCCCGTCCTCGCGGTTCCCGGGGCCGGTCAGGGCGGACGGCATCGTGCGACCCCATCGGCCCGCCCCATGTTAAGTCATTTGACTTAACATGGGGCGGGCCGGATATGATCCACGTCCCACCACCACCGCCTTCGGGAGGCCGCATGCCGACGCTCCGATCGGACACCCCCCGCACCACCCTCCTCGACACCGCCGAACGCCTCTTCGCTGAGCAGGGGATCACCGCCGTGTCCGACCGCAAGGTGGCGGAGGAGGCGGGACAGCGCAACCACTCCGCGGTCGCCTACTACTTCCGCAACCGGGAAGGACTGCTGCGCGCCCTCATCGAGCGGCAGACCTCCTCCCTGGACCCCGAGCGCCAAGCCCTCTTCGAAACGTCCGACTCCCTGATCGACGACGTGCGCAGCCTCGTCCTCCCCCTGACCGACGACCTCGCGTCCCTGCCCTTCCCCACCTACAGGGCGCGTTTCCTGGCCCGGGCCTTCCACAACCCCATCGCCTCCGGACTCGCACGTGAGAGCGTGGACGCCAGCCCGGTGGCCCGCGTGATCGGCGCCTCGCTCCTGCGCCGGCTCGACCACCTCGACCCGGCGATCGCCAAGGGGAGGCTCACCCTGACGACGCATATGATGCTGCACTCCTGCGCCGACGTGGAGCGCACGGCCGAGAGCGACAACACCGCCCCGCCCTGGCACTCCGTCGGCCTCTTCCTCTGCGACGCCATCGCCGGGATGCTCCAGGCGCCCTCCAGCCGGTCCAGCCGCTACCCGGACGTCGACTGAGGCCGCCGCTCAGGGAGCGGCGGCGCCCTCCGGCCCCAAGTCCAGCCCGCGCAGCGTCTGCGCGTTGAGCGCGACGACAACCGTCGACAGCGACATCGCCGCCGCGCCGACCGCCATCGGCAGGACGAAGCCGGCCGGGGCGAGCACACCGGCGGCCAACGGCACCGCGACCAGGTTGTACCCGGCCGCCCACCACAGGTTCTGCTTCATCTTCCGGTAGGCGGCCCGGGAGAGCTGGAGTACCGACAGCACCGCCCGGGGGTCGTCGCCGGCCAGGACCACCCCGGCCGAGGCGATCGCCACGTCGGTTCCCGCACCGATCGCCAGTCCGACGTCGGCCCGCGCGAGCGCCGGGGCGTCATTGACGCCGTCGCCCACCATCGCCACGCGGCGCCCCTCGTCCTGCAGTCCGGCCACCTTCGCGCCCTTGTCCTCGGGGCGGACCCCGGAGAAAACCTCATCGATCCCCAGGTCCTCGGCGACCGCGCGGGCCACGGGTTCGGCGTCTCCGGTGACCATCACGACCCCGGTGCCGCGGTCCCGGAGTGCCCGCACGGCCTGACGGGACTCCTCGCGGACCTCGTCGGCCAGGGCCAGTGCCCCGACGGTCTCCCCGTCGGCCAGGACGTACAGGACGGTCGCTCCCCCCTCCCGCCACCGCACGGCGCCCTCGGGCTCGTCGGCCCCGTGTTCGCGGAGCATACGGGGGCCGCCGACCCCGACCCGGGTACCGTCCACCTCGGCGGACACGCCCACCCCCGCCGACGACCGGAAACCCGAGGCGGACGGGACGTCGAGGCCGCGTTCGCGCGCCTCCTCCACGATGGCGCGTGCGAGGGGGTGCTCGCTGTCGCCCTCGGCCGCGGCGGCCAGGGCGAGCAGACCGTCCTCTCCACGACCCACCGCCACGACGCCCGTGACCACGGGTTCGCCCTTGGTCAGTGTCCCGGTCTTATCGAAGAGGACCGTGTCCACCGTCCGCATCCCCTCCAGTGCCCGCCGGTCCTTGACGAGGATCCCGACCCCGGCGGCGCGCTCGGTGGCGATGGACACCACGAGGGGGATCGCGAGCCCGAGGGCGTGCGGGCAGGCGATGACGAGCACGGTGATGGCGCGGACCAGTGCGTCACCGGGTCCGGTGAGGACGGACCAGACCGCGACCGTCGCCGTGGCAGCCGCCACGGCGAACCAGAAGAGCCAGGCGGCGGCACGGTCGGCCAAGCGCTGCGCCCGGGACGAGGAGTTCTGGGCCTCGTCGACCAGGCGCCGGATACCGGCGAGCGCGGTGTCGTCGCCGATGGCGGTGACCTCGACGCGCAAGGCGGTGTCCGTGGCGACGGTCCCCGCGACGACGTGGTCACCGGGGCCCCTGGGGACGGGGCGCGACTCCCCGGTGACCATCGACTCGTCGACGTCGGCGGTGCCCTCCGCGACCGTGCCGTCGGCGGGGACACGCCCCCCGGGCCGGACGACGACGGTGTCGCCGACGGCGAGATCGGCCGTCGATACGGAGGCGGTACCGTCCCCGACCACCCTCTCCGCCTCGTCGGGCAGCAGTGCGGCCAGGGAGTCCAGCGCGGAGGAGGTCCTCGCCAGAGAGCGCATCTCGATCCAGTGGCCGAGGAGCATGATCACGACGAGGAGCGCCAGCTCCCACCAGAAGTCGAGGTCGCGGGGCAGGACACCGAGGCTCGCCCCCAGGGAGGACAGGAAAGCGACGGTGATGGCGAGGGCGACCAGCAGCATCATGCCGGGCTGGAGCGAACGGAGTTCACCGACCGCGCCGGAGAGGAAGGGCCACCCGCCCCAGAGGTACATCACGGTACCGATCACGGGGGAGATCCACTCCACTCCGGGCAGGTCGGGCACGGAGTAGCCAAGCAGTGCGGCGAACATCCCGTTCGCCAGGACCGTCGGCACCGCCAGGACCAGCATGGTCCAGAAGAGACGTCGGAAGCGGGCGACGGGGCCGTCGTGGTCCGGACCGTGCGTACGGCCTGCGTGCTCCGAGTGCGTGACCATGGGGACAACATACCCTTGAGGGGTATATGGGAACGGGTTTTCAGCACGCCGTGCCGCACCCTGCGCCCGATTCCCCACCAAGATCCCGGACCGCCTCCCTCGTTTCGGGGAACCGGCACGCGGCCGGGAGGCGTCTCCTACCGTTGAGCCACCCAGCCTCCGAGGAGCCGCCATGCCGGAAGCCCCGATCACCCGCCGTGTCGCCCTCCTCGTCGGGGGCGGAGTCCTGGCCGGAGTGCTTCCCGGGGCGTCCGCGCCCCTCACCGTGTGGGACGCCGCGGTGGTCGGCGCCGGGGTCGCGGGCCTCTCCGCGGCGCGCAACCTCATGGACCACGGCCTGCGTGTAGTCGTCCTGGAGGCACGCGACCGGATCGGCGGCCAGTTGTACACCGACCACCGCGCCTTCGGGCCAACCCCGGGGGAGCTGGGTGCCGGGCTCATCCACGGCAGGGACGCCTCGACCTGGGAACTGGTCGCGCTCACCGGGGCAGACACCGTGCCCGTCCCCTGGGAGGGCCCGGTGGGCTCGGCACTCGTCACGGGCTCCGCACCGCACCCGCACGAGAGCGCCGCCGCCTACCTGCGGCGGCTGGGCGTTCCTGAACGGGACTGGCCTCCGGTGGCCTCCGACAGCGAGCCCCTGCACCGGTGGAGCGCCACCTGGATGTACGAGCGGGGCCACTTCGACTGGTGGGCCTCGCCGCGCCAAGACTTCCGGGTCGTGGGCGGCTACGACAGGCTCCTCCCCCCGATCTCCGACGGGGTGCCCGTCGCGCTCCGCAGCCCGGTCCGCGTGGTGCGCCGCTCGCGCCCGGGCGTGGAGCTGCTGGTGGAGACCCCGGCGGGCCGCTGGACCGTGCACGCCCGGATCTGCGTCGTGGCCCTGCCGATCGGGGTGCTCAAGGCGGGGACGGTCCGGTTCGAACCCGCCCTGCCGCGGTCCCACCGGGACGCGGTCGACGCCCTCGACAGCGCCGACGTGGCCAAACTCCTCTACGCGTTCGACCACCCCGTACTCTCCGGCGCGACCGCCCCCGCCCCGGGGAGGGCCGATATGGCCTTCTCCGGCGTCGGCGGCACGGAGCCCGGCGGACCGGAGGTCGTCACGGTGTGGGCCGCGGGAGCGAGCGCCCGCGCACTGCTCTCACTGGACCGGAGGCGGAGGTTCGCGGAGGGGCTGCGGCTGCTGGGCCGGGCGGTCGGCGAGCGCGGCCTCTCGCCCGTGCACCGGGCCACCCACGACTGGTCCACCGATCCCTACAGCAGGGGCGCCTACCTCCACGTTCCGCCCGGAGCCCACGACGCGCCGACCGCGCTCGCCGCGCCCGTGGACGGGGCCCTGCACTTCGTCGGCGAGGCGACCACGGGTGAGAACACCGTCGACGGGGCCTACGACCACGGCTACGACGCCACCGACCTGCTGCTGGAACGGGCCGGATGGCGCTGACGGTGCCGCTCCGCCCGCTGTGGTCCAATGTGACCTGGCCGGTGGGCCCCTCGGCGGGCCTTCCGCGCCGGCGACGGAACAGATCGAGACAGGAGGCGCCGATGACCGACCGCGCGTACGTGATCGCAGGATCGGAGGCCACCGGCGGCGCCGGTATCCAGGCCGATCTCAAGGCCTTCCAGGAACTGGGCGTCTACGGGATGGGGACGATCACGTGCATCGTCTCCTTCGATCCGAACAACGACTGGGGGCACCGCTTCGTCCCGATCGACCCGGGCGTCATCGCCGACCAGATCGAGGCGGCGACCTCCTGCCACGACGTGGACGTGGTGAAGATCGGCATGCTCGGCACGCCCGACACCATCGACGTGGTCGCCGGGGCGCTGGCCGCCCGGCGGTGGCGCCACGTGGTCCTCGACCCGGTCCTGATCTGCAAGGGCCAGGAGCCCGGTGCCGCCTTGGACACCGACAAGGCGCTCACTGAGAAGGTTCTCCCCCTGGCCACGGTCATCACGCCCAACCACTTCGAGTCCAGGACGCTCTCGGGAATGGAGTCCATCGACACGGTCGAGGACCTCGTGGAGGCCGCCAGGCGCATCCACGCGCTCGGACCGCGACACGTCGTGGCCAAGGGCGGCGTGGAGCTGCCCGGACCGGACGCGGTGGACGTGTACTTCGACGGCGAGGAGGCCACCGTCCTGCGCTCACCGAAGATCGGCGAGGAGCGGGTGAGCGGCGCGGGCTGCACGTTCGCGGCAGCGATCACCGCGGAACTGGCCAAGGGCAGCGGTGTGGACGAGGCGGTGGCCAGAGCCAAGGAGATGGTTCACGCCGGCATCTCCGCGCGGCTGGTCACCCGCGCCCCGTTCGCCTCGGTGGTGCCTCTGGCCCCCTAAAGGTGCTGTCGCACCTCTCCCGGCTCCGCCCGCCACCGCCCGCAGAGGTGCCTGAGGGGGCGGCGGGCGCGCCCTCCCCCAGACCGTGTCGTCCAGCGGCAGCAGAAGCTTGCGCGGCGGGTCGGCGAGCTGTTCGCGCTCCTTCTCGCCGAGCCCGGCGAGGAGACCGCGCTGGTGGGCCACGGCCCGGTCGATGAGCTCCAGCCCCTCCGGTGCGAGGGTCGCCAGGGTCCGCCGCCGGTCGGCCGGGGCGGTCTCACGGATGACCGGCCCCCGCGGGAGCAGCCGGTCCACGCGGTGGGTCATCGCCGCCGAACCCGCCATCACCGTGCCGGCCCGTTCCTTGGGTGTCAGGGAGCAGGGCTCCCCGGAGCGGCGCAAGGTGGCCAGCACGTCGAACTCCCAGGCCTCCAGGTCCTCTTCGGCGAGGCCGCCCTCGACGGCGCGGCCGACCACCCGGGGCGCCCGGCTGAGCCGCCCGACGCCCCCCATCGAGGGCACGTCCGGATCGGGGCGCTGGCGTTCCCACTGGCTGAGGAGAAGTCCGCGGCCCGGCCCCGCCGAAGCGGCGTTGCGGCCACCGCTCCCCCCGGTGGGACGCCCCGGGTCCGACGGTCGGCATGAGCCGCTCCCCGGTGAAGCACTCCCGGCTCCAGCCGTGGGAGCGCTTCCATGGACAATGGCAGGGCCACGGACACGAAGGGATGGAGCACCATGGGTCTCAGGTTCGGACTGCTGGGTACGGGCTACTGGGCGCAGGAGACACAGGCCGCCGCCCTGGCCGAGCACCCCGAGGCGGTCCTCGCCGGGGTGTGGGGGCGCGACCCCGCCAAGGCCGCGGCGCTCGCCGAGCGCTACAGCACACGGGCCCACGACGACGTCGACGCACTGCTGGCCGACGTGGACGCCGTGGCGATCGCCCTGCCGCCCCACATCCAGGGAAACCTGGCGCTGCGCGCGGCCCGGGCGGGCAAGCACCTGCTGCTGGACAAGCCGGTGTCCCTGTCCACCGCGGTCGCTGACGACCTGGTCCGGGAGGCGGACACACGGGGCCTGGCCTCGGTGGTCTTCTTCACCAACCGGTTCTCCGACGGCATCGACGCCTTCGTGCGCGGTGCCGCGGCCGAGGGCGGCTGGCACGGGGCCCGCGCGACGCTGTTCGGTTCGATCTTCCAACCGGGTAACCCCTTCGGCGCCTCCCCGTGGCGCAAGGAGAAGGGCGGCCTGTGGGACGTGGGACCGCACCTGTTGTCGGTCGTCGTGCCCGTGCTCGGTGAGGTGGAGGAGGTGACAGCGGTCCGGGGCCCCAGGGACACCGTGCACGCGCTCACCCGGCACCGCGGTGGTGCCGTCGGATCGCTTGCGATGACCCTGGACGCCCCGGACGACGCGCGGACCTTCGAGGTCGTCCTCCATGGGGAGCGGGGCTGGCGGTCCCTTCCCGACGGGGACCGCACTCCGGTCGAGGCGTTCGGGGTCGCGGTCGACCGCCTGCTGGACCAGGTCGCCCACGGCCCCGGCGACCCGTGCGACGTACGGTTCGGCCGGGACGTGGTCGCGGTGCTGGAGGCCGCGGAACGGTCCGTGCACACCGGCGGGGCCGTGCGCGTGGCCCCGCCGGTGCGCACGGCCTGAACCCGCGACCGACTCAGGGCGTCTTGCCCTTCTTGGAGTACACGCCGTCGACCACGTACACGATGGCCGCTGCGACGAGTACCTGGACGATGACCACCCACCACCACGCGGACGAGATGAGGCTGGCGAGGAAGCCGCCGACGAAGGCGGCGACGATACCCAGCAGAAGGGTCAGCCAGATCGGCAGGTGCTGCTTGCCCGGGACGATGAGACGGCCCAGAGCTCCAATGATCAGACCGATGACGAGCGCACTGATGATTCCGGTGATCTCCACGGGTTCCTCCCTACGATCGGCCTCTCTGCCTCGTTCCCGTGGTTCCCGGAACGGACACGGCCGACACGCCACCCGGAGCCGACTCTTGATGAGTCCTTGGTGAACGGATGGCGGTGCGGGGCGGGCTCGGCCCCCCAGTCTGTGGCTGGTGCGAGGAGCGGCTCGGGCTGACGCCCCACACACTCAGGTGTCGTCCATGGCCTCGCGCAGGTCGTGCAGGATGTCGATCACCATGGGCCGCAGCGACGGCCGGATGGCGTCGTACATCCTGCGCTGCTTGGCCTCCAGGGCGCGGCGGCGCACGGCGAGGACCCGCTCCCCCTCCTCGGTGATCCCCACGACCGTGCTGCGCTCGTCGCGCGCGGACCGTCGGCGTGCCACCATGCCCTTGCGTTCGAGCTGTTGGATCATGCGTGTGGCGGAGGGTGAGGAGACGCCGACGCACCGGGCCACGGAGCCGACGCTCGGTTCGTCGAGTCCGCGCACGGCCTCCATGAGGAGCACCTGTGTGAGGGTGAGCTCCCCGTGGGACTGGCCGCTGCGGGTGCGTGCGTGTATCGCCGCGTTGATCAGCTCGGTCCACGCCCGCCGGAACTCCGTGAGCTCGACGTCGTGGGGAGGGGAGACCGGCGGCACCGCTCGGGGGTCGGTTGTCTCGTCAGGCACGAAACAATCCTCGCTGACTCGGTGTGCGCCGCGCACCGTGGCCGCGCGGCGATTTGACTGTTATGTAGTCTAGCTATTAAATAGCCTAAGTAATTATTTTCGCGCCCCCCGCCGAGCCTTCAGCAGTGGCGCTCCGCACCCGGCCCACGCCGTGCGCAGGGCCCGTGCCAGGGACTCACGGCGCGCTCCGGCCACAGCCGTCACCGCCCCGTCGGGGAGGAGCGTCTTGACCATCGCCCTGATCGCACACTTCACCGCCGCGGCACTGGCACCCCTGCTCGTACGCCGATGGGGACGGAACGCCTTCCTCATGCTGGCCCTCGTTCCGGGTGCCACCGCACTCTGGGCGCTCTCGCTCGTCCCCTCCGTCGCACGCGGTGGGACGTTCACGGCCTCCACCGTCTGGGCACCACAGTTCTCCCTGCGGCTGGGCCTGCACATGGACGCGCTCAGCCTGGTGATGACCCTCGTCGCCACCGGTGTCGGCGCACTCGTCCTCGCCTACTGTGCGCGCTACTTCACCGACGCCGAACCCGGGCTCGGGCGGTTCGCCGGGGTGTTCACCGCCTTCGCCGCGGCCATGCTCGGCCTGGTCCTGGCGGACGACCTCATCCAGCTCTTCATCTACTGGGAGCTGACCACGGTCTTCTCCTACCTGCTCATCGGGCACAGCACCGAGCAGAAGGAGAGCCGCCGCGCCGCCATGACCGCTCTGACGGTCACCACCGCCGGCGGCCTCACCATGTTCGTCGGCATCGTCGTCCTGGGCCTGTCCGCGGGCACCTTCGTGCTCTCCGAACTCGTCGCCTCGCCGCCCGGCGGCACAGCGGTGAACGTCGCGCTGGTGCTCGTCATGGTCGGCGCCATGTCCAAGTCGGCGCTGTTCCCGTTCAGCCTGTGGCTCCCCGCCGCCATGCGCGCCCCGACCCCGGTCTCCGCCTACCTGCACGCCGCCGCGATGGTCAAAGCCGGGGTCTACCTGGTCGCCCGCCTCACCCCCGCCTTCCACGACGTCCCCGCCTGGCAGTGGACGGCCGTGGCCTTCGGGCTGGTCACGATGGTGCTCGGCGGCTGGAAGGCCCTGCGACAGTTCGACCTCAAGCTCGTCCTGGCCTACGGCACCATCAGCCAGCTCGGCTTCCTCGTGGTGCTGCTGGGCGCCGGGACACGCGCCGCCGCGCTCGCCGGGATCGCGGCCCTGATCGCCCACTCCCTGTTCAAGTCCACCCTGTTCCTCGTGGTCGGCGTCATCGACCACACGACGGGCACCCGCGACCTGCGCGAGCTGTCCGGGCTGCGCACCTCCTCCCCCGCCCTCCTGTGGATCTCCGTCGCGGCCCTGGCGTCGATGGCGGGCCTGCCGCCCTTCCTCGGCTTCGCCGCCAAGGAGCTGGCCTTCGGGGCGTTCACCGGCGGGGGCACCGCGGACACCGCCGTCCTGATCGGCCTGGTGGTCGGCTCGACCCTCACCGTCGCCTACAGCCTGCGCTTCCTGTGGGGCGCCTTCACGGTGAAGGAGGGGGTGCCCGAGACCCCCGTGCACCCCGCCGGCGCGCTGTTCCTGGGCCCCCCGGCGGTCCTGGCCGCACTCGGCCTCCTGGGCGGTGTGTGCTCGGGGCTCACGGACCCGTTCCTGGCCGTGTACGCCGACACCGTCCCCCTGGCGCCGGGGGCCCACGAGACCCACCTCGCGCTGTGGCACGGGTTCGGGGTGCCGCTCCTGCTGTCCGCACTGTGCCTGCTCCTGGGGTACGCGATGCACGCCGCGCGCCGCCGCGTGGTGTGGCTGAGCGCGCGCACGGCCCTCGTCGACCCCGACCGCGTCTACCGCCGGATGCTCGCGAGCCTGGACGACCTCGCCCTCCAGGTCACCGGCCGCACACAGCGCGGTTCGCTGCCGGTCTACCTCGGCACGATCCTGGTCAGCGTCGTGGCCGTGTCGGGATGGCCGATCGTCAGCGGCCGCCTGTGGGAGCTGCCCGCACCGCCCGTGCGCGCGATGGACACCCCGGTGCAGATCATCCCGGCGGCCATCATCATCCTCACCTGCTTGTCCGCCCTGTTCGTACGGCGCCGCCTGTTCGCGGTCGTCCTGGTGGGCATGACCGGCTACGGATGCGCGGTGCTGTTCTTCCTCCAGGGCGCGCCGGACCTCGCGCTCACCCAGTTCCTCGTGGAGACGGTGAGCATCCTCGTCTTCGTGCTGGTCCTGCGCCGCCTGCCCGCCCGCTTCTCCACCCCGGCACTGCGCGGGCGCCGCATGTGGAACCTGCTGATCGGTGCGGCCACCGGAGCGCTCGTCGCCAGCATGACCTACTTCACGCTCGCCGGACGCCGGGACGAGACCGTCTCCGGCGGCTTCGCGCACCTGGCCGAGGAGGTGGGCGGGGAGAACATCGTGGCCGTCCTGCTGATCGACGTACGCGTGTGGGACACGATGGGGGAGATCTCCGTCCTCGCCGCCGCAGCGGCGGGCGTCGCCAGCCTGATGTTCGTGCGGCGCCGCTCCCAGCCAAAGGTGAACCGCAGGACCCGGCCGCTGTCCCACACCACCCCTCCCCCGGCCCCGAGCGACGGGGGGATCGACCTCAGCGGCCTCCGGACGGCACCGCGCTCGATGCACCTCAGGCCCGCGCCCGGACGCAAGTGGCTGCCCAGCGCCGGTGCCCTGCCCACGGAGCGGCGCTCCCTGATCTTCGAGGTCGTCTCCCGCTTCCTCTTCCCCGTGGTCATGGTGATCTCGGTGTACCTGCTGCTGACCGGGCACTCCGCGGTCGGCGGCGGGTTCGCCGGAGGGCTTCTGGCCGGGCTCGCCCTCACGGTCCGCTACCTCGCGGGGGGCCGGTTCGAGCTCTACGCTGCGGCCTGGCTCCAGCCCGGCGCCCTCATCGGCACCGGCCTGGCCCTGTCCACCGGAACGGCCCTGGCCGGACCGTTCCTCGGCGAGGAGATCCTGTCCGGCGCGGCGCTGGACCTGCACGTCCCGCTCATGGGACACCTGCACCTGACCTCCGGCCTGGTCTTCGACCTGGGGGTCTACCTGCTGGTGGTCGGTCTGGTCCTGGACATCCTGCGCAGCCTGGGCGCCCGTATCGACGAACAGGTGGAGCGGGACGCCACGCACGCCGCCGAGCGGGACCGGGAAGCGGAGACGGCGGAGGAGGTCACACCGTGAACGACACCCCGAGCCTGGTCCTAGTCCTCGTCGTCGGCGTCATGGTCGCGGTCGGCGTGGTGCTCCTACTGGAGCGCAGCCTGACCCGCGTGCTCCTGGGGTTCGTCGTGCTGAGCAACGGCGTCAACCTGATGATCCTGGCCGTGGGCGGCGAGGCCGGAGGGCCGCCGATCCTCTGGCTGACCGAACCGGACCGGATGTACGACACCCTGCCCCAGGTGATGATCCTCACCGCCATCGTCATCACTCTCGGCGTCACCGCGTTCCTGCTCGCCATGGCCTACCGGAACTGGCAGTTGGAGGGCAACGACGAGGTACAGGACGACGCCGAGGACCTGCGCATCGTCCGGGGCGAGGGTGCCCAGGCCGTCCGCAGGCGCTACCGGCGCGAACGCCACCGGTTGCAGGCCGACATCCGCGCCCAACGGGCCGAGCTCCAGGCGGCCATCGCCGCCGCCGACGCCCAGGAGTTGGCGGAGCAGGCCCGGATCAGGGCCGAGATCGCCGCGGCCCAGGCCGAGCTCGCCCGGATCGAGGCGGACACGGAGGAGCGGGGGGCCGACGAGCGCTCCGAGGAGACGGTGCGTCGTCTGACCGACCGCACACAGGACATGGTCGAACAGGTGGCGGAGCTGCGCAGGCGCATCCGCCAGGGTCGCAGGCGGCTGCGGGAGCACCGCCGCGCCGACCGTGCCGCCGAACGCGAGCTCTGGCGGGAGCTGCGCCGCCGGGTGCGCGCCCAGCGGCGGGAGATGCGCCAGAGCATGAGGGCCGAGCGGGAACGCCTGGCACGCGCCGAGGACAGCGAACTGCTAGGGAACGACTGATGCTCGACGGACCTCTCTTCTCCGCCATCGTCCACCACCTCGTCCCGCTGCCGGTGGTCCTGCCGCTGTTCGCCGCGGGGGTGAAACTGGCGCTCGGCATCCGCAGACCGCTCCTGCAGCGGTGGATCAGCGTCGCCACGCTCGCCGCGGTCCTGGCCATCGGCCTCCTGCTCATGCGCGGAGCCGACACCTTCGGTCCGCTGGCCGTACAGTTGGGCGGCTTCGAGGCACCGCTCGGGATCACCGTGGTGGCCGACCGGCTCTCCGCCCTGTTCGTGACGGTGTCGGCGGCCATCACCCTGGCCGTGCTCGTGTACTCCATCGGACAGGGCATGGCGGGCAAGGCCGAGGTGGCTCCCCTGTCGGTGTACCAGCCCACCTACCTGATCCTGGTGGCCGGCGTCTCCAACGCTTTCCTGGCCGGAGACCTGTTCAACCTGTACGTGGGCTTCGAGATCCTGTTGACCGCCAGTTATGTGCTTCTGACCCTGGGGGGGACCCAGGCCCGGATGCGGGCGGGAGCGGTCTACGTGGTGGTGTCGCTGCTCTCCTCTGTGCTGTTCCTCATCTCGATCGGGCTCGTCTACGGGGCGACGGGAACCGTGAACATGGCGCTGCTGGCCGAGCGGCTGTGGCACATCCCCTCCGAACTGCGGCTCGTGCTGGAGGTCCTGCTGGTCATCGCGTTCGCGGTCAAGGCCGCGGTGTTCCCCCTGTCGGCGTGGTTGCCGGACTCCTACCCGACCGCGCCGGTCCCGGTCACCGCCGTGTTCGCCGGCCTGCTGACCAAGGTGGGCGTGTACGCGATCATCCGCACCGAGACACTGCTGTTCCCCATCACCCACATCACCACGCTGCTGCTGTGGGTAGCGCTGGCCACGATGGTCATGGGCGCACTGGGAGCCGTGGCGCAGAAGGACATCAAGCGGCTGCTCTCCTTCACCCTGGTCAGCCACATCGGGTACATGCTGTTCGGGGTCGCGCTGGGCACCGAGCTGGGGCTGGCCGGGGCGGTGTTCTACGTCGCGCACCACATCACCGTCCAGACCACGCTGTTCCTCATCACGGGGTTGATCGAGCGGCGCGGCGGGTCCACCTCGCTGGACGACCTCGGTGGGCTGGGACGGATCGCGCCGGTGCTGGCCGTGCTGTTCTTCATCCCGGCGATGAGCCTGGGCGGCATCCCGCCGCTGTCCGGTTTCCTCGGCAAGCTCGGCTTGGTCCAGGCCGGTGTGCAGGAGGGGACGCCGATGGCCTACACGCTGGTCGTGGCGTCGATGGTCACGAGCCTGCTCACGCTCTACGTCATCGCGCGGGTGTGGAACTACGCGTTCTGGCGGGCCCCCGCGGAGGGCATGGTCGCCGAGCCCGGGACGGTGCTGGAGGAGAGCGAGGACGACACGGAGGAGACCTCCACATCCGCCTTCGGGCCAGAGGAGGCGGTCGGCCCCACGTCCCGGCTGGGCGACGCGGAAGCGGAGGCGGGGGCGCGCGTGGTCACCTCGGTGGTCCTGCCCCGGAGCATGACCGGCGCCACCATGGCCCTGGTCGCCATGGGGCTCTCGCTGACGGTGTTCGCGGGGCCGCTCATCGCCTACTCGTCCGAGGCCGCCGCCGACCTCACGGCCCGCACCCCCTACATCCACGCGGTTCTCGGAGGTGAGCGGTGACCTGGAGACGCACAGCCCCGCGCGGCCCCGAGCGCCTGCGGTCGCTGCGCCGCCGCCTGGGCAAGGTCGAACCGGTCTCGGTGGCGAGCATGACACTCGTGTGGATGCTGCTGTTCAACGGCTTCCGGCTGCGCGAGGAGTCACTGGGCCTCCTGGTCCTGGGGGTCCTGGTGTCGGTACTGATCATGGTGCTGTTCCCCCTGCCCCCGGTCGCCTCCGGGCTCCGTCTGCGGCCGTGGAACACGCTGCGCCTGATCGCCCGCTTCTTCGCGGACCTGGTCAGGGCGAGCCTCCAGGTGAGCCGCCAGGTGTTCACCCCGGGGCCGCCCGTGCGCAGCTCAGTGATCGCTGTGCACCTGCGCAGTGACTCCGATCTGATGCTCGTGTGCACCTCGGTCCTGCTCTCGGTGATCCCCGGGAGTGTGGTGATCGAGGTGGGGCACCCCGAACGGGTGCTCTACCTGCACGTCCTGGGCGCGGTCGACCGCGAGGGGGCCGAGCGGGCGCGCCGGACCGCTCTGAAGCTGGAGGAGCGGATCGTGCGCGCCATCGGCACGCGCCGGGACATCGCCGACCTGGAGGCCTCGACCGGAGGGGAGGGCCCGTGAGCGCCCTGTGGACGACCATCGCCGTACTGCTCGGGGTCGCCGCCCTGCTCGGCACGGCACGGCTCATGCTGGGGCCCAGCATCCTCGACCGTGCTCTGTCGGTCGACGTGCTGATGGCCTCCTCCCTCACCGGGATCGGCGCCTACGCCGCGTTCAACCGCGACCCGTCGGTGCTGCCGATCCTCCTCGTGCTGTCCCTCGTCGGCTTCGTCAGCTCGATCGCCATCTCGATGTTCGTGGTCCGCCGCCACCTCGACGAGCACCCGGGGGCGGCCGGTCCCCGTGGCGGCGACGCTGAGGGGAGGACCCCGTGAGCGATCAGATGATCGCGGTGCTGGACTGGATCGCGGTGCTGTGCCTTGTGGCGGGGGCGCTGCTGTCCCTGGTCGCGGGGGTGGGCCTGGTGCGCTTTCCCGACCTGCTCTCGCGGATGCACACCGCCGCCAAGCCCCAGGTGCTCGGGCTGCTCCTCGTCCTGGTGGGGATCGGTCTGCGCATCGCCCCGGTGGAGACCGGGGTGTTCAACGTGGGCACCCTGCTCCTAGTGGGTCTGTTCCAGATCATGACGGTGCCCGTCGCCGGCCACATCGCGGCCCGGGTGGCCTACCGTTCGGGGCGGATCCGGGAGGACCTGCTGGTCACCGACGAGCTCGCCGAACACTTGGAGCGGCGGCGCGCCGACGAGCCGTCCTGAGCGGTGGGCCCATCCCCGCGTGCGCGGGGCTCACCACGCTTTCCGTGCGGACATGCCTCCATCCGCGGGTCCATCCCCGCGTGCGCGGGGCTCACCCTTCGATGTAGTCGCGGGCCGCCTTGGGGCTGGGTCCATCCCCGCGTGCGCGGGGCTCACCCACGACGACCAGGTGCTGCGGAACCTCGCCTGGGTCCATCCCCGCGTGCGCGGGGCTCACTCCCCCGGGGGCCGAACCCACCGCCCTTTCACGGGTCCATCCCCGCGTGCGCGGGGCTCACCAACGACTACCGCTCCCGCCGAGACGCCGAGCGGGTCCATCCCCGCGTGCGCGGGGCTCACGTCCAGGATGCGCAACACGTCGGGCACGGTGGGGGTCCATCCCCGCGTGCGCGGGGCTCACGTCCAGGATGCGCAGCACGTCGGGCACGGTGGGGGTCCATCCCCGCGTGCGCGGGGCTCACTGACCGGCCTGGGACGCCGCTGCTTTGGTGTCGGGTCCATCCCCGCGTGCGCGGGGCTCACGCCGTAGAAGGCTTGTCGGTAGCGGGGCGGAAGGGTCCATCCCCGCGTGCGCGGGGCTCACCCTTAACGACCTGGAACAACGCAGCGCTTTATCTTCTTGTGATATCGGCTGTGTGGCCTGACCTCAACCGTATCGCCCCGGGCTCTCGCACGCAGCCCTATAGGCTCGGCACCTGGCCGCTCGCCGCCCTGGCCGATAGACTCGGCTCGGGATTGCTTAGGTAAGCACGACGGAACCCCCGGTCTTATCGACTGGGGGTTCCGTCGTTTGTGCTACAGGTTGCGGTTCCGCGCTATGGACAGCAGGGCCACCCATTCAGAGTTGGGGAACGCCAGGTGCCCCGCCTCGCGGTTCTGGGTGTCGCGAACGGCTGCGCCACCGGGAAGTTCGGCGATCTCCACGCAGTTCTCCCCGCGTGCGCTGGAGTAGGACGACTTGCGGAATCGCAGGCGGGATGGGTCGGTAAACATGGTGTCCTCTACTCGATCAGGTCGTGCATGAACGCGCGAGAGGCATCGACGCTGAGCGCCTGGGAGTGCACGCGGTCATACAGCATCTCGTAATGCTCCAGAACAACGGGGTCCTCGGGGAACAGCCCTGACATGGACTGTTCCAGGTACACCGTGGACGGGTCTGATGGAAAGTCTAGGATCACGAACTGGCCGGTCATCGCGGCGTGAGGGCCAGTCGAGTAGGGGAGGATCTGGATCTGCACGCGCGCATCGGGTGTTTGAGCGTCCAGAAGCCTCTGGATCTGGCCAGGGAGTACGTCGGCGGGGACGCGGTGGAAAGCGGCCTCGTCGAGGATCACCCACAGTCGTGGACCGTCAGGGCCGATCAGGTTCTGGCGCATCATGCGTGCCTCGACCCGTCGCTCGATCTCGCGTTCGTCACTCACGCCTGCTCTGATCACAGCGCGGGCGTACTCCTCGGTCTGTAGCAGGCCGGGGATGTAGAACGCCTCGTAGGTGCGGAGCCGGATGGCTTCCGTCTCCAGGTCCACGTACATGCCCGCGCCCAGGACATCGGAGTAGTTCACCCACCATCCCGTTTGTGATGCCTCGGTGGCGGTCTGCACATAGGACGCGCGCTCGGCCTTGTCCGTCACCTCGTAGACGTCGAGCAGGGTGAGCACATCGTCGGTGTGGAAGCGCTTCCAGTCGCGGTTCTCAAGACGCGTGATCTTGGCGGCGGACCACGGGCGGTCGGGGCGGAGCTTCTTGGCTGCCTTCGCAGCGGCCTCCACGGTCAGGCCGCTTTTCGCCCGAAGCAGGTCGAACTGGCGTGAGAGGCGCCTGCGTCGCAGCGTGGGGCTCGCTGACAAGAGGTCCGCGCTCCTTCGGTTGGAGGGTCGTCCTGGTGTCGATCCTACGCTCCGTGCATGAAAATCCGACATTCCTCGCACCATTCACATCAGTCGACTATTCCAAGAGAATCTTATTATTCACCTTGCTTGGATATTGCAGATTCGACTGCGATGGGTCAGCATGGAGTCACCTAAGCGATCCCGCCGGACCTCCCATCCGGCACGACCCCTGGAGGTGTGCGCTTTGCGCTACCTGCACCCGTCCGCCCTAGCGCTGGTCCGTCACCGCGCCGCCGAGCGTCTGTCCCGCCGCCGATGCCGCTCCTCCCGCGTGCGGCTCTACGTCTCCCACCCGGCGGGCGACCTCGCGCCGCTGGCGCTGGCGGTCCGTCTCCTGCTCGACCGGGGGGCGGCCGCATGATCGACATCACCACCGACGACCTGCTCGCCGCCGTACGCGACGCCCTGGACGTGTCCCCGCCCGGCGGAGCCGACGGCCACCTGCCCTACCTCGAACTGGTCCGCGACCGGGGCGCGGTGGCCTGCCGCGCCCTGGGCTACGCCGCCGCGAGCGGCGACCTGGTCGGCGCGCTGGACATGGTCGACGGCGCGCTCTCACGCCTGCCGGTGGCCTACGCCACCAGCCCCCGACCCTCCGGGAAGCCGCAGCCCGCGACGGAGCAGACCGCGCGTTCCATCCAGCGGGTGGTCTGACATGAACCACGTGTGCGACATCGCCGAGCTGCCCACCCTGGCCGANCTCNCNGCCTGGGCGCGCGGNCACGGGGCNGNNCTGCGCTACCTGGGACCCAACCTGGAGGGGCGCGCGGTCTACGCCGCCACCCGCGGCCACCTCACCCGGGTGGCGGTCACCGACCGCCCCGACCCGCACCGGCCGCCGCTGGTGTGGACCTCGCCCCTGGAACACCTGGGNAAGGNGNNGGCNACGTGACCGCCCTGGAACACGCCCTGGACCAGATCCAGCGCGGGGCGTGGGTGCTCACCACCCGCACCGCCGACGACGGCACGGTGACCTACGTGGCCCACCGCCCGCCCGGCTGGGCGGGCCCGGGCGATGCCTTCGAGGAGATCACCGCACCCGACACCGCCACACTCCGCGCCCGACTCGCCCAGCGCTGCCGTCACGGCACCTGACAAGCCGCTCCGACCCCGGGCACTCCCCCGCCCGGGGCCGGAGCCCACACGCCGACCCCTGCACCAGTGCAGGGGTCAACCCCATACCCGAGTGCGCGGGGAGCAGGCCGGTACTGCTCGCGTGCTGGTGCGTCCTCGGCGGGGGGCACCCCTCGCCGAGGCGGGGGCGGCCCCGTCCTGTGGCGGACCGCCGCGCCCGTCCGGACACGGTGAGGACCGGACACGGTGCCCGGTTCGGGACCAAGGAGGCCGAAGCCCGGGCCGACCGTCCCGCCCCGGGCTTCGGGCACGTCGGCACGCGAAGGCCCCGGACCGCCGGAGAGAGCGACGATGGTCCTTTTAACGCATGAAATCCCTTCTCTCCGCACTTGAATGCACATTCACCCATCAAGCCTCTCATTCTTCAATGAAACCCCCATGTTTTTTGTTAGAAAAAACGAAAAGTCACGAAATCTCTGCGATTCCCCCGTGACCCACCTAGGGTTCATGGCATCCGTAGAGGCCGTTTGTGGGCCGGAACCGTTCAGCCGCGGGCCGACGCCAGTCGCTCGTTTCTTCCTTTGAGGAGCCGAGGTGCTCACCATCGACCAGGAGATGCAGGAGATGCTCCAGACCCCTGGAGTGTGCAGTGTCTGTCTCGTCGACTGGCGGACGGGCGGCACCGTGGCCCGCGCTGGGGCCGAGGACCGGACCACGGACTCGGTAGCACTCCTCCGGGCCATCGACAACGGTCCTCTCTACGACGCTGAGGCAGTGGAGGACCTGGTCGTCACCGACGGCGGCCACTATCTGCTGCTCGCCGTTCTGAAGGGCTCTGACCTCTGTGTTCAGGTGCGGATGGAGCGCAGTCGGGGGCACCTCGGCTTCGCTCTGCGACAACTGCGCGGGTTGGCGGGCACGGCCCGCCTGCCACCGGCCCGCCGCGACCGCGGGCGCGCCGCGGTGCGCCCCGCGGCCACCGTCGACCGGGCGCTGCTCGAACGCGTGCTGGGAGGCCTCAGATCGCTCTCGGTCGATCGGCCGAGGACCGGAGCGGTGATCGCGTGAGCGGTTTCCGGTTCCACTTGCGGCCGACCGTGCGCCGCTGGATGGCGCAGCGCCCCGCTCTGCGCCGAACCACACCGAATAGGGAGAAGGACATGCCGAATATCGAAACCGGTTTGAAGGACATGATGTCGATCGAAGGCGCTCTCGGAGCCGCCGTCGTCGATTACGGAAGCGGAATGGCTCTGGGAACCCTCAGCGCCACGAGCTCGCTCGACCTCAACGTGGCCGCGGCCGGGAACACAGAAGTGGTCAGGGCCAAGATGAGGACCATGGACCAACTGGGGATCAACGAGACCCTTGAGGACATCCTCATCACCCTCTCCAACCAGTACCACGTCATCCGCCCCCTCACCGACCGCAAGGGGCAGGGACTGTTCCTGTACCTGGCGCTGGACCGGTCCCGGAGCAACCTCGCCTTGGCCCGCCACCGTCTCAAGGGCATCGAGGAGGCTCTGGAGGTCTGATCCGACCCACCGCGCTCAGCTTCCGCTCGGTCACACACGCCGGATCGTCGAGCACGGCGCGGACCACCGGGTGGGCGGCGCCGAGCAGCGGGCCCTCCGCCGAGCCGGGGGGCCGAGACCGGGCGGTCCCGGCCCCCCGGTCCGGCGGGAGGGCTCCTCCCCCAACGGGGGCACCACCCGGGGGGCCAGGGTCGCAAGCTCGCCGCCCACGACCACCGCCCGTGGGTCCAGCAGGTTCACCGCTCCCGCGAGCGCGGTGCCGAGAGCGCTCCCGGCACCGCGCAGGTCTCGGAGCGCGGTCCTTCCTCCGCGGTCCCCACGGGTCGCGCTCCGCTCCCGGGCCTTCACCCAGCTCACAGGCTTCACCGTCTCCAAGGCGCACGGGGCCGGTGTCCCGGCCGTGTGCGCGGATCCCGTGTACTCCCTGCCGCGAGTGCACCGGGTGCGGGCGCCCCGACTGCCTCAACCGGGTCTCCCGAGCCGAGTTCGCAGACTGGGGGAGTGCGGGGCCGCCGCCCACGCCGAGCGGAACGCTTCCCGTGTCCTGGCCCGTCCTGGCGAGAACGCGCGGACCGCGGGGCGGGAGTCACGCGTTCCCGCCGCCCCGTAGGGGTGTCCGGACGGAGGGGCCCGCCCGGCAGCCGGTCGGGCGCTGCCGCCCGTGAGGACCGGATCAAGGTGACTCGAGGAGCGGCCCCAGCAGTTCGTAGGCCTCCTCCAGGCGGGCGGAGACGTCCTCCGGTCCACCGGAGAGCCGCATGGCGGCGAGCTCGCAGGCCGTGGCGGTCTGGGCGGCGACCACCGCGGCCGCCTCGACAACGCCCCTCTCCATCAGCGCGTCGGCCATCCGGTCCGCCCGGCGCTGCTGGAGGAGCAGGTGGCGCGACCGCAGTTCGGGACTCTCCCTCATCAGCCGGGACAGCACAGCCGCGTGGGTGTAGGGCTGGTCGGCGGGGGGCCGGGCCGCCGCGCCGGCCTCCCTCAGCAGGGAGAGGGCGGCGGACAGGTCGTCGCCGGCCGGGAGCGGCGACTTCTCGCGGATGTGGGCGCACACGCGGTCCACCTCGTCCGCGGTGTCGGCGAACACCACCTGTTGTTTGTCGCCAAAGTAGCGAAAGAAGGTGGTTCGCCCCACTTCGGCGTGTTCGGCGATCGCCGCGACAGTAACGTTGTCGAATCCGTGCTCAGCGAAAAGCCGGAAGGCGGCCGAGACGATCGCGGCCCTGGCCTTGCGCCGTTTGCGGGCGTGGAGTGTATCCGGAGGGTGGTGCATGGGCGACCCTATCGAGTGGAAACCCGGCTTTCCATGAGACGTGGGACCATAAGGACCCTAGTCCCGAAACGCTTCACAGGAAGCCGGGCAGCGGGAAGTCTGTGGCCGTGAACTTCAGGGGCACGGGTGCTTCGAGCACGGCCAAGGGCTCGAAGCACCCGTGCTACGTGTTGAGGCGGAATTGTATTGCAGGACCGCTGAGCGATGGCAACCGCCTCCACGGAGGAAGACGGTGCTCTACGCGTGTATCGCCTCCCTGGCGGTGTTATGCCGCCGAACGGTGCTCCTTTTCCCGCCCGGTGGATTCCGCCGACCGAAAGCGTCGGGCGAATCCGACTCCCGGGCCCCCGAACCCCCACCCCGCACCACCGCCCCGGAACGCCGCACCACCGTGCCACGGTGGTGACCGTTCACACCACTGGCGGATTCCACGGCGTACCTCCTGCGTCGGTGCCCGCGAGGGGCTGCTCACCGTGCGATCGCGGGACCGCCGCTCCTGGGACGTGCGCGGTCCGCACCGCCTCGACACCGGTCGGCACGCCGAGACGGACCCGGTGCACACGGTCGGGGCCGACCCGCGTGCGGGCCTCGTCCTCACCGGGGGCGAGGCCGGGCCCTACCACTGGGCGGGGGCGTAGTCCTTCAGAAAGCAGCCGTGCAGGTCCTCGCCCAGCTCGCCGCGGACGATCGGGTCGTACACGCGCGCCGCGCCGTCCTCCAGGTCCAGCGGCGCGTGGAAGCCCTCCCCGGCGATGCGCTCCTTGTCCGGGTGCGGGCGCTCGTCGGTGATCCATCCCGTGTCCACACTGGTCATGAGGATGCCGTCGGTCTCCAGCATCTCCTGGGAGCCGGTACGGGTGAGCATGTTCAATGCGGCCTTGGCCATGTTGGTGTGGGGGTGGCCGGGCCCCTTGTACCCGCGGCCGAACACGCCCTCCATCGCCGACACGTTGACGACGTAGGTGCGCCGGGCTGGGGAGGCGGCCAGCGCCGGGCGCAGCCGGTCCACGAGCAGGAACGGCGCGCTCACGTTGCAGAGCTGCACCTCCAGCATCTCCACCGGGTCGACCTCGCCGACCTTGCGCGTCCAGCTGTTGACGGGGGCCAGGTCCGGCACCAGCCCGCCCGCGTCGATGGCCGTGCCCTGCCGCACCCGCTCCATGGAGGCGGAGCCGGTGGTCAGCGCCAGCGAGGCGAGCATCTCCGGGGTGAAGCGCGCGCCGCCCGGCACCGGCCCCTCCCCGCCGGCCCCCTCCAGGGCCTGGGGCCGCACCCCGCCCAGGACCAGCGGCCGGGGCAGGCCCTCGCCGGTGAGCGGCAGCGCCTCGGCCTCCACCAGCGGCCCGTAGGAGCCCGGCGCGCGCTTGACGGTCTGCGCGGCGTTGTTGATGAGGATGTCCAGGTGCCCCTGCTCGGCCACGGAGTCGGCCAGCCGGAGCACCTGGGCGGGGTCGCGCAGGTCGATGCCGACCACCCGAAGGCGGTGCAGCCACCGGTCGCTGTCGGGCATGGCCGCGAACCGGCGCACGGCGTCCTTGGGGAAGCGGGTGGTGACCGTGGTGTGCGCGCCGTCGCGGAGCAGCCTCAGGGCGATGTACATCCCGATCTTGGCGCGGCCGCCGGTGAGCAGGGCCCGGCGGCCGGTCAGGTCGGTACGCGCGGCGCGGCGCCGCCTGTTGAGGTCCGCGCACGGCGGGCACATCTGGTGGTAAAAGGCGTCGACCTCGGTGTACTTCTGCTTGCAGACATAGCAGGGCCGGGGCCTGCGCAGGACTCCGGCCAGCGCTCCCGTCGCGGTACCGGCGAGAGCGCGGCCGTTGGTCTCGTCGTCGATCCGGTCCGGCGCTGCGGTGGCGGTGGCCGCCAGGACAGCGTCGTCGTGCGCCTTCTCCGCGGCCCTGCGCTCCCGGCGCCGGTGGGCCTTGAGGCTCTTGAAGAGCTTGGCGGTAGCCCGTTGCAGGGTGAGCGAGTCCGGATGCCTGCTCGGCAGCCCCTCTGCACGCTGGAGTACCTCCAGGCACACCCTCAGATGCTCCGGGTCGATCCCCGCCGTCTCCGTCGTCGTTTCCGTCACCGCTGGCTCCACCGCTGTCCTCGTGCGCCCCTGTGCGGGGCCAAGAGGAACCCTACGCGCACCCGGGGACCGCGATGGCTGGTCCCGCTACTCCTCCCAGGAGGGGTCAAACCGGGGGTGGCCCTTGTACACGGAGGCCAGGTACTTGAGGGCCAGCCGCCAGGCGAGCAGTTCCGCCCACGGGTCCCCGCCTCCGGGGGAGGGCCGGGAGGAGGGGTCGATGCTGCGCATGCTCTGGGAGTGCGCCCGGGTGTACCCCTGGACGATCCTGCGCTTGGCCGCCACTTCGGCCAGAGCCCGGTCCCGTCCCCGGGACCCCTCGGGAACGGCCTTGGACGCACGTTCATCCTCGTCCAACCGGGCGTTCAGGAACTCCACGATCGTCAACGGACGACCCCCTCCTGTCCACACTGTCCTATCTTCCCTATGTTCGGTTTAGTATCTGCGATAGGCCCGCATCGGGCCACACGCCGGATTCAGACGCACCCCTCGAACTGGGGAACGCTCGTGAGGACCTCCGGGTCGCCGTCGCCGAACCAGGTCTCCAGCAGCCCCTCGGCGGTGCCGTCCTGGTACATCTCGGTGATCGCCTTGTTGACCACTTCGCAGGCCCGCACGTCCCCGTGGGGCAGCCCGACACCGTACTTCTCCTGTGTGAACGGGCTGTTGACCAGGCGGAAAGCCTCGGGCTCCCGCGCGAGGAAACCCGCGAGGATCAGGTCGTCGGTGGACACCGCGTCCACCTCGCCCTCCCTCAGCGCGTCGACGCACGCGCTGTAGCTCGGCGCCTCCACGAGTTCGGCGCCGATACCCAGCCCCTCGGTGACCCGCGTCGACGAGTACGACCCCCGGGCCTGGCAGAGCCTGCGCCCCTCCAGATCGTGCACACCCTGGATGCCGGTGTCGTCTGCGGCCACCATCAGGTCCTGCTGGGCCACGTAGTAGGGACCGCCGAACGTCACCTCGGTCTTGCGCGCCTGGGTGATGGAGTAGGTCGCCACCACCATGTCCACCTCACCGCCGACGAGCACCTTCTCCCGCTCGGCGGAGGTGACCCCGGCCAGTTCCACCCGTTCCGGGGGGAAGCCCATCCGCTCCGCGAGGTAGTGGGCGACGTCCACGTCGAAGCCGGTGAGCTCACCGTCGGGCCCCTCCAGTCCCAGGCCGGGCTGGTCGTACTTGACCCCCACAGTGAGCGTCGCCCCGTCCAGGACCGACGGCGGCTCCGTGCCCAGCGCCGAGCAGGCCGACGCCCCCAGCGCCAGCACGATCGCCGAGGCCGCCGCCCCGCGTCCGCATCGCACTCCCATGCCCCTCTCCCCGTCTCTCGGACGGATCGGCGTTCCCGGCCTCACCGGTACTCCGCGAGCCGGGGCCGGACCCCCAGCAGGACCAGGCCGAGCAGGGCCAGGGATCCGGCCGTCGGCAGCCACGCCCACAGCGACAGCACCGCCTCTCCCCTCTCGATCCCCTCGTGGAACGCCTCCACGTGCAGTTCGGTCAGCCCGTCCAGCGCGCTCTGGCAGTCCGGGAAGGTGCCGTTCTCGGAGTCGGCGATCGCCATCCGCACCGCGATCGCCGTGTCCGTGTCACCGTCGCGGGCGGCCTCCCTGAGCGCACCGTCCTGTTCCTGGAGCCGGTCGTAGCACTCCAGGACCTCGGCCAGCGCGTCCTCGTGCTCCTGTCCCGGCAGGATCGCCTCCTGGGCGCGCTCCCCGAGGTAGCCGAGCGTGCCCGGGTCACCGTCCCCTTCCCGTCCCCCCGGCAGGTCCGGGTAGGCGGCGGCCACCTCGTCCACCCGCGCGTAGTAGGCATCGAGGTTCTCCGCGGGACGGAACAGGATCTGCTGGGCCCGCTCCAGGTACACCTGCTGGTAGGCGTCGGCCTGTCCGGGGTCGGCGAGGTAGCGGCTCTGATCCGCCTGCATGTCGGTGGCGAGCGCGCCGGCCCGTGCCAGCGCCATGGCGGCGTCCAGCCCCTCCTCCTTGGCGTCGTGCTGGTGCCCGCTGCCCGTGTTCAGGACGAGGACCACCCCGACGGTGAGGGCGACCGTCCCGGCCGTCGCCGCCAGGAGCGGTGGATTGAACCTGCGCCGGAACCGCGCGCGGAAGTAGAGCTGGAGTCCCGCCAGCGACGCGAGGGCCGCCGTGCCGGCCCCGCAGACCCACACCAGGCCCAGAGCGACGGAGCGCTGTCCGTCCCCGTGGTTGCGCCGCACGATGGCCGAGGAGTCCAGGCCCAGGTTGAACGCCTTGGGCAGCAGCTCGGTGTGCATCAGCCTGGTCGCGCGGCGGTACTCCGCCAGCGCCGCCGCGTCCACCTCCCCCGGGGGCGCCTCCGCCCGGTCGTTGGACAGGCGCGCCTGGGTGGCGAGGCGCTCGTAGTCCCCCATCCCGTCGAGGACCTCCTGGACGTTGCGCTCCTCCACGCTGTCGCCCTCAGTGAGTGAGGCCGCCTGGAGCAGCGCTTCGTTGGCGCGGTCGCGGCTGGACCCGTAGCGCTCCAGGGCGTCCTCGCGGCCGGAGCCCAGGTCGTGGCCGGTCCCCATGAGGAGCACGTCCGCCACCCGGGCGTCCATGTCGGCCAGGGCCAGGTAGAGGTCAGTGGTGGCCATCGCCCGCGGACCGGCGTCGCGGCCCAGGACGTACAGCCCGTCACGTGCCTGTCCCAGGGCCAGGGCCGAGGACGAGAAGAGTCCGGCGATCATGGCGAGGCACACTCCGGTCAGGGTCCACACCCGGAGCGGGGTCGAGGCACGGCGGCGCACCGGTACGCGCTCTCCGGTGCCGGGACGGGTCACCGGCGCTCATCCCCTCTGGATGGTGATGACGGTCCACGCTCCGACGTAGATCCTGTCGCTGTCATACAGGGGAACCTCCATGTTGCGGGGGATGGGGTCGGCGGTTCCGTTGATGGTGGTGCCGTTGGTCGAACCGGCGTCGAGCAGGGACCAGGTCCCTCCGAGCCGGGGCAGCAGGACCGCGTGTTCGTGGGAGACCGCGGGGTCGCCCTCGGGGCCTCCCAGGTCGATCTCCGGGGTGAGACCGCGCGACTTGCTACGCCGACCGATATGTACCCGTTCACCCCGAAGAGTGAGCCTACGCTGCGCACGCTGTACGGGATAGGCGATCTGGGCGGGGTCGATCATGCCCCGGTCGACCATGTACTGGTAGTAGGCCGGGTCGGGGGACACGATCGCGCGCCAGCGCGCATCGGCGAGGGCCCCGTCCAGGCCGGGTCGGCGCGGGTACCGGTCCTCAGACTGCGAGGCGAAATCGAACCCGCACTCCTCGCAGAACCGGCCGACCCGGGACGTACCGCAGTCCGGGCAGGGGCCGCCCCGGGGCCCGTCGGCGCACGGCTGCGACGCCGCCTGCGACTCGGTGTGCGGCGGAGCCGTCGACGGACCGTTCCAGGGCCGCGGGGCCGGAGGGGGCGGTGCGGCCTCCTGGAGGCGGAGGCCGCAGACGTCGCAGAAGTCGGGGGCGGCGGACACGTGCCCTGCGGGGCAACTGGGCATGGGGGGTCACTCCTACCCGAGGGCCCCGAAGCGGTGCCGTGTGCGACCGCCCCGGGGCCCGGGAAGCACTCAGTGTTCTCTGTCGCCGGGTCTGCCCCACCCCTCGGGGACGGGGACGACCACAACGGTGACGTTGTCCTTGCCACCGGCCGCGAGGGCGAGATCGACGTACCGGCGGGCGGTGCCCTCGGGTGCGGTGGCCGCTCCGGACACGGCGGCAGCCAGCTTCTCGGCCTCGGGGTAGTAGTTCCACAGGCCGTCGCTGCACAGGACCACAGCTCCGGGGCCGGAGGGCGTGACGGTGGAGATATGCGCGTCGACCTTGCCGGAGTCGGCACCCATCCAGGCGACGAGGGCGTGAGCGTTGGCCGAACGCATCGCCTCCTCTCGGGAGAGCACCCCGGCCTCCACCATGGCCTCACTCCAGGAGTCGTCCTTGGTGAGCAGTGCGGAGGCGCTGGAGCCGGGACCGTCGGAGACCCAGTAGGCGCGGCTGTCGCCGACCCATCCGACCGTGACCTCTCCGGTGTCGGGGCACACCACCGCCGAGACGAAGGTGCAGGCGGGCGCGGAACCGGGTGACTCCGCGATCGCGGCGACGGCCTGGGCTGCCTCGATCATCGCCGCGCCGGTCGCCTCCCTCGGGTCCTCACCCCGGCGGACGCGTTCGGCGAGGACTTCGGCACCCGTCTCGGCGGTCACCCTGGACGCCTCGTCGGAGCGGGGGGAGCTGGACACCCCGTCGCAGACCACAGCGACCACCGTGCCGGTGTCCAGGACCCGGAGCGCCATGGCGTCCTCGTTGCGCTTGTGCCGCAGCCCCCGGTCGCTGACGCCGACCGCGCCGGGGACGCGCACGGCGACGTGGTCGCGTCCGGTGGGCTGGAGGCGCTCGCAGGCACCGCAGTAGCCGTCCCGCACCCGGCCCGGACACCACACGCACGTGGCGGGGTCGGCCGGGGCGGCGGAGGCACCGTCCGTGGGGCCGCGCCAGAGGTCGCGGGTCACCATGGCGTCCTCGTCACGGCCGGAGGCCCCACCGGCCAGGCTCACCTGCGGCGCGGTGGGGGCGCCCTCGTCCGGCGCCAGCCCCGGACGGTCCCCCGCTGCGTCTCCGACCGAGCCCGACAGGCTCACCTGCGGTGCGGTGATCGCCGTGCTGGAACGCTCGGCGGGGACGTCCCGGATCTCGCCCGGAAGGGTGCGTCCGCACCCTTCGCAGAAGGCGTCGCCAGCGGCCACCCTGTCGGAGCACGCGGGGCAGGTGCGCACCTTGGTCATCGCGGTTCCCTCGTTCCTCACAGCAGTGTCACGGGGCGTAGGGAGTTGGCCTTGTCTATGAGCTCGTGGCGCTCCCGTACCGTGTCGGCACGGTGCGCCAGGGCCCGGTAGCGGCGCTCCAGGTTGCTACGTACCCCGTCCTCGGTCGGTGGAGCGCCCAGGACCTCCTCGCCCCCCGGGGCTCGGCCGCCCGGGCCGAGCCAGGAGAGGAGGCTCTCCAGCACTCTGACCCCCAGGCGGTCGGAGGTCTCGGCGTCCAGTCCGAGCCGTTCCAGCCGTCGGCCCGCCTCCAGGAAGTCCCCGACCTCCGTGGCGGGGTGCCGGGCGGCGAGGACGGATACGAGTGCCGTCTGGGCGTGAACGTACATGCTGGACAGTTCGGGCACCGTGTCCAAGACGGCGATCGCGGCGGCCCGGTCGCCCTGCGCGAGGCGGATGCGCGCCAGTCCGAACGCGGCGCTGACGAAGGAGTGGTCGGTGCCCCACACCGTCCGGTACTGGTCGGCGGCGGTCCTGTGGTCACCGGTCCGCTCGGTGGCGATGGCCAGGCCGAGCTTGGGGGCGCTCTCCCCGGGCAGGTGGTCGTAGAGCCGGTCGAAGTGGTCGGCCGCCTCGTGGAAGCGGCCGGTGCCGAGTTCGGCGACGGCGAGGTGCCACATGGTGCGCCAGTCGCCGGGGACTCGCTCGCTGAACCGCTGAAGGGCGTCCATGGCCTCGCCGAAACGGCCCGCGGTGATCAGTGCCCGGCACAGCGCGAGCAGGGTCTCGGGGGTCGGGGAGGCCATCCCCAGCAGGGCGTGGACCAGCTCGTCCGAGGACAGCGCGGAGAAGCCGCGCAGGTGCTGGGCTGCCGGGTCCCCGGGGTCGATCAGCGGGGTGGGCAGAAGCGCGGCCGCCTCGGTGGGCGAGGGCGGGACCAGCATGAGGTCGGCGTCACGGGCGCTCGTGCCCACGGTGTGGTTCTCCCCGCCGAACAGCGTCGAGGGGGCGGGGTGGGGCGCACCCCTGATCTCGGACAGGACCTCGCGCAGGACTCCGGTGAGCTGGTCGGCCATGTCGCCCGCGTCGTGGAAACGCAGTTCGGGTTCGAGGTGGGTGCTCCGGCGCAGCAGCCGGTCGAAGGACTCGTGGCGCTGGAGCAGCGGCACGGACGATCGGGGCGGAAGGGCGTACTGATACGTGCGCACGGCGTCGAACCGGAAGGCGAGCACGGCCAGGCTCCGTCCCACCGAGTACAGGTCGGAGCTGACGGAGGGGCCGGGGCCGCGCAGCTCCTCCTCCGGGACGCGGTATCCGGGCGTGGTGTACACCGGGCTCCCGGTGTCGTCCACCCGGCGCACGCCGCCCAGGTCGATGAGCGTGATCTGCTCCTCGCCCTGGATGACGTTGTCCGGCTTGAAGTCGCAGTAGAGCAGCCCCTTGGAGTGCAGGTAGCCCAGGGCCCGCAGGCCCTCCAGGCCGTAGGCGATGACCTGGTCCAGTGGGAGGACCCCCCGTCCGGCGGCGGTCTCCCCGGCTTCGGTCAGCAACTGGCGCAGCGACCTCCCGCCGACGTACTCCATGACGATGTGGCCGACGGGGACGCCGGTGCGCGGATCGGGGTACTGGGAGAAGTTGATGATCTTGACGATGTTGGGGTGCTCGACCTCGGACAGGAACGCCCGCTCTGCGGCGGCCGCCCTGTGCGCCTCGGCGTCACCGACGTTGAGCAGGCCCTTGAGCACCACCCACCGGTCGTTGACGTTGCGGTCCCTCGCCAGGTAGATCCAGCCGAGTCCGCCGTGGGCCAGGCAGCCGAGCACCTCGTACTGTCCGCCGACCATGTCCCCTGGGGCAAGCCTGGGGGTGAAGGAGAAGGAAGTCCCGCAGGCGGTGCAGTAGCCCTCGGCCCGTCCCGGCCGGTCGCCCCGCGACCGGCCCACCTTCTCCCCGCAGTTGCCGCAGAACCGGTTCCTCTCCGCGACCACGGGCTCGGACAGGACCGCCTCGGAGGGCTCCCGGTAGGGGACAGCCGGCATCTCGACCATCCCCAGGCCGAGCATGCCGCGCATGGAGCGCGTCGGGGATCGGCCCGGGACGGAGGCCCCGCCCCGGACCCCCCCGTTCCCGGTCGGCGCTCCGGGGCCGGAGCGGCCGGAGATCCGAACGTCGCCGGAGGAGATCGGGTGGGAGCGGACGGGGTCGGGTCCGGCCGGGCCGGAGGAGAGCCACTGCCTAACGACGGCGTCGTGGGCGGAGCGCCCACGGCCTCCGGGAGGGGGAAGGCCGACGGCGGGACGTCCGCACACACCACAGACCCCGTCCTCGACCGGGCCGCCGCAGCCCGGCGCAGTGCACATCGTCATCTGACCACACCACCGCCATCGCTTTCCCCGTCCGATGCCACCGGACCGAGGATGGTTCTGCCTTCGGGGGAAGTGGGTTCCGCCAGTTCCCGGAGCCTGCGCAGGTACGCGGACAGGGTCTCGGTGGCCGCGGGCAGGTCACACGGTGTGCTCCACAGCTCCCAGTGCGCCTCGCCGTGCAGCCCGGCGAGGCGGCCGTCGTCGGCGCACCCGGCCCGGACGGCACGGGAGCGGTAGGCGTCCAGGCGACCGCGGAGCCGCGCCCTGCTCTCCAGGAGACCGGTGAGGGCGGCCTCCCGTTCGCGGGCGGTGTCCGTCGCCTCATGGATGTCCCGCTGAAGTTCTCCCAACCGGGTGCCGAGGTCGCGCCAGCGCCCGGCGTCGCGCAGGCGATCCAGGTCCGCGACGGCCGCGCGCAGGTCGGGCACGGGATCGGGGACGTCGGGGGCGGCTGGGCGGGAGATCCTCGCCACGACCGTGGCCCGCAGACCGCGGGCCCGGCTCAGGACCACCGCCACGTCGTCGACCGCGTAGCGCAGGCGGGTGACGTTCTCGTCGTAGGAGTCGCGCATGCGCAGGGCGTCGCGCAGTTCCCCGCGGGTGCGTTCGAGCCGTCCGCGCAGGCGCTCCAGTGCGGAGGTGTCCACACGCCCGTCGTCCACGAGGGAGAGGGGATCGAACCGCACCACCTCGGCCTGGTGGAAGACGGCGGCCCCGAGCGGGTCGTACTCGGTCCTGTCGAGTCCGACCATGTCGGCGAGGGTGCCGATGTCGTTCCACACGGCGTCGAGCTCGGCGATCCGGGGGCCGAGGGCGTCCCAGGCGGTCTCCACCGCGGAGACGGTCTCGGTGACCACCGAGTAGCGGGCACAGATCCGGGCGACGGCCTCGGCGAAGGTGATCGGGCCCAGCGGTGCCTCCACGGACGGCCCGTCGAGGAGGCGGCCGATCTCGGTCCGGCTCTCAAGATCCCCGGTGGCGCGCAGTCCGGTGGCGTGGTCGACGACCTCCCGGAGGGCGGAGGTGAGGTCCCGTAGGCCGTGGACGTGCTCCTCCACGGCCTCCCAGCGTTCGCGGGTGCGTCCGGCCAGGTCAGTGGCCCTGGGCATCCGGTGGACGATACGGCGGTCCAGGTCCGCGAGGTCGAGGGTGATCCGGTCGGCCTCACCTCGCACCCGGTTGAGTGCGTGGTCGATGCCCTCCCAGCTCATCGGGGTGCTCTCCGCCCCGTGTGCGCCGCCCACCTTCCCCGCACTCCCCCTGTCGCACACCCGTGTCCGCGTTGCCCGCCGACGACCGGTGATCCGTTATCCGCTAGGACGAGTCTGGCGGGAGCGCTCCCAAACCACAAGGGAATGCCGGAGTTGCGGTCATGAGTGCTGTGAGGCGTGGCGTGTCCGGAAAACGGTCCGTGCGGGTGGCCGACCGGTCAGGCCGTGTCCTCGGGAAACTCTTCGGGGGGACGCGCCCGCCGTCCCGGCGCGCGGTGCCGGCCCCCTCCCCCGGGCTGCCGCTCCTCGGGGCCACCGGTTCCCGTGTCGGCGATCCCGGTGTCGACGGTGTCCGCGGCCCGTTCCCGGGCGTCGGTCCCCTGGCCGGAAGCACTGCGGAGCCGCAGACCGGCCACCACGAGCACCACGCCGAGGATGACCGCGTAGACCCCCACCGCCAGGAGGAGGACCTCGGCCCCCACCAGGGGCCAGAACCACAGCAGCAGACCGAACACGACGGACAGGGCACCGGCGAAGACCAGCAGCCACTCGGAGCTGATGTGAGCGCGCAGCCGCACGGCGGTGATGATCTCGAAGACCCCGGTGAGGACGGCCCAGAAGCCGATGACGAACACCAGGGCGACCAGCGCCGCCAACGGCCAGAGGAGCGCGACCAGGCCCAGGATGATGCCGAGCACCGCTCGCGCGGCCGTTCCCGTACGGGACCCGCGGGGTGCGCGGAGGGCCGCCGCGGCCAGGAAGCAGCCGTCGACCAGTGCGAAGGCACCAAAGACCACGGCCAGCGCCACCAGGGTCGGTCCTGGCCACAAAACCGCGAGCACGCCGAAGAGCACGGCGGCGGTCCCGCGCAGGACCATCAGCCACCAGTTCCGGCTCGTCTGCGCGAACAGGTCACCGGCGAGCACGTACCGGACCATCTCAGCCTCCCCGCACCCCGACTTCGTGGTCCCGTGATCACGGGACCACGGTGTGCGCTGACCCCAAGGTCGCACACCGACGGCCGACGGGGCACCAAGACAGGGGTAAAGGACGGTATACGCCGAACCCGCCCGGTCCCGGAACGGCGAACGCCCGCTCCCGGAGCCGGGAGCGGGCGTCGGCGGCGGGCGGTCAGCCCTGGCCGGGGTAGCGGCGCTCGCCGGAACCGATGTAGTGCTGACGCGGACGCGCGATCCGGAAGGCCGGGTCGTGCAGTTGCTCGCGGAAGTGGGCGATCCACCCGGGCAGTCGGCCCAGCGCGAACAACACGGTGAACATGTTGGTCGGGAAGCCCATGGTGCGGTAGATGACGCCGGTGTAGAAGTCGACGTTCGGGTAGAGCTTGCGCTCGGTGAAGTAGGGATCGGCGAGCGCGGCGGCCTCAAGCTTGAGAGCCAGGGAGAACAGCGCGTCGGGGTTCTCGTCGCGGTCGAGGATCTGGCTGGCCAGACCCTTGATCTCCTTGCTTCGCGGGTCGAAGTTCTTGTAGACGCGGTGTCCGAAGCCCATCAGGCGGACCTCACGGGCCTTCACCCGCTCCAGGAAGTCGCCGATGCTGGTGCCGGAGTCACGGATCTCCTCCAGCATCTCCAGCACGGCCTGGTTGGCCCCGCCGTGGGACGGGCCGGACAGGGCGTTGACGCCCGAGGCGATGCTCGCGTAGATGTCGGCCTGCGAGGAACCGACCACGCGCACGGTGGCGGTGGAGCAGTTCAGCTCGTGGTCGGCGTGCAGGATGAGCAGCAGGTCGACGGCCTTGCCGAACAGGTCTCCCAACTCACCGTCGGCGGCCTTGTCGCCGAAGGTCATCCGGATGAAGTTCTCGACGTAGTCGAGGGAGTCGTTCGGCCCGATCGGCTTCTCGCCGATGGAGTTGCGGTAGATGCGGGCCGCGATCGTCGGCAGCTTGGCCAACAGCCGGATCGTGGCGGTCTCCACCTGGTTCTCGTCGGACGGGTCGGCGCTGTCGGCGTAGTAGGCGGCGAGCGTGTTCACCGCGGCGGCCAACAGCGACATGGGGTGGCCCTGGCGGGGCATCGCGTCGATGAGGGTGTTCATCTCCGCCGGGATGTCGGCGTTCTCACGCAGCTTGTCGGAGAACTCCTTGAGCGCGCCCGGCTCCGGCAGTTCACCGTAGATCACCAGGTAGGCGACCTCAAGGAAGCTGCTGCCCACGGCGAGGTCCTCGATGGGATACCCGCGGTAGCGCAGGATGCCGGCGGCTCCGTCGATGTAGGTGATCTTCGAGCTGCACGAAGCGGTGTTGCCGAACCCCGGGTCCAGGGTGGTCATACCGGCCGAGCCCAGCAGGGTCTTCAGCTCGATGGTGCGCTCACCCTCGGTACCGGTGAACACCGGAAGTGTCAGAGTTCCGCCCTCGTAGTGGAGCTCTGCCGTGCGCTCTTTGTCGTCTTCGCTCATGCCCGAGGTCAACCTTTCCAGGCGGGGGATACGTGAGGTGCACGACACGGGGCGGTAGCCGCCGTGACCGTGTTCACTCGTTGGTGTTCTGTTTTGTTAAACGACGGTTAAGCAAAATCATATAAGTTTCACCGATTCACGAACAGGTGACATGCAACACATACCCAGGACGTGATAAGAATTACCGCAAGGTGAAGATTTACAAACTTTGCCGAACTCCGATTACTCCGTGATCTCCCTGGGAGGGGATCGACGGCACCGGGGTCACCCGTGCCGTGCGGCCTCTCCCAGCGGTCCCCCGAGCGCCCCGGCACCCGGCGCGGAGACGGGGCCGCGGACACCCCCACGCACGTGTACGAATGCCGCACGGTCCGCTGCGCCGGCGTGCACGCACGCGCTCTAGCGGCCTCTCCCAGAGTACCTTCGCCCTGATCACAGGGTTTGAGGCGGGGGCACCGGAGCCGGTGATCCTGCCCTCCGTACCTCACATCAATACCCGCGCCCCACAAGTCACGCACGGCGCGGCCCAGCCCACATGGACGCGGGCGAGGTAAGGAAAAGGGGACGGGAGGAAGCAGGCCGTACGGTTTCGGACGGGCGGCGGAAGCCGTCCGCGGGAGCAGGGCACCGCCGCCCATACGAATAGGGGCCGAACACGGCCGCGCCGTGTTCGGAAAGCGCACTATCCCTCGTCGACCCCGCCGGCCAGGAGCGGTTCCATGAACAGTTCGGGGTGGTCCCGCTCGATCACGCGCAGCCGCCACTTGTTGTGCACCAGCACCAGGAGTTCACCATCTCCGCGCCGCTTCAGCACCTCGGCCCCCGACAGCGCGTGCAGCGCGGGCGCGGACTCGGCGTCGGTGCGCCGCGCCACCGAGTAGTCCAGCGGGGAGGTCTCGATCGGTGACCGGAACTCCTGCTCCATTCGGGCCCTGACCACGTCGAACTGGAGCGGGCCCACCGCGGCCAGCACCGGGGCCTGCTCACCCCGCACGTCCGAGGACAGCACCTGCACCACGCCCTCGGCGTCCAACTGGGCGATCCCCCGCTGGAACTGCTTGTACTTGCCCGCGTCCAGGGCCCGCGCCACCACGAAGTGCTCCGGCGCGAAGCTCGGGATCGCCGGGAAGACGACCCTGGGACCGTCGTAGAGCGTGTCTCCCACCGCCAGGGCCTGGGCGTTGACCAGCGCGATCACGTCACCGGGGTAGGCGGCGTCGATGGTGGAGCGGTCCGCTCCGAAGACCGCCTGGGTGTACTTGGTCGCGAACGGGCGCCCCGTGGCCGCGTGGGTGAGCACCATCCCCCGGTCGAACCGGCCCGAGGAGATGCGCACGAACGCCATCCGGTCCCGGTGGTTCTTGTCCATGTTGGCCTGCATCTTGAACACCTGACCGGAGAACGGGGCGGCCACCGGGCGCGGCTCGTCCTTCTCGTCGGCCTTGGCCGCGGGTGCGGGGGCGAGCCCGACCACGGTCTCCAGCAGGTGGCCCACCCCGAAGTTGGGCAGAGCGGCGCCGAACAGCACCGGTGAGGACTCCCCCGCCAGGAACGAGGCCTCATCGTAGTCGGCGCCCAGCGCCTCCAGCAGTTCGATCTCCTCGACCGCCCGCTCCCACTCGGCCCCCTCGACCCGGGCGGCCTCCTCGTCCGAGAGCACCCGCTCCACGGCCTTGCTGGCACCACCCGGGGTACGGGTCATCTTGGTGTAGGTGCCGCTCGCGCGGTCGATCAGGCCTCGGAAGTCGCCCGCGATGCCCACGGGCCAGTTCAGCGGCGTGGGCCGCAGACCGATCCGCTGTTCGATCTCGTCCAGCAGCTCCAGCGGCTCGCGCCCGGGCCGGTCCCACTTGTTGACGAAGGTGATGACGGGCATCCGCCGCGCGCGGCACACGTCGAACAGCTTGAGCGTCTGCGGCTCCAGGCCCTTGGCCGAGTCCAGCAGCATGATCGCGCAGTCCACCGCGGAGAGCACACGGTAGGTGTCCTCGGAGAAGTCGGCGTGGCCGGGGGTGTCCAGCAGGTTGAGGACGCGGTCGTCGTAGTCGATGCGCAGCGCGGCGGAGGTGATGGAGATCCCGCGCTCCTGCTCCATCTGCATCCAGTCGGAGGTGACGCCCTTGCGGTCGCCCTTGCCGTGGACCGCTCCGGCCGAGGAGATCGCCGACGCGTGCAGGGCCAGCGCCTCGGTCAGCGTCGACTTGCCGGCGTCGGGGTGGGAGATGACCGCGAACGTACGGCGGCGCCCCGCCTCCCGAGCGACCTCGACCCCCTGCCGCGTCCCGGCCTCCTGGTCCACGCTCATCCGCCGCTTCCTCGCATCCCCGTCGCCGCCTGTTCACCGACGGGTCCAGCCTACGCGCGCCCGCGCGCGCCGAACACCGCGTCGCCGACACGGCGCAGCAGCTCCGCGCGGCCGGTGCCGCCCGGATAGACGGCGACGACCACGTTCCCGGCAGCCCCCTCCCCGGGCTCGGAGGCCGTCAGCAGGGGCCCCGCTGTGCGGCGCACGAGGTCCACCGCGGCGTCGAAGCGCTCCCACACCGCTTCGGGCTCCTGTCCGGGGCCGCGGAGCCAGGACCTGAGCACGTGGTTGTGCGCGGCGATGAGCGAGGCGGCGACCATGCCGGCCTCAAGGGAGTGCTCCCCGCCGGTCCCCGCCGCCAAATGGCGGGTGAACGCTGCCTGGTATCGGGCGGTCATGGCCACCTCCCGGTCACGCAGCCGCGTGTGGGCACGGACCAGGCGGTACCGGGGGACGGTGATCTCCGGGTCGCGCAGGTAGCCCTGGAGGACCAGGCGGGCGGCCGAGCACACCGCGTCCAGGGGTGCGTCGGGGGAGGCCTCCAAGAAGCGGGCGACGGTCGCGAAGAGTTCGTCGTGCTCGGCGAAGAGGATGTCCTCCTTCGAGCCGAACCGGCGGAAGAGGCTGCGGCGGCTGACCCCCGTGGCCGCGGCGATGCCCTCCATGGTGGTCGCCTCGAACCCGGCTTCCGTGAACAGCCGTACCGCCGCGAGCACGACCCCGCGTGTGTCCGTTCCGGCCATCGGGTCCCCCTCCGCCACGCGCGGTGAGACCAGGTGTCCCACTCGGTGACCCGAAGCTACCGTCCCCCGGTGTACTTCGGACGCTCCACCGCCTACTCTGACACTGGATGCCATACTAGGGCACGCAGTGCCAAACACCGGGGCGGCAGACACCGTGGAGAGGGAAGCGACATGAGCGACTTCGACCTGTTCAGGACCAGCGACGAGCACGAGGAGCTGCGCGAGGCCGTGCGCGCTGTCGCCGAGGACAAGATCGCGCCGCACGCCGCCGAGGTCGACGAGGCCTCCGCCTTCCCCCAGTCCGCCCACGACGCCCTGGTCGCCACGGACTTCCACGCCCCCCACATCGGGGAGGAGTACGGCGGTGCGGGCGCCGACGCGCTGGCCACCTGCATCGTCATCGAGGAGGTGGCCCGCGTGTGCGCCTCCTCCTCACTGATCCCCGCGGTCAACAAGCTCGGCACCATGCCGGTGATCCTCGGTGCCTCCGAGGAGGTCAAGCGGCGCTACCTGCCCGAGGTCGCCAGCGGCGCGGCGATGTTCTCCTACGGCCTGTCCGAGCGCGAGGCCGGCTCCGACACCGCCAGCATGCGCACCCAAGCGGTGGCCGACGGCGACGGCTGGATCCTCAACGGCCAGAAGTCGTGGATCACCAACGCCGGCGTCAGCGAGTACTACACGGTGCTGGCCGTGACCGACCCAGACGGTAAGCGCGGCGGCAACATCTCCGCGTTCGTCCTGCACAAGGACGACGCGGGCTTCACGTTCGGCGAGCCCGAGCGCAAGCTCGGTATCAAGGGCTCCCCCACGCGCGAACTGTTCTTCGACGACGTGCGCGTGCCCGGGGACCGCATCGTCGGCGCGCCCGGCGAGGGCCTCAAGCTCGCCCTGCGCACCCTCGACCACACCCGGGTCACCATCGGTGCCCAGGCCGTCGGCATCGCCCAGGGCGCCCTGGACCAGGCCGTGGCCTACGTCAAGGAGCGCAAGCAGTTCGGCAGGGCCATCGCCGACTTCCAGGGAGTGCAGTTCATGCTCGCCGACATGGCCATGAAGCTGGAGACCGCCCGCCAGATGGTCTACGTCGCCGCGGCCAAGTCCGAGCGGGGCGACGACGACCTGCCCTTCTACGGCGCCGCGGCCAAGTGCTACGCCTCCGACGCGGCCATGGAGATCACCACCGACGCCGTGCAGTTGCTGGGCGGTGCCGGTTACGTGAAGGACTTCCCGCTGGAGCGCATGATGCGCGACGCCAAGATCACCCAGATCTACGAGGGCACCAACCAGATCCAGCGCATGGTCATGGCCCGCCAGCTCCTCAAGTAGGCCCCCGGGCTCCCGCCCGCACGCGCCGGTGCCGGAACGGGGAACAGGCCCCCGGGTGACGTGCGCCCGGGGGGCCGCTCCATCAGACCGGCCTCGTAAGAAGGCTGCGGAGCTCCTCCAGGCTCAGACCGGGTTGGACCAGGACCGACCGTAGAGTGCCGCGCTTGATCTCCTCGTACAGGGGAACGATCACCGTTCTGCGGGCTTTGCGGAGCTTGGTGCGGTCCGCGCGTGGAGAGACGGTCGAACCCGACTTTCCCAAGGCACGCATGGCCTCACGGCCGGAGAGAACCGGAAAGTGCGGCCCCGTCAGGCGGGGACGCGGACGTCGGCGGGCACGGCCAGCGTCGAAAGCTCGGAGGCCTCCTCGTCCTCGAAGTACGGCCCAAGGGCCCCACGACGGTGGGCGACGGCCTCCTCCACCGCCCCCGGGAGGCGGCCCCGACCTCGACGGCTCTGGCCCACCTAACCGCCGAGTCCGGTGTCCGGGACGACCGTGGCGGTGAGGTGCAGCGTGCGCTCCACGGCCCTGGTCCGACCGGACCAGGCCGCGCAGAACCGGGATCGCGTCAGAGCGTGCACTCGCGGACGAACCGCGCCACCGGGATCGGGTCGCGGCCCAGCGCGGCGCGCACGTCCCCGGTGACCTCCGCGGCGCGGCCCGCGACGGCGGCGGCGAACCGCTCGTTGAGGGCGTCGACGTAGCGCTCACCCCAGCCCCGGTCGGTGGCCCGGAAGTAGAACCCCGCCTCGTCCACCGGCTTGAACCGCCACACCGGGCTCTCGGTGCCCCGGGTCATGCGCACCACCTGCTTGAACGTGAGCGCCTGCGGGCCGGTGAGCTCGTACTCCCGCCCGTGGTGCCCCTCCTCCAGGAGCGCGGCCACCGCGACGGAGGCCACATCCCTGGCATCGACGAAGCTGACCGCAGTCCCCTTCCTGACGGGGAGTTCGAGCTTGCCGCCGCGCCCCCGCGCCAACCGGGCGAAGACGCCCTCGGTGAAGTCCTGGTCCAACCAGTTGGGGCGCAGCACGGTCCACGTGTCGAACAGCTCCGCGGCCCTGCGCTCGGCCCGCGCGTACTCGGGGTCAGCGGAGAGCCCGCCCATCGCGGACACGAGGACGGCCCGGCCCACCCCCGCCTCGGCTGCCCGCTCCAGGAAGCCGACCACCCTGCCGCCCAGGCCCACCGGAACCACGGCGAAGACGCGCTCCGCCCCCTTGAGCGCGGCGTCCCAGTCAGAGGTGTCCGTCCAGTCCAAGTGCACACCTGAGGTCCGTGAGGCCCCTGTCACGGACAGGCCACGGCTGTGCAGCGCGGTCAGGACCAGCCGGCCCACGCAGCCGGTGGCTCCGGTGACGAGTGTGCTCATCGGGCAGGTCCCCCACGGTCGTTGCGCTCCGGGAAGCGCCTCCCCCGGTGTTACGGCGCCCCGCGAGCCCCCACGCTACCGACCGCCCGGCACCGCGCGTGACGGCTCCGAGGCCGGGGCACGGCTCAGCGGCGCCGGGTCGGCGACCCGGCGGCCAGCACGAGGGCCGCGCCGAGCACCGCCACCGCGGGGTTGGCGAACAGGGCGTGCTCCTGGAAGAGGCCCGTGTTCGGCACGACGAAGCGGTTGAAAGAGTTGAGGACGATCCCGGGGAACGGCTGGTGCCACAGGTGGTCGATGGTGCCGCCGACCCCGATGAGGAAGACGAGTACCCCAGTGCCCTCGATGATTTTCCGCGCGCCCCGAAGCCCATCACCGGCGGCGTTCCCGCCGCGGCGGACCGGTCCACCCCCGCCCCCGCGCGAGCACCGGTCCGCCGCCCGTCCGGGCGACCAAAGTATCGACCAGTGCGACCTCGGATCGAAAGCCGCCGCGCTCGGTGCCGCACCACGCGGACGAACCGTAGACTCCGGGGCGATGGACACTTCCACGGTCTCCGGAGGACGATGGCGGCGCAGCGCGCGCGACTGGGTCGTGGATCTGGCCATGTTCCTGCTCGCCGTCGGGTTCGGTCTGGTGGAGGCCCTGGACCTGAGCGGACCGCGGCACGCGGTGCAGGCACCCGAGACCGGACCTGAACCGCCCGTGTGGCTGTCCGCCACCGAACAGCTCGTCGCCCTCGCGGGCTGCACGGCGCTGTGGTGGCGGCGCCGGTGGCCGGTGGAACTGGCCGTCGTCCTGGTGCTGCTCTCCGCCCTCTCCTCGCTCGTGGCCGGGGCGATGCTCATCGCCCTCTTCTCCGTGGCGGTCCACCGCCCCCCGAAGGTCAGCCTGACCGTCTTCGCGCTGTCCGTACCGGCGGCCTACGTCAACGTGGTGATCTGGCCGGACCCCGTGGTCTCCATGCTGGTCTTCCTCATCATGGGGGTGACCCTCCAGGCCGCCGCCACCTGCTGGGGGCTGACCGTCCACCACCGGCGGCGGCTCGTGGAGTCGCTGCGCGACCGCGCCGTGCACGCCGAGACCGAGGCCCGGCTCCGGGCGGAGCGGGCCCAGCACCAGGTACGGGAGTCGATCGCCCGGGAGATCCACGACGTGCTGGGCCACCGGCTGTCCATGCTCAGCGTCCACGCGGGCGCCCTGGAGTACCGGCCGGACGCCTCCCCCGAGGAGGTCGCCCGCTCGGCCGGGGTGATCCGCGAGAGCGCGCACCAGGCCCTCCAGGACCTGCGGGAGGTCATCGGGGTGCTGCGCGCCCCCGTGGGCGAACTCCCCCAGCCCACCATCGCCGACCTGCCCCAGCTCGTGGCGGAGGTGGACGACGTCGCGGGACGGGTCGAACTCGTGCGCGAGTACACGGGAACGGTGCCCGAGCGGGTGGGCCGCACCGTCTACCGGGCCGTGCAGGAGGCCCTGACCAACGTCCGCAAGCACGCGCCGGGGGCCGATACCCGGGTCCGGGTCGCGGGTGGCCCCGGGGAAGGGCTGACACTGGAGGTGCGCAACGGCCCCGCGGCCTCCCCCGGCACGCCCGCGGCGGTCACGGGGACCGGCCAGGGGCTGGTCGGGTTGGCCGAACGGGTGTCGCTGGCCACGGGGCGCCTGGAGCACGGCCCCACCGACACCGGTGGCTGGTATCTGTCCGTGTGGCTACCGTGGCCCCCATGAACGAGACGCGAGCGGGAGCCCCGGAGATCGGCGTGATCCTCGTCGATGACGACGCGCTGGTGCGTGTGGGGCTGGTGATGATGATGGGCGGCGCCCCCGACATCACGGTCCTCGCCGAGGCCGAGGACGGCGGCGCGGTGCTCGGCCTGGTCGGCCGGTACTCCCCCGACGTGGTGCTGATGGACATCCGCATGCCGACAGTGGACGGCCTGACCGCCACCAAGCGGCTGCGCGCCCTGCCCGACCCGCCGGAGGTGCTCGTACTCACCACCTTCGACGCCGACGAGCACGTCCTGCGCGCCCTGCGCGCGGGCGCCGCCGGGTTCCTGCTCAAGGACACCCCGCCGGCGCAGATCGTGGAGTCGGTCCGCCAGGTGGCCCGCGGGCTACCGGTCCTCTCCCCCGAGGTGACGCGCCGCCTGATCGACCGGGTGGCCGCCGACGACCACGGTGAGCGCACCGCGCGGGCCCGGGAGCGGCTGTCGGCGCTCAACGCCCGCGAACGGGACGTGGCGGTGGCCGTGGGCGAGGGCCGGTCCAACGCCGACATCGCCGCCCGCCTGTTCCTGAGCGTGCCCACGGTCAAGACACACGTGTCCAGCATCCTCACCAAACTCGACCTGAACAACCGGGTCCAGATCGCCCTGCTCGTACACGACGCCCGGCTGCTGTAGGGGGCGGGGAATCCGCTGCGGGAGGGACGGCCCTCCCGCAGCGGCCGGGTCAGGAGGCGGGTTCGAAGGTCCGCGCCATCCGGTCGATCAGCGCGTGGTTGGCCCCCGGGTCGTCCGGGGTCACCAGGAAGAGCGCGTAGCCCTTGGTCTCGGTGTGGAATCCGCGATTGATGGCGTGCATCTCCCGGCCTCCGCTGGTGAAGGTGAACTCCCAGTCGGCGGCGGTGAGGTAGCCGTCGGCCCAGCCGCCCTGGACCTCCTCGATGCCGATGAGCTCGTACCCGCTGCCGAAACTCCCGCGCGCCTGCGGCTCGTAGTCGCGCCAGTCGGCAGCGGCGTCGGGCCCCGGGTCGTCGCCCTGGTCGACGAGCAGGTAGGCACCGTCCGGGCCCCGGAAGTACACCATGTGCCCGTCGCGCTCCTCCGTCCAGTTCTCGGGGACGTCGACGGCGAACCCGCTGGGGTCCTCGTGACGGACGAGGAAGTCCCACTCGTCCGCCTCCTCCGAGGACGGCGGCGTATCGGCGGCGGTCTCCTCCGGGGGCGGCGCGTCCGAGGCAGACCCCGTCGCGGGGGACTGCGAACCTTCGCCGGAGCCCTCCACGAGGTCGGCGGAGGCCCCGCCGCCGAGCCGGTTCGCGCTGACCAGGTAGACCGTCGTCGCGGTGGCGGCGAGGACCACGAGCACGGCCGCGGCGACCAGCAGTCTGCGGACCGCGTTGCCCGGAGCGGGCTCCTCGCCCCGGTCCGACCAGGGCACCACGGGGGTCCCGTCCGCTTCGGACGCGGCCCCGGCTCCCGACCCGGCCACGGCCGTCGCGGGTTCGGGTTCCGGAGGCGCCGACGCGGCGGACGTCTCCGACGTCGTGTCGTGCGCGGCGGTCTCGGGCTCCTCGGGAGCCCCGAACACCTCTGTGGCGGGGACCGGGTCGGGAGCCGGGGCCAAAACCACGGCGGCCGACGCGTCGGCGTCGCGGAGCCCGCGCAGGCGGGTGCGCACCTCAGCGATCGAGGGGCGGTTCTCCGCCCGCTTCTCGCACAACCCTTCCAGGATCGGGCGGAGCGCCCCCGCGTGGACCGATGCGGGCAGGTCCTGGGTCACGATCGCCGTCAGCGTCCCCATGGGGGTGGGCCGGTCGAACGGAAGGGAGCCCTCCACCGACTGGTAGAGGGTGACGCCCAGGGCCCACGCGTCCGAGGCCGCGGTGGCCGGGTACCCCTCGGCGACCTCCGGTGCCAGGTAGCGGGGCGACCCGATGAGCAGGCCGGTGCTGGTCAGATGGGTGGAGCCGTCGACATGGGCGATACCGAAGTCGGTGACCACCGCGCGGTCGTTCCCGGCGATGAGCACGTTGCCGGGTTTGATGTCGCGGTGCACGATGCCCCGGCCGTGCGCCTCGGACAGGCCCGCGCACATCTGCTCGCCGATGTCGGCGGTCCTGCGCACGGAGAGGCGCTCCTCCTGACGGACGAGGTCGCCCAGGGAGGGGCCGCGCACCAGCTCCATGACGATCCACGGGCGGCCGTCCACCTCCACGACGTCGAACACCGTGATGATGGAGGGGTGGCTCAACTGTGCGGCGCTGCGCGCTTCCCGGAGCATCCGGGTCCTGAGCACCTCGACCTCGCGTTCGGGGAGGTTGGGCGGCGTGGTCAGTTCCTTGACGGCGACGGGGCGGTCCAGGAGGAGGTCGGTCCCCCGCCACACCCGGCCCATGCCGCCCGCACCGATGACTTCGTCCAAGCGGTACCGGCCGACCAGTTCACGGCCGGTTTCGGTTTCGGGGCTTCTCATCTCTGATGCGGTTTCCTCTGAGGGGGGAAGGGGGCGGGGACGCGGGGCCGCTCATGAGTGTAGGGAATCGGGGCGTCCCATGGCACGCCCAGGATCGGCACCGGAGGCGGCCTGATACCGGACACCACGCCCATGATTTGGGGAGACCCGCCGAAAACAGCAGAGAACATCCCCTTCGCAGAGATGTCCCCCGGGCGTGTCGCCCCGACGTGCCCCCGCGCTCCCTCAGGAACCGCGCAGCAGCCTCACCAGGAAGTCGGACAGGCTCGACAGGACAGACGAGGGACGGCCTCCCTCGGACGGCAACGGGGCCTTGGTCTCCTCCGGTGAACGGCGGCTCGTCGGCGTGAACCGAACCGGAAGGTCGACAAAGACGGAGGCCAGGTTGGTGACGTACCAGCGCAGTTCCTGTGGAGGAACGGCCAGACCCAGGTCGGGCAGCCGCTCGAACAGCGTGCGCAGCGCGACGATCGTGATGACGGTGGCCTCGTCGCGGGCCGGGCAGCGGTGCGGTCCGGCCCCCCAGGCGAGGTGGGCGCGGTTGGGGGCCTCCTCCAACCGCTCGGCGTTCTCCAAACGGTAGAAGTGGTTCGCGGCCGCCAGGCCCAGGAGGATCGGCGTCCCGGCATCGATCACGCGCCCCCCGCCGACCGGGATGTCCACACGCGGGTAGACGGCCGGGAAGTTCGTGATCGGCGGCGACTCCCACAGAACCCGGTCGACGAGCTCGGCGAGAGCGGTCCGGGACGGTGCCCGCCCCGGTGAGAGGGCCGAACCGGTGAGAGCAGCACGGACGGAGGCGCAGGTGAGCGCGAGGACGGTCTCGACCCCCCACGCCATCATGAGGCGCATCTGCTGGATCACCTCCTCGTCGGTCAGCGCGGACCGGTGCCCGATCAGCCGGGACGTGAGGTCCTCACCCGGGTTCGCGTGCTTGGCGGCGACCACTTCCGACAGGGCCCGTTCGGCCTCGGCGTTGGCGCGTTCGGCGTCCACACCCACCACGACCTTGCGCATGGCCCCGGCGAACCGCAGACCCTGGTCCTCATCGAAACCGAAGAGCTCGTTCAGGACCAGGATCGGCAGGAGCCGCGCGTACTGGTCGACCAGGTCCACCGTGCCCTGTTCACAGAAGCGGTCGATCAGCCCTCCTGCGTAGCGCTCGGTGATCTCGCTCAGGTACGTCTCCCGGACGGCCCCGAGGCTGTCCGAGAGCGCCCGCCGGTAGCGTTGGTGCTCGACACCGTCGACGTACAGGGCGTTGGGCCGCGGGGCCATCATCTGAAGGAGCGAAAAGTCCGGGGCGACCCGGCCCTCACGGAAGTCCTTCCAGTTCCGGGGGTCGTAGGAGAAGTTCGACGTGTCCCGCGACCACGCGACCAGGGTCTGGTAGTCGGTGACGATCCACGCGTTCACCCCCGGTTCGAGCTCGATCGGGATCAGCGGACCGTACTCGGCCCTCAGCTTCTCGTACACGGCGTACGGGTCGGGGTGGGGCTCGCTCTGCTGGAACGTGGCGAAGGGGCATCCGGACGTCACGGGAACCTCGGCTCGGGGTGGGGGTCATCGGGGCCGGCCGGACCCCGGCGGGGACCGGCCCCTCCGTATCCGGCACATGTACACCGTGTGGGTCGCACTCGAACATTGCGGCAGGGCACACACACTAGCGTTTCAGCTCGTCTAGTACGAGGCTTCGGGCCGCACACGCGAGCACATTCACGAACGCCGGAGCAGCCTGCCCAGGAAACGGGCCAGGGGGCCCGACGGCAGCCGTTTGAGGAGGACGCTCCCGTCGCCAACGGTCGACGGCGCATCGGACGAGGAGGCGTCGGGCTCCCGGTCGGGCCGTACCGCCGGTTCCCGCGCGGTGAACCGGACCGCAAGGCCCGTGGGCAGGCAGAACACGTGGGTCATGAGCCATCGCAGGTCCTCGGGCCGGGAGGCCAGGGCCAAGTCGGGCAGCCGGTCCAACACCGTGCGCACGGCGACGGTGGCGATGACCAGCGCCTGGTCGCGGGCCGGGCACCGGTGCGGACCCACCCCCCAGGCCAGATGGGCTCGGCTGGGCGCCTCCTCCAGCAGTGCGGCGTTCTCCAGGCGGTAGAAGTGGTTGGCCGCGGCGAAGCCCAACAGGATCGGTGTCCCCGCCTCGATCGTCCTGCCACCGCCGAGCGGCACCTCCGTGCGCGGATAGAGGGCGGGGTAGTTGGTGATCGGCGGCGCCTCCCACAGGACCCGGTCGAGGAGCTCACCGAGGACGGCGTCGGAGAGGGCGCGCCCCGTGTGGGACGGGGAGTCGCTGAGAAGCAGCCGTGTGGAGCTGAAGATCAGGTCGGTGGTCGTGTGGAGGGCGATGGTGATGACGACGCGGAGTTGCAGGATCACCTCCTCGTCCGTGAGCGCCGACCGGTGCTGGAGCAGCCGCGAGATGAGGTCGTCGCCGGGCTCGACCCGCTTGGCCGCGATCGCCTCGGACAGGGCCCGGTCGGACTCCTCCACGGACCGCGTGAGGTCGCCGCCGGTCCACAGGTCGTTGATGGCCTGCCCGAAGCGCAGTCCCTGGTCCTCGGTGAGCCCGAAGAGCTCGTTGACCACCAGGAGCGGCAGCAGTCGCGCGTACTCGAAGTACAGGTCGGCGCTGCCGCGCTCACAGAAGGTGTCGATGAGGCCGTCGGCGTAGCGCCGGGTCGCGGCACGCACGTCCCCCTCCTGGACCGCGTCCAGTGCGTCGGCGATCGCCCCCCGGTAGCGCTGGTGCTCGGCGCCGTCGGTGAACAGCGCACTGGGCCGCGGTGCCATCAGCACCGCGAGCCGGGAGTCCGGAGCGATTCGCCCCTCGCGGAAGTCCTCCCAGGTGCGGGGGTCGTGGGTGAAGGTCACGGTGTCCCGGGACCAGGAGATGATCAGCTCGTAGTCGGTGAGGATCCACGCCCTGACACCGGGTTCCAGTTCGATGGGGATGACCGCGCCGTACTCGTCCCTGAGGCCCGCGTACACAGCGTAGGGGTCGGGGTGCGGTTCGCTCTGCTGGAATGTGCCGAAGGGGCAGGATGTCACGGGGCCTCGTACTGGGTGTCGTCGACGCGCGCGGCCACCCTAACGTGAGGTGACGGGCGAAAGTGGGACCCCCGCGCCCCGGGCGGGTACGCCCGGGGCGCGGAGACGGTGTTCAGCGGGTCCCGGGCGTACCGTCGGCGGGATCGGTCAGCGGCCGGAACCGGCGCAGGCGCTGGCTGTTGCCGACCACGAACAGGCTCGACGCGGCCATGGCCGCCCCCGCGAGCATCGGGTTGAGCAGGCCCAGCGCCGCCAGCGGCAGTGCCGCGGTGTTGTAGGCGAAGGCCCAGAACAAGTTCCCCTTGATGGTGGACAGGGTCCTGCGCGAGAGCCGTACCGCGTCCGCCGCCGCACGCAGGTCTCCGCGGACCAGGGTGAGGTCCCCCGCCTCGATCGCGGCGTCCGTACCCGTCCCCATGGACAGGCCCAGGTCGGCCTGGGCGAGCGCCGCCGCGTCGTTGACGCCGTCGCCGACCATGGCTACGACGCGCCCCTGGGCCTGCAACCGCTTGACGGCGTCGACCTTGCCGCTCGGCAGGACCCCGGCGATCACCTCGTCGATCCCGACCTCGTCGGCCACCGCCCGGGCGACGGTGGCGTTGTCACCGGTGAGCAGAATGGGGGTGAGCCCCAGGTCGCGGAATCGGCGGACCGCCTCGGCGCTGGTGGGCTTGGGACGGTCGGCCACCGCCAGCACACCGCGGGCCCGGCCGTCCCAGCCGATTGCCACGGCTGTGCGGCCCTCGGACTCGGCGGCGGCGACCGCCGCCGCCAGTTCCTTGGGCAGCGCGCACGACCATTCCCCCTCCAGCAGGGCGGGTCGGCCCGCCACGGCGGTGTGCCCGTCCACGGTGCCCCGGACGCCGAGGCCCTCGATCCCAGCGAAATCGGTGACGGCGGGCAGCGTGCCGACACGGTCGGCCGCGCCCCGGGCGACGGCGCGGGCCACGGGGTGCTCTGAGGCGTGCTCCAGTGCTCCGGCGATCCGCAGGAGCGTGTCCCGGTCCTCCCCGTCCGCGGGAACGGCGTCCACGAGCGCCATGTGCCCGGTCGTGACGGTGCCGGTCTTGTCCAGGACGACGGTGTCGACGCGGCGCGTGTCCTCCAGGACCTCGGGTCCCTTGATGAGGATGCCGAGCCGAGCACCCCTGCCGGTGCCGACCATGAGTGCCATCGGGGTGGCCAGGCCGAGCGCGCACGGGCAGGCGATGATGAGCACGGCGACGGCGGTGGTGAACGCGGTGGCGGCGGGTGCGCCGGTGGCGAGCCAGAGTCCGAGTGTGGCGACGGCGAGCACGATCACGGCCGGGACGAAGACGCCGGAGACCCGGTCGGCGAGCCGCTGTGCGGCGGCCTTGCCGTTCTGTGCCTCCTCCACCAGGCGCGCCATCTGTGCCAGGCGGGTTTCGGAGCCCACCCGCTCCGCACGGACGACGAGGCGTCCCCCCGCGTTGACGGTGGCACCGACGACAGCCGATCCGGGGGCGACCTCCACCGGGACGGACTCGCCGGTGAGCATGCTCATGTCGACCGCGGAGGTGCCCTCCTCGACGGTGCCGTCGGTGGCGATCTTCTCGCCGGGGCGGACCACGAAGCGGTCGCCGACGACCAGGCGGTCCGCCGGGACGGACTCCTCCCGGGCGTCGGCGCCCGCGCCCCTCAGGACGAACACCTGCTTGGCTCCGAGCTCGAGGAGGGCGCGCAGCGCGGCCCCGGCACGGCGCTTGGAGCGGGCCTCGACGTACTTGCCGACGAGGAGGAAGGAGGTGACGCCCGCGGCGACCTCCAGGTAGATGTCACCAGAGCCGTCGGTACGGGCGATCGTTAACGTGAAGGCGTGCGTCATGCCCGGGTCGCCGGCCGTGCCGAGGAAGAGGGCGTACAGCGACCACGAATAGGCGGTGCCCACCCCAAGCGAGACCAGTGTGTCCATGGTGGCCGCGCCCAGGCGCAGGTTCTTCCACGCCGAACGGTGGAAGGGCAGCGCACCCCAGACGGCGACGGGCGAGGCCAGGGCCAGGGAGGCCCACTGCCAGTGGGTGAACTGGAGGGCGGGGACCATGGCGAGGGCGATGACGGGGACGGACAGCGCGAGGCAGACCAGCATCCGGTCACGCAGGTCCCGTGTGGGGTCGTCCTCCTCCGGTTCCGCACTGCCGGGTTCCGGTCGCGGCGGCGCGGCCGTGTATCCGGCCTTCTCCACCTGGGCGACGAGTTCCCCGACCGGGACGGGGGCACCCTCGAAGGACACGTGCGCCCGCTCCGTCGCGAAGTTGACGCTGGCGCTGACGCCCTCGATCCGGTTGAGCCGCTTCTCGATCCGGTTGGCGCACGCGGCGCAGGTCATGCCTCCGATGGCCAGTTCGACCGACGCGGTGCCAGCGTCTCTCGTCCGGGTCCTGCTCGTGTTCATGTCACGCTCCAGCGCGGTGGTCCGTGTCACCGGGGGCGGCCGTGTCAGCCGCGCACCCCGTATCCGGCCTCGTCGATGGCGGAGCGGACGGAGTCCGCGTCCACGGGTCCATCACCGGTGACGGTCACCCTGCCGGTCTCCAGGTCGACCTCGACCCCGGTGACCCCGGGGACCGCGGTCACCTCCTCGGTGACGGCGCCGACACAGTGTCCGCAGCTCATGCCCTCGACGTTGTAGACAGCGGTGGTCGTGGCAGCCATGTCGCCTCCTGAGTGCGTGTGCTTCGCAGCGGCCCCTTGGGGACCGCTCCTACCTCCTCAACCATACCCCCTATGGGTATATTCCGCGGGGCCGCCCCCCAGGACCGGGAGGGCATCATGAACAGCGTGGAGGGCGGTCCCGCACGGGACCGCCCTCACCCTCCTGTTCTGCGCGCCCCTCCAGGCGCGGAGCTCATGCCGCCTTCAGTTCCAGCCGAGCCACCCATCGCTCACTCGCGTGGTGCGGGGCGAGGGAGAACCCGGCCCTGCGAAACATCTCGACGGTGCCCGTGGAGACCTCCGCGCTGGGTGCCCGGCCGCCCGCGGTGTCGACGGGATAGGCCTCCAGTATCCGGGCGCCGTTGGCCCTGGCGTACTCGACGGCCCCGTCCAACAGTCGGGTCCCGAGGCCCCGGCGTCGGCGGCGCGGCGGCAGCCAGAAGCACACGAGCGCCCACACCCCGGGTTCGCCGGGGTCGGCGGGGCGCAGGGCGCGCGACCGCGACAGCCGGATGTAGTCCTCCCTCGGGGCCACCGAGACCCAGCCGCAGGGCCCGTCGGGGTCGTAGGCGATCAGGCCGGGAACGCGCCCCTCCAGGGTCAGGCGCCGCAGCTCCAGCCGGTTGTCCAGGCCCCGCCGCGAGCGCTCGCACGAGGTGCTCGCCGTGTGGTCCTTCGCCCGCCTGCGGAAGAACGTGCACCAGCAGTGTCCATGGGCGCCGGTCGGTCCGAACAGGGTCTCCAGCTCCTCCCACCGCTCTGCGGTGGCGGGTTCGACTGAGACGAGGGACATCGGGCTCCTTCGGCGATCACGGTCCGCCACTGTGATGTAGAACACTATCGTGTCGAGCCTGCGACCGAAAGAAGCGGGATGCCGTAAAACACGGGCTTTTCGAGCCGTCGATCCGTCCCGGCACACCGTTGAACGGAGGGGCCGCTCGGGGCGGGGCCGGCCCCGCCCCGAGCGGCCGGGCGGTCAGGACGGGACACCGGCGGGGGCCCCGGTCCGGGCCTCCTCCTCCGATTCCCAGCACTCGACCCCGCGCAGACCGGGGATGCGGTCGCGGGTGAAGACCGGGTCGCGCCCCTCCTTGCGCTGCCGGTTGTAGTCCTTGAGCAGGCGGAAGGCGATCACCGCCAGGGGTGCGACCGCCACCAGGTTGACCAGGGCCATCAGGCCCATCGTGGTGTCGGCCAGCGTCCAGATGAGGTCGACCGAACCGAGCGCGCCCAGGAAGGTCGCCGCCAGGAACACGATCTTGTAGCCGAAGCGCACACGCCTGCTGTCCGTCATGTAGGCGATATTGGACTCGCCGTAGTAGTAGTTGCCGAGTACCGAGGTGAACGCGACCAGCAGGATGATCAGCGTCATCAGGTGCAGTGCCCACGGCCCCAGCGCGGCCATGACCGCCTGCTGGGCCAGGTCTCCCTCCAGTCCGCCGTCGGGCGGCCCCTCGGAGGCCAGCAGGATGGTGAAGGCGGTGACCGTGCACAGGACGAGGGTGTCGAAATACACGCCCAGGGTCTGGACCAGCCCCTGTTTGACCGGGTGCGTGACCGAGGCGCTGGCCGCGGCGATGGGCGCCGAGCCCAGGCCCGCCTCGTTGGAGAACATCCCGCGCCGGATCCCCTGGACGATCACGGTGCCCAGAGCGGCCGCGCCGAACTCCCGGATGCCGAACGCGTGCTCGAAGATCATCACGAACACACCGGGGACGGCCTCGTAGTTCATCGCCATCACGACCAGGCCGATGAGCACGTACAGCGCCGCGAAGGACGGGATGAGGGCCTCCGCGGTGCGCGCGATCCGCCGGACACCGCCGAAGATCACCAGGGCGGTGGCCGCGACGAGTACGGCACCGACACCCGCCGACAGCCCCATGCCCGACCCCAGGCCCAGGGTCTCGGAGGAGTTGCTGACCGCGCCCGCGATGGTGTTGCTCTGCACCGCGTTGAACACCATCGGGAAGGTCAGGATGAGCACGACCGCGAACAGGACGCCCAGCCAGCGCTGCCCCAGGCCGCGCTCCATGTAGTAGGCGGGTCCACCGCGGTACCCGGTACTGCTGCGGGTCTTGTAGAGCTGGGCGAGGGAGGCCTCGACGAAGCTGGCGCCTCCCACCACCAGCGCCATCAGCCACATCCAGAACACCGCACCCGGACCGCCGAGCGCGATGGCGACCGAGACGCCGACGATGTTCCCCGTCCCCACGCGGGCCGCGGCCGAGATCATGAACGCCTGGAGGGAGGAGACGGCCTTCTTGCCGTCCGGCGCCGTCTCAGGCTTGCTCCTGAGCACCCGGAACATTTCGGGCAGCATCCGGAACTGGGCCAGCCCCGAGCCGACAGTGAAGTACAGGCTGGCGACGATGAGGACGCCGATCACGACCCACCACAGGTAGCCGTTGGCCTCGGCGATGACTTCGGTTAACACGGTGGGGGGCTCCTTAGCTCGGGAAAAGACAACGCCCTCTCCCTACCCCCCGAATACCGACAAAAGGAATAAATCGTGCGGAGTTTCACACGAAAGCCACACTCATGTGATTCGAGTGCAATATTGCCGTTACTTTCCGCGACGCCGGGGGCGGCCTCAGCCCTCTTGGACCAGGTCCCCGTAGCCGGGGTTGCGCTTGAGGAAGTCACGCACGAAGGGGCAGACCGGAACCACCCTCAGGTCCCTGGCCCGGATGTCGTCGAGCGACTCCCGCACGAGTGCGCTGGCCACCCCCCGCCCCTCGAAGGCGCGCTCCACCTCCACGTGCGGGAGAGCGAGCACCCCCTCCTCGATCAGGTGGTAGGCGGAGAAGCCCACGACCCGCCCGTCGGCACTCACCTCGTACCTGGACCGTTCCGGTACGTCGACGACGGTCAGTTCCATGTCTCTCCCCCACTCCGGGTGCCCTCGCGCGGGCTCGGCAGGCGTGCTCGGCGAGGGGAAGCCTACTCCCGGACATACGCCGCACACACGGGGACAACGGTCCGGACCCGCACGAGAGTTCCGCCGACCACCTGGTCAGCGTCCGGAGAGATGGGGGTCGGTGACCCCTCCGGGGCAGGCCAGCGCCCCGATGTCCCACCCGGCGGGCTCCGCACCCGCCCGGTAGGCGCTCTCCAGGAACTCCAGGACGGTGGCACGCGGGTCGGGCGCCTTGCGGGCCTGCGCGTAGCGCAGCAGCGCGAGGTGTCCGTGGCCGCTCTCCACCCACTCCGCCGCCGGGGGTACGAGCCCGCGCCCCGTGATCCCCTCCGGTTCGGGGGCCGTGTAGGAGTAGAAGCACGGTTCGGGGACGGTGTCGTCACCGAACCAGAAACCGGAGCTGACGACCTCCCGCGAGTAGGCCTCCCGGACCACCGGACCGGCCGACTCGGGCTGCGGAACCGGATGCGGCGAGAAGCGCGTGACCGCGATGTCGAACGTGTGCCAGAAGTGGTGCACCGGGCTGACCTTGCCGCTGAACCCGGCCGAGAACTCCTCCAGCACCAGGTTGACCTGGCTCAGGATCCGCCAGAACCGGGTGGCGTGCTCGGGGACGTACACGGCGTGCGCGTGGTCCTCCACGAACGGCCGCCCGGAGTCGGGCAGGTCGAAAGGGTGCGCGTGCCGGATGCTCCCGTCGACCCCCAGGCTGTCCAGGGCCGACTGGAGCCGCAGGTAGAACGAGGCGACGCTGTTGCCCTGGAGCGGAAAGGACACCTGGTCGCCCTCCAGGTTCGAGGCCACCAGTAGGTGGCTCACGAAGTCGAAGTCGATGGTGAAGACCGGGTTCCCGTCCACCATCCCCATCGGGCGGGTGGTGATCCCGCGCCCGGTCACGTGGTAGGGCACGTTCCACCAGTGGTTGCGGCGGCGGCTGTGCTGGAGCCGCACCTTGCCCACGATCTGTTCGAATCGGTGCAGCGTCTGCTTGGTCTCGTTCCACTCCTCAAGCGGAAGCGGCGGGAAGAGTTCCATGGCGGCTGCCCTCCTGGATCCTGTGTGTCGGTGCGTGTGTGGTCGAAGGGCGGCGGCACCGTCCGGCCCGGTCACCAGCCCCTCCGGGAAGCCCGCTTCGCCTGGCCCCCGGCGGCCGCGTACCGGACCCGCGTGCGGTAGACGACGTAGGGGCGGAACAGGTACCCGACCGGGGCACTGAAGGCGTGCACCAGCCTGGTGAACGGAAGCAGCGCGAAGAGCGCGAACCCCACGAGGACGTGGAGCTTGTACAGCGGGTCGGCACCGGCCATGGCGGCCGCGTCCGGCCGCAGGATCCAGATCGACCGGAACCAGGGCGAGACGACGCGCCGGTAGTCCTGGGTGTGCCCGCCCGCCAGTTCCAGCCCCGCGAAGAACACCGTCATTCCCAGCCCGGTGACCAGGGCCAGGAGCAGGACCGCGTACATGAGCTTGTCGTTGCGTGTGGTCGCGCTGAAGACGGGTCCGGTGGTACGTCGCCGCCAGATGAGCAGGGCGATCCCCGCGAGCGTGCAGAAGCCGGCCACGCCCCCCAGCACCAGGGCACCCACGCGGTACACCGGGTCGGACACGCCGACCGCGCGTATCCATCCCTCCGGGACCATCAAACCCACCATGTGGCCGACGATGACCAGCAGCAGCCCGAAGTGGAACAGCGGGCTGCCGATCCGCAGGAGCCCGGACTCGTACAGCGCGGAGGAGCGGGTGGTCCAGCCGAACCGGTCGAAGCGGTACCGCCAGACCAGCCCGCCGACACAGACGACGAGGACGACGTAGGGGAGCACCCCCCACAGCAGCAGGTCGAGGGTGGTCAACGCTGCGCCCCCTCTCCGCTCCGTCCACTCACATCGGTCAGGGGCAGCGGTGTACCCGCCCCGTAGGGCTCCAGGCCCACGTCCTCGGCGGGCGGACCCTGGGCTGCCAGGCGCCGGGCACGCTCGCGGTCCCGACCGCTCCCGGGGGGCAGGGTCAGGTGGACGGCGTCCACGACGCGCGCGTAGGGCGTCCCGTGGTCGTGCAGCGCCGCCCTCAGCAGTTCCAGACCGGGGCGCAGGCGCGCGAGCAGCGCTTCGCCCGCACGGGCGTCGCCGCGCGCGGTGAACTCCAGGACCACCGCGAGGTGGTCGGGCAGCTCCCGGGCGGTCAGCTTCCAGCCCGCGGCGGTGTAGACGCCCCCGATCTCGACCAGGGCGTGCCCGCGCCGCCGCGTGGAGCCTTCGGAGTAGTAGGTCATGTGCAGGGAGCGCCGGTGGCGCAGATCGAACACGTCCACGTAGTGCTCGCACAATTCCCGTTCGGCCACGCACGCGGCGTGGTCGCAGAACTCCGCCAGCGCGGCGCGGGCCCCGCCCCGGGGCAGCTCGCCCACCGCTTGCGTGATGCCGGGCAGATGCCCACGCCACACCTGGTCGGGGTATCCGAGCAGCAGGGATGCCGCCTGCCGGACCACCGCCTCGTCACGGCTCCTCATGGTGTCTCCCCCTCCCCCGGTCCGGAGCGGCGCGGCGGGAACAGCCCCTCGGGCCGTCCATTGCCGTCCCAGTTCAGGAGGTTGACCCGGCCGCCCGGGGCGACCCGCCCCCCACTGGACTGGCGCACGCGCAGGGCGTGGAAGGTCTCCACGGACGCGGCGTCGGGGCGACCCGACGCCTCCCCGAACGGGGGCGCGCCGCCCATGCCCCCCATCCCCGGGCCGCCCTCGAAGTCGAGGGAGCAGCCGATCTCGTCGATCGCTCCGGCGTCGGCCTCGTCCACCCCGAAGGCGGTCGGGACGACGTAGCGCTCGTCGTACTTGGCGATGGCCAGAAGCCGGTACATGTCCTCGATCTCGTCACCGGTCATCCCCACCTCCCCGGCGATCGACGCGTCGCACTCCTGGCCGAGGTTGATCCGGCGCATGTGGGAGCGCATGGCCGCGAGCCTGCGCAGCACGCGCCGCACCGGTTCGGGGTCGCCCGCCGAGAACAGCTCCGCCAGGTACTCGACCGGGATGCGCAGCGTGTCGATCGCGCCGAAGAGGTTGCCCGCCTCCTCGCCGTCGTGCCCGGTCGAGGTCAGCGAGTCGACCACCGGGGACAGCGGCGGCACGTACCAGACCATCGGCATCGTCCGGTATTCCGGGTGCAGCGGCAGAGCTACCCGGAAGCGCTTGGCCAGGGCCAGGACCGGAGAGCGTGCCGCGGAGTCGACCCAGCGCCCGGGGATACCGTCCCGCCGCGCCTTGTCACGCACGGCCGGGTCGTTCGGGTCGAGGAGGACGTCGAGCTGCGCCTCGTACAGGTCGGTGTCGTCCTCCACCGACGCGGCCTCGGCGACCCGGTCGGCGTCGTAGAGAACCACGCCCAGGTACCGCAGCCGGCCCACGCACGTCTCCGAGCAGATGGTGGGCATGCCCACCTCCACCCGCGGATAGCAGAACGTGCACTTCTCGGCCTTGCCGGTCTTGTGGTTGAAGTAGATCTTCTTGTACGGGCAGCCGGTGACGCACGTGCGCCAGCCCCGGCAGCGGTCCTGGTCGACGAGGACGATGCCGTCCTCGGCCCGCTTGTACAGGGCGCCACTGGGGCAGGCGGCCACACACGACGGGTTCAGGCAGTGCTCGCAGATCCGCGGCAGGTAGAACATGAAGGTCTCCTCGAAGGAGAAGCGCACCTTCTCCCCCAGGCGCCGCACGATCGGGTCATGGCGGGCCAGTTCCGGACCGCCGCCCAGGTCGTCGTCCCAGTTCGCGCTCCAGGTGACCGCCATGGGTTCGCCGGTGAGCACCGACCTGGGCGTGGCCACCGGGAAGTCCTCGCCCAGCGGGGCGTTGAACAGGGTCTCGTAGTCGTAGGTCCAGGGCTCGTAGTAGTCCTGCATGGAGGGCATCACCGGGTTGGCGAAGATCGTGGCGAGCCGTTTGAGTCTCCCGCCCGCCCGCGGCACCAAACGTCCTCCCGGTTTGCGCACCCAGCCGCCCTTCCACCGATCCTGGTCCTGGTAGGTGCGCGGGTACCCCTGGCCCGGCCGGGTCTCCACGTTGTTGAACCAGGCGTACTCGACCCCGCTGCGGTTGGTCCAGGCCTGCTTGCAGGTGACCGAACACGTGTGGCAGCCGATGCACTTGTCCAGGTTCATCACCATGGCCACCTGTGCCATGACCCGTCCGATCGGCCGCCGCGCCTCGCCGTCGCCCATCAGTAGCGCACCTCCGCCGTCCGCTTGCGCACGACCGTGACCTCGTCGCGCTGGTTTCCGGTCGGTCCGAGGTAGTCGACGGCGTAGCTGAACTGCGCGTACCCGCCGATGAGGTGGGTGGGTTTGACGAGCAGGCGGGTGAGCGAATTGTGGGTGCCTCCCCGGGTTCCGGTGGTCTCGGTGAGGGGCACGTCGATGACACGTTCCTGCGCGTGGTGCATGTAGACCGTCCCGGTGGGCATGCGGTGGGAGACCACCAGCCGGGCGGCGACCACGCCGTTGCGGTTGACCGCCTCCACCCAGTCGTTGTCGCGGGCGCCGATGGCCCCGGCGTCGGCGACGCTCATCCAGAGGGTGGGGCCGCCGCGGGAGAGGGTCTGGAGCAGCAGGTTGTCCTGGTACTCGGAGTGGATCGACCACTTGGAGTGCGGTGTCAGATAGCGCACGACGACCTCGCGCTCCCCCCGCGGACCGATGCGGGGCTCTCCGAACAGGCGGTGGATGTCGAGCGGAGGCCGGTACACGGGCAGGGCCTCCCCGAACTCGTGCATCCAGTCGTGGTCGAGGTAGAAGTGCTGGCGCCCGGTGAGGGTGTGCCAGGGCTTGTCGTGCTCCAGGTTGATGGTGAAGGGCGAGTAACGGCGGTCGGCGGCCGCCTTTCCCGACCACTCCGGGCTGGTGCCCAGGGGGGTGGGACCGCCGCGGGCGTCGTCGAAGACCACCCGGCGCGCGGCGGCGTGGTGGATCAGTTCGTCCATGTCGGTACCGGTCCGCTCGGCCAGGCGCTCGAACCCCTGCGCGGCCAGGCGGCCGTTGCTGGTCCCCGACAGGGCGAGGATCGCCTCACACACCTTGACGTCGGTGTCCAGGGACGGCCGCCCCTCGGCGACTCCGCCGCGCACGGCCCCGTTGCGCCGACGCAGCCACTCCACCTCCTCGTCGGGGGTGAAGGAGACGCCCCTGACCGGCAGCCCCCCGCCCTCCGCGAGCGGGCCGAGCGCCGCCATCTTCTGCGCGACGGCGGAGTAGTCGCGGCGCACCGCGACGATGGCGGGCATGCTCCGGCCGGGGACGGGGCGCTCCCCCTCGGCCTTCCAGTCGAGGGGGACCCCGCGCGGCTGGGCCATCTCCCCGGGAGTGTCGTGCCCGTGGGGCACGGCGACCAGGTCGGTGACCTCGCCCAGCCGGTCGGCTGCCAGGGCGCTGAACGCCCTGGCCAGGCCGTGGAAGGCCTCGAAGTCGGAACGGGTCTCCCACGGCGGGTCGATGGCCGGGTTGAAGGCGTGCACGAAGGGGTGCATGTCCGTGCTGGACAGGTCGTGCTTCTCGTACCAGGTGGCGGCGGGCAGCACGATGTCGGAGAGCAGTGTGGTGCTGGTCATCCGGAAGTCCAGGGACAGCAGCAGGTCGAGTTTGCCCTCGGGGACCTCCTCACGCCAGTCCACCTCGCCCGGCCGGTGCTCGGGGCCGGCGGGTTCGGCGCGCAGGTTCGCGCGGGTGCCCAGCAGGTGCTTGAGGAAGTACTCGTTGCCCTTGGCCGAGGAGCCCAGCAGGTTGGAGCGCCACACGGTGAGTACACGCGGCCAGTTCTCCGGGGCGTCGGGGTCCTCGGCGGCGAAGCGCAGCGTGCCGTCGGCGAGCCGGTCGGCGACGTAGTGCCCGGGGTCCTGTCCGTGCTCCTCGGCCTCACGGCCCAGCAGGATCGGATTGCGGTCGAAGGTGGGGGAGGACGGCATCCACCCCATACGGGCGGAGGCGGCGACCAGGTCGGCCGTATGCTTGCCACGCACCCGGCCCGGGCCGAGCGGGGAGGCCAGGGCATCCGCCCGGTAGGTGTCGTAGCGCCACTGGTCGGTGTGGGTGTACCAGTAGGCGGTCCCGGCCATGAAGCGCGGCGGGCGGGACCAGTCCATCGCCGAGGCGTAGGCCGCCCACCCGGTGGAGGTGCGGCACTTCTCCTGGCCCACGTAGTGCGCCCAGCCGCCGCCGTTGACGCCCTGGCAGCCGGTGAGCAGCAGCAGGGACAGGAACGCGCGGTAGGCGTTCTCCCCGTGGAACCACTGGTTGGTGCCGGCTCCGAGCACGATCATGGCCCGGCCGCCGCTGGCCTCGGCGGTGTCGGCGAACTCGCGCGCGATGCGCGCGGCCCGCCCGGCGGGCACGGAGGTGAGCCGCTCCTGCCACGCGGGGGTGTAGGGGGCGTCGGCGTCGCCGTACCCGGAGGGCCAGTGGCCGGGCAGGTCCGGCCGCCCCACCCCGTACTGGGCGAGGAGGAGGTCGAAGACGGTGGTGACGCGGCGGCCCGCCACACGGCGGACCGGTACGCCCCTGGTCACTGCGGCGCCCGCTCCGGAGGGCGCGTCGAAGCGGGTGAGCGCCACCTCGGCGGTCTCGCCGCCCGGCTCGTACAGGGTCAGTTCGGGGACGCGCCCCTCCAACCGCAGGTTCCACCTGCCGAGCCCCGCCTCGCCCCAGCGGTCTCCGAGGGTTCCGTTGGGCACCGCGGGGGCGTCCTCCCCCTGCGGCCACAGGACCGGCTTCCACTCGGCGTTGGCGGCGGCCGTGTGCTCGGGCAGGTCGGCTGCGGTCAGGAACTTGCCGGGGACCGTCAGGCCGTCGCGCTCCTCCAGCGCCACCAGGAACGGCAGGTCGGTGTAGGAGCGCACGTACTCGGTGAACCGGGCTGTGGGGGCGTCGACGAACCGCTCCTTGAGGATGACGTGCCCCATCGCCATCGCCAGGGCACCGTCCGTGCCGGGGTGGGGGGCAAGCCACTCGTCAGCGAACTTGGTGGCGTCGCTGTAGTCGGGCGAGACCACGACGACCTTCTGCCCCCGGTATCGGGCCTCGGCCATCCAGTGGGCATCGGGGGTGCGGGTGACGGGGACGTTGGAACCCCAGAGCACCAGGTAGGCGGCGTCCCACCAGTCACCGGACTCGGGGACGTCGGTCTGGTCGCCAAACACCTGCGGTGAGGCCACCGGCAGGTCGGCGTACCAGTCGTAGAACGACAGCATGGAGCCGCCGATCAGGTGGACGAAGCGGGCACCCACACCGTGGGAGACCATCGACATGGCGGGGATCGGGGAGAACCCGGCGACACGGTCGGGGCCGTAGGCGCCGATGGTGTGCACGTGGGCGGCGGCGGCGATCTCCAGGGCCTCGTCCCAGGTGATGCGTACCAGGCCGCCCTTGCCGCGGGCGCGCTGGTAGCGGCGGCGCCGCTCGGGGTCGGCGGTGATCTCCGCCCACGCCGCGACCGGATCGCCCAGCCGCTCCCGTGCCTCGCGGTACATCTCCACCAGGACGCCACGCGCATAGGGGAAACGCACCCGGGTCGGAGCATAGGTGTACCAGGAGAACGCGGCTCCGCGCGGACAGCCGCGCGGTTCGTACTCCGGTCGGTCCGGTCCCACGGACGGATAATCGGTCGCCTGTGTCTCCCAGGTGATGATCCCGTCTTTGACATAGACATTCCAAGAACACGACCCGGTGCAATTGACGCCGTGCGTGGAACGGACCACGCGATCGTGGCTCCAGCGGTCCCGGTAGAAGACGTCCCCTTCACTTCCCCCCTGTCTGACCTGTGCCCGGGTTCCGTCAAGGGGCTCGGAGCGCGTCAAGTACGAGCCCATGCGCAAAAGCGCCTCACCCGCACCTCTGCCCCTTTTTTGCGCCACCATTGCACCCCGTTCACCGTTACATGGATCAGCCCGGACGCGCCAAGGTCCAACTCCCACCACATTCCGTTAATGAATATGCCTGAAACGGCACGGATGTCACGTATCCCACTCCGCATCGGGCGACAATCGCCCCGAACCCGCCTTGAGGGGAGACTCCGGCGGAAACAGCGGCACGGCAGCGGACGCCCCTGGCCCGGATAACGGGGACCAACCTCGTCCTGGCCGCAGCGGCATCCTCTCTGACCGGATCGGGCCGGTGAAGACGCGCCTGGCGTCGTTCCTCGGCTCGCCGCGGTGCTGGCCCTGCACCCGCCCGCGGAGTTCCCCGCGGGCACCGCGTCCGCGCTCACCGCCGTCTCGCTGGGCCTGGGCAACGGCGATGGGTTCGCACTCGTGGCCCAGCTGGTGGAGCCGCCCCGGATGGGGACCGTGACCGGCCTGGCCGGCGCGGCGGGCGGCCTCGACGGCTCCTTCACGCCCCTGCTCGCGGATGTGGTCTACCAGGCCACCGGTGCCTACACGCCCGGGTGCGTGCTGCTGGCGCTCATCGCCCTGGCGGTGGGCCCGTACTCCGTGCGCGCCTTCCGGAGCTGACCGCCCAGCCCCTCAGGGGGATCAGCCCTGCCTGACGTCCCGGGCCCGGACCAGTGCGGCCGACCGGTTGCCCACCTTGACCCGCTCCAGCGCGCGCACCCCCTCGGGCAGGTCGACCCGGCGCGTGCGTGCCGTCACCACCACCACAGCGTGGCCGGGCAGGACCCGGCCGAGCGAGGTGAGCAGGCCGCCCACCGGGTCCTCCTCGGGTACACCGCCGGACCAGCGGGTCAGTTCGCCGTAGGGCACGTCGGTGACGACCAGGTCGGAGTCCACCGGCTCCCGCAGTGAGAACACGTCGGCCACCGCGGACTCGTGCGGCAGGTCGCCCCCGGCCGCGGCCAGGCCGGCGGCGAGACCGGCCGCCACCTCGGCCCGCTCGACGAACTCCACCCGGCCGAAGTCGCGCGCCGACCGGCGCAGCTCGGCCTCCCGTTCTGCCAGGCCCGAGGCGGTCAGCAGAGCGAGGTTGCGCCTGGCCAGGTCGACCGCGTCGGCGGCCACGTCCGACACCCGCACGTGGGAGAGCGCGTCGCGGTGGAGCAGCCCCAGCACGGTGGCCAGGTAGCCGCTGCCGCAGCAGGGGTCCCACAGGCGCACGGGGGCCTCGTAGACGTGGGCCAGCGCCCGCTGGAGGAGCTCGCTGGCCAGCCGCACCGGGAACCCGGGGAAACCCGGCGCGGAGCGGAGCACCTGCCCGCTCGCCAGCGCCGAGTGGTCCGCCCGCTCGGTGGCGTACCGATAGCCCAACGTGCCGTCATCCTCCCGCGCCCAGTGCTGTCTCCTACGGCGATGATCTTCCCCGTCCGAGGAATTCCACCCACAACGACAGGAGCCCGGCACCTCGCGGTACCGGGCTCCCTCAGCGGTCCTGACGGGATTTGAACCCGCGGCCTCCACCTTGACAGGGTGGCGAGCACTCCTAACTGCTCCACAGGACCTCGCTTCGTGGACCACTCTAGCGCGACTTCCGGAGTACTTCGTACGGTCGCCCCGTAAAGTGGCGGAGGAGTCCGAAGAACAGCGAGAGGAAGACGGCGTGAGCGAGTCGTCGGCGCCCCTGCCCTCCGGCCCCGATTCCACCCGGATCGACCGCTGGCTGTGGGCCGTGCGCCTCACCAAGACCCGTTCGGACGCGGCACAGGCGTGCCGCGGCGGCCACGTGCGCGTGAACGGGCGCCCGGCCAAGGCCGCCACCACCGTCAGGCCCGGCGACCAGGTGCGCGTCCGGCTGCACGGCACCACCAGGCTCGTCGACGTGAGCCACGTCATCGTCAAGAGGGTCGGGGCGCCCATCGCCGTGCGCTGCTACGTCGACCGCACCCCGACGCCCCCGCCGCAGGCGGAGGCGGGCCCCCTCGTCCGGCGCGACCGGGGCGCGGGGCGCCCCACCAAGCGCGACCGGCGACAACTGGACCGGCTCCGCTCGGAAGGGCCGCCGACGCTCTGAGCGGGATGCCCGGATCCGGTGCCCGGCCAGGACCGCACCGGCGGCCTCGGCCCGGGCCTCGCGGAGGCAGCCGTGGCACGCGCCCGGGAACGCTCTCAGGCACGCCCGGACCATCCGGTGGCGGTCGGCCGGCTCCTCTCCCACAGGGCACCGTCGAGGGACTGCCCGCGCACGAGCAACCGGGCCCCGAGGCGGTGGGAGCGCATCCGTGCGCCGTCCGCGGCGGTCGCGTGGCCCGCAGGCCCGAATCCCGCTCGGACCGACCGCCCGGACCCGCCGCCGGGGGATCAGAGCGAAGCAGCCCCTCGGGTATCGGCACCGATCCCCCGGAGATTCTCGCGACACCGCCGGTCCACCGCGGCAGGACCCCGGTGTGCTACGTTCGCAAGAGTTGCAGTCGTGACCGACCGGCGGGGACCACCTCTTCGGGAGATTACTGCGGTGACGGGGAAATCGTCATCCACGGTTTTCTTCATTCTTCGAACGAGGGGTACGTCTATGGCGACCGGTACGGTCAAGTGGTTCAACAGCGAAAAGGGCTTCGGCTTCATCGAGCAGGACGGCGGCGGCCCGGACGTCTTCGCCCACTACTCGAACATCCAGGCCACCGGCTACCGTGAGCTCGCCGAGGGCCAGGCGGTGCAGTTCGACGCCACGGCCGGGGCCAAGGGCCCCCAGGCCGAGAACATCACCCTGATCTAGGGGAGCCGACGCTCCCGACGCGGTGGTGCCCGCCCTTTGTGCGCCGGGCCCACCGCTTCTCTCCGTCTCCGCCGGGTTTCCAGCCGTCGTTCTTTCGACCGGCACCGGCTCCACCGCGCCCCGGAACCGTCCGGACGAGCGCGGACATCCACCATGCTCCTCCGGCGTACCCCGGTTCCCCCCTGTGTGGCCAGAAGGCCCCGCCCGGCGAACGCCGTCAGCGAAAGGCCCGACATTGAGTCATCCCCAGCACACCCGCACCAATCGCGGCCGCCCCAGCCGCGGGCACGGTCGGCAGCGGCCCCAGAACAGCAGGCCCCGCACCGACAGGCGCCCCGGGAACAGCGGCCCCTCCGGTGAGTTCGCCCTCCCGGTGACCGTCACCCCGGCGCTGCCACCCGTGGACTCCTTCGAGGCGCTGGACATGCCCGCGCCGTTGAAGCGGACCCTGGCCCGGCAGGGCCTGACCACCCCCTCCGCAATCCAAGCGGCCACCCTCCCCAACTCCCTGGCGGGACGCGACGTGCTGGGCCGCAGCCGGACCGGTTCGGGCAAGACCCTGGCGTTCGGCCTGGCCCTGCTCGCCCGGCTGGAGGGACGCACCGCCGAGCCCCGGCGCCCCCTGGCCGTGGTGCTCGCACCCACCCGTGAACTGGCCCAGCAGGTCACCGAATCCCTGGAGCCCTACGCCCGTTCGGTGGGGGTGCGCACGGCGACCGTCGTGGGCGGGATGCCCATCCGCCGCCAGGCACGGGCCCTGCACCAGGGCGTCCAACTGGTCGTCGCCACCCCGGGGCGCCTGCGCGACCTGATGGAACGCGGCGACTGCGTCCTGGACCGGGTGGAGTCCACGGTCCTGGACGAGGCCGACCAGATGACCGACATGGGTTTCATGCCGCAGGTCACCGCCATCCTCCAGCAGGTCCCCGCCGACGGCGGGCGCATGCTGTTCTCCGCCACCCTGGACCGCAACGTCGACACCCTGGTCCGCCGCTTCCTCAACGACCCCGTGGTCCACTCGGTCGACCTCTCCGAGGGTGCCGTCTCCACCATGGAGCACCACGTCATGCACGTGTCGGCCGCCGACAAGCAGAACGTCGCGACCCGGATCGCGGCCCGCGAGGGCCGGGTCATCATGTTCCTGGACACCAAGCGCGCCGTGGACCGGATGGCCGCCCACCTGCTGGCCAACGGCGTCCTCGCCGCGCCCCTGCACGGCGGCCGGAGCCAGCCACAGCGCACCCGTACCCTCGACCAGTTCAAGAGGGGCGACGTCACCGCCCTGATCGCCACCAACGTGGCGGCCCGCGGCATCCACGTGGACGGCCTGGACCTGGTGGTCAACATCGACCCGCCCACCGATCACAAGGACTACCTGCACCGGGGAGGACGCACCGCCCGCGCCGGGGAGTCGGGCAGCGTGGTCACCCTCGTCCTGCCGAGCCAGCGGCGTGACATGACCCGGCTGATGAGCCGGGCCCGGATCGACGCGCACACCGCCCGGACCGACGCGGAGGACCCCGAACTCACCCGGGTGACCGGAGCGCGTGAACCCTCGGGGACGCCGGTCAGCCTGCCGGTGCGGGCACCCGCCCAGTCCTCCCAGCAGCAGCGCCCCCGCCACGGCGGTGCCCCGCGCCGTCGCCGCCGCTGACCCGGAGGCCGGAAGGCACACAGGCGGCCTCGGAAATTTCTGAACGTATTCTGAGCAACCACCGAAACAGCGGAACGCCCTGTGACCTGAGTGAACAGGTCACAGGGCGTTTCCGCATGTCTTCCAGGAGTGGCCGGGGTGCGGTGTCGAACCACCGGCCTTCCGCTTTTCAGCACGTATCCGACGAGGAAGGCCGCTTAGGTCCCCGTGTGGATGCACGGTGGAGGTCTTGTCAGAGCCCCCTGTGCGGCCCCCTCCCTGGCCGGGAAACGCTCGTCGCCCCCGCGCAAGGCGCACCACGTCTAGCCGTTCGGGGGGCTCATATACGTCTCTCCCCCTCCGTGTAGCCTCCGCTTTGGTGGCCGGTTTTCGAGCGAAGCAGCCCGACAGACGAGGGCGCGTGAAATGTCCGTTTCTCGACAACTTGCAGATTCGAGGGGTTCGGGCGGATAAAATCTCTGGTCAGGCTGCCCCCCGCGCGCACGGGGATGGACCGACTCACCAGGCGCAGGCCCTGGCCGCCGTGTCCTGCTCCCCGCACACGCGGGGACGGGGTTGACCTCTGCACCAGCACAGGGGTCGCCTAGCCGACCCCTGTGCTGGTGCAGAGGTCGCCGCGTGTGGGCTCCGGCCCCGGGCGGGGGAGTGCCCGGGGCCGAAGCGGCTTGTCAGGTGCCGTGACGGCAGCGCTGGGCGAGCCGGGCGCGGAGTGTGGCGGTGTCGGGTGCGGTGATCTCCTCGAAGGGGTCCCCGGGGCCGGACCAGCCGGGCGGGCGGTGGGCCGCGTAGGTCACCGTGCCGTCGTCGGCGGTGCGGGTGGTGAGCACCCGCGCCCCGCGCACACGGGGATGGACCGCCGTCGGGGTGGTGGCCGGTGTAGATCGGACCGTGAGCCCCGCGCACGCGGGGATACGGCAGCGCCGACGCACCAAAACACCCCGTGGCCTATTCACGCAGGTCACGGGGTGTTTTCGCATGTCTTGTGGGAGTGGCTAGGGGCGGGGTCGAACCGCCGACCTTCCGCTTTTCAGGCGGGGTCAGTGGTGGGTCGCGGTGCTGGCCTGCGGGATGGATGTCCGCTCGGGTCCGGGTAAGTCCATCCCCGGTTGCTGTCGTTGCTGTCACCACTGCTGTCACTTCGAGGTGTCTTCGGCCTGCCCTGACGTAGGGGAAAGCGGTCCACCACAGCGGTGCCGCACGTGCGCTCCTCCGTCTACTGCCCCTCCCCCGGCCACGGGGCTTCGGCAACCACGGTTCCGAGCCGAGGCGCCCGATAGCGCCGGAGCGGGTGACCCGAGACAGTCGCCCCCGCTATCGGGTGCCTCGGGATCCGAGCACGTCATCAGCCGATTTCCGGGGAATGGCAACTGTTCGTCCGCGATCTGCGTCATGATGCCAAGCGGTACGGCCTTCGGCCGCGCTCGGGACCGGGCGGCAGCCCGCAGCCCGAGCGCGGCCGAAGGCCACTGCGACGGCGCTCGCGCCGTCGCCTTGATCCCATACAGCCCAACTCGGCAAGGAATAGGCAGGCCCAGTGAAGCCAACTCAAGCAAAAGCCATTCTCGGAGATTCAGAAATTCAACTAGACTGTTGGACGATGCAGAGAACTGGAAGTGATCAATACCTAGCTCCGCTAGAGGCTATCGAAAATATTTCAATCACCAGCATTCGCAATGCAATATTAAAGCATCAAAATTACCATTGGGGCCATGAGGTGAGACCCCGAAATTGGCCTCGGAGCAAGCTACTAATCGAACAGGCGCCGCCCGACCTTGACTGCATCCTTGTAACGCGGACCCCCATATCCGAGTACGACGAAGACTACTCTCCCGCAGAGCCAATAGAATTTAGAGTGACAAAAAACGGCGAATTTCTAGTGCGCTCGGAGTTCTTCGCCAACGAATACGTGGAAGTTGAAGAACTAATCAAACTCGCGCGCCCCTACCTGTCGCGAAACGGTGCCGGACTGGCAGCGATAGATTACGAGGGGTCCGGAAGTCAGATCTACTATTTCATAGATTTTTGGCTGAGCGAGCGCGGAAATACACTCGGACATGCCTACAGGATAGCCGAGGGCTTGATTGATCTGGTTCACTGTTTTCTTGGGAGCCCAATAAACCAAGACATCGCCGTCGACATACTTCGCTCCGGAAAATGGCAGATTTTTCTCGGACAGCCCGAGTCCCCCTGGCTTGAAGTTAAATCTACCCCCTACAGACTCGAAGAAGAGACAGAAAAATACGAGCTCGCAAAGGACATCTGTAGCATGGCCAACTCCAAACGGGGGGGCATCATAATCATCGGCATGAAATCAAGGAAAAGAAACGGAATCGACACAATCGATCAAATTACTCCCATAGAAAAAGGCTGGAAGCTCACCGCAAGATACAAGAGCATCGCGCGAAATTACATTTACCCAGCCCCCGAAGATTTTGACATTACCTACCTAGAACACAACAAGAAATGCATACTTGTCATGCAGATCCCAAGACAACAGGAAGAGATGAAGCCATACATTGTTTATGGAGCCAACATATCAAGCAAGGTGAAGGGATCGTATTTTTCGATACCACAACGAAACGGCGACGCTACAGTTGCAAGCAGCCCTGCCGCTATACACTCAATGCTTGCAGTTGGAAGGGCTCTTCTGCGATCGAAAAACCCTGACCACAGGTCTGATTAAACTATTCATTCCTTATATATAAGGAACCAGGTTTTGCGTCCGGAGAGGGTGGCGTAGCTGCCCCATGAGGTGGCCAGGGCGTCAACGAGGAACAGGCCGCGACCGTGTTCGGCGTCGGGTTCGGGCTGCGCCACGCATGGAGCGTCGAAATACGAACCGCCGTCGTGGACGGTGACGCGCACACTCTTCCCGTGCTCATGCTCGATGAGAACGCCGAACCCCGCCCCCGGGAGGCTCGACGGGGTGTGCTGGACGGCGTTGGTCGCCAATTCGCTCGTGAGAAGTACCGCGTCGTCCGCCACTGGGCAGTCGCCCAAGCGGTCGGCAACAAACGCTCGCACAGCGGCGATCTGGTCGGGGCGGCCGTAGAACCAGGCGTGGTGGACGCTCGCCGTGTGGTCGAACCGGTCTGCGTAGAGGGACATGGGGTTTCACCTCGTGCTCTGGGTGCAGGGGGCAGACACTGAGCTGCATGACTAGTACTATTAGTACGGCTACCGTACATCGAATGCGTGTGTAGCGCACTGGTTTGCGCGCACAATAAGTACGGGTCTTGTAGTCAAAGTGAGGAGAGTGCCCCATGTTCGGACTGTCTGTGCGGTTCACGCTCAAGGACGAAGCCGCTGTTGACGGCTTCGATGCCCTGGTGGCGGAGACGCTTCCGCACATCCGCCGGAGCGAACCGGGCACGCTCGTGTACGCGGTCCACACCGTGGAGGGCAAGCCCCTGGAGCGCGTCTTCTACGAGCTGTACGCCGACCGTTCCGCCTTCGCGGCCCACGAGGAACAGCCGCACGTGAAGCGCTTCCTGGACGCTCGCGGCGCGTTCCTGGCCTCGGTGGAGGTGGACTTCCTGAACCTGATGGACGCTAAGGGTGTGCAGGAGTGAGCACCGACTACCAGAAGGCGCTGGGCCGCAAGGTGGCCAAGCACCGTAAACAGCGCGGTCTGTCTCAACGCGAGTTCGCCGGACTCGTCGGCCGTTCCGAGACCTGGGTGTCTCAGGTCGAACGCGGGGTGCGCAAGGTCGACCGCATGGTGGTGCTCGAAAAACTGGCCGAGGTCCTGGAGATCCCCGTCTCCGAGCTGGCTGCCGAGGCTCCCATCGTCGCCGCCACCAACGAGGAACCCCCGGGAAGCAGCCGACTGCGCCTGGTCCTGAGTGGATCGCACGCCTTGGCCGCTCTACTGCGCCGTAATCCTGCGGCGGTCGATGTGGACGACCTTCGCCAGCGGGTTGATCGGGTCTGGGAGCTGACCCATGCCAGCGCCTACATGGATCTCACCGAGATTCTGGAGTCGCTGATCCCCGACCTTGAGTCGGCCGCCCGCTCGGTTCCCAACGGTGAACGCCTGGAGCTGTTCCGGCTCCTCAACGCCGTTTACCAGGCTTGTTCCTCCGCGTTGTCCGGCCAAGGCGAGTACGAGGCGGCATGGATCGCCGCTGACCGTGCCATCACCGCGGCCGAACGGGCGGAGGATCCGCTCCTCATGGCGGCGGGTGAGTTCCGCCTGTGCCTGACCTTTCAGGGCGCACGCCACTATGACCAGGTCGAGGCCACAGCGCAGACCGCGTGTGAGGCGCTGGGTGGCCTGGTGGAAGAAGGCGACCTCAAGGCCATGTCTGTCTATGGAGCGCTGACCCTGCAACGGGCGGTCGCCGCCGCACGCGGCAACAAGGCCACCATCGCCTACCGGCACGTGTCCGAGGCCAAGCGGATCTCGGACGCCTTGGGCGGAGATCGCAACGACTTCAACACCGAGTTCGGTCCGGCGAACGTGGGCCTGCATGAGGTGTCCGTGGCTGTGGAGCTGGGCGACGCTGGCGTGGCGTTGCGCGCTGCGGACGAGGTGGACGTGTCGTCCCTGTCTCTGGAACGTCAGGGCCGCTTCCTGATCGACGTGTCACGCGCTCAACTCCAACGACGCAACGTCGATGATGCCGTGGCCACCCTGGAGAAGGCCGAGCGCATCACCCCCGAGCAAGTGCACGGGCATCCGGTGGTGCGGCAGGTCGTCGGTGACCTCCTGGCGATCCAGGATCCCGCCGGAGTAGCGCTGACCAGGCTCGCAAGGAGGGTGGGCGTACTCTAAGTGCCATCTAGTACTTCATGTACTAGACAAAACAAAAAGTGCGGATTATCGTGTGGTTGGTCGCGCGGTCCCTCCTGCCGTGGAGGGGTGCGACCGGCCACACGTTTTCGTTTGCGCTGATAGGCGCAGTAAGGAGTCCGCATGGCTATCCAGGGTGCGTTGCCGGTGGAGTTCGCCGCCGTGTTCCCCCACGGCGCGTTCGCGCTCGGGGTGGAGGCGATCACCGATTTCGAGACCAAGCGGCCCCAGCTCGACAAGGAGTCGGGGCTGCCTTTGTGGGCGGTGGATGTGATCGACGCCGACCCCGACGCGCGGGGCAAGGCCAAGAGCGTGAAGGTCAAGATCCCCGCGAAGGTGTGCCCCACCCTGCCCGACGAGGTTCCCGGGCTGCCGTTCCGGCCGGTGGAGTTCGAATCCATGGCGGTCATGCCCTATGTGGACGACAACGGCCGCCGCCCCCGGGTGGCCTACTCGCTGCGCGCCCGGGGTGTGAAGCCCCCGACCGCCGGTGCCGCTGGCGGCACCCGTCGTTCTCCGGCCAAGGACGCGGCCTGATCGCCTCCTGACATGTAAGCGGGGCGGCCTGGTGCGCCAACACCTGAGCCGCCCCTGTCACCCCTCGGAAGCTTCCCAACTCTCACAAGAGGTGTTTCCAGTATGTCCCCCTACCCCGATGACCTGTCTACCCTGACCGGCTCCGGCCTGGTGCACGCCTACCTCGACGCGGTCGAGACGCCCCGCTCCCGTCCCTGTGAGTGGGCGGACTTCTACGCCTTCAAGGCGCGGGTGTTCGATGCGCTGGCCGACCTGGGCACCCCCGATGCGTCCGAGGTCGCCGACCGTGCCCGCCTGATGCGCTCGCGCGTCCTGCACCAGAACGAGAACCGGGGCGGGGGTGTGCTCTGATGCGCTCGGCCAAGGTGGGGGCCGCGCAGACGCCCCCGACCCTGCCCTCCCCCGCACAGGGGGTGCGCTGGACCACCCCGATCGTGGAGACCCCCGGCATCGTCGTGCTGGCCTCGTGGGTGTGGCGGCTGGTGCGGTTCCTGGTCACGCTGCCATTCCGGTTCCCGGTCATGGTCGCCTCGGCTGCTGCCTCGGGCGGGGCCTGGTGGTGGCTGGACTGGCCCGGCCCGGCCGGACTGTGGGGCTCGGCGGCCGTGGCCTCTCTGGTGTGGTGGCGCGTCCATCCCGTCTCCTTCCGGACCTGGGTCACCCTGCGCTTGTTGGCGTGGTGGCGGCACGTGATGGTCTACCGCCGCCACTGGCAACCCGTCCTGGTCATCTCCGGCCTGGCCGAGTCCTACCAGGAGCGCCGCTACCTGCCGCGCATCCGCCGCGTCCTCTGCACCGCTTGGGCGGACCGGGTGCGCATCACCCTGGTGGCGGGCACCAGCCCTGCCCACTTCGAGACGCGCGTGGCCGAACTCGCCCACGGCTTCGGTGCGCCCTCTTGCCGCGTGCTGGTGGAAGGCCCGCGCAAGATCACCCTGGAGTTCCCCCGCCGGGACACCCTCGCCCACACCGTGCCCGCCCTGGACGTGGGCGAGTGGGCGGATCTGGGCGCACTGGGCGTGGGTGTGCGCGAGGACGGCGCGCGGTGGGCGCTGCGCCTGCACGGCACACATGTCCTGGTGGCGGGGGTGACCGGCTCGGGTAAGGGCTCGGTGATCTGGTCAGCGGTGCGCGCGATGCTGCCCGCGATCGATGCCGGGACGGCGCAGGTGTGGGCGGTCGACCCCAAACGCATGGAGCTGTCCTACGGGCGGGCGTTGTTCGCCCACTACGCCGACGAGGCGGGCGCGGCGGTTGCTCTGCTTGAGAGGGCGGTGGGCACCATGCAGGAACGCGCCCGACGCTACGCCGGGCACCGCCGCGCGCACACGCCCACCACCGCCGATCCGTTCGTGTTGGTGGTGCTGGACGAGGTGGCGTTCCTGACCGCCTACCACCCCGACCGGGACGTGCGGCGCCGGGCGGAGAACGCGATCGCCACCCTCACCTCGCAGGGCCGGTCGGTGGGCTTCTGCGTGCTGGCCGCGCTCCAGGATCCGCGCAAGGAGGTGATGAACCTGCGGAACCTGTTCCCGGACAAGGTGGCGCTGCGGTTGGACGAGGCGTCGCAGGTGGACATGGTCCTCGGGGAAGGGGCGCGGGACCGTGGGGCGAACGCGCATCTGATCGATGCGGCTCTTCCCGGGGTGGGGTTCGTGCGGGTGGAGGGCTCACCGGCCCCGGTGCGGGTGCGGGCCGCGTACGTGTCGGATGCGAACATCACCGCGATGGTCGAGGTCTACGGCTCGGCCGCCTCCTCATCGGACGGCGGGGGTGAGGCGGCATGACGACGCGCTTTGAACGCACGGATGCCCCACCACAGCAGGAAAGCCGCGCTCCCGATCGCGTAGCCGAGTGCTGGCCCTGGCACGTCGAGGTAGAGCATGCCCGCTGCGGGGATGATGTTCCCGGCTCCGGCGGTGAAACGCCAGTCCGACCAGTCCACGGGTGCGCTCCTCGTATCTCGGTTGGGGGTTGCGATGCCGACTCTGACCGGTAAGTCCACCCGGGCCGAACGGCTCGCGCAACCCCTGGCCCGCGAGGTCGCCGAACAGGTGGCCGCCGACCACGGGGTGTGCATCCGCCCCGTCTCCCTCCGACGCACCGACCTGGCCACCGGTGCCAGCGAGATCGTGGACGTGCCGTGCGGGTCCACCCTCGAATCCCGCTGTCCGGCCTGCGCCAAACGCAAACGGTCCCTGCGCCGGTCCCAGTGCGAAGAGGGCTGGCACCTGGCAGAGGACCCCGTCGTGGACCCCGACCCGCCCACCAAGGTGCAACGGGGCTGGGTGGAACAGCGCGCGATGGTCACCGCTGAACGGGAACGGCTCACCGCGTCCGGGGACGCCTCGGACGAGGACCTGACCCGCCTGGACGCTGCGATCTCGGACCTGGACGAGGAGATCACCGCCTCCGGCCTGCGCGGCTCCATCACCCGCTCGGGCTCTTCCCCGTCCGGGTCCCGGCCGCGTCGGGTGCGCTCCACCAGACGCCGCCAGGACGTGCCGGAGTTGCCCAAGCGCGCGATGCGCCGCACCACCGTCGGACGCTCCTACACCGACCCCGCCACCGGCCGGACCTTCCGGCCCTCGCTGTTCCTCACCCTCACCCTCGACTCCTACGGCCGTGTCCGCTCGGACGGCGCCCCCGTCGACCCCGCCGCCTATGACTACCGACGGGCCGCTCGGGACGCCCTGCACTTCTCCAAGCTCGTCGACCGGTTCGTGCAGAACCTGCGCCGGGTGGCCGGGTTCGACGTGCAGTACTTCGCCTCGGTGGAACCCCAACGCCGTCTGGCCCCGCACCTGCACATGGCCACCCGGGGCACCCTCCCCAGGGCGGAACTGCGACAGATCGCCGCCGCCACCTACCACCAGGTGTGGTGGCCACCGGCTGACACGGTCCGGTTCGAGGGCGGCCACCTGCCGGTGTGGGACGAGGACACCGGTACCTACCTCGACCCCGCCACGGGCGCACTCCTGCCCACCTGGGACGAGGCACTGGATGCCCTGGACGAGGACCCCAACGCGCAGCCCCACCACGTGGCGCGGTTCGGCCGCCAACTCGACGCCAAGGGGGTCGTTGCCGGGTCCGCCGACGCCGATCGGTGCGTGCGCTACCTCGCGAAGTACCTGACGAAGGACCTCGCCGACTGCCACGAGGTCGAGACGGTCTCTCAGGAACAGCACGTGGACCGGCTCCTGGACGCGCTGCGGTTCGAACCGTGCTCGCCTCGCTGCGCGAACTGGCTGCGCTACGGCATCCAGCCCCAGGACCCCAAAGCCGGGCTGCGGCCCGGGTTCTGCCGCTCCAAGGCCCACCGGCGCGAACACCTGGGCTACGCCGGACGGCGCGTCCTGGTCTCCCGAAAGTGGTCCGGTAAGACCCTCGCGGACCACAAGGCGGACCGGCTCGCCTGGGTCCTGGACACCCTCGGCATTAACGCCGTTAGCACTGACCCCGCCGACGAGGGCCAGGGCGAGGGCGACCACCGGCCCCCCGCGCTGCTCTCCACGGCTCGCGGCTCCTTCGCCTGGGAACTGGCCCGTCCCACCGATCCGGACGTGGCACCCCGTGAACGCCGCCTCCTGCGCGCCGTGGGCGAATCCCTCAAACGCCGCGCACAACTCAACGCCGCTCGAACCCCAGACCATTCGGCAACCCCTGAGCAGGAAGCAGCGTGACCATGACCGAACTCCTCCTGACCGTCGAAGAGGCCGCCGAACATCTACGGGTGAGTCGCTGGATGGTCTACAATCTCATCCGCTCCCGCACCCTCCGCACCGTCAAGATCGGCCGTCGCCGCCTGGTCCCCGTCGCGGCGCTCTCCGAGTGCCTGGAAGCCCTGGAGGATGCCGCGTGAGTGCCTCTGAGGGCAACAACCGCCGTCGCCGCAAGGGGCGCAAGCGCGCCAACGGGGAGGGAAGCATCTGGCTGCGCAAGGACGGCCGGTACGCCTTCGCCGGGTACGCGCTGACCACGGACGGCACGTACAAGCGCGTCCAGGGGTACGGACGCGACTACGACGATGCCCGATCGAAGCTGAACAGGCTCCTGGCCGACTCCGACCGGGGCGTTCCCGTCGCCTCGGAGAACTGGACCGTGGCGGAATACCTGGACTACTGGATGGAACACGTCGTGCGCGCCGAACGCCGACCCAAGACCGTGCAAGGCTATGAGGGTGTCGTCCGCCGCTACCTCGTGCCGGGCCTGGGGAAGAAGAAGCTGGCCAAGCTCGCCGCGCGCGACGTGCGGACCTTCATCACGCATGTTCGGCAACTCTGTCAGTGCTGCAAGAACGGTACGGACGCCGCTCGGGACAAGCCGGAGTGCTGCGCGCTCCCCCGGCCCCGGTGCTGCGAGCACCGTCTGTCGGCGCGCATGGTGCAGTCGATCCACGCCGTCCTGCGCAACGCTCTCCAGACGGCCGTCCGTGAGGAGGTGATCCCGCGTAACGCGGCCTCTCTCGTCAAGGTCTCTCCGCCGCGCTACTCGGTGAACCGGGGCCTGGACGTCGCGCAGTCGCGCCGTCTGCTCAAGGCGTCGGAGAACGACCGGTTCCACGCCCTGTACGTCCTGGCGCTCTGCCTGGGCCTGCGTCGTGGGGAGCTGCTCGGGCTGCGCTGGTGCGATGTCGACCTGGAGGCCGGCCGCCTGGAGGTGGTCCACACACTCCAGCGGGTGAACGGGAAGCTGGCCCTGGTGCCGCCCAAGACGGAGGACTCGGCGCGGACCGTGCCGCTCCCCGGTATCTGTGTGGACGCGCTCAAGGCGCACCGGAAGCGGCAGTTCGTCGAGCGCTCGGACGCCTTCCCCGACTGGGAGGAACACGGGCTGCTCTTCCCCTCCCGGCGCGGGACTCCCCTGGAGCCGGACAACCTGCGGCGGAGCTGGGAACCACTGCGGCGGGCCGCGGGCCTGGAGGGCATGCGCTTCCACGACCTGCGGCACACCTGCGTGACGCTGCTGCTGAACCTGGAGGTGCCGCCGCAAGTGGTCCGGGAGATCGTCGGGCACAGCGATATCGGGGTGACGATGACGATCTACGCGCACGCCTCGTTGGACGACAAGCGGCGGGCGCTCCGGAAGCTGGGGGACGCGCTCGGCTGAGCCGGTTGCTGTCACGTTGCTGTCAAAAAACGCCCGGGGCTCTCGGCCTCCGGGCGTTTGCACTGCTTACAAGGGGTGGCTAGGGGCGGGGTCGAACCGCCGACCTTCCGCTTTTCAGGCGGACGCTCGTACCAACTGAGCTACCTAGCCGCGCGCGCCGGTCTACGGCGCACCTGCGGTCCTGACGGGATTTGAACCCGCGGCCTCCACCTTGACAGGGTGGCGAGCACTCCTAACTGCTCCACAGGACCTGGATGAAGTTGTCGCCCCGGTCGACCGCCCCGGCGCTTTGGCGTGGTCATCATTCTGCCAGATGCCCGACAGTGCTCAGACCACGTCGTACCCCCAACGGGATTCGAACCCGCGCTACCGCCTTGAAAGGGCGGCGTCCTAGGCCGCTAGACGATGGGGGCCCGTGTGACAGGTCAAGCATAGGGGAGATTCCCACCAACGCCAAAGCGGTTTGCCCGGTCCCGCCGGACACATGACCACCTGCGGGAACGTCAGCCTCCGGTCGCACTCTCCGCCACGGAGGGCGTCGCGGACGGGCTCCCCGATTCCGGTGCCGTGGGCCGTTCGCCCACCGGGCGGTCGGGATCGGGTTCGATGTGCCGCTCCACCTGTGCCGATGTCAGGCCGACCCCGCCGAGGTCGATGTCGTCGCGTGCCTGGAGGCGGCCCGTCTCGGCGTCCAGGTACAGCACCGACGCCTGGTAGGGCACCGGGCGTCCGGAACCGTGATCAAGACCACTCAGCCCCGCACCGCCCGTCGACCCCTGCACCAGGAACCTGGTGCCCAGACCGCCCAGGATCGTGGAGCGCCGATGCTCGTCGCCGGTCAGCACCAAGGGCACCACGCCATCGAAGGCCTCCGCCTGCGCGCGCGTGTGCAGCACGGCGATGTCCACCTCCTCGCGCCCGTCGGCGACCTCCTCCGCCTGCTCCCCACCCAGCTCCGCGACCTCACGGACGGTCGGGTTGATCCTCGTCGCGTCGGGTGTGAACCGGGGGTCGCCCGCCCCGTAGAAGGTCAGTCCGGCCACCTCGCGGACCTCGCCGTCCAGCACCACGGCGTTGGGCTGGGACTCGACGGCGCGCTGTGTGCCCATCGAGTCGTGCTGGCCGCGCACCCACACGTAGGGCACCTCCAGGTCGGCGATCTCGGCCGCGAAGGCGTCCTCGGCGGCGCTCCCCCGGTCGGTCAGGTCCCCCGAGTCCACGATCACGTCCACCCCGTACTGCCGCTGGAGGGTGCCGATGATGCTCCACGACGCCGGGTTGAGGTGGATGTCGGACACGTGCAGCACACGGACCACCGCCTCGTCCTCCTCATACACGGGCAGGGTGGAGGTGGCCTCGTAGAGCCGGGACACGTTGCTCACCAGGCCGGCGAGCTGTTCCTGGTACTGGGAGAACTGGTCGACGACGGCCTCGGCGCTGCCGACCACCTGTGGCGCGCCCGCGATCAGCCCCGTGTACCGGGGTTCGACGATGGCACTCGGGTTGAAGGTGGCCGCCGCCCCAGCCCCCGTACCAGCGAGGACGAGGACCGCGATGGCCGCCCCGGCCAGGGCCCGCCACAGGTTCCGGAACAGCAGCAGCCCCAAGAGCAGCGCGCCCAGGGCGCCCGCGGCCAGGGCGCGGACCACCAGGTCGGTGATGCCCTGGCGCAGGTCCTGACCGATGCCCGCGGCCATCCGGCCGATGGACTCGGGGTCGGTGAACATCTCCTCGGCCGCAGCGAGCCGGATGTCGGAGATCGTCGCCTCCAGCCTCAGCGGTGCCCGGTGGGTGTCGAAGGCGAGCTGGCCGAGGGGGGCGACGTCGACGACCGTCTCACCGTGCCACTGCGGGGTCAGGCTGAACGTGACGTCGGCCGGACCGATCGGACTGACGACCTGGCCGCCCAAGGCGAGCCCCAGCCACCCGCCGACGAGCCCGGCGACGACAACGCACCCCCAGCGCCACAAGCGCCCGGAGGTCACACGTTCGAAGGCACGGCGCAAGTCGTACGCACGGATCGCTTCCCAAGACAGCACACCACCATCATGCAGGGCGCTGGGGCCACTCCCCAACCGTTCCCTCCCCTTCGGCCCCCTCCTCCGTCTCCGACCACGCCGTGGCAGCACAATGGGTGATGTGGTGGAACTGACACGCGCACACTTCGAGGAACTCGTCGCCGACGCCCTGGACGAGATCCCGCCCGGCCTGGCACGTCTCATGGACAACGTGGTGATCACCGTCGAGGACGAGTCGCCTGACGGGCTCCTGGGCCTGTACGAGGGCATTCCGCTGACGGAGCGGGGGGACTCCTATTTCGGGGTGCTGCCGGATCGGATCCTCATCTACCGGCACGACATCTGCGCCCTGTGCGAGACCCCTGAACAGGTGGTGGAGGAGGTGCGGGTGACCGTCATCCACGAGATCGCGCACCACTTCGGGATCGATGACGCTCGGCTCGCCGAGCTCGGCTGGGCCTGAGCACGCACGGATCCGCTTGGGTAAGGGCTGTTCCCCCCTCCGAACACCGCCCTAACCGAGAGCAACGAATCAGGCACGAAATCGCCTTATCCGCTTGCGGACACGCGACCAATCAGGGACCGTTGGTCATCGGGACACGACTGAGCGTGAAACGAACCCTGTAAAGGCAAGGGAGTGCCGGGTGCCGAATCCGAGCCTCGACAGAACACCCGAAGGCCGGGGGCACAAGCGCCCCAACGCCCCGAAACCGTCCTGGCGGAGCAGCTACCGGGAGGTCATGGGGATCGGCGAGTTCCGCACCGTCTGGCTCGCCCACGCCCTCTCGATGATCGGCTCCAACCTGCTGAACATCACCACGAGCGTCCTCGTCTACCAGGCCACCGACTCCGCCTTCGCCGCGGGCGCGACCCTGGCCGTGACGTTCCTCGCCCCGTTCGTCGCCGGGCCCCTCCTGTCCGGTCTGGCCGACGTCCTGCCCCGGCGCCGGGTCATGGTCGCGTGCGACCTGGCCCGGGCGCTCGTCGTGGTCCTCATCGCCGTTCCGGGCGTGCCCGTCTGGGCGGTGTGGGCCCTGCTGTTCTGCTCCGTGCTGCCGTCGATCCCCTTCGCCGCGGCGCGTGCGGCCCTACTGACGGAGATCGTCCAGGGCGAGCGGTACGTGGCCGGCACCGCCATCACCCAGCTCACCTCTCAGGTCGGGATGCTGTTCGGCCTGGTGGCGGGTGGCCTGGCCGTCGAACACGTGGATCCGCGACTGGCCGTGGCCGCCACCAGCGCGGTCTTCGCCCTGTCCGCCGTGATCCTCCTGCTGGGGGTCGCCCAGCGGCCCGCGCCGCGCGCCGCGGAGGAGAGCCGGCCCGGTTTCCTGGCGATGACCCGCGACGGGGCCGCCCTCGTCTTCGGCGACGCCCGGCTGCGGACGCTGGCACTGCTCGCGTGGCTCGCGGGCCTGTACTCCATCCCCTACGGACTCGCCAACCCGATCGCGGACGAGGCAGGCGCCGGACCGGCCGCGGCGGGGCTCATCATGGCGGGTTCGCCGGTGGGGGCGCTGATCGGTGGTTTCGTCCTCACCCGCTTGGTGCCTCCCCCCACCCGGATACGGCTGCTGGGCCCCCTGGCGGTGCTCACCTCGGTGCCGCTGCTGCTGTGGCTGGCCGACCCATCGCTGTGGCTGATGGTCACCGCGCTGGCCCTGGTGGGTATGGCGGGCTCCTACCAGTTCGTGGCCAACGCCGCGTTCGTCCTCTGTGTTCCGGAGAAGGGCCGGGGGCTGGCCTTCGGTCTGGTCGCCGCCGGGCTCCAGGTCGTGCAGGGCCTGGGCATCCTCGTCGCCGGGTTCTGCGCCGAGTTCACCGGAACCGGCACCGTGGTGGCGGCGGCGGGCGCGCTGGGGGTGTGCTCGGCCCTGTTCCTGGCCGTCCCGTGGTCACGGGAGGCCGGTCCCACCATCGAGCGGATGGACCGGACCGAGCAGAACGCCTGACCGCGCGGCGGCCGGGCCGACGCCGCGTCGGCCCGGCACCGCCGCCTCAGTCCCCCGTCAGGCGGGACTCGATGGCCTCGATGATGCGCGGACGCAGCTCGGCGGCGCTGACGACGGCGTCGACCGAGCCCACCTCCACCGCGCGCCGGATGTCGTGCACCCCGTCGAACTCCGCGGCCACCTCGCCTAGCTTCTCCGCGCGCACCGACGAGCGGACCCCGTCGAGTTCGGCGGCCAGCGCCGCGCGCTCGGTGCCCGCGGCCGCCGCCACCCGGGCCTCCAGGTCCCGCACCCGCGGGTCGGCCGCCGTGCGGGCCTTGACCTCCCCGGCGAAGACCACCGCGGCGGCGGGGGCACCGCCGAGCACCGAGGCGAACGAGCCCTCCAGCGCGAGCACGGTCATGTTCGGGTTGAGGGCCTTGGAGAACACCACGAACGCCCCGCCGTGGTAGCGCGAGATCACGCAGAACACGATGGGACCGCGGAAGTTCACGATCGCCCGGCCGATCTCGGCGCCGTACTCCAACTGGAGCTTGCGCATCGACTCCGGCGAGCCGTCGAAGCCCGACAGGTTGGCCAGCACCACCAGCGGCCGGTTGCCGCTGGCCGTGTTGATCGCCCGCGCGGCCTTCTTCGACGACTGCGGGAACAGCGTGCCCGCGGTGAAGGAGTCCGGGCCGTCCGTGGGAAGGAAGCCGCGCCGGGACACCGACGTGGACTCGATGCCGAGCAGGCACACCGGCATACCGCCCATGTGCACGTCCTGCACCACGGCGGTGTCGGCGTCGGCCATCCCCGCCCAGCGCTCCATCACCTGGTGGTCCTGGTCGGAGACGGCCCGCATCACGGTGCGGATGTCGAACGGCTTCTTGCGGTCCGGGTTGGCCTCTGCGGAGAAGATCTGGCCGACCGTGGTGAAGTCGCTGCCCTCCAGCATGTGCGGGAAGTCGCGGATGTCGCGGTCGACCGGGTCGGTGCTCTCCGCCCGCCGCGGCCGGTCCTCGCCCGGGGCGACGTAGGAGTGCTCGTAGTGCGACATGAGCACGTCGCGGGCGGCTGCCAGGTTGGGCGCCCAGTACTGGGCCTGGCCGTTGGGGCCCATCACCCGGTCGTAGCCGCCGATACCGAAGTTGTCCTCGGCCGACACGCCGCCGGAGAAGTCCAGTGACTGCTTGCCGGTGAGCACCATCGCCGAATCCGGGGTCATCACCAGGACGCCCTTGGTGTGCATGAGCATGGTCGCCTCAGCGTTCCAGTACGGCTGCGCGCCGACGTTGATGCCCGCGACCACGACGTTGATCTCACCGCCGTCCTGGGTGAACTCCACGATCCGCTTGAGTGCGGCGGCCACCCAGTCCATGTTCTCGGTGCCCGACTCCATGGAGATGCGGGCCCCGGAGGAGAGCGCGTACCACTCCAGCGGCACCTCCATCCGCTCGGCGAGGTCCAGGGCGGCGATCACGCGGCGGCACTCCGGCTCGGAGAGCGCACCGAGCGACTTGGTGGGGTCGCCCAGCAGGACCACCCGGGTGACGCCCTGCGGGTGCCGCTCGGTGGGCGTGGTGACCACACCGGCGACGATCGCGGCGGTGTTGCGCCCCTTGGGCCGGTCCACCGGCACGAGCGCGTGGGTGTCGTCGAGGTCGTACTCGGTGAACGCGCCGAGCAGGTTGGTCAGCTCGTAGGGGTAGACGGTGTTGCGGGCGCTGGCGCGCAGCACCTTCTGCCGGTAGTCGTCGATCGGCTCGATCGGGTCGTCGGAGGGCGCGCCGACGACCAGCTCGGTGCTGCCGGTCGGGTCGGAGCAGATGCGGATGGCGACCTTGGTCAGCTCGCCGGTCTCCGGGTCGCGCTGGCGTGCGATGAACAGGATCTCCTCCAGCCCCGCGCCCTCGGTCGAGGGCCGCACCCGGCCCACGATCGTCTCCATCTCCTCACGGGTGAGACTGCTCGGCGGCCAGACGTAGATGACCACCCGGTTGGTGTCGGAGCGCTTCTTTGAGGACCGGCGCGCCCGTTCGCGGCGGATGGAGTCGACGCAGGCGGCGACGGTCTCCTCGGCCGTGGGCAGCGCGACGAGCCTGCCGTCCTGCTCACGCAGTTCGGTGAGGTCGCGCACCTGGGCGAACGCGATGAGCCGTTCGTCCGCCGGGTTCTCCTTGGCCACGCACTGGAAGAGGTAGACCTCCTCGTCCGCCGAGGGCATGCGAGTGAGGTCGAACCTGCCCAGACGCTCCATCTGCATCCGCTGCGCGATGTAGGGGTGCAGGCCCCGGATCAGCCGGTCCTCGGCCATACCGGTGGGCGAGGGGCGGAACGTGAAGTGGTGGTGCATCACCGCGCCGTCGCGCCCGGCGACGGTCGTGGTCAGCCTGCGCACCCGGTCGGGCAGTGGACGGACGCTGAGGGCCTCCTGCAACGCGGCGGCCATCGCCTCGGAGTCCTCCGGCTGTTTCTCCCAGGACAGGTAGAGGTCGGCGTCGACCTCCGCCTCGGCGGCCAGTTCGGCGAGTCCGCGCAGCGCCCGGTCCAGGCCCTCGAAGCCCACGGCCGTGGAGACCACGCGCGAATCCGCGCGCTGGGCGACCACGAACGTGCAGTCGGCGGCCTCGGTGGAGCGCACGCTGAGGCCCTTGTTGCCGTAGTACCGGCGGGTCAGCACCTCCAGCATCACGGAGTTGTCCAGGTCGGATCGGACGAGCCGCTGGCCGAGCAGCCGCACGAGCGGCTCGGTGCTGCGCACCATCTCGGCGATGCGCTCGGCGCGGTCCGGGGCGTCGGGGCGGGTGTCCAGGTGGCGCAGGTGCCTGCGCACGTTCGCATAGACGCGGGCGCGGTTGCGGCGTAGGACCGGCTGGCCGAACCAGGCGAACACCACCCCGCGTGCCAGGTCGGCGACCACGGGGAAGCGGACCTGGGTGGCCGACACCAGGTGCTCCAGGGCGCGGCCGGCGGTCTCCCTCAGCGCCTCGTCCGGCTGCGGCTCCGCCAGCCAGGCGCGCAGCAGGGCGGTGACGGCCGAGACCTCGGTGGACACCCGCTGCTGGGCGAGGAAGATCCGGAACACCGCCGACTCCAGGTCGGTCGAGCGCTCCAGTTCGGTGATCCCGTAGTGGCCGAGCGCCTTGGTGAGCCGGTCGCGGAACGCCTCCGGCAGTCCGGCGCGTTCGGCGTCCAGGCTCTGGAGATAGGTGTGGAAGTACTCACGGGCGCTGTGGACGCGCTCGTCGGCGGTGTCCTCGCCCGCCGGGCGGTTGCGGCTCAGTTCGGCGAGGTCGGCGAAGAGTTCGATGAGCGGGAGCTCCTCGGCCAGCGGCCGGTGCCCCTCCCCGACCGCCTCGGCGCGCGCGGCGAGGTAGTCCTGAAGCACCCGGCGCTCGTCGTAGGGGTCGGCGTCGAAGCCCAGGAGCAGGCTCCGCACGTCCTCCCGGCCGCGTGCCAGGCGCAGGCGCGCGGAGGCGGCGGGCTCGGAGGCGGGCAGGTCCAGTTCCACGGCCCCGGAGGCGGTGTCCTCCTCGTCCTCGCCGTCGGAGAGCGGTTCCAGGCGCAGCAGCGCCGCACCGGTCTCCACCTGGCTGCCCACGGCCACGGCGCACTCCTTGAGCCGGGCCCGGAACGGTGCCCGCAGCACCGTCTCCATCTTCATGCTCTCCAGTACCAGGACCGGGGCGCCCGCCTCGACCTCGGCGCCGACCTTCAGCGGGGTGGCCACCACCAGTGCGGGCGCGGGCGAGCGCAGGACGCCGCCCTCGTCGCGGCTGACGCGGTGCGCCACTCCCTCCACCTCAACCAGGTGCACGGGGCCGTGGGTACCAGTGAGCAGGCGGTACACCGTCCCATTGACGATGATCCGCCCGGTGTGCTCGTCGAAGCGGTCGAGTTCGGCGTCGACGGTGCGGGCGTCGCCGCCCGCCTCCAGCCCGACCCGGAAGCGGTGCGCGCCCACGCGCGCCACCCGCACCCGGTAGCCCGCGCCGCGCAGCTTGAGGTCCAGGGGGCGACCGCTCTCGTGCTGCACCTGGGGACGGCCGCCGAACGCGGTGGAGAGGAGGCGCTGGCATTCGACGCGCTCCTCCTCCTCGTAGGCCTCGATGGCGGCGGCGACCAGGGCGACGGCGGAGTGCCGGTGCGTGACCAGACCGCCCTGGGCGCGCACCCGGTCGATCCAGCCGGTGTCGGCGGTCGCCTCGATCACCTCGGGCCGGTCGAGCAGGTCGAGGACGAAACTCTTGTTGGTGGCACCCCCCTCGATGATCACGGTGGTCTGCGCCATCGCCCGGCGCAGGCGGCCGAGCGCCTCCTCGCGGTCGCGGCCGTAGGCGATGATCTTGGCGATCATCGAGTCGAAGTCGGCGGGGATGGTGTCGCCCTCGGCGACGCCGGTGTCCACGCGGATGCCCGGACCCGCGGGCAGGTCCAGCCGCGCGATACGGCCCGGGGAGGGGGCGAAGTCGCGGTCGGGGTCCTCGGCGTTGAGCCGGGCTTCCACGGCGTGGCCGCGCTCGGCGGGTGCCCCGCCTTCGAGCCTGCCGCCCGAGGCCACGTGCAACTGCGCCTTGACCAGGTCGAACCCGGTGGTGGACTCGGTGATGGGGTGCTCGACCTGGAGCCGGGTATTGACCTCCAGGAACGCGAACATGCCGTCGCCGGGGTGGTAGAGGAACTCGACGGTGGCCGCACCCCGGTAGCCGACCGCAACGGCCAGCCGCTCGGCCGACGTCTTGAGTTCGGCGGTCTGCTCGGGGCTCAGGACCGGCGAGGCCGACTCCTCGATGATCTTCTGGTTGCGCCGCTGTACTGAGCAGTCGCGCACGCCCAGCGCCCACGCGGTCTCGCCGTCGGAGATGACCTGCACCTCGACGTGCCGGGCATGGGTGACCAGGCGCTCCAGGAAGACGATGCCGCTGCCGAAGGCGCGGGCGGCCTCTTGGCTGGTGCGCTCGTAGGCGTCGGCGAGCTCGTCCTCGTGGTTGATCACGCGGATGCCGCGCCCGCCGCCGCCGGCGGTGGCCTTGAGCATGAGCGGGTAGCCGATCCGCGCCGCCGACGCCAGGGCGTCGTCCAGGGTCTCGACCGCGCCCCGGCTCCACGGGGCGACAGGGACGCCGACCTCCTCGGCGATCAGTTTCGCGCCGATCTTGTCGCCGAGTTTGCGCATGGCGTCGGCGCTCGGCCCGACGAAGGTGACGCCGATCCGCTCGCACAGTTCGGCGAACGCGGGGTCCTCGGCGACGAAGCCCCAGCCGACCCACGCAGCGTCGGCACCGGTCTCCACCAGCGCGCGCTCCAGCACCTCCATGTCGAGGTAGGGACGCGCGGACGCGGGACCGAGGTCGTAGGACAGGTCCGCCTCACGGACGAACGCGGCCGTGCGGTCGACGTCGGTGTACAGGGCGACGGTCTCGATCCGTGCCCCGGTCTGCGCGGCGATGTCCCGTACGGCGTGGATGAGCCGCATGGCGGACTCTCCACGGTTGACGATGGCGACACGACTGAACACCCGATCAGGTCCTTCGCAGATAGACGACGTGTGTGCCGACCCTCGGGACGGCACTCCCCAGAGTGCAATCCTCCCGCCCGCCGACCAGCGGCGCCATGTCGGTGGGAGAGGAGTCCGGAGGGCTGTTGTTGTAGGAAACGTCCAAAGCGGTCGGCCGCGTCCCGGTGACGGCGCGTAGGGGCACCCGGCGCATTTTAAGGGCTCCGAGCAGTACGGATGTCCACGGCCGGGGTGGTCGTGGTGTCCCAAGTCTGGCACCGTCCCCGCCCGGCGTCAGGGCCCCGGTGCGCTTCGAGCAGCACGGGAGAAGGGGGAGCGGTGCCCGGCACAGGACAGGGCCCGCTCCCAGCGGGTCGGGAGCGGGCCCTCGTGGCGGATCGGGCCCTCACCCGGCCGTCCGCCCTCCCGTCACGTCCCGGGAGACCTGAGTCCATCCCCGCGTGCGCGGGGCTCACCTAAACGACCTGGGACAACGCAGCGCTTGATCTTCTTGTGACGTCGACTGCGCGGCCTGTCCTCAACCGCATCCCCCTGGGCTCGCGCGCTCAGCCCTACGCGGTCACCACCTGCCGTTGCGTCTGCGGGGGTACAGTGACTGCGGGAGTTGAACACAGCGGAGTCCCGGCCTGTAGGGCCGGGACTCCGCTGTTCGTCTGCTGGCTACAGGTCGGCCTTCACCGTTGAGACCAGCCCCGCCCGTTCCACCGTGGCCTACCTGGCCCACCGTCCGCCGGGCTGGTCCGGGGCCGGGCGACGCCTGCGAAGAGATCACCGCACCCGGCACCGCCACACTCCGGACCCGACTCGCACGCAGGTGCCACCACGGCACCTGACAAGCCGCTCCGGCCCGGGGCCTCCCCCGCCTGAGGCTGGGGTCCAGGCTCCCTGCGGGACCTCAGGGCCCGGAAAACACCGAAGGGCGCCCCTCCCGGAGGAGGGACGCCCAAGTGAAGCCCGGTAGGCCCCCAGAGGCCCGACCCCTGAACCCACGGATTAAAGGTCGGCGGGATGGCGGGCGTTTCGCTCCACCATGTGGTTGTCCGTTCTGGTCTGCCCGGGTACCGCGGTGTCAGCGGAGACCACGAAAGACCACCGCAGACCAGGGGGTTCCGGAACACCGGAGCCGCAACGGAGCCGATTCCGGCTCTTCAGGAGTACCGTCAAAATTCGCTGGCTACTCGAGGTGGGGGGCGCATATCTGCTCGATAGCTCTTTGCGCGTGTTGGTCCCACCTTTGAGGTCACCCTGTTCTGCGACCCGGTCCGGTCGTTCCTTCCCTGCGTGGGCGGGTCTCACCCAGGTCGGGGAGGTGTTCGAGTCGGCCGTTGATCGCTTCGGTCGGGCCGTTGGATGTGCCGGGTCTGTCGAAGGGCCCGTGATCACGGCTGAGGGAGGAAACTGATGCGCATCAGCCGGCTGTCGGTCCAGTCTTCGAGCCGAGTCGGCCGGATGGTGCCGGGGTCGTGGGGCTGATTGAGATCCGCGACGATTTCGGCCAGCACCGCCTGACGTTCAGCCGGGTCGGTGACAGGCGCGGCCCATGCAGGCAGATCTGCGCGGATCCCGTTCTTGAGGTGGAAGGTGAAGCCGGGATGGGCGAGCAGGTTCGCGTGCCAGTCGGTCGCGGCACCGCCGGTGCCGCTGCACAGGTAGGTGGTGTCCGCGACTCGGTAGAAGAAGATCTCGATGCGGCGTGGCCGGCTGGTGCGGCGGCCTAGCGTCGTGATGTCGATGGTCCGTTCTCTGGTACCCGCGGCGGGGGTGATCTCGATGGCTTGTCGGATGTGGTTGGGCAGGTGGGACAGGGACGCGTCCCGCGCGGAGTCGTTCGACCCGATCGTGGCTGGAGTGCTCATACGGTCTCGCTCCGAAGGGCGGGGCCGAGAAGGAGTCCACCGTCGATGACGTACTCCGACCCCGTGATGAACGACGCTTCTGATGAGGTGAGGAACAGGAGAAGACGGCTGACGTCGGTCGGCTCCCCAAGTCGGGGGATGGCGAACGGCTCGGGTGAGTAGAAGTCGGCGATTGCCGCGGTCGCGCCGACAGCTGGTTTGTGGATGAAGGGGGTCGCGATCACGCCGGGGTGGATGGTGTTCACCCGGATGTGGTCGCGGCCGAGCTCGAGCGCTGCCGTTTGGGTGAGGCCTCGCACAGCCCACTTGCTGGCGACGTAGGGCGCGTAGTGCGCCGTGCCGCCCAGGCCCATGGCTGAGGCGATGTTGACGATGGCCCCTCCGGCTGCGCGGCGCAGAGCGGGGACTGCGGTCTTGATGCCGAGGAAGATCCCCGTGAGGTTGATGTCGAGGATGCGCGACCACGTGGCCTGGTCCGTGTGTTCGATCGGTGCGGGCGGGTTCTGTACGCCCGCGTTGTTGACGAGCACATTCAGGGCGCCGAAGGCGCTCTCGGCGGCTAGCACAGCGGCGGCCCACGAGCTCTGGTCGGTAACGTCGAGGCGGACGAAGCGAGCGCGGGTTCCGAGCTCGTCGGCCAGAGCGACGCCGCGTTCCGCGTCGATGTCGCCGATCACCACGTTCGCTCCCTCCGCGTGAAAGGCGCGCACGTGACTCGCTCCCTGGCCGCCGGTCCCACCGGTGACGAGCACGGTCTGGTTGTCGAAGCGGGGCATCAGATGTTCCTTACGTGGGTGAATGACCGGGATCACCAGTGATGAACCGACGGCCAGTGGTGAGTCGTTCGACTCACCACTGCCCTGACACTAGGCCGGCGACAGTGGCGAGTCAAGCCACTCACCTCGTATGCTTGGCCCATGAGCAGAGCCGTGACGACGTATCACCAGCGCGTCGCCCAAGAGAAGCGCGCGCTGATCGTGACGGCCGCGACCGCACTGTTTCTCGAGTTGGGCTACGACCGGACCTCGCTGGCGCGGATCGCAGAGTCCTCGGGCGTTTCGCGGGCCACCTTGTTCAAGCAGTTTCCGAGCAAAGCCGCCCTGTTCGACGCCATCGTGACCGAGTCCTGGTCGACCTCTGACGAGGAGGATCCTCCGTCGGCAGGCAACGTCGTCGACGGGCTCAGCACCATCGGTCGCCGTTACGCCGAGTTGTTAGGCCGCGCCCAGATGACCGATCTGTTCAGGATCGTCATCGCCGAGCTACCGCGGTTCCCCGAGCTGGCCCATGCGCAGTTCTCCCACGGGAAGATGCCCTACTTCGAGTCCCTACGCAGCTACCTCCAGGCTGAGCACGAGGCGGGAACGGTGCGGATCGAAGACGTGGACCTCGCAGCCACCCAGTTCCTGGGCATGATCTCCAACTACCTCTTCTGGCCGACACTTCTCGTGCCGGGCTGGGAGGTGAGCGCCGAACGCGCCGCTCAGGTAGTCGACGAGGCCGTCCGCACCATCACCGCCCGGTACGCCGTGGCTGGGCCAGGGCCGTCGACCAACAGCTGAGTCCCGCCACCACAGGGTGTCTCGTGCCGGGTTTGGCGTGTTCTGCGTTTTTCGGAGTCGGATTTCTGGGTTCTGGGATCACGTGACCCCAAGGAGGACATCCTGGAACGCCGTGGCTACCCGGCCGAGTTCCGCAGCAGGGCGCAGCGTCGCCGACGCGGCGTGCGACCTGGACATCTCCTGCCGGGACCGTCTACGCCTGGCGGAGCCAGGACCATATCGACCCCCGGCCCGACCAACACCGAGAAGACCGAGCTGGCGATCCACCGCCGGGCCAGCGAGCTTTTAGGCAAGGTGGTGCCCCCAAAAGACGGTTCGAGGCGATCGCGGTGATGGCCGCCGAAGGCCATCCGGTCCAGGTCGCCGTTCGGGTACTGGGGGTGTCGGAGTCGGGGTTCTACGCCTGGCACGGCCTCGGTCCTTCGGCCCGCTCGATCCGACACGTGTTGCTCACTGACACCACCACGTCCCGACCACGGGAGTGCTGCTGCACCTGGGAATTGACCCCACCACCCTGCTGGGCCGCTACGGATGCGGTGCGCGCCGTAACGAACACCAAGAGGCCGACGATGCGACCGTGCGGGCCTCGGTGAAGGGCAGGCGGGTGGTGTCGCTGACCACCAAGCACCGCATCCGCGCCACCTTGCCTCCACGAACCGGGTGCGGGTGCGCCCGAAGGATGAGCAGACCCCGGCCCTGCGAGGGTGTACCAGCCGCCCAGAGCCCCTATGGCTACGGTAGAGTTGGCTCCGGCGACGGCCGGGACCACGCTCCGAGCCGTATCGCGGGCCTCTAGCTCAATTGGCAGAGCAACGGACTTTTAATCCGTGGGTTCAGGGTTCGAGCCCCTGGGGGCCTACCTTTTTCTCGCTCTTCTGCTGATCCCGATCTCCCCCGCGTTCAGCGAGGGTGAGAATTTGCCGTGTTCCCATGAGCAACTCCTTTGGCCCGCGGTTTTGCTACGACGGCATGACACCATCCTCACCCTCAAGCGGGAGCCTGTGCATCATCTCCTGCGGCGTGTAGAAACCCAGGCACGCGCGGGGCCGGTTGTTCAGCTCCTCGGCGATCGCGGTCAGGTACGGCTGGTGCTGCGGGATCTCCGTCCCCTTGGGCGGGTACTCCCGGATCAGCCGGTTGGTGTTCTCGTTCGTGGGACGCTGCCAGGGGCTGTGCGGGTCGGCGAAGAACACCGGCAGGTCCGTGGCCACGGTCAACGCCGCGTGCCGTCCCATCTCCGTGCCCTGGCCCCAGGCCAGCGACTTGCGCACCAGCGCGGGCAACCCCCACACGTGGCCGATGAACGTCGGCCACATGGTCGGCCCTCTTCCCTTCGGGCAGGGCCAGGCCCACCGTGAAGCGGGTCTGGCGGTCCACCAGGGTGACGGCGGCCGTCTGGCCGTCCTTGCCGATGACGAGGTCGCCTTCCCAGTACCCGGAGACCCGGTGCCCCTCGGCCTCGGCGGGCCGCTCCCGGATCGGGCGCATCCCCACGATCCGCCCGCCGGACAGGCCGTTCTTCCTCCTGGGGCGGCGGCCGGTGCGCTTGGAGGGCAGCATCACCCCGAGCCGGGCCAGCTCGCCCTTGGGCAGGGCGTAGATCCAGGTATAGAGCGCTTCGTGGCTGATGCGGGCACCGCCGGTGGGGAGGGAGCCTTCCATGGGCTCCACGCTGGCATCGTCGGCCTCCAGCTTCAACCGGCCCGCGATCTGTCGGGGGGGGCGTCCCCGGCCCAGATCGGCCAGGACGCGCTCGCGGACCACGGGGTCGGTGTCCATACGACGTGGTCGGGGACGTGCGCGGCGGGTCCTGGCGCGTGTGTGGGCGGTGGTGGCCCGGTACCCGCGCGTGGAGCGGTTACGGCGCAGCTCGCGGCTGATGACCGAGGGGCTTCGGCCGAGCGTTCGGGCGATGCGGCAGACGCCTTCGCCTCGTGTGCGGGCGAGCGCGATCTCCTCGCGCTCCTCCATGGTGAGCATCCGCCTCGTCCTCATAAGCAACCCCTTTGACCTGCGGTGTTGCTACGACGGTATGACACCACCCTCGGATGGGACCGCCATTCGTGACAGCACGTGAATTACTACATATTGCGAAATTTTGCATCCGATGCAACTATGAGGGGCGGAAAGGGGGCATGCCATGGGGCTGCGCGAACGCAAGAAGCAGGCCACCCGCCGTGCGCTCCAGGAGGCCGCGGTTGGGCTCACCCTGGAGCACGGCCTGGAGAACGTGACCGTGGAGGAGATCGCCGCGGCGGTCGACGTGTCCCCGCGCACGTTCTTCAACTACTTCCCCACCAAGGAGGAGGCCGTCCTCGGCAACGCCCCGCTCTCCCCGGACGAGGAGTCCCGGGAGGTGTTCGCCATGGGAGGCCCCACGGGGGACTTCGTCAACGACCTCACCCACCTGATCACCGCCTCCTTCGCCAGTTGGGAGGACGTCACCGCGCACCGCACGCTCATGCGGCTCCGCAAGCAGATCCTGGAGAAGGAACCGCAGTTGGCGCCCCGAGCGTTCGCGCAACTGCACGGCGCGGAGGAGGGCCTGGGCCGGACCATCGCCCGGCGCCTGGGCTCCGCTCCCGAGGACGCCCGACCGCAACTGATCGCCGCGACCGCCATGTCGGTCATGCGCCACACCATGAAACGGCTCGACTTCCACGAGGGGGAGGACGCCGAGCACGTGCGTGCCCGGCTCCGCGAGGGGTTCCACCACCTCAGCGAGGTCTACGCGCCGTCCTCCGGCTGACCCGCCTCGCACCGCTCCCCGCCCCGGAGCCGACCGGGGTCCCTTCCCACGGCCAACGGAGGCCCCATGACCACCACTGACGCGCCCCCCGACCAGAGCGCGCCCCGCACCCGGCTGCGCTGGATCTTCCTCGCGGTCATCCTGACCGTGCTGCTGGGCGCGCTCGACCAGACGATCGTCTCCACGGCGCTGCCCACCATCGTCGGCGAGCTCAACGGCCTGGAGCACCTCTCCTGGGTCGTGACCGCCTACATCCTCGCGGCCACCGTGGGCATGCCCATCTACGGCAAGGCCGGCGACCTCTTCGGCCGCCGCAACGTCTACCTCTTCGCCATCGTGGTCTTCCTCGTGGGCTCGGTCCTGTGCGGCCTGGCCCAGAGCATGCCCCAACTCATCGCCTTCCGCGCCGTCCAGGGCATCGGCGGCGGCGGCCTGATCATCAGCGCACAGGCGATCATCGGCGACGTGGTGCCCCCGCGCGATCGCGGGAAGTACATGGGGATCATCGGTGCCGTGTTCGGCCTGGCGTCGGTCATCGGCCCGCTGGCGGGCGGCTTCTTCACCGATCACCTCGACTGGCGCTGGATCTTCTACATCAACCTGCCGCTGGGAGCGGTCGCCCTGTTCACCGCGGCCACGCTGCTCCACCTGCCCAAGCCGGACGGCCCGCGGCCCAAGCTCGACTACCTGGGGACCGTCCTCCTGGCCGCGACCAGTGTCTGCCTGGTCCTGTGCACCAGTTGGGCCGGGTCGGAGTACGACTGGGTCAGCCCGCAGATCCTGGGACTGGCGACCGCTTCGGTGGTCTGCGGGGTCGCGTTCGTGTTCGTCGAGCGCCGGGCGGCCGAACCCATCCTCCCGCTCCGGCTGTTCCGCGACCGCAACTTCGTCATGACGGCCCTGGTGGGCATCACCGTGGGGATCGCGATGTTCTCCACCATCGCCTACATGCCCACGTTCCTCCAGATGGTGGGCGGTGCCACCGCCACCGAGTCGGGGCTGCGGATGATCCCCATGGTGGCCGGCATGCTCATCACCAACATCGGGACCGGGCGCCTGATCAGCGCCACCGGCCGCTACAAGCACTGGCCGATCCTGGGCACGCTCATCATGCCGGTCGGAGTCCTCATGCTCTCGCGGATGGGCACCGAGACCTCCTACCCCTACATCGCCGCGGCGCTGTTCATCTTCGGGATCGGTCTGGGCATGGTCATCCAGAACCTCGTCCTCATCGTGCAGAACTCGGTGCCCCGGCGCGACCTGGGGGCGGCAACCTCGTCGAACAACTACTTCCGCCAGATCGGAGCCTCCTTCGGCATCGCCGTGTTCGGTTCGATCTTCGTCTCCCGCCTCAACGAGCGGGTGGCCGACCTCCCGGGTGACGCACCCGCCTTCGAGGGCGGCGAGGTCGGGATCAGCTCCATGACCCCGGAGATGCTCCAGACCCTGCCCGACCCCGTGCGCGCGCTCATCGTGGAGGCCTTCTCCGAGGCGCTGCCGCCGGTGTTCGTCTACGCCGTGCCGATCGTGCTCGCGGGGTTCGTGCTCTCCTGGTTCATCGAGGAGCGGCCGCTGGCCACCAGTGTCGGCGACGCCCCGAACTCCGAGGGCCCGAAGGAGAACGGCGCCGCCGCAGCGGGCTGACCACACGTTTTTCGCCGGACTTGGAACCATCAGCGCCCCCGTGCCGTCTCACCTGGCACGGGGGCGCGCTGGAATCGCCTCCAGAGCACCCGGGGAGGTGCCGGAGGGGGATGTCAGGGACGGTCCAGGGCTGTCCCCGATGGGAATCGTCAGTGAGGGAGGGCAGTCTGGAGACATGAACGAGATGACCCGGCCCAAGCGCCTCGAACGCAGTGACACCGACCGCTTCCTCACCGGGGTGTGCGGCGGTATGGCCGCCTTCGCCGGCATCGACGCCACGATCGTCCGACTCGCCTTCGTGGTCTTCACGCTCCTCGGCGGCGGCGCGTTCGTGTACATCCTCGCCTGGCTGCTCATGCCCGCCGAGAGCGAGAGCAACTCCCTGTTGCAAGAGATCATCCGCAACTTCCAAGGAAAGCCGAACCAGTGATGTGGACCCTTCGCTCCCAGCCGGGGTGGAAGCCCCGTGAACTGCGTGTCCCCCGCAAGGACCGTGAGAACGACGAGACCCGCGACACCGCCGCCGGGGGCGGCTCGGAGCGCTGAGCACCCACGCACCGCCCCCGGTCGGCCGCGGGCTCCGTCAAGCGTCGGAGTCGAGTTCGTCCAGCTTCACGTGCCGCAGCGTCCACAGGACCACGGCGCCCAGCGGCAGCAGGATCAGTGCGGTGACCCCGTATCCCGCTTGGACCGCCGCGGAGAAGGCCGACCGGGCCGCCTCCAGCAGCTCGGCCGCGGCCGTCCCGGTGAGGGAGTCGGCCACGGCGGTCGCGCCGCCGATGCTCTCCCCGGCCCGGCTGAGCGCTTCGGGCGGCACGTCCGCGGAAGCGCCGTCCACCAGCCGCTGCCGGTAGACCACCGCCGCCAGGCTTCCCAGCAGGGCCAGTCCGAGCGCGGTCCCCAAACCGCCGGCGACGTCGCCCATGGCCGCGGCCGAACCCGTGCCCCGCACCGGCGCGGAGGCGATCACCAGGTTGTAGCCCAGGGTGAACATCGGCCCCAGCGCGAGCGCGACCACCACTGCGCACACGATCACGTGCACGGTGTCCCCGCCGCGCAGGGCCAGCACCATGGCCGTCGCCCCGGTGCCCGCCGAAAGCAGCGCGCAGCCCATGACGGCGCCGGGGCGCATCCACCGGTTGAGCAGGGTGGGGAGCATCCCGCCGATGATGGAGCCCAACGCGGGGGCGATCAGGAGGAGCCCGGCCTGGCCGGGTGAGAGGCCCTGTACCGACTGGAGGTACTGGGACAGCAGCATCTCGACTCCGCCCGCTCCGATGAGCATCAGCAGCATGGCGGCGAGCGACACCGTGAACGCGGGCGCGGCGAACAGCCTGAGGTCGAGCAGCGGTTCGGGCACGCGCAACTGGCGCCGGACGAACGCCGTGCCGAGCACAACGCCCACCGCGATACTCAGAACGTACGGCCACAGCGGCGACTCGGACGCCGAGGCCCGGTGGTCGGCGAGTTCCTGGAACCCGAAGATCACCGTGACGACCGCGGTCACCGAGAGCAGGGCTCCGAAGAGGTCGGGGCGGCCGACGGCACCTGTGGTACCGCCGCCCACACGCGGCAGGAGGGGGAGCCCCAGCAGCAGGACTACGGCGAAGGGCACGTTGATGAGGAACACCGCGCCCCACCAGAAGTACTCCAAGAGCACCCCGCCCAGCGGCGGGCCGAGCGCCATCCCGGCGGAGAAGGAGCTCATGATCACCGCGATGGCGACGGAGAACCGCCGGGGGTCGGGGAACATCACGCGCAGCAGCGAGGTGGCGCTGGGCAGCAGGGAGGCAGCGGCCACCCCCATCAGCGCCCGGGTGGCGATGAGCATGACCGGGTCCCAGGCGAGGGCGGCGACGAGGGAGGCCGTCCCGTACACGCTGACACCGATCACCAGGAGCCGCCTGTAGCCGATCCGCGACCCCAGCCACCCCATGGTGAGTACCGTTCCCACCTGCAGGAACGAGGCCACGTGCAGGATCCACAGGAGCTGGGTGCTGCTCGGGGCCAGGTCGGCGGCGATGGAGGGCTGCGCGAGGAAGAGGACGGTCATGTCCGTCGCGGACATGAGCAGTGGCAGTGTCAGCACGGCCAGGCCGAGCCAGGCACGCCACGTAGTGGTTTGGGGGATTTCGGGCACCACGCCGGTCTCCAAGCATCAAAAGGGTCATTGTCGACCTGACAATGAGCATTCAGCACATCATGTGACTAATGCTGACAAATGAGACGTGACATGCGCCACGAAACTCTAAGTCACACATGTCACGACGTGGGACGAAGTGCCGAAGAGTAGTTCACTCTGTTCACACCGGTGGTCTACCCCCTCACCTGAGGACCTTCCGTACACTATGGTCTGCTCGCATGGGGAACGCACTGAGGAACGCACCGACGACGAGCACGGCCGGGCTCACCACCCCCGAACCCGCCGAAACGCTTTCCGAGTTCCTCGGCGTCCCCCTGGCACCGCGTGACTTCACTCTGGACGACGGTATGAGGGTAGGGGTCGACTACGCGGACACCGACAGGAGAACCCCGACCGTGCTCGCCCAGTGCTACCTCCACTGGGGGCAGGTCAAGTCCGCCCACCGCAACAAGGTGATCGCGGACGCCTTCAAACTCGCGTGGCTGCGCGACACCAGGTTCCCCGAGGCACGCGCCCTCCTGGTGTTGAGTACACCCTTCACCCGCCTCCTGGGAAGCGGCGCATGGCTCCCTTCGGCGCTCGCCTCGCACCACATCCACGTCCTCCTCATGGACCAGAACCGAAATATCCAGCTATCGGACGCGACAAAGTGACCAATACCCCGCTATGAGCCCATCCTTTTCGTCTACACTTGCCGAGTCAACGACTCCCGCGGGCCGTCGCCAACCCTGCTTCCGCCCGCTCTCCGCCGAAGGCTCAGGCACCGTGCCTGAGGTGTCCTGTATGGAGGGTGTGCGCGTGGGCTCTTCCCATGTGGTCGCGTCGACACGTGGTCCCCGCTCGGGCCCACGCGCTCTCTCCTGCGTCGACCAGACTCCGCCGCCGCGCCCCGCCCGGACGCGAACCGGCACCACGGACGGCCGGGCAGGACACGCGTTCGCCCGGGACGTCCTCCTCTTAGCGCGCCCATGATCGACGCAGCCCAACGCCTTCCCCTTCGGCATGTCCCCGCACACCCCAGCGGCCGCCGACAGCACGAGCCCGTTCCCCGAGGAGCAGCCATGACCTCGCCCTCCCCCACAGCCCGCTCGACCGACATACGTGAGGAACCAGGGGCCCTACGCGACGGCCTGGCCCACATGGCCACCTCGGTCAGCGTGGTCACCACCGAGATCTCCACCGGCCGCCACGGCTTCACCGCCAACAGCGTCGTCTCCGTCTCGGCGGAGCCACCGCTGATCGCCGTCTTCCTAGCCACCAAGGCCGAGTGCCACGAGGCCTTCTCCCACACCGAAACGCTGGCCGTGAACGTCCTGGCCGAGGGCCAGCAGGACCTGGCCAGGGTCTTCGCCACCAGGGGTGCCGACAAGTTCGCCGCCACAGGGTTCGTCCCCGGCGACCTGGGCGCCCCCGTCCTCCCCGAAGCCGCCCTCGTGCTGGAGGGAACCGTCCACTCCCTCCAGCACGCGGGCGACCACACCATGATCCTCGCCGAGGTCTCCCGCGTCCGACGCCACGACGCCGAACCGCTGGTGTACCAGGGGCGCCGCTTCCACCGCCTGGGGGCGGCGTGAACGAGAGCATCACCGTCAGAGGTCTGACCAAGACCTACGAAGGCGCCCCAGCACCGGTCCTCGACGACATCGATCTCACCATTCCCCGAGGACACTTCGTCAGCCTCATCGGCCCCAGCGGCTGCGGCAAGTCCACGCTCCTGCGCGTCATCGCCGGGCTGGAGGGCTTCGACTCCGGCCGGGCGGCCCTCTTCGGCTCCACACCGCGGCAGATGTGCGCGGCCAAGGCGGTAGGACTCGTCCCCCAGACGCCGGCCCTTCTGCCCTGGCTGAACGTGCGGCGCAACGTGTCGCTCCCCTCCCGGGTCAACCGGAGGGCGGGCCGGGGCAGTGAGAACCCCGAATCCCTGCTGGAACTGGTCGGGCTGGCCGACGCCGCCCGCAAGTACCCCCACGAACTGTCCGGCGGCATGCAGCAGCGCGTCGCCATCGCCCGCGCGTTCGGCATGCGCCCAGACCTGCTGCTCATGGACGAGCCCTTCTCCGCACTGGACGAGTTCACCCGGGAAGCCCTCCAGTGGCACCTGCTGAGTCTGTGGGAGCGCATGTCCACGACCGTGGTGTTCGTCACCCACTCGGTGCGCGAGGCGATCACGCTCTCGGACGAGATCGTGGTGATGTCGGCCCGCCCCGGGCGTGTGTACGAGGTCCTGCCCGTCGACCTCCCCCGCCCGCGCGACGGCGACGAGGTGGCCGGGCCGCGCGCACGTGCGCTGGAGGAGCGGGTACGCGCCTCCCTCCAAGACGCCTGGCAGGCCGGCTCCGCCCCCGACGACCTGATTCCCCAGTGACGGGAGGAGAGAACGTGGCCACCACCAGTACCTCCGAGGGCGCGAACAGAGCCCCCTCACCCACCGGTCCCGTGCCCGGCAAGCGCCGCCGGCTTCGCGACTCCCCCCTCCGGCCCGGAATGTGGCTGCCCACGGTCGTCGCCGTGGCCCTGGTCGCCGCCGGGTGGACCTACATCGCCGAGACGCAGCCCTATGTCCTGCCGAAACTGCCCGATGTGGGCGCGACACTCGCCGACGACCCCATGGCGTTCCTGGGCAACGCCTGGTCGACGCTGAGCATCGCGCTCATGGGCGTGGCCTGGGGTGCCGGACTGGCGTTCGGCCTGTCCCTGCTCATGTCCGAGATCCCGGTGCTACGGCGGGCGATCATGCCGCTCGCCGTGGTCCTGAACGTCACCCCGGTGATCGCTGTCGCCCCCGCCCTGGTGGTGGCGTTCGGCTTCGGACTGGCACCGAAGGTGATCGTCACGGCGATCATCACGTTCTTCCCGGTCCTGATCAACGTCACGACAGGGCTGCGCTCGGTCCCTGTGCCGGTGATGCACGTGTTCAGCACACTGCACGCCTCCCGGATGGAGATCCTGTTCAGGCTCCGCGTCCCCAGTTCCCTGCCCTACGCCATGGCCGCGCTGCGCGTGGTCCTGCCCCTGTCCATCGTGGGCGCCGTCGTCGCCGAGTTCGTCGCCGCCGGCTCCTCCCAGGGGCTGGGCACCATGATCCGCAACTCGGCGGCGATGGGCCAACTGTCCTACGTCTACGCGGCCGTCATCTGCCTGGCCGCGATGGGCGTACTGATGCTCGCGTTCACCACCCTCCTCGAACGCAGGCTGCTGTTCTGGCACGAGTCACAGCGGTGACCCCCTCAACTCTCCACCATGATCGGAGCAACACCGGCATGCCCTCCTCCGCCCCCATCTCTCCCCGCCGCTCCCGGTACATACGCGGCGCGGCCGGCGCGGCCGCGGCCCTCCTCCTGACCTCGGCGTGCGGCGGGGCCCAGGACGAACCGGAGGCGGCGGAGGCCGCTTCCGTCATCGACGACGAGCGCTGCCAGACCAACGAGGCCGCGGGGACCATCACCTACCTCACCGGCTTCCAGTACCAGTCCTCGGTGAGCATCCTGGAGCCCATCGCCGCGCAGGCCCTGGGCTACTTCGACGAACTGTGCCTGGACGTGGAGATCGTTCCCGGCGACGGCAACACCATCGGCAACGCCCAGACCGTCGCCGCCGGCACCTCCCAGTTCACCTCCCTGGGCAACGAGGCCGAGATCCTCCAGGCCAACAACGCCGGCAGCGACGTCATCGGGGTGGCCACCTACGGCCACGTGCCCATCGCCACCCTGCTGACCGGCCCCGACGTCGAGGACCTCACCGACCTCGAAGGCACCACCCTGGGCCACAAGGGCCTGCTCCCCGCACCCATCGAGGCCATGCTCAACGCCGCCGGGGTCGACATGAGCCAGATCGAGCAGGTGGAGGTGGGCTACGACCCCTCCGTCCTGCCCCGCGGCCAGGTGCAGTCCCTGACCGCCTTCCGCTCCAACGAGCCCTTCCAGCTGGAGGCCATGGGCGAGGACTACACCGCCTGGATG
>NZ_AZXF01000016.1 GCF_000515115.1 Nocardiopsis sp. CNT312
CGGGGAGTTGGAAGATTTAAATGTTAGATGCTATCTGATTTCACCAATCCGGTCTGGGTGGGAATGTGTATTGGCGGATATTCCCATAGGAAGATATCTCGAATTTCGAAGGGCTGGGGAGAAAGAATTAGAGCGACTGGTCTCCTTTCTTGTTTGCGAAATTCCCTTGGGTGGCCATTGAGAAAACCTCAGTGGGAGCATTGGTCGATGGCGTGACACGGCGCGTCGCGCAGGGGCGCAATGGCGGAGTCATTCTGCCCAGTGGACTCCCCGTGTTTCTCTAACTTCCCGGATGGACAATTCGTACACAGTTTTTAATACAGGGCGTTCTCTATATGGGGAGTTTAATAATTAACGGCATGGGCAATGAAAGGAAAGTTCCTTCAAATGGAGAATGTTCTGTAGTCAGCATTCCTCTGTACCGGCCGATGGAGGTGCTAGTTTCCTTTTCTAGTCCTTCGCTTCGATCCAGTATTCTGCGCTCTTTGTCTGATCTTCGAAAAATGCGAAGGAGAGGAATTGATGCAGAGAGCGCATCGCATCTCCTGATCATGCAGATGTATTCGATGATCGCCAATGGTTCGATATTCACATCGGCTATCGCTTTATTTTCTTTTATTCTTGAATCTGGTGGATATCAGGTTCTGTGGGGTCTTGCGAATCATCTGGTTTTTATTTCGGCAAGTATATTTATCAGCTGCGCATTTATGTATACTTTTGACTATATGCGATCCAAAGCGTCTCTTGTTCGATATTATAAAAATCCAATATTCTGGGGAATCTCTTCCTTTTCGTTTTTGATTTCCTGTGTTTTAATTTCCTTATTTTTATCAATTATTGTTTTCGTGATGTAAATATTCAGGCTGCGCACCGCCTTCGACGGTCAAGCCATGGGCGCTGAGTAGCCGGGAGGGGCTCAGCGTGATCCGCTTGAGCGCGCGCCAGCGTTCTTTGAGTTCGGCGGCGGTGCGCTCCCTCAGAGCGCGTACTCCCCGCAGTAGGGCGTTGTAGGTCTGTGTGTCGGCATGAAGGTGCAGGTGGGAGCTGCCCTGTGGTTTCTTGTGCGGGTGGTGGACACCGATCCCCGCCCCCCTGGTATCCGGAGTCGGCCAGGGTGTGCAGGCCGTCCGTAGCGGCCTTGTAGAGTGCTGTCCGGCAGTGAGGAGATCGTCTCCGACGTGGTCTACTCCAAGGTCGGCGACCTGATGCAGCGCGAGTTCTACCGCGGCATCCTGGGCTCGGAGCGCACCTGGCAGACCTTCGACTACGAGGAGGCCACCCGCCGCCTGTCCCTGGCCAGCGTCGTCCACCAACTCGGCGACGGGTCGCTGTCGACCAAGACCTACGACTACGACGACGTGGGCAACCTGCTGCGCATCAGCGACGAGCCCACCAGCACCCAGGCACCCGACGACGTGCAGTGCTTCGACTACGACCACCTGCGCCGCCTCACCCAGGCGTGGACCCCCGACGCGGTCGGTGAGACGGCCTGCGACACCGAGCCCGAAGGGCAGCAGATCGGCGGAGCCGACCCCTACTGGCACTCCTACACCTACGACGAGACCGGCAATCGGGTCGAGGAGATCCAGTACGCCGTGATCGGCGGCGGCCAGACGGTGCGTTCCTACGCCGGTCCGCAGGAGGGCCAGGGGCCGGCGCACGGGGTCGCCTCGGTGACCGAGGACGGGGCCGGGGGCACCACCGAGCACACCTACGACTACGACGCCGCGGGCAACATGGTCTCCCGTACCACGGGAGAGCGCGACCAGGTGTTGGAGTGGGGGCCTGAGGGCGAGCTGGTCTCGGTCACCGACGGGTTGGAGGTCACCGAGTACGTCTATGACGCCGACGGTGAGCGTCTGCTGCGGCGGGCCAACGGTGCGACCACGCTCTACCTTCCCGGTGCGGAGCTGACGTGGGATCCGCCCGCGGGGACGTTGGAGGCCACCCGTTACTACACCCATGCCGAAGAGACGGTGGCGGTGCGTGAGGACGGCGGTGACCTGCACTGGGTGTTCTCCGACCACCACGGCACCGGGCAGATCGCCGTGGATGCCGAGTGGGGTGATGTGGCCCAGCGCCGGACGACGGCCTTTGGCCAGGCTAGGTCGGCTTCGGGTGTGTGGCCGGGGGAGCGCGGGTTCGTGGACGGCACGATCGATGCCTCCACGGGGCTGACGCAGTTGGGGGCGCGGGCCTACGACGCGGACCTGGGCCGGTTCGTCTCGGTGGACCCGGTGATGGACCTGACCGATGACCAGCAGATGCACGGGTACGCGTACGCGAACAACAACCCGGTGAGCTTCTCAGACCCGACCGGATTGCAGTACGTCGACCCGTGGTCGATTTATATGAAGGACGAATCGGATCAGAGTAGCTCCGTCGACGGATGGCAGGTCGCTTACTATATGCAGGGATTGATTCCCAGCTACCATGGCCAATCCGCTGCGAGCAAGCAATCATCCGGATCATTCAGTGGTGGTACCATTGCTGGAGCCTCTGCCTCTGCCTCTGTCAGTTCCCCGAGCCCTTACTCCGAGCCGGTCAGTGCCACTGTGGACCCCCATACCCAAGCCAACAACGAAGCCAGATGGTGGGATGAAGCATGGGATTCAGCTGCCGGCTGGGGTGGCAGTGCTATGGATTGGGTCAGTGAGAATTGGGACGGAATCTATAACTGGCTTACTGTTGCTAGTCTTTTGGTGTGTATCGCTGCAACAGCAGGGGCATGTGTCGTAGCTGGTGGTGCGCTTCTGGCTGCCAATATAGCAGTGGATGCTTATGATAATAGAAATGATTTGAGTCAAATGGATGTCACGGGTCATGTGACTGATGCCGCTATGCTTGCTGCAGGTGGTGTAGTTGCGAGGACTGTGGCTGGTACGGGATCTCGGTTCTGGAGGGATCACGGATTTTCGCGCCTGGGGCGTTATCAAAGGATCCCTGAAGGTCGAAAACCTAAAAGCATCGACATAGGTAGTACTGCTTTTATTTATGGCGTCAATGCGGCGCAGTGGGTCGTTCCCCAAGGCGTAGGGTCTGCGACAAAATGGATGTTTGGGGACATGGGGGCGCGAGAGAATGCTTGAATTTTATAGAAAATTCCAAGACAAAGGTAAGGTTCTGAGAAATCGATGGACAGCTTCCTTTGGGGTTTTCTGCGCCAGCCTTGCTTTTATTTTCTGGCTAGGCTGGGTTCTGGGAGACGGGCCGTCGAATGGGGAGGTGGTGTGGTTTGTTTCTATTTTCTTCCCGCTGGCGTGGTGGTTTCTACTAAAGGCATCATTCTTTACTCATATAAGACTGTCTGGTCAGCATATCGTAGTAAAGAACTTCTTTAGTTATATCAAGATACCTGTTTGTGAAGTTTCGAGGGTTGAGTGGAGGGGGGGAATTGAGATCGTGACCTCTGACTTTCGGAGATTTCATTGCTTCAACTTGGGGGGTTCTCTGATTGGAGAAATTGCAGGGTATCCCACAAATCGTCGATGCGCTAGGGAGATTGAGGAATTCGTGAACAAAGAGTGTAGTTCTGAAATTTCCAATTCGAATAGTAAAATTTCTTTTGGTGGTCATTTTAATATCCTGTTTCTACTTTCTTCCGTCCTCGCTTCTCGTTTTTTTATATTTTTGCTTCAATTTTCTTGAAGTTGATTTTTATCGTTTGATTGTTTGTGTACTTCTAATATTTATAAGCGGCAGTCAAAGCGGTGCAGTGCTCCGCGCGGAATTCTTTCTTATGGTGGGCTAATTGCGTGCTTAAATGAGACTGATATCGACCTGGTGGTCAAGGATGATATTGTCCAGGCAAAGACCCAGAAGATTACTCGGGAGTTGTTTCGACTCGAAATGCCAAAGGGGCGGTAGCGGCCGCCCGGGGCACCAAGCACACCCCCGAAACCACCCACATCTTCCTCAGCCGGTCATGTCCAATCCGGCGATGACCTTGGTAGGGCGGATGCGCACCACCAGCTCACCGGGAACGCCGTTGCGCCGCCCGAACTCCTCGGCCCGCTCCGCGCCCATGTACCGGGCGGCGATCGCCGTGGCGGTCTGGCGCAGCTCGCCGATGTCCTCCGACACCTCGGCCTCGCCCTGCACCTGCACGAACCCGTACGGCGGCTCCTCCAGGTCCACGCACAAAGCCACCCGCGGGTCCCTCCGGATCGCCCGGCCCTTGGCCGAGTCCCTCCTGGTGTTGAGGACGATCTCCCCGCCCTCGACGGTGAACCACACCGGCGCGACCAGCGGACGCCCGTCGGCGGCGGTGTAGGCGAGTTTGCCGGTGCGGGTGCCCTCCAGCAGGAAGGCGCGGACCTCGGGATCGGTGATGGCAGCCCCCGGTCACGCTAACCCCGAACCCGGCGCTCCTCCCGCAGGACACGGTGCCGGGTGTGCCCGAGTGCCGACGAAGACCCCCGCGTCAGCACGATCCCTGGGGTGAAGATGTCCACAGTGGACATCTCAGACACCGGAAAGAGGCGTCATGGGTGAGGTCGTGCCGGACGACGGCGCGTGGCGGATCAGCTCCCGGAAGGGCACCGAACTCGCGGGCCGCTGGTGGCGGTGGGTGTGGTCGGCACCCAAGGGGAGCGACCCGGTTCAGGACACCACCGGTCGGCACGCGTCCCACAACCAGCCCGACGACCTGTGGTTCCTCGCCGGTACCTACGGGGGCACGGTCGTGCGCCGGTGCGAGGTGCCCGCCGGCCGTCCCCTGTTCTTCCCGGTGCTCAACTGCGTGGTCAAGGCCAAACACACCAAGGAGCCGGTGCGCATGCCGGTCATCCACGCCGAAGCGTACCTCAACGGCGTCCCCTGCCCCTGGAGGAGTTCTACGGCACGTTCCGCGGCTCGCTGTGGGCTTGCTGGTACACCTGGGGCGCGTGGGGCGCGATCGCCCCGCTGACCCCCGGCGGGTACGTCCTGGAGATCAAGGCCGACACCGGTCAGGGCTTCTGGGTGGACACCACCTACCACCTGACCGTGGTCTGAGCCCGACGGCACCTTCCGGCCGCGACCGCCCCGGGCCGCCACAGAGAACGGTCAGACCAGGGACGGCACGTGCGCGTCCTCTCGCGTGGGCCCGGAGAACACCGCCTCCACCGGCACGCCCAGCGCCTCGCCGATCGCCGCCACCGGGTCCTCCGGCATCGCCTCCAGCACCGGCCGGGCCTTCATGAGCGCGGCGGTCACCCGCTCCTGGCGGGCCAGGTCGGGCACCTCCGATGGAGCGATCTCCAGCGGCGTGCCACACTGATCCGTATAACCCGTGCACCAGCGCGGCCCTGCACTCGTGGCCGCGCGGATCCGGTCCGGGGCGTCGGCGTGCGTCACCACCAGCGTGTCCGCGCCCCCCGTGGCGGCCAGCGCGTACCGGTGCGCCACCAGGTCGAAGGGGCCCACCCGGAACGCCCCCTGCCAGGGGTGGGTGCCGTTGTGCCGTTCGGCGAGCACCGCGCCCAGTGCGGGCTCCTCGGCCACCAGCGGCCCCGCGCCGTGCCGGGTGGTGTAGGTGCGCACCACCCCGATCCGCCGAGCCGCGCCCGCTCGGCCCGCCTCCGCCAGCAGCGTGAGCGGGTTGGCGCTGGTGGTGGTCGACCAGGTGGTGTGCGGGTGAAACCCGTGCCACTCGTCCAACAGCACCCCCTGCGCCCCCTCGAACACCACGGGGGACGCGGCCAGCAGCGTGGGCAGGTACCGCTCGTCCACCAGGCGCACCGCCGAGGCGAACGCCCGGTAGGCGGCCACGCACTCCTCCGGGTCGGGGGAGGGCTCGGCCGGGTCCGGGCCGGCCGCCTCCGCCAGGTACTCGGCCAGCAGCGCCAGCTTGCGGCGCAGCCGGGCCGGTTCGGCGCAGTCGCCCACCGTGGGCGCGTCCTCCGGACGGGCCAGCGCGTAGGCCATCGTCTCGCCCACCCCCATCCCGCACGAACCGTGCCGGCCGGCGCCGCGCGCCCGCTCCCGGGCCCGGCCCCGGGCCTGGTGCCACGGGGTGCTGACCAGCGCCCGCCGGTCCACCGTCACCAGGGACAGCGGGTCGGCCACGCCGAGCGCGGCCAGGTGCGCGGCCTCGGCCGCCAGCGCGAACGGGTCCACCACCGCCAGCCGGGACAGGTGCGTGGGCACCGGCCCGTCCGGGGCGAGCGTGCCCGCCCCGAACTGGGAGAACGTGTGGTGGCGGCCGTCGGGGGCGACCACGTTGTGCGCGGCCTGGGCGCCCCCGTTGGCGCGCACGACGGCGCCGAAGCGCCGCCGCGAGCACAGGAGGTCGACGGTCACGCCCTTGCCCGCGTCGCCGAACCCCAGGTCGGTGACGATCGCGTGCCCGTCGGCCCACGGTGTCCCGGTCACAGCCGGTCCACCCCGCCGGTGGCCGTGCCGCCCAGGCCCTCGGGCGACTCCGAGACCACGATCGAACCGCGCGCCCCGGTCAGCGGGCGCAGCGCCTTGCCGACCACGTCTGAGGCCCCCGAGCCGGCCTCGGCGATGTCGTCCAGGCCCTGTTCGAGGTCGATGGCCTCCTCGCCCATCCCGATCGTGACCGCGATCGTCTCCGACACCGCTTCCAGGTCGTCCAGGTAGATGACGTTCTGCCCCAGGTGGGTGTCCCAGAAGCCGCGCACGTCGTCGTTGCGGAAGTGGGCGCTGCCGGTGGGCATGATGAAGAAGACCTCGAACCTGCGCCGGAGTTCGGCGAGGACGGCCGGGAACGCGATGTTCTCGCCGATGTCGTCGCCGATGACCTCGCGCACCTCCCGTGCCTTGACCGCGCCGTAGGCCTTCTCGTCGCCGATGACGAACAGGTAGCCCTTGCGTCCGCGCTTGTCCAGGCAGTCCATGGCGGTGTGCCGGGCCATGAAGTACATGGCCAGCTCGTAGGACTCGGTGACCTGGCCGCCACCGCCGCCCTCCAGCAGGATGTTGCCCAGGTCGTCCTCCAGCTCGTTGCCGGACTCGAACTGCCCGACCTGGAGCGGGGCGCGGTCGCAGGTGGCGTCGCCGATCCCGCCGAACAGGATCTGCGGGTGCTCCACGTAGCCCTTGCGCAGCAGCAGGCCGAACAGGTCCGGCAGCTTCTTCTGGAGGATGCGGGGCACGCGCCCCATGGAGCCGGTGACGTCGAAGAGCACCGAGACGGCCAGCGACTCGGGGTGGGCGTCGGAGTCGCGGCTCTCGCGGACGGTCACGCCCTTGGGGTCGAGGGTCTCGTGCGTCTTCCACTTGCTGCGCGGCATGGTCGAGGCCACGTCGTCGGTGTAGCCGAAACTGCTGGCTCCGGCAGCGGCGTTGTAGGCGGCGCGGGCGTGGTAGGCGTCGGTGGACCAGCTGCTGCTTCCCATGGGAAGCCTCCTTCGTCGCGTGGGGGTCGTTCCCGGCCGCGGTGCGGCCGGGGGAGGTCGGTGCCCGGTCAGGTGGCGGCGGGCATGTGGAAGGGGCGGAACCGGCGCGGGCCCAGCACCCGCTCCAGCGCCTCGTCCAGTTCGGCCAGGAGTCGGATGCCGTCGGAGGGCCTGCGCTGGGGCAGGGGCAGGGTGCAGCCGCGGGCGAACGCCTTCAGTGGTCGGGGCAGGCGCCCCGCGCTCACGTGTTCGATGCACCGGGTCGCCATGTGGATGTCGGTGGCGGGCACGGCGGGCGCGCGGTCCAGCACCTCTCGGGGGTACAGGTCCTTGCGGTGGGTCACCATCGCCGGGATGTGCGGCGCGGTGTGCTCGGCGGCGAAGGTCACCGAGTAGCACCAGTCCACGAGCACCAGGCCGTGCTGTTCGGGGTGGATGAGCACGTGCTCGGGCACCACGGCGCCGTGCACCGCCCCGGCCCGGGACGCGCCGCCGACGGCCACCAGCAGGCGGCGCCACATCCACGCCGCGTCGCGCGGGTCGACACCGTCGGGGTAGGCGCGGCGCACGTCGGCCAGGCTGTGGAACCCGCGCAGCCGGGTGAGCACGTTGCCGCGCCGCTCCACGCCGCTGGCGGCGTCGCGGTGGCGGATCTGCTCGACCAGCTCGGGGTAGAACGCGCGGGACGCCTCGGGGACCCGCTTGCGCAGGCGGCGCAGGGCGCTCGCCTCGGCGTTCATGAGGTCGTTGTCGTGGTGTGAGCGCGGCAGTTTGAGCACTGCCTCCCGCCAGGCGGAGCCGTCCCGGTAGCGGGCGCCGTGCAGGTCGGCGATGTCGCCCGAGGCCAGCGGGTCGGCGCCGCGCCGCAGGTGGTAGGTGTGCCTCTTCGCGGCGAGGGTGAGGTCGTCCAGGCCCAGGCCGCCCTCGGCGGCGTCGCGGTAGGCGGACCAGAATTCGGTCAGCTTGGCGAAGGCGCGGGTGGCCTCCGCCGTGCGGCCCTCGGGGGCGTGGTCGGGGTGGAGCAGGCGGGCCAGGCGGCGGTAGGCGGCGGTGGCGGCCCGGGGCAGGGGCGAGCCGTCGCGCGGCAGGGGGCCGAACAGGGCCGCGGGGTAGTCGGACAGGTCCAGCTCTCGCAGGGCGGCGTCGAAGCCGTCGGTGCTCATGTCGCTGCCTCCGTGGGCGAGGGGGTTCATGGGGTGCTCCGCAGCAGCGGCGGGTGGAGCAGGGCCGCGCCTCCGGCCCGGTAGAGGCGGGGGCGGCGTCCGCCGCCGGCACCGCCGCGCTCGGCCAGGTCGCCGGTGTCCTCGACGAACCCGGGGGCGGTGAGGATCTTGCGGTGGAAGTTGGCGCTGTGCAGGCGCACGCCCCACACCGCCTCGTAGACCTCGCGCAGTTCGGTGATGGTGAAGGCGGGCGGCAGGAAGGCCGTGGCCAGCGGGGTGTACTCCAGCTTGGAGCGGGCGCGTTCGACGGCGTCGGCGATGATCCGCCCGTGGTCGAAGGCCAGGTCGTGGCCGTCGCGGGCGCCGTCGCCGTGGCCGAGTTCGCTCCAGGGCACCCACGCCGCCTCGTCGGTGCCGCGTCCGGCGTGGGGGTCGGGCAGGTCGGGGGCGAGCAGCATGTAGCCGACCGAGACGATCCGCATGCGCGGGTCGCGGCCGAGGGCGCCGTAGGTGCGCAGTTGCTCCAGGTGGGGTTCGGCGGGCAGCGAGGTCTTCTCCGACAGCACGCGCAGGGCGGCGTCGGGCAGGTCGGGGTCGGCGGGGCCGCCGGGGCCGTCCTCGGCGCGGACGAACCCGCCGGGCAGGGCCCACCAGCCCTGCTGGGGCGGGGCGGACCTGCGGGTGAGCAGGACCAGGGGGGTGCCCCGGCGGATGGTGAGGGCGACGACGTCCACGGTGACGGCGGTGGGCGCGTAGGCGCGCGGGTCGTAGCCGGAGAGGAAGTCGTCCTCGCCCGTGCCGCGCTCCGGTGTGCCGCCGGTCTCCATGCGTCCCCCTGGTTGTTCTCAGAGTGAGTTTCTCTCAACTAGAGAAGAACTTAGCACGCGGGTGACTCGCCGTCCACACCTTTTCCTGGCCTATGTCGGAGATGCGAAGAATCTACGATGTACAAGCACGGATCGGATGCGCGCCATCACTCGTTGACCGAGTCCTCTCCGCTAACACGGTCCGTACCACCGAAGAACGCATCCGCCTCGGCCCTCATCTCGGGGTGGTCGACCCTCGGTAGTCGACGGTGGCGCTCGATGAGTTCCCGTGTACCGCGCCTGCGGGGGATCGGCCGCACCTCGGCGATCGCCACGCCGCCGCGCGTCACGTGGAAGGTCTCTCCGGCCGCCACGGCGTCCAGGGCGGAGGCGGCCCGATCCGCCAGTTCCCGCTCGGTGATCGTCCTCATGGGCCGAACCTAGCTCGGCTCGAAGTGTCCGGGGCGCGTTCCGGAAGGTCTGCGATGATGGGCGGCGCGGCCCGACACGCCCGTCCGCGTGCGTGCGGGGTGTCGTCGGGCGCCGCTAGCATGGATGCGAACTGGCGTTCGAGAGTGAGAAGGCGGGGCGGGAGCGCGTGCGCGTGGTGGGGATCGACCCGGGGCTGACCCGCTGCGGCGTCGGCGCCGTCCAGGGCTCAGTCGGCCGCCCGCTCACCCTCCTGGGGGCCGGCGTGGTCCGCACCGGCCCCGACACCGACCTGCCCCAGCGCCTGGTGGCCATCGAGCGCGGCATCGAGGAGTGGATCGACGAGCACCGGCCCGACGCCGTGGCCGTCGAGCGCGTCTTCGCCCAGCACAACCTCAGCACCGTCATGGGCACCGCCCAGGCCAGCGGCATCGCCCTGCTGTGCGCCGCCCGCCGCGGCCTGCCCGTGGCCCTGCACACGCCCAGCGAGGCCAAGGCCGCCATCACCGGCAGCGGACGCGCCGACAAGGCCCAGGTCGGCACCATGGTGGCGCGTATCCTCGGACTCGACGGCCCCCCCAGGCCCGCCGACGCGGCCGACGCCGTCGCCCTGGCCATCTGCCACATCTGGCGGGGCGGAGCCGACGCCCGCGTCGCCCAGGCCAAGCAGGACTTCGCCCGCAAGGTCGAACTCGCGCGCCGCAGCCGCGCGCGCTGACCCGCCCCCAGGAAGGAGGAGGACACCGCCCCGCCGGTGTCCGCCCCAGATGATCGCGTTCCTCACCGGCCGGGTGGCCGCACGCGGCGCCGACACCGCAGTGATCGACCTCGGCGGGGTCGGCATGACCGTGCGGTGCACCCCCGCGGCCCTGTCCGGCCTCCACACGGGCGAGACCGGCACGGTCGCCACCAGCCTGATCGTCCGCGAGGACTCGCTCACGCTGTTCGGGTTCGCCGACGCCGACGAACGCGACCTGTTCGAGCAGCTCCAGACCGCCTCCGGCGTCGGGCCGCGCCTGGCCCTGGCCATGCTCTCCATCCACAGCCCCTCCAGTCTGCGCCACGCGGTGGCCACCGAGGACACCGCCGCCCTGACCCGGGTGCCGGGCATCGGCAAGAAGGGCGCCCAGCGCATCGTCCTCGAACTACGCGGCAGGCTCGACGCCCCCGTCGCCGACGACGGCCCCCTGCCCGGGATGGCCGCCGCCCAGCCCGACGGCGCGTGGAAGGGCCAGGTGGTCTCCGGCCTGGTCAACCTCGGCTGGTCGGCCAAGGACGCCGAGGCCGCCGCCGCGGCCGTCGCCGCCGAGGCCGAGGACACCGCCGACGTCTCCGTCCTGCTGCGCAGCGCCCTGCGCAAGCTCAGCCGCGCCTAGGAGCCCTCCATGCACGAACGCGACGCCGTCTCACCCGAGGCCGAGGGCGACGAACGCCGGATCGAGGGTGCGCTGCGCCCGCGCGGGCTCGACGAGTTCGTCGGCCAGGAGCGGGTGCGCGAACAGCTCTCCCTCGTCCTGCACAGCGCCCAGCGGCGCGGCCGGGCCCCCGACCACATCCTCATGTCCGGCGGCCCCGGGCTGGGCAAGACCACCCTGGCCATGATCATCGCCGGCGAACTCGGGGCCCCGCTGCGCATCACCTCCGGCCCGGCCATCGAGCGCTCCGGCGACCTGGCGGCCGTGCTCTCCACCCTCCAGGAGGGCGAGGTGCTCTTCCTGGACGAGATCCACCGCATGGCCCGCCCCGCCGAGGAGATGCTCTACGTCGCCATGGAGGACTTCCGCGTGGACGTCGTGGTGGGCAAGGGCCCCGGCGCCACCGCCATCCCCCTCGACATCGCGCCGTTCACCCTGGTCGGGGCCACCACCCGGGCCGGGATGCTGCCCGCACCGCTGCGCGACCGCTTCGGGTTCACCGCGCACATGGACTTCTACACCCCCGAGGAGCTGGAGCTCATCCTCCACCGCTCGGCGGGCCTGCTCGGGGCGCCCCTGGACGAGGACGCCGCCAGGGAGATCGCGGGGCGCTCGCGCGGCACCCCCCGGATCGCCAACCGCCTGCTGCGCCGGGTGCGCGACTACGCCGAGGTGCGCGGGGACGGCACCCTGTCCCTGGACACGGCCATGGCCGCCCTGGAGCTGTACGAGGTGGACGCCCTGGGGATGGACCGGCTGGACCGCGCCATCCTCGACGTGCTGCTGCGCCGGTTCCGCGGCGGCCCGGTGGGGCTGTCCACCCTGGCGGTGTCGGTGGGGGAGGAGGCCGAGACCGTGGAGGTGGTCGCCGAACCCTTCCTCGTCCGGTCCGGCTTCCTGGCCCGCACCCCGCGGGGGCGGGTGGCCACCCCGCAGGCCTGGACGCACATGGGGATGACGCCCCCGCCCGACGCCGCCTTCGGCGCCGCGATCCCCTCCCAGCCCTGAGCGGGCCGGGCTCCGTTGCCCGACCGATCCCGGGCCGTCGACCGGCGGTGACCGTCGCCACGTAAGCTGGAGGGGTACGGCCGTTCGGGGCCGAGACCGGCGCCAGCGGGGGTGTTCTTTCCCTTGGGTGGAACGCATCGGTCTCCGTCGGCGTTGTCCCCAGCGGGTGCGGTCCGCGGTGTGAAGGCCCGGGCCGGCACGGACCAGGTGGTCGTCGCGGTCGTGAGCCGACAGCCGTCGGCCACACGACGAAACGTCAGGAAGGACGCCCCAGTGCAGGGCATGTACACTCTCGCCGCCGAAGGAGAGCCCACGGGCGGTCTCCTGGGCATGCTGTTCCCGTTCGTGCTGATCCTTCTGGTGTTCTGGCTGCTGTTCTGGCGGCCGAACCAGAAGCGCCGCCAGCAGGAGCAGAAGATGGTCAACGCCCTGGTCCCCGGGGTCGAGGTCATGACCAAGGCGGGCATCTACGCCACGGTCGTCGAGATCCACGAACAGGACGTGGTCCTGGAGATCTCCCCGGGCACCCGCATCCGCATGCTCAAGGCCGGCGTGGGCGAGGTCATCACCCCCGCCGAGGACGACACCCCGGTGGAGGACCGTCCCGACTTCGGCGACGACGACAAGCCGGGAAGCTGACCGGCCCCGGCAGGACGCTTCGGTACCGGCCCCGCGCAGGGGCCGGTACCGAAGCGCGCGGGCACCGCGCCCGCGCACGCGAGCACGTGGAAGAGAGCCCGACCCCGCATGCCCCATGATTCGACGATCCCCGTGTCCGACCTGATCCGGTCGCGCGTGCGCGACGTGCCCGACTTCCCCAAGCCCGGCATCGTGTTCAAGGACATCACCCCGCTGCTCGGTGACCGCGAGGCCTTCGGGGTCGCCGTGCGCGAGCTCACGGAGCCCTTCCGTGACGCCGGCGTGGACCGCGTGCTCGGTCTGGAGGCGCGGGGGTTCATCTTCGGCGCGCCGGTGGCGCTCGGCCTGGGCGCCGGGTTCGTTCCCGCGCGCAAACCCGGGAAACTGCCCTCGGACACCCTCGGCCAGGCCTATGATCTGGAGTACGGCACCGCGACCGTCGAGATCCACTCCGACGCGATTCCCCGGGGCGGCCGTGTGCTCGTCGTCGACGACGTCCTCGCCACGGGCGGCACCGGCAGGGCCGCGGTGGACCTCGTCCGCCGGGCGGGTGGTACGGTCGTGGGATTCTCGGTCCTGATGGAGCTTTCGGCCCTCGCCGGACGCGAGAAGCTGTCGGACGTGGAGCTGCACACCCTCCTGTCGGTCTGAACGGGCCCCGCGCCCGCGTGAGCGCACCCGCGCTCCGCGCGCGATGAGCCCCGGCCGCGGGAGCACTCCTCACCAGCACGGATTCCGCACACCGGGCGCGGCGCGTCCGGCGGGCCCCGTCATACCCGTACCCGCGGGCGGTCCGGCCCACCTGGGCCGACGCCACCCGCGTCGGCCCGTGTAGGCTGGATGGCTACCCCTAAACTGGGGTGAAGAGGTACCGCGGCGGCCACGTTCCGGGACTGGCCCTGACAACACGCACGTGCACCGGCCGGGCGTCGACGACGACACCCGAGCGGCCGGGTGGATCCGCGGGAGGTAGGCATGCCGAGCGAAGTGGTCTCGACCGGGGCGGTAACGGCCCGCGACGAGCGCCCGAACGCCTCTGTCAAGGGTGGGGGCGGTATGCCGCGAGGACACGCGGACGGCAGCGGTGCGTCTGCCGCGCACAGACCAGGAGGGGACCGCCGGGAGGGCGTCGCGAAGGAAGCGGCGCCCTCCGGCGTCTCCCCCGACCCGGAGGACGGCGGCGCGCCTCCCCGAACGCCGCCCGCCTCCACCACGCCCTCCACAGTGCGAGTCCGCAGGAGGCTCGCCCGACTCGGCGCCCAACGGGGAGTGACGATGAACCCGGTGCTCGAACCGCTGATCAAGACCGTGCGGGCCACCCATCCCAAGGTGGACGTCCGGCTGATCGAGCGCGCCTACGAGGTGGCGGCGCACCATCACCGCGACCAGAAGCGCAAGAGCGGCGACCCCTACATCACCCACCCGCTCGCCGTGGCCACGATCCTCGCCGAACTGGGGATGCAGGAGGCCACGCTGGCCGCAGCGCTGCTGCACGACACGGTCGAGGACACCGAGTACTCCCTGGAGGAGCTGCGCGCCGACTTCGGCGACGAGATCACCGAGCTGGTCGACGGCGTCACCAAGCTGGACAAGGTCAAGTACGGCGAGGCCACCCAGGCCGAGACGGTGCGCAAGATGGTCGTGGCCATGGCCCGCGACATCCGCGTACTGGTCATCAAGCTGTGCGACCGGCTGCACAACATGCGCACGCTGCGCTACCTGCCCTCCAAGGCCAAACGGGAGAAGAAGGCCCGCGAGACCCTGGAGATCTTCGCTCCGCTCGCCCACCGATTGGGTATGAACACCATCAAGTGGGAACTGGAGGACCTGGCCTTCGCCACCCTCTACCCCAAGCGCTTCGACGAGATCGCCCGCCTGGTGTCCGAGCGCGCGCCCCGGCGCGACGTCTACCTCCAGGAGGTCATCGAGGCGGTCTCGGGGGACCTGCGCGAGGCCAAGCTGAAGGCGACCGTGCGCGGGCGGCCCAAGCACTACTACTCGATCTACCAGAAGATGATCGCCCGCAACTGCGGCTTCGACGAGATCTACGACCTCATCGCCGTGCGGGTCCTGGTGGACAGCGTCCGAGACTGCTACGCGGCACTGGGGACCATCCACGCGCGGTGGAACCCGGTGCCGGGTCGGTTCAAGGACTACATCGCGATGCCCAAGTTCAACATGTACCAGTCGCTGCACACGACGGTCATCGGCCCCTCGGGCAACCCGGTCGAGCTCCAGATCCGCACCCGCGCGATGCACCGGCGCGCCGAGTACGGCATCGCCGCGCACTGGAAGTACAAGGAGGACCGCTCCGCCGGGGGCGAGGGCAAGGCCAGGGGCACCTCCGACATGCAGTGGCTGCGCCAGCTCATCGACTGGCAGCAGGAGACCAAGGACCCCGGCGAGTTCCTGGAGTCGCTGCGTTTCGACCTGTCGGTGCAGGAGGTGTTCGTCTTCACCCCGCAGGGCGACGTGATCGCCCTGCCCCAGGGCGCCACCGCGGTCGACTTCTCCTACGCCGTGCACACCGAGGTCGGCCACCGCACGGTCGGCGCGCGCGTCAACGGCCGCCTGGTGCCGCTGGAGAGCGAGCTGCACAACGGCGAGACCGTGGAGATCCTCACCTCCAAGGACCCCAACGCCGGGCCCAGTCGGGACTGGCTCGACTTCGTCAGGAGTGCTCGCGCCCGCAACAAGATCCGGCACTGGTTCACCAAGGAGCGCCGCGAGGCCGCGATCGAGCAGGGCAAGGACGAGATCGCCAAGGTGATGCGCAAACAGGAGCTGCCCGTCAAGCGCCTGTTCAGCGGTGAGACGATCATCGCCCTGGCCCGGGACATGCGCTATCCGGACGTGGACTCGCTGTACGCGGCCGTGGGGGAGCGCCAGGTCAGCGCGCAGAGCGTGGTCGGCAAGCTCGTCGACTCCCTGGGCGGGCTGGAGAGCCACACCGAGGACATCGCCGAGTCGTCGCTGCCCACGAAGGCCGCCACGCGCCGCGCCCAGGCCGGGAACCCGGGCGTGGTGGTGGAGGGCGACGCCGACGTGTGGGCCCGGCTGTCCAGGTGCTGTACGCCGGTGCCCGGCGACGAGATCGTCGGGTTCGTGACGCGCGGCAACGGGGTGTCGGTGCACCGCGCGACGTGTGTGAACGCCGAGACCCTGGACACCGAGCGCATGGTCCAGGTGGAGTGGTCGATCACCGACGACTCCATGTTCCTGGTGGCGCTGCACGTGGAGGCCCTGGACCGGTCCAGGCTGCTCTCGGACATCACACGGGTGCTCTCCGACCAGCACGTGAACATCCTGTCGGCCACCGTGCAGACCAGTCGGGACCGGGTGGCCCAGAGCCGGTTCACCTTCGAGATGGCCGACCCCGCCCACCTGGGGAGCGTCCTGAGGTCGGTCCGCAAGGTGGACGGGGTCTACGACGTGTACCGGGTGAGGAACTAGGCTGTGTTTTTTTGAACCTCCGCTCCGCTTCGGTTCGTGCTCGGGTGCCCGGAGAACGGGAACCTTCGGCGCCTACGGCGTGTTCACTCGTTCCTCGCGAACCCGCCTCCGGCACCTCCAGAACCCCGTGGGCGTCCTCGCAACCCCCCCTGCGGTGCGGCACCGCGTTCAAAAACAGCTCCTAACCGTGCCTGCCCCGGTCCGCCTTCGCGGTCGAGGTTCTCCCCAGGGTGAAGACCGGCGTCGTTCTTCGCCGTGGGGCGAACCTCGGCGCTCGATCTCGCAGGCGCGCCCCGACCCCCGCCCGTCCTAGATGCGCACGGTGGTGGACCGCACGATCTCGAACACCGGGTGCAGGTCGGCCTCCGCCTCGAAGGATTCCTCGGGGGCCTCCGGAGGGGACGCGAAGTAGGGGGCCACCACCAGCGCCCGCGGGTGGTTCACGTACTCGCGGAGCACGGGGGCGGCGTCGGCGGCCCCCAGTTCACGCACGCTGACCAGCTCGATCCAGCCGCCCCGGCGCAGCGTGGCGAAGCCGTCCTTGCGGAGGTTGCGCACCCAGTCGACCACCCCGTAGGGGGCGACCAGGAACCGTCCCCGATCACTGTCCAGGACACTGACCGGGGTGGTCCGCAGGAAACCGGACGTGCGGCCGCGCGTCGTCAGCAGGTGCACCTCCGTCGGGCACGCCCCGTACTTGACGAAGCCGCTGACGAAGGCGTTGGCGGTCCGCCGCACCCGCGTCATCTCGAACCGCTTGGTCGGTTCGTTCACCATGATCGGCAACTCCCTCGATCGGATGCCCCCATTCTGTCGGTCCCCCCGGACCGACGGCCACCCCGGCGGGGCCGTGCTTCACCGGAACGCGGAGAGGCCCGTCACGGACTGGCCGAGGCTCAGCGCGTGGATCTCCTCGGTTCCCTCGTAGGTGGCGACCGTCTCCAGGTTCACCATGTGCCGCATCACCGGGTACTCCAGGGTGATGCCGTTGGCTCCGTGGATCGAGCGGGCGGTGCGCGCCACCCGCTGGGCGGCGGCCACACACGCGAACTTGCCGAAGCTGACGTGGTTGTGGTGGCAGTTCCCCCCGTCCTTGAGCCGGCCGATGCGCAGCGCCGTCATGCTGGCCTGGTTGACGTCCACGACCATGTCGGCGAGCTTGCGCTGGGTGAGCTGGAAACCGCCGATGGGGCGGCCGAACTGCTCGCGGGTCACGGCGTAGTCCAGGGCGGCCTCGTAGCAGGCGCGGGCGGCCCCCGCCACGCCCCACACGATGCCGTAGCGGGCCTCGTTGAGGCACGACAGCGGCGAGCCCAGCCCCCGGGACCGGGGCAGGAGCGCATCGGCGGGCAGGCGCACGTCCTCCAGCACCAGTTCGGAGGTGATGGAGGCGCGCAGCGACAGCTTCCTGTGGATGGTGTGGGCGGTGAAGCCCGGGGTGGAGGCGGGCACCACGAACCCGCGGACGCCGTCGTCGGTGGCGGCCCACACCACGGCCACGTCGGCGACGGAGCCGTTGGTGATCCACGTCTTCGTGCCGTTGAGCACCCAGTCGGAGCCGTCCCTGCGGGCGCGGGTGCGCATGGAGCCGGGGTCGGAGCCGGAGTCGGGCTCGGTCAGGCCGAAGCAGCCGAGGGCCTCGCCCGCCGCCATGCGGGGCAGCCACTCCTCCTTGTGCTCCTCGGAGCCGAACTGGTGGATCGCCGCCATGGCCAGGGAGCCCTGTACGGACACGAAGCTGCGCAGCCCCGAGTCGACGGCCTCCAGTTCGCGGCAGGCCAAGCCGTAGGCGACGGCGCTGGAGCCCCCGCAGCCGTACCCCTCCAGGTGCATGCCCAGCACGCCGAGGTCTCCGAAGGCCTTGGCCAGGCCGCGGGGGTCGGGCAGGGTGCCGGCCTCGAACCAGTCGGCGACGCCGGGCAGCAGTTCGCGGCGCGCGAAGGCGCGGACGGCGTCGCGCACGTCGCGTTCGGTGTCGGTCAGGTCGGCGTCCACCGCGAGGAAGTCGCGGGGGTCCGGGGCGGCGGGCCGGTGCTCTGTGTCGCTCATCGGGGTGCCTTCCGTGGTGCGTGTAGTGCGGTCAAGGACGGGTCGGGCTGTTGGACCGCGCCGCGTTCGACCATCGCGTCGATGGCGTCCTCGTCCAGGTCGAGTTCGGTGAGCAGGGCCCGGGAGTGCTGGCCCAGCAGCGGCGGGGCGGTCAGCGCGACGGGTGTGCCGTCCATACGGAAGCCCGCGCGCACCTGTTCCAGGGGGCCCAGGGAGGGGTGGTCCACGGTGCGCAGGACGTCGTCCCCCGCGGCCTCGGCGGTGCGCAGTGCGTCCAGGACGCCGCGGACGCGGCCGACGGGGACCCCGGCCCCGGTGAGCACCTCCATCCAGTGGTCGGCGGAGCGGGTGCGCAGCACGTCGGAGATCTGCCCGACCAGCTCCTCGCGGTGGGCGACGCGGTCGGGGTTGGTGGCGTACCGGGGGTCCTCGGCCAGGTCGGGGCGGTCCATGGCGGTGCACAGGCGCTGGTAGAGGGAGTCGTTGCCCACGGCGAGGACCAGTTCGGCGTCGGCGGTGGGGAAGGCCTGGTAGGGCACGATCGTGGTGTGGGCGTTGCCCATGCGCGGCGGTTCGGTGCCGCTGGTCAGGGCCTGCTGGGTGAGGTTGACCAGGCCGGACAGGGTCGAGTTGATGAGGGAGGCGCTCACGTGCTCGCCCCGGCCGGTGGCGCGGGCGCGCATCAGCGCCCCGAGGATCCCGACGGCGGCGTTGAGGCCGGTGAGTACGTCGGTGATGGCCACGCCCGCCTTGCTGGGCGGGCCCTCCGCCGGGCCGGTGGTGGCCATGAGGCCGCTCTCGGCCTGGACGATGAGGTCGAACCCGGGGCGGGTACCGGGCGTGTGCTCGGGGCCGAAGCCGCTCACCGAGCAGTAGACGACGGCGGGGTTGCGGGCGCTCACGTCGGCGTGGCCCAGGCCGAGGCGGTCGGCGACGCCGGGGCGGAAGTTCTGGACGACCACGTCGGAGGAGGCGCACAGGTCCTGGACGGCGGCCAGCCCTTCGGGGTCCTTCAGGTCCACGGCCAGGCTGCGCTTGTTGCGGTTCACCGACAGGAAGTAGGCGGACTCGCCCCGCGCGTCGGCGCCGCCGTCGGCGGGGGCCGCCCAGGGGGGTCCCCAGGAGCGGGTGTCGTCGCCGCGTCCGGGCTGCTCGACCTTGACCACCTCGGCGCCCATGTCGGCGAGCAGCATGGTGGCGTAGGGGCCAGCCAGGACGCGGGACAGGTCGGCGACGCGCACCCCGGCCAGCGGCAGGGGGGCGTCGTGTTCGGTGTCGGTCACGTCGGGCACACCTCATCGGCTCGCGGTCGCTCGTGCTGACATCCGATCATGGACGGAGCCCCGCGCGGGTGTGCGACCGGGGCCGGGCGTAGCCGTGTGGCCCGCCGTCGGCCCCCGCCCGTCGGCCGGATGACCTGACCAGGGGAGATCTGCGTTACCAGGGGGTGTGTCGGGAATCACCCCGCAGGCGATACCATCGGAGGTCCAACACGGCAGGGCGTGAGCAGGCGGACCCGACCGGTGCGTTCCCGAGCGCCGTGCCTCCCATGAGCGAACCGGCTGGGGGAGCGTGACCGTGACGGAAGTCCGACGACCCGAGGAGAGCACGTTCCCACGCGCCCCCTGGAGGCGCGGGTCCGCGTGGCCCTTCCGGCGTCGCCGGGACGTCCTCCCCCTGGCCAGGCAGGCCCCGCCCGGGGCCGACGAGGACGTCCGCCTGCACCGGCGCTTCCTGGACAGGGTGATCGACTACCTGGCCGTCGACGCCGGGGTGCGCCAGTTCGTCGACTGGGGGTGCCCGGCCCCCGGGACCGCGGCCCGGGTCCGCCAGCGCGATCCGGAGGCGGCCGTCGTGCGTGTCGTGCCCGCCGGAGTGGCGGGGGTGGTCGCCGAGCCGGGTGTGCCAGCCCTCTCCCGCGCGGACGCCGCTCCGACCGCTCTCCTGGACCGCATGTCCGCCTCCGGGCTCGTCGACTTCAGCGAGCCCCTCGCCGTTCTCATGACCCGCCCCTTCGCCGCGCAGGAGCCCCCCGCGTGGATCGGCGACCTGCACACCCGGATGTCCGGCGGCGGCTACCTCGCCCTGGCCGGGGCCTCGTCCCACGCGGTGGTGGAGGCCGCCTTCTCCCCCTTTGTGCCACTGGAGCCGGGTGTCGCCGACATCGGCTGGTGGCCCTACCCGGACGAGGACGTGCCGCTGCCCGGAACCGGGACCCTGGGCGGACTGGCCCGTGCGCCGGGCACGGTGAACACGAGACGGGGGAGGCCGCGCCGATGGCAGTGAACTGGACCGGGGAGATCCTGGCGCAGTCGCAGTTCCACTGGGACTACTCCCTCTGGCCGCGGCTGGAGGGGCTCACCGACGACGAGTTCTTCTGGGAGCCGGTGCCGGGGGCGTGGACCGTCCGTGAGAGGTCTGACGGCAGGCACGCCCCCGACTACGCCGTCCCCGAACCGGACCCGCCGCCGGTGACGACGATCGCCTGGCGGCTCGGCCACATCATCGTGGAGGTTCTGGAACTGCGGGACGACTGGCACTTCGGGGACCGCACCGCCACGCGCGCGAACGCCGACTGGCCCTCCGGCGCCGACGAGGCCCGTGAGCGGCTGCGCCGGGCCTACCGGTCCTGGATCGGCCACCTCGCCGCCCTGGACGACGAGGCGATGGCCGCCCCGGTGGGTGCCGCGGAGGCCTCCCAATGGTCCAGCTTCCCGATGGTGGCGCTGGTGCTGCACCTCAACCGGGAGATCATCCACCACGGTGCGGAGGTCGCCCTGCTGCGCGACCTGTACCGGGCCCGGAACTGACCCGTCATCCGGCCCCCGCTGTCAGACCACGTGCACCGGGTCGACGCGGACCTGGGCCAGGTGTTCGTCCCGGTGCGCGCTGCGGTTGGCCGCCGCGGCCTTGAGCGCCTGTGACAGCGCCCCCACACCGCCGCGGGGCACCCGCAGCAGGGCGCGTTCGACGGGTTCGGCCTCCGCCGGTCCCGGTCCCGAGGACGCCACCGGGACCGGCCCCAGCAGGTCGGTGCGCTCCGGAAGTTCCAGCTGGTCGACCAGTTCCCGCACGTGCTCGGGGGCCCCGGTGACGGAGGCCATCGCCACCGCCGGGGGGAAGCCCAGTTCGCGGCGCTCGGCCAGTTCGCGCGCGGCGAACCCGCCCGGGTCCCACCGCACCAGGGACTGGACCACCGGAAGCGAGGCCTCGGCGCAGACCACCACCGTCGCGCCGGGGCGGACCAGCGCGGCGGCGTTGAGCCACCGGCGCAGCGCCTCCTCCGACGCCCGCAGGTCCATCCGGTTGAGCAGTGCCCAGCCGTCCAGCAGCACGGCGGCCGCGTACCCCTTCTCGGCCACGGGCTCGGCGCCCGGGGTGGCCACCACGATCGACGGCTCGTCGGCCACCGAGGCGAGCACCTCGCCCCGGCCGGAGGTGCGCACCGTCAGGTACGGGAAGGCGCGTCCCAGCTCCTCGGCGGTGCGCCGGGCCCCCACCACCACCGCGCGCATCCGCGAGACCCCGCACTCCGGGCACGCCCACTGCCCCGCCAGCCGCCCGCACCAGCCGCAGGAGGGCACCGCGTGCGAGCCGCGCACCGCCAGCGGTCCCCGGCAGGCGTCGCACCGTGCGGGCTCGCGGCAGCCGGCGCACGCCAGCGTGTTGAGGTAGCCGCGCCGGGGCACCTGGAAGAGCACCGGGCCGCTGCGGGAGGCCTCCCGGGCCGCGCGCAGCGCCAGGCTCGGCATCCGCGCCGACCGCGCCGCGCCGTCGCGGGCCAGTTCGCGGTCGTCCCCGGCGGCCCGCACCAGGGGCGCCCTCCGGCGCAGAGTGGTCCGGTCGGCCGCCAGGGGGTGCGCCCACCCCGATTCGAGGAGGAGCTGGGCGTCGGTGGTGCGGGTGTGGCCGCCGATCAGCGCGGCGGCGTCGGCGCGGTGCGCGCGCATCGACAGGACGGTGCGCGCGTGCGGGTAGGGGGCGTGCGGTTCGGCGTGCACGTCGTCTCCGTCGTCCCACAGAACCACGAGCCCCAGGTCGCGGACCGGGGCGAACACCGCGGCGCGCGTGCCCACGACGATCCGGGCGCCGCCGCGCAGCACGGCGAGCCAGCGGCGGTAGCGCTCGGCGGGACCGAGATCGGCGGTCAGGGCCAGGTGGTGCCCCTCGCCCAGAAGGCGGTGCAGCGCACGGTCCACGGCGGCGACGTCGCGGCCGTCGGGCACCACGATCACCGTGCCGAGCCCGCCGGCCAGGGCCGCCCCCGCGGCGGCGGCCACGGCCTCGGGCCACTCCGGTCCGGGCAGGGCGTTCCACACGGCCCGTGCGGGCCGGCCCTTGCGCAGGGCCCGCAGGTAGGAGGGGCCTTCGGGGTAGTCCGCCCACGGGCCGTCGACGGGTTCGGGCACGGGCTCGGGGGGTGCCTCGGGCCGCTCCTCCTTCTCCACGCGGGCGTGGCGCGGTGGGACGGCCAGGCGCAGGACGTCGCTCAGCGTGCCCGCGTAGCGGTCGGCGACGGCGCGTGCCAGACCCAGGACCTCCGGGGTCAGCACGGGTTCGGGGGAGACCACCGAGTCCAGGTAGGCCAGGCGGCCTGGGAAGTCGGAGGTCTCCGTGCGCTCGACGAGGAAGCCGCTCAGCTTGCGGTTGTTGAAGCGCACCTTGACCCGGCAGCCGGGGACGGCCGACTCGTCCATGTCGGCGGGCACACGGTAGTCGAAGCAGCGGTCCAGGTGGGGCAGGGGGGTGTCCACCGCCACGCGGGCGACGGGCAGCCGCTCGGCCGGGCTGCGCGGTTTCGGCCGGGGCGCCCGGGCCGCTGCCGACCGGGGGGTCTCCCCGGCCGGAAGGTCGAAGAGGACCCCTTCGGGTCCGTCGGGCTGCTCGGTCATCATCCCCTGGTCTACCAGAACGCTCCGACACCGGCCGGGGCCGTCCGCAGAGCCCGGCCGCCTGCGGCCCGGGCGGCTGGTAGAACTGTGACCCGGGCGCACCGCGGAGATCGCGGGTTCCCGTTCTCCGTGGGCCCGCGGGGGACGCGACCGCGCCGAAGGCGTCCGCCGAGTGCGGCGGGGGTGCGGCCGGGGCACGGAGAGACGTACCTAGGGGAGGGGACACCGTTGAAGCTCGTCTTTGCCGGAACACCGGAGGCGGCGGTGCCGTCGCTGCGCGCGCTGATCGACTCCGGCCACGAGGTCGCCGCGGTGGTCACCCGGCCCGACGCCCGCTCCGGCCGGGGCCGCCGCATGTCCGCCAGCCCCGTGGCCGAGCTCGCCGCCGCCGAGGGGATCGAGGTCCTCAAACCGGAGAGGGCCGGGGCCCCCGAGTTCCTCGAACGGCTCGCCGAGATCGCCCCGGACTGCTGCCCCGTCGTCGCCTACGGCGCCCTGCTGCCCCAGCGCACCCTGGACGTGCCCGAGCACGGATGGGTGAACCTGCACTTCTCGCTGCTGCCCGCCTGGCGCGGCGCGGCGCCGGTGCAGCACGCCCTGATGCACGGCGACGACGTCACGGGGGCCACGACGTTCCGGATCGTCAAGGAGCTCGACGCCGGGCCGGTGTACGGCACCCTCACCGAGGCCGTGCGGCCCACCGACACCAGCGGTGAGCTGCTCGACCGCCTGGCCGTGGCCGGGGCGGAGCTGCTGCTGCGCACCGTCGACGGCATCGCCCGCGGAGACCTGCACCCGGTTCCTCAGGAGGCCTCGGGGACCACCTACGCGTCCAAGCTCACCACGCTCGACGCCGAACTGGACTTCACCGCGCCCGCCCTGCGGGTGGACCGCCTCGCCCGCGCCTGCACACCCGACCCCGGCGCGTGGACCACGTTCCGCGGCACCCGGCTCAAGGTGGGCCCGGTCCGGCCGGTGACCGACGCCGACACCCCCATGCTCGACCCCGGGCGGCTGCACGTCGGCAAGAGGCGCGTCCTGGCCGGGACCAGCACCAACCCGGTCGTGCTGGGCACCGTGCAGCCCCAGGGCAAGCGCGCGATGGCCGCCGTCGACTGGGCGCGCGGGGTGCGCCCCACCGAAGACGACCTTCTGGGGCGCTGAACTGCCGTAGGCTCGGTCCGGTGCGGGACGGGCGCGGTCCCGTCCCGCACCGGACCCCCGTCCCCGGCTTTCGTTGAGGCAGAGCACCGTTGAGCGAGCAGTCCCGATCCCCGCACCGTCGGCCCCGGCGGGGCCACCGGCCCGGTAAGGGCGGCGGCAGCGGACCGTCCGGGCAGCCGCCCCGGCCCCGCGACCCGGCGCGCCGCACCGCCTACGACGTGCTGCTCGCCGTCGAGCAGCGCGACGCCTACGCCAACCTGCTGCTGCCCGCCCTGCTCCGGGAGCGGGGGGTCGGCGGACGCGACGCCGCCCTGGCCACCGAGCTGACCTACGGGACGCTGCGCCACCAGGGCACCTACGACGCCGTCCTCCAGAGGTGCGTGGACCGCACGCTGGCGTCGGTGGACCGTGAGGCGCTGCCCGTGCTGCGGCTGGGCGCCCACCAACTGCTGTCCACGAACATCCCCTCCCACGCCGCGGTCAGCGCCACCGTCGACCTGGCCCGGAAAGTGGTCGGCCACCACCGCGCCAGGTTCGTCAACGCCGTCCTGCGCAAGGTGTCGGCGCGCGACCTCCAGGCGTGGATCTCCGTGGTCGCCCCCGACCGGGGCACCGACCCCAGCGGGTACCTGTCGGTGGTGCACAGCCACCCGCGCTGGGTGGTCAAGGCGCTGGCCCGCACCCTGGGGGAGCACTCCTCCACCGGCCTGGTGGAGACCGAGCGGCTGCTGGCCGCCCAGAACGAGCGGCCCAGGGTGACGCTGGTGGCCAAGCCCGGCCGCGCCCGCGCCGCCGACCTGGTCGCGGCCGGTGCCGAACGGGCGCGCTACTCGCCCTACGCCGCCTACCTGGCCGAGGGCGACCCCTCGGCCGTGCGCGAGGTGCGCCAGCACCGGGCGGCCGTGCAGGACGAGGCCAGCCAGATGGTCGCGCTCGCGCTGACCCGGGTGGACGCCCGGGGCCGGGACGCCCTGTGGCTGGACGTGTGCGCCGGTCCGGGGGGCAAGGCCGGGCTGCTGGCCTGCCTGGCCGGGCAGCGCGAGGCGCGCCTGCTGGCGTCGGAGGCCCAGCCGGGCCGCGCCGGGCTGGTGGCCACCGCCGTGCACCGCGCCCCGCGCGACGCCGGGAGGGCGATCGCCGCCGACGGGACCGCGCCCGCGTGGCGGCCGGGGACGTTCGACCGCGTCCTGGTGGACGTGCCCTGCACCGGGCTGGGCGCGCTGCGCCGCCGTCCCGAGGCGCGCTGGCGCCGCACCCCGCAGTCGGTGGAGGAGCTGGTGCCGCTCCAGCGCGACCTGCTCACCAGCGCCGTGGAGTCCGTGCGCCCCGGCGGCGTGGTGGCCTACGTGACGTGCTCGCCGCTGCTGGAGGAGACCGACGCCGTCGTGGGCGAGGTCCTCGACGGGCGCGGGGACCTCACCCTGCTGCGGGCCCCCGACTACCTGGACGAGGTGCCCGGCCTGGCGGCCGGGCCGGAGGGGCGCTACGCCCAGTTCTGGCCGCACCGGCACGGCACCGACGCCATGTTCCTGGCCCTGCTGCGCCGGGACGTCAGGTGAACGGGAGAGCGCGGGTGGAACCGGTGATCCGGCCCATGGCGGAGCGGGACGTGCCCGCCCTGGTCGAGGTGTCGCTGGCCGCCGACGCGCTGTTCGCCGACGCCGGGGTGGTCCTGCCGCCCGACGACCCCCGGCCGATGCTCGCCGGCGCTGAGCGGGTGCTGGTCGCCCTCGACGGCGGCGTCGTGTGCGGCCTCGCCGCGACCGCGGCCGTGGACGGCCGCACCCACCTGGAACAGCTCGCGGTCCACCCCGGCCACGGACGCCGGGGGATCGGTTCGGCCCTGCTGGAGGCGGTGTGCGCCCAGGCGGCGCGGCAGGGGCGCGGCCGGGTCACCCTCACCACCTTCCGCGACCTGGCGTGGAACGGCCCCTGGTACGCGCGGCGCGGCTTCGCGCCGCTGGCGCAGCGGGAGTGGGGGCCGGAGCTGGCTCGGCTGTGGGAGGCCGAGGCACCGATCCGCGTCCGGCCCCGCCTGGCGATGGCCCGTACCGTGAGCGGCTGACCTGGATACGGCTACACTGCGGGCGTGGCAATCCAGATCTCACCCAGCATCCTCAGCGCCGACTTCGCGCACCTCGCCGACGAGGCGGCGGCCGTGTCCCCCGCCGCCGACTGGCTCCACGTCGACGTGATGGACAACCACTTCGTCCCGAACCTGACGCTCGGCCTTCCGGTGGTGGAGTCCCTGCGCAAGGCGACGACCACCCCCCTGGACTGCCACCTGATGATCGAGGACCCCGACCGGTGGGCCCCCGCCTACGCAGAGGCGGGCGCGGGCAGTGTCACCATCCACGCCAAGGCCGCGGGCGCCCCCGTGCGCACCCTGCGGGAGATCCGCCGCCTGGGTGCCCGCGCCGGACTGGCCCTCAACCCCGCGGAGGCGGTCGACCCCTACGCCGACCTCATCGGCGAGATGGACATGCTCCTGCTCATGACCGTCGAACCCGGGTTCGGCGGGCAGAAGTTCCTGGACATGGTCCTGCCCAAGATCCGCCGGGCGCGTGAACTCCTCGACGGCCGCCAGTCCTCCGTGTGGCTCCAGGTCGACGGCGGCGTGAGCGCCGAGACCATCGAACGCGCCGCCGAGGCCGGCGCCGACGTCTTCGTCGCGGGCTCCGCGGTCTACGGCGCGCAGGACCCCGCCTCGGCGGTGGACTCCCTGCGTGCCCTGGCCGCCAAGGCGAGCCCGCTCGCGTAACGATCCAGGCGCGGCCTCGGGTGTGCTCCTGGCCGCACGGGGCCGCCTCCCCTACGGTGGCGGACCGTAGTCGTCGATTCGGCTTGGTCGCGGCTCCGTACCCCCGCGTGGGCACCGAACCAGGGGAGCGGCGCGGTGTGAGTGCGTTGCCAGGCGCGAGCGGGGAGGTTCGCGTTGCACGCTGCCACGGACGCCTTTCGTGAGGCGGAGACCGCGCCCGTCCTGTGGGTACAGGGACTGGGGGACTGGGCGGCCGTCCCCTTCGCCCTCATCACCGAACTGGCGTCGCAGGACGCCGTCGTCCTCGTGCTCGCGCTGGTCTTCTGGTGTGTGCACGCGGGCGCCGGAGCGCGCCTCTTCGTCGCCGTCATCGCCTCCGCCGGTCTGAACTACCTGCTCAAGGCGGTGCTCTACGCGCCGCGCCCCTCCTGGGTCAGCCACCAGGTGGTCGCGCACGCGGCCGAGTCCAGCTTCGCGATGCCCTCCGGCCACGCCCAGAACGCGACCGTCCTGTGGGGCTACCTGGGGGTGCGGTCGGGCCGGCGGCCGTGGCTGTGGGCGGCCGTCGTACTGATCGCCCTGATCTGTGTGTCCCGTGTCTACCTGGGCGTGCACTTCGTCAGCGACGTCCTCGCCGGTCTGCTCGTCGGGGCCGCGCTGCTGTGGGCGGCCCTGCGGTGGGAGGAGAGGGCCGTGCGGTGGTGGCGGGGCCTGCCCACCGCGCGCTGGGCGTCTCTGGCCGTGGCCGTCTCGGTGCTGCCGTGCGTGTTCGCCGCCCTGTGGCAGGCTCTGGTGGGCGGTGGCTGGTCGGCCTCCTCCGACTGGAGGGGGGCCGTGCCCCCGGACCCGGCCGGCGCCACACTCGCCGGGCTCTTCTCCGTGTGCGGTGCGCTGCTCGGCGGCCTGGTCGGGTTCACCCTGCTCGCGGGCCGCGGCTGGTACAGCGCCGAGGGGGCCCTGACCGCCCGCGCGGCCCGGTTCGTGCTCGGCCTCTCCGTGATCGTCCTCGCACCGGTGCTCCAGGAGGTCTTGTTCGGGGACCTGGCGGGGCTGGCCCTGGCGGTGGCGGAGTTCGCCCTCTACGCGCTCGTCGCCCTCTGGGCGTCCTTCGGCGCACCCGAGACGTTCGTGCGCAGCGGCCTCGCACAGCGTTCCAGCGCTGGTCAAGCCTCTGGCATGCGGTGATAGATCTCACCCGGGTGCTCGCTCCGGACGGTGAGCGGGTAGGATCCTGACCGAGACAGCAGTCGAACGTGTGCTCCGGGGTCGGTGAAAGTCCGAACCGGCGGTGACAGTCCGCGACCCGGCCGAATCCATCGGCCGGTTGAACCGGTGGAATTCCGGTACCGACGGTGAGAGTCCGGATGGGAGGCGGCACGCGTTGGGACGGGTCCCGCCCCTTTCCGTGCGCCCTCCGGCGGCCCGGGGCCGAACCCGTACCCGTCGTGGACCAACCGGTCCGCAGCCCCCAGCGCACCCCGGAGCCCCAGGCGAAGGGATGCACAGGGCGTGTTCACCGGAATCGTGGAAGAGCTGGGCGAGGTCGTCTCCCTCCGGCCCGCCACAGGCACAGGCGAGTCCCTCCTACTGACCGTGCGCGGACCCCGCGTGTCCTCCGACGCGGGCCACGGCGACTCCATCGCGGTCAACGGCGTGTGCCTGACCGTCGTCGACCGCGGTGAGGGCACCTTCACCGCCGACGTCATGAAGGAGTCCCTGGACCGCTCCTGTCTGGGCGACCTCGTTCCGGGGTCGCCGGTCAACCTCGAACGCGCCGCCCGCGCCGACAGCCGCCTGGGCGGCCACATCGTCCAGGGCCACGTCGACGGCACGGCGCCCCTGATCTCCCGGAATCCCGGTGACAACTGGGACGTTCTACGCTTCGGCCTGCCCGCGCGGCTCTCCCCGTACCTGGTGGAGAAGGGCTCGGTGACGCTGGACGGCACCAGCCTGACCGTGTCCGCCGTCAGCGCGCCCGGCGCCGCCGAGGAGTACTTCGAGGTCAGCCTCATCCCCGAGACCCTGCGCGCCACCACTCTGGGCGCCCTCGCCGTCGGGGCCGCCGTGAACGTCGAGGCCGACGTCATCGCCAAGTACGTCGAGCGTATCGCGGCCGTCGCCGCCGCCGGACGCGGCTGACCCCGGTGCCACACCACCACCCACCATCCAAGGGAGCGGTCATGACACTCACCGACACCACAGCGGACACGGCCGAGGGCGAGTCGACCGTGGCCCTCGACCCCATCGACGACGCGATCGCCGACTTCGCCGCGGGCCGTGCCGTCGTCGTCGTCGACGACGAGGACCGCGAGAACGAGGGCGACATCATCTTCGCCGCCGAACTCGCCACCCCCCAGCTCCTGGCGTTCACGGTCCGCTACACCTCCGGAGTGGTGTGCGTGCCGATGGAGGGCCCCGACCTGGACCGCCTCGACCTGCCGCTGATGACCGCGCGCAACGAGGAGAGCCTGCGCACCGCCTACACCGTGACCGTCGACGCGCGCGAGGGCGTCACCACGGGCATCTCCGCCGCCGACCGGGCCCGCACCATCCGCCTGCTGGCTGCCGCCGAGAGCCGTCCCGCCGACTTCGTCCGCCCCGGGCACGTCCTGCCGCTGCGCGCCCGACCGGGCGGTGTCCTGGCCCGCCGCGGCCACACCGAGGCCTCCGTGGACCTCGCGCGCCTGGCCGGGCTGCGCCCCGCCGGGGTCCTGGCCGAGGTGGTCAACGACGACGGCACCATGGCGCGCCTGCCGCGCCTGCGCGCGTTCGCCGACGAGCACGGCCTGAAACTGGTGTCGGTCGAGCAGTTGGCCGCCCACCGCCTCGCCCGCGGTGAGGCCCTCACACCGGAACAGCAGGTGCCGCCCCTGGTCACCCGCATGGTGGAGACCCGCCTGCCCAACGAGTACGGTGAGTGGCGGGCGGTCGGCTTCAAGGGCACCGCCGACGGCGCCGAGCACGTCGCCCTCGTCCACGGCGACCTCACCGACGGCGAGGACGTCCTGGTCCGCCTGCACTCGGAGTGTCTCACCGGCGATGCCTTCGGCTCCCACCGCTGCGACTGCGGTGCCCAGCTCGACGCCGCCATGGCCGCCATCGCACACGAGGGGCGCGGGGTCGTGGTCTACCTGGGCGGGCACGAGGGCCGGGGCATCGGGCTGCTGCACAAGCTGCGCGCCTACAGCCTCCAGGACCAGGGGGTGGACACCGTCGACGCCAACCTGCGGCTGGGCCTGCCCGCCGACGCCCGCGAGTTCGGGGCCGGTGCGCGTATCCTCGCCGAACTGGGGGTCGGCTCGGTGCGGCTGCTGTCCAACAACCCCGCCAAGGCCGAGGGGCTGGCCGAGCACGGCCTGCGGGTGTCCGAGCGGGTGGCGATGCCCTCCTTCGTCACCGACGACAACATCGCCTACCTGCGCACCAAGCGCGACCGGATGGGCCACGAGCTGGCCGTGGCCTCCGAGTAGCCCGGAGACCGGGCACCCGCAACCGAACACGATCAGGAGAAGCGCACATGAGCGGTGAAGGTCGCCCCGACGCCCAGGGCCTCGACGCCTCGGGGATGTCGGTGGGCATCGTCGCCACCCGTTGGAACGCCCGTATCGTCGATCCGATGCTCGAACGCGCCACCGCCGTGGTGTCCGCCTCGGGGGCCGCGGCGCACGCCGTGGTCCGGGTGGCCGGGGCGGTGGAGCTCCCCGTGGTCGTCCAGGAACTCGCCCGCTGCCACGACGCGGTCGTCGCCCTGGGCGCGGTGATCCGCGGCGGGACCCCCCACTTCGACTACGTGTGCCAGTCGGTGACCCACGGGCTGACCGAGGTGGCGCTGCGCCAGTCCACCCCCGTGGGCAACGGTGTACTCACCTGTGACACCCTGGAACAGGCGCTCGACCGCGCCGGACTGCCCGACAGCGTCGAGGACAAGGGCGCCGAGGCGGCGTGGGCCGCCCTGGACGCGGCCGTCGTCCTGCGCGGTCTGAGACGCTAGAAGCTCTTTTGGACGCAGTGCCGCGTTGCAGGGGGCGAGGGTGCCCGCGGGGCTGGCGGAGGTTCCCGTCCTCCGGGTGTTCGAGCGGAGGAGGGGCTGCGCCGAAGGCGGCGTTTGAGGGCGGTGGCGGGCTGGCGGGCGAACCGAAGCGCAGCGGAGGTTCAAAGGAAACACAGCCTGGGAACGGTGATCCCCCGCGCGGGGGAGGACTCTGGAGATTCGGTGCGGACGAAGGAACGACCCGTGGACGAGACGGCGGACAGGCCGATGCTGCCCAGGACGTGGCGGCCCCGGGCGGCACGGCTGGTCGCCTACGGGATGGGTCTGCTGGTCGTGGCGACCATGGCGGTGCTCGCGGTAGTCCTGCCGCCCGACTGGCGGCCCTTCGACAGGTTCCTGCTCATCGCCCTGGGGCTGGCGATCGCGGCCGGGCTGCACCTGCTCGGCCGCCCCCGGCTCGTGGCCGACGAGGGCGGCGTGACCGTGGTCAACGGCATCCGCACCCACGTGCTGGCGTGGGAGGAGATCGTCGACGTGCGCATGCCGGTCGGAGAGCCCTGGCCCACGGTGGATTTGTCCGACGGCACCACCCTGGCGGTGATGGGGATCCAGAGCACCGACGGCGACCTGGCCCGCCGCGGCCTGGAGGAGTTCCGGCGGCTGCTGCGCGAACGGGGTGAGGCCGCCGAACCCGGCGGAGCGTAGCCCCGCACGCGGAGACCCGGCCCCCGTTCCCTCCCGAAACGGAGGACTTCTTCCGTTACCTCGCTCACATACGTTGGAAGCGAGGACTCTAGGGGTGGACGCGGAAGGGGTAAACGAGTGCGTGATATTCGTGCGGCGGCGGCAGGTCTCTACGCCTCGGGTGACACGTTCGCCCTGGCCACGGTGATCGACACCGACAAGAGCGCGCCCCGGGGGCCCGGGGCGGCCATGGCCGTGGGCGCCGACGGCGAGGTCGTCGGCAGCATCTCCGGCGGGTGTGTGGAGGGTGCCGTCTACGAGGAGGCGCTGGAGGTCATCCGTACGGGGGTACCGGTGCGCAGGACCTACGGCGTCAGCGACGAGGAGGCGTTCAGCGTCGGACTCACCTGCGGCGGCACCCTGCACGTGTTCGTCGAACCGGTGAGCCGCGCGGGCTTCCCCGAGCTGGGCGAGGTGCTCGGCGCCGTCGAGGAGCACCGGCCGGTCGCCCTCGCCACCGTCGTCTCCGACCCCTCCGGCACAGGCCGCCTGGGGCGCCGCCGCGTGGTGTGGCCCGCCCGGTCCACCGGTGACGCGGGCACGGCCGGGGACCGCCTCACCGATGCCCTCGACGACGACGTGCGCGGCATGCTCGCGCAGGGCAGCACGGGGCTGCTCCGCTACGGCGTGGACGGCCAGCGGCGCGGCGACGCGCTGGAGGTGTTCGTCCAGTCCTTCGCCCCCGCGCCCCGCATGCTGGTCTTCGGTGCCATCGACTTCGCCGCGGCCGTCGCCGACCTGGGCTCCTTCCTCGGCTACCGGGTGACGGTCTGCGACGCCCGGTCCGTGTTCGCCACCCCCAAGCGGTTCCCCGACGCCGACGAGGTGGTCGTGAAGTGGCCGCACGTGTTCCTGGACGAGATCGCCGACGACATCGACGAGCGCACGGCGGTGTGCGTGCTCACGCACGACCCCAAGTTCGACGTGCCCGTCCTCAGGGCCGCGCTCGCCACCCGGGCGGGCTACATCGGGGCGATGGGTTCCCGGCGCACCCACGAGGACCGGTTGGCGCGGCTGCGCGAGTCCGGGGTCGCGGAGGGGGACCTGGCGCGGCTGCACTCGCCGATCGGTCTCGACCTGGGCGCGCGCACCCCCGAGGAGACCGCGGTGTCCATCGCCGCCGAACTCGTACAGAGCCGCTGGGGCGGCAGCGGACGCGCCCTGCGGGAGACGAGCGGGCGGATCCACCTTGACGCGCGGCCCGGGGCCGCACTGCCGGATTCGGTCGCGCCCTCGGGTGAACCGGAACCGGCCCACCGCTGAAACCGCTGTTCGCAGCGGTGCGCCCTGGTGCTCCGGCACACACGTTCGGGCCAAATCCGCCACGCGCCCTGTGGCGCGGGCCCGGGCGTGACATCATCTTGGCATGGCTCATGGGGATACGGGGAACACGGGGCGGCAGTGGAAGGACCCGGTCGCGGGGCTGCTCCTGGCCGCGGGGGGCGGCAGCAGGATCGGGGGACCCAAGGCCGTCATCGAGGTGGGCGGCCGACGCCTGGTCGACCGGGGGGTGAGCACCCTGTCCGGGGGCGGCTGCGATCCGGTCATGGTGGTGCTGGGGGCCGCCGACACACCGGTGCGCGGTGCCCACACGGTGATCAACGGGGACTGGGCCACGGGTATGGGCTCGTCCGTGCGCGCGGGGATCGACGCCCTGCCGGACGCGGTGGACGCTGTCCTGATCGCCCTGGCCGACCAGCCGCTGGTCACCGCCGAGGCGGTGCGGCGGCTGCTGGACGCCCACGCCCAGGGGGCGCGCGCGGCCGTGGCCACCTACGGGGGCAACCCGCGCAACCCGGTGCTGCTGGGCCGGGAGCACTGGTCGGCCGTGTACAACATGGCCGTGCGCGACACGGGCGCGCGGCCGTTCCTGCGCGCCTACTCGCACCTGGTCACCGCGGTGGCCTGCGACGACATCGCCAGCCCGCAGGACATCGACACCGTCGAGGACCTGGAGCGCGTCAGCGGCCTGCTCAAGGGTGCCTGACCCGCTCCGATCCCGTCCCGGAGGACGGCTCGGAGTCAGGCCACGTGGTCCACGAACGCGAGCGGGCCGCGCGGGTCGTCCGCGCCGCCGTCAGTCTCCACCGTGTGTGCTCATCGTTCTCGCCCTTTGGGCCCGTACCGGTGGCATCACACGGGTTCGGCGAGGAGGCCGAAGCGGTACTCCGCCGATGCGCCCGGGGCGAGCACCAGCAGGCCGGTGCCGCTGTTGAGGGCGTCGGGCGGGCAGGTCATCGGTTCGGCGGCCAGCGCGGCGCGCCGCCGCGGCCCCTCCAGGGTGTCGCCGCTGTAGAGCTGGAGCCAGTCCAGGCCGGGGCCCGACCACAGGCACACCCGGTGCTCCGGGCCGCCCACACGCACCCAGGAGCGGCCCTCCGCGTCCCGGTCCAGGGCGGTGAAGGCGGTGTCCAGGACCGTGGAGCCCAGGCTGCGGCCGGGCGGGCGCAGGTCGAGTTCCCCGCCGTCGACCGGCAGCGGAGCGCCCTTGGGGATCATCCCGCCGTCGGTGGGCTGGTGGGTGCCCGCGTCCGCCGACACGGTGAGCTCCCCGCGTTCGGACAGCTCCCACAGAGGGCGGTCCAGGGTGAGGTAGGGGTGGAAGCCCAGCCCGAAGGGGGCGTCCCCCGTACCGGTGTTGCGTACGCCCACGGTGACGTCCAGCCCGTCGGGTCCCAGCCGGTAGGCGGCGGTCAGGTCGAGGGGGAAGGGGTAGCCGGCCGTCCCGCCGAAGGCCAGCCGCAGGACCGCGGCCTCTTCGGAGACCTGTTCGGCGGACCAGTCCAGCGCGTGGACCAGGCCGTGGATGGCGGCGCCGGTGGCCGGGTCGTCGGCCTCCAGGCGGTACTCGGTGCCCTGGAAGGTGTAGCGGGCGGCGGCGGTCCGGTTGGGCCAGGGGGCCAGGAGCTGGCCCTGGAAGGAGTCGGGCCCGGTGTCGGAGGTGTAGGGCCACACCAGGTCCCGGCCCCGCCAGGTGAGTTCCTGCAAGCCCGCCCCGGTCCGGTCCACCCGCGCCCGGTACTCCCCCGAGCGCAGTTCCCACGCCTCTCCCACCCGTCCGCCTTCCCGCGTCTGGTCCCGATCTCCGATGAACCGGGCGATCATAGCGCACACCGGTCAGCCGAGCAGGCCGTCCAGCGGGATGAGCACGCCCGACCCCAGGGCCAGCAGGCCGGTCGACAGCAGCACCACGACCATGGCCAGCGACCCCGCCACGGCCAGCCGGAAGGCGGCCAGGCGGCGGCGCGCCCTGGAGGTGCCGCGCCTGCTCGCGGCGGTCCGGCCCAGCGCCAGCAGCGCCGCGGCCAGCCCCACCGGCAGCCACCAGGTGTCGCCGGCTCCGGCGGGCAGCAGGTCCGTGACAGCGCCGCTGGCTTCCGACAGCCAGCCGAGCACCGCGCCGTTCGCGGCGTCCAGCAGTCCGGTGTAGGCCGAGACCACGAACTCGCTCTCGGGGTAGAAGCCCCCGTCGGGCCGCAGCGCCCGCCCCAGCCCGTCCAGCAGGCCGAGCAGGGCCGCGGGGTAGGCGAAGCGGCGGCACCGGCCCGCGCGCATGGCGCGCTGGATCTGGTTCATGGTCCGGTCGACCCGCCGCTTGGCCCGCTCCTGGTGGCGGCGCGCCCTGTCGGGGTCGGCCTGGGGCTGTGCGGGCCCTCCGTAGGGCGGGTACGGGGTTCCGTGGGGTCCCGGGTACGGGGGCGGGTTCTGCTGCGTGGGCGGGGTCGCGGCCTGGGCGCGGCGCTGCTGTGCCGTCGCCATCCTCGCCCTGGCGCCGTCCCACCGCTCCCGGGCCGAGCCCGCCAGGGCCGCCCACCGGTCCTGGCGCCGGGTGCGGCTGTCGGCGCGCTCGCGGTCGGAGACGATCCCCCCGATCCGCACCGCCTCGGGCAGCATCAGGACTGCGGTGACCAGGGCGGCCGAGGCGGCCGCCGCATCGGTGCCCCTGGCCTCGCGCAGGGCCTGGCGGCGCTGCTCCACCCACCAGGGGGCGTGCGGGGCGGCGCTGCGCTGGGTGGGGTGCCACGACTGTCGGCGCAGCGCCGCGCGCAGCTCCGAGGCGGTCTCGGGCTCCAGTACCAGCGCGGTGGCCCGTGCCCAGGCGGTGTCCACCTCGTGGCGTTCGGGGCGGCGCGGTGCGTCGGGGCCCGCCGCGACCGCGCGGTCGACGCCTTCGGCCACACGGCGCATCACGAGGGGGACCTCGTGCTGCACCCGCTCCAGCACGGCGCAGCGGCCCGACCCTCCGGACCGGCAGGAGGGGTGCGGGCACCAGTGCTGGGCGGCCAGGCCCACCGCGCCGGACTCCACGGCCTCGCGCACCACCCCGTGGCGGCTCGCGTCGCCCGCGGCCAGGGCGGCCAGCCCGTCCGCGCTGATCTCGTGCCCGCGGAAACGGGGCGGCATACCGGGTACGTAGCGGGCGGCCAGCGCGCTGATCGCCAGGTGGGCGCGGTCCGGGTCGGAGCCGATCCCGGTGAGGTGGGCGCGGTCGAAGGTGTAGTCGTTGATCTCGCGGTCCAGCCAACTGCGCAGCTCCATCCAGTGGCTGCACAGCCACATGGCCCCGGTGTCGGAGCGGTCGAGCAGGTCGAAGGCCAGACTGGGCGGGTCCTCGTGGGCGACCCCGGCGAAGACGATCGGGCGGGTGCGGTTCACGGTGCGGATCCGCGGCCGCCCGCCCGACAGCCACTGGACGACCTCGGCGTGGCCCCAGCGGGCGGCGGGCGCGGGGGTGAGCAGACCGCGCACCAGCAGGCGCCAGTGCTCGTCGGCGACGGCGGAGACGTCCACCTCGGTGTTGCGGGCGGTCAGCCAGTTGCCGCCGCGTTCGGGGCGGCGGCCGGTCACCAGCTCGTGCGCCATCACGCCGAGGGACCACCAGGCGGCGGGGGCCTCGCGGCGGCCCTCGATCACCTCGGGCGCCGCGTAGTCCTCGGTGACCGCGACGCCGCCGTAGACACGGCTCATCGTGGCGCGCACGGCGCCGCCGAAGTCGGTGAGGGCGACCACCGGGGGGTCGAGGGAGCGTACCAGCAGGTTCTCGGGCTTGACGTCGGTGTGGTTGTGCTGGAGGTCGTGCTGCCAGTGGTGCAGGCAGTCGGCGACGGCGGAGAGGACGGCCTTCGCGTGGGCGTCGTCCAGCGGCGCCCGGTCGATGACCGCGCGCAGCGACCCGTGGGCGAAGTACTCCTGTGCCTCCCAGGCCAGGTCCTCGCCCCAGGAGCTGGTGGCGGTCCCGTATCCCTGGATGGCGGGTGTGTGGGGCGAGGCGGTCCCGCGTGCCCGCAGCCGGTCCAGGAGTTCGCGGTTGATGTCGTGGCCGGGCCGGTACACCTTCAGGGCCAGTCGCCGTCCGGGCTCGTCGGAGGGCTCGGCGAGGTAGACGACGGCCTCGCCGCCCGACCCCAGGTGTCCGAGGACCTGGTACCGGCGGCGCAGTTCGGCCGGGACCGCGTAGTCCAGGTCGTCGGCGGGGCCGACCACCACGCGGGAGACGAGGTGGCTCAGCCAGCTCAGGATCGGGCCGAACAGGCTCCGCCACCGGGGGGCGGGCCCCCGGGCCGGCTGGCCGGGGTGCGCGGTCGGCGCCGGTCCGGCCGCGGGTTCGGCGACGCGCGTGGGCCCCGCACCCTCGGCCCGTGCGGAGCCGGGGCGCAGGACGCGCGTCACCCAGCGCGTGGCGCCCGCCCGGGGGCCGAGCCGCCTGGTCGGCGCGGCGGGCGGGATCCTGCGGGTGGCGGCGTCGTCTTCACCGGGTCGGGGTGCGGCCATCGGGGTCGGGGCCATCCTTCGCGAGAGGTGGTCAAAGACGTGGGTCCGGGGCGGGAGCTCGGCCCTCCCCGCTGTGTTGGACTCCGTGCGGACCGTCGGAGTTCCCGTCGGGGCACCGAGGGCGCGTCGGTCCGTCTCGCCGGTCAGTGGCCCCGTGGGGTGAGGCCGAGTCTCGCGCAGGCCTCCTCGTACATGCGCACCACCTCGGCGCGGATCTGGGCCCGTTCGGTGAGCGGTGCCGACCAGGGGATGCGCACGGCCCGTTCGGTGCCGTCGACGGTGGCGGCGTAGTCGCCGCCCTCGCCGTCCAGGCCGGTCATCCGGGCGGCGGTGGCCTCGGGGACGTCGCCCAGCGCGCGGCAGATGACGAGGGTGTCCTCGGGGTGGTCGCCGTTCATGTGCGCGGTGACGGCGTCGACGACCGACGGGGAGAAGGGATCGGACGGCACGGAACCTCCCGTGGTCTGGGAACGCGAGCGGGGGAGGGCGCGTGCCCTCCCCCGCCGACGATACCCAGGCGTCCGCGGCCCGGACGACGCTCAGCCCTGGTGGGTGAACTCGGCGTCGATGTCGATGGTGATCCTGTCGCCGACGACCACGCCGCCGCCGTCCATCGGCATCTCGATGTCGACGCCGAACTCCTTGCGGCTGATGGCGGCGGAGGCGGTGAAGCCTGCGCGGAGCAGGCCGTAGGGGTCGATGGTGGACCCGTTGAACTCCAGGGTGAGTTCGACGGGGCGGGTGGTGCCCTTGATCGTCAGGTCGCCCTTGAGGATCCAGTCCTCGCCCGCGGCCTCGGCTCCGGTGGAGCGGAACGAGAACTCGGGGTGCTTCTCGGTGTCGAAGAAGTCGGCGGAGCGGACGTGGGCGTCGCGGTCGGCGTTGTCGGTGTTGAGGGAGGCGGCGTCGACGGTCGCGGTGACCGAGGCCCGGGTGGGGTCCTCGGGCACGGTCAGGGCGGCGTCGAAGGTCTCGAAGCGTCCGCGCACCTTGCTGACCATCATGTGGCGGACGGAGAATCCGACCACCGAGTGGGCGGTGTCGATCTTCCAGGTCCCGGCCTTGAGCTCCTGGGCTGCCATGGCTGTCTCCTCACGGTTGGGCGGGCCCGGCACGGGCCCTTCTGCTTTTCAGGAACAAGGTAGCCAATAAATATCTTCCTAGGAAGGCAATTGGCGTCGTGGCTCCGGTCACACTCCGGGGCGGCGGCGATAGAATGGGCCCATGGGCAGCGGGGTGTGGCTCGACGCCGACGAGCAGCGCGTCTGGCGCGGCTTCCTCAGGGCCAACGCGGCGCTCTACGGCGCGCTGGAGCGGGACCTGCGCTCCCGGTGCGGGATCTCCCTCGTCGAGTACGGCATCCTCGTCCACCTCTCCGAGGCCGACGGGCGCCGCCTGCGCATGCACACCCTGGCCCGGTGCGTCATCGTCTCCAAGAGCCGCCTGTCCCACCAGGTTGCCCGCCTGGAGGCGGCCGGATACGTGCGCCGGATCCACTGCTCCGAGGACCGGCGGGGACTGTGGGCCGTCCTCACCGGTGAGGGCCTGGACCTGCTGGAGCGCGCCGCACCCGGCCACGCCGCCCTGGTGCGCCGCCTGCTGTTCGCCCCGCTGGGCGAGGAGCAGACCTCCCAGCTCGGCGCGATCGTCGACCGTCTCAGCCGGAGCGCCCCCGCGCTGGAGGAGAGGCGGACCGGCTGAGCCCCGGCCACCGCGTCCTGACCGCCGGTAGGGTCGGGGACGTGAGCAGACCATCCATCATCGGAGCCCAGAGGTTCCGCGACGACGACGGCGGCGCCGACCCCGAGGTCCAGGCGCGCCTGCGCGAGCACGCGGCCGGTGAGACCGGCGACCGCCAGGTGCTCTCCGCGCTCGCCCGCTCCCGGGTCCTGGTCCCCGTCGTGGCCGTGGCCACCGAGACCGGGGAGGGCGCCGACGGCCTCACCAAGGACAAGTCCAGCGAGGTCGCCGTCCCCGTCATGACCGGCAGGGACGGCCGCCGCGGCGTGCTCGCCTTCACCTGCGTCGACGCGCTCCGCCGCTGGCGACCGGACGCCCGACCGGTACCGTTCACCACCCAGGAGGCCTGCCGCGCCGCCGTCGACGAGGGCGCCGACGCCCTCGTCCTCGACGTCTCCGGCCCCACCCCCTACACCGTTCAGGGGTCCTTCCTCGGAGTGCTCGCCGAACACGGCCACGTCCCCGAACCCAAGGACGACCCCCAGGTCCTGGCCCTGATCTACCGCGTAACCCACGCCGAGCCCGGGATCGGGCGCGTGCGCGTCCACGACTCCGAGCGGGCCGACCTCGGGATCCGCCTCGAACTCGACGAGCGCGACGACGCCGTGCTGAAGCGGGTCGCCGAGCGGTTGAGGGCCGAACTCGGCCACGTCCTGCCCGGAGACATCGAACTCAGCGCGGTGGTGCGGGCCCGCCCCGACGGGGACTGAGCCGGCGGGGCGGCCCGTCCACAGGCCGTCGCCGCCCCTGTCGCCGGAGCACCTCCGAAGGTAGCTTTCCAGGTATGCCGACCCCCAGCCTCTCCGCAGTCCCGCCCCAGGTCTGGGCGGGCGCCCTCGTCCTGCTCCTCGGAGCGTGCGGGGCGGCCGTCGGCGTGGCCACGGGACGCCTCGTGCCGCTCTTCGTGGCGGTGGACCCCGCCCCCGTCCCCGCCACCGGGACCCGGGAAGCCCCGCCCGGCCCCGAGGAGGACAGCGGGGACAGCGGAGGGCCGCCGCCCCCGCGCTGCCCGCACTGCCGGACGGAACTGCCCTTCGTCCGGGGCCTGCCCGCCGTCGCCGCGCCCGCCTTCCGGCGGCGGGGAGTGTGCCCCCACTGCGCGGTGACCGTCCGCCCCCACGCCGGGGTCGTCGCGGCCACCGCGGTGCTCTTCGCCCTCACCGGCGCCCTGGCCCTCCTGCACGACGACGCCTCGCCGCTGTCCGCCCCGGCCGTGCTCTGGCTGGTGGCGGTCGGTGTCCCGCTCTCCGCCGTCGACCTGCGGGTCATGCGCCTGCCCGACGCCATCGTCGCCCCCGCCTACCCGGTGGCGGCCCTGCTCATCGGCGGGTCCGTCCTCACCGCCCCCGGCGGCCCCGACCTCGCCGCGGCCGGGGACGCGCTGGTGAGCATGGTCCTCATCGCCGTCCTGCTGTGGCTGATGTGGTGGATCCACCCCAGGGGCATGGGGTTCGGCGACGTCAAACTGTCCGGTCTCACCGGCCTGTACGCGGGCTGGGCCGCCGGGCCGCTCGGCGCCCTTGCCTCCGTCTTCTGGGCCTTCACCGCCTTCTGCCTCGTCGCTGTGGCCTTTGTCGCGCTGCGCCGCCGGAGCCGGAGCGACCCCTTCCCCCTGGGGCCGTTCCTGCTGGCAGCCGCCCTGGCCACCGTTCTCGTCGGCGGACCCCTCCTCCCGCAACCGTGAACCCGGGTGCCGCATCCCGCCCGGATCCGTGAAAGGATCGAGGACATGTTGCGCTGGCTGACCGCTGGGGAGTCCCACGGACCGGCACTCGTCGCGATTCTGGAGGGCCTTCCGGCCGGTGTGTCCGTCACCTCTGACGACATCGCCGCCGCACTGCTCCGCCGCCGCGCCGGGTACGGACGTGGTGCCCGGATGAAGTTCGAACAGGACCAGGTCTCCGTCATCGGAGGCCTCAGACACGGCTTGACCCAGGGCGGGCCGGTCGCGATCGAGGTGGGCAACACCGAGTGGCCCAAGTGGGAGAAGGTGATGTCGCCCGACCCCGTCCCCGCCGAGGAACTGGAGGGCATGGCGCGCAACGCACCGCTCACCCGGCCCCGGCCCGGGCACGCCGACCTCGTCGGCATGCAGAAGTACGGCCACGAGGAGTCCCGGCCCATCCTGGAGCGCGCCAGCGCCCGGGAGACGGCCGCCCGCGTCGCGATCGGCGAGGTCGCCCGGCGGTTCTGCCGCCAGGCGCTGGACGTGGAGATCCTCAGCCACGTGGTGTCCATGGGGACGGTCTCGGTGCCCGAGGACGCCGCCGAGCCCCGCCCCGAGAACCTGGCAGCCGTGGACGCCGACCCGGTGCGCTGCTTCGACCCCCAGACCAGCGCCCGCATGGTCGAGGAGGTCGACGACACCAAGAAGTCCGGCGACACCCTCGGTGGGGTGGTGGAGGTCCTGGCCTACGGCCTGCCCCCCGGCCTGGGCAGCCACGTGCACTGGGACCGCCGCCTCGACGCCCGCCTGGCCGGCGCCCTCATGGGCATCCAGGCCATCAAGGGCGTGGAGGTCGGGGACGGCTTCCGCACGGCCGCGCGCCGCGGATCGGCCGCACACGACGAGATCGAGCCCGGCCCCGACGGCGTGCGGCGCCGCACCAACCGCGCCGGCGGCGTCGAGGGCGGGATGAGCACCGGCGGTCCGCTGCGGGTGCGCGCGGCGATGAAGCCCATCGCCACCGTCCCCAACGCGCTCGACACCATCGACATCGGGACCGGCGAGCCCACCCGGGCCGACCACCAGCGCAGCGACGTCACGGCGGTCCCGGCGGCCGGGGTGGTCGCCGAGGCCATGGTCGCCCTGGTCCTGGCCGAGGCCGCGGTGGAGAAGTTCGGCGGCGACTCGGTGGCCGAGACGGCGCGCAACCTCAAGGGCTACATGGACTCGCTCACCGTCAGGTGAGCCCGGCCCGCGGTGGGGCGGGCACAGGACGAGCAGGCACGAACGAACGACGGCGGCCCCGCTGTGGCGGGGCCGCGGCGAGGCTGGGTAGGAAAGCGTGGCCAAAGCGATCGCGGTGCTCATCGGATCACCCGGATCGGGCAAGTCCACCGTGGGCCGGGCGCTCGCGGAGCGCCTGGGTGTCGAGCTGCTGTGCACCGACACCGAGGTCGAGGAACTCGCGGGCAAGCCCATCGGCGACATCTTCGTCCAGGACGGGGAGGAGCACTTCCGCGCCCTGGAACGCAGGGTCGTCGCCGAGGGGCTGCGCGCGTGGGAGGGCGTGATCGCCGTCGGCGGCGGCGCCGTGCTGAACGAGGCCACCCGGGCCGACCTTGCCGACCACCACGTGGTCTACCTCCAGGTGGAGTTCGGTGAGGCCGCCAAGCGCGTCGGCATGGACGTCGCCCGCCCCCTGCTGGCGGGCAACCCCCGCACCAGGCTCAGGAAGCTCCTCAACGAGCGCCTTCCCGTCTACGAGGGCCTGGCCACGGTCACCGTGCCCACCACCGGCCTGCACCCGGAGGAGATCGTCGACACGATCGTGGAGGGGTTGGGCGCCGCGCGCGGACCCGACACAGACCGGTACTGATCAAGGAGTGAGAGTGAGCGCGACCCGCATCGGCGTGGGGGATTCCAGCGGCCGCTACGAGGTGGTCGTGGGCAGCGGGGTCCTCGCCGAACTGCCCGCACTGGTCGGACCGGCGGCCCGCCAGGTCGCCGTCGTCCACCCCGAGGGCCTCGGCGAGATCGCCCGGCCGGTCACGGGGGCGCTGGAGCGGGCCGGGTACACGGTCCGCCCCATGCCCGTGCCCGACGGCGAGGCCGCCAAGACCTCGGCGGTGGCCGCCGACCTGTGGTCCCGCCTGGGCGGGCACGGCTTCACCCGAAGCGACGCGATCGTCGGCGTGGGCGGCGGTGCCGCGACCGACCTGTCCGGGTTCGTCGCGGCCAGTTGGCTGCGCGGTGTGCGCTCGGTCCTGGTGCCCACCACGCTTCTGGGCATGGTCGACGCCGCCGTGGGCGGCAAGACCGGCATCAACACCCCCGAGGGCAAGAACCTCGTGGGTGCCTTCCACCCCCCGGCCGGGGTGCTCTGCGACCTCGCCACCCTGCCGAGCCTGCCCGGGGCCGACTACATCGGCGGCCTCGCCGAGGTGGTCAAGGCCGGCTTCATCGCCGACCCGGTGATCTGCGACCTGGTCGAGGACGACCCCGAGGGCGCGGCCCGCCCCGAGGGAAAGCACACCCGTGAGCTCATCGAGCGCGCCATCCGGGTCAAGGCCGATGTCGTCTCCGGCGACCTGCGCGAGAGCGGTCGCCGCGAGATCCTCAACTACGGCCACACCCTCGGACACGCGATCGAGCGCGCCGAGAACTACACCTTCCGGCACGGCTACGCGGTCTCCATCGGCATGGTCTTCGCCGCGGAACTCGCTCGCCTCGACGGCCGGATCGATGCCGACCTGGTCGAACGCCACCGGCGGCTGCTGTCCTCGGTGGGCCTGCCCGTCTCCTACGCACCCGAGTCCTGGCCCGAGCTGCGCGCGGCGATGAGCGTCGACAAGAAGGCCCGCGGCGCCACCCTGCGCTTCGTGGTCCTGGACGGCCCGGCCGCACCCGCCATCCTCAGCGGTCCGGCGCCCGAACTGCTGGAGGCTGCCTACCGTGCGGTCACGGGCGACGCCCCGGCCCCGCAGAGCCACTAGACTGCCACGTAGGGGGCGGCTCCGGACGACGGCGCGATCGGTACCCGCCAGAGCACGCACCCCGCATCCCGACGAGCGATCGGGGCGCCCGCGCGCTCCGGTCCCCGACGTGCATACCCCTTGGAGAGACGACCGACGTGGCCACGACGAACGACATCAAGAACGGCAAGACCCTGCGAATCGACGGCGTTCTGTGGAACGTCCTGGAGTTCCAGCACGTCAAGCCGGGCAAGGGCGGCGCGTTCGTCCGCACCAAGCTGAAGAACGTCCTCACGGGCAAGATCGTCGACAGGACGTTCAACGCCGGTGCCAAGATCGAGTTCGCCGATGTCGACCGCCGGGACATGGAGTACCTGTACAACGACGGTGAGTCCTTCATCTTCATGGACGGCGACACCTTCGACCAGATCCCGGTCGAGGCGGCCGTCGTCGGCGACAACGCCAACTTCCTGCTGGAGAACACCAAGGTGACGGTGGCCACCCACGAGGGCAACCCGCTCTACATCGAGCTGCCCGCCGCCGTCGAGCTGGAGATCACCCACACCGACCCGGGCGTCCAGGGCGACCGCTCCACCGGCGGCACCAAGCCCGCCGAGGTCCAGACCGGTGCCACCATCCAGGTGCCCCTGTTCATCACCACCGGCGAGCGCGTCAAGGTCGACACCCGCTCGGGCGACTACCTGGGCCGAGCGAACTGATGAGCGGGGCACGGCGCAAGGCACGGCGGCGCGCGGTCGAGGTCCTCTACGAGGCCGAGGTGCGCGGCATCCCGGTGGACGAGGTCATCGAGCGCCGCCTCGCCCAGCCCGAGCCGCCGATCAACGAGTTCACCGAGCACTTGGCACGGTCGATCGATGATCGGCGCGCGCGGATCGACGAACTCCTCGACGACTACGCCATCGGCTGGACCCTGGAGCGCATGCCCGTCGTCGACCGCAACATCCTGCGGATGGGCGCCTACGAGCTGCTGTGGGCGAGCGACATCCCCGACGGTGTGGCGATCGCCGAGGCGGTCGGTGTGGCCAAGGAGCTGTCCACCGACGAGTCACCCAATTTCGTCAGCGGACTTCTGTCACGCTTGATGGAGAACAAGGCGACGCTCGCCCTCTGACCCGGGGCGCGTCGGCGACGGCGACCACGAGGGGACACAGGTGACTGACGCGACCAGCGCGAGCACGACCGGCGGCTCGGCGGGCGGTGCGACCGGCCCGGGGCGGGCGGCCAACGCCGCACGGACGGCGGTCGTGTGGGACGCGCTAGAGGGCTTGCTGACCCGCCTCGGTGCGGGGGCCGATCCGCTCCACATCGTCGACGTGGGGGGCGGGACCGGCGGTGCGGCCGTACCGCTGGCCGAACTCGGCCACCGGGTGACCGTGGTCGAGCCCAGCCCCGACTCCCTGGCGGCCATGGAGCGCCGGGCGGCCGAACAGGGCGTCACGGTGCGCGGTGTCCAGGGCGAGACGGGGGACCTGGCCTCGCTCTTCCCCGCAGGCAGCGCCGACCTGGTTCTGCTGCACAATGTGCTGGAGTACGTGGACGTTCCGACCTCGGCGCTGCGCGACGTGGCCGGCCTCATCCGCCCCGGCGGCGCGGTCAGCGTGCTGGCCGCCAACACGGTGGCCGGAGCGCTGCACCGGGCGCTGTCCGGGCACATTCCCGAGGCTGCGCGCCTGCTCTCCGACCCCGAGGGGCGCTGGGGCGACAAGGACCCGATGCCGCGCCGCTTCACCCGCCACCAGCTCCTGGAGGTGGTCGCCGAGGCCGGACTAACGGCGGAGAGCGTGCGCGGGGTCCGGGTGTTCGCCGACCTCCTGCCCGGGCACGCCTGGGAGGGCGACGCGCACGCCGGACAGCACCTGGTGGAGCTGGAGAAGGCCGCCGCCGAGCACCCGGAGCTGGTCGGGATCGCCACACAGCTCCACGTGGTCGCCCAGCGGCCGTGAGCCCCGCCTCCGCACCGGTCGAGCCGGGCCGAACAGGGGGTCCGGGGCCATGAGCCGACGCCAGCTCGAACGCGGTGCCGCGCTGCGCGGCATGGTCTCCTCCGGCGGCATCGCCGCGCTGGGGGAGGAGTTCCCCGGGGACGGGAGCGGCCCGGACGCCGGATGCGACATCCTGCACCTGGACATGGACGCCTTCTTCGCCAGTGTCGAGAGGCTGCGCGACCCGGGCACGCGGGGGCGTCCCCTCATCGTCGGCGGGACCGGTCCGCGCGGTGTGGTCTCCTCGGCTGACTACCTCGCCCGTGCACGCGGCGTCCACTCGGCGATGCCCATGGCGCGGGCGCTGCGCCTGTGCCCGGAAGCGGTGGTCCGCCCACCCGACGGCGCCGCCTACCGGGAGGTCTCCGAGTCCGTCATGGAACTCCTGCGGTCCGTGACGCCGCTGGTGCAGCAACTCTCCCTCGACGAGGCCTTCCTGGACGTGTCCGGGGCCCGCAGGAGGCTGGGAGGCCCGGTGCGCATCGCGGCGATGATCCGGCGCAGGGTGCGCGACGAACAGCGGCTCACCTGCTCGGTGGGGGTGGCCGCGACCAGGTTCGTCGCCAAGCTCGGCTCCACACACTGCAAACCGGACGGCCTCCTGCTGGTGCCCACCGAGCACGTCCCCTCGTTCCTGGCCCCCCTTCCCGTGGGTGCCCTGCCGGGCGTGGGCGACAAGACCGAGCGCACGCTCGCGCGGCTGGGGCTGCGCACGGTCGGCGTGCTGGCCCGCGCCGATCCCGAACTGCTGCGGGGGGAGCTGGGGGACAGGGCCGGCACCAGGCTGTCGGAGCTGGCACGGGGGGTGGACCGGACCCCCGTGGTACCGGGGGCACCGGACAAGAGCGTCGGGGCGGAGGAGACCTTTGACACGGACGTGGGCGACCCGGAGGTGATCCACCGCGAGCTGCTGCGGCTGTCGGAGAGGGTCGGCAGGCGCCTGAGGTCCTCGGGGCAGGTGGGGCGCACGGTTAGCGTGAAACTGCGCAGGGCCGACTTCTCCACCATCACGCGGTCGCGCACGCTCCCCGAGCACACCGACGTGGGTCGGGAGATCAGCGCCGTGGCGCGTGAGCTCTACGAGTCTGCCGGGCTCGGGCGGGACCGCCTGCGGCTGGTCGGCGTGCGGGTCGAGGGGGTCGTCTCCGAGGAACGGGCGCCCCGCCAGTTGGTGTTGGGAGAAGAGGGCACGGGGTGGCGTGAGGTGGAGCGTGCGGTGGATCGTGTGGCGGCGCGTTTCGGGCCGGGGGCGGTACAGTCGGCGGCATTGGCCAAGCGTGACGAAAACGACGTATGATGCGGCAACTTCCTGGTGGTCCTGAGCGTTCTCAGGAAGAGGACCGGAGTCGGGCGGGGCGAGAGAGGCATGTAAGCCGGTGTTTCCGATACAGGGTGTGGGTACCGTGCCCCATGTGGGCCAGGTGAGCACACAGCTTTTCTTTCCAGTGGGCGCTAGCGCACCGTATTCTGGGCATATCACTGACCGAGAGACTGTTGATCAGTACCCGTCACCCCAACCGGGGACTGTCGTAGGGAGGCGCCGTGCCGCTCTCTGAACACGAGCAGCGCATGCTCGACCAGATCGAGCAGGCGCTGTATGCCGAGGACCCGAAGTTCGCGAACACCGTTCGGCACACGAACCCCGCGGTCCATTACAAGCGCTGGATCATCAAAGCCGTACTCGGGTTCTTCATCGGTGTCGTCCTGTTGCTGGCGGGCCTTCTGATCGGTAACCCGGTCATGCAGGTCATCATCAGCGTCACCGGCTTCCTCACCATGCTGGCCTGCGTCCTGTGGGGCGCCAACGCCTGGCGCAAGTCCCCCGCGGGCGGTGCCGAGGCCGCCGCGCCCGCGGCCGAGGGCAAGCGCAAGCGCAAGGGTGAGGGCCGTCCGGGCATGATGAACCGTTTCGAGGAGCGCTGGCGTCGTCGCCAGGAGGGCGAGGAGTAGCCTCCGAGCCGGGTTCGCGTACGACCTCGACGGCGGGGTCCACACCCTTGGTGTGGACCCCGCCGCTGTCGTGGTCCGTCTCTCTAGGAGGCCTTCGGCCGCCCTTGCGCTAGGGCACGGTGCCCGGCGGGCCGGCTCAGGCGGGGGAGGGGGCGGGACGCGGCGTCCCCCGCCGCCAGGGGGCCAGTGAGCGAGGGAGCAGCAGGGCCCTCGCCCGGTCCCACCGGGAGGAGACCGCCGCCAGCGCCGCACAGGCCGTGCGCAGGTCCGCGCCGACGCCGTGGACGGGGGCGGGGGCGGGGGCGTAGCGGGCCGCTTCCTCCGCCAGCGCCAGGCGCAGCAGCGCGTCGCGGGCCGGAGCGGGCGGATCGGTGGTCGCCGTCAGGCGCGCGGCCGTGGCACGGGGGCTCTCCGCAGGGTCCCAGGGGATCCCCAGGTCTGTGGAGGTGGCGCAGAGTTCCCGCCAGGCGGCGTGCGTGGCCGCCGTCGGCGGGCCCGAGGACAGGGCGGCCGCGCGTGATCCGCGCAGCAGGGCGCGGACCAGCGCGGGAAGGCACGACAGCAGCAGTACGGCGGCCAGGGCCGCTCCCACCGCGGGCAGCCAGGAGGGGACGCCCCGGTCGGTGTCCTGCCCGAAGGCGGCCGAGGGGGAGGCGGTCGCCCCGTCCCCGGCCGCCCCGCCGCTCTCGTCGGCTGAGGGGGCGCTCTCCCGGTCGGTGCCGGTCTCCGAGGCCTCGGGGCGCTCGGTCTCCTCCGCCGGGTCCCGTTCCGGCGGATCGTCGGAGGTGTAGTCGGGCACGGTGGCCGTTCCCTGCGCGTCGGGGCTGCTCGGGGTCGGCTCGAACCGGATCCAGCCCATGCCCTCGAAGTACAGTTCCGGCCAGGCGTGCGCGTCGGCCCGGGTCACCGTCCAGTGACCCTCCTCGGAGCGCTCGCCCGGGGTGAAGCCCGTGGCCAGCCGGGCGGGGATGCCCAGGTGACGGGCCAGCGCCGCCATGGCACCGGCGAAGTGCTGGCAGTAGCCCGTGCGGTCCTCCAGGAGGAAGTGGGTGAGCAGGTCCCGGCCTCCGGGCACCGGGGAGGGCTCCAGCGTGTAGGTGAAGGAATCACCCGTGAAGAACTCCTGGAGGGCGATGGCCTGAGCGTGGGGCGAGTCCGCACCCTCGGTCACGTCCTCGGCCAGGTCCGCGACGCGCGGGTCCAGGGCCTCGGGCAGCGAGAGATAGTGCTGCGGCGCCGAACGGGCCGGACCCGTGGCGGCCAGTTCCGCGGCCGAGGGCTCGTCCGTCGCCGACACCACCGTGTAGTTGAGGCCGGTGCTCCCGCTCTCGGTGGTGAACACCGCGAGGGTCTCCGGGGCGGTGTACCACTCTCCGGGCGCTTCCAGGGCGCGCGGCCAGTAGGGCACCGGAAGGAAGTCCATCGGCGGGGTGTCGGGGTCCAGGGAGATCCGGGTGGAGACCGTGTCCCCTCCGGTGCCGGACCGCCAGTCCGTCGGCAGCGGCAGGGCGCCGCGCACCCGGCGCTCCTCCTCGGCGTCGACCGGTGACATCGTCCAGTTCACGCCGTCGAACTCGTCCAGGACGTGGGTGCGCAGGTACTCCGGCTTCTCGGCGTCAGTGCTGTAGGTCAGCACCGGATCGTCGGAGAGCGAGAGCACGTTGCGTTCGAGGGAGGACATCGGGTTGGTCGTGGTGATGACCTCCGGTCCCCTCGGTCCCTGGCTGACCCCCTCTGCCATGAGGTAGAGGAAGCCGCTGCCCAGGAACGGGATCGACAGCGGTACCACCAGTGATGCCGCCGCGGCCACCGCGATGGACACGGTGACGACCGCGGCGCGTCGCAGCGCGTTGAGGAGCCGTACGGAGGGGCCGGAGCCGTCCGGGACGCGCGTGCCCCACTGGCGGCCCCGCAGCCACATGTCCGCGGCGAGCAGGAGCAGGAAGCCGGTGGCCGCGCTCACCGCCGCTCCGGCGCCCACCCCGGTGTCGTCCACGGTCAGGGGGATCGCCAGGATCGCGAGGACGGGCCCCCCGACCAGTCCCGGGCAGCGCGCGGTCACCGCGAGGAAGTCGGCCGCCACCGTGAGCGCGGTGAAGGCCAGGGCCGTGATGAACATGACCCCGGTGGAGGCGGTGACCGGCGGGGGGCTGAAGTCGATGTCGTCGATCCCCTGGTCCAGGAGCAGGTACAGGGCCGAAACGGTCTCGCCGGTGGGGACCAGGCCCAGCCAGCCGGTGTGGGCCGCGAACAGCGGGGTGGCGACCGCGCCCGCCGCGAGCAGTTGGAGGAACGGCACGGCGAGGGAACTCCGGCCGCTCAGCCGGTACAGGGCGGAGGCGGCGGCCGCGGCGGTCATCATGGCCGCGGCCGCCGCCCACCAGCCGGAGCCCGTCACGACCGTGCCCAGCAGGGGCAGGGACATGAGCAGGGCGACCAGGACGGCCAGGGGCATGAGGGCTCTCAACGCGGTCCCTTCCCGAGGGCGGTGGGTGTGTTCGCGGTCGAGGCGACCCCCCGCCACAGGTCGGGCAGTTCGCTCAGGTCGCCGACGAGCAGGACGTGCCAGCCGCCGGACTCCAGGACCCGCGCGGTGCCGTGCGGGGCGTCGGCGGAGGGCCAGGCGGCGCGGGTGCACAGCACCGCCACGCGTGTTCCGCGGGAGAGGTCGGCCAGGGCCGCGGCCTCTTCGGCGGTCATGGCCCCGAGCACGGCCACGACCATGTCGGGCGGTTCGCCGTGGTGGGAGCCGAGCGCGTCGATCGAGCCCAGCAGGCCGGTCATGTCGGAGGGCTCGGCCACGGCCAGCGCGTCCAGCATGCTGCCGGAGGAGGGGGTGTGCACACGCCCCAGTTCGGTGTGCAGGCGCAGGTCGTGGCCCAGGCCGGTCAGGTGCGCGGAGACCGAGGCCGCGACGCCCACCGCGGTCTCCAGGGAGCCGTGCGGCCCGGCCCCGAGGTGGGCCGGGGCCCGGGTGTCCAGGAGCACCACGCTGCTCTCGCGCCGGTGCTGTTCGTCGCGGCGGACCATGAGCCTTCCGTGTTTGGCGGTCGAACGCCAGTGCACGCGACGCAGGTCGTCGCCGTGCTGGTACTCGCGCGGAACGGGGTCCTGCTCTCCCGCGCTGGATACCGCGCTGCGCGGGGCGTCCCCGCTCTGGGAGCCGTCGGCGGCCCCGACCGGGGCCAGGGGCACCGTCACAGGGGTGACGAGCAGGAGGGAGGGCGCCCCCACGTAGCGGGTGACGCGTACGCACCCCAGGGGGTCGACCACCTCCACGCGCAGGGGCCCCAGCGGGTAGCCGCCGCGTACGGTGGGGCGCACCAAGTAGGTCACGTCGCGTACCGCGCCCCTGGCCAGGCGGCCGAGGGTGAACCGGGGCGCCCCGCCCAGCGGGACGGGGAGGGCGTCCTCCAGGAACACGGAGGCCACCGCCCACATCGGGGAGATGTTGCCCAGACGGAGCAGGACGCGTGCGTTGTGTCCGGCGGGCACCCTCGGGGGGCGTATTGCCCGGCTTTGGGTGATCCGTGCGGCGGTGCCGGCCACCGTGGCCGCCGCGGCCAGCGGCACGGCCGTCAGCAGGGCCCCCAGGCCCACGATCTCGCGCTGCCCGATGAGCACCCCCGCCACCAGGGAGACGACGCCCAGGAGGAGCATCGTCCAGCCGCGGACGGTGAGGGTGCGGTGCGTCCGGCCGTCGGGTGTCGCCGGTGTCACTGCGGTCCGGGGACGGGGAGGCGGGAGACCAGTTTGGCGACCACCTGCTCGGCGCTCATGCGTTCCATGCGCGCCTCGGGGGCCAGGATGAGCCGGTGGGCGAGCACGGGGACCGCCAGTGCCTGGACGTCGTCGGGAACGATGTAGTGCCGACCGTCCAGGGCGGCGTAGGCGCGGGCGGCGCGCACCAGGTGCAGGGTCGCCCGGGGGGAGGCGCCCAGGTGCAGGTCGGGGCTGGTCCTCGTGGAGTTGACCAGGTCGACGACGTAGCGGCGCATGCCCGGCGCGACGTGGATCGCGCCCACCTGTTCGGCCAGGTGGCGGATCTGGGACGAGGTGGAGACGGGTGCCAGGTCCGCCAGGGGCGAGCGGGCGCTGTGGGAGTCGATCATGTCCAGTTCGGCCTGGGGCGCGGGGTAGCCGACCGACACGCGGGCCATGAACCGGTCCCGCTGCGCCTCGGGGAGGGCGTAGGTGCCCTCCATGTCGGACGGGTTCTGGGTGGCCACCACCATGAAGGGCCGTTCCAGGGTGCGTGAGCGGCCGTCGACGCTGACCTGGCGCTCCTCCATGCACTCCAGGAGCGCGGCCTGGGTCTTGGGGGAGGCGCGGTTGATCTCATCACCCAGCACGATGTTGGCGAACACCGGCCCCGGGCTGAACTCGAACGCGTTTCGGTCCTGGTGGTAGACGTTCACGCCGGTGATGTCGCTGGGCAGCAGGTCGGGGGTGAACTGGATCCGCTGCACGGAGCAGTCCACCGCTTGGCCGAGCGCCTTGGCGAGCATGGTCTTGCCGACGCCGGGGACGTCCTCGATGAGCAGGTGGCCCTCGGCCAGGAGCACCGTCAGCGCGATGCGCAGGAGCTCCGGTTTGCCCTCGATGACGGTTCCGATGGCGTGGCGGATGCGGTCGGCGGCGGCGACGACCGCGCCGACATCCGTGTGGACGCCCCCCTGGCCGCCGTGCTGTGTGCCGAGTGACACGAGACCCTCCCGCTTCCCTGAGCTCCGTGTTTCGGTGTCGGTCCGAGGCTAGAGCCATTCCGAGCGATTGCAAACCGAAGTGTCGGAATCGGCCCTCGTTCACTACCGGTACGGGCCGGATGGCGTCGTACGTGGTCGGATGGGCTTACCGGACCACTCATGTCACAGGTGTCCCTGAGGCGCCCCCGGTGTCCGGAACCGCGTTCCCCCAGGTGTGCGGCGCCGAACCCCGGGGCGTCCGGCACCGCCCGAACGGTTTTCGGTCCGGCGGACTTGCGTGGGCGCGGGTGCCACAAGGAGGCGGGACCCCGGCGCCCCACCCGAAGCCACTCGGATGACCTGTGTCTTCGCTGATCGAAGCCGGTGCGGACACGGTTCGGAGCTGTTGACGGTGGGGGAGGGTGGAGTAGAGTGGGGCATCGTGGAGGGGGTGAACGCCCCACAGCGAGGGCGAGGAGGTGGCGCGGTGTTTCTCGGCACTCACACGCCACGCCTCGACCAGAAGGGACGGCTGTTCCTCCCCGCGAAGTACCGCGACGAACTGTCGGGGGGACTGGTGATCACGAAAGGCCAGGAGCACTGCCTCTACGTCTTTCCGATGGAGGAGTTCCGGCGCGTCACCGAGGCGCTGAGTTCGGCTCCGGTCACCGCCAAGGCGGTTCGCGACTACGGCAGGGTGCTGTTCGCCAGCGCCTCGGACGAGTCCTGTGACAAACAGGGCAGGGTCACCATCCCGCAGAAGCTGCGCGAGTACGCGGGGCTTCAGCACGAGTGCGTCGTCGTCGGCGCCAACACGCGGCTGGAGATCTGGGCCGCACAGGCCTGGGCCGAGTACGAGGCGGAGCAGGAGCAGGCCTTCGCGCGACTCTCGGAGGAGGTGCTGCCCGGGGTGCTGTGAGGCCGGCGCCACCCGCGCCGGAGCGAGCGGCACGACCATCACACCCTTTGCAGGCCGGTGTCCGTCCGGGACCTTCGGGCACGGCGCGAGCGGGCTGGCGCGACTTCCCCGGTGCCAGGCCGCGCACGTGGGTCCACCGGAAGGTGGACAATGGCGCCTGTGTTCCGAAGGCCCGGCCGGTTCCCGGCCGGGCCGCGCGGAACCCGCGGAGAAGCGCACCCGCGCGCCGCGGCGGATCCCGGGGGAGAGGGCGACAGCGTGGAGGAGCGGTACAGCGTGGGGGAGACCCGACGACCGGAGCACCCAGGGGCACCAGACCCCCTGCACGTGCCCGTCATGCTCGACCGGATCGTGGAGTTGCTCGCCCCCGCGCTCGACACCCCCGGTGCCCTGCTCGTCGACGGAACCCTGGGCCTGGGCGGCCACTCCGAGGCCCTGCTCCGGGCCTGCCCCGGCGCACGCCTGGTCGGTGTGGACCGCGACCCCACCGCCCTGGAGCGCAGCGCCCGCCGGCTGGCGCCCTACGCCGATCGCACCCACTTCGTCCACGCGGTCTACTCCGACCTCCCGCGCGCCCTGGACGAGGCCGGAGCGGGCGAGGCCGACGCCGTCCTCCTCGACCTCGGGGTGTCCTCGCCCCAGCTCGACGAGACCGAACGCGGCTTCGCCTACGCCCACGACGCCCCCCTGGACATGCGGATGGACCGCACCCAGGACCTCACCGCGTCGGAGGTGGTCAACACCTACCCGCCGGCCGAGCTCGCCCGTGTCCTGCGCACCTACGGCGAGGAGCGCTTCGCCACACGCATCGCCCGCGCGATCGAGCGCCGTCGCGCACAGGGTCCCATCACCTCCACCCGCGACCTGGCCGAGCTGGTCCGCGCGGCCATCCCCGCCGCCACCCGCCGTACGGGGGGACACCCCGCCAAACGCACTTTCCAGGGCCTGCGCATCGAGGTCAACGCCGAACTGTCCCTCCTCGAACGCGCCCTGCCCGCGGCCCTCTCCCACCTTGCGCTCGGCGGGCGCATCGCCGTGCTCTCCTACCACTCCCTTGAGGACCGGATGGTCAAGAGGGCGCTGGCCGCCCTGGCCACGGACACCACCCCCGCCGACCTCCCGGTGCCCCTCCCCGACCGCCAGCCGGAGCTGCGACTCCTCACCCGGGGAGCGGAGCCGCCCACGGAGGAAGAGAACGAGCGCAATCCGCGCGCGCAGTCGGCCCGGCTCCGCGCGGCCCAACGCGTGCGCCGACCGTCGCCGCACGCGCCCAGCTAGGGAGACAGATGAGTTCGAGCACGGACACGCGGCGCGCACCCCGCCGTGCGGGGACGGGTACTCCGACCACCCGGACGCGCCCTGAGACGGGCCGGCGCGAAGGCACGGCGTCCCCGAACGAGGGCAGAGCCGCCCGCACGGCGCCCCAGCCCTCGGGCGGTCCCGCCCGTGCTCGCACCGGTCGGGGACGCGCGCCGCGCATCCCCTTCGTCCTGCTCATCCTGTGCCTGCTCGGCGGCGCACTGGTCAGCCTGCTCCTGCTGCGCAGCGTCATCGCCCAGGAGACCTTCACCATCGCCCGGCTCCAGACGGAGAACCGGGAACTGGCCTACATCGAACAGCAGCTCCAGGAACGGGTCTCCCGGTTGGAGAGCTCCGAGCGCATCGCCGATGAGGCCGAGGAGATGGGCATGGAGCAGACCGGCGAGGCCCCGCTCTTCCTGGACCTGGACAACGGTGAGATCACCGGGGACGACGAGGGCCGCCGGTGAGTGCGCCCCGTGACCGGCGCCCCCGCGACCCCAGACGCCCCGGCGCGGCCAACCGGACCGGGGCCCGGCCGGCCCAGCAGCCCAGGCCCGGGGCCACCCGCCCCGACGGCGCCGCGCGCACCCGTGCGCGCCCCACAGGCCGCCCCTCCCACGGCCGCCGCCGCGAACGGGAGCGCACGGCACGCCGCCACCGTGCCGCACCGCCGACCCCGCCACTGCTCAGACGGACCTTCCAGCGGGGCGACCCGGGCAAGCGGATCAGGTTCGGCGGCGTGCTCATCGTCGTGATCCTGCTGCTGTTCGCCGGACGGCTCACCCAGATCCAGGGCCTGGAGGCGGAGACCTACGCGGAGGCCGCCTCCAACATGCGCCTGCAGACCATCGACATTCCCACCCTGCGCGGGCAGATCACTGACGTCCACGGCGCCCCGTTCGCGCTGTCGGTGGAGGTGCGCCGGGTCTTCGTCGACCCCGAGGAGGTCGATCCGGACGAGCGCGACCGGCTGGTGGACGAACTCGTCTCCCGCTTCGGCCTGGAAGAGGACGAGGCGGCGGAGGCGGTGGACGCCAAGCCCAGCCGCTACCAGGTGGTGGCGACCGGTGTCCTGCCCGGGGAGTGGGCCGCGCTGCGTGATCTGGGCCTGTCCGGGGTGGGGGCACAGGTCGACTACCGCAGGTCCTACCCGGAGGAGACCGGCGCCGCCGACCTCGTGGGCTTCGTCGGGGACGAGGGCCACGGCCTAGAGGGCCTGGAGGGCTACCTCGACTCCGTGCTCGCCGGACAGCAGGGCAAGCGCCAGGTCGAGGTCGGTATGGACGGCACGCAGATCCCCATGGCCGGCGGGCTCGTCCGCGAACCCGTCCCCGGACAGGACGTGCGCCTGACCCTGGACCGCGACGTCCAGTGGTACGCCTACCAGGTCCTCGCCGAGCGGGTGGACGAACTGGAGGCCGAGGGCGGCAGCGTGATCGTGATGCGCCCGACCGGTGAGATCCTCGCGATGGCCGACTACCCCTCCTACTCCCAGAGCGAGGTCTTCGAGGCGGACCAGGAGGACTGGGCCAACGGCGCGGTGCACGAGATCTTCGAACCGGGCAGTACCAACAAGGTCATCACGATGGGCGCGGCCCTGGAGCGGGGGATCACCACCCCCGAGACCGTCTACACGGTGCCCTACTCGATCCAGTACTACGACCAGACCTTCCGCAACTCCACCAACAACGGCACACAGCGACTGACGGTCAACGGCATCATGGCCCAGTCCAGCAACGTGGGCACCATCCAGATCGCCGACGAGGTCGGCGCGGGCGTCCTGCACTCGTACATGGAGGACTTCGGTCTCGGCCAGCCCACCGGGCTCGAACTTCCCGGCGAGGAGGCCGGCATCCTCACCCACCCCGACGACTGGTGGGGGACCCAGTTGCCCTCGGTCTCCATCGGCCACGGCGTCTCCGTCAACGCCGCCCAGATGGCCTCGGTGTACGCCACCATCGCCAACGGCGGTGTGCGCGCCGAACCGCGCGTGGTGGCCGGGACCGTGGACGCCGAGGGCGGTTTCACCCCGTCGGAGGGGGGCGAGCGCCGCCGCGTGGTCAGCGAGGAGACCGCGCGGCAGCTCGCGCTCATGCTGGAGGCGGTCACCAGCGACGAGGGCACCGCGCCCCAGGCACGCATCGACGGCTACCGCGTGGCGGGCAAGACCGGTACGGCCAACCGGATCAACCCCGAGACCGGGCGCTACCGGGGCGGCGGCTACACGGCGACCTTCGCCGGGTTCGCGCCGGCCGACGACCCCGAACTGGTGGTCCAGGTGGTCCTGCACGACCCGCAGCGGAGCTACTACGGCGGTGAGGCCGCCGGACCGGTGTTCAACGACATCATGTCCTTCGCGCTGCGCTCCATGCAGGTCCCGCCGACCGGTACCGAGCCGCCCGCCCTCCGCCTGTTCGAGGACGAGGTCTAGAGGGGGAGGCTCCGGTCCAGGTGGGAACGGATGGACCGGATGTGCTCGGGGCCGGTGCGGCAGCATCCGCCCACGAGCACGGCGCCCTCCGCGCACCACCGGGCGGCCGCCCTGCCGAACGCCTCGGGGTCGCCCGTACCGGTCCAGCGCCGCCGCCGGACGTCCCACACCTCGCCCGAGTTGGGGTAGGCCACCGCGGGCAGGCCCGCCGAGGCCACCGTGCGCACCGCCTCGGCGGCGAACGGGGGCGCGGTGCAGTTGACCCCCACCGCCACCAGAGTACCGTCGGCGTGCCACGGGGCCAGCTCGGCGGCCACCTCGCGCAGGGAGGTGCCGTCGCTGATGTGGCCGCCGTCGGAGCAGGTGAAGCTCAGCCACGTGCGCACCCACGGCGTCTCCGCCATCAGGCGCACCAGGGCCCGCGCCTCGGGCAGGGACGGGACCGTCTCGCACGCCACCAGATCGGCCCCGGCGCCGGCCAGCAGGTGCCAGCGCTCGCGGTGCCAGTCCACCAGCGCGTCCTCGTCCAGGCCGTAGCGGCCGGTGTACTCGGACCCGTCCGCGCGCGCCGCGCCGTAGGGGCCCACCCCCGCGGCGACGAGCCCCGAGCCGAAGGCGTCCCGCTCCCGCAGGGCCAGCTCCACCGAGGAGGCCACCAGTGCCCGTGCCCCGGCCTCCCCGAACCCCCGGGCGGCCAGCTCCGGCAGGCTCGCCTGGTACCCGGCGGCGATCACCACGTCCGCCCCCGCCTCCAGGTACTCCCTGTGCACGCGGCGCACCGCCTCCGGGGCTTCGGCCAGCAGCCGCGCCGACCACAGACCGCCTCCCAGGTCGTACCCGTAGGACTCCAGACGTGTTGCCAGGCCGCCGTCCACCACCAGCGGCCGCTCCCCGAACACGCACGCGGCCATCGCCGCCACCCCCCGTCTCCCGGCAGTCTGCCACGCGGACGCACCTTGCGTAACCTGGGAGAAACCCCCGCAGGGGGATTACGCGTCGGTCGCAGCGTGGAAATTACCGAGCGGGCCTCCGCAGCCGTTAACCTCCACTCGTGCCACCGGTAATGCGACCTGAACACACTCAGCCACGTCCGCTCTCCGCCCTGGCGACGCTGCTCGGGCCGGGAACCACGCTCCTGCGCCCGCACACGGGCGCCGAATCCGCCGCCGAGGTGCCCGGCGAGGAGGTACGCGGCATCACCCACGACTCTCGCCGGGTCGGCCCCGGCGACCTGTACGCGGCACTGCCCGGGACACGGGTCCACGGCGCCGTCTTCTGCGCCCAGGCGGCAAAGGCGGGCGCCGCCGCCGTCCTCACCGACCCCGAGGGCGCGGAACGGGCGTCGGAGACCGGCCTGCCGGTCCTGGTCGTCCCCGACGCGCGGGCCGCGCTCGGCACCGTGGCGGCGTGGGTCTTCGGCGACCCCGCACGGGACCTGCTCCTGATCGGTACCACCGGGACCAGCGGAAAGACCACCATCACCTACCTGGTGGAGTCCGGTCTGCGCCGGGCCGGCATGAGCACCGGCCTCATCGGAACCGTCGAGATGCGCGTCGGCGACGAGCGCGTCGCCTCCTCGCTCACCACCCCGGAGGCCACCGACCTGCACGGCTTGTTCGCTCTCATGCGTGAACGCGGCGTGGCCGCCGCGGCCATGGAGGTCTCCAGCCACGCCCTGGCCCTGGGGCGGGTCGGCGGCACCCGCTACGACGTCGCCGTCTTCACGAACCTGTCCCAGGACCACCTGGACTTCCACACGGACCTGCGCGACTACTTCGAGACCAAGGCCCGACTGTTCACCCCCGAGTACTGCGAGATCGCCGTCGTCAACACGGACGACCGCTTCGGCCGCGCGCTCGTGGACATGGTGCGCGCCGACGGAGCCGTCCCCGTCACCACGTTCGGTGTGGAGGGCTGCTCGGACGCCGCGTCGGCCAACGGGATACCGGTCGACTGGCGCGCCGTCGACGTGGTCCTGGGGGTGACCGGTAGCACCTTCCGCGTCGTCGGCCCCGGCGGCATGGAGGCGGCCGCCTCCGTCGCCCTGCCTGGGCCCTTCAACGTCTCCAACGCCATGGCCGCGATCGTCGGCCTGGTCGAGGCCGGGATCCCCCTGGACACGGCGATCTCCGGGGTCGCCGCCGCCCCCGGGGTCCCCGGCCGCATGGAGCCCGTGGTGGTCCGCACCGTGCCCGGTGCCGAACAGGACGTCACCGCCATCGTTGACTACTCCCACAAGCCGGGGGCGATCGAAGCGGTCCTGTCCGCCCTGCGCACCACCACACGGGGCCGGCTCACGATGGTCGTGGGATGCGGAGGCGACCGGGACCGCGTCAAACGTCCGCTCATGGGCGAGGCGGCCGCCCGGCTCGCCGACCAGGTGATCATCACCAACGACAACCCCCGCAGCGAGGACCCCGTCGCGATCGCCGCCGCAGTGCTGGAGGGCGTGGCCAAGGTGCCCGAGGAACAGCGCGCGCACGTGACCGTCGAACTCGACCGTGCCGAGGCCATCGCCCTGGCCGTGGACCGCGCCGGGGCCGGCGACGTGATCGTCGTGGCCGGGAAGGGGCACGAGACCGGCCAGTACGCCAAGGGGCGCGTGGTGCCCTTCGACGACCGCGAGGTGCTCGCCCGGGCTCTGGAGGAGCGCCTCAGGGCCAGCGCCCGCGAACGTCTCGGCCTCGCCCTCCAGGACATCCACAGGGTGCCCGGCGAGGGGTGAGCGGACCTCGGCGGGCGACGCGCCGGGGCGCGCGTACCGCACCCCGGCGCGCTGCGCGCTGATCGTTGTGTTCTGCGTGCTCGGACGGGTTACGAAGTGGCGCATATTGCTCCACACGGGCCCCAGGAGGACCCCGGACACCCCAACATGTTCTAAGGTAGGCAATCGCAGCCCGGAAACGTGTCGCCCACGGTGGCTCACACGGCAGCGGCGAGGGCCGCGCTGCTCGGTACGGCCCCTACGACACCGCACACGGTATCCGCGGTGCTTTCCCCTGACCTGAAACTCCGGCCGGGCGGCCGAGCGCCCCCTGCGGCGCCGTGAGCCGGGCCTGACATGAGGAGTGGATTTGATCGCGCTCACGCTCGATCGGATCGCCGAGATCACCCAGACCGCCATCGGCGGATCGGCGCGCCCCGACAGTGTCGTCGACGGTCCCGTCGTCATCGATTCCCGCGGAGCGGCACCGGGTGCGCTCTTCGTGGCCCTCAAGGGCGAACGCGTGGACGGGCACGACTTCGCCGCCGCCGCGGTTGAGGCAGGTGCGGCGGCTGTCCTGGCCTCCCGGCCCGTCGACGCGCCCCACCTGCTGGTGGACGGCGGAGGGGACGAGGCGGTCGTTGCGGCCCTGGCCCGCCTGGCCGCCTACGTGGCCAGAGAGCTGAGCGACCCCGCCCGGGGTACGGACGCCGCCCAGATCGTCGGGATCACCGGTTCCTCCGGAAAAACCACCACCAAGGACCTCGTCGCCCAGGTCGTCGGCGGCCTCGGCCCCACCGTGGCACCCGCCGGATCGTTCAACAACGAGATCGGCCACCCGCTCACGGTGCTGCGCGCCGACACCGGCACCCGCCACCTCGTCCTGGAGGTCGCGGCCCGCGGGATCGGGCACATCGCCCACCTGTGCCGTGTGGCACCGCCCCGCATCGGGGTGGTCCTCAACGTCGGCAGTGCCCACATGGGCGAGTTCGGCGGCCGGGACGCCATCGCCCGCGCCAAGGGGGAACTCGTCGAGGCGCTCCCGCCCGGCGGGGAGCGGCGCGGCGGCGGTGGCGTGGCCGTCCTCAACGCCGACGACCCCCGAGTGAACGCGATGGCCGCGCGTACCCGGGCCAGGGTGGTCACCTACGGTCTGGCCGAGGACGCCGACGTACGCGCCTCGGATGTGCTCCTGGAGGACACCGGGGCCCCCTCCTTCACTCTTCACCTGGACGGTTCCACCGCCCGGGTGCGGTTGGCGCTCGTGGGCGCCCACCAGGTACACAACGCGTTGGCGGCCGCCGTGGTCGCCGACGAACTCGGCATGGACATCGAGGCGATCGCCGCCGCACTCGGCGCGGCGGTCCCGGCGAGCCGGTGGCGCATGGAAGTCACCGAGCACGACGGCGTCACGCTCGTCAACGACGCCTACAACGCCAACCCCGAGTCCATGCGCGCGGCACTGACCACCCTGGGCGCCCTCGCACGGGAGCGGCGCTCCATCGCCGTGCTCGGCCTCATGGGCGAGCTCGGGGAGCAGGCCCACCAGGCGGAGCACGAACGGGTGGGGGAGATGGCCGCCGAGACCGGCGTGTCCCACCTGGTCGTGGTCGGCGAGGGGGCCGAGGGGATCGCCGTCGGCGCCGAGCGCGCCGCCCGCGACGGTCGGTGGCGCGGCGAGTGCGTCCGGGTTCCGGACGCCGAGCGGGCGGCCCCGGCCGTGCGCGAGCGGATGCGTGCAGGAGACGTCGTCATTGTGAAGGGATCGAGGGTGGCAGCGCTCGAAAGGGTTATCGACCTCATCACCAAGGGTGATGCCCAGTGATCGGTATCGCCATCGCGGCGGCGATCTCACTGATCGTGTCCATGGCGCTGATGCCGCCGCTGATCAAACTCCTCTACCGTTTCAAGTTCGGCCAGGAGGTCCGCGACGACGGGCCCGAGGGACACAAGACCAAGCAGGGCACGCCCACCATGGGCGGTATCGTCATCATCCTCGGTGCGGTACTGGGCTACTTCGGCTCCCACCTCGCACTGTGGCTGATCCAGCCCTCCGCCACAGGCCCCACCGCCTCCGGTCTGCTCGTGATGTTCCTCTTCGTGGGGATGGGCTGCGTCGGCTTCCTCGACGACTTCATCAAGATCTACAAGCGCCGCAGCCTGGGTCTGCGCAGCGGTGCGAAGATGGTCGGCCAGGCCGTGGTCGGCGTGGGCTTCGCCTACGGCGTCACCATGTTCCCCAACGGCTACGGCTACACCCCCGCCGCCCCCAGCCTCTCCCTCCTCCGAGACTTCGGCCCCCCGCTGATGATCGGCCTGTTCATCCTCTGGGCCCTGTTCCTCATCGTCGGCTTCTCCAACGCGGTCAACCTCACCGACGGCCTCGACGGCCTGGCCACCGGTGCCACCATCCTGTCCCTGGTCGCCTACGTCCTCATCGGCAACTGGCAGTTGCGCCAGTCCTGCGTGGCATACCTCGCGGACAACTGCTACACGGTCCGCGACCCCCTGGACCTGGCGGTGGTCGCGGCGGCGGCGCTCGGCTCGTGCATCGCGTTCCTGTGGTTCAACGCCCCGCCCGCGAAGATCTTCATGGGCGACACCGGCTCCCTGGCCCTGGGCGGCCTCATCGTCGGCCTGGCCATCACCACCCGGACCCAGCTCCTGCTGCTGCTCATCGGCGGCCTCTTCGTCATCATCACCATGTCGGTGATGATCCAGATCGGCTCCTTCCGCCTCACCGGCAAGCGCGTGTTCCGTATGGCCCCCCTACAGCACCACTTCGAGCTCAAGGGGTGGGCCGAGACGACCATCGTGATCCGCTTCTGGATCATCCAGGGCCTGTTCGTGGCGATCTCGATCGGACTGTTCTACCTGGAATGGATGCCGAGGTAATGCCGCACCACCGCTCCGCCTTCGAGGGAAGGCACGTCTGTGTCGCCGGCCTGGGTGTCTCCGGTCCCCCCGTGGCCCGGGTGCTCTTGGAGCGCGGGGCGCACGTGGTCGTCGTCGACGGCCGCGACGACGGCACCACCCGTCCGGTGGCCGCCGAGCTGACGGCGGCCGGGGCCGAGGTCGTCCTCGGCGACACGCCCCTGCCGCACCCCTGTGACCTGGTCGTCACCTCGCCCGGGTGGCGCCCCGACTCCTCGCTCCTGGTCCGGGCCGCCGAGGCGGGCCTCGAGGTGATCGGGGACGTGGAGCTGGCCTGGCGGCTCAAGCCCGCCGACCAGGTGTGGCTGGCCATCACGGGTACGAACGGCAAGACCACCACCGTCCGCATGCTGGAGGCGATGCTTCGCGCGGACGGGCGCGACGCGCTCGCCGTGGGCAACGTGGGCACCCCCGTCGTCGACGCCGTGCTGCCCGACGCCGACGGCCGCGTCCACGACGTCCTGGCGGTGGAGCTGTCCAGCTTCCAGCTGCACTGGTCCTCCACCCTGGCCCCCCATGCCGCTGCCGTCCTCAACGTCGCCCCCGACCACCTGGACTGGCACGGCGGGATCACCGCCTACGCCCGGGCCAAGGGCCGGATCTTCGCCCGCGGCACCCTCCGCGTGGCCAACACGGCCGACGCCTGGTCCATGCGCCTGGCCGAGGAGGACGGCGACCCGCACACACCCCTGGTCGGGCTCCGTCTGGACACCCCCCGGGCGGGGGAGCTGGGGGTGGTCGAGGACCTGCTGGTCGATCGCGCCTTCGTCGAGGACCCGTCGAGCAGCGCCGAGGAACTCGCGAACCTGGCCGACGTGCGCCCCGCTGCCCCCCACAACGTGGCCAACGCCCTGGCCGCCGCCGCTCTGGCGCGCTCCGTCGGGGTGGCCCCCGCCTCGGTGAGGGCCGGACTGGCCGCGTTCGTCCCCGAACCGCACCGCATCGCCCACGTCGCCGCCGTGGCCGGGGTCGACTACGTCGACGACTCCAAGGCCACCAACCCGCACGCCGCGGCGGCTTCGCTCGGCGCCTACCCCTCCGTGGTGTGGGTCGCCGGCGGGCTGCTCAAGGGCGCCGACGTCGACGAGCTCGTGGCTTCGGCGGTCGGTCGCCTGCGCGGCGCGGTCCTCATCGGCGCCGACCGGGCGCGGCTGCGCGAGGCCCTGGCCGAACACGCGCCCGGGGTCCCCGTGGTCGAGGTCGAGGGCCCCGCCGAGGACGCCCCGCAGGGGCACACCGTGATGGACGCGGTGGTCGCTGCCGCCGCCGACATGGCTGAGGAGGGGGACACCGTGCTGCTCGCACCGGCCGCCGCCTCCATGGACATGTTCACCAACTACCCCGAGCGGGGCCGCCTCTTCGCCGAGGCGGTCAAGCGCAGGTGCTGAGCAGCCGAACCGACCCCTGGCGTGATCATTCGTGCGCCGGGGGTCTCCGCTGTGCCCGGCACCACCGATTCGGACGGTCGACGTGACCCGGTCCTGAAGGACCGGGCCTGGAGGGGCGCCCGACCGGCTGCCGGGTTGGGCCCCTCCGTCCGGACACCCCGCTACGGGGCGGCAGGGACGCGTGACTCGCGCCCCGCGGTCCACGCGGCCAGGACGCGGGAGGCGTTCGGGCCGGTGCGCGCGACGACGCCGCGCGACCGGCATACGCACTCGGCCTGGGAGGTGCGGTTCCTCTTCTCGGTGCGGCCGCACTCGGCGCACCCGCGGCAGGGGTGCGCGGGGTCCGCGAACACGAGCGGGACCCCGGCCCGCCTGGCCTTGTAGACGATGGGGTCCGCGAGTTGGGCGAAGGCCCAGGAGCAGTGTCGTCCGCACTCTCCCCGCCCGCGTGGTCTTCGCCCCCGGGTGTCGGCGCGGCCTGTTCACCGGCGAGGTCCTTCGGTGCTGCGCAATCGACGGAAGCGATTCCTCCCGGCTCCGAAGCGCCGGGGTTCCTCGCTAGATCATGCTGAAGATGGCCAACACGCGGTAAATGTCCACGGGTACCGACCCACCGGTACGCCACTATTGAGGCGCGGATCGTGCGGAGGGTGCGGATGGCGACGACAGTGGTGCCCGGTGTGTCCGGGACGAGGGAGAGGTCGGCGGGCGGGCGAGGCCGTGACCGTGCCTTGTGGCGTGAGTGGGCCCGGTCGCTCGACCGTCCGCTCACCTCCTACTACCTGGTTCTGGGAACCGGGGTGATGCTCATCACCCTGGGTCTGGTCATGGTCCTGTCCTCGACCATGGTCGACTCGATCACCGAGACCGGCTCGGCCTTCTCGATGTTCCAGAAGCAGATGGTGTCGGCCCTCTTCGGCCTCCCCCTGATGATCCTGGCCTCCCACCTGCCGTTGGGGATCTTCCGGGTCGTCGGCTACCCGGCGATCATCGTCTCGGTGGGGCTGCTGCTGCTCACCGCCTTCCAGGGCACCGAGGTCAACGGTGCCATGCGCTGGCTGGAGATCGGCGGGGTGAGCATCCAGCCCTCCGAGCCCGCCAAGCTGGCCTTCGCGCTGTGGGGCGCCAACATCCTCGCACGCAAGGAGGAACTGGGCGAACTCACCGAGTGGCGGCACCTGCTCTTCCCGCTGCTGCCCGGCTGCGGGCTGCTCGCCCTGCTCGTGCTGCTGGGGTCGGACCTGTCCACCACCCTCGTCCTGCTGCTGGTCTTCCTGTCGCTGCTGTGGGTCGTGGGCGCGCCGGGCAAGCTCTTCGTGGCCATGTTCGGGCTGGTGCTGGCCCTGGCCACCATCGTCATCGCCATCGAGCCCTACCGCATCGCCCGGGTCACGGTCTTCCTCGACCCGGGCAGCGACCCCACCGACGCCGGGTTCCAGTCGCTGCACGGCCTGTACGCCCTGGGCACCGGCGGGGTCTTCGGTGTGGGCATCGGCGCCAGCCGCGAGAAGTGGGGCTTCCTGCCGTTCGCGGAGTCGGACTTCATCTTCGCGATCATCGGGGAGGAGTTCGGCCTCATCGGGACCCTGCTGGTCCTGGGCCTGTTCGGGGTCCTCGGCTACGCCGGGCTGCGTGTGGCCACCCGGGTCACCGACCCCTTCGCCCGCCTGGCCGCCGCCGCCATCGTCACGTGGGTGCTCGGCCAGGCCATGATCAACATCGCCGCGGTCATCGGGCTCGTCCCCGTCACCGGTATCCCCCTGCCCCTGGTCTCCTACGGGGGATCGGCGCTCATCCCGACCATGGCGGCCCTCGGCGTGCTGCTCGCCCTGGCCAAGACCGAGCCCGAGGCGGCGAAGACGCTGGCGGCCCGGGGTCCCGGTCGGGTGCAAAGGGCTCTAAGCTGGCTGGGCCTGGAGAATGTCGGAGCCCCGCCCAAGCGGGGTGGGACCGCGCCTTCCAGGCGCACCACGACGCCGGGCCTCCCCCGACCCGCGCGCGGCGGTGTCAGGACGACGGCCAAGAACAGTAGCGGACCGGTCCCGGTGGGAGACCGGCCAAGGAGGGATCGGCGACGATGAGGGTAGCCCTTGCCGGAGGCGGCACGGCCGGGCATATCGAGCCCGCACTCTCTCTTGCCGACGCGCTCTTGCGCGTCGACCCCGACACGGAGATCCTCTGCCTGGGAACCGAACGGGGCCTGGAGACCAGGCTGATCCCTATGCGGGGGTACGAACTCGGTCTGATCCCGGCGGTCCCCCTGCCCCGCAGGCTCACCCCAGGGCTCCTGACGGTCCCCGGCAAGCTCGCGGGCGCGCTCAGCGCCGCGGGCGAGCAGCTCGACCGCATCCAGGCCGACGTCCTCGTCGGGTTCGGCGGCTACGTGGCCACCCCCGGCTACCTCGCCGCGAAACGTCGCAAGATCCCCATCGTCGTGCACGAGGCCAATCCGCTGCCGGGACTGGCCAACCGCCTGGGTGCCCGGCTCACACCACACGTGTACACCGGGCACCCGCACGCCGAACTCAAGGGCGGACGCTTCATCGGCATCCCGCTGCGCCGCCAGATCACCGCGCTGGACCGGCTCGCCATGGGCGACAAGGCCCGCGCCTACTTCGGGCTGCGCCACGACCTGCCCACCCTGCTGATCTTCGGCGGCTCCCAGGGCGCGCAGCGCATCAACGAGACCGCCTTCGCCGCCGCCGCCCACTTCAGGGACGCCGGGGTGCAGGTCCTGCACGTCGTCGGCCCCAAGAACGCCGACGAGCCCCAGGACCTGACGCAGGACGGCGTGCCCTACGTGGCGGTGCCCTACGTGGACCGCATGGACATGGCCTACGCCGCCGCCGACGTGGCGATGTGCCGCTCCGGCGCGCTGACCTGCGCCGAGCTGACCGCCGTCGGCCTGCCCGGGGCGTTCGTCCCGCTGGCCATCGGCAACGGAGAGCAGGCCCTCAACGCCGAGCCGATCGTCCAGGCGGGCGGCGGTGTCATGGTGGGCAACGCCGACGTCTCGGTGGAGTGGATCGCTACACAGCTCATCCCGCTGCTCACCGACACCGACCGGGTCGTCAACATGTCCGAAGCCGCCGCACGGATGGGCCGACGCGACGCCGACACCGCCCTGGCACGTGAGGTGCTCGCCATCGCCCGGGGCGACAAGCCCACCCCCGACATGCCGATCTCCGACGACGACGCGGACGAGGCCTACACCGACGACGGCAAGGACGCCCGATGAGCCTGATCCCGCCCACCGAGCCGGTACCCGTGGACAAGCTCGGCCGCACCCACTTCGTCGGACTGGGCGGTGCCGGTATGTCCGGGATCGCCCGCGTCCTGCTCCAGGCGGGAGCCGAGGTCTCCGGCAGCGACGCCCGTGACTCCGACAACCTGCGTGAACTGGAGGAGATGGGAGCCGAGGTCCACGTCGGCCACGCCGCGGAGCACCTCGGCGCCGCCGAGACGCTCGTGGTCTCTTCCGCCATCCGCGAGGACAACCCCGAACTCGCCGAGGCGCGCCGCCGCGGCCTGCGGATCCTGCCCAGGGCCGCCGCCCTGGGCGCGCTGCTGCTGGGCCGCGAGGGCATCGCGGTCTCCGGCACTCACGGCAAGACCACGACGACCTCGATGGTCACCGTCGTGCTCCAGCACCTGGGAGTCGAACCCGGGTACGTGATCGGCGGCAAGCTGGTCACCACCGGGCTGGGCGCCGACGCCGGGATCGGCCCCGCCATCGCGGTGGAGGCCGACGAGAGCGACGGCTCCTTCCTCATGCTCTTCCCGAAGATCGCCGTGGTCACCAACGTCGAGGCCGACCACCTCGACAACTACGGCGGTATCGAGGAGATCCACGCGGGTTTCGCCTCCTTCGTCGACCGCGTCGAGCGCACGCTGATCGTCGGCATCGACGACCCGGGCGCCCGCCGGGTCGCCGACATCGCCCGGGACAGGGGCACGAGGGTCCTCACCTACGGCGAGGCCGCCGACGCCGACTACCGCGTCACCCGGGTCGCCGCCCGCGGCTTCACCACCGACTTCACCCTCGCCCCCGCCGACGGCGACCCGGTCGAGGGCACCCTGGCCGTCCCCGGGCGCCACAACGTGCTCAACGCCGCCGCCGCGCTCGTGGTGGCCGACGAACTCGGCCACGACCTGGAGATCGCGGTCGAGGGCCTGGTCGACTTCGCCGGCGCCGCGCGGCGCTTCGAACTCAAGGGTGTCGCGGGCGGCGCGGCCGTCTACGACAGCTACGCCCACCATCCCACGGAGATCGAGGCCGACCTGCGCGCCACCCGTGCCGCGCTGGACTCCTTCCCCGAGGATGGGGCGGAGGAGTCGGCGCCCGGCGGGCGGATCGTCGCCCTGTTCCAGCCCCACCTGTACAGCCGCACGCGCATCTTCGCGGAGGAGTTCGCGGCCGCGCTCGGCCTCGCCGACGAGGTCGTGGTCATGGAGGTGTACGCGGCCCGTGAGGACCCCGAACCGGGGGTCACCGGTGAGCTCATCACCTCCCGTGTCCCCCACGAGCGCGTCCGGTACGTGCCCGGGCGCGACGAGGCGGTGCGTACCGTGGCGGGGCTGGCGCGGCCCGGTGACATCGTCCTCACCATGGGGGCCGGCGACGTGACCGAGTTGGGGCCGCGGATCGTGGAGCGGCTCTCCGGGCCCTTGGACGGCGCGGAGGGCTGAGACCACACCCGCGTGCCGGGGTGCGCGGAGAGCGAGGCGATCGGTGAGCGGGGTACGGCGGCCGGACCAGGCCGGGACGGAACAGGGCACCGGAGCGGGGCCCGGACCCGCAGCAGGGGAGACCGAGGTACGGCGGAGCGGGTCCGATCCGTGGAAGCTCACCTTCGTGGTGCTGCTCGTGGTCGCCCTGGTCTGCGTGGTCGCCTGGGTCCTGCTCGGTTCGCGGCTGCTCGTCGTGCGCGAGGTCACCGTCACCGGTCTGGAGCGGGTGCCGGAGCGGGAGGTCGTCGCCGCGGTCGACGTGGCCACGGGGACACCGCTGATCCGTGTCGACCTCGACCGCGGGGCGGCCGGGGCGGAGGCGATCGAACTCGTCGAGTCGGCGACGGTGTCCCGGAGCTGGCCAGCGGCCCTCCACGTGGAGGTGGTCGAGCGCCGGCCCCTGCTGGCGGTTCGGGCCGGCGACGGGTACCGGCTGGTGGACGGGGACGGTGTGCGGATCGAGGACGCCCCGGCCCGGCCCGGTGCCTACCCCGTCGTCCGTGTCACGGGGGAGGTCGCGGGCAGTGCCGGGGTCCGTGCCGCCGCCGACATCGTCGAGGCCGCACCGGACTCCCTCCTGGCACGGATCCAGCTCATCGACGCCACCGACGCCGAGGCGATCGAACTCGAACTCGGGGACGGGTCGCTCGTGGAGTGGGGCGACGCCACGGCGACGGTGGACAAGAGCGAGGTCCTGCGTGTTCTCATCCGCGAGCACCCCCAGGAGGAGGGGCGCGTCTACGACGTGGCGAACCCGGGTTTGGCCATCGTTCGGTGAAGGGGTGGCCAGGAACGGGGAAAGGAACGCAAAGCCCCGCAGAAGGCGGTTCCCGGCTCCCGGTGGGGTCTCCTCCGGGGTGTTTGGCTGGTCGGCGCGGACATTCCAGACGCGACGCGCCGGGTCCGCACATCGCTTCTCCGCGTTATGCGCGGTTAGGCTGAGGCCAGCATCGGTTGCCCGTGACCGGCGGTCCACTTACTGTCGGGGAGCACAACCACCGTAAGAACGTAGTAAAACACGCTTTTTCGGGGTACACAGGAACCGTTCCGGTTCGCCTTCTGAGCGGACCGCGCCCGCGGAGGGTGGGGAGCGGGATTCAGGTGGCCCCGGGTCCTCTGGCGTCGGCGTCGGGAGCGCCGTACGCGCGGAGGAGCCCGAAACGCATGGAGTAAACCGGATGCCGTCCCCGCGGCGTCTCCGGTGGCCCACGGCCCCGGACACGGTGGGGAACGGCGTATTGCGAGCGGAAAGGCCCCTCGTCGTGGCAGCACCGCAGAACTACCTCGCGGTCATCAAGGTCGTCGGCATCGGCGGCGGCGGTGTCAACGCCGTCAACCGGATGATCGAAGAGGGGCTCAAGGGCGTCGAGTTCATCGCCATCAATACCGACGCTCAGGCGCTGCTGATGAGTGACGCCGACGTCAAGCTCGACGTCGGCCGTGAGCTCACGCGCGGCCTGGGAGCCGGAGCCAACCCCGACGTCGGCTGCAAGGCCGCCGAGGACCACCGCGAGGAGATCGAGGAGGTCCTCAAGGGGGCCGACATGGTCTTCGTTACCGCAGGGGAGGGCGGCGGCACGGGTACCGGAGGCGCGCCCGTGGTCGCCAACATCGCCCGCTCCCTGGGGGCCCTCACCATCGGTGTGGTCACCCGCCCCTTCGGATTCGAGGGCAAGCGGCGGGCCACCCAGGCCGAATCGGGCATAGCGATGCTCCGTGAAGAGGTCGACACGCTCATCGTGATCCCCAACGACCGGCTGCTGTCCATCTCCGACCGCCAGGTCAGTGTGCTGGACGCCTTCAAGGCGGCCGACCAGGTCCTGCTCTCGGGTGTGCAGGGCATCACGGACCTCATCACCACCCCGGGCCTGATCAACCTGGACTTCGCCGATGTGAAGTCGGTCATGTCGGGGGCCGGGTCGGCGCTCATGGGCATCGGATCGGCGCGGGGGGACGACCGGGCCGTCGCGGCGGCCGAGATGGCGATCTCCTCACCCCTGCTGGAAGCCAGTATCGACGGCGCCCACGGCGTGCTGCTCTCCATCCAGGGCGGCTCCGACCTGGGCCTGTTCGAGATCAACGAGGCCGCGCAACTGGTGGCGAACTCGGCCGCGCCCGATGCCAACATCATCTTCGGCGCGGTCATCGACGACGCGCTGGGCGATGAGGTGAGGGTCACGGTCATCGCCGCGGGCTTCGACGAACCGGAGCTGCGCGGGGTCTCCGAGAGGGCGCACCGCCCCGTCGAGTCCACCGGGGCCGGGTCCGTGCCCGCCGCGGGGGAGCCGTCCGCACTGCCCTCCTCCGGGGGTGCGGCGGCCGACGGCCCCTGGGCCGCGCCGGCCCGCCCGTCCCGGTCCCAGAGCGAGCCGACCCCTTCCCCCGAACCTGCGCGCCCGGCGGAGTCCGAGCGCCCCGAGTCCCGGACCGCAGAGCCCGTGCGTCCCGCCGAGCCGACCCGCGAGGCGGAGCCGGTCCGGCAGCTCGCTCCGGAGCCGGTCTCGCCGCCGCCCGCCGAGCCGGAGCCGGTGTCCTACCGGACCTCCTACGAGCCGCGCCGCGAGCAGGCCTCAGCGGTGGAGGACACCGCATGGACGGGCCGGGACGGGGAAGAGGACGAGGACGCGCGGTCCGCGCCGGTCCGCCCCGTCTCCGAGCCGGCGGCGCGGCGCGGCGAGGTGCCCACGCCCCGCCGCCGGGTGATCTTCGACGATCCCGACGACCTGGACGTGCCCGAGTTCCTGAAGTAGGCCCCGAGCATGGGAGGGGCCGTGCCGCAGGCCTCTGTTGAGGGCGGCGGCGGGCGGTCCGAAGAGAACACGGCCCGCAAGGCCCTGGTACCGTGCCGGGGCCTTCGCCGTTGCCCGGGGCGGGGGGGCACCGCCGTGGACCCGCCGGGTAGAAAGGTCGGGACGCTGGTATCCGACCCCGGCAACGGAAGGACCACGAACACCTCCGATGGGCAACGTCATCGAACTGGGGCGCGGGGCCCGCGCCGCCGTGACCGAACGCACCGGCGGCGTGAGCGCGCCGCCCTACGACTCGCTCAACCTCGGCCTCGGTACGGGAGACGAGAGGGAGGCGGTCCTGGCCAACCGGGAGGCCGCCGCACGCGACTTGGGCTTCTCCGCCGCACGGGTGGCGTGGATGAACCAGGTGCACAGCGCTGACGTGCTCGTGGCCGAGGGGCCCGGAGGTGTGGGGACCTGCGACGGGGTCGTCACAACCCGCTCCGACGTGGTGTTGGCAGCCCTGTCCGCCGACTGTCTCCCCGTCCTGGCCGCCGACACCGGGGCGGGTGTGCTGGGAGCGGCCCACTCGGGGCGGCTGGGCACGGCCCACGGGGTGGCCGCCCGCCTAGTCGAGGCGATGGTCGCGCAGGGGGCGCGTGCCGACCAGCTGTCGGTCTTCCTGGGCCCGGCGATCTGCGGGCGGTGCTACGAGGTGCCGCCCGAGGTCCAGGCCGAGACTGCGCGGGAGACGCCCGAGGCGGAGTGCATCACCCGGTGGGGCACCACCGGGGTGGACATGCGTGCGGCCGTGACCGCCCAACTGCGCCGCGCGGGTGTGGTGGACATCACTGCGGACGGCCGGTGCACGCTGGAGAGCGAAGAGCTCTTCTCCCACCGGCGCGGGGCACCGACCGGGAGGCTGGCCTCCTTCGTCTGGCGTTCCTGACCGCGAGGCCGGGGACACGGGCCGGTCCCGTGTCCGTTCCGGTTCCGTGGCCCTACCCTGGTACCCGCGGTGACCGCTGCTCCGCCGTGGCGGGGCGCGGACCGCTCCGGAAGCATCCCCGGCCGACCCGGGAACGGAAAGGGAGGACCGTGCCAGACCTCGACCCCGCGCGTGTGGAACGGGTCCGTGCCAACCTCGACGCGGTGCGGGCCAGGATCGACGCCGCATGCGTCAAGGCCGACCGCGACCCCGCGGAGGTGTCCCTGATCGCGGTGACCAAGACCTACCCGGCCAGTGACGTGCGTGTCCTGGCCTCGCTCGGGATCACCGAGGTCGGGGAGAACCGCGACCAGGAGGCGGCACCGAAGGCGGCCGCGACCGCCGACCTGGATCTGACCTGGCACTTCGTCGGGCAGTTGCAGACCAACAAGGCCAGGTCGGTGGCCTCCTACGCCGACGTCGTGCACTCGGTGGACCGGGGCCGGCTCGTGCGGGCCCTGGGGGAGCGTGCCGCGGCCGCCGGACGCCGTCTGACCTGTCTGCTCCAGGTCGACCTGGACGCCGGTGCGCGCTCCGGGGCGGTCGGGCCCCGGGGCGGAGCCGATCCGGCCGACATATTGGAGCTGGCGGGGCGTGTCGAAGAGCACGAGGCGCTCACCCTTGGTGGTGTGATGGCGGTGGCCCCCAGGGGAGGGGACGCCGAGGCGGCCTTCGCCCGGCTCGAAGGGGTCGCCAGGTGTGTGCGCGATCGCTACCCTCGTGCGACGGCGGTCTCCGCGGGTATGAGCGGTGACCTCGAGGAGGCGATCGCACACGGCGCGACACACCTGCGGATCGGTGCGGCGTTGCTCGGGGAACGGCCGCCGCTGGTGGGGTAATGTCCCCACATAGACCTTGGGGCCTGTCTGCGGGATTCGCCCGAATGGGCGGACCGCACCGCCGAGGCGGGACGGGTGATGATGGAGGAGTTGGCTGCGGTGAAGGCCGCGAGGACGACGGAGGGCATGGGATGGCCGGCGCGATGCGCAAGATGGCGGTCTACCTCGGCCTCGTGGAGGACGACCGTTACGATCACCGCTATGCGGACGAATATGATGAGTTCGACGAATTCGATGACCGGGAGGGGCGCGACCACGAGGTCGACTCCCCGCGAGGCGAGGAAGCACGAGGCGAGGACGTGACGGACACCGGCGACCCCCTGGGCTCGGGTGAGCGGCGCGGCGGCTCGACCATGGTGGCTTCCACCGCCGACCTGGCCCGGATCACGACACTCCATCCGCGTACCTACAACGAGGCGCGTACGATCGGAGAGCACTTCCGGGAGGGCACACCGGTGATCATGAACCTGACCGAGATGGTCGACAGTGACGCCAAGCGTCTGGTCGACTTCGCGGCTGGTCTGATCTTCGGTCTGCATGGCAGTATCGAGAGGGTCACCAACAAGGTGTTCCTGCTGTCCCCGGCCAACGTCGAGGTGACCGCCGAGGACAAGGCGCGGATCGCCGAGCGAGGGTTCTTCAATCAGAGTTAGACCATCACACCTGTCCAGAGATTGGGTCGAGGAACGACCGTGAGTATCGTCCTGACCGTACTCGTCTATGCCTTGCAGATCTTCATCTTCGTGCTCATCGCGAGGGTGGTCCTGGAGATGGTGCAGTCCTTCTCCAGGACGTGGCGTCCGACCGGGTTCGTGCTCGTGATCGCCGAGGTCGTGTACACGATCACCGATCCGCCCCTGAAGCTCCTGCGCCGGTTCATCAAGCCGGTGAGACTGGGGAGCATCGCGCTCGACTTGAGCGTGATGGTCCTCTTCTTCATCATCTTGATCCTGAGCTCCCTACTCCAGAGCCTTATCTAAGGGTCAGGCAGGGATGAAATGGGACAAAGATATAGTTCGGATTCCCGTATGTGCTCTTGGTCATGATCTGTGATGCCGTAAGGTCACGATCAGGTAGCGTCCCTACGGACAGACTCCAAGCGCGCCAAGGAGACGAAGATGCCGCTGACACCCGCGGATGTGCGGAACAAGCAGTTCAGTACCACCCGGCTCCGGCCCGGGTACGACGAGGAAGAGGTCGACGCCTTTCTGGACGAGGTCGAGTCCGAGCTGGACCGGCTGATCCAGGAGAACGAGGAACTGCGCGGCAAGCTGGCTGAGTGCCTGCGGGGCAAGGTGCCCAACGCCGGTATGCAGGACTTCCAGCAGCAGGACGCCGGTCCCGAGCCCCACGTCGAGCAGCGGCGTCCGGAACCCGTCCAGGCCCAGCAACCGGTCGAGCCGCCGCAGCCCCCCGTGCCCGCGCCGATGCAGATGACCGGCGCCAACCTCGCCATGGGCGGCGAGGAGAACATGGACACGGCCGCCCGCGTCCTGGCCCTGGCCCAGCAGACCGCGGACCAGGCCATCTCCGACGCCCGCCGTGAGGCCGACGAGACCCTGGGCCGCGCCCGCCACGAGTCCGAGGACATCCTCGGCAAGGCGCGCCGCCAGGCCGACCAGATCATCGGTGAGGCCCGCGCCCGCTCCGAGAACCTCGACCGCGACGCTCAGGAGCGCCACCGCCAGGTCATGGGCAGCCTCGTGCAGCAGCGCGAGGAGCTGGAGCACAAGGTCAACGTCCTCAAGGACTTCGAGCGCGAGTACCGCAGCCGCCTGAAGGACTACTTCGAGCGCCAGCTGCGCGAGCTCAGCAACGAGGAGTCCCAGCCGGGCGAGCACAACCCGAACACCACCGGCGGCTTCCAGACCATGGGGCCGCAGACCGGGGGCGGACCGGCGATGCACCAGGGCCCGGGCAACCCGTTCGGCCAGCCCGAGCCCGCCCAGCACGGCGGATTCCACCCGGGCGAGGCCCCGCACGAGCGCCGCTGACAGGACGGCCCGTCAGCGGTCGACCACTGAACACTCCGGATCAAAGCGTGCAAAGGCCCTGATCGACCCGTGATCCTCAGCATCCTCGCCGCAGTGGCGGTGCTGGCGGCGATCGCCGCCATCGCGGCCGCTCTGCTGTTCGCCGAACCCGCCCTGGTGTACGTCGCCCTGGCTCTGGGCGCCGTCAGCTCCCTCCTCCTGCTGGGAGCGCTCGTCCAGGCGGGCGTGCGCGGACGCCGGACGGATCACCGCGCCCCCGGGACGGACGGTTTGGGGAAGGCGTCCGTCCCCGTGACAGCGGTGGCCGGGGCCGAGTACGCACAGCCGGAGCACTCCGGGCGCGCGCCCGCACCGGCTCACCCGCCGGTGCGGGAGGCTACCGTCCCGGAAACCGCCCAGGTGCCACCCGCCGCGGAGCACCACGGCGCGGGAGAACCGGACTTCGAGGTTCCCCGGTGGGAGATCCCCACGGCCGGAGCGTGGCACAGACCGTCGGAGGACGAGGCGGAGCCACTCCCCGCCACAGCCCACGCCCCCCGCTCCGACCCCCCGGAAGCTCCCCCCGAAACCGATTCCCCCACCACCCCCCCGCCCCCCTTCTCCTACAGACTTCCCTCCTCCCCCAGCCGGAACGAACCCGACCACCTCGGGGCCTTCACCGAGAACGTTCCTTCTGTGACGGATGAGTCGGATGGGCCGGATGGGCCTGACGAGGTGACCGAACCCTGCACGGAGGCGACCAAGGCCGAAACCGGCCATGGGGAGTCCTCCGAGGACGACGCGGTCCCCGGCGTCGAGGAGGACCACGGACCCTCCGGTGCGGCCGAGGCCGGACCGGAAGAGGCCGCTACGGATACCGCGACCGCTCCTCCCGGCGGTTCCCGCCCTGAGGACACCGACGTGGCTGGAACAGGCGGAGGACCCGTGGGCGAGACGATCGTCGACGCCCCCGAGGGCAGCGGATACTCCGAGAGAGAGGTCACCGACCCCGCTCCGGCGGAGGTCGGAACCGAGACCGGCCCCCGGGACGGGGCCGATGCCGCCGACTCTGCTGTCGCCTACGCCGCACTCTTCGACACCGACGTCCGTGCCCCCGAGGAGAGCGGGGAGGACACGGAGGCCGCCGTCACCGCTGCCGTGCCGACGGACGCCGACAGCGGTCCTGCGGACGCGCCGGAAACCGTCGGCGCGGTCGCCGGGAGACCGGACGAGGGAGAGCCGACCGAGCCCGAGGACGCGGTCGGCCCGCGCTGATTCGCACACGACGGGCGCCGCCCCGGAAGGGTGCGGCGCCCGGGACCGTGCTCTAGGCCCGGCGGAACCCGAAGGACACACCGAACTCCTCCGAGTCCACCGTGTAGGCGTCTCCGCCCGGCTCACCGGCGACGAAGGCGTCGGCCAACACCTCTCCGGCGATCGCCTCACCGTGCTCGGCCAGCGCCCGGCCCACGGCCTCGTCCGTGGCCGACCACCACACGTGGATCCGGTCCGAGACCTCCAGACCGCTCCGTTTGCGGGCCTCCTGGATCATCCGCACCATCTCGCGGGCCAGACCGGCACGGCGCAGCTCCGGAGTGAGCTCCAGGTCCAGGGCGAGGGTCTCCCCCGACTCCGAGGCCACCGCCCACCCCTCGCGCGGCTGCTCGGTCACCAGCAGCTCGTCGGCGCTGACCTCCACCGGCTCGTCCTCGACGCTCACCTGGGCCCAGCCCGTTCCGCGGATCGCGTCGACCAGCTCCGCCGGATCCGCCACCTGGATGGCCTTGGCCACGAGCGGGGTGCGCTTGGCGAACCGTCGGCCCAGCGCCCGGAAGTTCGGCTTCACGACGTAGTCCACCAGGTCGCCGCCCACGGAGGACAGCGCGTCCAGGCGCTCCACGTTCAGCTCGTCGGCGACCTGGTCGCGCAACTGCCGGGGCAGGTCGGCGAACCCGGGCGCGCCGACCAGGGCGCGGGCCAGCGGCTGGCGGGTGCGCATCGCCGAGTCCACACGCGCCGAGCGGCCGAGCTCCACCAGGCGGCGGGTGAGCGCCATCCGCTCCGACAGCTCAGGGTCGATGAGGTCCTCGCGGGCCTGCGGCCACGACGCCAGGTGCACCGAGTCCGGGGCGTCCGGCCGGCGCAGCGCCGACCACACGTGGTCGGTCAGGAACGGCACCACCGGAGCCATCAGCAGGGTGACCGTCTCCAGGGCCTCGAACAGCGTCGCGAACGCCGACGCGCCCTCCGGGGTGCCCGCCCCGCCCCAGAACCGGCGGCGGGAGCGGCGCACGTACCAGTTGGACACGTCGTCGACGAACGCGGTGAGGCGGCGCCCGGCCGTGGCCGTGTCGAAGGCGTCCAGAGCGGCGGTGACGTCGCGGACCACCTCGTGCAGCTCCGACAGCAGCCAGCGGTCCAGCAGCGGCCGGTCCTCGGGGGCCGGCGCCTGAGCCAGGCGGGAGTGGTCCCAGCCCTCGCCCGCGTTCGCGTACAGGGTGAAGAAGGAGGCCGTGCTGTGGTAGGTCAGCAGGACCTTGCGGACGATCTCCTCCAACGTCGTGTGGCCCACCCGCCGAGCCGTCCACGGAGAGCCGCTGACCAGCATGAACCAGCGCAGCGCGTCCGCTCCGTGCCGGTCCATCACCTCGGTGGGCTCCATGACGTTGCCCAGGTGCTTGCTCATCTTGCGGCCGTCTTCGGCGAGGATGTGGCCGAGCACGACCACGTTCTCGAAGGCGTTGCGCCCAAACACCAGCGTGTTCACGGCCAGCAGCGAGTAGAACCAGCCGCGGGTCTGGTCGATCGCCTCGGAGATGTACTGCGCCGGGAAGTTGGCCTCGAACGTGTCGGCCTCGCGGTGCGGTGCTCCCCACTGGGCGAAGGGCATCGACCCCGAGTCGAACCAGGCGTCGATCACCTCCGGCACCCGGCGCGCCACCCGCTGCTCCTCGGGTAGGGAGGGGTCGGCGTCGGGGTCGGGGATGACGATGTCGTCCACGTGGGGCCGGTGCGGGTCCAGCGCCGACAGGTCCTGCCCGCTCAGCCGGCCCAGTTCCTCCAGCGACCCGACACAGATCCGGCGGCCATCGGGGAACTCCCAGATGGGCAGCGGCGTGCCCCAGTAGCGGTTGCGCGAGAGCGCCCAGTCGACGTTGCCCCGCAGCCACTCGCCGAAACGGCCCTCCTTGACGTGCTCGGGCACCCAGTTCGTGGCGTCGTTCTGCGCGATCAGCTCGTCCTTGACCGCGGTCGTGCGGATGAACCAGGACGGGACCGCGTAGTACAGCAGGGCGGTGTGGCAGCGCCAGCAGTGCGGGTAGGAGTGCTCGTAGTCCTCACGGTGGAAGAGCAGGCCGCGGTCCCGCAGGTCGCGGACCAGCGTCTGGTCCGCCTCCTTGAAGAACACGCCGCCCACCAGGTCCAGGTCGGCCTCGAAGGCGCCGTCGGGGCGCACCGGGTTCACCACGGGCATGCCGTAGGCGCGGCAGACCGCCATGTCGTCGCCGCCGAAGGCGGGGGCCTGGTGCACCAGGCCGGTGCCGTCCTCCACGGTGACGTAGTCGGCCAGGACCACGAAGTGCGCGGGCTCGTCGAAGGACACCAGATCGAACGGGCGCCGGTAGCCCCAGCGCTCCATCTCGTCGCCCTCGAAGCGCTCGCCGGTCAGCTTCCAGCCCTCGCCCAGGACCTTCTCGAACAGGGGCTCGGCCACCACCAGGCGCTCGGTGCCGTCGGTGGCCACCACGTACTCCACGTCCGGGTGCACGGCGATCGCGGTGTTGGACACCAGTGTCCACGGGGTGGTGGTCCACGCCAGCAGCGACGTCGGGTGCTCCGGGGAGGCCAGCGGCCCCGAGGTCACCGGGAAGCGCACGTACACCGACGGGTCGGTCACCGTCTCGTAGCCCTGGGCGAGCTCGTGGTCGGACAGGGTCGTGCCGCAGCGCGGGCAGTAGGGGCTGATCCGGTAGTCGCGGACCAGGAGGCCCTTGTCCCAGATCTGCTTGAGGGCCCACCACACCGACTCCACGTACTGCGGGTCCATGGTGCGGTAGGCCTCGCCGGTGTTCACCCAGTAGCCCATGCGCTCGGTCATGGCGGTGAAGGCGTCGACGTTGCGCAGCACCGACTCGCGGCAGCGGTCGTTGAACTCGGCGATACCGAAGGACTCGATGTCCTTCTTGCCGCTCAGGCCCAGCTCCTTCTCCACGGCGACCTCCACGGGCAGGCCGTGGCAGTCCCATCCCGCCTTGCGGTCCACGTGGTAGCCGCGCATGGTCCGAAAGCGCGGAAAGACGTCCTTGAACGCGCGGGCCTCGACGTGGTGCACGCCCGGCTGGCCGTTCGCGGTCGGCGGCCCCTCGTAGAAGACCCAGTTGGGGCCGCCGCGGGTCCGGTCGAGCGAGCGCTGGAAGACGTTCTCCCTCGACCAGCGGCCGAGGACCTCGTGCTCCACGGCGGGCAGGTCGATCTGCGCGGGCAGTTGGGGCAGCCCACGGGGTGCGGGCCGGGGGTCGTTGGCCACCGTCGTACCTTTCCATCAGGGATGTGCCTGACGGAGGGACGAGGCCGGGGCCCCGCGGTACCACCCTCCTTGGAACCGCGTCCGGCCGCTGGGCGGCTGACGGCGGGTCCCGCTTCGTTGCGCTGGTGCCGGTTCTACTGGGGTGCGCGCACCCGTTCCTCCGGCGGCTCCGGGGTGATCTTCGCGCTGGTCGTGCCCCCGGGCTCCCACCGTCCCCGGGTCGCTCGTCCGGACCTTAGGCTGGGTCCGTCCGGTCGGGGCCAGCGCTACTCGTCCCCATCGACGCCTTGTCGAGTGCCAGGATAACGCAGAGCGGCGGGCGCACCGCGCCCTCACGCCGCCGGGGGAAGGGAGGTCGTCATGCCGGAGAGCGCGCGCGCGGTCCTGGTGACCCTGCACGACCGTGAGGACGCCGACGAGCTGGCCGAGCAGCTCCTCGAACAGGGGTATGAACCCTGCACCGTGCACAGGGACATGCTCGCGGGCGAGGACGACGCCGAGGACGTCGACTGGGTGATCGAGGTGCGCACCGGCCCGCACGGCGGTCCCGCCGTGTTCGACGAGCCGCACCTGGCAGCACTCGCCCAGGACTACGGCGGGTTCGCCGCGGTCGGGGTGTGAGGGAACGGCTCCGGGCAGCCCGGTGCCCCCAGTGCGAGACGCCCGGGTGCGTCGGACCGCCGGGGCGGTTCGGGAAGCCGTGGGCGGTTCCCGTCGTTCGCACAGGTGTGGGCTGACACGGCCGGGATCGTTGCCTTGGGCCCGCGTATTGCCTACGCTTCCGGCACCGCTTGTGCCACCGTCCACGGGGGAGCCCCGCGTCGATCGCGGGGCCTGGGGCGGCGGCGAGCCCGTCGGGGAGGGGAAGTACGATGAAGGCCACCGAGGTCGCCGGGTTGCCGGTTCTCCCGGGGGAGAACCCCTGGACGTCGGAGGAGATCGCCGAGGTCTGCGATCGCCTCAAGGAGGAGATCTCCGCGCTGCGTGCCGAGATCCGCGAGAGCGAGAGCGAGTTCGCCGCGCGTCTGGAGGACCCGGTCGACGGGGCGGGCGACGATCCCGCCGACACCGGGGCCAAGGCCTTCCAGCGCGAGCACGATCTGGCGTTGGCCTACAATACTCGTGACCTGCTCGCCAAGAGCGAGCGGGCGATCGAACGGATGGACGCGGGAACCTACGGGGTCTGTGAGTCATGCGGCCGGGCGATCGGGAAGGCGCGTCTCCAGGCCTTCCCCCGGGCCACCCTGTGCGTCACCTGCAAACAACGCGAGGAGCGTCGCTGACTGAGGTAGAGCCCTCCGGGGACAGCACAACGAACACGGCGGCGGCCCCGCCGCGGCCCCGCAGGTACCCGCTCCTGCTGTTGGTGGCGCTCGGCGCGATCGCGGCCGACTTCGCCACCAAGGAGTGGGTCCTGCGCGCCTTCGAGGAGGGCGAACGCGTCGACGTGGTCGGCAGCCTCCTCCAGTTCACCCTGGTGTTCAACCCCGGGGCCGCCTTCTCCATGGGCACCGACTTCACGTGGGTGTTCAGTTGCATCGCCATCGCCGTCGTGCTGGGCATCGCCTACCTCGGGTGGCGGGTGCGCAGCGTGTGGTGGGGGGTGACGCTCGGCCTCATGATGGGCGGTGCCGCCGGGAACCTGATCGACCGCCTGTTCCGCCCCCCCGGGCCCTTCCACGGCGAGGTCGTCGACTTCATCAGCGTCCCGTACTACCCGGTGTTCAATATCGCCGACTCCTGTGTGGTGGTCGGGGCCTGCCTGGTGGTCCTGCTCACCTTCAGGGGCCTGAACCTGGACGGCACCCGCGGCGAGCCCTCCTCCAAGGAGGGCTCCGAGTGAGCGACATCCGCAGCCTGCCCGTGCCCGACGGCCTGGAAGGCGACCGGCTCGACGCCGCCATCGCCCGCCTGTTCGGGCTCTCGCGTACCCGCGCCGCCGAGCTCATCGTCGGCGGCGACGTCCTGGTGGACGGCACCTCGGCGGGCAAGTCCGACCGCGTCCAGGCCGGCACCTGGCTGGAGGTCACGCTCCCGCCGCCGCCCACCGCACCCACGCCGCGCCCCGAACCCGTTCCGGGCCTGCGCGTGGTCCACGAGGACGCCGACATCGTCGTCGTGGACAAGCCGATCGGGGTGGTCGCCCACCCCACCGTCGGCTGGAGTGGCCCCAGCGTCCTGGAGGGGCTGCTCTCCTCCGGCGTGCAGCTCACCACCAGCGGCGCGGCCGAGCGCCAGGGGATCGTGCACCGGCTGGACGCCAACACCACCGGCCTCATGGTCCTGGCCAAGAGCGAGATCGCCTACAGCGTGCTCAAACGGGCGTTCAAGGAGCGCACCGTCGACAAGCGCTACCACACGCTGGTGCAGGGGCACCCGGACCCGCTGCGGGGCACCGTCGACGCCCCCATCGACCGGCACCCCGCCGGGGACGGCCGCTGGGCCGTGGTGGCCGGCGGACGCCCCTCGGTCACCCACTACGACACCCAGGAGGCGTTCCGGGCGGCCAGCCTGCTGGAGATCAAGCTGGAGACCGGACGCACCCACCAGATCCGCGTGCACATGGCCGCACTGCGCCACCCGTGCGTGGGCGATACGCTCTACGGCGCCGACCCCACGCTCGCCGAGCGCCTGGGGGTGCGCCGCCAGTGGCTGCACGCGGTCCGGCTCGGGTTCGAGCACCCCACCGAGCGTCGCCCGGTGGAGTTCTCCAGTACCTACCCCGACGACCTCGCCACCGCGGTGGACAGGCTCCGGGAGGAGTGAGGCGGGCGGCGCTCAGCCGCCCCCCAACAGATCCGTGAGCGTGGCACCCGGGCTGATCACCTCCGGGTCGGTGCGCACGTCCACCAGTGTGGGACGGTCCGCCGCCACCGCCGCGGCCAGGGCCCGGACCAGCTCCGGCCGGGTGCGGACGGTCGCCCCCAGCGCACCCAGGGACCGGGCGTACCCGGCCAGGTCCAGCGGCCCGCTGATCCGGGTCCCCGCGATCCGGCCCAGTTCCCGGGCCTGGTGCATGGCGATCGTGCCGTACAGCCCGTTCTGGAACACCACCACCGTCACCGCCGCGCCCTCGCGCACCGCCGTCTCCAACTCCTGGCCCGTCATGAGCGCCCCGCCGTCACCGGCCACCGCCACCACGGTCCGTCCGGGGGCGGCGATCTTGGCGGCCACCGCCGCGGGCACCGCGTAGCCCATCGCCCCGCTCGTGGGGGCGAGCTGGGTCCGGGGGTGGCGAAACCACCAGCCGCGGTGCAGGAACGCCGCGAAGTTGCCCGCGTCGTTGGTGATCAGCGCGTCCTCGGGCAGCGCCTCGCGCATCGCCGAGACCACCGACCACGGGTGCATCCCCGGCCCGGTGTGCTCCTCGGCCTCCGGCGGGGGCACGGTGCTCTCCACCCACCTGCGGCGGGCCGGGCCCCAGTCCCGCCGCGCAGCCCGCCCACCGGAACCGGCGAGCTCCGCCAGCGCCGTGGCGGCGTCGGCGACCGCCGCCAGCCACAGGCCGCGCCCGGCCCCGAGCCGGTCGGCGTCGATGTCGATCTGGGCCACCTCGGCCCCCTCGGGGGGCAGCCGGTACCCCTGGGTGGTGGTCTCACCCAGCCGGCAGCCCACGACCAGGACCGCGTCCGCGCCGCCCAGCGCCTCCAGCACCGGCTCCGGGGCGCCCAGGCCCAGGTGACCCAGGTAGAGCGGGTGGTCGTTGGGGAACACGTCCTGGCGCCGCCAGGAGGCGTACACCCCGGCCTGGAACCGCTCGGCCACACGCACGAGTTCGCCGCGGGCTCCGCGCGCACCGCCCCCGGCCACGATCACGGGCCGCTCGGCGCGCGCCAGCCATGCGGCCATCCGGTCGCGCGTCGCTCCGCCCAGGGACGGCCGGGGCACCTCCGGCGGCGCGGGCATGACACGCGGCTCCACGCGCTGCCCGAACAGGTCGCCGGGGACGGCGATCGCCACCGGACCCGGGCGGCCCGTGGTGGCCACCCGGAGCGCCTCCGCGGTCGCCTCCGCCAACCGGTCGGCCCGGTGCACCGTGGTGGCCCACTTGGTGATCGGCGTGTAGAACGCGGTGAGGTCCACCTCCTGGAAGGCCTCGCGGCCCAGACGGTCGCTCTCGGCCTGCCCCAGGAAGACGACCATCGGCGTGGAGTCCTGCCGGGCCGTGTGCACGCCCACCGCCAGGTTGGCCGCCCCCGGGCCCCGCGTGGCGGCGGCCACCGCCGGAACCCCCGTCAGCTTGGCCTCGGCCTCGGCCATGAAGCCGGCGCCGTTCTCGTGCCGGGTGGAGACCAGAGACAGCGCCGGGTGCCGGTCCACGGCGTCGGCGAGTTCGAGGAAGCTCTCTCCGGGCACGGTGTAGCACCGTCTGATCCCTGATGCGGCCAGGACCTCCACGACGGCCTGGGCCGCGGTGTCGGCGTGCGGGCGCTGGGCGGCCGTGGCCATGGGCGGTGCTCCCTGTCGTCTCGCTCGGTGCGGTCGACTCTGACAGGGGGGCGGGGGCCGGTCAAGGCCGCCGCCCCGGCCCAGGGACGAACGTCCGCGCCGGTCACAGCCCCAGGGCGCGCAGCCCCGCCGTTGCGGCGGCGGCCACGACGATCACCGCGAGGAAGGGCGCCCGCAGCACCAGGGCGACCACGGCCGCACCGAGGCCGCCCATCCGGGCGGTGTCCCAGTCCAGCGCCCGGCCCTCGCCCTGGAGGGCCTGCACCGCGATCAGCGCCGCCAGGAGCGCCACGGGCACCACGGTGGCGAACCGCTGGAGCGCCGGGTCGTCCAGCAGGCGGCGCGGTGCGGCCATCCCGGCGAACTTGAGCAGGTAGCAGCCCACGGCGGTGGCCACCAGGGCGATCCACAGGCTCACGCGCGCACCTCCTCGGCGGACTCGGGCGCGGACGGCCCGCCGGAGCGGGGCCGCACGAGGACCACTAGGGCGGCCGAGGCGGCCAGCAGCACCGGTACCCCGGGCGGCAGCAGCGGCGTGGCGGCCACCGCCAGCCCCGCACCCAGCAACGCGATCAGCCGCACCCGGCCGCCGCCCTCGCGCAGCCGCGGCCACAGCAGGGCGAGGAAGACCGCCGGGCCGACCGCGTCCAGCCCGAAGGCGTCGACGTCGCCCACCCGGCCGGTGGCCAGCGCCCCCACCAGGCTCGTCAGCACCCAGCTCACGCACAGCACCGCGAACGTGGCCGTAAACGCCCTGCGCGCCGAGGCCTGGTCCGTCCTGGGCAGGGTGACGGCGGCGGTCTCGTCGATCACGCCGTGGGCGGCCAGGGCGCGCCGCCCGCCCCGCCAGCCCAGGGTATCGGCCAGCCGCAGGCCGTAGAGGGTGTTGCGGGCGCCCAGCAGCAGGGCCCCCGCGACCCCGGCGGCCAGGCTGCCGCCGCTCGCGACCACGCCGACCAGCGCGAACTGCGAGGCACCGGTGAAGGCGAACGCGCTCAGGAACACCGTCTGGGCGGGGGAGAGACCGGCGGCCACCGAGGCGGTGCCGAAGGCCAGGCCGGACAGGCCGACGCCGAGCCCGATGCCGACGCCGTCGCGCACCTCCGGCGAACGGAGGAAGGAGGAGTTCGTCACGTCATCCGACGTTAGGCGGCAGCGGCCGGACGGGTCTTGAACGTTCTTGCGCCCGGTACGGGTCAGGCCGCCAGCATGTCCCTGCGGTAGGCGCCCGGCGGCACCCCCAGTCTGCGCTTGAAGTGCCGGGTCAGGTGCGACTGGTCGGCGAAGCCCGTCTCGGTGGCCACCTCCGACACCCGCAGCCCCGACCGCAGCAGCACCCGGGCACGGTCCACCCGCACCTGGGTGAGGTAGGCGTGCGGCGGCAGGCCGTGGACGGCGCGGAACGCCCGGTTCAGGGCGAAGGGACCCATCCCCACCCGGGCGGCCAGCTCCTCCAGCGCGGGCGGGTCGACCAGGCGGGAGTCGAGGATCTCCCGCGCGCGTTCGACCTCGGCCCGGGCGGTGTGGCGGCCGGGGGCGGGGGCGTGCTCCCGGCCGTGGGAGCACAGCAGCAGTGCCAGCCCCTCGCGGGCGTGGGAGGACGCGGCCAGGACCTGCCCGTGTTCGGCGGCCAGGTGCGCCCGGCCCAGGGCGCGGGCCGCCTCGGGGGAGTCGATCCCCGATTCCGTGAAGGAGGGGGTGCCGCGCATCCCCAGTTCGCGTGCCACGGCGGTGACCGTCTCGGGCGTGGGGTAGAAGACCCGGTAGCTCCACCCCTCGGGCGCCCCGGCGTGTCCGGTGTGCACCTCCTCGGGGCCGACCACGGCCAGCCCGCCCCGGCCCACCCGGGCACGGCCGCGCGCGTGCGTGAACTCCTCGACGCCGTCGGTGATGAGGCCGATGGTGTACGTGGGATGCGTGTGGCGGACGAACGCGGTGGTCACGAACCGCGCGGTGAGCAGGTCGGTCCCCGGCAGCCCGGAGAAGCGCCAGTAGCGCGCGTGCTCCACACGCGGGTCCTCGACCGGAGGGTGTACGGAGGCGGGGCTGGACATGGCCCCAGGTTAGAGGCGTTCGGGTTGGTCAGGGACAGCCCTTAGCCTTCGGCTATGAGTTCGACCGACCTGTTGATCCGCCCCGCACGGGACGAGCGCGACCGCGCCGCCGTGTTCGCCATCCGCGGTGCCGTGTTCGTCGCCGAGCAGCGGGTGCCGATCGCCGAGGAGTGGGATGCCCGCGACGCCGGTGCCGACCACCTCCTGGCCCTCGTCGGCGGGGTCCCCGCCGGGACGGCCCGGCTCCTGGACCGGGGAGAGGGCGCGGGACTGCTCGGGCGCATGGCGGTCCTGCCCGAGCGGCGCGGCGGCGGGATCGGCGCCGCGCTGGTGCGGGCGGTGGAGGAGAGGGCTCGTGAGCGCGGCCTCACCTCGGTGGAACTGCACGCGCAGACCCACGCGCTGGGGTTCTATGAGCGGCTGGGGTACACCGCCCACGGCGAGGAGTTCCTGGACGCGGGCATCCCGCACCGGCACATGGTGCGCGGTCTGGAATGATCTGTTTCGCCCCCGGTGTGAGGGGTTGCGCACGGGGGCGGAAGCCGAATTCGTCCTACTTCCGAGTAAGATTCGGTTTTGTATGTGAGCCCCCAGCCACCGTGCCCACGCCGACCCCGCCGAGGAACACATGACGGTCAACACCCGACAGGTCGCCGAGCCCTCCGCCCCCCGGGACTACTACGGCCTTCCCGTCGTCGAAGCGGACGCCCTCCCCGACGAGCTGCGCTCGCTCGTCGCCCGCACCCACGACCTCATCGAAGCCGTCGCCAACACTACGGCCGACCGGGAGACCCTCGCCGAGGCCGCCGCCGCCGTCCAGAGCCTCACCGACACGCTCAACGCAGCCCGCCGCGAGCCCGCCACCATGGTCTTCCGAGGCCACCAGGACGGCGTCAGCGAGTACGGCACCATCACCAACATCGTCTCCGGGGACACCAACGCCGCCGCCCCGCCCCTCGTGCTGGAGCGCACCGAGGAGGGCGTGCGCGCCGAGGTCACGCTCGACAACCTCTACCAGGGCCCTCCCGGATGCGTCCACGGCGGGTGGATCGCAGCGCTGCTCGACCAGGCCGTCGGCAGCGCTTCCGCCTTCGCCACCAGCGTCGGCATGACCGCCCGCCTCGAAGTCGACTACCGCAGGCCCACCCCGCTGGCCATGCCGCTGGAGATCACCGCAGGGGTCGAGCGCGTCGAGGGACGCAAGGTCTACGTCAGGGGCGAGATCCGCGCCCACGGCGAGGTCACCGCCGAGGCCAGGGCGCTCATGATCCAGGTCACCCTCCCCAAGGACGACTCCTGACCCGAGCGCGCGGGGCACACGGTGGTGGGAGGAGCTGCGTTCCACCGCTCTGCGCCGAGGAGGTCGGGGAACAGGGGTGATCCGTCCGCTTCCGGCCCGCTGGGAACCGCCGGGTGTGGGACGCCGTCCCACACCCGGCGGTTCGGAAACCCCCACCCCGGGCCGCGTAGGGAGACCCCGTGCCCCGGTCGAGGGAACAGACGCCCCGCGTCCCGTACATGTCGCTGCCGCCCTCGATGCGCAGGCGGCGTCTGGAGGAGCACCACCGAAGGCGGGTATCGGAGGAGACCCGGTGGGCGCTGCTCTCGGTGCTCCTCCTCGTCACGGGACTGTCGGCCGCGGTGTTCGCCGGGGCCTGGGCGCTGGAGAACCGCGCACTCGACACCCGGTCCGATACCACCACCGCACAGGCCGTCTGGTTCATCGGTGAGAACCAGTACGTCTGGTACGAACGGGACGGGGTGTGGCGCGTGGATCCGGCTCTCAGCGACACCTCCTATCCCCACGGGACCGCCGTCACCGTCGAGGTGGTGCCCGGATCCGACCCCCTGGTCGCGATCGAGGGGGTCCGGCACCCGTCCGGGGAGGCCGCCGTCGCGGCGGTCTCCTGCCTCGTTCTCGGTACCGCCGTGTACCTCCTGGACTCGAAGGCGTCCACGGGCCGGTTCCGGCTCTTCCGGCGGCGTGGGCTGGTCCAGCTCGGGCGCGGCCTGCTCATGCCCATCCATTTCCATGCTGTGTGGGTGGCGCTTTCACCGAATTCCCGGTCAGGTGCCCCGGCGCCCTGCGGGTCTGGGACCCGGTTGTCCACAGGGGGCGGCGAGAGTCGTGGCACAGGCGTAGGCTCAGGAGTCATCACCCGTCACCGACCCTCCTGGGGGCACCCGAGCCATGGCTGACTCCTTCACCCATCTGCACGTCCACACCGAGTACTCGATGCTGGACGGCGCCGCGAAACTCAAGCCCCTGTACAAGGAGGCCGCGCGGTTGGGCATGCCGGCGGTGGCGATGACCGACCACGGCAACATGTTCGGGGCCTACGAGTTCTTCCAGCAGTCCAAGGGCACCGGGGTCAAGCCCATCATCGGTATCGAGGCCTACGTCGCACCGGAGTCGCGCTTCCACAAGAAGCGGGTCTTCTGGGGGCGGGCCAGCGGCCCCGAGGATGCTGCGGCTGAGGGCGGGAAGGACATCTCCGGCGGCGGACGCTACCTCCACATGACGATGCTGGCGGAGAACGAGACCGGGCTGCGCAACCTCTTCCGGATGTCCTCGCTGGCCTCCATGGAGGGCTACTACATGAAGCCCCGCATGGACCTGGACCTCATGTCCGAGCACAGCGAGGGCGTCATCGTCTCCACGGGCTGCCCCTCCGGCGGCGTACAGACCCGTCTGCGGCTGGGCCAGGAGAAGGAGGCGATCGACTACGCCGCCAAGCTCCAGGACATCTTCGGCAGGGAGAACGTCTTCCTGGAGCTGATGGACCACGGCGTGCCCATCGAGAAGGAGGTCCGCGACGGTCTGCTCAAGGTCGGCCGTGAGTTGAGCATTCCGCCGCTGGTCACCAACGACTCCCACTACGTCTACGAGAGCCAGTCCTCGGCGCACGACGCGCTCCTGGCCGTGGGCGTGGGCAAGAACCTGGACGATCCCACCCGCTTCCGGTTCAACGGCTCGGGCTACTACCTCAAGACCCCCGACGAGATGCGCGGCCTGCTCAACTTCGAGGAGTGGGCGCAGGGATGCAAGAACACCCTGCTCATCGCCGAGCGCATCGCGCCGGACGCCTACGACAACGTCTTCGCCCACCGCGACCTCATGCCCGCCTTCCCCATCCCGGACGGGGAGACCGAGTCCTCGTGGCTGGCCAAGGAGGTGGAGAAGGGGCTCGCCGACCGCTACCCCGGAGGTGCCACCGAGGACGCGCGCCGCCGTGTCGAGTACGAGCTCGGCATCATCAACGAGATGGGCTTCCCCGCCTACTTCCTCGTCGTGGCCGACATCTGCCAGCACGCCCGCAAGTCGGGGATCGCGTTGGGGCCCGGGCGTGGTTCGGCGGCGGGGTCGATGGTCGCCTACGTCCTGGGCATCACCGACCTGGACCCCCTGGAGCACGGTCTGCTGTTCGAGCGGTTCCTCAACCCCGAACGCGTCTCCATGCCCGACATCGACCTGGACTTCGACGAGCGTCGGCGCGCCGAGATGATCGACTACGTCACCGACCTGTACGGCGAGGAGCGCGTCGCGCAGATCCTCACCTTCGGCACCATCAAGGCCAAGGCCGCGGTCAAGGACTCCACCCGGATCCTCGGTATGCCCTACTCCACCGGGGATCAGATCACCAAGGCGTTCCCCGCGCCGGTCGGCGGCAACGAGATCCCCCTGGACGCGGTGTTCAACACCGAGCACGAGCGGTACGCCGAGGCGAGTGAGCTGCGGGGCCTGATCGACAACGACCCGCAGGTCGCCAAGGTCATGGAGACCGCCCGGGGTATCGAGGGTCTGACCCGGGGCACCGGCGTGCACGCGGCGGGCGTCATCCTCTCCCGCGACCCCCTGCTGGACGTCATCCCGGTGCACAAGCGCGACACCGACGGCGCCATCATCACGGGCTTCCCCTATCCGCAGTGCGAGGACATGGGCCTGCTCAAGATGGACTTCCTGGGGTTGCGCAACCTCACCATCATCGACGACGCGGTCAAGTCCATCAGGGACTCCGAAGGGGACGACCTGAACATGTCGGACGTCCCCCTGGACGACAAGAAGGCCTACGACCTTCTGTCCCGCGGAGACACGCTCGGCGTGTTCCAGTTGGACGGCGGCGCCATGCGCAACCTCCTGCGGCGGATGGAACCGAAGACCTTCGCCGACATCACGGCCGTCATCTCCCTCTACCGGCCCGGCCCCATGGCGGCCAACGCCCACAACGACTACGCCGACCGGTCGAACGGGCGCCAGGAGATCACCCCGATTCATCCCGACCTCAAGGACGCCCTGGACCCCATCCTGGGGGAGACGTACCACCTGATCGTCTACCAGGAGCAGATCATGGCCATCGCCCAGCAGCTGGCCGGGTACAGCCTGGGCGGTGCCGACCTGATGCGTCGGGCGATGGGCAAGAAGAAGAAGGAGGCGCTGGAGAAGGAGGAGGCCAAGTTCTTCCCCGGCGCCGCCGAGCGCGGGTTCTCCAAGGAGGCCACCCAGGCGCTGTGGGACGTCATGCTCCCCTTCGCCGGGTACGCCTTCAACAAGTCGCACGCCGCCGGATACGCCCTCGTCGCGTACTGGACCGCCTACCTCAAGGCCAACTACCCGGCCGCGTACATGGCCGCGCTGCTCACCTCGGTCAGCGACGACAAGGACAAGATGGCGGTCTACCTGGCCGAGTGCCGGGCGCAGGGCATCAAGGTGCTCCCTCCGGACGTCAACGACTCCGGTCTGCGCTTCACCCCGGTGGGCAAGGACATCCGCTTCGGTATGGGCGCGGTCCGCAACGTCGGCGCCAACGTCGTCAACTCCGTCATCAAGACCCGGGGCGAGAAGGGCCGCTACACCTCCTTCACCGACTTCCTGTCCAAGATCGAGCTGGCCGCCTGCAACAAGCGGGTGATCGAGTCGCTGGTCAAGGCGGGGGCCTTCGACTCCCTGGGGCAGCCGCGCCGGGAGCTGTACCGCCACCACGAGACGGCGGTCGACGGGATGATCAGCTCCAAGAAGCAGGAGGCACACGGCCAGTTCGACCTGTTCGGCGGCGGTGACGACGACGGCGACTCCACCCCGATCGGGCTGAACATCCAGTGGGGTGACGAGGAGTGGGACCGCAAGACCAAGCTGGCGTTCGAGCGGGAGATGCTGGGGCTGTACGTGTCCAGCCACCCCTTGGCCGGGGCCGAGCGGATCCTGGCCCGCTCGCGGGACACCTCCATCGCGCAGGTGGTCGCCGGTGAGCTGGCCCGGGAACGCGGCGAGGTGCGTGTCTCCGGTCTGATCTCCAAGGTGGACAAGCGGGTCAACAAGGCCGGAAACCAGTGGGCGATCGCCACGGTGGAGGACCTGGACGCGAGCATGGAGGTGCTGTTCTTCCCCAAGACGTACCCGCTGTACGTGGAGGCGCTGCTGGAGGACACGGCGGTCACCGTCAAGGGGCGGCTGAACGAGCGCGACGGTACGTGGTCGATGTTCGCCTCGGACATGTCGATCCTGGACATCTCCCACGTGACCGACGGTGAGCCCCCGGTGCTGCTGACCGTGGACGAGAAGCGGCTCACGTCCGATCTGGTGGGGGACCTGCGGCAGGTGCTGGACAGCCACAGGGGGGAGACGCCGGTGCGGATCCGGGTGGACAACCCGGTGCGGTCCAGGGTCTACGCCGTGGACCGGTACTCGGTGCGGATGTCGCCGGAGTTCAACGCGGAGATGAAGAGCCTGTTGGGCGCCTACGCCGTCGACTACTGACGGCCGCCCACCCGGCGAAGGCCCCGGACACCACGCCCCTGGTGTCCGGGGCCTTCGCCGTGTCCGGGATCTCTTGCATTGATAGACTTAAAGATATATCTTTGAGCTATCGCAATCAAGAGCGACTGTCTTAAACAAGAAGCAACAGTCTGTTCGCACCATGACCACACAGGGAGAGACACCATGAGTTCCATGGCACTGCCGGGCCCCTGGGCCTGGGACGAGCGCGGTGGCCGCGGACGAGGGTCCCGCGGGCCCAGCACCGAGGACACACCGCGCGGCGGCCGGGGGCGCCCGAGGCGCGGCGACCGCCTGCGGGCGGAGGAGGGTCCGCGCGGACGCCGACGCGGCGGACCCGGCCGGCCCCCCATGCTGCCCGTACCGCCGGGCGCACCCTGGGGGGAGGGCGGATTCGGCGGACCGTTCGCCGGGTTCGGTCCGCCCGGAGGTCGCCGCGGCGGGCGCCGGGGCGGCCCCCGCGCCCGCCGCGGCGACGTGCGCACCGGAATTCTGATGCTCCTCGCCGAGGAGCCCCGCAGCGGCTACGAGATCATCCGCGAGGGCCGTGAGCGCAGCGGCGGCCTGTGGCGCCCCAGCCCCGGATCGGTCTACCCGATGCTCCAGCAGTTGGAGGACGAGGGACTGGTCGCCCAAGCCGAGGGGGAGGGGCGCCGCCGCCCCTACCGGCTCACCGAGGAGGGCCTCGCCCACCTGGACGAACGCGGCGCCGACCTCACCCCGCCCTGGGAGGCGGGGGAGGACGCCTACGCCGACACCCGTTCGCGCTACGAGGAACTCGGCGCGGTCGCCCACCAGCTCAGCGCCGCCGCCGCCCAGGTCGTCCAGGCCGGCAGCGACGCGCAGGTGGAGCGGGCCAAGCGGCTCCTCAACGAGACCAGGAGGGGGCTGTACCGGATCCTCGCCGAGGACGACGGGACAGCCGAGTCCGACGACTCCTAGACCGTCGGACCGGCCTCAGTCGCCGGTGGTGCCGTCGGCGGGTTCGCGCAGCACGTCCAGGTGTCCGTTGTGGCGTGCGGTCTCCTCGATCGTGTGCACCAGCACCCACCGCAGCGTGGTGCCCCGCCCCGGAACGGGAGCCCGGGGCGGGCGTGTCGCGGGAGAGCCGGGCGGTGCTCTCCCGCGAGCGTTCGCACTGCGCCTCGTACTCCTCCAGCAGTCCGCGGAGGGAGGCTTCGGGACCCCCGCACCACGCCGGATCGGGGTCCTGGGGCGTACGGGGGTGGCGGTCGGGACGGCCAGTGAGCGCCGCCTCGAACCATGAGTGCTCCACCCACCGCAGGCGGGACACCAGGCCGCCGACCGTCATCACGGGCGAGGCGGGCACAGGTGCGGACCACACGTGTTCGTCCGCCAGGCCCGCGCACTCGAGGTGCACGGTCGCACGGTGCCAGTCGAGCCACGCGGTGAGCGTCGCCGACTCATCGGCCTCCGCAGGCGCGGCGACACGTGTGCGGGGGCTTCGTCGCCTCTTTGTTCCCGTCCGGGACCGGGGACCGCCTTTCCAGCCGGGTGCGACCATCCCGGCGGCCCCGTCCCGTCCGCCCGCTGGCCACCGGCCGGGTACGGCCTTCAGTCCCACGGGCGGACGTGCAGGTTCCAGACCGCTCACACCCGGGGCCTCCCTGCCCGGCAGGAGCCGCATCCCGTGGTCGTGGTCGCCGCCGTCGAGTGTTCTGCAAGGGACCGGTTCGTCGGTGAACAGCGCGTCCAGTCGGACGCCACCCCGGTGACGCCCGGCTGACCGCGCCCATCACCGACCTCTCTGCGCGCAGCGCGGACTTCCGACGGATCTGGGACACCGGAGAAGTGGTGTGGTGTGCCGCGGGCGGCAGGCGGATCCGCCATTCACAGGCGGGGACCCTCATGTCGGACTACGAGTCCCTGCAGGCTGCCGCTTCCCCGGGCGAGACGGGCTTGGTCCTGCATGTGTTCAGCGCCGGTGAGGGCACCGCGGACGCCGTGGCCCTCGCCCGGCTGGCCGAGAAGGTCGGGGCCGACACCTTGGAGGTGTGACGGGCCGGGGCCCTCCCGGTGGTGCGGTGTCGGCCCAGACGAGCGCTGGGCATACCGTGTCCGGCGGCCCCGGGTCCCGGAGCTCGGCGGCCGCACCGTCCGGGCGGGTATCCTCCGTTCCGGTCCGCGACACGACGCCGGGCCGACGAAGGAGGAGCATGGCCGAGCACACCCGAACGGACGCGGTGCGCCGCGCGTTGGCCGTGGGCGCCTGTGTCCTCGCGGCCCTGGCCCTGCTCGGCGCGCTCCTCGGACCGGTCTGGTGGCTGGCCGCCCCCGAACGGGCGGTGGGCACCGCCCTCGGCGAGGGCCGGGTCTTCACCGGTGTCACCGAGGACGTCTTCTCCGCAGAGGCCTACTACGCCCTCATGACCGGGGCGGCCGGCCTGCTGACGGGCCACACCGCCTACATGGCGCAGTTCTCCCTCGCGCGTGGACGCGCCCAGGACCTGCGCCTGGTGGTCCTACTCGCGGGTTTCGCGGGTTCGGTCGCCGCCGCCCTGCTCACCTGGCGGGTCGGGGTGGCGCTCGACGCGCCCCTGCACGAGGCGCTGGCCGGAGCACGGGCCGGGGAGACGGTCACGGTCGGGCTCCGGCTGGAGGCGACCGCCTTCCTCGTCGCCTGGCCGTTCCTGTTCGTCCTCCAGTACGCAATGCTGGAGCTGATCAGCCTCCTGCGCCGGGACCTGCCCGGGGCGACCGAGCGGATCCCGGCGCGGATCCCGTCCACGGTGTCCCTGCACTCCGCGGACGGGGGCACCGTGCCCGGGAGCGCCCCGGGCAGTGGAACCTAGACCGACTCCTCGTACATCTCCTCGAGCAGGTCCTCGTACTTCTTCTCGACCGCCCGCCGCCGCATCTTCAGGCTGGGCGTGATCTCGCCCTCCTCCACGGACAGGCTGTGCGGCAGGATCCGGAACTTCTTCACGGTCTCGTGTCGGGGCAGGTCGGCGTTGAGCCTGTCGACGGCCTCCTGCACCATCGCCTCGACCTTCGCCTCCTTGGTCAGCGCCGCGTAGTCGAGGGAGTCCAGGCCGTGGGCCCGTGCCCAGCCGGTGATGGTCTCCGGGTCCAGCGCCACCAGCGCCACACAGTAGGGACGACGGTCGCCGTGCACCACCAGGTGGCTGGCGTAGGGGCACAGGGACGCGAAGCGCGACTCGATGCCCTGCGGTGCCACGTACTTGCCGCTGGAGGTCTTGATCAGCTCTTTCTTGCGGTCGGTGATGCGCAGGTTCCCGTTCTCCAGGACACCGATGTCCCCGGTGGCGAACCAGCCGTCCTCGCCGAGCACGTCCTCGGTGGCGCCGGAGAGGTTGTGGTAGCCGCGCATCACATTTCCGCCGCGGAGCAGGATCTCGCCGTCCTCGGCGATCTTCACCTCGACCCCGGGCATCGGCTTGCCGACCGTGCCGAACCGTACCTCGCTGGGACGGTTGACGAAGGTGCCGGCGCTGGTCTCGGTGAGGCCGTACCCCTCCAGGATGGTGAGCCCGGCGCCGTAGAAGAAGCGCCCGAGCTCCGGGGCCAGCGGCGCGCTCCCGGAGACCATGAACTTCAGCCGACCGCCGAACAGCTCCCGGAGCCTGCTGAACACCAGCCGGTCGGCGACCGCCCGTTGGAGGGCCAGCAGCCCACGGGGCTCGCCGCCCTCCTCCTTGACCCGGGCCACGCGGTCGGCCACGCCGGCGGCCCACCGGAAGATCCGGTACTTGGCCGCGCCGCCCTGCTTGGCCTGCATGACGACGCCGTTGTAGACCTTCTCGAAGATGCGCGGGACGGCGGACATGAACGTGGGCCGGATGACGGCGAGGTTGCCGACGATCCGGTCGACCCTCCCGTCCACGGCGGTCTCGTAGCCGACCTGGATCTGGCCGACCAGCATGTACTTGCCGAAGACGTGGGAGAGAGGCAGCCACAGGTACTGCACGTCGTCGACGTCCATCATCTCGTAACCGCTCTCCCGCACCTCCTCGCTCAGACGCCCCACCGATTCGGCTTCGAACAGCCAGTTGGCGTGGTCCAGGCGCACGCCCTTGGGCCTGCCGGTGCTTCCGGAGGTGTAGATGAGCGTGGCGAGGTGGTCGGGTTCGATCGAGGCGATCAGTTCCTCGAACAGTTCGGGCCGCTCCTGGGCGATCTCGGCACCCCGGGCCTCCAGTTCGGCGAGGGTCATCACCCAGTCGCCGTCCCCCTCGCCGTCGAAGACCACGACCTTGGACACACCCGGGATCTTCGAGCGCTGCTCGGTGAGTTTGGCGACCTGCGCTTCGTTCTCGGCGAAGACGACCATGCTGCCCGAGTCGTCGGTGATGAAGGCCGCGTCGGAGGCGGTCGACTGGGGGTAGACGGTGGTGGACGCGCCACCGGCGCACAGGACGCCCAAGTCCGCCAGGATCCACTCGACGCGTGTGCTGGAGGCGATGGCGCACCGCGCCTGAGGGGTCACGCCCAGGACGTGCAGGCCGAGCGCGATGTCGCGGACCCGGTCGCGTGTCTGCGCCCAGGTCAGGGTCGCCCACTCCTCCGGGGCGCCGTCGGCCCCTGGCACCGGGTACCGGAAGGCCGCCCTGTCGCCGGACTCGCGGACGCGGGAGAGGAACATGGCGGGGACGGAGGAAACGGAGGCCAGAGTGTTAGACATGTCACAAAGTTAGCGTCACGTGAACACTCCGGCAATGGTGAAAAACGGAATAATTCGGACCCGTTGTCCATGTCCGAAACCGGTCAGCGCGCTCCGATGGGCGCGGTCACCGCACCGGTGAGCCGAACCAGGTCCCCGGGGCCGATCCGCATCTGCACACCGCGACGACCCGCCGAGACGTAGACCTCGTCCCACTCCGCGGCGGAGGCGTCGACCACCGTTCGCAGCCTCTTGCGCTGACCCAGGGGGCTGATACCGCCCCGCACGTACCCCGTGACCTTCTCCGCCCGCGCCGGATCGGCCATCACGGCCTTCTTGCCGCCGACCGTGGCGGCCAGCGCCTTCAGATCGAGGGAAGTACTCACCGGGACCACTCCCACGGTCAGCGTGCCGTCCACCTCGGCCACCAGCGTCTTGAAGACCTGTCCGTGCGGTACCCCGAGCGCGTCGGCGGCGTCGGTCCCGTAGGAGTGGCCGTCGGACCCGTCAGCCTCGTAGGTGTGCAGGGTGTAGGCGGCCTTGGCCCGCCCCGCGGCCACGGTCGCGGGTGTGCCCTTTCCACTCATGGGTCAACGCTCCTTCCACAGCGCGGCAAGGGGAGGGGCCGCTGGCCAACACGGTTCCCCCGACCGACCACCCTAAGGTCAGTTGAAGGAGACCCCGTTGTTGAGGAAGGGGCCGGCGGGCAGGTTCGGGAGTTCGGGGGCGTCGACGATCCGGTTCTCCCGGCGCAGGAACCCGGCGGTCAGCGCCAGGCGCGCCGCCGCGTCCTCCGCCTCCAGCAGCCGCTGCTTCTCCGCCTGGTCCAGTACCACCAGCGATGCCACGTCGTAGGACAGTGCGATCGGGTCCTTGGGCAGCTCCGCCGACGTACCGACGGCCATACCGATCGCCGAGAGCCGCTGGCAGTAGACCTCGTACAGGTCCCGGACCCGCTCCGCTCGCTCCTCGGCCCCCGGACCCAGCGGCTCGGGCAGGAACGACACCGACGCGGTCGCGTAGTCCTCGGGTGAGGACGCGTCGACCCCGGACAGGTCGGTCACGGTGAACCGCGCACCGCCCTCCACGACCAGGTCGTAGCGGCCGTCCTCGTAGGTGCGCACATCACGCACCAGCGCCGTACAGCCCGTCCCGCTCACCCGGGGCAGCAGGACACCGTCCTTTGCGGTACCCGGAGCACCAGTGTCCGCGCCGTCCGCGCCCTGGCCCGACTCGCTGGCCACCTCGTGGCCGAGCTCGATCCATACCACACCGAACCGGCGCAGACCCCCGCGGCGCTCCCCGCCGTTCGCGGGGGGCCCCAGGAGTTCGGAGATCAGGCGGCGGTATCTCCGCTCGAAGACGTGCAGGGGAACGCTCATGCCGGGGAACAGCACGGTGTTGAGCGGGAAGAGCGGTAGTGCGGCGGGCATGGTCCCAGTATGCCCGCCCGTCACCCACCCCCGCCCTCAACGGTGGGCCGGCGGCCGTGGTCTGGTTGGGCCCGTCACCCACCCCTGCCCTCAACGGTGGGCCGGCGGCCGTGGTCTGGTTGGGCCCGTCACCCACCCCTGCCCTCAACGGTGGGCCGGCGGCCGTGGTCTGGTTGGGCCCGTCACCCACCCCCGCCCTCGGCCGCCGGGTCAGGACACCGACGGTCCGGCCGTGGCCGGCGCGCCCTGGCTGCCGCTGCCCTCGCTCGGCATGTCCCTGGCGACGAAGGTCTCCACGTCGAAGAAGTTGCCGTTGGAGCGGTCCACCACGTTGAGCAGGGTCGACATCGTGGCGACCTCCTCGGTCTGCTCCTGGATGAACCACTGGAGGAACTGCTCGCCCGTGTAGTCGTCCTCGTCCCGGGCCACCTTGGCCAGGTGCAGGATCTGGTCGGTCACCTCGCGCTCCTGGCGCAGGGCCAGAGCCACGAGGTCGCGCGGAACGGAGAAATCGGTCTCGATCGCGTCCACCCCGGGAAGCGCGAAATCGATGTCCCTGTCGATGAGGAACCGCACGATCATCATCGCGTGGTCGCGCTCTTCGAGGGACTGCTCGTAGAAGACGCGTGCCAACTGCGGGAGATCCTGGTCGTCGAACCATGTGGCGAGCGCCACGTACTGGTGTGAAGCGGTGAACTCGTGTCTCACCTGGTCGACCAGGAGGCGGTGGAACTTGGAGAGAGTGCTGTCGCCGGTCTTGGTCTTGTTCGAAGTCATGGCGCCACCATAACGTATTAGAAGGAATTATGCGAAGTGCGGTAAATCTCCTTGAAAATGATTAGGCAAGCCTTTCTGAACCTTGCTGAGGTGAGGTATTCCAAACTTAGGTGACGCTATTTTAGGTTAGGTATCCCAAAGTTGCGGTGCGCTGATGTGTGCCTTTTCCGGAATCGCGTCCGACGGGCGTCCGCTGTGCCCCGGCCGCAGCCTCACGGGACGCTTCCCGCAGCGGATCACGGCGTGTTCTGTCCAACATCCGGACACGGCACCCGCCTCCGTGGGAAGCGCACCCTAGACTGGGCCCGTGATCAGTCGAATCGACCTCCGAGGTATCCAGGGCGACCCCCGCCGAGCCCTTCCGCGCGCTGAGCTGGACGTGGCGGCCGCCGTTGAACGCGTACGCCCCCTGTGCGAGGACGTACGCCATCGCGGAACCGAGGCGCTGATCGAACTCACCGAGCGCTTCGACGGCGTCCGACTCACCGAGGTCCGGGTCCCCCGCAAGGCCATCGACACCGCCCTGGACGAACTCGACCCCGCCGTGCGCGCCGCGCTGGAGGAGTCCATCCGCCGTGCCCGCCTCGTCCACCGCGAGCAGCGCCGCACCGACCACACCACCCAGGTCGTCCCGGGCGGCACCGTCACCGAGAAGTGGATCCCCGTCGGCCGCGTCGGGCTCTACGTCCCCGGGGGCCGCGCCGTCTACCCCTCCAGCGTCATCATGAACGTGGTCCCCGCCCAAGAGGCCGGGGTCGGCTCCCTCGCCGTCACCTCACCACCCCAGGCCGAGTTCGGCGGCCTGCCGCACCCCACCATCCTCGCCGCCTGCGCCCTGCTCGGCGTCGACGAGGTCTACGCCGTCGGCGGCGCCCAGGCCGTGGCCATGTTCGCCCACGGCACCGACGACTGCGAGCACGTCGACATGGTCACCGGCCCCGGCAACATCTGGGTGGCCGCCGCCAAACGCCTGCTCAAGGGTGTCATCGGCATCGACGCCGAGGCCGGCCCCACCGAGATCGCGATCCTGGCCGACTCCACCGCCGACCCCGACTACGTCGCCGCCGACCTCATCAGCCAGGCCGAGCACGACGTCGTCGCCGCTTCCGTCCTGGTCACCCCCGACGAAGCCCTCGCCGAGGCGGTCACCGAACGCCTCGCCGCGCGCGTGCCCGCCACCAAGCACACCGAGCGCGTCCGCGAGGCCCTCGCCGGACCCCAGTCCGGCATCGTCCTGGTCGACGATCTCGACCACGGCCTGGCCGTCGTCGACGCCTACGCGGCCGAGCACCTGGAGATCATGACCGCCGACGCCGCGTCCGTCGCCGACCGCGTACGCAACGCCGGGGCGATCTTCGTCGGGGACTTCTCCCCGGTCTCGCTCGGCGACTACGCCGCCGGCTCCAACCACGTCCTGCCCACCGGAGGCTGCGCCTGCCACAGCGGCGGCCTGAGCGTACAGACCTTCCTACGCGGCGTACACGTGGTCCACTACGACCGCGACGCCCTGGCCGGGGTCGCCCACCACGTCGTCACCCTGGCCGGAGCAGAGGACCTGCCCGCGCACGGCGAGGCCGTCACCGCGCGCACGGGAGAGGGCCCCGGCCCGGCCTGAACCGACGCGGCCACCCGGACACCACACACCACAAGAGCGTGAGACCGTGAGCTTCACACTGAACGACCTGCCCCTGCGCGACGACCTGCGCGGCCAGGCGCCCTACGGCGCGCCGCAACTGGACGTACCGGTCGTGCTCAACACCAACGAGAACCCCTACGCCCCCTCGCCGGAACTGGCCGAGGCCATGTCCGACGCCGTCGCCGGGACGGCCCTGGGGCTCAACCGCTACCCCGACCGCGACGCCGTCCGCCTGCGCGAGGGCCTGGCCGCCTACCTCGGCCACGGGCTGACCGGTGCGCAGGTCTGGGCCGCCAACGGCTCCAACGAGGTCCTGCAACAGATCCTTCAGGCCTTCGGCGGGCCCGGCCGCACCGCGATGGGCTTCGAACCCTCCTACTCGATGCACCCCGTCATCACCCGGGGCACCAACACCTCCTGGGTGTCCGTCCCGCGCGAAGCCGACTTCCGCGTCGGCGTCGACACCGCGCTGGCCGCGATCGCCGAGCACCGGCCCAGCGTCGTCTTCCTCACCTCGCCCAACAACCCCACCGGCACCGCCATCGACCTCGCCGACGTCCGGCGCATCGCCGACGCCGCACCCGGCGTCGTCGTGGTGGACGAGGCCTACGCCGAGTTTCGGCGGGCCGACACACCCAGTGCCCTCACCCTCCTGCCGGAGTACCCGCGCCTGATCGTCTCGCGGACCATGTCCAAGGCCTTCGCCCTGGCCGGGGCGCGTGTGGGCTACCTCGCCGCCCACCCCGCCGTGGTCGACGCCCTCCAACTGGTCCGCCTGCCCTACCACCTGTCCGCCGTCACCCAGGCTGTCGCCTCCACCGCGCTGGAGTACGCCGGGGAGCTCCTCGCCGCCGTCGACGACCTGCGCGCCGAACGCGACGGCCTGGTCGCCTGGCTCCGAGACCACGGCTTCTCCGTGGCCGAGTCCGACGCCAACTTCATCATGTTCGGCGAGTTCGAGGACCGTACCCGTGTATGGGAGGCGATGCTCGAACGCCAGGTGCTCATCCGCGAGGTCGGCCCGCCCGGATGGCTGCGCGTCACCGTCGGCACCCCCGCAGAGACGGCCGCCTTCCGCGAGGCCCTCCTCACCGCCACCGGACGCTGACCCGGCGCCGGACCCGACCCGCCCCACACCGAGGGAGTAGAGACACCATGAGCCGCACCGGCCGCGTGGAACGCGCCACCAAGGAAACCAAGGTCCTGGTCGAGATCGACCTCGACGGCACCGGCGTCGCCGACGTCTCCACCGGCGTCGGCTTCTACGACCACATGCTCGACCAGCTCGCCAAGCACGGCCTGTTCGACCTCACCGTGCGTACCGAGGGCGACCTGCACATCGACTCCCACCACACCATGGAGGACACCGCCCTGGCCCTGGGCGCCGCCTTCCGGGAGGCCCTCGGCGACAAGAGCGGCATCCGCCGCTTCGCCGACGCCAAGGTGCCCCTGGACGAGGCCCTGGCCGAGGTGACCGTCGACGTCTCCGGCCGCCCCTACCTGGTGCACAGCGAACCCCAGGGCATGGCCCCGGTCATCGGACGCGACTACGACACCACCATGACCCGCCACATCCTCGAATCCTTCGTCGCCCAGGCGCGCGTGGCCCTGCACGTCCACGTGCCCTACGGACGCAACGCCCACCACGTCGTCGAGTGCCAGTTCAAGGCCCTGGCGCGGGCGCTGCGCTTCGCCGCGGAGCGGGACTCGCGCGTCAGCGGCGTCCCCTCCACCAAGGGCGCACTGTAGATGGACGCCGACCTCTGGGGGCTGTTCCTCATCGTGCTGGCCGGGTTCCTGACCGGAGGGGCGTACTCACTGTGGAGGGCCGGCCGGGTGCTCGCCGTCGCGCTGGCCGCGTGCGCGGTCCTGGCCGTGGCCTCCGGCGTGCTCCGGCTCGGCTACCTCGAGGACTAGGAAAGGAAGGAACATGCCCTCACGTGTGGTCGTCTTCGACTACGGATCGGGCAACCTGCGCTCGGCACAGCGCGCGATGGAGCGCACCGGCGCCGATGTGACCGTCACCTCCGACCCCCGGGCCGCGCTGGAAGCCGACGGCCTCGTCGTCCCCGGTGTGGGCGCCTTCAGCGCCTGCATGTCCAGCCTGCTGGCCGCGGGCGGGGACCGTGTCATCGGCAGGCGCCTGGCCGGCGGCCGCCCCGTCCTGGGCATCTGCGTCGGCCTCCAGGTCCTCTTCGAACAGGGCGTGGAGCAGGCCGACACCAGCGCCGAGGACGTGGCGACCCAGGGCTGCGGAGAATGGCCCGGAACCGTGGAGCGCCTGCGGGCCCCCGTTCTCCCGCACATGGGCTGGAACACCGTCCGACCCCCCGAGGACTCGAGGCTCTTCGCCGGGATCGGCGCAGGTGAGCGGTTCTACTTCGTGCACTCCTACGCCGTGCGCACCTGGGAGTTCGAGGTCGGCGACCAGCGCATCGCCCCGCCCCGGGTGACTTGGGCCGAGCACGGAGAGCCGTTCGTCGCCGCCGTCGAGAACGGCCCCCTGTGCGCCACCCAGTTCCACCCCGAGAAGTCCGGGGACGCGGGCGCACGCCTCCTGGCCAACTGGGCCGCCACCCTGTAGACACGCGCACCCACACCACCGAACACGAAAAGGCACATATGACCGGCACCACGTCGACACCCGCACTCGAACTCCTGCCCGCCGTGGACGTGGCGGGCGGCCAGGCCGTTCAGCTCGTCCAGGGCAGGGCCGGCTCCGGCGGCCAGTACGGGGACCCCTACGAGGCGGCCATGAACTGGCAGCGGGCCGGCGCCGAGTGGATCCACCTCGTGGACCTGGATGCCGCGTTCGGGCGGGGCCACAACCGCGACCTGCTGCGCGACATCGTCGGCCGCCTCGACATCAGGGTCGAGATGTCCGGCGGCATCCGCGACGACGAGTCCCTGGCCGCCGCACTGGCCACCGGGTGCACCCGCGTCAACATCGGAACCGCCGCCCTGGAGAACCCCGAGTGGTGCGCCAAGATCATCGCCGAACACGGGGACAGGGTCGCCATCGGCCTCGACGTGCGCGGCACCACCCTCGCCGCCCGGGGCTGGACCCGCGACGGCGGCGACCTGTTCGCCACCCTCGACCGCCTGGAGTCGGAGGGCTGCGCCCGCTACGTCGTCACCGACGTCAACAAGGACGGCACCCTCAAGGGCCCCAACCTGGACCTGCTGCGCACCGTGTGCGAGCGCACCGACAAGCCCGTCGTGGCCAGCGGCGGTGTCTCCAGCCTCGACGACCTGAGGGCCATCGCCACCCTCGTCCCCGAGGGTGTGGAGGGCGCCATCATGGGCACCGCCCTGTACGAGGGCGCCTTCACCCTGGAGGACGCCCTGGCCCTGGTCCGGGGGGAGGCCCGGTGAGCCTCGCGGTCCGTGTCATTCCCTGCCTGGACGTCGACGCCGGACGGGTGGTCAAGGGCGTCAACTTCGAGAACCTGCGCGACGCCGGCGATCCCGTCGAGCTGGCGGCCTCCTACGACGCCGGGGGCGCCGACGAACTCACCTTCCTCGACGTCACCGCCTCCAGCGGCAACCGCGAGACCACCTACGACGTGGTGCGCCGCACCGCCGACCAGGTGTTCATCCCGCTGACCGTCGGGGGAGGGGTGCGTACCACCGACGACGTCGACCGACTCCTGCGCGCCGGCGCTGACAAGGTCGGGGTCAACACCGCCGCCATCGCCCGCCCCGAACTCATCGGGGAGATCGCCGGGCGCTTCGGTCGCCAGGTCCTGGTGCTCTCCGCCGACGTGCGTCGGGTGCGCGAGGACGGAGAGCCCACCCCCAGCGGGTTCGAGGTGACCACCCACGGCGGGCGCACCGGCACCGGAATCGACGCCCTGGAATGGTGCGAGCGCGCCGCCGACCTGGGCGCGGGCGAGATCCTGCTCAACTCCATGGACGCCGACGGCACCAAGGAGGGCTTCGACCTGGAACTCATCCGGTCCGTACGCGCCCGTGTCCGCGTCCCGCTCATCGCCTCCGGCGGTGCCGGGCGGGTGGAGCACTTCGCCCCGGCGGTCGAGGCGGGCGCCGACGCGGTCCTGGCGGCGACCGTCTTCCACTTCGGCGAGTTCACCATCGCCGACGTCAAGAAGAGCCTGAGCGAGGCCGGATACGCCGTGCGGTGACCGCTTCCGGCCCGTCCCCGGCAGGGCCGGAACGGAGGCGTGGTTCCCGGGTGAGCGGAAAGGGCCGCCATGACCGGGCACAGGGATGCCGCCCTCTCCGTGACCACCGACGAGGACGGTGCAGGGTGCGCCAGTGCGGAGGCCGCCGACGGCGGTGTGGCCTACGGGGAAGGCGACACCGCCGTGGAGGCCCTCACCGACCTCCGATCCGGGCCGGTCGCGCTCTCCGAGTCGATCGGAGCACTGGAGGCCGCGAACACCGCGTAGATGCCGTGGTTTTCTCCGGGTTCGTCCACTATCGGCGGGGATACATTTCCCTTCCCAGCGGGTCACGGTGTGAACGACAGGGCCGCCCCACCCATCCCACAGGTTGACCGAGCAACACTCCTCGGGAAAGAAAGGCCCCCATGTCCACCCGAACACGCACCCGCCTCCCCGGGCGCCTGGCCGCACTGGTCACCGCCGCACTCCTGGCCCTGGCCGCCACCATGGTCGGCCTGTCCTCGGCCTCGGCCGCGCCGCAGCCAGCCGCGCCCGTCCCCGCCTCCGGTGGCGAGGCCTGGCCCGAGTACGGCGACGGGGACGCCGACGTCGACGTCGCGGCCGCCAAGCTGCTGCTCATCCAGATCGGGTTCGACCCGCACATGGACTACGACCGCCCGATCTACTTCGACGGCCACATGAGCCACTCCGTCCGCGCCTACCAGGAGTACGCGGGCATCCCCGAGACCTCCCGCCTGGACGCCGACACCTGGGAGGCCCTCAGCGACGACACCTTCGGCCTGTACCGGCGCGGCTCCAGGGGCGAGGCCGTCGAGGCCATCCAGCGCCTGCTCAACGCCAAGTACGCCCTCCACCTGTTCACCGACGGCATCTACGGGCCCAACACCGAGGCCGCGGTCCGCTCCGCCCAGGGCGACCTGGGTATCGGTGTCGACGGCATCGCCGGACCGGTCACCTTCCGCGCGCTCATCACCTACCAGGACTACGACCGCTAGACCCGGGCCCGCGCCGCCACACTCAAGAGGACGGCGACACCGCCCGTCTCCCTCCACCGCCCTCAAAGGTGGGCCCCCGGTCCCGGGCCCGCCCGCCCGTCTCCCTCCACCGCCCTCAAAGGCGGGCCCCCGGCCCCGCTCGGCGATGCCGCAGCCGCGTCCCGGCTGTCCGGCGGGCCACCGTGCGGTCAATCCCTCCGCGCCCGGACGGAATAGCCCCGCCACGTCCAGCGCTGAACATCTTCGGTGCCCGTCTCGGCACCCGAGAAACCACACGCGCCCCGGACACTCTCGCCGTGCCCGGCAACGCCCTGGGGCGCGCACCGTCGGACCCCGGGTCCGGCCGACAACACGAACGGGGGGCGTATGGCGCAGGGAACCACCACCGGCGAACGGGACACGGAGGAGGACACCCCGGACACCCCGGTACGGGAAGCCGCCGCACCCCGCAGCCCCACCCGCGTCTTCTCGCGCGGCGTCGGCGTCATGTGGACCGCCATCCGCACTGAACCCCGGGTGTTCCTCATCGCCTTCACCGGCGCCGTACTCCACGCCGCGGTCACCGTCGGCGCCGCCTCCGTCCTCGGACACCTCACCGAGACCACCATCCTCCCCGCCATCGACAGCGGCTCCACCACCACCGCGGCACTCCTCGGCGCGGCCGCCCTCCTCATGGCCGTCGGCTTCGGCAAAGCGGTCGGGCTCGCCCTGCGCCGCCTCTTCGCCGGACTCATGCAGTTCCGCATGCAGGCCCGCTACCGCCGCGCCGTCGCCCGCAAATACCTCGAACTGCCCCTGGCCTGGCACCACCGCCACCCGACGGGCCGCCTGCTCTCCAACGCCAACGCCGACGTCGAAGCCTCCTGGCTGCCCCTGGCACCCCTGCCCATGGCGGTCGGAGCGGTGTTCATGCTCCTCATCGCCGCCGTCGCCATGATCGTCACCGACCCGGTCCTGGCCCTGGTCGCCTTCGTCGTCTTCCCCGTCCTGATCGCCGCCAACGCCGTCTTCCAACGCAAGGTCTCTCCGATGGCCGCCCGCGCCCAGGCCCTGCGCGCCGAGGTCAGCGGCGTCGCCCACGAGTCCTTCGACGGCGCGCTCGTGGTCAAGACCCTCGGCCGAGAGGACACCGAGACCGAGCGATTCGCCGCGTCCGCCCACCGCCTGCGCGACGCCCTCATCCGCGTCGGCCGCATGCGCGCCGTGTTCGACCCGGTCATGGAGTCCCTGCCCAACTTCGGCGTGCTCGCCGTCCTCCTCCTGGGCATGTGGCGCCTGTCCACCGGCGCGATCGATCCCGGCGAGCTCGTCCAGACCGCCTACCTGTTCACCCTCATGGCCCAGCCCATCCGCGCCTTCGGCTTCCTCCTCGGCGACCTGCCGCGCAGCGTCGTGGGATGGGAACGCGTCCAGTCGGTTCTGCGCTCGGAAGGGTCCATGGACCACGGCCGCCGTACCCTCGAACCGGCCCCCACCGGCCTCGCCCTCGCCACTCGCGGCCTCACCTTCTCCTACGCCGACTCCCACGACGCGCACGGCACCGGAAACGACCTCATGGACGGCGACCGCACCGGCCCCCGCACGACCGTCCTCGACGGTGTGGACCTGGACATCGCCCCCGGCCGCACCGTCGCCCTGGTCGGCCCCACCGGCTCGGGCAAGTCCACCCTGACCACCCTCCTCACCCGCCTGGTCGATCCCGACAGCGGCACCGTCACCCTCGACGGCGTCGATGCCCGCGACCTTGCCCGCGGCCAGATCCCCAGCCACGCCGCACTCGTCCCGCAGAGCACCTTCATCTTCGAGGACACCGTCCGCGACAACATCGCCCTCGGCTCGGCCGACATCGACGACGCGCAGGTCTGGGCCGCACTGGAGCTGGCCCGCGCCGACGGGTTCGTCAAGGAGCTCGACGGCGGGCTCGACGCCCGGCTGGGCGAGAGGGGCACCACTCTCTCCGGAGGTCAGCGCCAGCGCCTGGCCCTGGCCCGCGCCGTGGTGCGCCGTCCCCGCCTGCTCGTCCTCGACGACGCCACCTCGGCCGTCGACCCCCAGATCGAGGCGCAGATCCTCGCCGGGCTGCGCTCCCGCGACAACGCCGCCACCGTCGTCGTGGTCGCCTACCGCCGCGCCACCATCGAACTCGCCGACGAGGTGGTCTACATGGAACGCGGCCGGGTCCTGGCCCGCGGCACCCACAAGGAACTGCTGGACACCTCGCCCGGATACACCAGGCTCGTCACCGCCTACGAGCGCGCCTCGGACGAGAACACCGCCGCGCGCGCTGCCCGCACCACCGAGGAGGCCGCCCGATGAGCGCACCCGCCCGCACCGCTCCACGGCACGAGCTGCCCGTCGGATCCGAACCCGCCGCACCGGCCGCCGCGCCCGGCCTCAGCCGCTCCCGCGAGTCGGCGATCGATACCCTGCGCAGCGGGCTCCGTCTCTCCCCCGAGTTCGCCCGGGGCCTGTGGCTGACCCTGGTCTTCGCCGTCGCCGCCACCGCCGGCAAGATCGTCGTGCCCGTCGCCGTTCAGCAGATCATCGACAACGGACTCACCGGCACGGGCGGCCCCGACCTGGAGTTCGTCACCCGCATGGTGGCCCTGTGCGCCGCCCTGCTCGTGGTCACCATGGTCTGCTCCTACCTGATGAACCTGCGGCTGTACCGGGCCACCGAGTCCGGTCTGGCCACCCTGCGCCGCAAGGCCTTCCGCCACGTGCACGACCTGTCCGTGCTCACCCAGAACAGCGAACGCAAGGGCGCCCTGGTCTCCCGCGTCACCAGCGACGTCGACCAGATCAGCACCTTCATGCAGTGGGGCGGCCTGCTCATCATCGTCAGCAGCGGCCAACTGCTCGTGGCCACCGTGCTCATGGCGGTCTACTCCTGGCAGCTCACCCTCGTGGTGTGGATCTGCTTCCTGCCGCTGCTGTTCGGTGTCCGCTGGCTCCAGAGGCTGCTCTCCCGCGCCTACCTCACCGTCCGCGAGCGCACCGGCGACATGCTCGCCGTCTTCGGCGAGGCCGTCATGGGCGCCGCCGTCATCCGCGCGCACGGCACCGAGGGGCGCACCGCCGGGCGCATCGACACCACCGTCCTGGCCACCCGCAGTGCCCAGGTCAGGGCACAGCGCCTGTCCATGGCCGTGTCCCCGTTCGCCGAGATCGTCGCCGCACTCGGCAACACCGCCGTCGTCCTCGTCGGTGTGTGGCTGGGCATCGGCGGCGACATCACCGCCGGACAACTCGTCGCCTTCCTCTTCCTGCTGACCCTGTTCGTCCAGCCGATGATGATGGCCACCGAGATCTTCAACGAGGCGCAGAACGCCATCGCCGGATGGCGCCGCGTCCTGGGCGTCCTCGACACCGTCCCCGACATCGCCGACCCCGGCGAGGACGGCCGTGTCCTGCCGCGCGGCCCCGTCGGCGTCCGTTTCGACGGCGTCACCTACGCCTACCCGGAAGGCCCCGTGGTCCTGGACGGGATCGACGTCGAGATCACCCCGGGCACCCGCCTGGCCGTGGTCGGGGAGACCGGATCGGGCAAGACCACCTTCGTCAAACTCCTCACTCGTCTCATGGACCCCGCCGAGGGGCGGGTTCTCCTCGACGGTGCCGACCTGCGTGAGGTGGCCTTCTCCTCCCTGCGCAGCCGCGTGGTCATGGTGCCGCAGGAGGGCTTCCTGTTCGACAGCTCCCTGGGCGACAACATCCGCTTCGCCCGTCCGGGAAGCACCGACACCGAACTGGAGGCCGCCGTCGCCGACCTCGGCCTGGCCGACTGGCTCGCCGGCCTCGCCCATGGCCTGGACACACCCGTGGGCCAGCGCGGGGAGTCCCTCTCCGCGGGGGAGCGCCAGCTCGTGGCGCTTCTCCGCGCCTACGTCGCCGACCCCGACCTGCTGGTGCTCGATGAGGCCACCTCGGCCGTGGACCCGCACACCGAGGTGCGCATCCAGCGCGCCCTGGACCAGCTCACCCGCGGACGCACCTCCGTGGCCATCGCCCACCGGCTGTCCACCGCGGAGGCCGCCGACCGGGTCCTGGTCTTCGACCAGGGCCGCATCGTCCAGAGCGGTGCCCACGACGAACTCGTGTCCCGCCCCGGCGTCTACTCCGACCTGTACGCCTCTTGGGTGAGCTCCTCGGCCTGAACCGGGCCATCTCCGGGCCGCCCGTGGTCAGCGGCCGGAGGAGCGCCACCAGTGGGCGGCCACCAGCTCCGCAGCCAGGGGCTCCACCAGCAGGCTCACGTCGGGGTCCGTGTCGCCGGGATAGCGCACGGTCAGCTCCGCCCCCGGGACGCTCTCGCGCTCGGGGGCGGAGCCCACGGCCGCGAAGCGCCCCCGCAACTGCCCCAGGTGCTCGGCGAAGCGCTCGTCGTAGGCCGAGCCCGCGAACAGCAGCGCGCGGTAGTCCGTCACCGCCGCCAGGTAGCGGTCGGTGTGCGACCACTCCCCGGTCTCGCGGGCGTGCGCCACCCGTACCGGGCCGCTGCGCACCACCCGGACCCCCTGGGCCGCCGACGCCAGCCGCTCGGCCGGAGCGACCATGTGCACGCCGTGTGGCGAGTCCAGCACCCGGGCCACCTCCGGCACCCACGCTTCGGCCTCCCGCAGCAGCGTCGCCGTGGCGTGGGCCGCCCGGTGCAGCAGCCCCGGGAAGTTGCCGCCGCCCCCCGCCGGGGCGCCCAGACGGTGCCCCAGCAGCAGGCCCAGCGCCATCGCGTGCTGGTAGGCGCGGCACCCCAGCCCCGCGGACTCCTCACCGGCGTGCAGCGGTACCACCAGGTCGGCGATCCGTGCCACCACCGCCCCCGGGTCCGGGGTGAGCACGATGACGGGGGAACGCGCCACGTACCGGTCCAGTACGGTGGCCAGCTCCCGCTGTCCGCCGCCCAGGCTCACCCCGACCACCAGGGTCTCGGGGCCAGCGGGGGGAGTCTCGGCGGACGAGGAGTGCTCGGCGCTCGCTGCGATCCCGGCCCGCCGCAGCCGCGCCGCGACCGTGGCGCACACGTGCCGCGCCGCACCCAGGCCCAGCAGGCGCACGGCGGCGGGCTCGTCGTCCAGCAGCGCGGGCAGCGCCGCGTACGGGTTCCAGCGCGGGAACCGGTCGGCGAGGGCGGTCAGGGACGCGGGTTTGCCCGCGAGGTCGGAGAGCAGGCGGTCGGCGGTCACAGGGCTCCCAGCGTGCGGGACCGGCGGATCGGTGACGGACCCACGAACTCTATCGAGGAGGTCGGCGCAGGCCGGACACGCGCCCGCCACACGGGCGCACCCCGGTGCACGGCCACGGTGCGGCGGCCATAATCTGGGGGCATGAGTGTCTCCAGCCTTGACCCGGGTATCGCCGCACGCCTGAAGCGGACCCCGGACGGACTCGTCCCCGCCATCGTGCAGCAGCACGACACCGGCGCGGTCCTCATGCTCGCCTGGATGGACGACGAGGCCCTGCACCGCACCCTCACCACCAAGGCCGCCACCTACTGGTCGCGCAGCCGGGGCGAGTACTGGGTCAAGGGCGCCACCTCCGGGCACACCCAGCGCGTGGTCTCGGTCGCCCTCGACTGCGACGGCGACACCCTCCTGGTCCGGGTCGACCAGACCGGAGCCGCCTGCCACACCGGCGACCCCACGTGCTTCGACGCGGGGCGGCTCCTGTGAGTCCCACCGCGGCCGTCAAGCCCGCGGGCCGCGAGTTCGGTGCCGCGATACTGGTCCTGGCAGCAGGGGGCGGGCTCCTGCTCGCCTCGGCCGGACGGACCTGGGTGACCGGGGAGGCCGGGGCGTCCGGGCCGGTCGCCGCCATGGCCGTGGACGTCACCGGTGGCGATCTCAGCGGGGTCATGGCCGGTGTCGGCTGGGCCGCGCTGGCCGGGACCGCGGGACTGTACGCCGCGCGCGGACCGGCGCGCCGCCTGGTGGGGGCGCTTCTCGCCCTCGGCGGGGTGTTCGCGCTGGTCCAGGTGTGGAACGCTACCCGCTCCGGAGCCCTCGCCGCTGCCCTGGCCGACGCGGCCGGCGGTGCCGCCGGCGCGGCGCGGGCGGTGGGCGAGCCGGTGCTGCACGCCACCGGGCCGGCCATGGCAGCGGCCGGAGCGGTGGCCGTCGCGGTCGCCGGAGCCGCCGCTGTGATCAGGGCAACCCTCTGGCCCGGTATGGGCAGCAGGTACGATCGGGACGCCGCACCGAGTTCGACCAGGGCGGACACCCCCGCCGACCTGTGGCGGTCCCTGGACGCCGGTGACGACCCCACTCTCGACGCCCGCGGTGGCGTGAGCGAGCCTGAGCGCTCCCCCGCTGAGGGCGGCACCACACCAGCACCGCTGGCGTCAGGGCCAGCCGAACCGAAGGAGAACCACTGATGGCCGACGCGCACCACGAAGAACACGAGGACCACGGCAATACCGTCTCCGCCTGGTTCCTCACCGTGTCCTGGATCGTCGCCTGGTCCGTCGCCGGGGCCGCGATCATCATGGGCGGGGGGCTGGTTCTGTGGACCGGCCTCGCCCTCGGTGCCAGCGTGGTGTTCGCGGTCATCGCCGGTCTCCTGAAGCGGGCCGGCCTGGGCCGCAAGGAGCCGCGCCCGGTGCCGCCCACGCGCGAGCAGTGGGAGGCGGCCCGGGCCTCCGAGGGGACCAAGGGCACGGACGAGGTCCGCGAGGTCGCCGCTTCCGCGGGCCGGGCCTGAACGGAGCGGAACCGGAAACCCCCAGTTCGTAGCGCGTGCGGAGCGGGGCATGGACGCAGGGCCGGTGGGAAGGGTAGATTCTTTCCGCCGGTCCGTCGCGTTGTGTCGGGTTCCGTCTGCGCGATTCGTGCCGATGTGGCATGATCTCCACCTTCGGTCACACGTGTACCGGTTTCCCGACCATGCCCCCAGTTGGGTTGGCGCGCACCCCGTGTGCGCCGTGACGACCCCTACTCAGGAAAGTTGTACCGATCATGAGCTACGGTCCCCCGCCCCCTGGCAACCCCGGCCCGCCCCCCGGCGGCTACGGCCCTCCCGCGGGCGGCCCCGCCGGTGAGCGCCCGAAGAACTACCTGGTGCACAACATCCTGGGCATCTTCGGCTGCACCATCGTCGGTATCATCGGCCTGGTCTTCTCGCTCCAGGTCAACAGCAAGTGGGACTCCGGCGACTACGCCGGCGCCCAGTCCGCTGCGGGCACCGCCAAGATCCTCGGCATCATCAGCCTGGTCTCCTTCATCCTCGCGGTGATCTTCTGGATCGTCTACATCGTGTTCGTGGTTCTGGTGCTGGGTGCCTCCACCGCCACCACCACATACGGCTACTGAGCGGCCCGGATGCGGGGACCGAGCCCCGGGACCCCTCCCGGGGCTCGGTCCGGCCAAGGAGTGCCTATGCTGGTGCGCATGGAGGCTCCACCCCCGCCCCGCCCCGCCGACCCGGTACTGCCCGGCCCCTTCGGGCGAGCCGAACACGCCGTGACCCGGCTGCTCGCACGCCTGCACCCGGTCGTGCTCCCCGCGGGGGTCGGTGCCCTGGGTCTGGCCGGCGCTACGCTGCTCCACCTCGTCGACCCGGGCGAGCCCGGGAACTACCCCGCCTGCCCGTGGCTGGCGCTCACCGGGACCTACTGCCCGGGCTGCGGTTCCATGCGTGCCGTCGCGCTCCTCACACACCTGGACCTCACCGCCGCGATCAGTATGAACCCCCTGCTCTTCCTGCTGGCGCCCGTGCTCGTATGGGCCTACGCCGGTTGGTTCGCGAGGGCCGTGAGACCGTCCCAGGCGGTTCCTGAACCGACCCCCACCTGGTTCCTGTGGGCGGTGGTCATCGCCGTCTTCGCCCACTGGATCCTGCGGAACCTGCCCTGGTTCGACTTCCTGGCACCGGGAGTCCCCCTCTTCCCCGGCTGGTGACCTCCCCCGTACACCCCGCCGCCCACCCCCGCGCAAAGCAGGAGCAGTGAGCTGCGGGCCCCTCACCCCGGCGGCCACGGCACCGGCGGATACGGTGTTCCCGGGACCGGTTGCGCCATGCGGCCCGCCCCCGGCCAGATCGCCCAAGACCTACGTGCCGCACGAGAGCGTCGGTATCCTCGGGTGCCTCTCGGTACTGCGCATCATCGGCCTCCCCACGTCGGCGGCAAGTGGCGCATGGGCGACGACCAGGGCGTCCAGGAGGCCGCCGAGGCCATGGGCGCCCTCGGCGTCGTCGGGCTCGTGCCGCCGGTGCTCTGCCTACTTTTCCTCGTCGTCGTGTTCGTCCTCGCGGCCACAGGTGGCCGTGGGCGAGTACCGAGATCCGGGTTCTGGGCAGGTTCGTACGACCACCGGCGGAACCGTGTGGTGTCCTTCGGAGTCCTAGGCGGTGCACGTCCGCTCCGGGGCTCGGCCCGGACACGGCCCTACCGGAAGGTTTCCCACATGAGCTACGGTCCTCCTCCGCCTCCCGGCGGCTACGGCACCGGCGGCTACCCCAGCCAGCGGCCCTACTTCGGCGAGCCGCCCAAGAACTACCTGGTGCACAACATCCTGGGCCTCTTCGGGTGCCTCTCGGTGCTGAGCATCATCGGCCTGGTCTTCGCCCTCCAGGTCGACAGCAAGTGGCGCATGGGCGACTACATCGGCGCCCAGGAGGCCGCCAGGACCGCCAAGACCATGGGGATCATCGGGCTCGTCGGCTTCATCCTCCTGATCGCGTTCCTCGTCGCGTACTTCCTTTTCTTCGTGTTCATCTTCGGCGTGGCGGTCACATCGCCTGCCACCTACTGACCCGGATCCCGACGCGCTGATCCGGGGGTGGCGACCCCCCGGGGCCCCGGAGGTCGATACGATGACCAGCGACATGGTGCGCGGGCGTCAAGGGCCGTCCCCGCGGCACGGTCGCGCCTGCCCCGTGCGTGCGACTTCCAACGGCCACATCACGAGGGAGCGGTAACTGGTGAGCGTGCTCGACGAGATCCTCGACGGAGTGCGCGCTGACCTGGCGCAGCGGCAGGAGGCCCTTCCCCTGGACCGCCTCAAGACCCGCGCCGAGTCGGTGCCCACTCCGTGCGACGCCGAGGCCGCCCTGCGCCGCCCCGGTGTCCAGGTGATCGCCGAGGTCAAACGTGCCAGCCCCTCAAAGGGCCCCCTCGCCCCCATCGCCGACCCCGCCGCCCTGGCCCGCGAGTACGAGGCCGGCGGTGCCGCCCTCATCAGCGTCCTCACCGAAGAGCGCCGATTCAAGGGCAGCCTCGCCGACCTGGAGGCCGTCCACAAGGCGGTCGACACACCGCTGCTGCGCAAGGACTTCGTGGTCAGCTCCTACCAGCTCTGGGAGGCCCGCGCCTACGGAGCCTCCGCCATCCTGCTCATCGTCGCCGCCCTGCCCCAGGAGGCCCTGGTCTCCCTGGTCGAGCGGGCGCGCACCCTCGACCTCACCCCCCTGGTCGAGGTCCACGACGAGGAGGAGGTCGAACGCGCGCTGGACGCCGGAGCGACCGTCATCGGCGTCAACGCCCGCAACCTCAAGACCCTGGAGGTCGACCGGGACACCTTCGCCCGGCTCGCCCCCCTCATCCCGGCCGACTGCGTCAGGATCGCCGAATCCGGGGTGCGCGGCCCGCACGACCTGCTGGCCTACGCCGGAGCCGGGGCCGGAGCCGTCCTGGTCGGCGAGAGTCTCGTCCGCGGGGGCAACCCCCGCGAGGCCGTCGCCGACCTGGTGACCGCCGGAGCCCACCCCGCCCTGCGCGACCGCGGCTAGAGTCGGACCCATGACGACCGTGCAGCCCCCGGCCGCCCGCCGACGGCGATGGCTCGGGTGCCCGCGGGGCTGACGGAAGTGCCGGAGGCGGGTTCGCGAGGAACGAGTGAACACGCCGTAGGTGCCGAAGGTTCCCGTGTTCGTAGGCACCTGAGCACGAACCGAAGCGGAGGTTCAAGAACACACGCCCCGGGGCCCGCACTCCGTGCCGTACGCGTGAGCGGCGGGTTCCCGACACCGCGTTGACCCATCCGACCGCGCCGCAGAGGCGGCGCACGGCCGGTCGGCGCGCCCGCCCCGCGGCACGCGGCCGCAGGGCGCGCACCCCGGTCGGCCCCGTCACAGGAGACCTGAACCATGAGCCACGCTGACCCCGTGCCCGACGCACGCGGGCACTACGGCCGCTACGGGGGCCGCTTTGCCCCCGAAGCACTCATCGCCGCCCTCGACGAGGTCGCCGCCGAGTGGGACAAGGCCCGCCAGGACCCCGACTACCGCGCCGAACTCGACGAACTCCTGCGCAGCTACACCGGACGGCCCAGCCCGCTCACCGACGCGCGCAACTTCTCCGAGCACTGCGGCGGAGCACGGATCCTCCTCAAACGCGAGGACCTCAACCACACCGGCTCCCACAAGATCAACAACGTGCTCGGCCAGGCCCTGCTCACCAAGCGGATGGGCAAGACCCGCGTCATCGCCGAGACCGGAGCCGGACAGCACGGCGTGGCCACCGCCACCGCCTGCGCCCTCCTCGGCCTCGACTGCGTCGTCTACATGGGGGAGGAGGACACCCGCCGCCAGGCCCTCAACGTCGCCCGCATGCGCATGCTCGGTGCCGAGGTCGTCCCCGTCACCATCGGCAGCCGCACCCTCAAGGACGCCATCAACGAGGCCTTCCGCGACTGGGTGGCCAACGTCGAGACCACCCACTACCTCTTCGGCACCGTCGCCGGGCCGCACCCCTTCCCGAAGCTGGTGCGCGACCTGCACTTCGTCGTCGGCGAGGAGGCGCGCGCACAGGTCCTGGAACTGACCGGCAAGCTGCCCGACGCCGTCGCCGCCTGCGTGGGCGGCGGCTCCAACGCCATCGCGATCTTCGCCGCCTTCATCCCCGACGAGGGCGTCGCCCTGCACGGCTTCGAGGCCGGGGGAGAGGGCGCGCACACCTCCAGGACCGCGGCCTCCATCACCGCCGGGGCCCCCGGCGTGTTCCACGGCGCCCGCACCTACGTCCTCCAGGACGAGTTCGGGCAGACCTTGCCCAGCCACTCCATCTCCGCCGGACTCGACTACCCGGCGGTCGGCCCCGAACACGCCCACCTGGCCGACACGGGACGCGCCTCCTACGAACCGGTCACCGACGCCGAGGCCATGGAGGCCTTCCGGCTGCTGTGCCGCACCGAGGGCATCATCCCCGCCATCGAGAGCGCCCACGCCCTAGCCGGGGCGCGCAAGCTCGGTGAGCGGCTCGGTCCGGAGGCCGTCATCCTGGTCAACCTCTCCGGGCGCGGCGACAAGGACGTGGACACGGCGGCGGCCTACTTCGGCCTCGTGGAGGGAGACGCGTGAGCACCCTGCAGAGCACACTGGCCCAGGCGCGGTCCGAGAACCGCGCGGCCCTGATCGGCTACCTGCCCGCGGGCTTCCCCGACACGGCCTCCTCCATCAGGGTCGTCGAGGCCATGGTCGAGGGCGGCTGCGACGTCATCGAGGTCGGCCTGCCCTACTCCGACCCCATGATGGACGGCCCCACCATCCAGAGGGCCGCCGACCGCGCCCTGGCCGCCGGGACCACCACCGAGGAGGTTTTCCGCGTGGTCGAGGCGACCGCCGCCACCGGGGCCGCAGCCGTCGTCATGTCCTACTGGAACCCGATCGAGCGCTACGGCGTGGAACGCTTCGCCGAGCGGCTCGCCAAGGCGGGCGGGGCCGGGGTGATCACCCCCGACCTCATCCCCGAGGAGGCCGACGCCTGGAGGGCCGCCTCCGAGCGGTCCGGCCTCGACCGGATCTTCCTCGTCGCGCCCTCCTCCACCGACGAGCGGCTGGCGCTCACCACCGGGGCGTGCAGCGGGTTCGTCTACGCCGCCTCGCTCATGGGCGTCACCGGCACCCGCACCCAGGTCGCCGACACCGCCGAGACGCTGGTGCGGCGCACCCGCGAGGTGACCCGCGCGTCCGGACTGCCGGTGTGCGTGGGCCTGGGTATCTCCACCGGAGCCCAGGCCGCGGAGGTCGCCGCCTACGCCGACGGCGTGATCGTCGGCGCCGGGTTCTGCCAGCGGGTGCTGGACGCCCCCGACCTGGAGACCGGGCTCATCGCGGTCCGCTCCTTCGCCGAGGAGCTCGCCGCCGGGGTGCGCTCGCGGGGCTGACGCCGTGCGGCGGGCCGCTCCGAGCGGCCCGCCGCCCACGGGGGACCCCGCGGCGTGTGCCTGTCCGGGCCGGGTAGGGTCGCGGCGCGGCACCCGACCCGGTTCTGCGCATCCCCCGGGGCCAGTAGGATCGGTGTGTCACTCCGGGCGAGCGTTCGTTCGCCGCGAGTCACGCAACCACCCGGTCATCCCGCTTCCCGAAGGCCACACGATGATGGACACAGGCGACACCCCCGCCGAGGACCTCCACGAGGACACCCCGACCCCGTCCCGCTGGGAGACGGTCCAGCCCTGGCTCACCCTCGCCTGCCGGGTGGGCCTCGCCGCCGTCCTCATCCTCGCCGCGGTCACCAAGTACCCGCCCGCGATGTCGGTCCAGGCCGTGGAGGCCTACGACCTCTTCCCCGCCGACATCGCCCGCCTCATCGGCTACACCCTCCCCCTCTTCGAACTCGCGCTGGCCCTGCTCCTCCTCGCCGGGCTCGCCACGCGCTACGTCGGAGCCGCCAGCGCCCTGCTCATGCTCGTCTTCATCGCCGGGATCGTCTCGGCCATGGCCAGGGGACTCAACATCGACTGCGGCTGCTTCGGCGGCGGCGGCCAGGTCGCCCCCGAGGACACCCGGTACGGCCTGGACATCGCCCGCGACATCGCCTTCATGGCCATGGGCGCCTTCATCGCCCTCTGGCCGCGATCGCCCTTCGCACTCGACCGAGTCCTTGGAGTTTTCCGGTGACGCACGACCAGACGCAGAAGAGGGAAGAGAGCATGGGCAGTGAAGCGCGCCGACGCTCACGCGAGCGGCTCAGGCAGCAGCGGGAGAAGGACCAGCGTGCCGCCGCACGCAAGCGCGGCCTCACCGTCGCCCTGATCGCCGTCGGTGTCGTCGCCCTCGTCGTCGGGGTCGGCTACGTCATCCTCAACCTCGACAGCAGCGGCGCCGACTACGACGGCGGCCTCGCCCCGCAGACCCTCCAGGCCGACGGCAGCGTCGTCATGGCCGAGCCCGGCGCCCAAGCGCCCGTCGTCGAGGTCTACGCCGACTACCAGTGCCCCGCCTGCCGCCAGTTCGAACTGCTCAACGGCGACCTCCTCCAGGAGAAGGCCGCCCTGGGCGAGGCCATCGTGCAGTTCCGTCCCGTGAGTATCTTCGCCCGGCAGCCCGAACCCATCAGCGGCAACTCCCTGCGGGCCGGCGCCGCAGCCCGGGCCGCCGCCGACCACGGCGTCTTCGTCCAGTACAACGACCTGCTCTTCGAGAACCAGCCCACCGAGGGCTCCGAGGGATTCACCCCCCAGCAGCTCAAGGAGCTGTTCGCCGAGACCGACGCCCCCGAGGGGGCGGCCGCCGGGTTCGACGAGCGCGTCGACGCCGAGGCCGAGACCGTCGACCGCTTCACCGGCGAGTTCCTGCCCGCCCTCACCGCCGACGCCGTCGAGGAGTTCGGCCAGGATGAGGTGGCCGCCATGCCCCTCACCGACCTGCTCGACTGGGGTGCCGACAACGGGCACGACCCGTCCTTTCTGGAGGGGACCTACACCGGCGAGACCATCGAGGCCACCGGGAACGCCTACACTCGCTACAGCGGAGAGAACGCCTTCCGCGCCACACCCTCCGTCTACATCAACGGTGAGCTGCTCGACAACACCACGACCATGACCGTCCGCGGGCTCCGCGGCGCGATCGACGACGCGGCTCCCGGCGAGGTCGAGACCGAGCCGTTGACCGACGGGGGCGGCACCGACTAGCCCTCCCTGACGACACCCCCGAACCCGGGGCGAACCCGAGAGCAGAGCAGTGACACCGTTGTCGACAGCCTCTGGGGGCACGGCCGAGTACGGCCGTGCCCTCGCGGCCATCCCCAGTCCCCAGGTGAACTCGATCCACCTCTTCGGCCCCTTCGAGATCCACTTCTACGCCCTGTGCATCCTGGCAGGCGTCATCACCGCCGTGTTCTGGAGCGAACGCCGCTGGGCCGCCATGGGGGGTGAGAAGGGCACCATCCTGGACATGGCCGTGTGGGCCGTCATCCTCGGCCTCATCGGCGGACGGCTCTACCACGTCATCAGCGACGCCCAGCTCTACTTCGGCCCCGGCCGCGACCCCGTCCAGGCCCTGTACGTGTGGAACGGCGGGCTCGGCATCTGGGGCGCCATCCCGATGGGTGCCCTCGGCGTCTGGCTGGTCGCCCGCAGGCGCGGACTGTCCATGTCCAAGCTCTCCTTCGCCATCGCCCCCACCATCCCGCTCGCCCAGGCCCTGGGACGCTGGGGCAACTACTTCAACCAGGAACTGTTCGGTGCCCCCACCGACCTGCCCTGGGCCCTGCGCATCGACCCCTACCCCGACGGCGGACTGCGGCCGGGCATGACCCCCGGCGAGTTCACCTACCACCCCACGTTCCTCTACGAGTCCCTGTGGTGCCTGGGCCTGGCCGTCCTCCTCGCCTACCTGGGACGCCGCTTCGAGCACCGGCTGGGCGGCGGACGCCTCTTCGCCCTCTACATCATGGGCTACTGCGTCGGCCGGTTCTGGATCGAGTACCTGCGGGTGGACCCGGCCAACGACTTTTTCGGGCTTCGCCTGAACAACTGGACCTCCATCGTGGTCTTCCTCGGCGCCCTCGCCTACTTCCTCTGGGCCGGCCGCCGCCTGGACTCCTTCTCCACCGCCGTCGTCCCGCACGGCCACGATGCCGGAACCCAGGTGTTCGGCGCCACAGCTGCGGGTGAGACGGCCGACGACGGAACCGTCTACAGCGCCGTGGACACGGAGGGGACGGGCTCCGGCACCGACGGCGGCGACCCCGCCGAGGCCGGAACGGAATATCACCCGACCCCTGAGCGATCTAGTAGCCAGGGTTCGACGGAGCAGGGCGCCGACGAAGGCGCCGCCGACGCAGGCACGGAAGACGACTCCAGGTCGAAGCCCGAGTAACCAGGGCCACCCGAACATCCCATCCGGCCGACCGGGCCCGTGTCCGGTCCGCCGCGGGGTGTCTCCTGTACCTACCGAGCAGACCACGGGTTGACGATTGAGAAGAACCGTGAGCAGAGCTGAGTCCGTGTCAGACCGACGAGCCCACCGCGCCGACGAGGCCTCCGACTACGACCCCAACGAGGACTTCTCCGCCGAGTACGGCCACACCCGCACGGGTACCGGATCGCGGCGCCGCTCCGCGCGGGAGGACGCCTCCGGAACCGGAGGGCGCCGCAGGTCCCGGGGGTCCCGCCGCAAGAGCTCCGGCCCCGCCAGGGCTGCCAAGGCCGCCCGCGCCGGAACGGACAGGGCCTCGGCCTTCTCCGCCTCGGCCATCAAGCGCGTCTCCGTGCTCAAGGACCGGCCCAACCAGATCGTGTACACGCTCGCCGAACAGAACCGGCGCAAGCGCGGCACCGCCGTCCTGACCACCCTCTTCGGAGCCTTCGGGGTCGCCCTGCTCGTCCTCCTGGGCCTGTTGGTCTACCAGCTCTTCAGCGGGCCGGGTGGCGCCCTCGTCGACGGCGAGGACGTCATCGCCGCCCCGCCCGAGGGCCACAGCACCCTCACCCCGCAGCAGTTCCGCGCCGAGCCCAACAACGGGGACACCTTCGGCCCCATCGCCGAGCGCCCCGAGGACGCCGAACCGATGACCGAGGAGGCCGTCTTCGGCGGTGCCGAGGACGTCGAGGTCAACGGGATGACGCTCCAACTCGACGAGGGCCGGGTCACCGACTCCTGCACCTCCCTGGTGTGGGGCGAGGGCGTCGGCCAGAGCCTGATCGACGCCAACTGCTCCAGCGCCGCCACCGGCGTCTACACCGACTCCGAGGACCGCTACGTCGCCCAGGTGACGCTGTTCGACCTCGTCGACACCGAGAGCGCCCAGCGGGTGGCCGAGGCACTGGACCCGGGCAACGCCGAGTCCGGAGCCGGGTTCGTGCTCCCCGACACCGGCGACGCCCCCGGTCTGGAGGAGGGCTACAGCCAGGCCTCCACCCAGGTGATGGGCCACTACCTCGCCGTGTACTGGGTCGCGCAGACCGACGGCTCGGCGCCCGGCGACGACACCGACATGGCCACCCTGAGCGTGGCGGCCATGAACACCGTGCTGCTGCCCTACGAGCAGGTCGTGGCCGCCGGCCGGGAGGAGTAGCCGCTCGGACGCTCTACCTCCGCTCCCGGGCGTCCCGGTAAGATTCCGGACAGATCGCCCTAAGCGTGTTCGGGCCGGCCCCACCGTGTGGCCGGCCCGGACTCGTGGCGGGGCGCCGCCCGCATCCCCGTATCCTCCCAGTGGGGGAGGCGCTCGCGGGCCGCCCCGGTCCGTGCGCCGCGCGCGACCCGACCGACGTTCACACATTCGAGGCTCGATGTACCCGGAAAACAGGCGGTCCCTCCCGCAGGGTTCCGCGCAGGAACCAGCCGACCCGTCGGCGCCCCGGTCCTCGGGGCGGCGCAGGGACGACGTCCCCGACGGGTCCCCCGAGGGCACGCGTCCGGGCGGACGCCGCCGGGCCGGGGGGCGGAGGAAGCAGCGGAGCCGCCGCGGGCCCGTGATCGCCCTGGTGTGCGGACTGCTGGTCCTGGCCGTGGCCGCCGCGGGCGCCGTGGTCTACTTCGGCCCCTTCGACGGCGAGGGCGCCTCAGACGGCGAACCCGTACAGACCCGCCCCGAGGTGTACCGGACGGTGGACACCGGGCGCATGAACGAGGTGCTGGCCTCCCGGGAGGCCGACAACCGCCCCCTCAACGAGTCCGAGCTGTTCGAGCGGCACAACGCCGAGATCTCCAGCCAGGACATCGACTTCACCCTGCGCGACTCTGACCTCACCGAGGCCTGCGAGTCGGCGGTGTGGGGGCAGCAGATCGCCGACGTCCTGGCCTCCGCCGGATGCAGCCAGGCCGCCCGCGCCACCTACGTCTCCGACGACTACTTCGGCGTCACAGCGGTGTTCAACCTCGCCGACACCGAGGGCAGCCGCGACCTGGCCGCCGCGATGGCCGACCCCGAGGACGAGCCCCAGGCGGCGGCAGCCCGGGGCTTCGTGCTCCCGCCCTCCGGGGAGGCCCCCTTCGACCGCCTCGGCCAGGGCTACAGCGCGGCCGACGCGATCGTCAGCGGCCACTACCTCGTCGTGGTCTGGGTCCAGCCCGCCGACTCCGAATCCGTGGAAGAACGGGTGAGCCTGGCCGGACCGCTCGTGGCCCTGGCCAACGTCCGCGACCCGCTCTACCGGCGGATGGTGACCCTCGACGAGGGGACCACCGGGACCGGCGGGGCTGGGACCGGTGAGGACGCCGCCACGGACGGCACCGGCCTGGGGCAGTAGCCCCGCGCGGCCGGGCCGTGCGCGGCCCGGCCGCCCTCACCACTGGTGGTCGGCCTCCAACCGCAGCACCAGCTCCTCCGCCACGCCCGGAAGCGCCGCCAGCCGGTGCCCGGGCAGGTCCAGCAGCGTGTGCCCGGACAGCCACGACGGAGCGGAGGCCACCGCGTGCCGGGAGGAGCGCTTGTTGATCGGCCGCCCCGTCCAGGCCGCGGCCTCCGCAAGCCCGCCGCGCAGCGTCGCACGCACCATCCCGTGGGCCCGCTCCTGTACGTGGAGCAGGAGCCGATCGGCGGGTCTGTCCGGATCCGGACGCCGGGTCAGGCGTACCGCAGTCAGGTGGCGGCCGCCGAACCCCCGCAGGAAGCGCACCTCGAAGCGCGGTTCGACCAGGGCGCGCAGAGCCCGCTGCCCGGCCTGGTCCCGCACCGCCTCCGCGGAGGAGGGCACGACGGCGTACACCGTGTCGGAGGACGAGGCCAGGGCGGCCCGAGCCAGCAGGCGCTCCCACCCGCCCACGAGGTTGATCACCGCGTGCTCCGAAGCGGAGACGGGAGAGGACAGCCAGGTGGACAGCCGGACCCGTCCTGAGGCCTCCTCCCGCGGCCAGTCGCCGACCAGCGTCACCTCGGGCCGGCCCACCCCGCCGCCCAGGTCCGCCGACACCGCGTCGAGCACGCCCCGTGCCAGGTCGGCGTCCATACCGCCGCGCGCCTCCTTGGCGTTGGTGCCCTGGCTGTACACACGCGCCGAGTCGGAGGAGGCTCGGGCCGGAACCCGCGTCAGGGGCCGCAGGACGTACAGGTCGGAGGCGGCCCCGATCGACTCCGCCCCGTGGTAGTGGTTGAAGTCCGGCCACACCGCCTCCACCAGCAGGTCCATGCGCACCATCCGCGCCTGCGTCGTGGCCGCCAGACGCGGTGTGGTCTCGCTTGCCCCGTAGGCCACCAGGACCCTGCCCCGGCGCGGATCGGCCATCCCCTCCAGACCGCGCCGTACGAACAGCTCGACCCCGTCCGGGGTGTAAGGCGGATCGGTGAAGACCACGTCGGCGCAGCCGTGCAGTGTGGAGGGCAGCCCCAGCCGCAGGTCCGCGAAGTGGGTGCGCACGATGAGCCCCTCCTCGGCCGCCACGGCGTCTATGTGGGCCAGAACGCGCTCGTCCACGTCCACCACCTCCACACGCGTGCCCGGGGAGACCAGCGCCACGGCGATCGAGGTCAGGTCGTGGTCGCCCACGCACAGGAGGGTGCGGTCGCTCAGGTCGAACCGGGTGTTGAGCAGTAGTGCGCGCCGCAGCGCGGTGTGCGCGGTCGCCGCCACGTGGTCCAGGTCCAGGTCGGAGGCGGGCGCCTGGCGCACCGCCCGTGTCAGGACGGTCGCCGCGCGGGCGTAGAGCGGGAGTAGGTGCGCCACCGGGTCGGCGAGTTCGTCACCCGCGGCGCCGTAGTAGTCGGCGGGGCGCAGCAGCCGCACCCTGCGCTGGCCGTCACCCGTCTCGGCGTCCAGCTCCTCGGCCTCGCGCAGATCCCGTAGTACGGCGGTAACCACGGAGTGGGCGACGGAACAGGCCCGGACGAGGTCGTCGGCGCTCCACCACCGGCCGTCGGAGAGCCGGGCCAGGATACGGCGGACACGCGGAGCGTCCACGCCGTAGCCCAGCAGCACACGCCGCGCTGCCTCGGGAAGCAGGCCGGTGCCGCCGTCGCGGACCGTCTGCGGTGGGCTGTGGGCCTTCGTGCGCTGATTCACGGCTCCTGGTTCCTCCGGGCCGGGGGATGTTGGGTGTCCTGGCATACACCGATCGTCCCACGTGTGCGGCCCCGGGCCGTAAGGCGCAGGTCAGGGCGGTTCGGTCCGATGAGGGAGATATCACTCGGCGCTGGGCGGGGGGCCGCTTGGAGGCGGCGTTAACACCCAGGTAATGTGGACACACGGCACGTCGTGCTCACGTTCCGTACGTATGAACCCGGCGCTGGGTTGGGTTTTTACCCGCTTTGTTGGGTTTAGCAGGGTTTCCTAGTGGAAAAACCGGCTAGGCCAGCTCTCATCGGAAGAACACGCTCCGAGAGGGACACCGGTGCCGCCCCCACCGCGGGGGGCGCACCCTGGGAACAAGACCGCGAACCACAGCGTCACATGGTCTAGACCTGCGATTCGCTCGCATCCGGACCAGCCTGTATAAGAGAACCTGCCCGCACACGGGAACCGCCCGCCACCGGTGCCACGAGGACGTGGCCGCGAGCCCGGAAGCGGAGAAACGGCACCCCCGGTAGCGGGAGGCCGCCCCGCAGCGGCCACGAACGAAGACTCACGCAGCAGGGCCAACGTCGTCCCGGATGCGCTTTACGAAGCCGACGCAAGACGACTGGAGGGTAGATGCCTGCTGCTCAGGTGCGGCGTTCGTCCGTCCGAACGAACCCGGAAAACCCGTCCCAGGGCCTGTACGACCCCGCCTTCGAGCACGACGCCTGCGGTGTGGGCTTCGTCGCCGACCTCAACGGCCGCCGCAGCCACGACACCGTCCAGAAGGCGCTCACCGTCCTGCGCAACCTCGACCACCGAGGCGCGGCCGGTGCGGACCCCGACGACGGTGATGGCGCGGGCATCCTCACCCAGGTCCCCCACGACCTCTACACCGAGGTCTGCGACTTCCCGCTCCCCGACGCCGGCGCCTACGCCACCGGCATCGGATTCCTTCCCGCCGACGCCGCCGAGCGCGCCGACGCCGTCCAGCGCATCAACAGCATCGCCGCCGAGGAGGGCCTCACCGTCCTCGGCTGGCGCGAGGTGCCCTTCGAACCCCAGTACTGCGGTCCCGCCGCCCGCCAGGTCATGCCCTCCTTCCAGCAGCTGTTCCTCAGCGGCACCGAGGGCACCCCCACCGAAGGCCTCACCGGCATCGAACTGGAGCGCTACGCCTACTGCGTCCGCAAGCGCTCCGAACACGAGGCCGACGTCTACTTCCCGAGCCTGTCCCCGCGCACCATCGCCTACAAGGGCATGCTCACCACCCCGCAGCTGGAGCCGTTCTTCCCCGACCTCTCCGACCGGCGCTACACCTCCGGCCTGGCCCTGGTCCACTCCCGCTTCTCCACCAACACCTTCCCGTCCTGGCCGCTCGCCCACCCGTTCCGCTACGTCGCCCACAACGGTGAGATCAACACCGTCAAGGGCAACCGGAACATGATGCGCGCGCGGGAGGCCAAGCTCGCCACCGACCTCATCCCCGGCGACCTCGAACGCATCTTCCCCATCGTCGACCCCGACGACTCCGACACCGCCTCCTTCGACGACGCCCTGGAACTGCTCCACCTCGGCGGCCGCTCCCTGCCCCACTCGGTGCTCATGATGATCCCCGAGCCGTGGGAGAACCACACCGAGATGGACCCGGCCGTCCGGGCGTTCTACGAGTTCCACTCCACCCTCATGGAGCCCTGGGACGGGCCCGCCTCCGTCTCCTTCACCGACGGCACCGTCGTCGGCGCCGTCCTGGACCGCAACGGCCTGCGCCCCGGCCGCTACTGGGTCACCGACGACGGCTTCGTCGTCCTGGCCAGCGAAGCGGGCGTCCTCGACATCGAGCAGTCCACCGTCGTCCGCAAGGGCCGCCTCCAGCCCGGCCGCATCTTCGTCGTCGACACCGCCCAGGGCCGCATCATCGAGGACGAGGAGCTCAAGGCCGAACTCGCCGCGCAGCACCCCTACCAGGAGTGGATCGACAACGGTCTCGTCCGTGTCGGCGACCTGCCCGCGGCCGACCCCGACCCCGTCACCGACCTCAAGCTCCACCAGCAGGTCTTCGGCTACACCGAGGAGGAACTGCGCATCCTCCTCACCCCCATGGCCCGCACCGGTGCCGAACCCATCGGCTCCATGGGCACCGACACACCCGTCGCCGCCCTCTCCGAGCGCTCGCGCCAGCTCTTCGACTACTTCTCGCAGAACTTCGCGCAGGTCACCAACCCGCCGCTCGACGCCATCCGCGAGGAGATGGTCACCAGCCTGTCCACCCTCCTGGGTGCCGAGGGCAACCTCCTCCAGGCCGAGGCCGGCGACACCCGACGCCTCGTCCTGCCCACACCCGTCGCAGACCAGGCACAGCTCGCCGCCATCGTCGCCGCGGGCCGGGACAACCCCGCCCTGAAGACCTTCACCGTCGACGGCACCTACCCCGTCGACGGCGGCGGCGACGCGCTCTCCGCGCGCCTCGACGAGATCAACGCCGAGGTGTCGGCGGCCATCGCCGACGGCGCCCGCATCCTCGTGCTCAGCGACCGCGGAACGGACGCACAGCGCGCCCCCGTCCCGTCCCTGCTGCTCACCGGCTCCGTCCACCACCACCTCGTCCGCGAGAAGACCCGCACCGAGGTCGGCCTGCTCGTCGAGGCCGCCGACGTCCGCGAGCCCCACCACGTGGCGCTGCTCATCGGCTACGGCGCCTCCGCAGTCAACCCCTACCTCACGCTGGCCACCGTCGCCGACCTGGTCGAGCGCGGCGTCATCGGCGGTATCGACACCGACAAGGCCGTGGCCAACATCGTCAAGGCGTTCGGCAAGAGCGTCCTGAAGATCATGTCCAAGATCGGGGTGTCCACCGTCAGCTCCTACACCGGAGCCCAGATCTTCGAGGCCCTCGGCCTCGGCGCGGACGTCATCGACCGCTGCTTCACCGGCACCACCTCCCGCCTGGGCGGCGTCGGCTTCGACGTCCTCGCCGAAGAGGTCGCCCTCCGCCACCGCCGCGCCCACGACGCCAACCCCACCGCCCACCGGCGCCTGGAGGTCGGTGGCGAGTACCAGTGGCGCCGCGAGGGCGAACCGCACCTGTTCAGCCCCGAGACCGTCTTCAAGCTCCAGCACTCCACCCGTACCCGCAAGTACGAGATCTTCAAGGAGTACACCTCCAAGGTCGACGACCAGGCCGAGAAGCTCATGACCCTGCGCGGCCTCTTCCGCCTCAAGGAGGGCGTGCGCGAACCCGTCCCCCTCGACGAGGTCGAGCCCGTCTCCGAGATCGTCAAGCGCTTCTCCACCGGAGCCATGTCCTACGGCTCCATCTCCGCCGAGGCCCACGAGACCCTCGCCATCGCGATGAACCGCCTCGGCGGCAAGTCCAACACCGGCGAGGGCGGCGAGGACCCCGACCGCTTCACCCGCGACGCCAACGGCGACCTGCGCCGCAGCGCCATCAAGCAGGTCGCCTCCGGCCGCTTCGGTGTCACCTCGCACTACCTGTCCAACGCCGACGACATCCAGATCAAGATGGCCCAGGGCGCCAAGCCCGGCGAGGGCGGCCAGCTCCCCGGCCACAAGGTCTACCCGTGGGTGGCCCGGACCCGTCACTCCACCCCCGGCGTCGGCCTCATCTCGCCGCCGCCCCACCACGACATCTACTCCATCGAGGACCTCGCCCAGCTCATCCACGACCTCAAGAACGCGAACCCCTCCGCTCGGGTCCACGTCAAGCTGGTCTCCGAAGCGGGCGTGGGAACCGTCGCCACCGGCGTGTCCAAGGCCCACGCCGACGTCGTCCTCATCTCCGGCCACGACGGCGGCACCGGTGCCTCGCCGCTGAACTCCCTCAAGCACGCCGGCACGCCCTGGGAGCTCGGCCTGGCCGAGACCCAGCAGACCCTGCTGCTCAACGGCCTGCGCGACCGCATCGTCGTCCAGACCGACGGCCAGATGAAGACCGGCCGCGACGTCATCGTCGCCGCCCTGCTCGGTGCCGAGGAGTACGGCTTCGCCACCGCGCCCCTCGTCGTCTCCGGCTGCGTCATGATGCGCGTCTGCCACCTCGACACCTGCCCCGTCGGTGTCGCCACGCAGAACCCGACCCTGCGCGAACGCTTCTCCGGCAAGGCCGACTACGTCGTGAACTTCTTCGAGTTCATCGCCCAGGAGGTCCGCGAGTACCTCGCCCAGCTCGGCTTCCGCAGCCTCGACGAGGCCATCGGCGCCGTCGACCTCCTCGACACCGCCGAGGCCGTCGACCACTGGAAGGCCCAGGGTCTGGACCTGCGGCCCATCCTCCACGAGGTCGAACCGTGGGCCGGCGACCACCGCCTGCGCACCCGTGACCAGGAGCACGGTCTGGAGAAGGCCCTGGACAACACCCTCATCCAGCTCGCCGAGGGTGCCCTGGACTACGCCCAGCCCGTCACGCTGGAACTGCCGGTACGCAACGTCAACCGCACGGTCGGCACCATGCTCGGCCACGAGGTCACCAAGCGCCACGGCGCCGACGGCCTGCCCGACAACACCATCGACATCACCTTCACCGGATCGGCCGGACAGTCCTTCGGTGCCTTCGTGCCCAGGGGTGTCACCCTCCGGCTCCACGGCGACGCCAACGACTACGTCGGCAAGGGCCTGTCCGGCGGACGCATCACCGTGCGTCCCGACACCGCCTCGCGCCTGGTCGCCGAGGACCACATCATCGCCGGAAACGTCATCGGCTACGGCGCGACCTCCGGAGAGATCTTCCTCCGCGGCATCGCCGGCGAACGCTTCTGCGTCCGCAACTCCGGTGCCACCGCCGTCGTCGAGGGCATCGGCGACCACGGATGCGAGTACATGACCGGCGGACGCGCCGTCATCCTCGGACGCACCGGCCGCAACTTCGCCGCCGGCATGTCCGGAGGCGTCGCCTACGTCCTCGACCTCGACGCCGAGCGCGTCAACGGCGAGATGGTCGACATCGAGGAACTCACCGACGAGGACCGCGCGTTCCTCACCGACGTCCTCACCCGCCACCGCGCCGAGACCGGATCGGCCGTCGCCGAACGGCTCCTCGACGCCGGCCCGGCCGGACTCGCCCGCATCGCCAAGGTCATGCCGCGCGACTACAAGAGGGTCCTGCTCGCCCAGGCCGAGGCCGAACGAGAGGGCCGCGACGTCAACGAGGCCGTCATGGCCTCCGCGCAGTCCTGAGCGTCAGCGAACACGAAAGGAGGAACGACCACCATGGCTGACCCCAAGGGTTTCCTGAAGATCACCGAACGCGAACTGCCCGCCCACCGCCCCGTGGACGTGCGTATCCAGGACTGGCGCGAGGTCTACGAGGACTTCGACCGGGGGACCGTCACCAAGCAGGCCTCGCGCTGCATGGACTGCGGCATCCCCTTCTGCCACAACGGCTGCCCGCTCGGCAACCTCATCCCCGAGTGGAACAACCTCGTCTACACCCACGACTGGGCCGAGGCGATCGAGCGCCTGCACGCCACCAACAACTTCCCCGAGTTCACCGGGCGGCTCTGCCCCGCCCCGTGCGAGTCGGCGTGCGTGCTCGGCATCAACCAGCCCGCCGTCACCATCAAGAACGTCGAGGTCTCCATCATCGACCGTGCGTGGGAGGAGGGCTGGGTCAAGCCCCTGCCCCCCGCCCTCCGCACCGGCAAGAAGGTCGCCGTCGTCGGCTCCGGCCCCGCCGGACTCGCCGCCGCCCAGCAGCTTACCCGGGCCGGCCACGACGTCACCGTCTACGAGCGCGCCGACCGCATCGGCGGTCTGCTCCGCTACGGCATCCCCGAGTTCAAGATGGAGAAGCGGCACATCGACCGCCGCCTCGCCCAGATGAGCGCCGAGGGCACCGCCTTCCGCACCGGTGTCGACGTGGGCGTCGACATCACCACCGACCAGCTCCGCGCCGAGAACGACGCCGTCGTCCTCACCGGCGGGGCCACCGCATGGCGCGACCTGCCCGCCAGCGGACGCGAGCTCAGGGGCATCTACCAGGCCATGGAGTACCTGCCCCTGGCCAACCGGGTGCAGGAGGGCGACTACGAGCAGCCGCCCATCAGCGCCGAGGGCAAGCACGTCATCGTCATCGGCGGCGGCGACACCGGCGCCGACTGCGTGGGCACCGCCCACCGCCAGGGCGCCGCCTCCGTCACCCAGCTCGAAATCATGCCCAAGCCCCCCGCCAAGCGCCCCGACCACCAGCCCTGGCCCACCATGCCGATGCTGTACAAGGTCACCAGCGCCCACGAGGAGGGCGGCAAGCGGATCTACTCCGTCAACACCCTGGAGTTCATCGGGGACGACGACGGCAACGTCCGCGCCCTCAAGCTCGTCGAGGTCAAGCGCACCGACAAGGGCTTCGAGCCCGTCGAGGGCACCGAGCGCGAGATCCCCGCCGACCTCGTCACCCTCGCCATGGGCTTTGTCGGCCCCCAGAAGGAAGGCATGATCGACCAGCTCGGCGTCGACCTCGACAACCGGGGCAACGTCGTCCGCGACGGGGACTACCACACCAGTGTCGACGGCGTCTTCTGCGCCGGCGACATGGGCCGCGGCCAGTCCCTCATCGTCTGGGCGATCGCCGAGGGCCGCTCCGCCGCCGCGAGTGTCGACCGCTACCTCGGACACGACAGCAGGCTCCCGGTCGCCATCCCGCCGACCGAACGCCCGCTCGTCTGACCCGCGCGGCGCCGGGTCCGGGATCCCTCCCGGGCCCGGCGCCGCCGTCTTCCCCGACTGTCGCCGTGACGTGGCGCGCTCGTGCCGGAATGCCGCCCCGGGAAGGGAAGGAGCTCGTCAAGGCAGAGGATTCGTTCAGGAGTGACGTAACAAACGCCCTGCTGTCCCTGGGCTCCACCCCCTCGCCCAGGTCGGACACATGAGGTGCCGCATCGTCGGGGAAGCGGCCATGGCGCTCCACACGGCCTTCCTCCTCTACGCGGCCCTCGGCGGCTTCCTCGCCTGGAAGTGGCCGCGCACCTTCTGGCCCCGCCTGTGCGTCGCCCTCTACGCCCTCGCCACCAGCATCGTCGGCGGCCCTGCCCCCTCACCCACGTGGAGAACTGGGGCCGTCGCCACGCCGGACGCGAACCCCTCGCCTCCGCCGGGTTGATCGACCACTACCTCACCGGTGCCCTCCAACCCCGGGGACCAGCCCGCCGCCGTCCAGATCGGTGCCGGAGCCGCCGTCGCCCTCTCCTGGGCCGGCCTCGCCGTCCCCGTCCTTCCGCCGACGCCGGGCCGCCGCGCAGGACCGGGAACCGGACCACACCTCCGACTGGGGCCGACGAGGGCGGCGGGCCGAAGCGGAGCGGAGACCCGAAGGAACACTGCCTAACCTGGAGGCATGGCCTACCACGTGCTCGCCCAGAGCGCGATGCTCCTGCACTTCGCGTTCCTGGCCTACGTGGCCCTCGGCGGCTTCCTCGCCTGGAAGTGGCCGCGCACCTTCTGGCCCCACCTGTGCGTCGCCCTCTACGCCCTCGCCATCACCCTCATCGGCTGGCCCTGCCCCCTCACCCACGTGGAGAACTGGGGCCGCCGCCACGCCGGACGCGAACCCCTCGCCCCCGCCGGGTTCATAGACCACTACCTCACCGGCGTCCTCTACCCCGACGCACACCTCATCACCGTCAAAACCGCCACAGCGCTTCTCGTCGCCCTCTCCTGGACCGGCCTCGCCACCCTCACACTGCACCGACGGGCACACCGCCCGCCCGGGTAAAGATCGTGGATATTGCCCGCCGAAGCATTCACCCCACCGGGCCCGCCGCCGTACCGTGAACACCATGACCGTCGTGACCTGGGACGCCTTCCGTGCTGCCGAACACTTCACCATGCGCAGCGCCAGACTCATCGACCGCCACCGCTTCGCCTACCACTTCCAGAACGGCCCGGCGGCACCCATCCGCTCCGCACTCGCCGCCTACCGCAACCTCGACGGCGGCTACGGCAACGGACTCGACCCCGACATGCGCGGCCACGCCAGCCAACCCGCGGCCACAGAACTGGCCCTCGCCCACCTCGACGAACTCGGCCCCATCCCGCACAACATCGGCTCCGGCATCTGCCGCTACCTCACCAGCATCAGCGGACCCGAAGGCAACATCCCCCACGCCCTGCCCACCATCCGCAACACCGAGGCCGCACCCTGGCTCCAAACCGGCGAACCCTACATCAGCTCACTCGGCGCCACCGCCGCCATCACCGCCTACCTGCATAAACACCGCATCACCCACCCCTGGCGCGACCTCGCCACCGCCTACTGCTGGAAACACATCGACTCCATGGGTTGGACCCACCCCGAAGAGGCCATCCGCATCTGCCACTTCCTCCAGCACGCACCCAACCGGCCCCGCGCCCTCCAAGCCATCAACCGCCTCTCCGCCATCATCCGCGCCGAATTCGACGAATACCCCACACCCGACAGCCGCACCCACACCCCCCTGGACCTCGCACCCAGCCCCGACCACATCGCCCGACCGCTCTTCACCCAGACCGTCATCGCCCACAACCTCGACACCTTCCAGCGGCAGCAGCGCCCCGACGGCGGATGGGACAGCCACCACGACACCTGGGACCCCGCCGCCACCATCGAACGCGAAGGCATGCTCACCATCCAGCGCCTGCGCGTCCTACGCGCCTACGGCCGCATCGGCACCCGCCTGCCCACCCCCCGAACCGACCCGTGACACCCGGCCGCACCACCGCGTTCGCCGCCGTGAAGCCCGACAGACGACCCATCGCAACCTGGTTTAGACCAATCCATCCCACAAAAGCTCTAGAGTGAGTCCCGTGACACGTCGAGCAAAGATCGTCGCGACCCTCGGCCCCGCCACCTCGAGCCCGGACACCCTCCGCGCGCTCGTCGAAGCCGGCCTGGACGTAGCGCGACTCAACCTCAGCCACGGAACCCACGACGACCACCGGGCCAACCTCGCCCGGCTACGCGAGGCCTCCGAAGCCGCCGGACGCGCCGTCGGCGTCCTGGCCGACCTCCAAGGCCCCAAGATCCGCCTCGGCACCTTCGCCGACGGCTCCGCCGAACTCGCCCCCGGCGACGAGTTCACCATCACCACCGACGACATCCCCGGAAACGCCGACCGCGTCTCCACCACCTACAAGAACCTCCCCGGCGACGTCCGCCCCGGAGACCGCGTCCTCATCGACGACGGCCGCATCGCCCTCGAATGCACCAAGACCACCGCCACCGACGTCCACACCCGCGTCATCCACGGCGGCCCCGTCTCCAACCACAAGGGACTCAACCTCCCCGGCGTCGCCGTCAGCGTCCCCGCACTCACCGACAAAGACGAGAAAGACCTCCGCTGGGCCCTGCACGAAGGCGTCGACATGGTCGCCCTCTCCTTCGTCCGCAGCCCCGCCGACGCTGAAGAGTGCCACCGCATCATGGACGAAGAGGGCATCACCGTCCCCCTCATCGCCAAGGTCGAGAAACCCCAAGCCGTGGAACGCCTCCACGACATCATCGAGGTCTTTGACGGCGTCATGGTCGCCCGCGGCGACCTCGGTGTCGAACTCCCCCTCGAAAACGTCCCCATGGTGCAAAAACGCGCTATCGAACGCTGCCGCGACAAGGCCAAACCCGTCATCGTCGCCACCCAGATGCTCGAATCCATGATCAGCGCCCCCCGGCCCACCCGCGCCGAGGCCTCCGACGTCGCCAACGCCGTCCTCGACGGTGCCGACGCCGTCATGCTCTCCGGCGAGACCAGCGTCGGAAAATACCCCGTCGAAACCGTCCAGACCATGGCCCGCATCGTCGGCGCCGCCGAACAGGAATCCCTGCGGGCCTCGCACATCCTCAACCGGGTGCCCGAGACCACCGGCGGAGCCATCGCCCGCGCCGCCGCCGAGATCGGCGCCACCGTCGGAGCCAAGGCCCTCGTCGCCTTCACCATGTCCGGCGAGACCGCCCGGCGCCTCGCCCGCTACCGCTCACCCATCCCGCTCCTGGCCTTCAGCACCGAGCACACCACCCGAGGCCTGCTCTCCCTCACCTGGGGCGTCCAGACCAGCCTCGTCCCCTGGGTCGACAACACCGACGACATGGTCCGCCAGGTCGAACACGAACTCCTGCGCCTGGGCGAGTACGCCAAGGGCGACAAGGTCGTCATCGTCGCCGGCAGCCCGCCCGGAACCGTGGGATCCACCAACTCCCTGCGTGTCCACAAGCTCGGCGACGCCGTCGCACTGAACAGCCAGTAGACACACCACAGCCGCACGGAAGGGCCCGGGGCGCCCCGCGCACCCGGAGAGGGAAGAAGGCCGCATCAGGTCCGGTGCTGAGAGGTCGAACAGGGCGTACGAGCCGCGCCCCCGGCCCCGCACCGGAACCGATGCGGCCAACGCGTACCCGGACCTACTTCTCCTGCCCCGAGGACACGCCGCCCTCCGAGACCACACGCTCCAACGGCATGTCCCACGGCAACAGGTTCCACGGACTCCGCGGATCCTCCGTCAACAGCCCCAGCGCCGTCCACACCCGGTCCGTGCCGCTCCTGTCGTCCACCACACCCTTGTCCGGCCACAGCAGATACCCCGCGTGGAACGCCACACACAACTGCCGCCACGACGAGTACCGCCGCTGGAGGTCCGACGCCACCCGCCGCAGCAGCGACTGCGCCTCGCCCGGACTCAGCCAGTCCAGCGTCGCACCCGCACACACCATCCGGATGACGTGCACCGACTTCCACCACTGGTAGGCACCCACCACCACGGTCCGGCCCCCGTCCCCGGAGACACCCTCCACCGTGTCGGAACCGGAGGCGACGGAAGCACCGGGAACCGTCGTGACCGTCCGCAGCCGTTCCACCTGCTCCGCCGACAGCCGCACACTCCGGCCGGCCTCCCCGCCGCCCCGCCCCCGGGGCAGGCGCGGGCGCGCCTCACCCGCCTCCAGGTCGATGACCATGTCCAGGGTGGGGGTCGTGCGCAGCTCCTCCTGGAGCGACTCCACCGCGGCCAGCAGCGACGTCCGGTCGGTCACCCGCCACTCCAGCTCCAGCATGCGCCGGTAGCCGCGGCGCAGGGAGGGGCGCACCAGCACGTCCCAGGGTTCGGCGACCGCCACACGGTAGGGGGCGGCCACGGCGGCGGCCCAGCGCTCGGTGCTCAACGGGCCGTCGGGGTCCTTGGCCCGGAGCGTGGGGGCCTCGCGGGAGCCGATGACCAGCTCGGCGAAGGAGCCGGCGGCCAGGGCCACGGCCGGGAGGAACGACCAGAACGGCTGGTCGAGGGCGACGAGGACGACCGTGAGGAGGGCGAGGGGCGCCAGTAGCCAGGGCTGGCGGCGCCGGGAACCCCAGGCCACGACGACCCAGGTACCGATGACGAACGCGCCGATCACCCCGGCGATCGCGGTCAGCACCCGTTGCTCCTCTCAATGGGTGTCCTGTCTGCACCACCAGGATGGGTGACGGAACGGGGCCCGGAAGCCCGAACCCGCGGGTTGTACCCAGGTTGTGGCCGGGATGTGACCGGTTCAGCCCACTCGTCCCTTCGGAAAGTGACAAAAAGTCCAATCGGGGTGGAACTGGCCGGGTGGATACAGCGGTTCTGGGCGAGGCGTTCCGAAACGGGGGTGCGGGCCCGCGCGTGGTGGGTGGGGGATCGAGAGGGCGGGACCCGTCAGGAGTCAGGCGAGAGGGTCAGTGTTTGGGCCCGACGAAGGCGTCCCTCCGTGCGACGGCGTCCTTGCGCGAGACCGACACGGCCTTGGCGTCGCGGGCAGTGGATTCCCGTTTGTTGACGTGGGACTTCCAGGCGATCCCCAGTTGCTCCAGGTGTCGGTGAGGATCCCGACGAGGTCCGTCGACACGTTGGTGGAGTGGTAGCGCGGGTAGTCGTAGTACTTCCACGTGCCTCGGAGCATACGCCGTACACGGTTGGTCACCCGGCATCCGTCGGAGTGGATGAGGCCCCGTATGAAGGCTTCGGGCTGTTCGGTGACGATCTCCTGCTGCCAGGGCTCCAACGCGATGGTCCGCTCGTGCTTCTTGCCCGGCCCGTGCTGGGGGAAGACGCAGGGCCAGTGCTTAGAGGTCGCCTTGATCTCCGTGCACCCCTCGCGCTGGACCATGAACACACCAACGGGGAAGACAGCTCCCAGCGCCGCTTCGCAGTAGGCGATGAGCTGCGGGTAGCGCTTGTCGTAGAAGATCGATAGGGCGTAGACCCCGCGCCTGCCGCGGGTGATGCGGCCGTCTCGAGGTAGGCGCCGAGCAGGTAGGCGTAGGCCTCGTGGTGCAGTGATCCGCTGGAGCACCTCGGGCAGTAGGTCGTGTGGTCGGCGCGGCGTGCTTCGGTGGCGGGGCTACGGCGGTTGCCGTAGCGCCAGTGCCGGATGGCTTGGACGGAGACGCCGCACTGGGCGGCGATGGCTTTGTCGGTCAGACCTTGGGCTTTGGGCCGGAAGGTCTCGTCAACGATCTCGCGTGCGTACATGGCGTGAAGCATCGATCACGCGTACGACAAACGATGGCTCTGGGTGATGTTGCTTTCACACATGCGAAGAGCCGCCCGTGGGCGGCTCTTCGAAAGGGTGCCGGAAGTGGGATTCGAACCCACAATCCCTTGCGGGCGGAGGTGTTTGAGACCTCTGCGTATGCCTTTCCGCCATTCCGGCATATTTTATCCGTTTTGTCTGGACTTGGGTGGGGGTGGGTTCCCCTGCCGAGTCTGCTCGGCTCCGTCAACGTTGGCGTCACGATTGACGAGGTTTGCCGAACCCGACGTCCAACATCGTAGCGGATCTCGGTAACCTCGTGTACGTGACGACGACGCAGAGCCGCGTGGTGATCGCGGAAGACGAGGCCCTGATCCGCCTGGACCTCAAGGAGATGTTGGAAGAGGACGGCTACGACGTCGTCGGCGAGGCCGGTGACGGCGAGACGGCTATTCGTCTCGCCCAGGAGCTCAGGCCCGACCTGGTGATCACCGACATCAAGATGCCGGTACTCGACGGCCTCTCCGCCGCCGAGCGCATCGCGGGGGAGCGGATCGCTCCCGTCGTGATCCTCACCGCCTTCTCACAGCGCGAACTGGTGGAGCGGGCGCGTGAGGCCGGGGCCATGGCCTACCTGGTCAAGCCCTTCAGCAAGTCGGACCTGGTGCCGGCGATCGAGATGGCCGTCTCGCGCTACGCGGAGCTGTCCGCCCTGGAGGCGGAGGTGGGCAGCCTCCAGGAGCGCCTGGAGACGCGCAAGCTCGTCGAGCAGGCGAAGGGGTTGCTCCAGGGTCGCCACGGCATGAGCGAGCCCGAGGCCTTCCGGTGGATCCAGAAGAACTCCATGGACCGCCGGCTGACCATGCGCAAGGTCGCCGAGACGGTGATCGAGACGCTCGGCGGCCAGCAGGGCTGACCCGATTGGAACCCCCGACGGACACGGGGCCGCATCCCACCGGGTGCGGTACCGTGTCCGTTTCGTCTGGGTGGCGGTTGTGAAAACTGACGATGGCGTTCGTGTTGACGCATGTTCGGGTTAATGCGGCATATGTGCCGGTTCGATCTCATTTGCGCACGATGGGGTGACGGTTGGATCACGTGGTCTGAGCGGGGCTGAACGGCCAGGCTAAATCGGGCTAAACTCACCCAACCGAACAGCTTTGGACAACGGTGCTGCATGCATGCATTCGGTACCGATCAACCCTCCGATGCGCAAGGAGCGCGCGTGCGCACACGTTTCGTGACCGTGCTGCTCGCCCTGATCACCGCGATCCTGGTGATCCCCGGGCAGGCGGCGACGGCAGACGAACAGGGCGGTGAGGGGCTGCACGGTCAGATCACCCGACCGGAAGACAGGGATCACGGTGTCGAGGGCATCGTGATCTCCGTCTTTCAGGGGGGTGACGAGATCGCGGCGGCCGAGACCGGCCCTGATGGAATGTGGGAAGTGGAACTGCCCGAACCCGGGGAGTACCGCGTCGTGGTGGACCAGGAGTCCATCCCCAGCGAGTTCGCCGTGCGGGAGACCGCGCTCGTGGTCGACGGTGAGGCGGCCGTCACGGTCGACGCCGGTGACCGGCGGCCCCTGATCGTCGCCCTGATTCCGGCGGACGAGGCCGCCGGGTCGGGTTCTCCCTCGCCCTCCGAGAGCGGGGAGGCCGAGCCCTCCGAGAGCGGCGGGGAGACCGCAGCCGAAGGCGAGTCGCTCGCGGCCGAGTCGGTCGAAGGCGGCTTCGGTGAGCGGTTCGCCCAACTCGGGGTGAAGGGTCTCATCTACGGCCTGGTCATCGCGATCTCCGCGATCGGGCTCTCCCTGATCTTCGGCACGACGAAGATGATCAACTTCGCCCACGGCGACATGGTCACCTTCGGTGCGATGGTCGCCCTGCTGTTCAGCACGGGAGCGTCGGGGACGGGCAACGCCCTGCTGGCGCTCTTCCTGGCGCTGGCCGTCGCCGTGGCCCTGGGGGCCTTCCTCGAGACTCGGATCGGGCGCACCGCGCTGCTGCTCGGGCAGTGGTCGGCCATCCTCCTCGGCGTCGTGGCGGCCACGGTGCTGGGCCTGATGGGCGACGCGGTGGGCTGGCAGGTGCCCCTGTGGGGGGCGGCGGTGATCGCCGTCCTGCTGGGCGCGGTGCTGGGTGCCGGGATGGAGCGTTACATCTGGCGTCCGCTGCGGCACCGCAACGTGGCGCTGATCCAGATGTTCATCGTCTCGATCGGGCTGGCGCTGGTGCTGCGGCACGTGATCCTGGTGGTCTTCGGGGTCGGGCGCAGCCAGTACGCGGGTTACCAGATCCAGGACCTGATCGACCTGGGGCCGATCTCGCTGCCGCCGCGCGACCTGGTGATCATGGGGCTTTCGGTGCTGGTCCTGGTGGCGGTGGCGTGCATGCTGCAGTTCACCCGGATCGGCAAGGCGATGCGTGCGGTGTCGGACAACCGGGACCTGTCGGAGTCGTCGGGCATCGACGTGGACCGGGTGACCCTGTACGTGTGGGGGCTCGGCGGCGGTCTGGCGGCGCTGGGCGGTGTGCTCTACGGCCTGAGCGAGATCGTGGAGTACGAGATGGGCTTCCGGCTGCTGCTGCTGATGTTCGCGGCGGTGATCCTGGGCGGTCTCGGGACGGCCTACGGCGCGATGGTCGGCGGTCTGGCGGTCGGCCTGGTGGCCATGCTGTCCACTTTGTGGTTCCCGTCGCAGCTCATGCAGGCATGGGCTCTGGCGCTGATGATCCTCATGCTGCTGTTCAGGCCCCAGGGTCTGCTCGGTCGGCGCGAGCGGGTCGGCTAGGAGAGACAGACGATGGATATTCTTTCGATCCTCGCCGATTCCACGCGTTCGGCGTTCGGTCCGGTGGCGGCGGTGTACGCACTCGCGGCGATCGGCCTCAATCTGCACTTCGGGTACACGGGTCTGCTGAACTTCGGGCAGGTCGGGTTCATGCTGGTGGGCGCCTACGGTGTCGGTATCAGTGTGTCGGTGTTCCAGTTGCCGGTGCTGGTGGGTTTCGGTATCGGTCTGCTGTGTGCGCTGGTGCTGGCGCTGCTGCTGGGTATCCCGACGCTGCGGTTGCGGGCGGACTACCTGGCGATCACGACGATCGCCGCGGGTGAGGTCATCCGGCTGATCTACCGGGCGGATTTCGTGGAGCCGCTGACCGGCGGCGTGTTCGGCATGCAGAACCTGGCGAGCGGGTTCCGGCGGTTCAACCCGTTCGAGTCGAGTGCCCGCTACGGGTTCGGCGACATCACGTACACGGGGACACACCTGTGGACGATGGTGGTGACGTGGTCGCTGGTGCTGGTGATGGTCGGCGTGGTGTGGCTGCTGATGCACAGCCCGTGGGGGCGTGTCATCAAGGGCATCCGCGAGGACGAGGAGGCGGTGCGCAGCCTCGGCAAGGACGTCTTCACCTACAAGATGCAGGTGCTGGTGCTGGGCGGTCTGATCGGTGCGCTGGCCGGCTGCATGATGGCGATGCACCAGGCGGCGATCCAACCGGACCAGTTCAAGCCGCAGGTGACCTTCTTCCTGTGGGTGATCCTGCTGCTGGGCGGTGCGGGCCGGGTGTTCGGGCCGGTGCTGGGCGCGATGGCGTTCTGGTTCCTGATGGACTTCACCGACGGTGTGCTGCGGGGCATGGGTTCGATGGGCTGGCTGCCCTTCCTGGACAGTCCGGACTACGGTGCGCTCCAGTTGGCCTTCGCGGGTCTGATGCTGGTGCTGCTGATCGTGTTCCGTCCGCAGGGCCTCATCGGCGACCGCAAGGAGATGCTGATCAATGTCAAGTGACGAGACGGTGGCCGACCGGATGGCGGGCGCGGCGGCCGCGCCCGGTTCGGCGAAGGCCGATCCGATCCTGGTGGCCGACGGTGTGCGGCGTTCGTTCGGCGGCCTGACGGCTGTGGACGTGGGGCACCTGGAGGTGCAGCGCGGCACGATCACGGCGCTGATCGGCCCCAACGGTGCGGGCAAGTCGACGCTGTTCAACCTGCTCACCGGGTTCGACCGGGTGGACCAGGGGACGTGGTCGTTCGACGGGCGGCGGATCAGCGGCAAGCGGGGCCACCAGGTGGCCCGGGCCGGGATGGTGCGGACGTTCCAGTTGACGAAGGCCCTGACACGTCTTTCTGTGCTCGACAACATGCTCTTGGGTGCTACGGGCCAGTTCGGTGAGGGAATAGCCGGTGCGTTCCTGCGCCCGGTCTGGCAGCGGCAGGAGCGGGCGAACACGGAGCGGGCGCTGGAGCTGCTGGAGCGGTTCAAGCTGATCGCCAAGCGCGACGACATGGCCGGCTCCCTGTCGGGGGGTCAGCGCAAGCTGTTGGAGATGGCGCGTGCGCTGATGACCGATCCGGACATGATCATGCTGGACGAGCCGATGGCGGGGGTGAACCCGGCGCTGGTGCAGTCGCTGCTGGGGCACATCACGTCGTTGCGCGACGAGGGCAAGACGGTGCTGTTCGTGGAGCACGACATGGACGTGATCATGGGGATCAGCGACTGGATCGTGGTTCTGGCGCAGGGCCAGGTGATCGCGGAGGGGCGTCCGTCTGACATCCGTTCGAACCAGCAGGTGATCGACGCCTATCTGGGCTCCCCTGAGGAGGGCTGACGATGAGTGGGAACGGGGACTCGAAGCCGGGTACCGACGAGGCCGCCGACGCGGTGGAGGCGGAGCGGCCGGTGGCGGCCGTCGGTGGGCCGGAGGACTACCTGCTGTTGGCGAAGGACCTGGTGGCGGGGTACGTGCCGGGGGTGAACATCCTCAACGGGTGCACCCTGACCCTGTCCGAGGGCGAGGTCGTGGCGATCATCGGCCCCAACGGGGCGGGCAAGTCGACGCTGATCAAGACGGTGTTCGGCCTGATCCCGGTGCGTGAGGGCGCTCTGACGCTGCGGGGGTCGTCGATCGCGGGTCTGGCGGCGCACAGCCTGGTGGAGCGGGGGGTGGGCTACGTTCCGCAGACGCAGAACGTGTTCCCGTCGCTGACGATCGAGGAGAACCTCCAGATGGGGGTGTACCTGCGTCCGAGGACGTTCGGCACGCGGTTCGCGGTGGTCTCGGAGCTGTTCCCGCTGCTGGGGGAGCGGCGCAAGGCGAAGGCGGGGTCGCTGTCGGGCGGCGAGCGCCAGATGGTGGCGATGGGCCGGGCGCTGATGATGGATCCCTCGGTGCTGCTGCTGGACGAGCCGACGGCCGGTCTGTCGCCGATCTACCAGGAGGAGGTCTTCCAGCGGGTCAAGGAGGTCAACTCCACGGGTGTGTCGGTGGTGATGGTGGAGCAGAACGCCCGCCGCTGCCTGCAGATCTGCGACCGCGGGTACGTGCTGGACCAGGGCCGCAACGCCTACACGGGGACCGGCGGCGAGCTGTTGAACGACCCGAACGTGATCGAGCTGTACCTGGGGACGCTGGCCAGGGACTGATCCGGTGCATGCGGAGGGGGCGGGACCCGGGAGGGCTCCGCCCCCTCCGCGTGTGTGCGGTGCGGCGGACGTCGGCTCCGGAGCGCACGGGGACAGGGCGGCGCCCCGGGACGGACGGTGTCCCGGGGCGCCTTTCTCATGCGGTGATCAGCATCAGGGTGTGATCAGCGGTTGGTCAGTCGTTGAGGGAGTGCTCCTCGTAGGCGAGGACCTCGTGGCTGCCGTCGTCTCCGTAGTGGAAGATCTCGAAGGTGGCGGCGGCGGGGTCGCCGTTGTCGTCGAAGTCGATGTTGCCGCTGACGCCCTGGTAGTCGATCTCCTCGCCCTCGGCGATGAGGTCGCGGCACTCGGTGAAGCTGGTGCACTCGGTGCCCTCGGGGCGGCTGACGTTGCCGAGCTCCTCGACGTAGACCGAGGGGTCGGTGCTGCCGGCGGCCTCGGCGGCCAGGGCGATCACGGTGACGCAGTCGAAGACCTGCGGGGCGAACTGGAAGTTCTCCAGGTCGGGGTTGAACTCCGCCAGACCGTTGGCGAACTCCTCGTTCTCGGCGCTGGGGGCGAGGCCGGTGATGCCGGCGACGTCCTCCGGGGCGTCGGCGTTGACCTTCGAACCGAGCTCGGTGTCGTTGAGGCCGTCGGTGATGAAGAGCTGTTCGCCCTCGAGGCCGCCCTCCAGGAGGCCGCCGATGACCTGGGCGCCCTCTTCGAAGGCGATGAGCGCGACGGCGTCGGGCTCACCGTCGGAGACGGCGTCGACGACCGAGTCGAAGGTGGTGGCGTCGGGGTCGTAGGTCTCGTTGACGGAGACCTCGGCGCCCAGGTTCTCCAGTTCGGCCTGGAGGGTCTCGGCGTAGCCGGCGCCGTAGTCGTCGGCGCGGGCGACGATGCCGACGGAGACGTGGCCGGCCTCGACGATCTTGCGGGCCATGACGACCGCGGAGAGCAGGTCGCTGGGGGCGGTGCGGTAGTAGTAGCCGCCGTCGTCGATGTCGCTGAGGACGGCGCCGGTGTTGGAGCCGGAGCACTGGACGATCTCGGACCCGGTGATGGTGTCGTAGGTCGCCTGGGTCATGCCGGTGGCGGCGGCGCCGATGACGGCGTCGACTCCGTCGGCGACCAGGGCGTTGGCGGCCTCGTTGGCCTGGGCGGCGTCGCCCGCCTCGTCGCCTTCGAGGAGGTCGGGGACCTCGGTGCCGAGGATGCCGCCGGCCTCGTTGATCTGGGAGATCGCGTACTGGGCGCCGGTCACCTGGGGCGGGCCGAGGAAGGCGAGGCTGCCGCTCTGCGGGTAGAGGATGCCGAAGTTGAATTCCTCGCCGCTGCCGGAGGCGGTGTCGTCGCTGCCGCCTTCTTCGCTGCCTCCGGCACACGCCGAGAGCCCGAGAACCAGGGCGGCGGCTGCGGCGGTGAAGCCCAGGAGCTTCTCTCTTGCCATGTTCGTGGTCACTCCGTTCAACTGCGTCCTGTATGCCCGCGGTGTATGGCATTGCTTGCCGAGGGACGTTAGCGGAGCTTAATCACGAATGTTCCGGGCGTGGAAGCGGCGTTCACCCGTTGGTGCCGACTCGCTGTCAGGACGTTATGCCTCTGTAGTCATCGCTGGTAAACGGGCGTCTGTGTCATACGACGGTAACGTGACGATATGTCGCGGGTTTCGGCCATGGCAAAGCACGGCCGTCCAAGGACCGGGCCTGCGGTGGTGGTGGCGGTCACCGCTGAGGCGGTTCGATCAGCATGCAGGTGAGCCGGGAGGTGCACACCTTCCGGTCCTGGTCATCGGTGATGGCGATGTCCCAGGTGGCGAGGGTGCGGCCCAAGTGGACGGGGGTGGCGGTTCCGGTCACGTGACCCTCGGTGGCGGAGCGGTGGTGGGTGGCGTTGATCTCGATGCCCACGGCGACGCGCCCGGACTTCGCGGCGTGCAAGGTGGAGCCGACGGAGCCGAGGGATTCGGCGAGTACGCAGGAGGCGCCGCCGTGCAGGAGGCCGAAGGGCTGGTGGTTGCCCCTGACGGGCATTCGGCCGACCACGCGTTCGGTGGAGGCCTCGGTGACCTCGATGCCCATGGTCTCGCTGAGGCTGCCCGTGAGCGCTTCGGCCATGGAGCCGAGGGACAGGGCCTGGGATTCGGTGGTCATGCGGTGCCTTTCGGTGTGTGGCGCGCCTGCTCGGCTGCGGACTGTCGGTTCCGCATCCTAGGATTCACCTGTGGTGACCAAGCGAGAGACCCCCGACCAGACCAAGCGCCCCCGACTCCTGCTGCTGGACGGCCATTCGATGGCCTTCCGAGCGTTCTTCGCGCTGCCGGCGGACAAGTTCGGGACCAGTACCGGGCAGTCGACGAACGCGATCTACGGGTTCGCGTCGATGCTGGTCAAGCTGTTGCGGGATGAGGAGCCCACGCACGTGGCGGTGGCGTGGGACCTGTCGGGTCCCACGTTCCGGGACGAGGAGTACGACGGCTACAAGGGTGGACGTTCGGAGACCCCTCCCGAATTCCCCTCGCAGGTGCCGCTCACCCAGGACCTGATGCGGCTGGTGGGCGTGGCCAACCTCTCGGCTCCGGGGTTCGAGGCGGACGACGTCATCGCGACGCTGGCCCACCGGGGCGGCGAGGCGGGGATGGAGGTGCTCATCGCCTCCGGTGACCGGGACGCCTTCCAGTTGGTGACCGGTGACTGCACGGTGCTGTACCCGGGCAAGAGCCTGTCGGACCTGCGGCGGATGACGCCGGAGGCGGTCGAGGAGAAGTACGCGGTGCCGCCCGAGCGGTACCGGGACCTGGCCGCCCTTGTGGGGGAGAAGGCCGACAACCTGCCGGGCGTGCCGGGCGTGGGTCCCAAGACCGCGGCGAAGTGGCTCGCCAAGTACGGGTCGCTGGAGGAGCTGGTGGCCCGGGCCGACGAGGTGGCCGGCAAGGCGGGGCAGAACCTGCGGGACCACCTGGACGACGTGCTGCGCAACCACCGGCTGAACCGGTTGGTGACCGATGTGGACCTGGGCGTGGACGTGGCGGACCTGGCGGTGGGCGAGGCCGACAGGGCCGGTGTGGACGCGCTCTTCGACAACCTGGAGTTCGCCTCCAACCTGCGGGAGCGGCTGTACGCGGTGATCCGCACCGGGCGGGAGGAGGAGCCCGCCGGGGGCGCGGAGGGCTTCGAGGTCGAGTTGACGGTCGCGGACACCGGCGGCCTGGCCGCCTGGCTGGCCGGGCACGCGGGGCGGGACCTGTCCGGGTCGGCGCCCGCGGGTGTGGCGGTCGACGGCTCGTGGGGCGGGGGGACCGGCCGGGTCGACGCCCTGGCGGTGGCGGTGCCCGGCGGCGGCGCCGTGTACGTGGACCCGCGGCTCCTGGGCCCCGAGGACGAGGAGGCGCTGGCGGCGTTCCTGGCCGACGCGGACGTGCCGAAGGCGGTGCACGGGGCCAAGGGCGCCGCGCTGGCGCTGGGCGCGCACGGCTGGAAGCTGGGCGGGGTGGTCAGCGACACCGCACTGGCGGCGTACCTGGTGCAGCCCGGTCAGCGCAGGTTCGACCTGGCCGACCTGGTCCGCAGGTATCTGGGCCGGGAACTGGAGGAGTCCGAGGGCGGCGGCCAGATGGCGCTGGATCTGGACGACGGCGGGGACCAGGGCGCGCTGGCGGTGCGGGCGGCGGCCGTTCGGGACCTGGCGGGGGTGCTGGCCGCGAGGCTGGAGGAGCGCGGCGGGGGCCATCTGCTGCGCGATGTGGAGCTTCCGCTGGTGGGTGTGCTGGCCCGAATGGAGCGTGCGGGGATCGCGGCGGACCTGGAGTACCTGGAGGGGCTCCAGGGCGAGTTCGCGGCGCAGGCGCGCGCCGCGGTGGAGCGGGCGCACGAGGTGGTGGGCCGGGAGTTCAACCTGGGCAGCCCCAAGCAGTTGCAGCAGGTGCTCTTCGAGGAATTGGAGCTGCCCCGGACCAAGAAGATCAAGACGGGCTACACCACCGACGCCGACGCGCTGGCGTGGCTGGCGGCGCAGACGGACAACGAGTTGCCGGGGGTGCTGCTGCGCCACCGGGACCAGACGAAGCTGCGGACGACGGTGGAGGGCCTGATCAAGACGGTCGGCGACGACGGTCGTATCCACACGACCTTCAACCAGACGGTGGCTGCGACGGGCCGGCTGAGCTCCACGGACCCGAACCTGCAGAACATCCCGGTGCGGACGGACGTGGGGCGCAGGATCCGGCGGGCGTTCGTGGTGGGCGAGGGCTTCGAGGAGCTGCTGACCGCGGACTACAGCCAGATCGAGCTGCGGATCATGGCGCACCTATCGGGGGAGAAGGCGCTCATCGACGCGTTCAACAGCGGCTACGACTTCCACGCGCAGATGGCGTCGCAGGTGTTCGGTGTGCCGGTGGAGGAGGTGGACGGCCAGGCCCGGTCCAGGATCAAGGCGATGAGCTACGGCCTGGCCTACGGGTTGAGCGCCTACGGCCTGTCCCAACAGCTCGGGATCGCCCCGGACGAGGCGAAGAAGCTGATGGAGGACTACTTCGCGGTGTTCGGCGGGGTGCGCGACTACCTGCACGAGGTGGTGGAGGAGGCGCGCCGGGCCGGGTACACCGAGACGATCCTGGGGCGGCGCCGCTACCTGCCGGACCTGACCAGCGACCAGCGCCAGCGCCGGGAGATGGCGGAGCGGATGGCGCTCAACGCCCCGATCCAGGGGTCGGCCGCCGACATCATCAAGGTGGCGATGCTCCAGGTGGACGCGGCGCTGTCCGAGGGAGGGTTCGCCTCGCGGGTGTTGTTGCAGGTGCACGACGAGCTCGTGGTGGAGATCGCCCCGGGGGAGCGCGAGCGGGTGGAAAACCTGGTGTCGCACGAGATGGGGTCGGCCTATGATCTGCGTGTGCCGCTGGCGGTGTCGGTCGGCAGCGGGCAGAACTGGTACGAGGCCGCTCATTAGTGTTTCTCCGCACTTCCCCGCCACCGTCCTCAACGGACGCCTGGCGGCGCGGTCGGGGTTGTGAGATGGCGGCGAGGGAGGTGTGCGCGATGGTGGACGATCTCAGCGTCGGCTCGGTCACGGTGCCCTCCGCCGACCTCGTGTGGCGGTTCTCCCGGTCCTCGGGGCCGGGCGGGCAGCACGTGAACACCTCCGACACCCGGGTGGCGCTGTCGTTGGACGTGGCCTCGTGCCGGGGGCTGGGGGAGACGCGCCGGCGGCGGGCCCTGGAGCGGTTGTCGGGGCGGCTGGTCGGCGGGGTGCTGACGGTGACGGTGCAGGAGCACCGGTCGCAGGCGCGCAACCGTGCCGAGGCACGGGAGCGGTTGGCGGAGCTCCTGGCGGAGGCGATGGCGCCGCCGGAGCCCCGACGGCGGCCCACGCGGCCGGGCCGGGCGGCGCGCCGACGGCGGGTGGAGGACAAGCGTCGTCGGGGCGATCTCAAGCGGTCCCGCTCGCGTCCGCCGCTGGACTGATTTTTTCCCGCCCGTTCGTCCGGAGCCCGTGCGGGGGCGGCTCCGCGGCCCGGCACCCGCGCGGACGTGGGCTGGCGCATGGTTGATCTTGACCCCTATGCTCGGGTAAATTGCCGCCAACGTGGCCTTGGCGGGCTTTCTCGGCCTGGGTTCGGATTGACCGGGACGCCCATGTCTCATATTCTGGCGGGAGCGTTGTGGGTTCGTGCGGTCGCGTGCCGTCTCCCGTGAGGGATCGGTGATCGTACCGCTTCGGTCAGCACTCTGGAACCCGGCGGCCGGTGGTCTCGGACGGTTTTCTCGTCCCGGTGTCCCTGGTTCTCTTCATCTGGATGGCGATCGGCGGGCTCGAACTCGCGGCGTGCCCATTTCCTGAACCTGTCCGTATCCGGAGTCCACCCACAAATGACGAGCAGCACCGAGGCCACCTCGACACCCCAGGTAGCGGTCGACGACATCGGGTCCGAGGAAGCCTTCCTCGCAGCGATCGACGAGACCATCAAGTACTTCAACGATGGTGACATTGTCGAGGGCACCATCGTGAAGGTCGATCGAGACGAGGTCTTGCTCGACATCGGCTACAAGACCGAGGGTGTCATCCCCTCCCGGGAGCTGTCGATCAAGCACGACGTCGACCCCGGCGAGGTCGTGGCCGTCGGCGACCAGGTCGAGGCCCTGGTCCTCCAGAAGGAGGACAAGGAGGGCCGCCTGATCCTGTCCAAGAAGCGCGCCCAGTACGAGCGCGCCTGGGGCACGATCGAGAAGATCAAGGAGGAGGACGGCGTCGTCACCGGCACCGTCATCGAGGTCGTCAAGGGCGGTCTCATCCTCGACATCGGCCTGCGCGGCTTCCTGCCCGCCTCCCTGGTCGAGATGCGCCGGGTCCGCGACCTGCAGCCCTACGTCGGCCGTGAGCTCGAAGCGAAGATCATCGAGCTGGACAAGAACCGCAACAACGTGGTCCTGTCCCGCCGCGCCTGGTTGGAGCAGACACAGTCCGAGGTGCGCCAGACGTTCCTCAACACCCTCCAGAAGGGCCAGATCCGCAAGGGCGTCGTCTCCTCGATCGTCAACTTCGGTGCCTTCGTGGACCTGGGCGGCGTCGACGGCCTGGTGCACGTCTCCGAGCTGTCCTGGAAGCACATCGACCACCCGAGCGAGGTCGTCGAGGTCGGCCAGGAGGTCACCGTCGAGGTCCTCGACGTCGACATGGAGCGCGAGCGCGTCTCCCTGTCGCTCAAGGCGACGCAGGAGGACCCCTGGCAGCAGTTCGCCCGCACGCACCAGATCGGCCAGGTCGTTCCCGGCAAGGTCACCAAGCTGGTACCGTTCGGTGCGTTCGTGCGCGTGGAGGAGGGCATCGAGGGCCTGGTCCACATCTCCGAGCTGGCCGAGCGCCACGTCGAGGTGCCCGAGCAGGTCGTCCAGGTCGGCACCGAGATCTTCGTCAAGATCATCGACATCGACCTTGAGCGCCGCCGCATCAGCCTGTCGCTGAAGCAGGCCAACGAGGCCGTCTCGCCCGACCAGGTGGACTTCGACCCCACCCTGTACGGCATGGCCGCCGACTACGACGAGCAGGGCAACTACAAGTACCCGGAGGGCTTCGACCCCGAGAGCGGCGAGTGGCTCGAGGGCTTCGAGGCGCAGCGGGACGAGTGGGAGCGCAGCTACGCCGAGGCGCAGGCCCGCTTCGAGGCGCACCGCAAGCAGGTCGAGGAGGCGCGTGCGGCCGAGGCCGACGCCGCCAACGCCCCGGCCGAGGAGGCCGAGGAGGAGTACACCGGTGGCGGCCAGGCCGCTCCGGTCTCCGAGACCGCCAGCAGCGGCGCGCTGGCCTCCGACGAGGCGCTGGCCGCCCTGCGCGAGAAGCTCGCGGGCGGCGACGCCTGATCGCGCTGAGGCGCTAGTACGGCTGTGAGGGGCCGTCCCCGGTTCGGGGGCGGCCCCTTCGCCTTGAGCGGGGGGGGCGGTGCGTGTGCAAGACTCGCGGTGCTGGACCCAGTGAGGAGGCGGTGTGTTCGACATCCGGCCGGCGGTTCCCGAGGACGCGGGGGAGCTCCTGACCGTGCAGCGCGCGGCGTTCGTCGACGAGGCGCAGGCCTGCGGCGACCCGTTTGTCCTGCCCCTCACGGAGGGTCTGGAGCGTATCGGGGGCCTTCTGCGCCAGCAGGACGTACTGGTGCTCAAGGCGGTCGAGGGCGGCCGGATCGTGGGGGCGGTGCGGGTGGGCGTGTCCGGGGCCAACGGGATCGTGAGCCGGCTGGCGGTGGTTCCGGACCGGCGGCGGCGGGGGATCGCGACGGCGCTGCTCACCCGGGGGGAGGAGGAGGTGCGGGCCCGCCGCCCCGAGGTGGCGTCACTGACGCTGTTCACCGGGGCGCAGAGCGCCCGGGAGCAGCGGCTGTACCGTGGCCGCGGGTTCGCGGTCACGCATCGGGAGAGGGTCGCCGACCACCTGGTGATGGTGCACATGCGCAAGGAGTTGACGGCGGTGTCCGCCGGGCCGTGGTGAGGACCCGGGGCGGGCGCGGCGGTAGCGGTGGCGGTGGTCTAGTGTTCCTCGCATGCTGAGAGTGGGACTCACCGGAGGGATCGGTTCCGGCAAGAGCGCGGTGTCGGCGGAGTTGGCGCGCCGGGGTGCGGTGGTCGTCGACGCCGACGCGATCGCGCGCGAGGTGGTCGAGCCGGGGACGGAGGGGCTGGCGGAGGTCGTCGCCGAGTTCGGCGAGGGTGTGCTGGCCCCCGACGGGGGACTGGACCGGGCACGGCTCGGGGAGATCGTCTTCTCCGACGGGGAGCGGCGCGCCCGGCTCAACGCGATCGTGCATCCGCGGGTGGCCGAGCGCAGCGCGGAGCTGATGGAGCGGGCGCGGGAGTCGGGAGCGGCGGTGGTGGTCTACGACGTCCCGCTGCTGGTGGAGAACGGTTTGGGGGGGCTCTACGACGTGGTGGTGGTCGTCGACGCCCCCGACGATGTGCGGGTGGAACGGGTGGCCGCCGACCGGGGGATGGCGCGCGAGCAGGTGTGGGCGCGGATCCGGGCGCAGGCGGGCCGGGAGGAGCGGCTGGCCGCCGCCGACCTGGTGGTGGACAACTCCGGTACCCGTGAGCAGCTCGCGGCCGGGGCCGGGGAGCTGTGGGAGGCTCTGCTCGCGCGGGCGTAACGGGGATGTCGCCGGCGCTCGGTAGCGTGGGAGTGGACGGGCGCGGGTGCCGCGCGGTCCGCGAGGCGAGGAGGGGCGACGTGCGACCGGTCACCGACATCGAGCGCAGTGAGGCACCGTTCAGGGTGGTCTCGGACATGACTCCGGCGGGGGACCAGCCGGCGGCCATCGCCGAGATCGCCCGGCGGGTGGAGGCGGGCGAGGCGCACACGGTCCTGCTGGGTGCGACGGGCACCGGCAAGACGGCGACCGTGGCGTGGACGGTGGAGCGCCTCCAGCGGCCCACCCTGGTGATGCAGCCGAACAAGACGCTGGCGGCGCAGTTCGCCAACGAGCTGCGGAGGATGCTGCCGCACAACGCGGTGGAGTACTTCGTCTCCTACTACGACTACTACCAGCCCGAGGCCTACGTCCCGCAGAGCGACACCTTCATCGAGAAGGACTCGTCGATCAACGACGAGGTGGAGCGGTTGCGGCATTCGGCGACCAACTCCCTGATCACGCGGCGCGACACGATCGTGGTGGCGTCGGTGTCGTGTATCTACGGCCTGGGCACGCCGCAGGAGTACGTGGACCGGATGGCGCGGCTGTCGGTGGGCATGGAGGTGGACCGCGACGAGCTGCTGCGGCGGCTGGTGGAGATGCAGTACGCGCGCAACGACATGGACTTCTCGCGGGGCACGTTCCGGGTGCGCGGCGACACCGTGGAGATCATCCCGGTGTATGAGGAGCTGGCGGTCCGCATCGAGATGTTCGGTGACGAGGTGGAGCGGCTGATGACGCTGCACCCGCTCACGGGGGAGGTGCTGGAGGAGAGTGAGGAGGTGTTCCTCTTCCCGGCGTCGCACTATGTGGCGGGGCAGGAGCGCACTGACCGGGCGGTGGCCTCGATCGAGGCCGAACTGGCCGAGCGCCTGGCGGAGCTGGAGGGGCAGGGGAAGCTGCTGGAGGCACAGCGGCTGCGGATGCGCACCACCCACGACCTGGAGATGATCCGGCAGCTGGGGAGCTGTTCGGGGATCGAGAACTATTCGCGCCACTTCGACGAGCGGGAGGCGGGTAGCGCGCCCAACACGCTCCTGGACTACTTCCCCGACGATTTCCTGCTGGTGCTGGACGAGTCGCACGTGACGGTGCCGCAGATCGGGGCGATGTACGAGGGTGACGCCTCGCGCAAGCGGACCCTGGTGGAGCACGGGTTCCGGCTGCCGTCGGCGATGGACAACCGGCCGCTCAAGTGGGGGGAGTTCACCGAGCGGATCGGTCAGTCGGTGTACCTGTCGGCCACGCCCGGCAGGTACGAGCTGGGCCGCTCGGGCGGGGACGTAGTGGAGCAGGTGATCCGTCCCACGGGCCTGGTGGACCCGGAGGTTCTGGTCAAGCCGACGGACGGGCAGATCGACGACCTGGTGCACCAGATCCGGGAGCGGGCCGAGCGTTCCGAGCGGGTGCTGGTCACCACGCTCACCAAGAAGATGGCCGAGGACCTGACCGACTACTTCGCGGAGCTGGGCATCCGGGTGCGGTACCTGCACAGCGAGGTGGACACGCTGCGCCGGGTGGAGCTGCTGCGGGAGCTGCGGGTGGGCGAGTTCGACGTGCTGGTGGGCATCAACCTGCTGCGCGAGGGGCTGGACCTTCCCGAGGTGTCGCTGGTGGCGATCCTGGACGCGGACAAGGAGGGGTTCCTGCGGTCGGAGACCTCCCTGATCCAGACGATCGGCCGTGCGGCGCGCAACGTGGCCGGGCAGGTCCACATGTACGCCGACAACGTCACCGACTCGATGCGTGCGGCGATCGACGAGACCAACCGCCGCCGGGACAAACAGGTGGCCTACAACACCGAGCACGGGATCGATCCGACCCCGCTGCGCAAGGAGATCGCCGACATCCTCGACTCCCTCAACCGGGAGGACGTGGACACCGAGGAGCTCATGGCGACCGGGTACCGCAGGGCCGGGCGGGGGGAGAGCGCTCCGGCGCCCGCGCTGGGCCGGGGGGCGGAGGTGTCGGCCATGCCCCGCGCGGAGCTGGCGGGGCTCATCGGTGAGCTGGCCGAGCGGATGCACCAGGCCGCGGCCGATCTGCAGTTCGAGGTGGCGGCGCGGCTGCGGGACGAGATCGGTGAGCTCAAGCGTGAGCTGCGCGGTATGGACGAGGTCGGGCTGGAGTGAGCCGGGGCCCGTCCAGGGGTGCGGCCGGGGAGGTCCCGGGGCGATATCGGATCAGGTACGTTCGGGCAACGGTTGTGTCGCGTGTTTACCGTCGTGTGACATAACCTTGGGTTTGCTCGATAACTGTGTCGGACATGCCGGGTATCCGGTCGCGGGGGAATTCATGAGGGTTCGGCTGCTGGTGAGGTCGGGGGCACTGTTGGTCGGAACGGTGTCCGTGGCCGGGTGCGCCCTGGTCGGTGGAGGGGAGGGCGCCGGCGACGCCCCTTCCCCGGTCATGCCCCGGACGGCGGGGAGCGCGTCCGAGCCGGTGGCGGACGAGGACACCCTGGTGGTCTCCGACGACGGCGTTGAACTGCGCGAACCGTGCGACGGCCGGGAGGTGGTGGTCACGGCCGACGACGCCGAGGTGGTCTTGGACGGTGCGTGCGGCTCGGTCAGGGCCACAGGTCGGGGGACGACCGTGGACGTGGGGTCGGCCGAGCGGATCGTCCTGGTGGGGGTGGACAACGTCGTCTCCTACGCTTCGGGTGACCCGGAGGTGATCAACCACGGCAGGGGCACCTCGGTGGTCGAGGGCGGTGCCGCCGGAGTGTGAGGCCGGACGGTGCGGCGGTCGTGTCCTCGGATTGATCTCCCCGACACCCCGGAGCGACCGTGGATCCGTTACCTTGGGGGTAGCCGTGCCGACGACGGGGTCGGGCGGGGAACAGAGGGTTCGGCCCATGGAGGGTGAACTCTCGCCGTCCGTTCGGTGAGGGCGTTCTCCGGTCCGCAACCCAAACGGTACGGTCGAGCAGTCTCGCTTGAGAAGGCACGAGGAGCCGCCCGGCCGTCGGATCGAGGACGTGCGCTGAAGGTGAGGGCCCGCCAGGGGAGGGGTGGATGAGCGGTTATGTCGCGCGGGTGCGGCACGACGAGTCGCCCGGAGGCGACCTCGGACTGGACCCACTGGTGCGGTCCGCCGCGCAGCGCTGGGTCGAGTCCGACCCTCTGCTCCCACAGCCCATGGGGTTCGCACCCGACAGCTATCCGCTCGTGACGGTCAGCGACGAGGCGGGCAACACCGTCGCGGCCGGGAGCATGCACTACACGTGGTACCAGCCCGGCGAGGTCGGCCGTATCTGGGGCGTTCCCGACCAGCACTGGCTCACCCCGGTCGTCGGCGGACCCGAGCCGGCCCGCGCGCTGGACTCCCTCCTCACCAGTTGGCGCGATCAGTTGGAGGACCTGCCGACCGGTACCGGCTCGGAGTCGGCCGCCCTGGTGAGCTGGCCCGCCCGGGACGTGTGCGGGATCATCCCGTTGCAGCGGCACGGCCTCCAGCCCTACACCGTGCTGGCGGCCCGCCAGCGCCGCCGGGGGGTGCCGCCGTCCCTGCCGCCGCGCGACGTGACCATCCGGCTGGCCGACCGCAGCGACCTCACCCAGGTCGTGGGCCTGCTGATGGAGGAGCACCGCTATGAGGAGCACTTCGGCGGGGTGTTCCTCCAGGAGGACACCGCGGAGCAGACGCGCGAGGTCGCCGCGCGGGCGCTGAACCGCTCGCGTTCGTGGATCTGGCTGGCCGAGCGGCGCGGCCGGGCCGTCGGGCTGATGTGGGTGTCCCCGCCGGAGCGCTCCCGCTGGGCCAAGTCGCTGGTCAACGCGCGCCCGATCGCCCACATCGGCTACGGGGTGGTGATCGCCGCCGAGCGGGGCAACGGGATCGGTACCGCCCTGGTGGGGCAGGCGCACCAGGCCCTGGACAGTCACGGTGTGGGGGTTTCGGTGCTGAACTACGCGGCGATGAACCCGTTGTCGGGGCCCTTCTGGCACCGGATGGGGTACCGCCCGGTGTGGACGACCTGGGAGGTCCGTCCGGCGCTGGCCCTGCGCTGACGCGTGCCGTGTGAGGGAGGGTCGATGGGCTCCGAGCGGGTGGAGATCGTCGAGGTGGGGCCGCGTGACGGCCTCCAGAACGAGGACCGCGTCCTGTCGGTTCAGGACCGGATCGAGCTGGTCGACCGTGCCGTCGAGGCCGGTGTGCGGCGGATCGAGGCGGTCAGCTTCGTTCATCCGGCTCGGGTTCCGCAGATGGCGGGCGCGGAGGAGGTCATGGCGGGTGTGCGCCGTGTGCCGGGGGTCCGCCACATCGGCCTCGTGCTCAACCGCCGCGGTCTGGAGCGCGCGGTGGCGGCCGGGGTGGGCGAGGTCAACGTCGCGGTGCCCGCCACGGACGGGTTCTGTACCCGCAACCAGGGGCGTACCGTCGGGGAGATGCTGGACGCGCTGGCCGGTATCGACGCCGAACTGGCGGGGACGGGCCTCCCGTTGAGCGTGACCGTCTCGACAGCGTTCGGTTGTCCCTTCGAGGGCGAGGTGGACCCGGAACGGGTGGTGGAGGTGGTCCGGCGCATCGCCGGGACCGGCGCGGTGGAGATCGCGCTGGCCGACACCATCGGGGTGGGGGTGCCCCGCCAGGTGCGGGACCTGGTCCGCCGGGTGGCGGAGGTGGCCGACGGGCGGGCACTGCGCTGTCATTTCCACAACACTCGCAACACCGGTTACGCGAACGCGCTCGCGGCGGTGGAGGAGGGCGTGGGCGTGCTCGACTCCAGCCTGGGTGGTTTCGGCGGCTGCCCGTTCGCGCCCGCGGCGACCGGCAACATCGCCACCGAGGACCTGCTGTACCTGCTGCACCGCAGCGGGTTCGAGACGGGGGTGGACCTCTCGGCGGCCGCGGCGCTGGGCGAGTGGATGGGCGGGCGCCTGGGCCGTCGGCCGCCCGCCTATCTGGGGCGTGCCGGGGGCTTCCCAGCCTCCTGACCGGGGCGCGTCCGGCTGTTGCCGCTAGAGGAGGGTGGACGGCCTGTTATCCTGGTGCCCCGTGGAGTCCGCGGCGCCGGCGACGTCACATCGACCGCCCGGCAGCGGACCAGCCGCACGGCCGCTCCGTCAGCGCGAGCCCGCCGTAGCCACTCAATTCACGGGAGCATCACTTTGGCATCCGCCGCGAGTACCAAGCACATCTTCGTTACTGGCGGCGTCGCCTCCAGTCTCGGCAAGGGCCTGACCGCCTCAAGTCTGGGACGGCTCCTGAAGTCGCGGGGCCTGCGGGTCACCATGCAGAAGCTCGACCCCTACCTCAACGTCGACCCGGGGACCATGAACCCCTTCCAGCACGGTGAGGTCTTCGTCACCGACGATGGCGCCGAGACCGACCTGGACGTGGGCCACTACGAGCGGTTCCTGGACACCGAGCTGTCGGCCTCGGCCAACGTCACCACCGGCCAGATCTACTCCAGCGTGATCGCCAAGGAGCGCCAGGGCGCCTATCTCGGTGACACGGTGCAGGTCATCCCGCACATCACCAACGAGATCAAGTCGCGCATCTACGCGATGGCCGCCCCCGGTGTGGACATCGTCATCACCGAGATCGGCGGCACGGTCGGTGACATCGAGTCGCAGCCGTTCCTGGAGGCGGTCCGCCAGATCCGCCACGAGATCGGCCGGGACCACTGCTTCTTCCTGCACGTGTCGCTGATCCCGTTCCTGGGGCCGGCGGGGGAGATGAAGACCAAGCCCACCCAGCACTCGGTGGCGGCCCTGCGCAGTATCGGTATCCAGCCCGACGCGATCGTGTGCCGTTCGGACCGTCCGATCACGCAGAGCCTGAAGTCCAAGATCAGCTTGATGTGCGACGTGGACGAGGCCGGTGTGGTCTCCACCCCGGACGCGCCGTCGATCTACGACATCCCGAAGGTGCTGCACCGGGAGGGCCTGGACGCCTACGTCGTCCGCCGGCTGGGCATGCCCTTCCGGGACGTGGACTGGACCGAGTGGGACGACCTGCTGCGCCGGGTGCACCAGCCCGACCACGAGGTCACCATCGCCATGGTGGGCAAGTACATCGACCTGCCCGACGCCTACCTGTCGGTGAGCGAGGCCCTGCGCGCGGGCGGGTTCGCCACGAACACGCGGGTGAACATCCGCTGGGTGGCCAGTGACAACTGCGCCAGCGCCTCGGGGGCGGCGGCGGAGCTGGACGGCGCCGACGGCGTCCTCATCCCGGGCGGGTTCGGCGTGCGCGGTATCGAGGGCAAGCTCGGTGCGATCCGCTACGCCCGCGAGCAGGGGGTGCCGCTGCTGGGCCTCTGCCTGGGCCTGCAGTGCATGGTCGTGGAGTACGCCCGCGACGTGCTGGGGCTGGAGGGCGCCAACAGCACCGAGTTCGACGACAAGGCGGCCGAGGCGGTCATCGCGACCATGGCCGACCAGACGGACGTGGTGGCGGGCGAGCGGGACATGGGCGGCACCATGCGCCTGGGCCTGTACCCGGCGGCGCTGGGGGAGGGGACACTGGTGCGGGAGCTGTACGGCGCCGCGGAGGCCTCCGAGCGGCACCGGCACCGGTTCGAGGTCAACAACGCCTACCGCCCCGAGCTGGAGGGGGCCGGGCTGGTGTTCTCCGGGCTCTCTCCTGATGGCAAGCTGGTGGAGTACGTCGAACTGCCCCGGGAGACGCATCCGTACTTCGTCGGGACGCAGGCGCACCCGGAGCTGCGCTCCCGTCCGACCAAGGCGCACCCGCTCTTTCGCGGTCTGATCGCCGCGGCGCTGGAGCGCAGGAGGTCCTGACGCGGTGTCGGGCGGGGCGCGGGCTGAGAGAGGCGAGTACATGGCGAGTGGGACGTACCCGGCCGATGCCGTGGCGGGGCGGGAGGCCAAGGTGGCGGACACCCCCGAGGCGTGGCCGGTGGAGCGGTCGGCGGAGCGCTTCGCCGGAGCCAAGTGCGGGATGCGCACGGACTGGGTGCGGATGCCCGACGCGGAGGGCGGCACGGTCGTCGCCGCGCGGGACTACATGGTCCACCCGGGTGCGGCGGCGGTGCTCGCACTGGGCGAGGACGGGCGGGTGCTCCTGCTGCGCCAGTACCGTCACCCCGTGGGCCTGCTCATGTGGGAGCTGCCCGCCGGGCTCATCGACGTGGCGGGTGAGGGGCCGCTGGCCACGGCCCGCCGCGAGCTCGTGGAGGAGGCGGGGCTGCGCGCCGAGCACTGGTACGAGTTGGTGGACTTCGCGGCCAGCCCCGGGTTCTCCTCGGAGCGGATCCGCGTCTACCTCGCCCGCGGCCTGTCGGAGGTGCCCGAGCACGAGATCGATTTCGTGCGCGAGCACGAAGAGACCGATCTGGCTGCCGAGTGGGTCCCCCTGGAGGAGGCGGTGGCCTTGGTCATGGGCGGGCACCTGCACAACGGGGCGACCTCCCTGGGGGTGCTGGCAGCGAGTACCGCGGCCCGGGAGGGGTTCGCCTCCCTGCGTCCGGCGTCCTGACACGGTGGGCGGGGACCGGGGCGGGAGCGTGCCCGCCGGGCCGCTGGGGGAGGCGGTGGCGGCCTTCCTGGACCATGTGGCCGCGGAGCGCGCTCTGGCGCACAACACCCTGCTGGCCTACCGGCGCGACCTGCGCCGCTACACCGCCTATCTGGAGGGGCGGGGCGTCGCGGACCTGTCGGAGGTGGGCGGGGCGCATGTGGGCGGGTTCCTGCGGGCCCTGGCCGAGGGCGACGACGACCACTCGCCGCTCGGGGCCGCCTCGTCGGGGCGGGCGCTGGCGGCCGTGCGCGGGCTGCACCGGTTCGCGGTCCGCGAGGGCCGGGCCGACGCCGACCCGGCGGCGGAGGTGGTGCCGCCCCCCGTCCCCCTGCGGTTGCCCAAAGCGGTGCCGCTGGAGCGGGTGGAGCGGCTCCTGGAGGCCGCGGGACCCGTCGGGGCGCCGCCGGCGGCGGAGCGCTCCGCTCTGCTGTCCCTGCGTGACCGGGCGCTGCTGGAGGTCCTCTACGGTACGGGGGCGCGGATCTCCGAGGCGGTGGGGCTGGACGTGGACGACGTGGTGGAGGCCCTCGACGGCGGGGACACGGTGGGCCTGGTACGCATCCACGGAAAGGGCGGGCGCGAGCGCGTGGTGCCGCTCGGCTCGTGCGCTCGTACGGCGCTGGGCGGGTACCTGGTGCGGGCGAGGCCCGCGCTCGCGGCGTCGGCGCGGTCGGCTTCTTCGGGGGCGGCGCTGTTCCTGAACGCGCGCGGGCGCCGCCTCACCCGCCAGGGCGGCTGGGCGCTGCTGGCAGCGGTCGCCGAGCGGGCTGGGGTGGAGGGTGTCTCACCGCACACGCTGCGGCACTCCTTCGCCACCCATCTGCTGGACGGCGGTGCTGACATCCGGGTGGTGCAGGAGCTTCTGGGACACGGTTCGGTCACCACCACGCAGGTGTACACCCTGGTCACGGTGGACCGGCTGCGGGAGGTCTACGCCGCCAGCCATCCGCGTGCGCGCAGGTGAGGGCGGTGCGCGTGCGGGGGAGGGGGCGTATCCCCGATCCGGTCGTGTTGAACGCGCCGTGTCGTCGTTCTAGAGTCGCCGCACAGAGGTTACGTTGCTGTCGACATATTGAGTTTCCGACGGCGGCCGGGCACGGGGCTGGGACGACTTCCCCCTTTCGGGCCGTGGCCGGTCCGTGGGGGAGGTCAAGGGCTTGTGAACTGGGCGGAGAACGGCGTGGATGCCAGCGGTGCACCCGTCGGTGGGGAGGACCCCGCCGAGCCGGTGACCAACCCTTGGGGTAGGACACGCGACACGGGGGCGCAACTGCGTACGAAGAGACCGGAGCGGGACTACCCCGTTCCCGGACCGCTGGACGAGCACGGTCCGGCACGGATCGTAGCACTTTGTAACCAGAAGGGTGGGGTCGGCAAGACCACCACCACCATCAACCTCGGGGCGGCCATCGCCGAGTTCGGCAGACGGGTGCTGCTGGTCGACTTCGACCCGCAGGGCGCGCTGTCCGTGGGCCTGGGGCGGCTCGATCCGCGCGAGCTGGACCTGACCGTCTACAACCTGCTGATGCAGCGGGACGTGGCGGTCGAGGACGTCCTGCTCAAGACCGACATCGACGGCCTGGACCTCATCCCGAGCAACATCGACCTGTCGGCCGCCGAGGTCCAACTGGTGGGCGAGGTGGCGCGCGAGCAGATGCTGGGCCGCGCCCTGCGCCCCGTCATCGACGACTACGACGTGGTGCTCATCGACTGCCAGCCGTCGCTGGGCCTGCTCACCGTCAACGCGCTGACCGCAGCCGACGGCGTCATTGTGCCGCTGGAGTGCGAGTTCTTCGCGCTGCGCGGCGTGGCCCTGCTCATGGACACCATCCAGAAGGTGCAGGAGCGGCTCAACGAGCGGCTGGTCATCGACGGCTTCCTCGGCACCATGTACGACCCCAGGACGCTGCACGCGCGCGAGGTCCTGTCGACCATCGTCGAGGGGTTCGGCGACAAGGTCTACGGCACGGTCATCAACCGGACCGTGCGCTTTCCGGACGCGACGGTGGCGGGTGAGCCCATCACCAGGTTCGACTCGTCGTCGGCGGGCGCGAGGGCCTATCGGGAGCTGGCCAAGGAGGTGCTGGCGAGGTGGCCTCTCAGCGGTCGAGGCGCGTGACCCTGCCGGGGGCGGACGAGATGTTCTTCCGCTCGGGCGGCACCGTCTCGGAGCCGGACGCGCAGACCCGACGCCGACACGTCGGCTCCGGGGAGGAGCGGGAGGGCGAGGGGGCGGGCCGCGTCCCCGGAGGCCCGGCGCAGGACCCCGCTTCCGGGGACGCCGCGCCCTCCGGGGGAGCCGTGGCGCGCCGTGCGCCCAAACCGAGCGGGCGCCAGCGCCACGACGAGAAGATCACGGTGTACATCTCCGGCCCGGAGCTGCTCGCGCTGGAGCAGACGCGGCTGTCGCTGCGGGCCGAGCACGGACTGTCAGCCGACCGGGGGCGTCTGGTCCGCGAGGCCGTGGCGGTGCTGTTGGCCGACTTCGAGGAGCACGGGGCTGCCAGCATGCTGGTGCGCCGCCTGAGCGAGGACTGAGCGCCCCGCGGCCCGGTGTGCGGGCGCCGGGCCGCGGGGGACACCGTGGTGCCCGCACGACCAGGGGGTATGCACTCCGCGGAGCTGGGAAACTGGTCACATGAGTGTCGACTCCTCCGAGGCGGACCCCGGCGCCGGTGAAGGGTCTGGGTTCCAGGTGCACCTGGACAACTTCGAGGGCCCCTTCGACCTGCTGCTCACCCTGATCTCCAAGCACAAGCTGGACATCACCGAGGTGGCGCTGTCGAGGGTCACCGACGAGTTCATCGCCCACATCCGTGCCCACGGCCAGGGGTGGGACCTGGACCAGGCCAGCGAGTTCCTGGTGGTGGCGGCGACTCTGCTGGACCTGAAGGCGGCCCGTCTCCTGCCGCGCGGCGATGTCGAGGATGAGGCCGACCTGGCGTTGCTGGAGGCCCGCGACCTCCTGTTCGCCCGCCTGCTCCAGTACCGCGCCTACAAGGAGGTCGCGGCGCTGATGAGTGAGCGGCTGGCGGCGCAGGGGCGCCGGTACGCCCGCGCGGTGCCGCTGGAGGAGCGCTTCGCGGCCCTGCGGCCCGACGTGCTGTTCAAGCTGGGGCCGAGGGAATTCGCGGCGCTGGCCGGGCGGGTCTTCACCCCCAGGGAGCCGCCGAGCGTGCCCGTCACGCACATCCACCAGGCCAAGACGTCGGTGAAGGAGCAGGGCGACCTGGTCGTGGCCGCGCTGCGCGAGCACGGCACCCTGACGTTCACCGAGCTCACCGAGGAGTGCACCGGTACCTTCGAGGTCGTCGCGCGGTTCCTGGCCCTGCTGGAGCTGTACCGGGCTGCCAACGTGGGCTTCGACCAGCCCGAGCCGCTGGCGGAGCTCACGGTGACGTGGACCGGCGGTGAGGGCGAGGTGCGGGTGGAGTCCGACTACGACGAGGGCACGGGTGGGGAGGAGAGGGACGATGAGTGAGGGCCGCGCCTCCGATGAGGGGTCGGTGTCCCCGACCCTGCGCCGCGACCTCGAAGCGGTGCTGATGGTGGTACCCGAGCCGGTGTCCGTCTACGACCTGGCCCGGGCCCTGGAGGTGCCCGTGGAGGCGGTCTCCCGGGAACTGGAGGGGCTGTCGGCGGAATACACGGCGCAGGGGCGGGGTTTCGACTTGCGGATGGTGGCCGAGGGGTGGCGGATCTACACGCGTCCCGAGTGCGCCGACGTCGTCGAGCACTTCCTCCGGGAGGGGCAGGAGGTGCGGCTCACCCAGGCCGCGCTGGAGACGATGGCGGTGGTGGCCTACCGCCAGCCGGTCTCCCGAGGCAGGGTCTCGGCCGTCCGCGGTGTCAACTGCGACGGGGTTATGCGTACCCTCGTGTTGAGGGGCCTGATCGAGGAGGCCGGGCACGACTCCGAGTCCGGCGCGCTCCTGTATCGGACCACCTCCTATTTCCTGGAACGGCTCGGCCTGCGTGATCTCGACGATCTGCCGGACCTGGCGCCGTTCCTCCCCGACGACATCGAAGGTCTAGACGACACCGGTGAGCACACCCACTGACAGTTCCCGCGGTGCGCGGGACCACGCCCCGCGCGGTGAGCGCGGCGACAGCAACGACGACCGTGGCGGCCGGGGCCGCCGTGACGACAGAGGTCGCGGTGGTTTCCGCGACCGGGACGACCGGGGCCGTGGCGGTCACCGCGACCGCGATGACCGCGATCGGCGTTCCTTTGGCCGGGACGAGCGGGGCCGTGGTGGTTTCCGTGGCCGGGACGAGCGGGATGACCGGCGCGGAGGCGGCAGGGACGACCGCGGTGACCGTGGTCGTGGCTATGGCCGTGACGACCGTGACCGGCGTTCCTTTGGCCGGGACGACCGGGATCGTGGTGGTTTCCGTGGCCGGGACGACCGTGGCGGTCGTGGTCCGCGTGACCGCGATGACCGTGACCGGCGTTCCTTTGGCCGGGACGAGCGGGATCGTGGTGGTTTCCGTGGCCGGGACGA
>NZ_AZXF01000017.1 GCF_000515115.1 Nocardiopsis sp. CNT312
GATAAGCGTCCCAGACCTCCTGTTTGGAAATGCCGAACGGCTTGCCTGATGGCCTCTGCTCGTCCATGCGACTCCTCCCGGCCGCTTCAGCGCCCGGTTGATCCCATCAACGAACCACGGTCGAGCCGGCCCCTTCGCTCCCCGCCCCACCGCATCAAGTGGGAGGATCTCCACTACTACGAGCCNGTCCGCCTGCGCGTCCCGCGACGGTACTCACCCCCTTGCGTTTCAGACGCTTGGGGAACTCCCTCTCGCCCCGGCCCTTCCAGGACACGGCTGTGTCGGGACGCGCCATCCCACGTTCCACACGAGAGCAGCAGATCAAGATCGCGCCACCTCTGCGCCGGACACCGCCTGGCCAATACTCGGGCGCCCGCCAGACTGGTCCCGGGTTGAGCTTAAAGGCCCGGTTTCGATGTCACTTCATACCTAACGACGCTTACGCGGTGAACCCTTCACGGGGCTTTCGATGCAACGCCTTCTTGATCCCCACCTGACGCCTCTTGGGCGTCTTTTCCCTCCCGCTCACCACGACAGTCTTCAGCTAACGCAGCGGAGGGCGGTTTGAAGCCTCCTCCCGAAAAGCGGCTCCGAAGGGCCAAAATCCTTCATCTCCCGTGCAGCACCACGCTCGACCGGCCGCTACCACCGCCGATCTCCCGCATTCGTGGCACACAAGCCCCTGGTAGATGGGGTAGCCTCGATCTTTCACGAGGGGCCGTCAGCAAGCTGAGGGCCCCTTGTTGGTTCTGATACCGGACGTTTTCCGCTTCCGGGCATGGCAGGTACCCGTTCGTCGCGTCGGGTCTCGCGCGGGGTCCACCACTCCCGGCAGGGCTCCAGAGTCGTCACGGGCAGTCGGACGAAGGACTCAGATCGGGTCGGGAAGGACACGCAACCGCCCGAGCGCGTCGGTGATCAGCCCTGACCAGGGCCAATGGGAGCTGAACCGCAGCAGGTGCCTGCGGCCGGTGGACACCAGCCGGGCTGTGGTGGCCAGTAGCCGGAAGCGGAGCCTCTTGGGCTCCCAGCGCCGCTGCGGCCCGCCCAGGGCCAACAGCTGCATCCACGCCACCAGGTCCATCGTCAGCAGCACCAGTTCCATCCAGATACGGTTGGCGGCAAAACCGTGCAGCGGCAGGTTGCGCAGGCCGGTGTCCTTCGCGCAGCGGATCCGGTCCTCGGCCCGGGCCCGACGGCGGTGACGCAACTCCAGGTCGGCGAGCTGCCCGGCCGGGGTGTTGGTCGCAAAAGCGGTGAGGCGGTTGCCGTCGTGGTCGGTGATGCGCAGCTGCGCTCCGGGGTGGGGACGCTCCTTGCGCACGATCAGCCGCATCCCCTTGGGCCAGCCGGTCAGGTCGGTCATGCCGGTGATCTCCGCGAGGAAGGCCCCCTCGCGCACCTGCCCGTCGGCGTCGTAGGCCGGGGTCCACGCGTGGACGGGGACGCGGGTGATGGCGGTGTGGATGTCGTCGGTGATGGTCATGCCCACCGAGTAGGACAGCCACCGGCCCCGCCGGGTGAGCCAGTCGAGGAAGGCGTGGGTGCCGCCCGCGGTGTCGGTGCGCACCAAGGTCTTGCGGCCCCGCCGGTGGGCGCGGGGCAGTTGGGCCAGGGACTCTTTGACCACCTGGATGTGGTCGGCGGCGGTGTTGGATCCGGCGTTGCCGGGGCGCAGCAGGACGGCCAGCGGCTCACCTGTCCCTTCTTCTCCGTGGTCGAGGAGGGCCGGCAGCGGGTGGTAGCCGAAGGTCTTCTTCCAGGTGGGGGTTGCGTTCTCCTTCTCGGAATGGGAGATGACGATGGTGGCGTCCAGATCGATGGTCACCTGCCCTTGGTCGGTGGGCGGTGCGTTCTGTCCCGCCAGGGCCCGCACACGATGGCGGGTGTGGGCTCGGGCGGTGCGGATCGCCGCGACGGCTTTGTCGGGTTCGGTGGCCAGGGCGGTGATCATGCGGGAGACGGTGGGGGTCGGAGGCCACGGGCCCGTAGAGGGCGGGCTCGGAGCGCAGCGCAGCGATGTCGGCCAGGCAGGTACCGCCCAGGGCCAGGGTCAGGGCCAGGTCGGTGCAGACCTTGTCGGGCTGGTGGAGGGCGCGGGGGTTGCGCCAGCGGGCCAGGGCGGTGGCCAGGCCGGTTTTGCGGGCGGTTTCGATGAGCAGGATGGCTCCCGCGTGAGAGGTGGTGCCCGTGCCGTCGTTGGTGGCATGCACGCTGGGGTAGGGGCCGGTAGTCTTCACTTGAAAGGTGCTTCTGTTCTGTGTGGGTCAAAGGCTTCGAGAACCTTTATTGTCCCAGGCCAGAAGCACCTTTCGTGTTGGTGGGGGCACCTCGCTCATACCCGACGTGAAAGCCCGAGGTTAACGACCAAGAAAACCTGCCCACTAGGGCGTGTGTGAGGTTGTGATCAATGTTCGCGTTCCGCTGCGGAATCAGGTCCGATCGCGGTAGAACGCCGGTGTGACACGCCGACAGCTCAACGACGACCAGTGGGAACTCATCAGGCCGTACTTGCCGATCGGCGAGTACGGCCCCTACCCGGTCCGGCTGCGCGACCAGTTCGAGGGAGTCATCTGGCGCTTCCGGACCGGCGCCCAGTGGCGGGAGATGCCGAAGGAGTTCGGCCCCTGGCCCACCGTCTACGGCCGCTTCCGCGCCTGGCGGGACGCCGGCGTGTTCACCGCTCTACTGGAAGGACTGATCGCCGAGGCCGCCCGGCAGGGCAAGGCGGACCTGTCGCTGGTCAGCGTGGACTCCACGACCGCCCGTGCGCACCACGACGCAGCCGGGATGCAGATGGCGCCCGAGGTCGTGGACGCCCTGGCCGAAGCCGTGCGGGAACAGGAGCAGGCCCGGAAAAAAGGGGCGGCCCAGGGGGAGGGAACGGACAAGACGACCAGGACGGCTCCGAACGGGAAGAGCGGCGGCGCCTCGGGCGCAGACGTAGAGCCCGCCTGGAACAGGCCCTGCTCGGCAGGTCCAGGGGCGGACTGACCTGCAAGGCCCACCTTGCGTCCGACCGCAGGTGCCGCCCGCTGTCGATCGTGGTCAGCGCCGAGCAGGCCGCCGACAGCCCGCGGTTCGTGCCCGTGCTGGAGAAGGTCCGTGTCCGGCTGCCCGCGGGCCGCCCCCGCACCCGGCCCGCCGCTGTGGCCGCGGACAAGGCGCACTCCTCCCGCGCCAACCGTGCCTACCTGCGCGGACGCGGTATCAAGGCCGTCGTCCCGGAGAAAAGGGACCAGGCGGCGAACCGGAAAAAGAAGGGCCGCCGGGGCGGTCGGCCCGTCGCCTGGGACACCGGCCTGTACAAGGACCGCAACACTGTCGAGCGCATGATCAACAAGCTGAAGGCCTGGCGGGGCATCGCCACCCGCTATGACAAGACCCCCAGAGCTACGACGCGGGCCTGCATCTGCGGGCTTCGATGATCTGGATCAACGATCTCACGCGGACAACCGGATGATCACAACCTCACACACGCCCTAGACGGGCGGTACGGGGACGGGCTCAGCCCGTGGTGCCCGCCGGGGTGTCGAAGTAGTGGCTCTGGCCGAGGTCCTCGATGAGGTTGGGCTGGGCGGGCTTCCAGCCGAGGAGGTCCTGGGTCAGCGCGCTTGAGGACGGGTTGTCAGCCGAGACATGGGCACTCAGGAAGCCGAAGTGGTCCTCGGCCCGTGTCGAGGGGATGCTGGCCGTCGGCAGGTCGAGTCGGCGGCCGATGGCCTCGGCGATGTCCCGGAAGGGGATCCCCTGGTCGTCGACGGCGTGCAGCCGCGCTCCGGCGGGTGCGGATTCCAGTGCCAGCCGGTACAGGCGTGCCGCGTCGAGCGTGTGCACGGCGGGCCAGCGGTTGGTGCCGTCACCGACGTAGGCGGCGACGCCCTTGGCCCGGGCGATGGAGATCAGGGCCGGGATGAAGCCGTGGCGGTCGAGCTTGCTGTGCACGGTCGGGGCGAGCCGGACGACGGACGACCGGATGCCGCGTTCCGCGAACCCGACCACGGCGTTCTCGGCGTCGATCCGCGGCCCCGCGTCGAGGGCATCCGCCTCGGTGGCGGCGCCTTCCAGGCCGGTGAAGGCCAGCAGCATGGTTCCCGACGTGCTCACCAGGGGCTTTCCGGTGCCTTCAAGTGCGTGCCCGAGCGTCTCGATGGCACGCAGATCCGCCGCGACCGCGCTGTCGAAGTCGCCGGCGAACATGGCGTCGTGTTTGAAGGCCAGGTGGATGACGCCGTCGGCCGAGGCCGCGGCCTCGGCGAGGCTGCCGGGGTCGTCGAGGTCGCCTCTGTGCGCCTGTGCGCCGACAGCCGTCAATGCGGCTGCGGACTCATCCGAGCGGGCCAGGCCGACGACGCGGTGCCCCGCGTCGAGAAGCTCGGGGACGACGGCGGAACCGACGTGCCCGGAGGCTCCGGTAACGAATACGCGCATGGTGCATGCCTTCCCGATGCGGGTCCCGCGAGGACGGGACCTTGATGTCAGTCAATGACATCACTGTAGCACTGATGACAGTTCCTGTCGTCAGTGCAATGTCAGACCCTGCCATCGCCGTGTAGGGTCACAGCATGAGCCGATGGAAACCCGACGCCCGGGGCCGCCTGGAGAAAGCGGCACTGGAGCTCTACAACCACAAGGGCTTCGACGCCACCACGGTCGCGGAGATCGCCGACAGCGCCGGGCTCACCGAACGGACCTTCTACCGGCACTTCGCCGACAAACGGGAGGTCCTCTTCCCGGGCGGCAACCCCCTCGCCGAGACCCTCGCGGACGCCGCGGCCACCGCCCCCGCAGCGCTTTCGCCGCTCCAGGCGATCACCCATGCCCTGCACGAAGCCGCTCCCGGCTTCGAGGAACGCGCGGAGCTGGTACGGCAACGTCAGGCCGTCATCACCGCCAACCCCGAACTCCAGGAACGCGAACTGGCCAAACTCGCCGCGATCGCTTCCGCTCTCACCCACGCGCTGTGCGCACGCGGCCTGGAGGCCACCGCCGCCGCACTCGCGGCCGAAATCGGGATCGCCGTGTTCAAGGTCGCCTTCGAGCGCTGGGTCAACGACCCCGGCCGCCGCCACCTCGCTCAGCACATTCGGGAGACCCTGGACGGCGCGAGGCGCCTCACCGGGCCCGACGACGCGGGACCCACAGCCCGGGAGAGCGCGCGATGAATGCGTCGGCCCCGGTGGCACCGGGCCGGACACCGGCCATTCGCCGACACCCCTCGGAGCGGTGAGTCGGCGCAACACCGGAAACCGCACAGGAGCAACCCAGAGTTATCACTCTTAGTAACTACAATCACTCAGAGTGAGCAATCTGGGTTGCTCTCCGCTCCCTGCCGAGAACCGTGGCCTCTCTGCGACGGCTCCGCGGGGGTGCGAGGGATGCGTGTGCCCAGGTCCCGACCACCATTCCCGGAGGAACCGCATGAGCCTGTCCAGACGCTCCCTCCTACTGGCGGGCGCCGGCGCCCTCGCCGGCAGCGCCGGCCTCGGCGGCACCGCCGAGGCCGCGGCACCGGTTCGGCCTCGGCAGTGGCACCTGGGCCCTTCCGTGCGCCGGGACGTGGCCACGCTCTTCGACTCCGAGACCGGTGCCTGGCATCCGCACCTGTACTGGTACGCCAGGGCCGTGGGCTGGATGCAGCGGCAGGACCGCACACCGCGCCGGTACGACTCGTGGGTGTTCCAGTGGTACACCCACGGCAAACCCGGACCGCGCAGGGCCGGCGACCCGCCCGAGTGGGGGCAGTGCGCGCACGGCGACCGGTACTTCCTGCCCTGGCACCGCTGGTACCTCCACTACTTCGAGCGGATCGTCCGGCGCGTCATTGTGGAGGAACTGGGCCGGAGCGACCAGGCGGACTGGGCGCTCCCGTACTGGAACTACGCCCACCGGGAACCCGGCAGGGGCTCGGCGCAGTACCGCAGGATCCCGCTCCCCTTTCGGCAGCGGACCCTGCGCGGCCCCGGAGGAAGGTCGGAGGAGAACCCGCTCTACCTGCCCCCGCACGACTCCGGGGGCCGGTCCAGGGACGCCGAACCCCTCTCCCCAGCCCAGGTGGATCCGGGTGAGGCGATGGCACAGCAGCACTTTCGCCCGCCCCGGGACGCCCCCGGTGCTCCCCTCGGGTTCTCCCGCATGTTCGAGCGGCAGCCGCACGACGCCGTGCACAGCGCGGTCGGCGGACTGATGGGCCGGACCCCCACGGCCGCCGGGGACCCGTTGTTCTGGCTGCACCACTGCAACATCGACCGCCTGTGGGACGCTTGGCTGTCCGACCCCTCGCACACCCTGCCCACCGGCTGGCGGTGGCCGACGGTACGGCCCGGCCACGGCCGCCGGGGGCCCGACGAGCCCTATCTGCTGCGTGACGCGGACGGGTCCAGGCGTGTTCTGCGCGGCGACCTGTTCGCGTTTCCCTCCGACGCCTCCACCTACGACTCGCTGACCGACGGCACGGGCACGGCCGGGGCGAGGTTCGCTCCGGCCGCGCTCCCGCCACGGCGGACGGACACGCCGGTCGCGGCCACGAAGGAGGAGACACGCCTGACCGCACGGACCACCGTCACCGCCGTGCCCACACCAGGCGGGACGGAGGTGCTCCACAGGGCCGCGGAAGGCGACCGCGGCGGCCGGGTCCTGCTCACCTTCGAGGGTGTGCAGGCCTCCCGGGGTCCCTGCCCGCCCTTCAGCGTCTTCCTCGGCGACGACCGGCAGGACACCGACCCGAGGGGTTTCGCCTTCGTGGGGTTGCTGACCTTCTTCGAGAACGTCGGAGGGGGGCCGCACGGGGAAGGGCTGACGTTCAGCTTCGACGTGACCGAGAAGCTGCGGTGGCTGAGGGGTACCCCGGCCTGGTCCGGGGACGGGGTTCCGGTGCTCCGGGTGCTGGCCGACAGTCCGTCGGCGGCCGGCTCCGGCCCCCGGTTCGCACGCGCCACGTTCACACTGGTCTGACCTTCGGCCCGGCCGCCAAGCGAGGCGCTACTCCCCCACCGACGCCTCCCGGGCAGCCTCCTGGGTGGGCGGCCCAGGAGGCGAGCGCGTCGGCGGCGGGGCCGTCCGAAGGTGCGGGGCCGCCGTTGGGGGATGGCGTTCTCGCCGAGCAGGGGCCCGCACCGATCGGGGCCTCCTCGTACTGCGGGACGTCCACGCGGGAAAGGACGCCTCCGGGCCGCAGCACACCGTAGGACACCTCGTAGGCGGGCATGCGGCCGACCGCCTCCGGGGCCGCGCGCGAGCCCTGGCCGCCGGTCGGCTCCATGGCCTTGGCCAGGCCCTCCCCGCCCCGCTCGGGGACCACGTCGGTGGTGCCCCGCCCGATCCCCGAGGCCGGTACCGGCCTCGGGGCGGCCCATGAGGATGATCCGCTCGGCGCCCTTCCGCATGGCCTCGAGCACGGCCGAGAGCCCGGCGGCTCCGTCGCCGCCCGCGCTGACCGTCTTGCCCGGGGCGACCCGGGCCATGTGGACGGCGTGGCAGACGTCCGGCAGCGTCAGCGGCGACGGTAGCGGGTCAGAGGCGACGGAGACGGGCGCCTTGACGGGGCCGCCGTCGGCCTGGGGCACGCCGGACGGCCTCGGCCTGCTCGGACCCGGCGACGCCCGCACCCTGCCCGAAGGCCTGCGCCCCGGCACCGGCGGCTACCGCCGGATGGCCGAGCGGTTCCTCGACCGCGCGCTGCCGGTGCCGCGCTCACTCCGAGCCCGGCCGGTCAAGCCCTGCGGCGAGGGCGGCGAACATCTCCTCCACCCTCTCGTGCAGAACGGCCAGGGAAGGGGCGGCGCCGGTGTCCTCGGCCTGGTCCAGCCACCCCTCCACGATGACGCGCATCGCCGTCAGAGCCGTCGCCGCGCACAGATCGGGGTAGAGATCACCGGGCACGGCCCCGACGCGCTCGGCGACTGCCTCGGAGAGCACCTTCTCCTGGGCGGAGAACACGGCCAGCCGCTGGGGTGTGAGGGAGGGCGCCCGCACGATCAGCCGCAGAGCGCAGACCCGTTCCCGACCCAGGTCGGTGTCGGGCAGCACGGTCAGCACGGCCTGGCGCAGGGCGGTCAGAACCGATTCGGTCCGCGGTCGGTCCCGGAACCCGGCGATGAGCGACTCGGCACTGAATTCCAGGGGCGCGACGATCGCCTCCTCCTTGCCGGAGAAGTAGTTGAAGAAGGTGCGTGGGGCGATGTCGGCCTCGGTGGTGATCCGTTCGACGGTCACCTCCTCCACTCCGTGTCGCTCGACCAGCCGCAGCACCGCCTCCAGCAGCGCGGCGCGGGTGGCCGCCTTCTTGAGCTCCCGCCGTCCGGCACCTGCCAGAACCGCGGTGGCCGACCGTGCTGACCGAACCACAGTGACGCCCTCCCCCACGACCGACTTGTCGGCCAGACTACGGGAGGGCCGTCAGGACCAGGTCTCGGGCAGGGAGCGCACTCCGAGGACAGGCCTCTCGTCGGGCAGCGGCACCTGTTCGGCCGGGACCGCCGGGCGCAGCCCGGACAGGCGGTTCAGCGGCTCGCCCAGCCCGGCCTTCATCTACGCCCGTGCCGAACGCTGGCCCAGGCACTGGTGGACGCCGTGGCCGAAGGCCGGGTGGGAGGCACGTGGCCGCCGCACGTCCAGCGGGCCGGCCCCCTCGAAAGCGGGCGGTCGCCTCGGGGCACACAGGGGGTGGGGCGGCGGTGCCGTTCCACAGGTGCGCGGCCTCGATCACCGACTCGCTCACACCGGCGCCCTCGCACAGGACCGGGAGGCCCCGTGGGCGGGTGCCGACGTAGGCCCGCACGATGTCCCCCGCGAAGTGCCCCATCGCGCCCAGGACGCTCAGCGCGACCAGCCGAACGGGGACGGGTCAGCGCCAGTGCTCGCGCCGCCGCGACAGCCCGTCGAGGATCAGGTCGAGCCCGATACCGAACTCCTCGGAGTAGTCGTAGCCGGCGGCCCGGTCGGCGATCATCTCGGCCAGGTGCGGGAACTCTTCCCGGGACACCCGCTGCGCCATGGATCCCGCCACGTCCTCGAACTCGTCGGGCGAGGCGAAGGGCAGGCTGAGCTCCTGGAGGGTGAAGCCGTAGACGTAGCCGTCCAGCACGGAGAGGGCGTGTGCCGCACCGGCGACCGAGAAGCCGTTCGACCTCAGGCAGCCGATGACCGCGTCGTGGTGGCGCAGGGTCGCGGGTCCGGGGCTGGCCCGCGAGTCCATCAGGCCGACGGCCCACCGGTGGCGGAGCAGGGCGCCGTGCGCCGAGGCCGCCCGCCGCCGCATCGCCTCCTGCCAGTGGGCACCCTCCGACGGGAGTTCGATCTCGGCGAAGACAAGGTCGACCATGCCGTCCAGGACCGCTTCCTTGTTGCGGACGTGGTGGTAGAGCGACATGGCCTCGACCCCGAGCCGCCTGGCGAGCCCGCGCATGCTCGGCACACCGGTGCCCGACTCGTCCGCCATGGCGACCGCCGTGCGCAGTACCGCTTCCTCGCTGAGCGGGTCGCGGCGCGTCGCACCATCCGGCTCTGTGACCACAGGTCTCCCTTCCTCGTGCGCGAACCTTGACAACCTTACACCGCAAGGCTTTAACTTACGATGTAAGTCGAGAGTGGGGAGAGGGCGATGGCACACGGAGAACGGGCCGGACTTCCGGGGACGGGGAAGAGGATCTGCGTGGTCGGCGCGTCCGGGAAGCTCGGGCGCCACATGGTGCGCCACGCGCTGGAGCGCGGATACGGGGTCACGGGGGTCTGCCGGGAGCGGAGCACGGACAAGCTCGCCGAGTTCGAAGGCCGGATCACGGTGGTCCCCGGCATGACCGACGACCGGGCGGTCATCGCCCGGGCGGTGGAGGGGTGCGACGCCGTGCTCACGGTGCTGGTGCCGTGGGGCGTGCACCACTACGCCTCCGGCACGGCCCAGGCAGTACTCGACCACGCGCGGCCCGGCGCCCGCCTGGTGTTCTCCTGCGGCTGGCACATCAGCCTCGACGGCAAGGACGTGTACAGCCGCCGGTTCAAGCTGTACGAGGCCGTACTCGGGCGGCTGGCCAAGCTCCTGCGCATCATAGACGTGGGCGACCAGGTGGAGGCGTGCCGACGAGTCTTCGACAGCGGCACCCGGTGGACGGTGGTGCGCGGCAGCGACCTGGAGGAGGGCGAGAGCCAGGGCCTGCCGGTGTGGAGCCGACACGTGGGCGACCCCGTCCTGGCCAGCAACATCACCCGGCGCGTGGACTACGCCCGCTTCATGGTCGAGGCGGTGGAGGACGAGTCCCTCGTCCACGAGGCCCCGGCCATCGTCGGCAGGCTCACACCCTCGGCCCTCGCCCACGCCGCTGGCACCGGAGCGGTGTGAGCGGCCGGGCCCGGTGAGGCTGGCTCAGGCCCCGGAGGCGGCGGGAGGGCCGCCGGTCAGCGCTCCGGCGGCCCTCCCCGAAAGGCCGGCTCAGTCGAGCAGGCTGTGGAAGTGCGCGAGAACGCGACCGCTGTCCGGTTCCAGGCCGGTGGACAGGCCGAACGCGTGGATGGCCTGGAACACCGCCATCTCCCCGCCCGGCGCCGTGGCGCGGCCGCGCACCGTGGCGGGACGACGTTCTCCAGGCAGGACAGTTCGGGAACGAGCTGGCCGAACGGGAAGAGGAACCCGAACTCGGTGCGGCGCAGGGCACTGAGCCGGGTGTCCGGCAGCGCGGCGAGGTCGGTCCCGGCGTAGCCGATCCGGCCCGTGTCGGGGGCGGACGACCCCGGCCAGGCAGGACAGGAGGGTGGACTTGGCGGAGCCAGAGGGGCCCGTGACGGCGACGATCCCGCCCGCGTCCGGGGAGAGCGGGCACGACCTTGGTGTGGAGGGTGCCCTGGAGGTGGGGTTCGGGGCTCTCCGCGCGGGACAGGCACCGTTCGACGTCGGTGGCACCGGCCTCGGTGACGGCGTGGCGCTTGCGTTCGGGGCCGGAGCCGTGCCCTCCCGCCTCCACCTCGACAGCCCGTTGCGGAGCAGGCGGGAGAGGGTGGCGTAGACCCGGCCGCAGGCGAGGGGTTCGGCCGCGCCGAAGCGCTCGTCGCCACCGCGCTTGATGTCGTAACCGTGCTGGGGGCTGGTCTCCAGTAACCCGAGAAGGGTCTGCGCGAGTGGCCTGACCGCGACCATGCATACCTTGTGTGCATAGTGGCCGCCGAGACTGTGGATCCACAGCGCGCACACGGCGCGAAGACCGCGGTCCCCGACGTGTCACCCCTGGTCCGAGCGGCACCGGCGGCGATACTCGGCCCATGCTCAGCGCAATTCTCGAACGCGTCGTCCCCGAGTCCCAGCGCAGGACCGTGGACGAACTGGCGGAGGACCTCGACCTGTCCGTGGGGGACGCGCGGGCCAAGCGCTCCTCATTCTGGACCATGCTGCTGCTGTCGTCGGTCATCGCGGCTGCGGGGGTGATCACCGACGCGACGGCCACGGTGATCGGGGCGATGATCATCGCCCCGCTGTCCACCCCCATCATGGGGATGGCGCTGGGTTCCCTGCAACGGCGCGGGACCGGGTCGTTCAAGGTCGTCGTCCTCGGCTGCCTGATGGTGATCGGGGTCGGCACGGTGATGTCGCTGTCCCTGCCCCAGAGCTACGACCTGCTCTCCAACAGCCAGATCTCCGGCCGCACGTCACCGCGCCTGATGGACCTGCTGGCCGCCATCGCGACGGGTTTCGCGGGTGCCGTCGCACTGGCCCGGCGCGACGTCGCGGCCGTGCTGCCCGGGGTGGCCATCGCCATCTCCCTGGTTCCACCGCTGATCGTGGTCGGGGTGTGCCTGGAACACGGGGCGCTGTGGCCCGCGCTGGGCGCGCTCGTGCTGTTCCTGTCGAACTTCTTCGGCCTGGCCACCGCGGGCATGGTGGTGTTCGCGTTCGTCGGCTACGGCCCCGGCGGCGCCAGGCGCAACACCGCCCGCCGGACCCGGGCCGTCCTGGTCCTGCTGTTCATCGCCGTGTTCATCCCCATGGCGGTCAACACCACCACCACGTTCCTCATCGCCTCCTGGAGCGGGCACGCCAAGAAGGCGGCCGAACAGTGGCTCTCCGAGACCCCGGGAGCCTCCGTCAGCGACGTCGACATGGTGTCGAAGACGATGTACATCGACGTCCGGACCCCCGACGACCTGCCGTCGACCGACGACCTGCTCACCGCGCTCAACGGAAGGGTGCCGAGCGGCGTGCACGTGGTGGTGGAGAGCGACCACGGCGAGGTCGTGGAAGCCGGGACCGTGGGCGGCTGAGAATCCACCGAAATCCCCCCGAACAACCATGAACAAATCAGGCATGCGCAGCAATTCATACTGCTTTATATCTAAGCCTGAAATAGGCCATGAACTGGGAAGACAACGAAATCAAGGACCAAAGGAGATGACTTCACGGTAGTGGCACCATCGGCCCCGAACATGCCCTACGCTTCTTCTCGAAAGAACCGAACATAAGAATGACCCCGCAGCGTTTCTCAGCGCTCGGGGCCGTGGCCAGCAACTACAACTCTTTTCACGACAAGGATTGCCGACATGGCTCAGTTTAGCGCTGCCCTCCTCCGGTCCTCCCTGCGCGACCTCGTCGCCCCCGCGCGCGGCCGCCACACACGCCGCCGCTCCGCCCGGGTCCGCCACTACGCACCGGCACCCGCCCCAGCCGCCCCCGAGTCCGGGGCACCGCAGGCCGCAGCACCTCCCGCGCCACTCCCCTCCCGCCCCCGCAGGGTGCCGCCCCTCCGGGAAGCCGCCCCCGTCCGGCCCTACTACACCGCCCACGAGCGCGAACTCGCCTACGCACAGAGCCACCCGGCCCGCCGCCTGCGCGCCCGCGCCGCCACCCCCGGTCCGCGCCGCGCCCGGGTCCCGACCGCCCGACGCCGCGCCCCCTACACCCCCGCCCACGCCGCACCCGCCTATCCACAGCTCCCCGCGCCGCGCCCGGCCTTCACCGGGGACCTGCTCGCCGCACCCCTGGAGCCCCGCCCCGGCGAGTCCGACGCACCCCCACGCCTGGTCCGCCGCCGGCAGGACCGACGGAACCGCGCCACAGCGGCCGCCTGACCCCAGAACCAGCCGCCTCCCGCCCCCGAAGGAACACAGGGGACACCCTCTGCCCACCCGCGAACACGAGATCCCGCTGCGGATCATCCAGAACCAACCCGCACTGGCCCCCGCCCTGCTGGAATCGCTCGGGATGGACGTGCCACCGCACACCGAGATCCTCAACACCAGCTCAGTCCTCACCGACTGCGACCCCAGGGAACTCAACAGCGACGGCGCCGTCCTCCTCCGCGACGGCACACGCGAGGTGATGGCCGTGGCCGTCGAACGCCAGATGGGCCGCGACCTCGAAAAGCGCCTCACCTGGCCCGCCTACCTGGTCAACCTGCACACACGCCTGAAGTGCCCCACCCTGCTGGTGGTGCTGTGCCCCACAGAGGCCCTGGCCCGCTGGTGCAGCGCACCGATCCGCACCGGCCACCCCGGGTTCGACCTGGTACCGCTGGCCATCGGCCCCGAACGCATGCCCGTGGTCACCGACCCGGACCAGGCCCGGGCCCTGCCCGAACTCGCCGTGCTCTCCGCCCGGGCGCACGGCGGCACCGACCCCCGTACCCTGCGCGCGGTCGTGGAGGCACTCGACTCCACGGCAGGCGACAACCGTGCGTTCTAACTATGACTATGTGCTGGCCGGCCTGAACGAGGCCGCCCGGAAGGAGCTGGAGGGCATGATGGCCGTGGAAACCTACCAGTGGCAGAGCGGCTTCGCCCGCAAGTACGTCGGCATCGGCCGGGAAGAAGGCCGCACCCAGGAGGCCGCGAGCAGCCTTCTGGTCTTCCTGGACGCGCGCCGCCTCACCGTCACCGACGACGTCCGCGCCAGGATCACCGACTGCACCGACCTGGAGACCCTCCACACCTGGATGCGCCGCGCCGCCACGGTCGACCGCCCCGAGGACCTCTTCGACTGACCGTCGCCCCGACGGCTCCGGGAACGGTCCCGGAGCCGTCGCGCGTGCCGTGCCCGGCGCTGCTCAGAGGTAGGTGCGGTGGATGCGCCGCCAGGCGTCGACCCAGCGGCGGCGCTCGCTCTCGTCCTCACCGGCGCAGGCGGTCACGAAGGCCATCAGGAACACGTAGCGCGGCAGCCGGTGCCCTTCGAGTACGTCCTGGAAGGTCGCGGCCTTGACCGCGCCGCCGCACAGGTACTCCAGGTCCCGGTAGGACCAGTCCCCCGCCCAGACCAGGTAGCGGCGCATGGTGAACAGGAACTCGGCGGGGGTGGTGGCGTGCGTGGGGTCCGGGCGGTGGTGGTAGCCGTCGCGGTCGCGCACGCGGACGGGGCGCTCGACGACATGCCCCGTGGGCGTGGCGAGCAACTGGTCCAGCCAACCGGTGCCCGCGAGGGATTTCTGGGGGCCGGTCGGCTCGAGGACGTCCGCAGGGCTCACACCGTCTCCTTTCCAGCGGGTGCACTCGGGGAGCACGGACTGTACGCACCGCCGGAGGGACGGGGTGCGCGTACGTGTCAGGGAAGAGGAACCGGGATCAGGGGGGTGGACGCTGCGGAGCGAAGCCCGACTGATCGGTTACGGAGAAATCTACCGGATGGACACGACACGGAAAAGTGTCCGGCGCTCCGGGGGGGTCGAAACGTCGCGAACCTTCCGGACGGAACACGCCGTTCAAGGCCGTCATCGCTGCTCAACGGCCCGAAAAGTACCGAGAAAGAACGATAGGGCGTTCGGGCGACGCCACCCGGAGAATGCGGAAGATCACTCCTTCTGCTTCTCCTGTCAATAGGGGATCAGGAGTTCCTCATACCGAAAAAGATAGATCCAAAATTACGAATAAAAGAAGACCGAAACCCACTCACGGAGACCGGGTGACCACCGTGGCGTCGTCGTGGGCCTTCCCCCGGGGGTGGCCTCTCCCCTCCGGATCGGCCCGCTCCAGTGTCCGCACCAGGTCCACGAGCGCGTCCGGCCCCTCCGTCATGACCAGTGCGAACGCCTCCTCCCATGTGCACGCGCCAAACACCTCGACCGCCCGGGCCGCCCCGTCCGTCATGGCGGCGAACCGCCCCGGCGACAGGGTCCCCGTGACCGCCTCGTCGGCCGCCCTCGGATCGGCACCCGCCGTCCAGAACCCCCCGGGCACGTTGCGCAAGGTGCGGACCGGAACCGTCCCGCCCTCCGCGGCCAGCCGCCGCCGCAGGTCGTCCAGCCGCGTGTCGGCCACCAGTCGGACCCCGTCCCCCTGCTCCACCAGCAGCACCGAGTCGGACAGCACCAGGTACTCCAACACGTCGGCGCGTACCCGTACCGCGACGACCGTGACCGACGGGCTCTCCTGACGGGTGAGGTCGCAGGTGTCGGCGTGCAGGGCGGCAACGCCGGTGATCGCCCCGGCCAGGGCCCCGTTCAACGGCAGCCCCGTTTCGATCCCGGCCAACAGACGCCCCCCGAGCGCCTGCGCGAACCACGCCACCCCGTGCGAGCAGCCGTTGTCGATCCCCGGCGGCGCGGTCACCCCGTCGAGGACCACCGCGCAGTCGGCACCCACCGCGGCGAAGTCCTCGTTGGGGTGGTCGTCCCGGCCGGGCCGGGAGGCGGTGCGGAAGGGCATGCCCGGCTCCTCTCGTCTCACGCGTGCGTCCGTCCCCGCCGGTACTCGGCCAGCAGCTTCGCCCGTTCGGGTGAGCATGTGCAGCCGATGCCCTTCATGCGGCCGCGACGGGCACGGTGCGCGTCCAGTTGTCAGGACAGGCACCGGTCACCGAAGGGCTGCGCGGCGTCCGCGCGGAACAGCACCGGCCTCTCCTCCGCCCGGGTGCGCCGCTTCGAGCCATCAAGGCCGCGGTGTCCGGCCTTGAGGTGGGCCTCCAGGATGGCGCAGACGTGGGCGGTCCTGCGCACGCGGTGGATCGCGGGCCGGTCGGACAGCCCCATCGCCTTGACCCCGCCGCAGACCAGGTACCGCAAGGGGGCCTCGGCCCGCGCCCCGCTGTGGTGGGCGCGGCGCGAGACGTGGTGGGCCACCCGGCCGCGCAACGCCAGCGTCTCCCGCGATGCCGCCTCCTGGGCGGCATCGCGGGAGCGGCTTGGCCTGCACGGTGATCTTCACAGTCGAACGCGCCAAAGGGAACGGGCGTCCCTGCGGGGCGGAACGGTCGGCCCCGCACACACCATTGGCACGGGGATGCTGGCTCCTCACGAGAGGAGGTTGAAGTAGTCGGGCTCGGGACCGGGGGATCTCGGACGCGCTCACGTCCGTGCGCAGCCCATCAGAAAGCACCGAACACCGGGTGACGGACGCCCGGCCTCTGTATGAAGGGCGTCACTCTCAGGAGCGGCGGGCCCGTGCCCGCAACGACTCCGACACCCGGACCAGGGCCCGGCAGCGGGCGAACTCCACGGCGGTGAACGGCACGCCCACCCGGCGCACCACGAGGACGCCGCCGTCCGCGGCGGCCAGGGCCATGGTGGTGCCGGAGGCGTCGTCGGCCTCCATGCCCTCCGGCGGCGCGTCGACGCGCTCCACGTCCTGGGCCGAGGCCAGGGACAGCAGGGCTCCCTCCAGCGTCATGGCACCCTCCACCAGGGCGCTGACCAGTGCGAGTGTGCGACTCGTGGTGTCACTGAGCTCGTGGACGTCGGCGGGGCGCACGATCGCCTCACGCGCACCGGTACCGTGGACCACCGAGTACAGGTCCTCCTCGGCCAGGTGCGCCGGGGCGTTGACGAGGAACTCGTCGGTGGTCTCCGCCCCGCCCGGGTGGACGTGCATGTGCCTTATGTCGACCCCGAGGGCGGCGAAGCGGGCGGTGAGCTCGGCCAGCCCGCCGGGGACGTCGGCGAGGGTGACGCGCACGCTCCACAGCCGCTCCCCGGACTCGGGTGTGCGGGGCCGGGGGGCGCGCGGCGGACCCAGGCCCACCGCGCGGGCGCGCTTCTTGGCCCCGCTGCGGTGCCGGTGCCAGCGGTGCAGTGCGGTGGCGGCCACGAGGAGCGCCCCCATGGCGATCAGGAGCTGGACGCCGTGGTCGCTGTGCCCCAGGGAGAGCACGAGCACGTGCGCGGCCCCAGCGGCGAGGAGGAGCACGCCCAGGTCGAGCGCCTCGCGGCCGAGGAAGCCGGGGCGCGTGTGGTCATCGGATGCGTGGTGGCCTTCGATATCGTCCATACCGTTCACGGTGCCCGCCGCGCGTTGCGGCGGTTCGTCACTCTGTGAAGTCCAGGTAACGACTCTGCGTGAGAAGCGTCACGGGTTGCCTTGCGCCGTCGGGCTTCGCACACCTACCCCCGGCCGGCGAACGGCATCTCCCGCGCCATGACGGTCACCGTCGGCACGGACACGTCGGCGGGCAGGGACACGATGTGGGCGATCGTGGACGCCACGTGCTCCGGGTCGATCACCGCCTCGGACCTGCGGGAGCCGTCGGCCTGGAGGGCCCCTCCCCCGGTGCCGATCCCCGCCACCATCTCGGTGGCCGCGTTGCCCACGTCGATCTGCGTACAGGCGATCCCGTGGCCGCGCAGGTCGAGGTTCATGGAGGCGGTCAGTCCGGAGACGGCGTGCTTGCTGACCGTGTAGGCGACGCTGTCCGGGCGCGGCACGTGCGCCGACACCGACCCGTTGTTGATGATCCTGCCGCCCCGGGGCGTCTGCTCCTTCATGAGCCGGGCGGCCTCGCGGGCGCAGTACATCGCCCCGCTGACGTTGGTGGCGACGACCTCGGCCCAGCCCTCGTCGGTGATCGTGTCCACGGACGCGGCGGGGCCGAACACCCCGGCGTTGTTGACCAGGACGTCCACCCGGCCGAACCGGTCCCGGACGGTGTCGAAGAGCGCGCGCACCGAGTCGGGCGAGGCCACGTCCGTCTCGGCGACCCTCGCGCGGGGGTGCCCGTCGGCGGTGCCCTCCAGGGTCACCCTGGTCCGTCCCGCCAGGACGACGGAGTAGCCGTCGGCGAGCAGCCGCACGGCGGTGGCGCGGCCCAGGCCGGACCCGGCCCCCGTCACGACCACGACCCCGCGTCCCCCGGTGTCGGTCGGCGTCATCGTTTCCCCTTCCCCGCTGGGACTGTGCTAGCGTCTGCCACTCACGGCGACCCGGACCTGTGCGAGACCAGGGACGTGCCCACCTTCCGCAAGCACGATCCCGATCCGCCAGGGAGTGTACGCCCGTGCGCGTCTATCCCGCGGTGTTCGCCCTGGGGCTGCGCCGCTACTCCGCCTACCGCGCCGCCACGTTCGCGGGGCTGCTCACCAACTGCGTCTTCGGCGTCATCAACGCGCTGGTGCTCCTCGCGCTGTTCGCGGTGCGTCCGCAGATCAACGGCTACGACTCCGGCGACGCCGTCACCCAGGTCTTCGTCGCCCAGTCGCTCATCGCCGCGGTCGCCGTCATGGGGCCGCCGCTGGACCTGGACGAACGCGTCCGCAGCGGGGCCGTCGCCACCGACCTGCTGCGCCCGGTGTCCCTCACCGCGTGGTGGCTGTTCGACGACCTCGGCCGCGCCGCGTTCCAGCTCCTCTTCCGGTCCGTGCCCACCTTCGGTGTCGGGGCGCTCCTGTTCGACCTCCGGCTGCCCGACTGCGCCCTGCGCTGGACCGCCGTCCTGGCCTCGTTCGCGCTGGCCGTCGTCGTCTCGTTCGGGCTGCGCTACCTGTACGCGCTGTCAGGCTTCTGGCTCCTGGACACCCGTGGCGTGTGGGCGGTGGCCGGCCTGCTGGGCCCGGTGGCCGCGGGGATGCTGCTGCCCCTGCCGCTGTTCCCGGCCGCGATCGGCGAGGTGCTGCGGCTGCTGCCGTGGGCGTCGATGGTCCAGGTCCCCGCCGATGTGCTGCTCGGCAAGGACACCCTGCCCGGCGGCGGTGTACCCGGAGGGCTGGCGGTCCAGGCGGCCTGGGCCGTCGTTCTGCTCGCCCTCGGTGCCTGGACGGCCACGCGCGCGACGCGCCGGGTGGTGGTCCAGGGTGGCTGAGACGCATGCCCCGGCCCCGGAGCGCCTGGCGTGGACCCTGCGGACCTATGTGCGCCTCGCGTGGACGTGGTGCCGGGCACTGGCCCAGTACCCGGCCTCCCTGCTCCTGTTGACCGGCATGGTCGTGCTGGCGTCGGCCGCGGAGATGGGCGCGGTCGCCATCGTGTTCGGGCACGCGGGCACGCTGGTCGGTTTCACCGTCTTCGAGGGGCTGCTGGTCTACGCGCTGGCCGCGACGGCGTTCGGCTGCGCCGACCTGCTCATGGGTTCGGTGGAGCGACTCGGGCAGCACATCCGGACGGGTTCCTTCGACGCGATGCTGGTGCGCCCGGTGTCACCGCTGGTCCAACTGGCCACCGACGGGTTCTCACCGAGAAGGCTCGGCAAGGTCGTCCCCGCCCTGGCGGTACTGGCCGTCTCCCTCACGGTGTGCGACATCGACTGGACCGTCTCCCGCGCCCTCATGCTGCCGGTGCTGCTGGCCTCCTCGATCGCCCTCTGCTGCGCCGTGTGGCTGGCCGCCTCGTGTACGCAGTTCGTGGCCACCGACGCCCGTGAGGCCGCCAACTCCCTCACCTACGGCGGGCAGGCCCTGACCGAGTACCCGCTGGCCCTGTACGGGCGCGGCATCGTGCGGGCGGTGACGTTCGCGGTCCCGCTCGCCTTCGTGAGCTGGCAGCCCGCCCTGTACCTGCTCGACCGGCCCGACCCCACGGGGCTGCCCGCCGCTCTGCGGTGGGCCGCGCCCGCCGTGGCTGTCCTGTCGTGCGTCCTGGCCGCCGCGGCGTGGCGGTCCGGGCTGCGCCGCTACCGATCCACCGGGAGTTGACCCATGTCCCCAGAACACGCACCCGTCGTCGAGGCCGTCGGCCTGGGCCGGGACTTCACAGTCCGTGAGGGCCGCTTCCCGCGCCGCCGGAGGCGCACCGTCAGCGCCGTCCGCGACGTGGATCTGACCGTGCACCCCGGCGAGATCGTCGGGTACCTGGGGCCCAACGGCGCGGGCAAGAGCTCCACGATGAAGATGCTCACCGGCATCCTCACCCCGACCTCGGGCCGGGTGCGGGTGACCGGGCTGGATCCCTCCCGCGAGCGCACGCGGCTGGCCTCCCGGATCGGGGTGGTGTTCGGCCAGCGCACCAGCCTGTGGTGGGACCTGCCGCTCTGGGACAGCCTGGCGCTGACCCGGCACCTGTACCGGGTCCCGGCCGACGACCACGCACGCCGTCTCGCCGAACTCACCGGGGTGCTGGAGCTGGGCCCGTTCCTGTCCACACCCGTGCGCCAGCTCAGTCTGGGCCAGCGCATGCGCGGGGACCTGGCGGCGGCACTGCTGCACGGCCCCCGGCTGCTGGTGCTGGACGAGCCGACCATCGGGCTGGACGTGGTGAGCAAGTCGACGATCCGCGAGTTCCTCCTGCGGCTCAACGCTCGGGAGGGGACGACGATCTTGCTCACCACGCACGACCTCGGCGACGTGGAGCGGCTGTGCGAGCGGGTGGTGGTGGTCGACCGGGGCGGGATCGCCTACGACGGCGGGCTCGACGGCCTGCGCGCGAGTGTGCCGGCGCCCCGCGTCCTGGTGGTGGACCTGGCCGCCCCGGCGCCGCCGATCGAGGTTCCGGGCGGGCACTGCACCCGGGTGGAGGGGCCCCGACAGTGGCTGGAACTGTCGGCCAACCCGGCGCGGGTGATCTCGGAGGTCGCCGGAGCCCACGAGGTCGTGGACCTGACCCTGCGCGAACCCGGTATCGAGAGCGTGGTGGCGGCCCTGTACCGGGCCGGGTCGCCCTCGGCGGTGTAGGCACGGCCCCGGGCGCACCCGTGTGCGGGTGGGCGGCATGATGGCGGTCATGGGAATGTGGCTGGGGATCGTGTTCGCGCTGCTGTCGTGCGCGGCGTACACGGCGGCGGCGGTGGCGCAGCGCCGACTCGCGGTCGCGGTGCGCGCCCCGCTCACCGACCGCCACCGCGTCGCCGAACTGCTGCGGCACCCCCTGTGGTGGGTGTCGCTGGTGTTCAACGGCGGGCGCGCGGGGTTCCAGGTGGGGGCGGTCTCCTTCGCGCCGCTCACCGTGATCCAGCCGCTCGGCGTCCTGGTCCTGGTGTTCGGCATCCCCTGGTCGGCGCGGCTCGACGGTCGGCGGGTCACCCGTGAGGAGTGGCGCGGCGCGGCGTTCACCATGGCGGCGCTGGGTGTCCTGCTCGCGGTGACGGTCACCAACGGCGGCGGCGGGACCATGGACGCCGCCGACTCGCTCCTGGTGGGGGCGGGGACCACGGCCGCGCTGGCGGTGACCGCGTGGATCGCCGGGCGGCTCCCGTCGGCGTCCTGGCGCAGCTATCTGCTCTCCGGTGCGGCGGGGGTCGCCTTCGGGGTGTCCTCCGCCACGGTCAAGACCGCCGTCGCCGTCATCGCCGCGACCGGCGCCGCGGGGCTGGTGCACCCGGCCGCGCTGGCCACCCCGGTGATCGCGGTGTTCGGGCTCTTCCTGGCTCAGGCCGCCTACCAGGGCATGGAGTTGGGGGCGCCGCTGGGCATCACCACGTTCACCAACCCGGTGGCGGCGTCCGTGGTCGGGGTGGCGTTCATGGGCGAGTCCTACACGGGGGGCTGGTCCGGGGCCGGGGTGGCCGTGGTGTGCGCGGTCCTGGCCGGGTACGGCATCCGACTGCTCACCGTGCCCCGCGACGGCGCGCCGGCCCCGGCCGTGTCACCACGCGCCTGAACGGTGCCTCATGAAGGTTTCCTCATGTGGGCTTCACGTGGGCCCCCGCCGTGGACCGCCATGCTCGTTCCCATGAGATCACCCGTATTCTTCCTGGTAGGTGCCGTCATCGCCGCGACCCTGATCGGAGGCGGTGTGTTCGCGTGGGCGTCGCAGGGGTCCGATCCCCAGGCCCGGACGCCCGAGGAGGTGACCCTCGGGGAGTCCCCGTCCGACCGGGCCGCCGAGACGCCCGACGCGAACGTGGTGGTGCCGCCCCCTCCCGTCACCGAGGCCCCTTCCGTCGTCCCGTGCGTCGATGACGATGACGACGATGACGACGACTCGGATGACGAGCCGGACGACGACGATGACCGCGACGGCCTGGACGACGACGGAGACGACGATGACGACTGACGCCTCCTCCGGTCCGCACCAACCGGAGCAGAGCACGGTCGCCCCCTCATCCCGGGACACGTCGGTCCTGCCCACGGTGGTCATGGACGGTCCGCCGCCCGAACCGCGCCGGCGCGGGCGCGTCCCCGCCCGGCTCGTCATCACGGGGTGGGTCCTCGCCCTGATGTCCGCTGTCCTGGTCCTGGTCAACGGCCTCACCTGGAGCGCGCTCGCCGAGAGCGCCCGGGACGAGACCGACCGCGCCCTCACCCAGGAGATCGCCGAACTCCAGGAGTTCGCGCAGGTCGGCCGGGATCCGGACACCGGGGCACCCTTCACCGACGTGCACACCCTCATCACGGTCTACCTGGAACGGCAGTACCCCGCCCGGGAGGAGATCCTCTTCGGCTGGGTGGACCCGCTCCCGACGGGGCCGGGCAGCCCTTCACCGACGGCCGAGGGGCGGATCCGTCAGGGCCCCGAACCCCTCTACGACGTGTCCGCCGACCCGGAGCTGTCCGGCGCGATCCTCGACCCACCGGACGCGCGCGGCACCCTCGACACCCCGGCCGGGGCGCTGGCGTGGGAGAAGATCCTCGTCCACCCTCCCGGGGAGGGTCCCGACGGCTGGTTCGTCATCGGATACTTCACGGAACCGGGCGGCTCCGAGGTCGCTGCCACCGTGCGGACGGTCGCCCTGGTCAGCATGGCCGGCCTCCTCTTGGCCGGCGGTGCGGCCTGGTGGGTGGCGGGCCGCGTCCTGGCCCCCGTCCGCCTGGTCCGCCAGGCCGCCGCGCACATCACCGAGGAGGACCTCACCCGGCGCATCGAGGTGTCAGGGAAGGACGACGTGGCGGCCCTGGCCGAGCAGTTCAACCACATGCTGGACCGTCTGGAGGGTGCTTTCCTGGACCAGCGCCGTTTCCTGGACGACGCCGGGCACGAGCTGCGCACGCCCATCACCATCGTCCGCGGCCACCTCGAACTCATGGGCGACGATCCGGAGGAGCGCCGCGAGGTGGTCCGCCTGGTCACCGACGAACTGGACCGGATGGCGCGGATCGTGGAGGACCTGCTGCTGCTCGCCAAGGCCCGGCGGACCGACTTCCTGCGCCCGGAGGAGGTGTCGTTGGCCGAGCTGACCAGCGACATCGACGCCAAGGCGCGCCGCCTCGGCGATCGGGACTGGCGGCTGGAGGCGGTGGCCGAGGACACCGCCCGGCTCGACCCCCAGCGCGTCACCCAGGCGGTCGTGCAGTTGGCCGCCAACGCCGTCCGGCACACCGAGCCCGGGTCCACCGTCCGGATCGGCTCCACCGTGAGCGGCTCCGACGTGCTCATCTGGGTCGCCGACCGGGGGCCGGGCATCCCGCCCGAGGACCAGGGCCGGATCTTCGAGCGCTTCGCGCGCGGCGGCCCTGCCGGCTCGGACCGGGGCGCCGGGCTCGGGCTGGCCATCGTCCGCGCCATCGCCGAGGCCCACCACGGCCGCGTGGACCTGCGGTCGGTGCCGGGACGGGGCTCCACCTTCACCCTCGTCGTCCCCCTCGGAAGGGAGAACGCGTGAGCCGGGTCCTGATCGTTGAGGACGAGGAGCGCATCGCCTCCTTCGTGTGCAAGGGCCTGGCCGCCAGCGGGTTCGCGGCCACCGTGGTCGGCACCGGTGCCGAGGCGGTCGACTACGCCGTCACCGGCGGGTTCGATCTGATGCTGCTGGACCTGGGGCTGCCGGACACCGACGGGTTCGACGTCCTGCGGCGGGTCCGGGCGCTGGGCGTCGACGTCCCCGTGGTCATCCTCACCGCGCGCGACGGCGTGCGCGACACCGTGACGGGGCTGGAGATCGGGGCGGACGACTACGTCACCAAGCCGTTCCGGTTCGAGGAGCTGCTCGCGCGGGTGCGGCTGCGCATGCGCCCGGAGCGGACGGTGGAGACCACGGTGCTGCGGGCGGGCGGGCTCGCCCTGGACCTGCGTACGCGGCGGGTGGACGTGGCGGGTGCGGCCACCGACCTCACGGCCCGCGAGTTCGCCCTGCTGGAGCTGTTGATGCGCCATCCGGGGCAGGTGCTCAGCCGTCAGCAGATGCTGTCCCACGTGTGGGGCTACGACCACGATCCCGGGTCCAACGTCGTGGACGTGTTCGTGCGGGCGCTGCGCCGCAAGGTGGGGGCGGACCGGATCACGACGGTGCGCGGCATGGGGTACCGGCTCCTGGAGTGACGCCCGCGCCTTCATGAAGGCCCTCTCATGTGGCGCTCACGGCGGTGTCACGGTCGGCCGGAAGGGTGGGGGCCATGTTCTGGTTCGCTCTGGCGGTCGACCTGGCCGCGATCATCCTGCTGTCCTACTGCCTCTACTTCCGGCGCCACGGCCGCCGCGACCTCCTGCTGGCCTACCTCGCTCTGAACACCGGCATCTTCGCGGTCGTCTCGGTACTGACCCAGCGGGAGGTCGGCCTGGCGGTCGGGTTCGGGCTCTTCGGGGTCCTGGCCATCCTCCGCCTGCGGTCGGACACCATCGGCCAGGGCGAGACCGGCTACTACTTCACCGCGATCGCCCTCGGCCTGGTGAACGCGGTCGCCGCATCGGCGCCGTGGACACTGCTCGGGATCAACGCGCTCCTGCTCGGGGTGATGTTCGTGGCCGACCACCCGAGACTGCTGGCCCGGCGCGAGCGGCGCCTGGTCACCCTGGACGTGGTACACGAGGACCCGGTGTCGCTGCGCCAGGACCTGGAGGCGCGGCTGCGCGGAGGCGTGGAGCACGTGGAGGTCGCCGAGGTGGACTACGTGCGCGACCTGATGGTCGTCGACGTCCGGTTCCGCGCGGCCCCGACCGAACCGGCCTTCTCCCCGTCGCGGCGGGGCGGCGTGTCGGCCCGGACGGGCCGACGGTGAGCGCGCCGCTGCCCGGCCTGGACGGGCTGGCACCGATGCCGCTGGCGGAGGTGAACGAGCGCGCCCGTCTGGTGTCCCGGGTCTGCCGCACCTACCTCGTACCGGTGGAACTGGTGCCGGCCGTGTTCGCGGGGGCCGCAGCCTCGTTCGGGGTGCTGACCATCGGCGGCCGGAACTCGTTCCGCTACTCCTCCACCTACATGGACACCCCGGACCTGCGGACCTTTCACGACCACCGTCGGTGCCGGAGACGGCGGTTCAAGGTGCGGGTGCGCTCCTACGTGGATACCGGGGCCCGGATGTGCGAGGTCAAGACCAAGGACGGCCGGGGCGGCACCGACAAGACGCGGATCGACCACGCCGGACCGCAGGACCTACTGGTCCCGGAGAGCCGGGCGTTCGTCGAACGGACCCTGCGCCGGTACGGGCTGGAGCCGCCCGGGGACCTGCGGCCCGGCACGGTCACCGACTACCGCAGGACGACCCTGGTCGCCCTCGGCGGCGGCGAGCGCGTGACCCTGGACACCGGCCTGGCGGGGATCCGCGGGGGCCGGACCGTGCGGATGCGCCCGGACGTGGTCCTGGTGGAGGTCAAGACACCCGGGGGCCGCACCCCGACCGAGCGGCGGCTCCACGAGTTCGGGGTGCGCGCCACGGGGTTCAGCAAGTACACCGCTCTGACGGCCGCGCTCGAACCGGGGCTCCCGGGCAACCGGTGGCACCGCTCCGTGCGGTACTGCCTGGACCGGGCCCCGGGCGTCGCGGCTCCGCGCGCGACGACGCCGAGCGGCCCGGGTGCACCGGCTGCACCCGGGCCAGGGGTGACGGTGGGTGTTTCACGTGAAACATCCACTCACCCAGGGTGAGACCCCCGGAGCCGGTCCGGCCCCAGCAGGCCGTCGAGCACCTCCAGGGCCGAGGCCCGCAACTCCTCCTCGTCCGGTGGGGCAGCGGAGCCCGCGCCGACCAGTGAGTAGAAGAGCACGCCCTCCATCCAGGACAGGAGCGCACGCGTGTGCCGTTCCGGCTCCGGGGACCCGAGGTGGTCGGCCAGCACCGCCCGCACCGCCGACCGCAGCCGCGCCCCGGACCGGTCGTAGACCTCCCGGAGGTCGGGGCTGCGTCCCGCCTCCAACGCGAGTTCGAGGCGGGCCAGCGTCCTGCGCCGCCCCCCGGTGAGCGCCTCGTGCAGGAAGCGCGCCGTGACCCGGGCAACCCCGGGACGGTCCACGGGCTCCGGCCCCAGGATCCGCCGCCCCAGGCCCTCCTCCTGGTCGACCAGCCAGAGCAGTGCGGCCTCCACGAGCCGCAGCCGTGTCCGTGCGTGATAGGAGGTCGATCCCGGCGGGAGCCCGGCGGCCTCGTCCACCGCCCGGTGGGTGAGGCCGCGCAGCCCCCGTTCGGCGATCAGGTCCAGCGCGGTGTCGGCGATCAGGTCGCGCCGTGTACTCCGGTTCTGCATGGTCCCCCCTCAAACCACTTCCTCTACTCCTGTAGAGTAGTAGCTCTACAGGAGTAGAGGAAACGGGAGCGGACATGCGCAAGGCGATCATCATCGGAGCGGGTATCGGCGGTCTCACCGCCGCCCGCGCCCTCCGGAACCGGGGATGGGACGTCGAGGTACTGGAGGCCCGGGAATCATGGGAGACGGGGGCGGGCCTGGCCGTCGCCCCCAACGCACTGCGTGCCCTGGACACCCTCGGCTTGGGGGACTCCGTCCGCTCACTGGCCGCCCCCGGGTCGGTCGGCATCCGCTCCTGGCGCGGGGAGTGGCTCGTCCCGGCCGCCGTCGACGAGACCCGGGAACGCTTCGGCGACACCATCGCCGTCGTGCGCCGCCCCGACCTCATGCGCATCCTGGCCGGAGTCCCCGTGACCGCCGGGAGCGCCGCACGCCTCGTGGACGAGGGCGGCCCCGACCGGCCCGCCCTCGTCACCACACCCGACGGCCGGGAGCGGGAGGCCGGTCTGGTGGTGGCCGCCGACGGTATCCGGTCCCGCGCCCGCGCGTCCCTGTTCCCCGACCATCCCGGCCCCGTGTACTCGGGTGCCACGGCCTGGCGCCTGCTCGCCGAGAACGTCGACGTGCCCACCGCGTCGGAGTCATGGGGCCCGGAGGGTTCGTTCGGACTCATGCCGCTCCTCGGCGGAGACGCCTACCTCTACGCCATGGCCTGGGCACCAGCGGGCTCCGGCTCCCGCGACGAGCACACTGATCTCCTCCGGCGCTTCGGCCAGTGGCACGGCCCCCTCTCCGAAGCACTGCGCCGCGCGGACCCCGGCTCCGTGCTACGCAAAGACGTCTGGCACCTCGCCACCCCTCCGCCCGCCTACCACCGGGGCCGCGTCGCCCTGCTCGGCGACGCCGCGCACGCCATGACCCCGAACCTGGGCCAGGGCGCGTGTCAGGCCATCGAGGACGCCGTCACCCTCGCGCACAGCGTCGGCGGAGGCGACGAGGTCTGTCGGGACCTCGCCGGCTACACGCGAGCCCGCATGCCGCGTGCCTCGGGTATCGCGCGCCGCTCGGCCGCTTTCGCCAGGGTGTCGCTGGCCCGGAACCCGGTGGCACGAACCCTGCGCGACCGTACGCTCGCCCTGACGGCGCGGCTTCCGAACGGCCTGGCCTACGCGTCCCTCGAGGGGTTGTTCGGCTGGCGGCCGCCGACCGGCTGACCCTCCCCGTCGCGGCCGTACCAGGGCCACCACTCGGCCGTGCGCCCGTGCGGGAACATCCGGTCCAGGCGGATGGTCACCCGCAGGGCGAACCCGCCCGCGATCATCCCGGCCACCAGGTCGGTGAACCAGTGGAAGTGCAGGTAGACCGAGACGACGGACTGCAGAACGGCGATACCGGCGATGCAGTACCCCAGGCGTCTGACGACGTGCCGCCGGGCCGCCGCGAACCTGATGATGAGGAACAGCACCAGCCCGTAGATGAGGATGGCGTTGGCGCCGTGCCCCGAGGGGAAGGCGACGTTGCCCATGCCCTCGAAGAAGTCCGGGTCGTAGTCCTTGGCGTGCCCCCGGTTGAAGAGCAGCTTCATGGACGCCACCATCGACATCATGCCGATGACACCGACCGCACCGAGCACGATCGGCCGCCAGCTCCGGTGCCAGTAGGCGAGCTGGACGGCGGTGACGGTCAGTACCGGAAGGGCGACCGCACGCGAGGCGACCGTGTCCGGCCAGTGGATGAGCGGCGTGCGCAGCGTGTCCCAGAAGGGCCGCGGCAGTTCGTTGAGGAAGTTGTCCACGGGGTGCAGCGGCCCCGCGGAGAGCATCGTCATCACGATCAGCGCGACCGCGAGGATGATGGCGACCCGGTCCGAGGCCATCCCCCAGGCGATCTCGCTCACACTCGGCCACTTGATCGCGCGCACGACCGGGACCCCCGGATCCGTACCCGTGGTACGCACCGCCGGGATGGGGCCGCTGTACGGTCCCGCTGCCGAAGGCCGCCGATCCCTCTCGTGTGGCTCTGCCACGTCGATGGACCTCTGCCGGATCTGCGAAGAGTGCGTCATGTGCTCAGTGCTGTCTCACACGTCGGGGCTCACCCGGACGCTCTCTGGAGCGCGTGGGACGGGGCTAGCCGTGGTTGTCGGTACTGATCCTGACGTCCTCAGGGCCGATACGGGGCTGGTGCTCGCCGGGGTTCCCCGACTGTTACCCGTTGGACGGCCCGACCCGGCCGGCGGTTTCACCACACTGTGTCCGCGAGGCCCGGAATCCGAGGAACTGACTGGACGTCCGGAAGCGCCGACTGTGCGCCGGCCCTCTTCCAAAATTAAGGTCAGCGCAGGTCAGGGCGCTCTCGTCGGGGCCTACCTCGGTTGTCTCGCCTTCTGTGGGACACCCCCGCCCAACGCGTGAGTGAACGTTGTCGGCTCTTGAGCCTACCCGGGCAGCCTGAACCGTGACCGGCCAGGTCGGTCGCGCACGGCTCCCGCGACCACCGGCTTTCCCCGGATCCCCCGCCACGGACCCTTCGGGTTCACTCCGGCGCAACACCTTCGTGAGCGTTCCGTTGAGGTTTCGATGCACGTCGTTCGGGCCCCCGGGCACGTGCGGCACCCTTCAGCATGGTCTAGCGAGGAGCCCCTGCCCTTCAGAGCCGTGCGGAATCGCTTCTGCCGGTTTCGCGGCGTCGGAGGATCTCGCCGGTGAACAGGCCGCGCCGGTACCCGGGTGTGAAGACCACGCGGGCCTGGGAGGGTGCGGACGAGCGTGCGGCCCCGCGTATGTCGGGGTTCAGCCCCCCAACAGGGCGGCACAGGCCCTAGAGTCGGACCCGTGGTGTGTCATGGAAGCTGTGTCGGACCGGCAGGTGTGAGTCCCGTCCGGGTAAGCGCCGGAGCGCCCGGCGGCAGGCCCCAGCCGTGCGGGGGGACCCGTCCGGCCGAGCGGGGTGTCACGAGCCCTTTCGGAGGGAGCGAGAACGCGGGCCGCAGCGTCAAGCGAACTCCGCAGCCCCGTCAGACCGACAACAGGAAGAGCCGAGCCGGTCACGGTGAAGGCCACGTCCGGTGGACCGCTTCCGGACGCGGTCCACTGGATCTCCTCGTGGCATGGGAGGCGGAACGTGCTCAAGGTTGCGCCGAGTGCCGCCGCATCGAGAAGAGGGACCGGGTCGGCCAGGCCCTTTTCGCCTGCCGGGGGTGCGGGGTCGTCGCCCACGCCGACCGGAACGCCTCCCGCGTGATCGCCCGACGGGACGGGACCACGGGGCGTGAGTCACGCGTCCCTGCCGCCCCGTAGGGGTGTCTGGACGGAGGGGCCCGCCCGGCGGCCGGTCGGGCGCTCCCTCCAAGCCCGGTCCTTCAGGACCGGGTCACGTTGACTGAGCGCCTATGGCGCCGAGCGGTCGAGTCCGCGCGCACACCGTGCGCGGGCCATGGAACGGAAGGGCCCTGCTGGATGGTCGACCTCCCACAGTTGCCGGATGATCCCTCGAAGCTCGCCCGTGAGCCGCTCAGGGAACAGATCCGACGGGTACTGGTCGAGGGACTGCTGTCCGGCCGGTGGCAGCCCGGCGAGCGGATCGTGGAGCGCCGGGTGGCGACGGAACTGAAGGTGAGCCAGGCCCCCGTCCGCGAGGCCCTGCGCGAGCTGGAGGGCCTGCGACTGATCGAGACCGTCCCGAACAAGGGCGCCCGCGTGCGCGCCTTCGGCGTCCAGGACATGGCGGAGATCTACCCGGTCCGCGCGGGCCTGGAACTGGTCGCCGCGCGCCTGGCGGCACCCCGGCTCGCGGCGGACCCGGCTCCGCTGGAGCGCGAGGTGGAGGCCCTCAAGGAGGCGACGGCACGGGGCGACGTCGACGAGCAGATCCGGCACAGCGTGGAGTTCCATCGCGAGATCGTGCGCGCCGCCGACAACAGTGTGCTGCTGCACACATGGGAGTCGCTGGGGGTTGAGGTGTGGACGGCCCTGTCGGTGCGGTGGCTGGACATGGAACTGCACGCCAAGGCCGCCGACCACGACCGGATCACCCTCGCGTTCCGCGACGGCGACCCGTCGGTGGGCCAGATGGTGAGCGATCACGTCCTCGACTACGTGGAGGCGGCCCTCAGGACCCACGAGAGCGCCCTGGGGCACTGACCCCCGTCCCGCCGTAGGCGCGTCAGGGGCCGCGCGCGTTTTTTCCGGGATCTGCCGTAAGGTCGTATTGATCGATCATCGATCAGTCCGTAGAGTATGCGAGACCCGTGTCACACGCACCATCCTCGGAAGAACCCGGTGTCGTCCGTCCGGCCGGTGGACGAACCCGGGCCGCCGGAGACCGCGCCACGCATACGCGGAGTCCGGACCGGGAAGCAATGCGGTCAAGGGTCCGGTCGACAACTGCATACGTGACCCGCCATCGCCCCACGCCCGGGAAGGACCAGCCACGACTCCCGGACGCGCCCCGCGACAGCCACGCACGCGCCACCGCCGATCGAGCCCGGCGGCGGCGCACGCCGCGCCCCCGCCCCACAGCGGGTCGCGGCAGGCCCGCACCACGGCCCACAGGCCGGGGACGCGGGCCCTCACCACGTAGAAAGGCACACCATGGCTGACAAAGCCAAGCCGAGGACCGGTGCCGCCAGGTCCACCGCGACCCGGCGACGCACCCGCAAGGAGACCACGCCGGGCGTCTCCGAGGAGAACCCCGACACCCTCCTGGACTACTACCGCCGGATGCTCTTCGTGCGCCGGTTCGAGGAACGCACCGCCCAGGCCTACACCCAGGCCCGGATCGGCGGCTACTGCCACCTGAACCTGGGAGAGGAGGCCACGGTCGTCGGCCTGATGACCGCCCTCCAGGAGCGCGACTACCTCTTCACGAACTACCGCGACCACGGGTACGCGATCGAGAAGGGCATGGACCCCAAGCGTGTCATGGCCGAGCTCTACGGGCGCTCCGACGGCGTCTCCAAGGGCTGGGGCGGCTCCATGCACATGTACGACACCGAGACCCGCATGCTCGGCGGCTACGGCATCGTCGGCGGTCAGCTTCCGCTGGCCACGGGCGCGGCCCTGGCCGTGTCGTACAAGGGCGGCGACGAGGTCGTCATGTGCCAGATGGGCGACGGCACCACCAACATCGGCGCCTGGCACGAGTCGCTCAACATCGCCAAGCTGTGGGACCTGCCCATCGTCTTCGTGGTGATCAACAACTTCACCGGCATGGGCACCACCGTCGAGATGTCCTCCGCCGAGCCCGACCTGTACAAGCGCGGAGCCGCCTTCCGCATCGAGGGCGAGCGAGTGGACGGCCGCGACGTCCTCGCCGTCCGCGACACCGCCAGCAGGCTGGTCGAGCGCGCCCGCCAGGAGCAGACCCCGTTCCTGCTGGAGGCCTGGAGCTACCGGCAGAAGGGGCACTCGGTCGTCGACCCGGCCAAGTACCGCACCCAGGAGCAGAAGGAGACCGCCCGAGCGGAGGCGAACGACCCCATCGCCCTGTTCGATGCCAAGCTCACGAAGGCGGGTGTCCTCACCGACGACAAGCGCGACGAGATCGCCGCCGAGGTCAAGGCCGAGGTCGCCGAGGCCGCCGACTTCGCGGAGAACAGCCCGAAGCCGGACGTGTCCACGCTCTTCGACTACACGTACGCCACCCCGGTGCCCAACGAGTCGCGGCGCATGCCCGCCGACCCGGTGTTCGCGGAGTAGAGAAGGAACCAGCCACATGTCTGTGATCACCTACCGCCAGGCTCTGCGGGACACCCTTCGCGCCGAGATGGTCCGTGACGAGAACGTCCTCGTCATGGGCGAGGAGATCGGTGTCTTCGAGGGCTCCTACAAGATCACCGAAGGCCTGCTCCAAGAGTTCGGCCCCCGGCGGGTCAAGGACACCCCCATCGCCGAGGAGGGGTTCGTCGGCGCGGCCGTCGGTGCCGCCATGCTGGGTTTGCGCCCGGTCGTCGAGCTGATGACGATCAACTTCTCCCTCATCGCCATCGACCAGATCATCAACCACGCCGCCAAGATCTACGGGATGTTCGGCGGCCAGACCAGCGTCCCCATGGTCATCCGTACGCCCGGCGGCGGCGGCCAGCAGCTCGGCGCGACGCACTCCCAGAACATCGAACTGTTCTACTCCTTCATCCCCGGCCTGAAGGTGCTCGCCCCGAGCACCCCCGCGGAGGCCTCCGCCATGCTCCGCGCGGCCATCCGCGACGACGACCCGGTCCTGTTCCTGGAGAACCTGGGCCTGTACAACTCCAAGGGCGAGGTGCCCGAGGACTACGCCGAGGCGGGCAGCGACACCGTCGCCACGATCGGCCGGGCGGGCGTCGTCCGCGAGGGCACCGACATCACCCTCATCGGCTACTCCCGGATGGCGATGGTGGCCGACCAGGTCGCCGCGAAGCTGGCCGAGGAGGACATCAGCGTCGAGGTCGTGGATCTGCGCAGCCTGCGCCCCCTGGACCGGCAGACGTTCGTGGACTCGGTCAAGAAGACCGGTGCCGCCGTGATCTGCGAGGACGACTGGCTCACCTACGGGATCGGCGCGGAGATCGCCGCCTCCATCCAGGAGGGTGCTTTCGACTACCTCGACGCACCGGTCCGCCGGGTGGCCATGGCCGAGGTCCCCATGCCCTACGCCAAGCCCCTGGAGACGGCCGCGCTGCCGTCGGTCGCATCGATCAGCACCGCCATCAAGGAGACCCTGAGCGCCGTCGGCAAGCGGGTCGGGTAGAGGGAGTTCCCACACATGAGCGAAATCCACATGCCGCGCCTCTCCGACACCATGGAGGAAGGCGTCATCAGCAGTTGGGTCAAGAAGGTGGGCGACAAGGTCGCCTCCGGTGACGTCCTGGTCGAGATCGAGACCGACAAGGCCGTCATGGAGTACGAGGCCTACGAGGACGGCTTCCTGGTCAAACAGTCGTTCTCCGAGGGCGACACCGTGCCGATCGGCGAGGTCATCGGCGTGATCGCCGACAGCCCCGACGCCGTTCCCGAGGAGTCCTCTTCCCCGGAACCCGCCGCGGAGAAGTCCGAGGAGCGGGGGGAGAAGAAGAAGGAGGAGGCGCCCGCCCCTGTCCCGGAGCCCGCCGCCGAGGCGCCCACCACGCCGCCGTCCGGGGAGCGTCCGCGCACCTCGCCTCTGGCCCGCCGTCTGGCCAAGGAGTACGGCCTGGACATCACGAAGATCCGGGGTTCGGGCCCCAAGGGCCGGATCGTACGCGCCGACATCGAGGCGGCCCGGGAGTCCGGGGACGCCCAGGCCCCGGCGCCCACCGCGTCCGCTCCCGCTCGGGAGGAGCCCGCCGCCGCACCGGCCGCCGCGCCGCAGGCCCCGGCCTCCGACGACCTCCGGGCCTCCGAGGAGCTCAAGGTCAGCAACGCGCGCAAGGTGATCGCGCGCCGCCTGACCGAGAGCAAGCAGCAGGTGCCGCACTTCTACCTGCGCCGCACGATCGACGCCGAGGCCCTGAAGGCCTTCCGTGCCCAGATCAACGGACAACTGGAGAGCACCGGGGCCAAGATCAGCTTCAACGATCTCATCGTCAAGGCCAGCGCGACCGCGCTGAAGCTACACCCGGTGGTGAACACGTCGTGGGTGAACGGCACGCTTCTCCAACACCACCGGATCAACGTCGGCGTGGCCGTGGCGGTGGAGGCGGGCCTGGTCGTGCCGGTCCTGCACGACACGGACAAGGCGACGCTGTCGGAGATCTCCACCCGCACCCGTGAACTGGCGGGCAAGGCACGCGACAACAAGCTGAAGCCGCAGGAGATGAGCGGCGGCACGTTCAGCGTGTCCAACCTGGGCATGTTCGGCATGGACAGCTTCTCCGCGGTGATCAATCCGCCCGAGGCGGCGATCCTGGCGGTGGGCGCGATGCGCCAGGAGCCCGTGGTCGTGGACGGCGAGGTCGTGGTGCGCAACCGCATCTCGCTGGAGCTGTCGGTGGACCACCGCGCGGTGGACGGCGCCGTGGGCGCGGCGTTCCTCAAGGACCTCGCGGAGATCCTGGAGGAGCCGATGCGGATCATCCTCTAGCAAGGGACCGCGAGCTCAGCACAGCGGACGCCCCGGCCGGTGACGGTCGGGGCGTCCGCTGTTTCCGGAGCCACCTCACGCGAGGCACGAACCCGCACCCACAGCCTGTGGACGGAAGACCCCGGAAAGCCACGGCCCTCGCTCTCAGGCGTGGCCCAGGCCGACCTGGTCGACGACCGCGTCGCTGTGCTGGCCGACGCTGGCCGGAGCGGAGTGGCGCCCGCTGCCCTTGGCGATGCCGAGGAAGCGGTTGAGGTGTCCCTTCCTTCCGACGGCGAACCAGGCGACGGCGCCGAACACCGGGAACCAGACCTCGAAGACGATCCACAGGAACTTGCCGCCCGCGGTCGTCCTCCGGTCCACCAGCGTGGAGAGGATCGCGGCGATCGACAGGGCCAGCACCGCCAGGCCGATGGCCAGTGCGACCACACCGCCGGTTCCGGCGAACCAGGCATCCGTGGCGCCTGTGGCATCTGCGAAGTATTCCACCTTGACATCCTCACATACGGGAGCAATAACGACACTCAGCGTCAGTGTAATGAGTGGACGCCCTCCCACCACCGCGCTCCGACGGTGTTTCTCCACGGCAGAACGCGGTTCCGTTTCCACGGTCCGTCGACGTCCGAGACCGGCTACTCCCCGGTATCGCCCTCCGTCCGGCCCTCCCGCTGCTTTACTGGAGACATGGGCGAGCTTCGGCGATCTGGCAGGTTCACTCCCTCAACACCACCGGGCACCGGCCCCCGAGAGCACCGACCCACACCGTGCCGGAAACACAGAACGGCCTCGGGCACAGGGGGTGCGGCGTCCGGGGCCGTATGACCGTGACCAGGCAACCCCGGTATCTCTGGCTGGCAGAACAACTACGCGACCCGATCCTGCGCGGGAAGACGCCCCCGGGAACCCGGCTCCCCTCCCGGACCCGCCTGGCACGTACCTACCGCGTCAGCGAACAGATCTCCCGCACCGCGCTCCGGCTCCTGGTCACCGAGGGCCTGGTTGAAGCGCGCCCCGGCTCCGGCTACTTCGTGCGCTCCCCGCCCGAGGCGTTCCGGCTGTGCCGCACGAACGCCTCCTCGGGGTCCGGAGCGGAGCGACTCGGCTACGAGGACATCGGCACCGAGCAGGAGCGGTGCGCCCCGCCCCTGAACTCGCGTCTGCGCATACGCGAAGGCGACCCCGTGTACCGGACCACCTCGTACGGACTGTCCGCACGCGTACCGGTCACCCTGCACCGGTCCTGGGAGCCCGCCGCGCTCACGGCCGGGACCCCGCACACCCCGTTCGGCACCGGTTCCAGGAACTCCCTGGTCAACCGCCTCGACGCGGCGGGCCACACCGTCGACCGGATCATCGAGGAGGTGCGCACGCGTGCCCTCCGCGACTCCGAGGCCGTGCTCCTGCGATCCGCTCCGGGGGTCCCCGTACTGGTCATCGAGCGCACGCACTACAGCGGCGGGCGGCCGGTCGAGACCTCCGACCTCCTCGCCGTCGCGGAGCACTGCAGTCTCCTCTACAACCTCACACTCTCCCGACCGCGGAGCCCGGACGACCCCGGCGAGGACTGAGCGGCCCCATCCGACACGAGCGGACGGGGGCCGTGGCGACAAGCGCCACGGCCCCCGTGCATCGGATGACGCGTGTCAGGCCTGGGTGAACTCCTTGGCCACGACCTCCGCGATCTGCGCGGTGTTGAGCGCGGCGCCCTTGCGCAGGTTGTCCCCGCACAGGAACAGTTCGAGGGAGTTGGTGTGGTCGAGCGACTGCCGGATGCGGCCGACCCAGGTCGGGTCGGTGCCCACGACATCGGCCGGGGTCGGGAACTCGCCCTTGGCCGGGTCGTCCTGGACCACCACGCCCTCGGCGGAGCCGAGGAGCTCGCGCGCGGCGTCGGCGGTCACCTCTTCGGAGAAGGTGGCGTGGACGGTGAGTGCGTGGGTCGTGATGACCGGCACACGCACGCAGGTCGCGGAGACGCGCAGATCGGGCAGGCCCAGGATCTTGCGGGACTCGTTGCGGACCTTCAGCTCCTCCGAGGACCAGCCGCCGTCCTTGAGCGAGCCAGCCCACGGCACGACGTTGTAGGCCAACGGAGCCGGGAACGGTCCCAGCTCGCCGACGGCGGCGCGCACGTCGCCGGCCTTCTCGCCGAGGCTGCGGTCGGCACCGGCCTTGGCCATCTGGTCTCGCAGGGTGTCGATGCCCTCCTGGCCGGCTCCGGAGGCGGCCTGGTAGGAGGAGACCACCAGGTCGGTGACCCCGTAGGCACGGTGCAGGGCGCCGATGGCCACGATCATCGACAGCGTGGTGCAGTTGGGGTTGCTGATGATGCCACGCGGGCGGTTGCGAACCTGGTCCGCGTTGACCTCGGGCACCACGAGCGGAACATCCTCGTCCAGACGGAACGCACCGGAGTTGTCGACCGCGACCGCGCCACGGGCGGCGGCGACGGGGGCCCACTCCTTGGAGACCTCGTCGGGCACGTCGAACATGGCGACGTCGACGCCGTCGAAGACCTCGGGGGCCAGAGCCTGCACGACGACGTCCTCGCCGCGCACGCTCAGGACCTTGCCCGCGCTGCGCGGAGAGGCGATCAGACGAATCTCGCCCCACACGTTCTCACGCTGGGTGAGGATGTCGAGCATGACACTGCCGACGGCACCGGTGGCGCCGACGATGGCGAGGGTGGGAAGACGGTTGCTCATCGGCCGGTACCTCCGTACACGACAGCCTCGACCTGGTCGGCGTCGAGCTGGAACTCGCTGTGGGCGGCCTGGACGGCCGCGTCGATCTGGGACTCCTCGACGATCACCGAGATGCGGATCTCCGAGGTGGAGATCATCTCGACGTTGGTGCCGGATCCGGCGACCGCGTCGAAGAAGCGGGCGGTGACGCCCGGGTAGGATCGCATGCCCGCGCCGATCAGCGACACCTTGCCGATCTTGTCGTCGTAGCGCAGGGACTCGAACCCGACCTTGTCCTGCACCTTCTTCAGGGAGGAGACGGCGGTCTTGCCCGACTCCTTGGGGACGGTGAAGGAGATGTCGGTGCGGGACGTGGAGACCGCCGACACGTTCTGGACGATCATGTCGATGTTGATCTCGGCGTCGGCGAGGGCCCTGAAGATCGTGGCCGCCTCACCGACCTTGTCCGGCACGCCGACGACGGTGATCTTGGCTTCGCTCCGGTCGTGGGAGACCCCGGAGATGATCGGCTGTTCCATGCCTTCGCTTTCCTCGATTTCCGAAACGACCCAGGTCCCGGGCTTCTGGCTGAACGACGAACGGACGTGCAGGGGGATGTTGTACCGCCGTGCGTACTCCACGCACCGCAGGTGCAGGATCTTGGTGCCGCAGGCGGCCATCTCCAGCATCTCCTCATAGGAGACCTGGGGGATGCGGCGCGCGCTCGGCACGATGCGCGGGTCGGCCGTGAAGACGCCGTCGACGTCGCTGTAGATCTCGCAGGCGTCGGCCTCCAGGGCCGCCGCGAGTGCGACGGCCGTGGTGTCGGAGCCGCCGCGTCCGAGGGAGGTGATGTCCTTGGTGTCCTGGGAGACGCCCTGGAAACCGGCGACGATGCAGATGGCGCCCTCGTCCACGGCCTCACTGATGCGTCCGGGGGTCACGTCGATGATCTTGGCGTTGCCGTGCAACGACGTGGTGATGACACCGGCCTGTGATCCGGTGAAGGAACGGGCCTCGTACCCGAGGTTCTCGATGGCCATCGCCACGAGGGCCATGGACATGCGCTCACCCGCGGTCACGAGCATGTCGAGTTCGCGGGCCGGCGGCATCGGAGAGACCTGTTCGGCCAGGTCCAGCAGTTCGTCGGTCGTGTCACCCATGGCGGACACGACGACGACCACGTCATATCCCGCCTTTTTCTGAGCGACGATCCGCTGGGCTACTCGCTTGATGGCTTCCGCGTCAGCCACGGAAGACCCACCGTACTTCTGCACGATTAGGGCCACGATCGATGCTCCTGAGGAGTTGGGATCAAGTCGGATAAACAATGGGAGTGTAGCCAGCCGCCTTCGCCGCACCCCGTCCGACCTGCAACGAGGGCGCGTGTCGGCTTCCCACGCCAGCACTCGGGCCTACCCCGGAAAACGGAGGTTACTCGCGTTTCCGGCGGATTACGGCGAAATGTGAGCTAGAACTCCAGACTGCGACGGCCCTCGAAAGCACGTCCCAGGGTGACCTCGTCGGCGTACTCCAGGTCGCCGCCGACCGGCAGGCCGCTGGCCAGACGGGTCACTTTGAGCCCCATGGGTTTGACCAACCGCGCCAGATAGGTCGCGGTGGCCTCCCCTTCCAAGTTGGGGTCGGTCGCCAGGATGAGCTCGGTCACCTGGCCGTCCGCCAGACGGGTCATGAGTTCCTTGACGCGGAGGTCGTCGGGGCCGATGCCCTCGATGGGGCTGATGGCGCCGCCCAGCACGTGGTAGCGCCCGCGGAACTCACGGGTGCGCTCGATGGCGACGACGTCCTTGGACTCCTCGACCACACAGATGACGGCGGCGTCGCGCCGCGCGTCACGACAGATGCGGCACTGCTCCTCCTGGGCGATGTTGCCGCAGACGGAGCAGAAGCGGACCTTCGCCTTGACCTCGGTCAGCGCACCCGCCAGGCGCCGGACGTCGGCGTCCTCCGAGGCCAGCACGTGGAAGGCGATGCGTTGCGCGCTTTTCGGACCGACGCCGGGCAGCCGCCCGAGCTCGTCGATCAGATTCTGCACAACGCCTTCGTACATCGCCGCCCGCTCGTCGATCAGTGTGTCGCGGGAACCCGCCCCCGCCGGACAGTGCCCGCGGCATCCCGTCGACGGGCCCTGTTCCCGGAGAACGAGAGTCCACTCCCCACCGTATCCGGAGCGGCGACCCGCCGGGCACCCGGCCGGACCGCCGCCCCCGTGGCCGACGTCTCAGAAGCCGGGCAGACCCGGCATCCCCCCGCCGGGCACCCCGCCCATGCCCTCGGCGAGCGGCCCCATCTTCTCCTGCTGGATCCGCTCGACCTGCGACTCGGCGTCGCGGATGGCAGCCAGGACCAGGTCCGCGATCGTCTGGGCACTCTCCTCGGCATCGTCCGGGTCGATCGCCTCGGCGGAGACCGTGACGTCCTCCACCTGCCCGCGCCCGCTCAGCTTGACCTTGACCAGGCCGCCGCCGGAACTCCCCTCCACCTCGGCCTCGTCGAGCGCCTTCTGGGCCTCGGCGAGCTGCTGCTGCATCTGCTGGGCCTGCTGGAGCAGGGCCTGCATGTCCATTCCGCCAGGGTTCACGTCCGTACTCCTCGCCGCACTCGTGGTGCTGGGTGTCGCTCTCGCTGTGAGGGTAACCGCTCGGACGCGCCGGGAACGTCCCTTCCGTTCCCGGCCCAGCCGACACCTCCACAGCCCCCCGAAGAGTAGCCTCGGTGTCACTTTCGGTTGAGGGTGCGTCCAGCTGGGCACAACGGTGCCGTTGGCGCCCCACCGGCACCGACAAGCACCGAAAGTCACGGGGGACGACGTGTTGACCGCCAAAGAGCGCCACACGGCTCTGATCGAGGCGATGATCACGGAGGGCACTCTGAGCGACCCAGCGCTCATCGAGGCCTTCCGTGCCGTCCCCAGGCACCGCTACGTACCCGGCTCCGGCGTCCTGACCCCGCACGGCACCCCGCTCAACGCCGCCAACAGTCCGGAGCGGTGGCTCTCCGCGGTCTACACCGACGACGCGGTGGGCACCCGGGTCGAGGAACGCAGGCTCCCCCGCCAACGGGGAACCGGACGCGCCGCCCGGCGTGCCGCGGTGGCACGGTCGGCCACCTCCTCCAGCGCCGCACCGACGGTCCTGGCGCACATCCTGGAGGCGGCCGACTTGGCGCGGGGACAGCGGGTCCTGGAGATCGGCACGGGGACCGGCTGGAACACCGCGCTGCTCGCCCACCGGCTGGGGGACTCCGCCGTCACCAGCGTGGAGGTCGACGAGCACCTGGCGGAGGCAGCCCGCACGACGCTGAGGGCGCAGGGCTACCTGCCCGCCGTCCACCACGCCGACGGCTACGAGGGCTGGCCGCCGGACGCGCCCTACGACCGGATCACCTCCACCTGCGGTGTGCGCCGCATCCCGCCCGCCTGGCTGCGGCAGACCCGCCCCGGCGGTCTGATCGTCTGCCCCTGGGGCCTGCTGGAGTGCGCGGGAGTCCTCACCCGTGTGACATGCGGCCGGGACGGCTCCGCGGTCGGCACGTTCCGGGGAGGCGTGGGGTTCGTACCCCTGCGCACGCCCGGACCGCCCTGCCCGTCGGCGCGGGACTCCGGTCAGCAGCCGGACGAGTACCGTCTGACCCAGAGTGATCCCCTCGTGGCTCTGATGGCCTTCCCGTCCGCGTTCGCACTGTCCGTGATGGTGCCGGACTGGCGGATCCGGCAGAGGTGGATCGGTACGGGGACCGGGCTCTGGGCGTGCGACCGGGCGGGGCGCTCCTGGGTGCGCATCTACCCCTACGGAACCTCGTGGATGATCGAGCAGGGCGGACCGCGCAGCATCTGGGACGAGTTCGAGGACGCCCTGGACACGTGGCGGGGGCTCAGCTGCCCGCCCCCGGAGCGTTTCGGGCTGTCGGTGGACGGCGAAGGGGTCCACCGCGTGTGGCTGGACTCCCCCGACGGCCGGAGCTGGCGGATCGGACCACCCGTCCGGTCGTGATCCGCTGCGGTACCAGGCGCCCCGCCCGCTACTCGGCGGGGGCCTCGTGCTCGATCTCCTCGATCACCCGGCCACCGAGTTCGGACTCGATGAGGGAGGCCCCGCCCGCCGACGGGACGGCGGAGGTCCCACGGGTTCCGGTGCCGCTCGGGGAGGCACCGACCGACGGTGCCGCGGGGGCGGGTTCCGGCATTGCCGACTCCGGTTTCCGGGTCGGCTCCGGGGAATCCACGTGTTCCGGCGGCGGCGCGGCCGAAGGGTCCTCGAACGGGTCGGGCGGGGGCGCTTGAAGTCCGGGAACCACCTTGCCCGGCGGGGGACCGGCCGGTGCGGGCTCGGGCCGGGACGGCGCGGAGGGCCGCTGCGCGGGCGGATCCCAGCCGGCGGGTTCGGCAGGCGCGGGACGGCGCGTGGGCGCGCCCCCGGGGTTCGTTCCGGCCGCCGCGACGCGCACCTCGATCCCCAGCACCTGCCGGACCGCGTCGGCGACAAGCTGGTCGCCCCCGCTGTTGGTGAAGCCCTTGGCGTCGTTGGGGCGGTTGAAGGCCAGCAGGACGGTGTTGCCCTCCACCCCGACCGGGTGGGCGTTGCTGCCGGTCAGGACCATCCAGGTGAACCTGCGGCGGCCCTTGACCGCTTCCAGGACCTGCTCCCAGGCTCCCCGGAGCGTGTTCAGGTCCACACCCCCGCCTGAGGAGGGGGCCGGGGCCTCCGGGGCCGCAGGGGCCTGCCTCGGCGCGGCCCACCCGTCGGGCTCGGACGACCGTGTCTGGGGCCGCGGCGGTGACTGCCGTGCGGGGGCCGGGGACACGGGCTCGGAGGGAGGCCGCGACGGGCCGGCGGAAGGCGCGGTCGGCGCGGATGCCGCGGCTCCGGAGGCCGGGGGCGCGGTCGGCTGCGGGGCCGGGGGCGCACTCGCGGCGGGACGGCGCTCCACCTGCTCCAGGCGCGCCACGAGGGCCGCGGCGTCGTCCCCGGACACGGCCGGGAGCAGGACCCGTGAGCACATGAGTTCCAGGAGCAGGCGGGGAGCGGTCGCCCCCCGCATCTCGGTCAGCCCCTGGTTGAGGATCTCCGCGGCCCTGGTGAGTTCGGCAGGCCCCAGCCGCGACGCCTGGTCCCGCATCCGCTCGGCCGCCTCCGGCGCGACGTTGACCAGCCCCTTGTCCAAGGCGTCCGGGACGGCGGCCAGGACGACGAGGTCACGGAAGCGCTCCAGGAGGTCGGCGGTGAACCGGCGCGGGTCGTGGCCGCCCTCGACTACGCGGTCGATGAGGCCGAACACGGCGGCCCCGTCCCGTGCCCCGAGCGCGTCGACCATCTCGGCGAGCAGGTGGGAATCGGTGTAGCCGAGCAGGGACACCGCGCCCTCACGGGTGATCCCCTCCTCACCCGACCCCGCGATGAGCTGGTCGAGCACGGAGAGCCCGTCCCGCGCGGAACCGGCCCCGGCCCGCACGACCAGCGGGAGCGCCGCCGGGTCGTAGGGGATCCCCTCCTGCCTGAGCAGGTCCTCGAAGAGCGCCTTCAGGGTGCTCGGCGGGATGAGCCGGAAGGGGTAGTGGTGTGTGCGCGACCGGATGGTCCCGATGACCTTCTCGGGCTCGGTCGTGGCGAAGACGAACTTCAGGTGCGGAGGGGGCTCCTCGACGAGTTTGAGCAGCGCGTTGAACCCCTCCCGGGTCACCATGTGCGCCTCGTCGATGATGTAGATCTTGTAGCGCGATCCGACCGGCGCGAAGAAGGCCCGCTCCCGCAGGTCCCGGGCGTCGTCGACACCGCCGTGGGAGGCGGCGTCGATCTCCATGACGTCGATGCTGCCGCCGCCGTCGGGGGCGAGCGCCACACAGGACTCACACGCGCCGCAGGGGTCGGGGGTGGGGCCCTCCACGCAGTTCAGCGAGCGCGCCAGGATGCGGGCGCTCGTGGTCTTGCCGCAGCCGCGCGGGCCGCTGAAGAGGTAGGCGTGGTTGATCCGGCCGCTGCGCAGCGCCTGGCGCAGAGGGTCGGTCACGTGCTCCTGTCCGCGCACCTCACCGAATGTCGCCGGACGGTACTTGCGGTACAGCGCGATGCTCACGGTGTGATCACTCCCCTGGTCCCTGCCACGCCCCCATTCAACCCGCACACGATGACAGCTCGGGTTCGAATCCGGAAGACGTGTGGGGTCCGGCCCGTGGAGGGGAGGAGGGAAAGCGAAGGACCCCCCGCGCACCCGCCAGAGCCTACTTATCCTTGCTGCCTTCCGGCCCTGGGGAGGTTCATAGGATGACGCCGCACGAGGGGTCTGAATCCGAGTGTAACCGAACCCGGAGGCCTTCCGTCACCCCCCGGCCCACCCGTGCCGCCATGCCTGTGCACATGTGACTCAACGCGCCTGAACATGTGGAGGAACAGGGACATCTCATTTCATCATGGGCACCATATTCACCCCTGAAGCATCCACCGACCACTCACCTGAGCGCCGCGAACTCATCGTGGACACCCTGGAGACGGCCTTCGCCGACCTGATGGGGGACGCGCCCGCCGCGTTCCGCGTCAAGTTCCGCAAGATGGCCGCGAACCCCTTCGCTTTCTACCGCGGCACCGCACCGCTCTACTACGCCGACGTGGCCGGCATGCCCGACCCGTGGGCGAACGAGCAGACCTCGCGCGTGTGGATCCAAGGCGATCTGCACGCGGAGAACTTCGGCACGTACATGGACTCCACGGGCCGCCTGGTCTTCGACGTCAACGACTTCGACGAGGCCTACCTCGGCCACTTCACCTGGGACGTGCTGCGCTTCGCGGCCAGCATCGCGCTCCTCGGGTGGCAGAAGGCCCTGTCCGACGACGACATCTCCGCCCTGGTGCGGCGCTACGTCCGCGCCTACACCGCCCAGGTGCGCGAGTTCGCCGACCGGGGCGGGGACTCGGAGTTCTCCCTGAAGCTGGGCAACACCGACGGCACCGTGCACGACGTCCTCCAGCAGACCCGGTTGAACAGCCGCGCCGCGATGTTGTCGGCCATGACCGAGCGCGACGGGTACGACCGCCGGTTCCGCGAGGGGCCGCGCGTGCGCCGCCTGGGCGACGAGGAGCGCGAGAAGGCCCTCGCCGCCTACGACGCCTACCTGGAGACCATCCCCGAGGACCAGCGCTTCTCCTCGCTGGAGTACACGGTCAAGGACGTCGTGGGCAGCGGCGGCTTCGGTATCGGCTCCGCCGGGCTGCCCGCCTACACCCTGCTCATCGAGGGCCGCTCGGAGGCGTGGGACAACGACATCGTCCTGTCCATGAAGCAGGGGAACGTCGCCGCACCGTCACGGGTGGTGACCGACCAGTACATCATGGACGCCTTCGAGCACCACGGCCACCGCACCGCCGTGTCCCAGCGGGCGCTGCAGGCACACGCCGACCCGCTGCTGGGCCACACCAGCATCGACGGCGCCGGCTTCGTGGTCAGCGAGATCTCCCCCTACACCAACGACCTGGACTGGAGCGGGCTCACCGAGCCGTCGGAGATCGCCCCCGTCCTGGACTACCTGGGCCGCGCGACCGCCAAGGCGCACTGCGTGTCGGACTCGCACGCGGACTCCGGCCTGGTGAGCGACGTGGTCGAGGAGGCCGTGGCCGGTGTCCTCGACGGACGCGATGAGGAGTTCGCGTCGTGGTGCGCAGACTTCGCACACGCCTACGCCGCGCAGGCCCGGGCCGACCACGCGCTGTTCGTCGACGCCTTCCGCAACAACACCATCAAGGGCGTCCTGTCCAGCCAGAGCTGACCCGCGCGGACCGGCCACGGAGTGACCGTTCGAACCATCCCCCGTGAGCCTGTAGAGTTGTCGGCGGAGGATTCGCCTAGTGGCCTAGGGCGCACGATTGGAAATCGTGTTGGGAGCAATCCCTCAGGGGTTCAAATCCCCTATCCTCCGCCACGGCTCACCAGCCGAAACGAAGCCCCGGAGCGCGTCAGCGCTCCGGGGCTTCGTCGTCGGTGGTCTCAGTTGTGGTCTCAGTTGGCCGCTGCGGAGCCTTCTTCCCCCTCCTGGGGAGCCTCCCAGATCAGCCCTCCGACGCGGTCGGCGACGTCAGCGCGAACCTCATCGACCACGTGCTGGTAGCGCTTGGCCATGGAGGCGGATGACCAACCCATGAGTGCCATCACGGCCCGGTCGGGCACCCGCAGGATCAGGAGCACGGTCGCGGCGGTGTGCCGTGCGTCGTGCAGGCGGGACTCGCGCAACCCGGCCTGCCGGAGGAGGGCCTTCCACTCCCGGTAGTCGGTGTTGGTGTTGAGCGATCGCCCGAACTCGTCGGTGAAGACCCACCCGCCTTCGTTCCAGTGGTCCTGTGCTGCCTCCCGCTCCTTGCCCTGGATCTCCTTGTGATGCCGCAGGAGCGCGACCACGGGGTCGGGCAGACCGACCGGGCGTCGACCCGCCTTGGACTTGGTGTCCTTGGTCAGCGGGTTGGTGCGGACCTTCTGCGAGCACAGGCCCGGCTTGCGTCCGCAGATACCCCCGCAGCCGTGTTCGTACTTGGGGCGAAGCAGGCTCCGGCGGACCCGCAGGGTGCCCGAGGCAAGGTTGACGTCGGACCACTTCAGCCCGAGGGCTTCGCCCTGGCGGAGCCCCAGGGAGAGGGCGATCGCCCACCGGGCTCCGTTGCGGCGGTCGGCGACCAGCTCCAGGACGCGGCGGATCTCCTCGACCGTGTACGGCTCGACCTCCTCCTCTTCGACCTTCGGGGGCTTGGCCAGGTCGGCGGGGCTGTCGCCGACGAACTTCCTGCGCTTCTTGGCCTCGTTCAACGCGGCCCGGACGGTGCGGTGGACGTGGTGGGCAGTGCCGGGCTTGCTGCCGTTGGCCTGCATCTTCTTGTAGAGGCGTTCGAGGTGTTCGGGCTGGAGTTTGTCGAGCCAGTGCCCACCCACACCCGGGATGAGGTGATGGTGGACGTCCACCCGATAGCCGGAGTAGGTGTACTCGCTCACCGAGTCCTTGGCGATCTCTTCCAGCCAGTACGTGAGCCAGGCGGCCACTCGCCACCGTTTCCCGGCCTCGGGGACGTTCCCCTCGTCGCGCTTCTTCTCCAGCTCCCGGACGGCCTTGGTCAGGTCCTTCCGGCTCTTCCGCGACAGGTGTCGACGGTCGGGGGTCCCGTCGTCCTTGACCCCCACGGTCACGCGGCCGTGCCAGCGTCCGTCCTTGCCGAGATAAATGGACGACGCCCCGTTCGGTTGCCGGGTGCGCTTCGGCTTGTCCGTCATGTGGTCTCGCTCCTGAGAAATTCGGAGCGGGGCCGCGGCGGCGCGGCCCCGCGGGGGGTTACGCCGCGCGGTCCTGGGTGCTCTCCTCCAGCAACAGGGCCACGTACTCGTCGAGGGCGACAGCGGGCACCAGGCGGGAGGTGCCGATCTTGACGGAGCGCAGGCGTCCGAGCTTGATCTGCTCGAAGACGCGCGTTCGGCCGATTCCCAGCAGCTTCGCCGCCTCCTCGACACGGAGCAGCTTCTTCTCAGCGGTCATGGACAGTGCTTCCTTTCTGGGAGTGCGGCCCCGGTGGTTGCTTGGCGGCTATGCGCCGGGGCCGCTGATCTGCGGGTGAACCTGGTAGGCGGGCGAGGGCGGACGACCTCCCTTCGGGTTGCGCGGGGGCGGGGGCTCCATCGCGATCCAGCCGTAGCCCTCCAGCAGTTCCAGGGTGGGGAGGACGTCGGCGACCTTGGGGAAGGTGCCGCGCGGCAGGCCGGAGAACGCTTCGCGAACGGTGAACCGGGCGGGCTTCTTACGGCGGAGCCAGTCCAGGACCAGTCGGGCGCGCTCGGTCTCGGGGTCGGCACCCATGTGGTCGAACGCGGCTTCGGCGTGGCGGGTGAAGTACTCCCCGATCCGGATCGCGGCGGCCATGGTCTCGCCCCCGATGGGGAGCCGGTAACCGTCGACCGGGTTATCCGCCAGATGCAGCAGAGCGGCGATGCGCACGATCGCGCCGACAGACTTGCCAGCCCAGTCCGACATGTGCCCGAGGTCCCCGGTGCGCGGGTGAAGCCGCGGCTCCAGCTTGCGGGCGTAGTCGAGCCGAAGCGCGTCGGCCTCCGGTGAGAGCTGGAGACGGATGGGGTCGGTCCAGTCGAACAGGTGCACCACCATCCGCATCAGCCGTTCCTCATAGGTGGCGGCGACGTCGGCGGGAACCGGGTCCGGGTCGACGTTGCGGGTGCCGATGTTGGACTCGGGCAGGGCGTACAGGAACCGCCCGAGGAGTCCCTTGCCTCGGAAGCCGGGGCCGGTCGCGATCTCCTTGATCACGTCCGGTTGCACGGCCAGTCCGAGCGTGAGGATGGCGGATTCGACGTGTTCACTCCGGCCGTTGCGGTCGACGCGCAGCATGTCCCCGGCGTGGCCTTTAAGGAACAGGTCGAAGTTCGGCATGCCGGAGTAGCGGCCAGCGAGGATCTGGAAGATCCCTCCCTCCGCCGACAGCACGGCGAGCCTGCCGCCCTGGTCGCACAGGATGGACGCGGCCCGCTCCGGGGTGACATCGTCGGCGACCAACTGCGGGATGACCGGGATATCGATGCCATCGATCGCGGCAGCGGCGTCCGAGGCATCCGCGAGTGCGTCCGGGGCTCCCTTGGACGAAACGGCCTTGGCCTTGGCCTTCTCCGCTACCCCGGCGGCCACCTCGCGCGCCAGCTCGGCTTCCACGATCTGTGGACGGGTCCGGTCGGTGAGTTCGGCCTCGACTTTGAGGATCGGCCCGGTCATCGCCCGGAACACCGCCGACTTGCGCGAGGCGGGCGGAAGAGCCACGACCGTGAACAGGTTGACCGGTTCGGTGTAGGTGCCCCGGACTTGGACGATGGCACGTCCCCCGGCGGCGGTGGACAACGCGGCCAGTGCGACGCACCCGGCGGCGTCCACAGGCGTCTGGGTCTCCTCCGCGACCGCCTTGACGAAGGCGGCTACCCAGTCGGGCAGGCAGTCGGCGGGGAAGGCTGGAGGGGTGCCCCGGGCACCGAGCGGGGTGGGGGCCTCCCATCCCCGTTCGGTGCCCTGGTGGCCGTCGGCGGGGATCACGCGGCAGCTCCCCGCGGACGGCGGATACCTGCTTGGATGCCGCTGCGAACCGTGGCGTCCACCTCGGAGGGTTCCAACCCGATGCGGAGTCCGGCCTGTTCGAGGGTGTCCTCTGCCAGGTGCTTGGGGAGCATCCCCGCACCGACCAGGGTGCCGACGGCGAACGCGGCCCGGTTCAGCGTGTGGTTGCGTTGCCCCTTCCGCGCGGACAGGACCTTGTCCACCTCGCCTCGCAGCGCCTGCGTGACGTACCGGGCCATCCCCGGCCGGTGCGCGAGCGCCTGGTGGACCTGTCCGGAGGTGACCGGGCGACGCCGGGCCGGTTCCAGCAGCGTCGCCAGCCATCCGGGGAGCGGTGCCACGTCGGCGGGGTTGGTCACGGTGTAGGGGCCGCGCCCGTCGGGGTTGGCCACGTAGGATCCGGGGCCGACGACGTACCCGCCCGTGGCGCGAGTGTCGATCAGCCACCCCAACCGACCGGAGGTGTTGCGGTAGGGCACGTTCTCCGGAGCGGCGTAGTACAGGTGAGTGCCGCCTCGGCGTGTAGTCACAGTGAACGTGTCGAACGTGTTCAGGAACGCGGCGTCGCCTCTGGCGTGCTCATGCGCGAGGGCCACGAACACGTCCATGCCGTTGGTGATGTCGGGACGCTCCCATTCCGGCGGCGGGGTGTCGTCGTCCTTGGGAGTGTCGAGGTCGACCACCACCAGGCCGCTGGGTCCGCACGCGACGGCGACGTTGTGGCAGGGGTGGGCTCCCCAGTAGGAGCGGATGGCGTTCTCGTCGCGGGTGGCGTGCCGCTCCCAGTCGGTGAAGGTCCGCACAGGCCGCTTGGCACGGGTGCGCAGCGGGAACACCGACCAGCCTCGACGGGCGGCAGCAATGGCGTGCGGCAGAACGTTCGTCGGGGTCATGCCGCTGCCTCCAGCTCCCAGTCCTCGGGGGTGCCGCCTTCGTGGCAGGCCGGACACTCACCCAGCGAGGTGGGAATGACGTAGACGAACACCAGGCGGCAGGTCGGGCAGGTGCGGCGGGCACGCATCGCGGCGGCCAGTCCCCGGGCGCGGGCCTCGGTGAACTCCTCCTTCGGTCGGGCCTCGCTGATGCGGTAGAGGGCGGCGGTGCGGACACCGTTCTTGGCCTTGCGGGAGCGCCACATCAGCTGAGCGACGGGCTCAGAGGTGCCGGGGCGCAACCCCATGGCGGACAGTTGCTTGCGGGTGGCCAGGTCGTCGTCGGCGACCCATGCCGTACCCCATGGGTAGGTCGGCAGTCCGTAACGGGAGCCATCGGGGTCGAGGAAGCGGAGGTTGGTCACGACGTGACCCCCGATCCGCAGTGCTGCATCATGGAAGTGCTCCTTTGGGAGTGCTCTTTCTGAGAGCGCGGCTCCGGTGGTTGCTTGGCGGCTATGCACCGGAGCCGCTTTTTGGTGTCCGGGCCGGTGGAGACACCCCGGCGCGGTGTTACAGGTCAGCGGCTGTCTCCACCTTGTGGAGACAGGGGTGGAGACAGCCAGTGGAGACACAGTCGAGACGGTCTCAGGCAGCCACGAGGTGCCCCGAGACGATCGACCACGAGCCGTCGTCCTCGTGGCGGATACGCCCCTCCTCCTCCAGTCGGTTGAGCTGTCGGTAGACCCACGCGCGCTTGCGATCAACGCCGATCTCTCGCAAGCCGTCACCGACCTCCGGAGCGCGGAAGGTGGTCAGGCCTCGGTCGAGCCAGGTTTGGAACATGGCGTCGAGCGCCGCGCGAGCCTCCTCAGCCGACTCCTTGGAGCGCCGACGCGGAGCCAGGGAGAAGTTCTCCCCCTCCACCGGCGTGATCTCCTGGTCGAGGTCGCCCGTGATGTCGGGGTCGTCGTCGGGAGTGGTCAGCACGATCGGCTCCACGTGGTCACTTGCGGGCTCGTCCTGGTCCTCGAGGACGTCCACCGATCGGGAGACTGGAGCGGGCTCGGCGGCGGTGTCCGGTGCTGTGGTGCCGTCCTGAGCGGCCCGGTAGTCGGAGTAGGCCTTACCGAACGCCGCGCGGGTGACCGTGTCGAGCTTGGCGTCCTGGTCGGTCAGCGACTCAGCGGCCGGAGTCAGAACCGTGTTCTCCTCAGCCGGGTTGGTCGAGGGCGGGCCGAACATCTTCACGGGCACCACGTGCCGCTCGGAGTCGGCGTACTCGATCGCGGCGAAGGCGGCTCCCGGCTTGGACTTGCGCCACCGAGCCGGTTCGGCCCCGGCAGCAATCACGTAGTCCGGCAGGACGTAGGAGGCGTCCGCGTCGTCCCTGACACCGAAGCAGACACCGTCACCGAGGTTCGCCCTCGCGTCCGTGTCGAGGTTGCCGTAGGTGGCGCGCTGGAGGCTGACCTCGATGTGGATACCCACGGACCGGGCCACCCGCAGCAGTTCCACCAGTTCGTCGAAGTCGGCGGCCTCGGCCGCCTCCTCGATGAGCACGTGGAGGAACGTGAGCCCGCAACCGGCCGTCCACTGAGCCTGACCGCGCTCTCCCAGGTAGTCCGCACGGGCACGCACGGCCCTCTTGAGTGCGTCCAGCAGCGCACGGGAGGCCTTCTTGTCGTAGGCGGGCCACCCGATCGCGCGTTCCACCGGCCCGAGGGTCTGCTTGCCCTTGGCCAGGTCGATCGCGCACACGAACGTGTCCGACCGGGCGGCGACCTGCACGAGCTTGATCTTGCCGTGCACGGACTTGCCCGCACCGGACATGCCCACGGTCAGGGTGTGCTTGCCAGGGAGCATGTCCCGGTACGGTTCGCCATCGGTGTAGACCCCCAGCTCCAACGGAGCATCGGCGATGGACACCCCCACGGTGGCCGGGTCCAACCCCGGCCACGGCACGAGCTGTCCGAGGAGATCCTTGGTCACGATGGTGATCTCACCGCGTCCGGCGTGCGTGGGGTCCTCAGCGATCGTGATCGCCCCCGGGGCGACACCGTAGGCGGACGCCAGTTCCTTGCGGCGGTCCTGGAGGTCGTCCACGGTCTTACCGGGCGCCAGGGTCAGACGCCCCTTGGTCTGCACGTCGGTCTGCTTGGTGACGCGCATGGTCACGCCCTTGATGTGCAGCTTCTCGGCGATCTCTTCCCAGGAGGGCAGCGCGATCGGCCCTCCTTCGGAGGAGGCGTTGCCCTGTCCGGCCGACCAGGTGTGCACGTTCGAGGCCGCGGCCAGTGTGCCGCCGGTCAGGATGAGTAGGTCGAGCATGGGACGACCCGTTCCCGCGATGGTGGCGGTCGCCAGCCAGAGCGTGCCCATGCCGGTGGAAGCGGTTGAGATCACGTGCGCGTACCAGGTACGCGCGGTGGTCAGGCGGTGGGCGAAGTAGGTCACCACACCGCCGGCGGCGGTGACGCCAGCCGCGGCGGCGACCGTCCATCCTCCGGCGTCGCCCCACATCATGTGGGCCGCCCACCCGGCGGGCACCATGAGCGAGGTGGTCAGCCACGGACGCACGTAGGCCATCGCGCCGGGGCCGCGCCGGACGGCGACCTCTCGGCCGTCCCGGCGCACCACCAGTTCGTCACGAGCCATCTTCGTCTCCCTTCTGGGTGGCCGGGGGCCGCACGGTGCGGCCCCCGGATCAGTGGTGGTCAGGACTCCAGGTCGATGGTCTTGCGGCGCTTCTTGGGCTTGATCAGGTGCTCGAAGTGCTTGACCATCGACCCCCACGTGCGGACGGCCTCGATTCCGACAGTCCTCTGGGCCTCGGCGGACCGGCGCAGGTGGCGGGCGATGCTGCGGGCCTTGCGGCGCACCGCCATGTGGGACTCGCCGTCGGCGGGCGGGAGGTCCTTGAGCGAGGCCTCCAGCTCCTGGGCGGAGTACTCCAGCTCCATGGCCAGGGCGCGGGACAGACGGCGGACACGCTCGGTGTACTTGCGGATGTCGCTGCCGGTCTCGAACTCGATCCCTTCCAACTCGGTGATGATCTGCTGGGCGTAGCGGGACTCAGCGCTCATGGGTCTCCTCGGTCTCGTTGGTCGGGCGGTTGATGACGACGGCGATGACGCCCCTTCCGGGGCCGTAGCGGCGCACGTGGGCGGTGTGCAGGTGTGCCCGCCAGGTCTGTCCGAGCCAGGTGGCCAGTTCGGCCCCCCAGACGCGGACGGGGCGGATGTCCAGGCACGCGGCGACGTAGGAGTCCACGTGTGCGAGCAGGTGGTCAGTGAAGGCGAGGGCAGCCGACAGACGGACCCTCCAGAGGGCGCGGGCCATCAGACGCCCCCGTCCTCGATCTCGCGGCGCAGGCGGCGAACCGTGGACTCACCCAGACGGAGCGCTTCGGCGATCTCGCCCGTCTGAGCGCCCGGGTGAGCGCGGAGGTACTCAGCGATCCTCCGGACGCGCTGCCGCTTCTCCAAGCGCTGCCGCTCCTGCGCGGTCAGCACCCGCTCGGACGCTTCGTTCTCCCCGTGTGAGCGGAACCGCTCAGACGGCCGCTCAGGGTGGTTGACCTGTGCAGAGTCGGTGTCGTCGCCGTTGTCATCGGGGGCGGTGCTCCCGTGTGAGCGGGTCTGGTCGTCCTCGGATGAGCGGACCCGCTCAGACGGCCGCCCGTGTGAGCGGTTGCGCTCACGGAGGTAGTCGGCAGCCTCCTCCGCGAGCTCCTCCCCGACGACCTCCAGGGCCTGTCCGGCGGTGTGGTGCTGGGTCAACTCCCCATGGGGAGGGTCGTCGACCGGGGTCGCCGTGGTGGTGATCCGGCCCATGGTGGTGGCGATGGCGTCGGCGGAGGTGACCGCAGTCAGGTACGCGAACGCGCTGAACGCGGCGGCCCCCAGACTGCACACGGCACCGACTGGCCCGGACCCGAGGGCGGACCCGAAGATGCTGACCATGAGCGGAGCCGCGATGAGCGCGATCAGAGCGGCGCGGCGGCCACCCGTCGGAAACGCACCCGAGCGGGCGAGCAGTCCAGCCCAGATGATCGCGGAGGTGGACATCCCGGTCAGGGCGACCTCTCCGAGGTAGCCGATCCCGGTCGGGGCGGTCAGATGGTAGGCGGACACAGCCGCCTCCAGCCCGATCGCGGACCCGACCGAGAGCACGATGGAGGCTCCCAGCGACAGGGCAGCGAACCGGCCCCGGTTCCGCACCAGGGCCAGAACCGTGTACGCCGGGTCGGTCGCGGCACGGGCCGCGTCCACGGCCTGAGCCGCCCGGATCGCCTCCTCCGCGCGGCGGTCGGTCTCACGCTCAGAGCGCAGCACCCGGCGGTGCTCCAACTCCAGGCGGGTGCTCAGCCGTTCGGCCGCCAACGCGTCGGCCTTACCCCGGGTGGCGGGGTTGAGCCGCGGGTCGGACAGCAAGTCCTGTCGCGGGATGCTCGCGAGGGCCTGAGCCTGCCGGACCTGTTCCTGGAGGGCAGTGACCACGTCGCGGGTCTGGGTCTTCTTGGTCTTACGGCGGAGGTTCATCGGCGGTCTCCCAGCTTGGAGAGGCGGCGGATGGTGTCGAGGTCGGCACGGCGGTCGGGCCACAGGCCACCAGTGAGGAACCACACGACGGCTCCCACCAGCAGCAGGGCGAACAGGGAGATCAGAACGGCCATCAGGAGCGCCTCCTCCTGCGAGAGGTCTGGCTGAACACCAGGCGGGTACGGCCCCAGCGGCGGGCGGTGCGCTTGACCTTGCGGACAAGCTCAGCGACCTTCAGCAGAGCCAGAACGGTGATGACGGCGACGGTGGCGCCGAAGACGAGTCCGGCGAGGAGGTCCTCAGACATCGCGGCCTCCCTTCTCAGAGGAGGGGAAGACGTAGCCCAGGACGGACTTGACGGTCATCAGCGCGGCAATGGCAGCGATGACCAGAAGCGCCCACGAGGGGTCAGGGTCGGTCAGGTAGGTCCACAGCGCCCACGTCCCCAGCACGAACAGCAGAATGTCCAGGCCAGCGGTGATCCAGGCGCCCATGCGGACGACGTCGTGGGGGGTCATCGGTCCGACTCCGAACGCTCGGTGTCGTCGGTGATCTGGCACAGGCACGAGATCCGCACCCCGGTGCCGTTCCAGTCGTAGGCGTAGACCGAGGCCACCTTGTCGTCCCAGCCGTTGACCTTGGCGTCGAAGGTCCGGGAGACATCGGTGATGAGCTGGCGACGCTCCTTGGCGGTGCTGTGGTCGTGGCTCATCCACAGGTCGACGCTGGGGCCGTTGATGTGGTCGGTGGAGACCGTCAGCTCCGGGTAGTCGCCGGAGAGCTGACCGACGATCACCGAGGCGATCGTGAGCAGCTCGGGCGCGGTCATACGTGGGGGCGTGGTCGTGGTGAGGTCGGCGGTCATGTCAGGCCACCTCTCGCAGGTAGTCGCCCATGTCGGTCAGCTCGTTGGCGATGTATCCGGCCCACACCCCGGCGGCGGGGGACTCGCGCAGGGCCAGCTCCAGGCACAGGGCCCGGGCGGGGCAGGACTCGCACAGCGTCCGGGCGGCGTTCTCCCGCAGCTCCTTGGCGGCGGGCTTCTCGCCGAACAGGTCGGTGGTGTCGGGCTCGAAGAACAGCTCCGGCCGTGCGGCGCACGGGAGCGTGTGTTCGGCCAGACCGGCGCGGAGTCGCGCCGTGGTCTGGGACTTCGGGTCGGGGCTCACAGAACCTCCTCGGATCGGAAGCGAAGCCCGGTTCCTGCTGGCGGCTATGAAGCAGGGACTTGGGCTGATGCGTCTTCGACAGTACGGACTTATGTCATAAGCGTCAAGACATATGCAATAAGTTCTTGCGAGTGTCATCCCACGAGAGGAGCAGAGCAAGCCGTGCGGCTACCGTGGAGGGACCACACATATGTCAGAAGACGGAGGCCAGATGAGCAGCCTCGAACCGCCGAAGGCGCGGTACAAGCAGGTGGCGGACCTGTTGCGCGACGCCATCAAGCGCGGGGACTACCCGGCGGGTTCTTCGCTGCCCAGCCAGCCCGAGCTAGCCCGCGAGTACGACCTGAACCAGAGTTCGATCAGCCGCGCCATGGCCATGCTCCGCGCCGAAGGGTTGATCCGCACGGAGCACGGCAAGGGTTCCGTCGTCTTGGAGGTGCCCACGGTCAAGCGCGTCCGGCGCATCGACCGGGACTACCGGACCCGCCCCACTGGCAGCAGCTTCGCGGAGGAGTTGACCAAGGCGGGACGCACCTCGCGCACGGAGCTGGTCGTCTGCGACGCCGTTGACGCGCACGCCGACATCGCGGAAGTCCTCCGGCTGGACGAATCCGAGCAGGCGCTACTGCGCAAGCGTCACATGTACGCGGAGGACAAGCCGGTGCAGATCGCAGCCTCCTATATCCCGATGAGCGTGGCCGGAAGCGTTGACATCGCCATGCCGGACACCGGCCCCAGTGGCATGTACGCCCGGATCGCGGATCGAGGGTTCGGGCCGGTGCGGTTCACCGAGGACATCGAAGTCCGCGGAGCCAAACAGGATGAGGCTGACTTCCTGAACATCACACTTGGACAACCGGTGTTCGCCATCCTCCGTACCGCCTTCGACAAGGATGACCGGCCAGTAGAGACCTGCCTGAACGTCTTGGCAGCCCTCCAGTGGAAGCTGACCTACGCATGGGAACAGGACGTGAAGTCATGACCAAGGAAATGCCACGGCACAGTGTCAGCGTGACAGGTGTGGTGGTTCGGCCCGAGGACGGCAAGGTCCTTGTCATCAAACGGGCCGACGATGGCCGCTGGGTTCCCCCGGGGGGCGTAATGGAATTGGACGAAACTCCGGAGCAGTGCGTGGTGCGGGAAGTGCAGGAAGAGACTGGGATCGGGGCCAAACCGATCCGTCTGACTGGGGTCTACAAAAACATGAAACTCGGCGTGGTCTCTCTGGTTTTCCTGTGCGAACCCGTCGGCGGTGTTCTACGCACAAGCGACGAATCAACCGTTGCCACCTGGTTGACGCCAGAGGATGCTGTCGCACGCTGCCCCGAAGCCCGAGGCGTCCGCATATCCGACGCCCTATCTGGAGAGGCACCCCACGTTCGCGTTCACGATGGAACATCAGTTATCTACGAACATTAATCCCACAAAGTCAGCATCAGCCCAAGTTCTATAGCGGGAGTTCAACGGTTCGCCTGCCTCGACGAACAAAGACAGCGGCAAGAGTAGTGCGGTATACAAAGCACTCTCGCATGATTAATTTTGCTTCGGGAACATCCTTATATTCACAGGACACCCCTCAAAGGGGCGAATTACCACATCAAAGTGATCCCCATGTGAGATTTGACCAGCCCCCATGTCCAGAATCGCACGCGCTACGTGGTGCTGGACAGTGCCGATCTCCACCATATTTCCCGATACCCGCAGTGAGACTGGAGCCCTCCAAAGAAAGGCATTCCCCTCAGGGCTGAACGACTCAATACTCCCCCCCGGGTGAAGATGAACAGTTTCACTAGCCCAATTCTTAGTTATCACTTCCCCCGAGAGCAGGCGCCCGACTTCAATATACTGACGCAAGTCCCTGACATCAAAGTCATAAAGGTCGGGAATTGACACCTGCTCCTCCGTGTGCTCTTGGATAATTCACAAAGCCTCAACAAATTGAAGGACCAGGTTCTCGCCAGTCGCGTGAGAAATTTCCTGGGGAATCAGTATCGCTTGATGGTTAACCGGCCCAAACGGCCGGGCGAACCTTACCTTATTTGGGTGCTTCACTTCCGACAGGAGCCTCAGTGGAGCAACGACCAGACTCGGCCACTTACCAGTTATATCAAGCTGCCTAATCGTAAAACTCATAAATTCTGTCTCAGCATCTACCAATATCTCGACCTCGAAAACTCCATTCTCCTCGATGCCGAAAAATCTACTACCCTTGCCGTCAATGCCGAAGGTTGGCTTTCCCATATTTACCTTGCATGACTCGAGGACTGTGTCACTACTGTCAAGCACCTGAATCCTGACTTGATGAGACACGCCCTCGTCTTCAGAAGTCCGGCTAATCGTGATACCAGCCCCCTCCCACAAGCCTCCGCCAATCCCTCCTGGGAGGTCAAACTCAGCACTAGCGGATCCCAGCGGCGCGGAGAAAGGCTTACCGTATTTTTGAAAGTCGAGAAAGTCTTGCTCCAGCTTGCTCCCTGGGTCGATTGCAAGATTTATCTTGATCGGCGCAGGCCTTTCGTTTAGAGCTTCAGCAAACTTGGCGTAGATCTTAACAGTCACAAAGCACCCAGCTTGCCCAGTCTGCTCAACTGCAACAAGGAAAGGCTCATCCGGGATGTAAGGCAAGACTGAATCTACAGAGAATCCATATCGAAAATGCGGGTCTGACTTATTTAGCATCCTCCCCAGAGACTCCAGCGTTCCAATCACTTCCCCTGGACTGATCCCAGGATACTCACCTTCGGAACCTTCAGAAGCAGCATTGTTAATCTTCATGCTAGTTCGAAGAAGCGCAGTAAGTTCCGCAACCCTGTGTTCAAGTCGCCTACCATCATTGTGAATATAGTAATCAATAACTTCAGGGTACTTCGCCGCCCAGGAATCAAGGTGGCCCAATCCTCTCCATTCGCAATTCACAAGCTCCTCTTTAGTCATCTCCTGAAGCCATTTCTCGTCCTTATTCATAGGGAGAATAGGTGCAACAACATACCAGTTCTCAAGCTTTATTTTCTCGCTTCCAGTGAACTCAACTACCCTTGTGAAGGATCGTTTTATTTGACTCCTTCGATCGCTATCTATATTCCCCGAGAAAGCCTTTACTTGATATACATCGATTACGCCCCTGCGGCCTTCCGAAGGAACGAATACATCGATCCCCCCGTCTCCCTGCTGGGGCTTGATCCTCTGAGCCCTAGGATTATCCAGGCAAATAAAGATACTGACGAGATGCTCGAAATCATCCCAATCAATGAGACTCCACTCGACCTTGGTCATCTAATGCCTCCTTTATCAGTTTTCTGAGTTTCAACTGCCCTCTATCCATGGGGTTACTGATCATCCCATGTACTAGCTCGTTGCGCCGCAGAACCTACAGAACCTTCAGAACTAGCGTTGGTGCAGTTCGCAGCATCTCTCCACGGAACCGCAGAACGCCGAGAAACCTCCGCAGAACCGCAGAACCTCCCGCGCAAGGGGTTCTGCGGGGGTTCTGCGAAGTAGCGCGGTTCTGACTCCCAAGACGTTGACCAGCCAGGACAGGAGTTCTGTGGGTTGTGCAGGTTCTGCGGTGGGGTACCGAGGGCTCCCCAAAGGGTGGCACCACAGGATGCACGTGCATGGTCGGAAACCGGACTCTTGAGGCGGCCTCTGCGGAGCGAACACGGCCACCCGAAGGTATCGCTCAGCCGCTGCTCACAGGCGTTCTGAGGGCCGTCTCGTAGTCTCAGTTTTAGTCTCATTCACTGCCGTCCGGGGTCGTTCGGAGCAGTCCGCCCTGGAGTCACTTTCCCTGGGCAGCGCGCTGCTGACCGACCCTGAACGCCCGTACGCGGGATTGGAAATCGTGTTGGGAGCAATCCCTCAGGGGTTCAAATCCCCTATCCTCCGCCATGGGAGCCCTGATCTGCGACAACGCGGATCAGGGCTTCTTGCGTGTCGGCACCCGGTGTGAGGGGTGGGGGCGGGGCATGACGTCGATACGCGACACGCTTCGGCAAGGCCGGACTCACCCGCCCGGGACCGCCGCTGTCGCGATCATGCTCAGTCGCGGTGACCCTCTTGACTCCGCAGGGGCCCCCTGGTCTTTTGTAGGGGAATCCTGCCGTTCCGCTAGGAGGTACCTGATGGGCCCCGAGGAGTGCTGGCGCGTCATAGAGAAGGAAAGGCTCGATCTGGCCGACCTTCTCGAAGGACTGGACGAGGAGCAGCTGAACACCCCCTCGCTATGCGAGGGCTGGCGGGTACGCGACGTGGCCGGGCACCTCGCCGGAGTGGCCGATCCGCCTTCCCTGGGCCGGATGCTCGTGGACGTCGTACGCTCCGGAGGCAGTTTCCACGGGATGAACCATGACTGGGCGGTACGCAGCGCCGACCGGCTCGGTCCCCGTTTGGCGGATGAACTGCGGGCCCTGGCGGCCTCACGGCGGCTGCCCGTGGTCACCAACTACCGCAATACCCTCTTCGATGTCCTCGTCCACGGCCAAGACATCGCCGTCCCCCTGGGTATCCCGCGCTCGATGCCCGTCAAAGCCGCTTGCACGGGTGCGACCCAGGTCTGGTCCATCGGTTTTCCCTTCCACGCGCGGCGACGGTTCGACGGCCTCCGGCTGACAGCCACCGACGCAGACTGGCAGGTGGGGTCGGGCGCGGAGGTACGCGGTCCGATCCAGGCTCTTTTGCTGCTCCTCACCGGACGCACCACTGAGCTGGACTCCCTGTCCGGAACGGGCGTGGAGGCGTTGCGCAGCAGCCTCTGACCTTCCGGCAGCGGCCTCACAGAGATCCGTGTCCCCCTACCGTCCGCGCCGTCGGCCCCGTCTCAGTCGTCCTCGTTCCGGCGGGCGACCCGGGCCGCCCGTGCGGTGCCGACCGCCACCAGGGCACCGGCCAGAACCGCACCCGCCGGGAGGACGACGAGCTGTCCGCCCCGGAAACGGGCGGGGAAGAAGGCCGCCACGGCGGGCAGGAGCACGGCTCCCGAGCCCCCGGACCAGGGCGCGATCCGCCGGTGGACGGCGTACCAGGCCCGTTTACCGGAGCGCGTGTACCCTGCGCGAATCCCGATCAGCGGGTTGGGCGGCAGGGCTCCGTGCCACCCTCGGCAGGCGCAGTACAGCAGGTAGACGGCCACGGCGGTGAGCACCACCGTCAGATACACCAGCGGCGCTCCGCCGAGGTGGCCGTCCGAGTGGGGAAAGCGCCCGTACGGCTCGGCCACTTCGTTCGGCGGGAGTGTGCGGGGGCCCCGCGGTCCTCCTCGTCCCCGTCGTCGGGCTCCGGGGGAACGACGCGTGCGGTGTCCCGGGCGTGCTCGCCACGCACCGGCGACCGTAGCCCGGTCCAGGATCCGGGGGCTCCCCGAGAACCATTTTGCAACTCGTTGCATAATGTGATGCGGGCCGTCCGGACACCGGCCCGACGGAGCACCCGCGCGAGGAGAGGCACATGAGCGAGTACCCGCACCTGCTGGAACCACTGGACCTGGGCCACACCACCCTGCCCAACCGCGTGATCATGGGCTCGATGCACATCGGCCTCGAGGAGGCCCCCGACGGCTTCGAGCGGATGGCCGCCTTCTACGCCGAGCGCGCCCGCGGCGGGGTCGGCCTCATCATCACCGGCGGCATCGCCCCCGCCCCCGAGGGGGCCACCTCCAGCGGCAGGGCCGCCATGACCACCGAGGCCGACGCTGACCGGCACCGCGCGGTCACCGGTGCCGTCCACCGGGCGGGCGGCCGGATCGCCATGCAGATCCTGCACACCGGCCGCTACGCTTTCAACGAGAACGCTGTGGCCCCCAGCCCCATCCAGGCCCCCATCAGCCCCTTCGTTCCACACGAGCTCACCGACGACGAGATCGAGCGGACCATCGACGCCTACGCGCGCTCCGCCGAACTCGCCCAGCGGGCCGGCTACGACGGCGTCGAGATCATGGGCTCCGAGGGCTACCTCATCAACCAGTTCATCGCCCCCGCCACCAACAGGCGCCGGGACCGGTGGGGCGGTTCCTACGAGAACCGCGTCCGCTTCCCCCTGGAGGTCATGCGGCGGGTCCGCGCCCGTGTGGGAGACGACTTCATCGTCGTCTACCGACTGTCCATGCTCGACCTGGTCCCCGGCGGCTCCACCTTCGACGAGGTCGTACGGCTCGCCAAGGAGATCGAGGCGGCCGGGGCCAGCATCATCAACACCGGCATCGGCTGGCACGAGGCGCGCGTCCCCACCATCGCGACCTCCGTCCCCCGCGGTGCCTACAGTTGGGTCACCCGCAAGCTCATGGGCGAGGTGGGCGTGCCCCTCGTCGCCGTCAACCGCATCAACACCCCCGAGGTCGCCGAACGCATCCTCGCCGAGGGCCACGCGGACATGGTCTCCCTCGCCCGCCCCCTGCTCGCCGACCCCGACTTCGTCGCCAAGTCCGCCGCGGGCACCCCCGAGACGATCAACACCTGCATCGGCTGCAACCAGGCCTGCCTGGACCACACCTTCAGCGGCAGGGCCGCCTCCTGCCTGGTGAACCCCCGCGCCTGCCGTGAGACGGAACTCGTCCTCTCCCCCACCCGGACCCGCAAGAGCGTCGCCGTCGTCGGTGCGGGCCCCGCCGGACTCGCCTGCTCCGTGTCCGCCGCGCAACGGGGCCACACGGTCACCCTCTTCGACGCGGCCGAGGAGATCGGCGGCCAGTTCGACATGGCCCGCCGGATCCCCGGAAAGGAGGAGTTCGACGAGACTCTCCGCTACTACCGCGTCCAGCTCGCCGAACACGGTGTGGACGTGCGCCTGGGGGCCCGCGTCACCGCCGACGACCTCGACGGCTACGACGAGGTCGTCATCGCCACCGGCGTCACCCCCCGCACCCCGGAGATCCCCGGTATCGGCCATCCGAAGGCGATCGGCTACACCGACGTCCTGCGCGGCGGCGCCGAGGTGGGCGCCGCGGTGGCGATCATCGGCGCCGGCGGCATCGGCTTCGACGTCGCCGAGTTCCTGACCGACGACGGGGAGCGGGCCTCCCTCGACCCCGCGGAGTTCTTCCGCCAGTGGGGTGTGGACACCGAGCACACCACCCCGGGCGGGCTCACTGAGCCCGAGCGCCCAGCGCCCCGGCGCAAGGTGTACCTGATCCAGCGCAAGACCGGCAAGGTCGGCGCGGGCCTGGGCAAGACCACCGGCTGGATCCACCGCGTGGAACTGCGCCACCGCGGGGTGGAGATGATCGCGGGTGCCGACTACGAGCGCATCGACGACGACGGCCTCCACCTGACCGTGGACGGCGAGCCCCGCGTGCTCGACGTCGACACCGTCGTGGTGTGCGCGGGTCAGGAGCCGCGCCGCGGCCTCGCCGACGCGCTGACCGCGGGCGGCCGGAGGCCGCACCTGATCGGCGGTGCCGACGTGGCCGCCGAACTCGACGCCAAGCGCGCCATCGCCCAGGGCACGGAACTGGCCGCAGCCCTGTGAGGCGAACCTAGAATGCGCCCATGTCCCTGCCCCACGCGATTCTCACCGCCCTGTTGGAGAAGCCGTCCTCCGGGCTGGAGCTGACCCGCCGGTTCGACCGGTCCATCGGCTACTTCTGGTCCGCCACCCACCAGCAGATCTACCGCGAACTGGGGAAGCTGGAGAAGACGGGGCTGATCCGGGCGCTGCCCTCCGACGTGCCGAGCCGGGGCATGCGCAAGGAGTACGAGGTGCTACCGCAGGGCCGATCCGAGCTGGAGCGCTGGGTGGACGAGGCCGAGGAGCCGCGGCCGACCCGCGACCCCCTGCCGCTGCGCCTGCGCGCGGCGGGGGTCGTCGGCCTCGGCGGTCTCATGGCGGAGATGCACCGGCACCGGGGCCTGCACGCGGCGCGGCTGGAGGAGTACCGCTCGATCGAACGGCGCGACACCGAGCGGCGGCGCGGCACCGACCGGGAGCGCGTCCAGCGCCTAGTGCTCAGGGCCGGTATCGACCTGGAGAGCTTCTGGGTCACCTGGCTGGACGAGGCGATCGGCGAACTGGAGGGGCTCCGAGGCGTGGCCCGCGGCACCGGGCTGGAGAGCTGACCCTTCCTCCCCCGGCCGACGGCCGGGCCACGGAGGGCCCGTGCGCCGACACGTTCCGTCCGGGGGGCACCGGTCGGCCCGGAGGCCATCGAGCGGAATATCAGGAAAACAACCAGTTCACCACCGAATGCCCCCTCCAGCCCGCTGTGCGCTCTGACACACCGCTCTACCTTCGCGGGGCCGACAGTGGCCGGTTCCCCACTCCTCCGCGAGCCCCCGAAGGAGACACCACCGTGTCCGCAACCTCCAGGAGACGGACGACGGCGGTCACCGCCCTTGGCGCTGGCCTCGTACTGACTGCCCCCTGGCCTCCGCCGCCCCGCCGCCGGCGTGGCCCCGATCCCCGTTCCCGACGTGGAGGGCCCCTCTCGGGCTCCGTCCCCGGTGGCCCCGCCGCGGAGGACGTTGAGGACACCCACCCCTTCTTCGCCACCGACGCCGACCTCGAACGGCACGACCACGTCGAAGAAGAGTTCATCATCTCCGGCACCGCCAACCAGTGCGCCGACGGCGTGCTCCTCTCCGAGCACCCCCACGAGAGGCGTGGGGGTGGTCCGCCGACCCGCGCTCCGGTGGGACTCCATCGGCACCGTCCCGCCCAAGGCCGGCCCGGTCGAGCAGACCACCGAAGGCGGTACCGCCCGTCCCGGGTGGAGACGCCCACCGCCCCCGACACCGGCGCGAACGCCGCTGCGGGCCCCTCGGTCTTCTTCCGTGTCCTCTTCGGCCCGTACGAGCCGTACCCGGACCCGGAGCGGGCCGAGCGCTACGGGTCGCACGGCTCCTACGTCTCCCAGGTGGTCACGTCCGAGCGGACCGACATCCGCGGGGGCTACATCTCCCTGGTGGACTCGCTGCACGACCGTATCGAGGCGATCCGCCCCGACGTCGCGGAGTGGCGGCGCAGACCGACCCCCTGATTGCGGGGACCACGGGGTGCGGGGAGGACCGCTCCCGGGACAGCCAGGAGCGGTTCTCCGTTTCAGAGGCGTGTCCCGGCCGTCCCGGACACGCGCGAGGGCCGGTGGGTTCCGCTCTCCGGAACCCACCGGCCCTCGCTACCTCTACGGCCCCGCGTCCACCTGGGTGAACACCGGCCTGCGGCGGTGGAGGAGGGATTCGAACCCTCGAAGGGTTGCCCCTTACCCGCTTTCGAGGCGGGCGCCATCGGCCACTAGGCGACTCCACCGCGAGCCACCCTACCGGATACGACGGTGTGCGAAAAACCGCTGGAGGAGACCGGCGCACCGCTCCGCGACCTCCGCACCGACCAGATCCGGCGGAACGACCTCCGGACGGTGGTTCAGACGCGGGTCACGCACCACGTCCCACAGCGACCCGGCCGCGCCTGCCTTCGGGTCCCGTGCCCCGTACACCACCCGGTCCACGCGCGCCAGTACGAGCGCGCCCGCGCACATCGTGCAGGGTTCGAGGGTCACGGCGAGCGTGCAGCCGCTCAGCCGCCACTCACCGCGTTCCCTGGCCGCCGCCCGCAGGGCGAGCACCTCAGCGTGCGCCGTCGGGTCTCCGGTCGCCTCGCGCCCGTTGCGGCCCCTGCCGATGACGGCACCCGCGGGATCGAGGACCACGGCACCCACCGGGACGTCCCCGGTCTCCAGAGCCAGCACGCCCTCGTCGACGGCCAGGCGCAGAGCGGCGTCCAGGGCTTCCCGGTCGGCCACCCGGTCACAGCCTCATGCCGTCGAGGAGGTCACCGAAACCCGCCCGCTCCGCCACGGCCGCCAGCGCGTCACCGGGCAGGACCCCGCCCCCGGTCGACAGGGAGCGCAGTTCGTCCCCGGTCATACCGAGGTCCGTGAGCAGGTCGGCGTCCCCTTCCGGGGCCGGTTCCGGCCGGGCTCCAGCGCTCTCGGGCTGCTCGGGCACGGAGAGGCCGCTCGCTTCGGAGAGCACCCTGGCCAACGGGTGGTCGTCGGCCACGCGCACGTCGGAAAGGTAGATCCGCGGCTCACCGCTCTCCTCGGTCCGCACGATCGCGAACCACTCGTCGTCGGCCTCGACGAAGAGCAGGCAGAGATCGCTTCCCTGCTCGGCCGCGAAGTCGATCATGACGTCGGCGACGTCGTCGACCGCTTCCACGTCCCCGAGCTCGGCCTCGGTTCCCCGCCACGCCTTCCCGTCGGGGGCGAAGACGGCTGCGAAGGTCGACACCACGTGCTCTCCTGTTCTCCAGGGGTGGTTCTCGAGCGTCTCCCTACCCCATGCCGTCCAAGACACGCTGGAACGACTGGGCGAATCCCAGCCGCTCGGACACGCTGGCCAGCACTTCGTCGGGATAGAGGTCGAGGTCCCCCGCGAGGGCACCCAGCTCCATCTCGTCCAAGCCGAGATCGGCGACGATGGACAGGTCTCCGGCGGGCAGCACCTGGTCGAGGTCGTCGTCGTCGGGAACGTCGATGTCGAGGTGGTCGAGGACGTCGCGGGCCACCTGCCAGTCCACGGACGCGGTCACGTCCGAGAGGAAGAGGGAGACCTCCTCGCCGTACACCCGGACGATGATGAAGAAGTCGTCCCCGACCGCCACCAGCCCGAGGGAGCCGCTGATGCTCGGCTGCTGCCGGAGGGCGTGGATGAGGCCCTTGATGTCATGGGTCAGTGCCACCGGGAGCAGGTCGACGTCCCAGTACTCCTCTTCCCGGTAGGCGACGGCCGCGAAGTCGCCCGAGTCGTCGTCACCATGATCAATCACTGTCATCGTCACTCCAACCCGGCGGTGCAGTAGGTCCGGACGAGGCAGTGCCGATCGCCCGTGCGTCAGCCATGGTAACGACCACCGCCCTTCGGGCACCGCCCTTGTCGCGCATCACTGTGCCCCACGCTCTCACGAGTCGTCGAGCCCGCGCCCCTCCTCGGGCACACTGTGCCCCTCGTGTCCAGTTTCCGGCGGAGCGGTGCGGCCACGGATCCGGTTCGGACAGGAGGCGCGGTTACACTCGGGCTGGCCGAAACCTCCCCCGGCCATGACCCGTCGTCCCAGCTCAATCGGAGTACGCCTTGGAAACCCTGGTCGTCGACCACCCCTTGGTCGCGCACAAGCTGACCGCCCTGCGCGACGTGCGGACCGATTCCCCGACCTTCCGGCGCCTGACCGACGAGTTGGTGACCCTCCTCGCCTATGAGGCGACACGGGACGTACGGGTGACGGACGTCACCATCGAAACGCCGCTCATGGAGACGGGAGGGACACAGTTGTCCCGTCCAACCCCCCTCGTGATCCCGATCCTGCGCGCGGGTCTGGGGATGCTCGACGGGATGACCCGCCTGCTGCCGACCGCGGAGGTGGGCTTCCTTGGCATGGCCCGCGACGAGGAGACGCTCCGGCCCGCCACCTACGCCGACCGCCTGCCGAGGGACCTGTCGGGCCGCCAGTGCTACGTACTCGACCCGATGCTCGCGACCGGGGGCACTCTGGCCGCGGCGCTCACGCTCCTCGTGGAGCGGGGCGCCGACCGTATCACGGCGATCTGCCTGCTCGCCGCCCCCGAGGGACTGGCGGCGGTGGAGCACACCCTGGCGGAGAGCCTGGATCCGGACCACGGGGCGAACCTGAACGTGGTGACGGCCGCCGTGGACGAGCGCCTGAACGACAGGGGCTTCATCCTGCCCGGTTTGGGCGACGCGGGCGACCGCCTGTACGGCACGGTCTGACTCGTCGCACCCGCCTCACTGGCACCAGCGCCCACCGGAACGCCCGGTTGGGCGCTTTTTGGGTTCTTTTCGGCCATGCATGAATGAAAGCCCGAAAATCGGGCATCCACTCTCCTAGGCGCCAGCGTCGTCCCTGCTGGCAGCGAGTCCGGCGGCTCGGCGCGGCGCTGCATTAGCCGAATTCATTTCGAGATGGGAACGTAACAGACGAGAGTGATCATGGTTACTGACCACCCGTAACCGGGGCGACCCATCACACCGAAAACCGCCACAGCGGGGCCGGGCGTCCACGACGCGTCCGACTCCACCGCATTCCGACAGGGTCTTCCGACAACTCTCCGACGACTACTCAAAGCCCCGGGTTGAGTACCCTGTGCAGCGATCCCAACGGCCTTCGAGGAGCGAGATGCCGACGACTCCCGCATCCACCCGCCACGCCCACGACCCGCACTTCACCCCGGTCATCAGCCGACTGGAAGGTGAGTTCTCGGGCGTCCACCACACCTCCACCGTCACCCGCTGCGTGAACGCCGCCAGACACGGTGCCGAAGACGTCACGGGGAGGGCCACGCCCGACCTGGTGGAGCGGATCGCCCGCCAGCACCTCCAGGTCCTGGCCATGGCCTACTCCGAACGGCGCTGACGCCCTCTCCCGAACGGCCTCCGACCGAAGCCGCCGGTCCGTACCCGGGCGGGAGGGGTCCCCGTTCCTCCGACCCGCCCTGTTTCGCCTCCGCTTCCCAGCGGGGGCGAAACGCATTCCGGGCCACCTTCTCCAGCAATACTTACACCACCGAAACCGGACAGAGGCCACAACTGTCCGAGGTCCGGCATAACCGCCACGCCGAGGAGGCCCCCCAGGCTTTACGGGCATGGTCGTCGGTGGGACAATCACTCCTGGGTTGGTGGGTCAGGCGGATTCCCAAAGGAGCCAGTCGTGGCGAAGTTGAAAAAATGGGGCGGCTACGCGCTCATCGGTTTCGTGGCTTTTTATCTGCTCACGCAACCCGAAAGCGCAGCCGGAGTGATCCAGGGCGCCCTGGGCGGCCTGATGGGCGGTGCCGAATCACTGTCCCGCTTCGTCAACGCGCTCCTGCCGTAACGGAGGTGGGTCCGTGGCCATGCGGCTCGTAGCGTCGAGCAACAACGCCCCAGCGTCGGTCAACCGCTATCTCCTGCCCCATGAGCAGGACGTGGTGACCATTCGCAAGCACCCGGCGGTGCTACTCGGCCCCGCCGCGTCCGTCCTCGGCGCGCTCGTCGCCGCGGGCATCCTCAGCAACACCGAGATCGGCCAGACCGGTGCCACCCTGGCGATCGTCTGGTGGCTGTGGCTGCTGGTGCTGGTGTGGTTTGTCTGGCGCATCGCCGACTGGTCCGTGGACTACTTCGTCATCACGTCGGCCCGTCTGCTGCTGACCCAGGGACTGATCACCCGCCAGGTGAACATGATGCCGTTGGGCAAGGTCACCGACATGCGGTTCGAGCGGACTCTGATGGGACGCTTCCTGGGGTACGGCACGTTCGTGATGGAATCCGCCGGCCAGGACCAGGCGCTGAGCAAGATCAACTTCATTCCCTATCCGGAACAGCTCTACCTGGAGGTCGTGGGGCTCATCTTCAAGGAGTAGCCCACCCCTCGGAACCCGGCAGGGATCTGTGTGCCAGCGGCACCCGCGAGGATCGCGGGTGCCGCTCGTGCGTTCGCCCACCACCCCAACCCCCTTTGTTCACCTTATGTTCATTTTCACTCGCCCCGACGCCCCCACCCTCCACCGGAGACACCCGAGACGCGCGCACGAAACCCCTCCGAACTGGGGGAAGTCAAGGCGACCGCCCGGAGGGCTCACTCCACAAGCGGACAAAGCTTGACTTTTTGGTGAATGAACGGTTAACTGTGATCATCTAATACGGAAACGAGGAGGGTCTCATGGCACGCAAGACAGAACGTGCACGTCGCCCGGCTCGCTCCGCCGCAGACCGCACGCGCGCTTCGGCCCGGACCCGCCGACTCGCCAAGACTGCGCGCAAGCCCCTCCGGGCTCCGCAGCCGCGCGAGGCCGTGGACAACACGCGGTCCGAGCACCCGATCACGCACTGGGTGCTCGTCGACAAGGGCGGACGCACCCGCCCCGAGGCACGCTGGCTCTGACCCGCGTCCCGGGGACACCCCCACCGCAGCGGGACCCGTGTCCCGCGACGGACCAGACACCAGGACCGCTCCCCCACCGAGGGGAGCGGTCCTCCTCTATGCCAGCCCCTCCGTCCCCAAGAATCGGCTCATCCCTTACCGGAGAATCAGCCGCCCCTCATCAGACCGCCCCCTCATCCACGCAACGTGATGCGTGTCTCACGCTGCGCGCGATCCGAAAATACGTGGTCCGGGCCGAGGCCGAAGCGTACCGTCCCACGATGAGACCGCTCTCCCTCGAGCACCGCGACAGGACGCCCCGCGTTCACGAGGACACGCGCCCCACCCGGCGGCGCGCCTCCGCCGGGTGTCCATCCGCGGCCGCGAAGGAAGGTCTCATCACCACACCCCGGACCCGAGCACTCCGCGCACGCGGTCCGGAACCCCCGGCCTGGTGGAGGAGCGGGAGGAGGCACTGTCGCACCGCACCGGAGCGCTGCTGACCGCCACACAGGGCCGCAGGGCGAGATCGCGTTTCACGGGGCGGCACCTGGAACCGCGGGAGGACGCGGTGGCCGGTGACGCTATGTCGACTTGACGCTATGTCGATAAATCGGCCAGCACTTAAAGCCAATAAAGGGTGGTCCGATACCCGTGGGAAAGACGGATCAGCCCGGGGCCATGTCGACGAACCGGCTGTAGTGGCCCTGGAAGGCCACGATCACGTCGGAGGTGGGGCCGTTGCGGTTCTTGGCCAGGATGATGTCCGCCTCCCCGGCCCGCGGGGACTCCTGATCGTAGGCGTCCTCGCGGTACAGGAGGATCACCATGTCCGCATCCTGCTCAATCGACCCGGATTCCCTCAGATCGGACACCTGGGGCCGCTTGTCCGTCCGCTGCTCGGGACCGCGGTTGAGCTGGGAGAGCGCGATCACCGGGACCTCAAGCTCCTTGGCCAGGAGCTTGAGGGACCGGGACATCTCGGAGACCTCTTGCTGGCGGCTCTCCACCCTCCCGGGGGAGCTCATCAGCTGGAGGTAGTCGACGACGACCAGCTTGAGGTCGTGCTGCTGTTTGAGCCTGCGGCACTTGGCCCTGATCTCCATCATCGACATGTTCGGGGAGTCGTCGATGAACAGCGGGGCACTGGCCACCTCACCCATGCGCCTGGCCAGACGGGTCCAGTCCTCGTCGGTCATCTGGCCCGAGCGCATGGTGTGCAGCGCCACGCGCGCCTCGGCGGCGAGCAGGCGCATGACGATCTCGTTGCGCCCCATCTCCAGACTGAAGAAGACCGAGGTCATCTCGTGCTTGATCGACGCCGAACGCGCGAAGTCCAGGGCCAGCGTGGAGTTGTGGGTGGGGACCATGGACCCGGTCACCAGGAAGAGGTGGTCCGGGTGGTCCACCTGGATACAGCGGACCGGGACGCTGTCCACCCGGCGCACGTCGGTGATGAACCTGGAGTCGATTTTCCGGTAGCGACGGCCCTCCGACCGCTCTCGGTGCGCCGCACGCTTGCGTTCGACGCCGAAGACCTCGCTTGGCGAACCGAACGTGATCGTGTGGCAGACGGACGAACGCGCGTCGTCTCCGGGGACGCGCTCGGCGAACATCGCCGTCCGGTAGCCAAGGCCGTGCGCGAGTTCGCGGAACCCCTGTGCCAGCCGTTCGCTGGTGACCGCGAACCGGACCGAACCGTCGGCGTCGACACTGCCGTCACTGTCGAGGAGGCCAGCAAGGAGCGCTCGGCGCTGCCGCTCCGAAGCACGCAGGTAGAGGTCGGGGATGTGCCTGTCCCCGAGGACACCGACCGATCGGAGCAGGGCGGCCACACCGCCGTGGCCGGCGGAGCGGGCGTCCTCCGAGGGGAGGAACACTCCGTAGGTGGGTCGGCCGGACCCCACCGGCTTGGTGACCAGGCCCTCGGCCTCGATGTTGACGAGGACCTCGGGGTCGGCGGTGGTGACGCGTGCCGCGTCCGACGTGCCCTCCCCCAACCACACGCCCAGGAAGTAGGGCGGAAGCGGAAGGTTCCGGTCCGGAAGCTCCAGTGCCCGGGCGTTGGCCACCGAGTGGTTCAGCCCACCGGCCGCCTCCAGGCGCAGCGTCCGCGCGATTTCCTCGGTCGTGCGCACGGCGGGGAACAGACGCGGTCGCGCCGCGCCCCGGCTCCGCGCCTCCCGGGCGGCCCGTCGCGAGGCGTGCGTATCTGTCAACCACTGGTGCTGGGCGTCAGCGACGACCTTCGTGCCGTCGTCGAAGGTGATCTCGTAGCACGGCCGGTCGACCATCACGCCGCTGTCGGCGACCACACGGGTGGGGGTGCCGTCGGCGGCCAGCACCTCGTCGCCGACCTCGATCCCGCCCATCGTGGTCCATCCCTGAGGGGTCGGCACCAAAGTGTCCAGCGCCAATGCCTTACCCATCGCGGGCCTGGCGGCGATGACGATGAGCTGTCCGGGGTGGAGGCCGTTGGTGAGGGCGTCGAAGTCGGCGAACCCGGTGGGCACCCCGGTGAGCGTGCCGTCCTGGGAGCTGATCGCCTCGATCTCGTCGAGGGCGCCGGGCATGATGTCGCCGAGGACGACGTAGTCCTCGCCCGTGCGCTTCTCCGCGACCTTGAAGACCTCGGCCTGGGCGTGGTCGACGAGGTCGTCCACCTCGCCGTCGCCCGCGTACCCGATCTGGGCGATCCGCGTTCCCACCTCGACCAGGCGGCGCAGGATGGCGCGGTCGGAGACGATCTTGGCGTAGTAGCCGGCGTTGGCGGCGGTGGGGATGGCCTCGGTCAGCGTGTGCAGGTAGGTGGCACCGCCGGACCGGGCACCCTCGCCGCGCTTGGTGAGTTCGGCGTTGACGGAGACCGCGTCGACGGGCTCGCCGCGCGAGAAGAGGTCGACGACGCAGTCGTAGATGATCTGGTGCGCCGGGCGGTAGAAGTCAGCGGACCGGATGATCTCCACGACCTGGGAGATGGCGTCCTTGGAGAGGAGCATGCCGCCGAGAACGCTCTGCTCCGCCTGGATGTCGTGCGGAGGCGTGCGATCGTATCCGCCGACGTCGGGCGGTGGCTCGGCAACACTCACGAACTCACTCTCCCTGGGGCCGCTTCCGGGTCGGCTCCGGGTGCGGACCGACCCCTCCAGGATGCCCCATGCCGGGCGCTGCGGACGCCCTGCCACGGGTTGTGGACCCGCCCATAACACTCGCCCGGGGTGCTGTGCAGGGCAATGCCGCACACGTTGTGCACATCACCTGTGGATAACTTGGGACACCCCTGTGGATATAGCCTCCGATCTGCGGAAACCCACCCCGGAAAGACATCGGTAAAGATCTCTGGTGCGCAACCTTTCCACAAGTTATCCACAGGATCACACCGATGGGCGATCCTTCCTCAGCGGGCTTCCGGGTCCTACCCGGTAGCGTGGCGCTGTCATGCCGAAACTCCTCTCGGCGGCGCCCTTTCGGCACCGTCACGATCGCGAGATCTTCGCTCTGGCGGTCCCCACGTTCTTCGCCCTCGTGGCCGAGCCGCTCTTCCTCCTCACCGACACGGCGATCGTCGGCACCCTCGGTGTCCGCGAACTCGGGGCCCTGGGCGTGGCCGGGCAGGTGCTGCTGACCCTCGCGGCCGTGTGTATCTTCCTCGCCTACGGCACCACGGCGGCGGTCGCCCGCCGGTTCGGGGCGGGGGACGTCTCCGGCGGGATCCGGGACGGCGTCGACGGACTGTGGCTGGCGGTCCTGCTCGGCGTCGCCGCGATCGCGGTCGGCTGGCCGCTGGGGCCACTGCTGGTCGACCTCCTGGGGGCGTCGGAGCGGATCCGACCGTTCGCGCTCTCCTATCTGCGGATCAGCCTGCTGAGCACACCGTTCCTGCTGATCGTGATGGCCGGGACCGGGGTGCTGCGCGGGCTCCAGGACGCACGCACCCCGCTGGTGGTGGCGGTCGCCTCCTACACGGCCAACGCGGCGCTGTGCGCGGTGTTCGTTTTCGTCCTCGACTGGGGAATCGCGGGCTCGGCGTGGGCGACGGTGCTCGCGCAGGCGGCCGGGGCCTTCTGGTACGTGGCGGCGATCGGCCGCGCGGCCCGGAGGGAGGGGGTGTCCCTCGCGCCGACCCGGCGGGGGATCGGGGCCTCGGCCTCGGCGGGGTTCGCCCTGTTCCTGCGCAGCGTGTCGATGCGCGTGGTCGCGCTGGTGACCACGGCGGTGGCCGCCCGCCTGGGCGACGCGTCGATCGCCGCCCACCAGGTCACCTACAACGTCTGGGCGCTGCTGGTGTTCGCCATGGACGCGATCGCGATCGCCGGGCAGTCGATCGTCGGCCGGTACCTGGGAGCGGGCGACGTCCGGGGGACGCGTGACGCCACCCGGCGCATGGTGGAGTGGGGCGTCCTGCTGGGCGTGGTGTTTTCGGCCCTGGTGTTCGTCCTGCTGCCCTGGATCCCAGTGCCGTTCACCTCCGATCCGCAGGTACGCGCGCTCATCACGGCGACCTTGGTGGTCGCCGCGCTGCTGCAACCGCTCAGCGGGGTGACGATGGTGCTGGACGGTGTGCTCATGGGTGCCGGGGACCAGCGGTACCTGGCGTGGGCGTCTCTGTGGACGATGCTGGTCTTCCTGCCCTTCGCCCTAGTGCCGCCCGCCGTCACGGACACACCGATGCGGGGGCTGGTCGGGCTGTGGTGCGCTTTCGCGGTGTGGATCCTGGCCCGCGCCCTCACCCTCGGTGCGCGGGCGCGCGGCACCGCCTGGCTGGTGACGGGGGCCCGCCGCCCGTAGACGCCGGGGGCGGAGTCCTCAGCCGCGGTCGCCCCACACGGAGTCCTCGAACGGGCCGAGCAGGCACTGGCCCCGCGCCCGGGGACGGCCCCCACCCCAGTTCGCGGCGGATCACCCCGCCCTGACGCGCCGCGGCGCGCTCCTCCTCGGCGGTGAGCGGGCGGTCCTGGTCGTCTTCCTCGGTGCGCAGCCGCGCCCGTCTGCCTCTGGTCAGGGCGGTCCTCCCGGTGGGCGCGCACCCCTTGGGCGGGCGCCCTCGGGCGGTCGGGGTTCGAGCGGGGAGCGCCACACCGCCGGGTGCGGGCGCCCGTCCGGTGCCGTGGCGCACACCCGGGTGACCACGCCCCGGGTGGCGCCCATCCAGCGGACGCGCGCACCGTGTGACGCGCGCACCGTGTTCCGCCGCCCACGTGCGCAGGGCGGCCTTGGTGGGCAGGGTGCGGGTGTCGCAGAGGGTGCGCGGGCCTCGGCGACCCGCTCGAACGGGTCGCCGAGGCCGCTCCAGCCCACCGGGCGGACCGCGAAGTAGGTGTGTTTCCCCTGGGCATCGGCTTCGAAGGAGACGATCCAGCGACCCGTGATCAGTTCGTCCAAGGCGCGCGCACGTGCCTCGGTGCGCACACCGCCGCCCCCACCCGTGGGCGGTGTGCCCGTGCCCCGGGCACCGGCGGCGCCCTGCCCGGGGGCCGTGTGCCCACCGGGCGCCCACGGGTTCGGGGAGACTGCGCCCACGGGCACCGGGCGGTGCGCCCGGCGCCCGCCCGGTCTGCCAGGGCGGGCGCGGCGGTGCGCGGGCGTACAAGCGCACACGGCCGGACCGGAGGCACCGGTTCGGGGCGAGTGCCCCCCAGGGCCACGGTGGTCGTTTCCCGGCAGCACACTGGGCACCTCCTTCGTCAGGGTGCCGGATTCGAGGCCCGAGCACACCGGATCTCGGCGTTCCACCCGATCGTGGTGCACGGGCTGCTCCAAACCCCGGCCGACGCCGCCGCGTCTGCCCGTGCTTGCCTGGCACGCACGGAGGAGGGGATCGAGCGCATCGTCGTGGCCCGGATGGAGCGTCAAAAGCTCCTCACCCCATCCGGCGCTCCCGCATTCCGCTACGTCCTCGACGCGGCCGTCCTGCTCCGCTTGGCCGTGACACCAGAACTCGCACACGACCGGTTCCGCCACTCGGTGGACCTCGCCGAGGCTGTCGGCACCGTGACTTTGCAGGTCCTGCCGATCGGGGCGGGCCCACACGGCTGCATGCACGGGTCTACCGTGCTCCTTGACTACGAGGATGAAACGGACCCCGGCCCCGTCTGCCTGGAAACCCGTGGCCGCGGCACCTACGTGGGTTTCCCCGCGCAGATGGCCGACTACCGACTCGCGGTGGGTGACGCCGCTGCCGGCACCCTGTTCACGAGGGCCAGCATCGACCTGGTCAAGAGCATGCTCACCGACGAGAAGAGGGTCACCGTGGACTCCTCCCGCATATTCCACAAGTCCGGTTGCAGCGCTGGCGAGGCCGCGTGCGTGGAGCTGTCGGAGGGGACCGAAACGCTCCTTCGCGGCACCCAGCACGGGGAGGCCGGACACCTCGCTTTCCCTGGAGGAGAGTGGGGAGCGGTCCTCCAGACCCTTCGCCGGATGAGCTGGCTGAGTACACGGAAGCCCCTGTCCGGGGGCTTCCGTGCGCTCAGTCCCGAACGTGAGCCCACATCCCGAGGGCACTGCCAGGCAGTAGCCGGAACTCGGGCAACGCGTGGACGTGCCCGGTGTCCGAGAGGGGCAGAGGTTCCTGACCGCGCTCCGGAGCGATCAGGGGTCACACGGCATGCTCACCGACCAGGGAGACGACACCATGCGCCGCTCCATCCCCGAACCCGCTTTCCGCAAGAGCGGCTACAGCAACCCGTCAAACTGCGTCGAGGCCGCCGACCCTCCCGGTGGCACGCGGCTCTGTGCACCCCGGACACGGGCGCTTCCTCATACCCCGAGAGGAGTGGACCGTGCTCCCGCGCACCGTCCGGCGGGGCAGGGTGTGGCCCAGGGGCGCTCTGGGAAAACGGCAGCGCAAGGCCCCGGAGTAGCGGGTGCTCCGGGGACGCGGCGTCCTCGAACGTCAGGAGGGCACGTCGCCACTTCCCCAGGCCGGGCCGTGGTAGAACAGCGCCCTGCGCTCCTGCTCGGGAACGGGCGGATAGCCGGGCAGCTCCTCGGGTACCACGACACGGCGCTCGAAGTAGCTGAGCCTGATCAGCGCGCCGTCCAGCCGGTACCGCACCTTGCGGCGCAGCCGGGGCAGCATCGCGTACAGCTCGTCCCCCGGACAGGCCGTGGCGTTGTAGTCCCGGTGCCCGACGATCGCCTCCGAGGGATCCAGACCGTAGACCGAGCACAGCCAGGCACACGTGTCGGCCAGAGCATCGAACAGCACTTCCGGCGGCTCCTCGGACGTGTACAGGCCCTCGTTCTCGATCCCGATGGTGTGACTGTTGTGGTTCGCGGTGTGTGCCCCCAGCACGTGGCGGCCCTCCCGGATCGCCGCCAGCGAGCGGTCCCGCCCCTCCATGACGTGGCCGCCGCGGCTGATCGTGAGCTGCTGGCCGGTGTCGGACCAGCCGTTGGTGTCCATGTGGTGGCGCTGGATCGCACGCGACAGCGACGCCGCGTGCGACTTCGACGTGTCGGAGGTGTTCGAGGTGGCCGTGTGGTGCACGACGATGTGGGTCGGGGCCCGGTCCAGGACCTGGATGGCCACCTTGGGGGACCGTGCCCGCCAGTCCGACCTTGAGTACACCTTCGGCGCCCCCGCGGCGAACGCCGCGTCCATCGTGAGCGCGCCCACCGCTCCGCCGAGCAGTGCCCCCCCGGCCGCCAGTGCGGATCCGCGCAGCATCGTCCTGCGCCCCACTCGGGGCGGATGGTTCGGTCCTCTTCGCACGGACATCGTTGGTCGTCCTCTCTGTGCGGGGTACCGCTATATGCGATACCGACACAGAGAACACGATAAATTACATAGCGTAATCAACGATCAGGCGTCCTGCCCGGGCGTGTCATACAGACGCTACGGAAGACGGGCCCCGAACACACGAAGGCCCCGCCCAGGGAAGGACGGGGCCGGTGGACGCCGGGCCTCAGGCCCCGGTGATGTCCAGCTTGATCTGCGCGGAGACCTCGGGGTGCAGGCGGACCTGCACCTTGTAGGCACCGACAGACTTGATCGGGCTCTTGATCTCGATCCGGCGCTTGTCCAGCTCGGGACCGCCGGAGACCTTGACGGCATCGGCGATGTCCGCGGGCGTGACCGAACCGAACAGGCGGCCGCCCTCGCCCGCGCGCTGCTTCATGCGCACGGTGAGCGCGCCGATCTGACCGGCGACCTGGCGGGCCTCGTCCAGGCTGCGGATGTCACGCGACTTGCGGGCGCGCTGGATCAGGTCGATCTGCTTCTGGCCGCCGCGCGTCCACCTGATGGCGAACCCGCGGGGAAGCAGGTAGTTGCGGCCGTAGCCGTTCTTCACCTCGACGACATCGCCGGGGGCTCCGAGACCGTTGACCTCGTGGGTCAGGATCAGCTTCACGACAAAAACCTCCCTCGGACAAATCCCCGCTAGCGAGCGGTGCTGGTGTAGGGCAGCAGGGCGACCTCGCGCGCGTTCTTGATCGCGGTGGCGACGTCGCGCTGGTGCTGGGTGCAGTTACCCGTGACGCGGCGGGCGCGGATCTTGCCGCGCTCGGAGATGAACTTGCGGAGAAGCGTGGTGTCCTTGTAGTCGATGTAGGACTGCTTCTCCTGGCAGAAGAGGCAAACCTTCTTCTTGGGCTTGCGCGCTGCCGGCTTCGCCATCGTGGTGCTCCTTCGCAAGAGCCCCGGGATCTCCCCGGGGATGGTCTATGACACAGGAATGGTGGCCCGGCGCCGTGGCTGGCGCCGTGGCCGTGTACGGGTGCGGCCGCTTAGAACGGCGGCTCGTCGGAGAAGCCTCCGCCGCCGCCACCGAATCCGCCGCCGCTGTTGTTGGCCCACGGGTCGTCGGCCGGGGGACCGCTGCGCTGGCCGCCCTGCTGGCCGCCGAAGCCGCCGCCCTGGTTCCCGTAGCCGCCGCCCTGGGGCTGTCCGCCCCCCTGCGGACCGCCACCGAAACCGCCACCGCCGCCGAAGCCGCCGCCCTGGCGCTGCGTCTTGGCCACCTTGGCGGTGGCGTAGCGCAGGGCCGGACCGACCTCTTCGACGTCGACCTCGAACACGGTGCGCTTCTCGCCCTCGCGGGTCTCGAACGAGCGCTGCTTCAGTCGGCCCTGCACGACGACGCGCGCGCCGCGCTGAAGGCTCTCGGCCACGTTCTCCGCGTACTGGCGCCACACGGTGCAGGTGAGGAACATGGACTCGCCGTCCTTCCACTCACCTGCCTGCCGGTCGAAGGTACGGGGCGTGGAGGCCACACGGAAGTTGGCGACCGCGACCCCGCTCTGGGTGAAGTGCAGTTCAGGGTCGTCGACGAGGTTGCCGACGATCGTGATCTGGGTTTCGCCTGCCATGGATCGGCTCCGGTTCGAGATAGACGGTTCAGGCGCAGGTCGCCTGTTCCCCCGATCATCGGTGTCGGTACCGACACTCGACCGGTGGGAGGGGGCGGGGGTTCCGGCGGGCGCCTAGTGGGCCTCGGGCCGCAGGACCTTGGTGCGCAGGACCGACTCGGCGATGCCGAGCTGGCGGTCCAGCTCCTTGACCGTGGCGGGCTGCGCGGACAGGTCGATGACCGCGTAGATGCCCTCGGAGTTCTTGTTGATGTCGTAGGCCAGACGGCGCTTGCCCCAAATGTCGACCTTCTCGACGGAGCCGCCCTCGTTGCGGACGACACCGAGGAAGTTCTCCAGCGACGGGGCCACGGTGCGCTCGTCGAGGCTGGGGTCGAGGATGACCATGATTTCGTAACGACGCATAGGCGTACGTTCCTCCTCTGGACTGTTGCGGCCATGGAATCTCCATGGCAGGAGGGCAGGAGCCCGGGACGTCCCCCGCAGGGTGCCGGTCGGGCTCTGAGCCATACGGAAGCCAAGATTACCAGCAACCGCGCACCGTGCCGGCTGGTCTGTGGACGAGGAGCGGACGCCAGGGGGCCGGTACGCACCTCCCCGGTGCGTACCGGCCCCCTCAGGCTCACCCTGCCGGGTCAGTCCTCCCGCAGAAGCACCACGCTGGCGTTGTTCTGCGACCGTCCCGGCTGCCCTGTGCCGTCACTGGGACTCGTCGTGGGGTCCGTCGGATCCGTCGACGGGTCCGGGCACTGGGGCTGGAAGAGTCCGCCGCAGTCCTCGTCGGTCGGCTGCTCGGACGGGTCCTCGTTCTGGCACCACTCGACCCAGCCGTACTCGTCGCACACCTCCTGGCCGAACTCGCCCTCACAGTCGGGGTTGTTCCAGTCCTGGGGCATCTCGCACTCGGGGGTCTCCTCGTCGTCAGGGCAGTCCCGATCGTTGCCGTTGCCGTTGCCGTTGCCGTTGCCGTCCCCCGGCCGCTGGTCCCCCTCGCAGTCGTCCGCAGAGGGGCTCTCGCTCGGGCTCTCGCTCGGGCTCGGGCTGTAGAACTTCTGGTCCTCACCGGTGTAGGCGGGCGGCGGGAAGTCCAGGACCTCCTGGCCCTCCATGGCCCGGGCCATGAACTCCTTCCACACGAGCGCGGAGGTGGAGCCACCGAAGACCGAGGCGTTGCCCAGGGTGTCGAAGGCCAGCGGTTCACCGCTGCTGCGGCTGATTCCCACGGCCGTGGTCAACTGCGGGGTGTACCCCACGAACCAGGCCGAGACCGCGTTCGAGGAGGTACCGGTCTTGCCCGCCACCCTGCGGTCGGGCAGGGCGGCACTGCTTCCACCGCCGTTCTCCACCACCTGGGTGAGGGCGTAGGTGACGTCGGCCGCGATGTCGGGGCTGATGACCTCGGTGCCGGTCTCCAGTTCGTCCGCGTCGTCCGGCGGCACCACGTCGCCCTCGGCGTCGGTCAGTTCGACGATCATGTGCGCCGGCATGTGGACGCCCTGGTTGGCGAAGGTGGAATAGGCCGTGGCCTGGTCCAGCGAACTCACCAGGTGGGTGCCCAGCGCGATGAGCGGACCGCGGGCGGAGGTCTCGATCTGCTCCGGCCCCACCCCGAGCCGCACCGCCATGTCGTCGACGGCCACCTCGCCGACCCGTGTGGCCAGGTCCACGTAGGGGGTGTTGTAGGAGTTGGCGGTCGCCTCGATGAGGTTGACCTCGCCGTAGTCGCCGTTGCCCGCGTTGTTGACCGGGCTGGCCAGACCGGGGAACTCGCGCGCGTTGGAGCCGTCGATCGTGGTCCGCAGACCGATGCCCTGGGAGAGCGCCGTGGCCAGCACGTAGGGCTTGTACGACGAACCGGCCTGCGTGCGGTGGATCAGCGAGTGGTTGGTCTCCTCGGTGTAGTTGGCCCCGCCGTAGAAGGCGACGATCTCTCCGGTGCCGGGCCGGACCGCGGTCAGCCCCTGCATGAGGTCCTCCGGCGGCCCCTCGGGAAGGGCGGCGAAGGCCTCCGCCGCAGCGTCCATCAGGTCCGGGTTGAGCGAGGTCTGGATCCGGTAGCCCTGGGTGGCGATGTCCCCGGCGGTGATGTCGGAGCCGTTGTAGCGGTCGGCGATCTCGTCCATGATCGCCTGGTGGATGTAGGGGATGGACGGGTCGCTCTCCGCCTCCTCACCGATCTGGTAGGGGATGCGCTCGGGGATCTCCAGCGCATCGGCCTCGGCCTCGGGCAGCCCGCGCTCCCCGCCGGTCTCCTCATGCATCAGGGCCAACTGCTCCCGCATGTACGCCCACCGCTCGACCAGGTAGTTCTGGGTCCACTCGTCGTTCTCGGTGGGGTTCTCGAACGTGCTGGGCAACTGGATGATCATGCCTAGGAACGCGCCCTCCTCATCGTTGAGCTCGTCCACCGACTTGTCGAAGTAGCGCTGGGCGGCCATCTCGATGCCCGAGGCGCCCCGGCCGAAGTAGATCGTGTTGAGGTACCGGGTGAGGATCTCGTCGTGCTCCATCTGCTGGCCGAGCTTGATGGAGATGAAGATCTCCTGGACCTTGCGGATGTAGCGGTTCTCGTTGTTGAGGTCGCCGTAGTAGTTGCGGGCCATCTGCTGGGTGATGGTGGAACCGCCGCCGGACTGGCCGCCGGAGAGGACCGCCCGCCCGATACCCACGACGTTGATGCCCGGGTCCTCGTAGAAGGTGCGCTGCTCGGCAGCGAGCACCCCGTTGACCACCGACTGCGGGATCTCCTCCCGGGTGACCTCGATGCGCTGGACCTCACCGGTGGTCATCGCGACGTCCCCGCCCTCCCAGAGGATCTGGGAGGCGGAGGCCTGCTGTTCGGCCCGGTCGTCGAGTTCGTTCGGGTCCGGCGCCATCGCGTACAGGATCGCGAACGCGGCCACGCCGCCGATGATCATCAGGCCGCAGACGGCCAGGGCGGGCTTCCACGCCTTGGACAGGAACCGCTGCCACCAGGGCCGGTCGTCCCAGTCGTCCTCGCCGGGGTCGGGACCGTACCCGCCGCCACCACCGCCACCCGCACCGCGTCCGGGGCCGCGGCGGCCCTCGACGCGCGCGGCGTACTCCCGTCCGCGGGGGTCGCGGGGGTCGCGTCCCCTGGGGTCTCTGGGATCACGCGGACCCCGCCCGTACGGGTCACGGGGGTCTCTGGGATCGCGGGGATCACGCCCACGCGGGTCCCGGGGGTCACGGGGACCGTCGGCACGGCGGCGGCCGCCCGCAGCGGCGGCGCTCTCCGGGCGGCGGCGCTGCATGTCGTCGGGGCGACGGCGCGGGGCGTCCTCGGGGCGACGGCGCGGTCGGCCCCCGTCCTCCGGGGGGCGGCGGCGCTGGCCCGGGGGCGGGCCCTCGGCCCGCCTGCCGCCCTCGGGGCGCAGGGGGCCGCGGTCGTCCTGGGGCCGAGGCTGTCTGCGGAACTCCTCTGGGGGACCGCCGAAGAAACCGCCCTCGCTCTCCGGGCGCCGACGCTGACCCGAAGGGGGGCCGTCCGCTCTGCGTCGTCCACCGCCGCGGGGGCCGTCGCCCGGGCCCTGGGCCCTGCGACGGCCGCCGCCGGCATTCCGTCGTCGTTCGGTACTCACGTGGTCCTCGATTGCCTCTCACGGCCGGTCGGCCTGACGATTCCGTGGTGGAAACGGGGGTTGCTCCCCCTGGGGGATCGGTGATCCGCGACCCGTCCGCGGTGACCGGTGGGAGGACGGAGGGGACCGACCGGACCGATACACCTGTTCGTTGAAGGCTTGCAGACAAGACGCCCGAACCCGGACGCCGGTTCTCGCTGGGTCGCGAAGACGTTGGCCGCTACTTCCTCCTGATCGTTGGCCTGCGGGAGCGCGGCCCGACGCCCCTGCCCCACCGTGGCGCGGTCACCACCGTGGCAGGGCGGCCCTTCGGGGGTTCCACCGACCGCTCACGCAAATCACAGGTCACGGTAGAGCGCGGGAACCGTATAGCACAACCCACGAGTGAGGGTAACGCGTGTGACCGAACACATGGACACACCACATGTGGAACACACCGAAGGGGCACATCAGAGCTTTCCGTACACGAGCCGGGCACGCGTCCGGCTCCTCCGGCGGCACAGGGGAAGCCGGTATCGCCCCAGTTCGAGAACCCTGTGACATTGGACTCTGTGCACTCCCACGAAATTTACTCAGCCCCCGCGCAGGGGGGCGGTTCCCGCCGCCACCCGCTCCCCCGACCCGCCTCCCGACCGGCGACATGCCGTTCCGCTGAAGTGCGGGGATAGAGTCATTGGTTGATAAACCAGCCAGACAGGCATGTTCCCCCCGGGACTGTGAGCTGCGGTCGGGAACAGAACCGCCGCGTGTGCTGCTGACCACATACGGATAACGAACGCGGGGCGAGGCACCCGGGCCGCGGCCGGGGAGGTCCCGCCGTCGTGCGCTGTGGGATCCATGTTCGCGGAGAAGAAGGAGCAAGGACCAATGGGTTCGGTACGTGTAGCCGTCGTGGGCGTCGGCAATTGCGCCGCCTCACTCGTTCAGGGCGTGCACTACTACAAGGACGCCGACCCGGAGTCCCGGGTGCCCGGCCTCATGCACGTCCGGTTCGGCCCGTACCACGTGCGCGATATCGAGTTCGTCGCGGCCTTCGACGTGGACGCGAAGAAGGTCGGGCACGACCTGGCCGACGCCATCACGGCGAGCGAGAACAACACCGTCAAGATCTGCGATGTCCCGTTGACCGGCGTGTCCGTCCTGCGCGGGCCGACCTACGACGGTCTGGGCAAGTACTACCGCGAAATGGTCCAGGAGTCCCCCGAGGACGCCGTGGACGTGGTCGCGGCGCTCAAGGCCAGCAGGGCCGACGTCCTGGTGTCCTACCTGCCGGTGGGCTCTGAGAAGGCCGACAAGTTCTACGCCCAGTGCGCGATCGACGCGGGTGTGGCCTTCGTCAACGCGCTGCCGGTGTTCATCGCCTCCGACCCCGAGTGGGCACAGAAGTTCACCGACGCGGGTGTGCCGATCGTCGGTGACGACATCAAGTCGCAGATCGGCGCCACCATCACCCACCGCGTCCTGTCCAAACTGTTCGAGGATCGCGGTGTCATCGTCGACCGGACCTACCAACTCAACTTCGGCGGCAACATGGACTTCAAGAACATGTTGGAGCGCGAGCGCCTGGAGTCCAAGAAGGTCTCCAAGACGCAGTCCGTCACCTCCCAGATCCCCCACGAGCTGAAGGCGGGCTCCGTCCACATCGGCCCGTCCGACCACGTACCGTGGCTCGACGACCGCAAGTGGGCCTACATCCGCTTGGAGGGCCGCGCGTTCGGCGACGTGCCGCTCAACCTGGAGTACAAGCTGGAGGTGTGGGACTCCCCCAACTCCGCGGGCATCATCATCGACGCGGTGCGCGCCGCGAAGATCGCCAAGGACCGCGGGATCGGCGGCCCGATCCTAGAGCCCTCCTCCTACTTCATGAAGTCCCCGCCCGTCCAGTACAGCGACAGCGAGGCCCACGACCAGGTGGAGCGCTTCATCGCGGGCGACACCGAATAGCGTCGGCGTCCGCGCCCGGGGGGGCCGCGCCCCCGGGCCGCGCGGGCGGGTAACGGGCCTACTCTGGCGTTGTGTCCTTCTTTGGTGATCTGCGCGTGGTCCTCCGGGGACCGAGGTTCCGCCGACTGTTCGGTACCCGTCTGGCCTCGCAGTTCTCCGACGGGGTCTACCAGGCCGGTCTGGCGGGCTTCGTCTTCTTCAGCCCCGAGCAGCACACGAGCGCGGGTGCGGTCGCGGCGGCGTTCGCCGTCCTGCTGCTGCCCTTCTCCGTCGTGGCGCCCTTCGCCGGCGTTCTGATCGACCGCTGGCCGCGGCGCCAGGTCCTGCTGCTGTCCTCGGTGGCCAAGGCGGCCCTCGGGGTGCTGACGGCCGTGCTGGTGGGCAGCGACGCGGGGACCTCGTTCTTCGTCGCCGCGCTGCTGGTGATGAGTGTCAACCGCTTCTTCCTGTCCGCGCTCTCCGCGGCCCTGCCCTACGTGGTGCCCCGGAACAAGCTGATGATGGCCAACGCGGTCACCCCCACGAGCGGGACGGTCGCGAGCTTCCTCGGCGCGGGGACGGGTGCGGTGATCGGCCTGGTCGGCGGCGACGCGGCCCTGGGGACGGGGCTGATCCTGTTCGTCGCGGCGCTGGGCTTCGCCGGTGCCGCCAGCGTGTCGCTCACCCTGGGCCGCCGAGAGCTGGGACCACACTTGGAGCGCGAGCCCGAGGCCGTCCGGGAGGCCGTGGACGGCGTGCTCCGCGGCATGGTCGCGGGCGTGCGCCACATACGGGCCCGGCCCGCCGCCCGGGACGGGCTCCTCACCATCGGCGGGCACCGCGTCCTGTTCGGCCTGGTCACCCTGATGACGCTGCTGCTGTACAACAACACGTTCACCGGGGGCGGCGTCGCCGGGTTCGCGGGCTTCTCCGTGGTGACGGGACTGTCCGGGGTCGGCTTCTTCCTGGGCGCGGTGGCCACCCCGTGGGCGACGGCCCGCATGAGCCCGAGCGCGTGGATCTCCCTGCTGCTGGGCGTCGCGGCGATGGTGCTGGCGGTGTGCGGAACGCCGTTCTCCCCCGTGCTGTTCCCTGTGGCCGCGTTCGTCCTGGGCCTGGTCTCCCAGGGGGTGAAGGTCACCGTCGACACCCTGGTGCAGCGCCACGTCGACGACGCCTTCCGGGGACGGGTGTTCTCCGTCTACGACATGCTGTTCAACGCCACGTTCGTGCTGGGCGCCGCGCTCGCCGCGGCCCTGGTGCCGCCGTCGGGCGTGAGTGTCCCGGTGGTCGCGGGGGCGGCGACGGCCTTCCTGCTGATGTCCCTGGCGTGGGCGGCCCGGGCCCGGTGGACGGCCTCCCCCGAGGAGGCCCCGGAGCGCGCCGCCTGACGGACCGCCCCGCCGCCACCGAATCAGAGGGTCGTCTGTGCGGATCCCCCAGAAGGCCGCGGACCGTGCCGTCGGCCTCGATGCGCGGCGGTGCGGGGCTCTGCGCACGCTGGGCAGGCGCGACCTGCCCTTCCGGGATGAGCTGGCCCGTGCTCCGTGCTCCCCACCGGCACCACCCTCGCGACGGCGCCCCCGTGGTCGGCGACCGTGATGGCGTGCCCTTCACGGACCTTGCCGAGGTGTCGGCTCAGACCGCCACGCAACCCATCGATACCGAGGAGCATCATCCCGCCTCCCACGTGGCCGCCTCCCCCCACGGCCCCGAACGGTTCCGCGCTACAGGTGTTCGGCGGCCCACTCGCGCAGGGCGGCGGTCGCCTCCTCCTTGGACATCGGGCCGTTCTCCAGGCGCAGTTCCAGCAGGAAGCGGTAGGCCTTGCCGACGACGGGTCCCGGCTTGACGGCCAGGACCTCCTGGATCTCGTTGCCGTCCAGGTCCGGACGGATGCGGTCGAGCTCCTCCTGCTCGGCGAGCTCGGCGATCCGGCGCTCGATGTCGTCGTAGGAGCGCGCCAGGGCCGCGGCCTTGCGGCGATTGCGGGTGGTGCAGTCGGCGCGGGTGAGGATGTGCAGCCACTCCAGCAGGTCCCCGGCGTCACGCGCGTACCGGCGCACGGCGGAGTCGGTCCACTCCCCCTTGCCGTAGCCGTGAAAGCGCAGGTGCAGGGAGACGAGCGTGGCGACGTCGGAGACCACGTCCTTGGGAAACCGCAGCGCGGCCAGGCGCTTGCGCGTCATGGACGCGCCCACGACCTCGTGATGGTGGAAGGTCACCCGGTTTCCAGACTCGAAGGCCCGCGTCTTGGGCTTGCCGATGTCGTGCAGCAGGGCGGCCAGACGCAGCACCAGGTCGGGCCCGTGCCCGCGCTCGCGCTCCAGGTCGACGGCCTGGTCAAGGACGGTGAGGGAGTGCTCGTAGACATCCTTGTGCCGGTGGTGCTCGTCGATCTCCAACTGCATCCTGGGAACCTCAGGCAGGACGTGGCCGGCGATCCCCAGTTCGACCATCAGCTCGATGCCGCGACGCGGGTTCGGGCTGAGCATGAGCTTGGTGAGCTCGTCCCTGATCCGCTCGGCGGAGACGATGGCGAGCCGGTCCGCCATGTTCCGGGCCGCCTCGGCCACCTCGGGTGCCAGCGCGAAGCCCAACTGCGCGGCGAAGCGGACGGCCCGCATGATGCGCAGCGGATCGTCGTCGAAGGAGTCCTCGGGGCGGCCGGGGGTCCGCAGCACCTTGGCCTTGAGATCGGCCAGCCCGCCGAACGGGTCGATGAACTCCACCTGGGGCAGCCGTACGGCCATCGCGTTGACGGTGAAGTCCCGGCGCAGCAGGTCGTCCTCGATATCGGTGCCGTAGGCAACCTCGGGCTTACGGGACTTGGGCGAGTAGGACTCGCTGCGGTAGGTGGTGACCTCCAGCTGCAGGCCCCGCTTGCGCAGGCCCACGGTGCCGAAGTCGATGCCCACCGTCCACACCGAGTCGGCCCAGCCGTCGACGATCTCCAGGACCCGCTGCGGCACGGCGTCGGTGGTCAGGTCGATGTCGGCGGACTCCCGGCCCAAGAGCGCGTCGCGGACCGGGCCACCCACGAGGGCGAGTTGCCGGCCATGGGAGGAGAAAAGGTCACCGAGCTGACCCGAGACGGGCTGGGCGGAGTCGACCAACGCGGTGACCGCCGCCCGTTGCACCCCGGTCAGCGGGTCCCGCGGGACGTGCTTCGGGCGCTCTGCGGTGGTGTTCTCACTCGGAAACTCTGTGTTCGGCACACCACGCAGGTTAGGCGATCTTTCACGGGCGCACCGCCGTACCGCGTACTCAGCGAGGACCGTCGGCACACCGCGTGAACCGGTGGAGAAGGTATCTTCGAGTGGAGTCGTGGGACGTACAGCCCATCTCGCGTCCACCCGTTCCGTCGTGTGCGCCGTGCGGGCGCTCTGGCCCCATCCGCCCCCGCTCCTCCGGTGGCCACCCGGACCCGAACCAGGAGACCGGTCAAGCGTTGCGTCGATTTGCCTCCGCGGCCGCGGTCATGGCCATGACCGCAGGGCTGCTGCCGATACCGGCCACGCTCCCACCCGTGGCCGCCGACCCCGCAGAGGGCGACTCCGTCGAGCCGCTCGTCGTCGAGCGGCTCACTCCGGACGCACTCGACGAGGGCAGCACGCTGGAGATCTCCGGAACGGTGACCAACACCATGCCGGAGAACGCCGACGATGTCACCGTCCGTATGCGCTACTCGCGGCACTCGTTCCGCAACCGCGACGAGCTCTCCGACTTCGCCTCCGGCACCGGCTGGCAGCCCGACGCGCCCGGACCCGAGGAACCGGTGGCCGAGGTCCTCGCACCGGACGCCTCCGAGGGGTACGAGATCCGTGTCCCCGTCGAGGACCTGGACCTGTCCGGCTTCGGCGTGTACCCGCTGGTGGTCGAGGCCGTGGACGGAAACGGGGACAGGCTGGGCGCCCAGTACACCTTCCTGCCCTACGCGGGCGACGACGAGGACGTCCCCTCCGTGGACATCGCGTGGGTGTGGCCGCTCATGGACGGGCCCCACCGCGCCGACGACGACACCTTCCTCACCGGCGACCTGTCCGCTTCCGTGGCCGCCGACGGGCGACTCGGCCGCCTGCTCGCGGCGGGGGCTCAGTCACCGCTCTCCTTCGACCCCGGCGACGAAGACCTGGTGGAGCTCCTCGGCCTCGACGAGGAACCCGGTGAGGCCTCCGACACCGCCACCGCGCAACCCGCGGAGTCCACGCCCTCACCCGAGGGGACCGGGCCGGAGGGAACGGAGACCGACGCCGCCGACGGCGGGGCCGAGGAGACCGGGGAGGCAGACGCCGGGGCGGAGGAATCGGACGAGCCCAAGGAAGTCCCGGTCACCTGGGCGGTCGACCCCGCCACGCTCGACGACATCGTGCGTCTGGCGAGCGGAAGCCACGACGTGCTGAGCGACCCCCTCGCGCTCTCGGAGGGCGCCGACCCCGGACGGGAGGAATCGCCCCCCGACACGGCCGCCCAGGTGTGGCTGCGCGAGGCACGGGAGGCGCTGGCCTCCGACACGGTGGTGGCCACCCCCTACGCCTCCCCCGACCTGGCCGCTCTGCTGCGCAACGACATGGGCGGCAGCGCCCGCGCCTCGGTCGCGGTCGGACGGGAGGCGGTCCCGCGCGCGCTGGACAAGGCGGCGGACGGCTCGTTCGCGCTCCCGGCGAACGGCCTCATGGACCAGGACGTGTACGAGTTCCTCGCCACGAGCGGGGCCCACCGGTTCCTGCTGTCGGAGTCGGCCAAGCCCACTGCCTCCTGGCTGTCGTCCACACCCACCGCGCAGGCGCCGCTGGACCCGGTCGAGGGCGGCCCCGAGGAGGAGCCCTACGCCCTGGTGGCCGACGCGGGGCTGGCCGAGGTGCTGGCCATGCCCTCGCGCGAACCGGGGGAGGCCGTGCTCGCCCTCCAGCGCTTCGCGGCCGAGACCGCGATGATCGCCGGGGAGAACGCCGCCGAGGAGCGCGTCGTCGTCGCCTACCCCGGCGCCGTCTGGGACCCCGGCACCGACATGGCGGAAGGGGTGCTGTCGGCCACCCTGTCCCTGCCCTGGCTGGAGGCGGAACCGCTCGACTCCGTCGAGCCGGCCCCCGCCGAGGAGCGTGAGACCACCCGGCGGGCCCTCACCTACCCAGAGGGCACCTACTCCGAGGAGCTCACCTCCACCTACCTGAGCCAGGTGAGCGACGTCATCCGCGACGTGCGCCTGTTCAACAGCGTCCTCGTCGGCGGCAGCGACCCGTTCCGCCCGGCGATCCTGCGCCTGGAGTCGGTGCACTGGCGCGACCGGGAAACCCTCGCGGGGGTGACCAGGTCACTGCTCTCCGACACTGTGGAGAGCGACATCGACGACGTGCGCATCATCTCCGGAGAACCGGTCACGCTGGCCAGCAGCACGGGTACCACCGGCATCCTCGTCGCCAACGACCTGGAGGACGAGGCCGTCCACATCCACCTGTCGCTGTACTCGGAGAACTCCGAACGGCTGAGCGTCGGCGAGTACACACAGGACTTCGAGATCGCCCCCGGGGCCAAGACCACGGTCTACGTCCCGCTCTCCGCCCGGATCAACGGCCGCACGGAACTGCACGCCAGCCTCCAGAACGCCGCGGGCGAGCCGATCACCACACAGGACACGGTGATCCCGGTCAACGCCACGGGGCTGGGCACTCAGGCCCTGGCCATCAGCGCGGTGGGCGCGCTGATCCTGGTCATCGCGCTCGCGCCCCGCGCACTGCGCAAGTGGACGCGCGACCGGGCCAAGCGCGCACGGGACGACGGTCCGGCCGACACCGGGGACGCACCCGGGACGGCCGGACCCGACACGACCGAGGAGACGTCGCCGGAGACGAACTCCACGCCCGACACGGACGAGGGCCCGGAGGGGGAGACCGCTCCGGGGCCCCGACGAAAGGAATCCTGATCCACGGTGGTCACCGACTCCCCTCACGGCCGCGGACGCCACCGCCGCCGTGCTTCCCAGAACCCGCAGGGCTCCGTGGAGAGCGCGCCGGACGGCGGTGCCGCCGCGGCGTTCGAGGAGGGGCCGCCGGTGCCTGACGACGGCGGCTCCGGCGACGGCGGACCGGGGCACGGCTCCGGCGGCCCCTCCGACCCGGGTGGGGGTTCCGGCGGCGGGATGATGCGGTCGAGCATGGTCATGGCCGTGGGCACCATGGCCTCCCGCCTGACGGGGTTCGCGCGAACCATCGTCCTGGGCGCGGCGATCGGCACCCACCTGCTCGGTGACGCCTACCACACGGCACACACGATCCCGTTCATCCTCAACGACCTGCTCATCGGCGGCCTGATGGCGAGCGTCATCGTGCCGTTCCTGGTCAAGCGCCGCAAACGCGACGCCGACGGAGGCAAGGCCACCGAGGACCGGCTCTTCACCACCACCCTGGTGGCGCTGGGCCTGCTGACCGTGGTCGCGGTCGCGGCGGCCGAACTCCTCATCTGGATGTACGGCTCCCGGTTCACCGACGCGCAGTTCGACGACTCGGTCTTCCTCGCCCGGTACCTGCTGGTCCAGATCTTCTTCATCGGCATGAGCGGGCTGCTCAGCGCCATGCTCAACACCCGCAACCGGTTCGGCGCACCGGTGTGGGCTCCCGTGCTCAACAACCTGGTCATCATGGCGGTGGCCGGGATGTTCCTGTGGACGGCCGGCCCGGGGCGGGAACCGCCCGTGGACCACGCCTACCTGACGCTGCTGGGCGCGGGCACCACCGCGGGCATGGCACTCCAGGCCCTGGTGCTGTTCGTGGCGCTGCGCCGCTCCGGCTACCGGTGGCGCCCCCGCATGGACCTGCGCGGCAGCGGGCTGGGCGAGGCGGTGCGCACCGCCGGGTGGATGATGCTCTACACGCTCCTCACCCAGGCCGGGCTGTGGATCACCACCAACATCGCCAACGCCGCCAACGTCGCCGCCCTGGAGGCCGGGCACGACGTCGGTGCCGGTATCACCGCCTACAACCTCTCCTACCAGCTCTTCCAGCTGCCGTACGCCATCATCGCGGTCTCGCTGATCACCGTCCTGCTGCCCCGGATGAGCGCGGACGCCGAGGACCGGAACTGGGCGGCGGTGCGCGCCGGGTTCTCTCGCACGCTGCGGGTCTCCGCCTTCATCCTGGTGCCGACGGCGTTCGCGGTCGCGCTGTTCGCCGAACCGCTGTCCATCCTGGCCTTCGCCCGCGGCTCGATCTCGGAGCCCGACGCCGCCAACATCGGCCAGATCCTCGCGGTCATGGCACTGGGCCTGGTGCCCTTCACCGTCTTCCAGCTCATGCTGCGGGTCTTCTTCGCGCTGGGTGACACCCGCACCGTGGCACTGATCGCCATCGCCAACCTGGCCGTGCACGGAGCGCTGGCCGCCGTCTCCTACCTGCTGCTGCCGCCGGAGAAGGTGGTCGTCGGCGTGGCCGCCGGCTTCATGGTCTCCTTCCTGTCCGGCCTGACCATCGCCGGGAACGTGCTCAGCCGCCGCCTGGGCGGACTCGACGGCAAGCACGCCCTCGGCGCCCTGCTGCGCCTGCACGCGGCCGTCGTCCCCAGCGTCGCGGCCGGGTTCGGGGTGCTCCGGCTCTTCGACTCCTACGTCGGCCCGGGCCTGCTCACCTACATCGGTGCCCCGGCCGCCGGGTGCCTCCTGGGCGTGCTGCTGTACCTGGCGACGGCCAGGCTGCTGCGCGTTCCGGAGCTGACCGCGGCGGTGGAACTCATCCGCGGCCGTCTGCGCCGGTAACCGCCACCGCCCCGACGGAGAGCCGCCGGCCCCATGGGCGCCCGAACCGACCCCCTGCGGTGCGGCACCGCGTTCGAAGGATGCCCCGCCCCCCCCCGAGACAAGGACGGCCCGACCGTGTCCACCCATGACGAGGACGAGAGAGAACGGCCCCCCGGCTCCGAGCCGAGGGGCAGGCGGCGCGACGGCCGGACCCGGCACACGCTGGTCATGCCGGACGACGTGCTCGACCGCCTGGAGCGGTCCGAACCGGACACCGTCCCCGAGACCGGGCTGACGACGGTCCGGGACCCTAGCGACATCGGCGACGCGGGAACCGCCGACCGCGCGGGTCTGGAGGACGGCGACGAGATCGGCGGCACCTCCCACACCGCGCCGGGCAACATCGCCAAGTCCAGCGCAGTCATGGCGCTGGGCACGGTGGTCTCCCGCGCGACGGGGTTCGTCCGCACGGTCCTCATCGCCGCGGCCATCGGCACCCAGTTGCTGGGCGACGCCTACCAGACCGCGGGCATGGTCCCGTACATGGTCTACGACCTGCTCATCGGCGGACTGCTGTCCAGTGTGTTCGTGCCCTTCCTGGTGAAGCGGCGCAAACGGGACGCCGACGGCGGCGAGCGGACCGAGCAGCGCCTGTTCACCCTCATGCTGGCCGCCCTCCTGGCGATCACGGTCCTGTCTGTCCTGCTCGCCGAGTGGTTCATCCGGATCTACGCGGGAGGGTTCGAGGGCGCCCAGTTCGAGGTGTCGGTCATCCTCGCCCGCTACCTGGTGCTCCAGATCTTCTTCATCGGGGCGAGCGGGATCGCGAGCGCGATGCTCAACGCCCGCAACCGGTTCGGCGCCCCGATGTGGGCCCCGGTGCTCAACAACCTCGTCATCATCGCGGTCTGCGGGTGGTTCCTGTCCCTCACCGCCGCCGACCCCGCCCCCGAGGACCTGCTCGCCGAGCCGGGGATGCTCATGCTTCTGGGGCTGGGCACCGCCCTGGGGCAGGTCGTGCAGGCCGTGGTACTGCTCTGGGCTCTGGCCGCGGCGGGATTCCGCTGGCGTCCGCGTCTGGACCTGCGGGGTGCGGGGCTGGGCGAGGCCACCGGTGCCGCCACGTGGATGATGCTCTACATCGTCGTGGCCCAGGCCGGTGCCCTGGTCTCCACCAACGTGGCCACCCGGGCGGGCGCGGCGGCGGCCGGGCTCGGCTTCGAGACGGGCTCGGGCATCGCCGCCTACAAGTTCGCGTCGATGCTGTTCCAGCTGCCGTACGCGATCATCGCCGTGTCGGTGATCACGGCGCTGCTGCCCCGCATGAGCGCGCACGTGGCGGCGGGGCGCAAGGACCAGGTGCGGTCGGACTTCTCCCGGGGCTTCCGGCTGTCGTCGGTACTGATCGTCCCCATCTCGGTGGCGATGTTCGTCTTCGCCGTCCCGTTCTGCGTGATGATCTACGCACAGGGCAGTACGAGCACCGCCGACGCACAGGCCATCGGGCGCATTCTCATGGTGTTCGTGGTGATGCTGGTCCCCTTCACGCTGTTCCAGCTCCAGATGCGCGTGTTCTACGCCCTGGGCGACACCCGCACCCCGGCCCTGGTGGCGATCCCCTCGGAACTCGTCCACGCGGTGACGGCGGTGGCCCTGCTGTTCCTGCTGCCGCCGCAGGACGTCGTGGTGTGGCTGCCGGTGCCCTACGGCCTCTACTACATCGTCGGCTCGGTCATCATGTGGTGGCTGCTGCACCGGCGACTCAACGGCCTGGACGGGCGCCGCACGGCACGGGCCCTGTCCAGGCTGTTCCTGGCCTCCCTGCCCTCGGCGCTGTTCGGGTGGGCCATGATCCACGCCTTCTCCGGGCTCCCCGGTGACGTGTGGCCGACCCTCGCCTCGGTGGCGGCCGGGGGTGTGGGCGGTGGCGTACTGTTCGTCCTCACATCAAGAATCCTTAACGTGACAGAAGTCACATCTATGCTCGATATGATCGCCACTCGACTGCGACGCCGCTGATCACCGCGAACGGATGACCTTGGGTCGGCGATCACCTGTATGGAAGAGAAAGTGAACAGTGACCTCATCTCCTCCAAAGTTGCTGTTCAAGCGTCCTAGCATGGACAGGCACTGCTCCATTGAACTCTCATCCGAGCTGCCCGAAGGGAGGCTGGGGACAGCACACAGGGCCGACACCCCCTCACGGCACCTCTCCCCCGCGATCCGCCGCGCCCGCCGCAGCGGAGGGGACACGGACGTGAACCCTCGGCACTGGCTCCCGTCACTCCCATCATGAGCACCTACATGATCGAACCCGGGGCGAAGCTGGCCGACCGCTACCGTCTCGACCACGTGGTGAGCGAGACCAGCGGGGCCACCCGTTGGAAGGCCACCGACGAGACACTCGCGCGCCCCGTCGGCGTGTGGACCTTCCAGCCGGGCTTCCCCCGCGCCTCGGAGGTCGTCCGGGCCGCCCGGGCCACCAGCCGGATCCCGGACGCCCGCGTCACCCAGGTCTTCGACGCCGACGACACCGCACCCCTCCCCTACGTCGTGGAGGAGTGGGTCATCGGCTCCTCTCTCGCCGACCTCATCGCCCAGGGCCCCCTCGAACCCGAACGCGCGGCCGGCCTGGTGGCCGAGGCCGCCGAGGCCATCGCCGCCGCCCACGCCGGCGGCCTCTACCACCTGTGCCTGAGCCCCGGCAAACTCATGTGGAGCAGCGGCGGCGCGGTCAAGGTCACCGGCATCGGTGTGGACGCCGCCCTGGTGGGCGCACAGGCGGCCAACCCCGCCGCAGCCGACGCCCAAGGCCTGGGAAACCTCCTCTACGCCGCCCTCACCGGGTACTGGCCGGGCGGCGCCCGCGACGGACTGCCCGCCGCCCCCGAGGGCCCCGGAGGCCCCTACCAGCCCGAGCAGATCACCCCCAACGCCACCGAGCCCCTGGCGTCCATCACCACACGCGCAGCGATGCCCTACCTGGCCGGGCACCTGGTCCCCGGACCGCCGATCGCCTCGCCCGCGGAGTTCTCCGCCGCGATGGCCGACGTGCCGCGGTTCATCCCGTTGCCCGCCACCCCCACCGAGGCCATCCCCGAACCCGAACCCGGTACCTCCCGGCGCACCGGGGAGCTCGAATCCGGCCCCCGCCGCTCCGGCAGGTCCGCTTCCGGCCCCCGTGCCTCGGAGCGCCGCCCCCCGGCGCGTGCCCAGGCACGCTCCGAGCGGCCACAGGACCCCCTGAGAAAGATCATCACCGGTGTGGTCGCCGCGGCCGTCTTCCTCGTGGTGGTCGTCGGCGCGTGGATCATCGGTACCGAGATGCGTCCCGGCGGCGGCGACCAGCCGGACACGGAACAGAGCCCCGAGGCCTCCGACGGCCCGGAGCTGCAAGCACTCACGCCCGTGGGCGCCGACGGCTTCGACCCGTTCGGCGACGGGTCCGAGCACGGGGACAACGCCGTGCGCGCCATCGACGGCGAGGACTCGGGCGAGCCGTGGAACTCCGAGGGCTACGACGACCCCCTGGCGGACCTCGGCAAGCCCGGTGTCGGCCTGATCGTCGATCTCGGCTCCAGCCAGGAGGTCCACGAAGTGGTCCTGAGCATGCCCTCCAACGACTACCCCGTCCAGATCCGCGTGGGTGAGGACCCGGCCTCCGTCACCGACCAGGCGAGCCTGGACGCCGCCCTGCCCGTTGCCGCGGAGGCGACCGCCAGCGGCCCGGGCAACACCGTTACGATCGAGGGCGGGGCCGCCGGCCGGTACGTCCTCGTCTGGTTCACCCAGCCCCCCATGGACGGGGACAAGTACCGCGCGGCACTCACCGAGATCGAGATTCTGGGCGCCGGATAGCGAGCAACGGATCGGAGCTGATGGACGCGGTCCAGGAGCTTCCCGACGGGGAGCTGTTGACCAGACACGCTCAGGGCGACGACCAGGCCTTCGGGGTCCTGGTGACCCGTCACCGTGAGCGCCTGTGGGCTGTCTCCGTCCGGATGATGGGCGACCCGGAAGAGGCCTCCGACGCCCTCCAGGACGCCTTCCTGTCCGCCTTCCGCGCGGCCGACCGCTTCCGGGGCGAGGCCCAGGTGAGCACCTGGCTGCACAGGATCGTGGTCAACGCCTGCCACGACCGCCTGCGCCGCCGCAAGGTCCGCCCGGCCACCCCCACCGAGGACGAGACACTGGACGTGATGTCCAACGAGCGGCTCGGCCGGATGGGCGGGGCACCCGACCACGCCTCGCGGACCGAATCACGCCTCGACGTCGAGGCCGCGCTCGACACGCTCCCCCTGGAACAGCGCATGGCTCTGACCCTCGTGGACATGCTCGGCTACCGTGTCGAGGAGGCCGCAGGCATCCTGGAGGTGGCCCCGGGAACGGTGAAGAGCAGATGTGCGCGAGGTCGCGCGAAACTTCTCCCCTCGCTCGCCCATCTCAGGAACCCTGTGTCAGCCCCGGACGTCACATCAGGGAGAGGAGGTGCCAACCCATCGTGACGTCTCACCCTGACGCGGAGGCACTCGCCTTCCTCGCCGAAGGTCTGCTGGAAACCGACGAGGAACGCACCGTCACCGCCCACACCGAAACCTGCGCCACCTGTGCCCAGACCCTGGAACAACTCTCGGGGGTCTCCCGTGTGCTGGCGGCCGTACCCGTCCCAGAGCTACCGCGCGACGTCGCCGACCTCCTCGACCAGCGCATCGCCGAAGCCGTCCGGGAACGCTCGGACTCCCCGGGCACCGGGGCCGACACGCACACAGCGGTCGGCACCGGCCTCCCGGTGACGCCCCTGGCCCGGGCCCGCCGACGGCGCTTCTCCCCCGGACTGCCCCACCTGGTCGCCGCGGCGGCCGCGGCCGTCTTCGTGGTCGGCGGCGGTGCGGCGGTCCTCAACGGCACCCTCTCCCACGGTGAGAGCGGTGTGTCCACCGCGGTGCCCTTCTCCGACGGCGCGGGAGAGGCCGAGCCGGAGGCGGCCCAGGCCTACGAGGCGGACTTGGTGAACAGCGGGACCGTCTACACCGCAGCCGAACTCGACGAGCAGGCCGTCCGCGTCCTGGAGTCGACCTCCTCCGGAGCGGACCCGCTGGGGCGTGCGACGGCCCCCGCCGTCACACGCTGCATCGAGCGGTTCGAGGCGTCACTCGGGCTCCACGTGACCCTGGTGGACGACGCCCACTACCGATCCGCCTCCGAGCCCGCCTGGGTGTTCTACACCACCGAGGGCACGCGAGTCGGCGTCCACGTCGTCTCCCCCTGCTCCAGAAGCGATGAGGCCGCGCCCGGCATCCTGGCCTCCACCACCGTCCCGGCACCCTGACCGGCGTCCCTCCCCCGCTCCGGGCGGCTCCGCGCCCCTCACCCCCGTCGCACCGGCGTCCCTCCGGGAATAGCGGTGCGCCTACCATCGGTTGTAGCTAACCGACTTCCCCCGGGGCCACGCCCGTGGCCGCGGAAGCGACTGTGTGAAGGGCCTACCAGCGTGAGCGACGTCCGCAATGTCATCATCATCGGTTCGGGACCCGCGGGCTACACGGCGGCCGTCTACGCCGCGCGCGCCGAACTGCGCCCACTCGTGTTCGAGGGCTCCATCACCGCGGGCGGTGCCCTGATGAACACCACCGACGTCGAGAACTTCCCGGGCTTCCCCGACGGCATCATGGGCCCCGACCTCATGGACAACCTCCGCAAGCAGGCCGAGCGCTTCGGCGCCGAGCTGGTGCCCGAGGACGTCACCGAGGTGGACCTGGCCAAGCCGGTCAAGGAGGTCTCCGCCGGCGGCGAGACCTTCCTCGCCCACACCGTGATCCTGGCGACCGGCTCCGGCTACCGCGAACTCGGCGTCCCCGGCGAGAAGGAGCTCTCCGGCCGTGGCACCTCCTGGTGCGCCACCTGCGACGGCTTCTTCTTCCGCGACCAGGACATCGCCGTCGTGGGCGGCGGCGACACCGCCATGGAGGAGGCCCTCTTCCTCACCCGCTTCGCCAAGTCCGTCACCGTCGTCCACCGCCGCGACGAGCTGCGCGCCAGCAAGATCATGGCTGAGCGGGCCCAGGCCAACGAGAAGATCTCGTTCCTGTGGAACACCGAGGTCCTGGAGGTGCTCGGCGAGGAGCGCGTCACCGGTCTGAAGGTGCTGAACAACCAGAGCGAGGAGACCAGCACCCTCGACGTCACCGGTCTGTTCGTCGCCATCGGCCACGACCCGCGCGTGGAGCTCTTCGACAAGCAGGTCGAGCTGGACGAGGAGGGCTACGTGAAGGTCGACTCCCCCTCCACCCGTACCAACCTGCCGGGCGTCTTCGCCTGCGGCGACGTGGTCGACCACCAGTACCGCCAGGCGATCACCGCAGCCGGGACCGGCTGCTCGGCCTCCCTGGACGCGGAGCGCTTCCTCGCCGACATGGGCAACTGAGCGCCCTGCTACGCACACCCCGGTTTCGCCGACCAAGGAGAATTATGACTGTCAAGACCGTCACCGACGCCACGTTCAAGGACGAGGTGCTCTCCAACGACAAGCCCGTTCTGGTGGACTTCTGGGCCGACTGGTGCGGCCCGTGCAAGCAGCTCTCCCCCATCCTGGAGAAGATCGCCGAGGAGCACGGGGACAAGATCGAGATCGTCAAGCTCAACACCGACCAGAACCCGGAGACACCCCGGCAGTACAACGTCATGTCCCTGCCGACGATGAACGTCTACAAGGGCGGCGAGGTCGTCCAGCAGATCGTCGGCGCCCAGCCCAAGCGCAAGCTGGAGGAGAAACTCGCCGAGTTCCTGTGACCGGCTCCGTCGCGACCGGCGGATGAGCCCTCCGGAGGGCCCCCAGATCAACGCTGGGGGCCCTTCGTCGTTCCCGACGCCCGGACACGTGCCCCGCCCCTTCCCCCGCCGTACAGGGGGGCGTGGGGCACGGAAGCACCTGACACGCACACCGTCGTGTGCGTGTCAGGTGCTCTGGGACTCCATCTGGTCGATGATCCGCTCCAGGTCCTCGATCGAGGCGAACTCCACCACGAGTTTGCCCTTCTTCCGACCGACGTCCACCTTCACGGTGGTGTCCAGCCGGTCGGCGAGGCGGCTCGCCCACTCCTCCACGTGCGGCGGGGGAAGGGACCGCGCCGTCCTCCTGCGGGGACGCTCGTCGTCCGGTGTCTCCCGGAGGGCGATCATCTCCTCCAGAGAGCGGACGGAGAGTCCCTCCTCCACCACCCGTTTGGCGAAACGCTCCTGGAGGTCGGAGTCCTTCAGACCGCACAACGCCCGAGCGTGCCCGGCGCTGAGGACCCGCGCCGCCACCCGCGTCTGCACCTGGGGCGGCAGGCCGAGCAGGCGCAGCGTGTTGGTGATGTGCGAGCGGGACTTGCCGAGCCGCTGTGCCAACTCGCCGTGAGTGGCACCGAAGTCGTCCAACAACTGCTGGTAGGCGGCGGCCTCCTCCAAGGGGTCGAGTTCCTGACGGTGCAGGTTCTCCAGAAGGGCGTCACGGAGCAGGTCGTCGTCGGAGGTGGTGCGGACGATCGCCGGAATCCGGTCGAGACCGGCCTCCTTGCTCGCACGCCAGCGCCGCTCCCCCATGATCAGCTCGTAGTTCGGGGAACCGTGCGCATCCGCGATCCTGCGGACCACGACGGGCTGGAGGAGGCCGACCTCGCTGATCGAGTCGCGCAGCTCCTCCAGGGCTTCCTCGTCGAAGTTGATCCTGGGCTGGCGCGGGTTCGGGGTGATCGCCCCGAGCTCGACCTCCTCCAGATACGTCCCGTCGGGCAGCTCCGCCGGAGCCGGCCCGAGGTCCGGCTCCGAGAACCGCTCCGGTTCACGTGGCGTCGACACCGTTCCCGGAACACTCTGCTCCGGGGCGCTCTCCGTCGGTACGGAGGCCACCCCGGCCCCCGACCCCGGTCCCTGCGGGATGAGCGCACCCAGCCCCTTACCGAGTCCGCGCCGCTGCTGGCTCACCGGCAACTCCCTCCTCCTTGCGTCAACACCCCGCACCCGGGGCACCCCTTGCGTCAGCGACCCGTCCCCGGAGTCCGGTGGGCCATCTCCCGAGCGGCTTCGAGGTAGGCGGCCGCCCCCGTGGACCCCGGGTCGTAGGTCATCACCGACTGCCCGTAGCTGGGCGCCTCGGAGACACGGACACTGCGGGGCACCAGCGTCTCCAGGACGAGGTCACCGAAGTGCGAGCGCACCTCCTCAGCGACCTGCTGGGAGAGCCGGGTTCGGCCGTCGTACATCGTCAGCAGGATCGTGCTGATCTTCAGCCCGGTGTTCAGATGGGCCTGGACCAGGTTGACGTTGTTGAGCAACTGGCCCAGCCCCTCCAGCGCGTAGTACTCACACTGGATCGGGATCATGACCTCGTCGCACGCCACCATCGCGTTGACGGTGAGCAGGCCGAGCGACGGCGGGCAGTCGATGAAGATGTAGTCGAGCTCGGAAGTGTCGTAGGCGTCGATGGCGCGCTTGAGCCGCGCCTCGCGCGCGACGAGCGACACGAGTTCGATCTCCGCTCCGGCGAGGTCGATGGTCGCCGGAGCACACCACAGGTGGGGGATGTCCGGCACCGGCTGCGCGAGCTTGCGGATCTCCTCGTCCTCCACCAGGCAGTGGTAGATGGAACGGGCCTGGTTGTCCCGCTCCGCACCCAGGGCGGTGGAGGCGTTCCCCTGGGGGTCGAGGTCGATCACCAGGACGCGCTGTCCGTGCATCGCCAGCGCCGCCGCGATGTTGACGGTCGTCGTGGTCTTACCGACGCCGCCCTTCTGGTTGGCGACGCCGATCACCCGACAGGACTCGGGGCGGGGCCAGGGGCCGCCGTGACCGCGGGCGGCCATGGCGGCCTGGGCGGCACGGGCGAGGGGGGTGTCGGGAACTCCGGCGGAGTCGGTCGGGGCGGGCGCTTCACCGCTCCATGTTTCACGTGAAACAGGACCCTGAGGGTCACCGGGGGCCGTTTCACGTGAAACATCCAGCAGGTCGCCGTGCGCGCCCGCGGATGTTTCACGTGAAACACCGTCGTAGTCGGTCGGGTTCTGGGGCACGAATGAGTTCACCTCTTCCGTCCGCGCTTCTTCTTGCCGCCCCGTGCCTTCCGGGTTCCTGCGGACAGGGGCGGACCACCGTCGGATGTCACCGTGACGCGAACGACCGTGGTAGCGGGTTCGACTTTACCCCGCCCCACTCGGATCACATCGCTCACGCTAGGGCGCAATTTCAAAACATCGTCCTGGGAAGCGGCGAGTTCGGCCTCTGCCTGCTCCCCCTTGAGCGCCAGCAGACTGCCGTTCCTGCGCAGCAGAGGCAGGGCCCACCCAGCCAGACGGGACAGCGGAGCCACGGCGCGCGCGGTCACGAAATCGGTGTGGAGCTCACCGTGGACCTCCTCCGCACGCCCCCGCCGCACCTCGACATTGGACAGATCAAGGACTTGGACCGCTTCCTCCAGGAAGACCGTCCGCCGCAGGAGGGGCTCCAGAAGGGTCACCCTGAGATCGGGGCGGACCAGAGCCAGCACCAGACCGGGAAGTCCGGCACCGGAGCCGACGTCCACCACGTGAGCGTTCTCCGGGAGCAGTTCCTCCACTACGGCGCAGTTCATCAGGTGCCGCTCCCAGAGGCGGGGAACCTCGCGTGGTCCGATCAGTCCCCGCCGGACACCGTCGTCGGCCAGCAGCTCGGCGTAGCGCCGCACCTTCGGCATCGCCTCGCCGAAGACCGCCTCCGCCGCGTCCGGCGAGGCGGGCGGCGCGGCTCCGCGCTCATCAGCGCCCGAGGTCATCGGTCACCACCTGTCGGAACTCGTCCATCGTCACTTCCATGATCGGGCTGGTCCCCCACACGATCCTACGGCCGGGGAGCACCATGGTTTCACGTGAAACATCCTCGTCCCCCATGTCGTGCCACGACTCACCGCCCACGCCCCCGCCGAAGACTTCCCGGGCCGGCCCTTCGCAACGGAGATGCCGGCACGGCGACGGAAGGCGGGGAAGGTCCCGGAGGCACGAAACGGGGGTGGTGTTTCACGTGAAACACCACCCCCGGAAGAGAGACCCCTGCGGCTATTCGGCCGGATGCACCACCACGTAGCGGTGAGGCTCCTCGCCCTCCGACTCACTGCGCAGCCCAGCCTGGGCGACGGCGTCGTGCACCACCTTGCGCTCGAACGGCGTCATCGGCTCCAGCGGGTAGACCTCACCGGTCTTCTTCACCTTGGCCGCGGCCTCCGCGCCGACCTCGGCGAGCACCTTGCGGCGACCCTCCCGGTAGCCGCCGATGTCGAGCATCAGCCGACTGCGCTCACCCGTCGCCCGGTGCACGGCCAGACGGGTCAGCTCCTGAAGTGCCTCCAGGACCTCGCCGTTGTCACCGATGAGCTCGTCCAGCGTCGCACCGACGACGGAGACCAGCGCACGGTCGCCCTCGACGTCCATGTCGATATCGCCGTCGAAGTCCGCGATGTCAAGGAGTCCCTCGATGTAGTCCGCGGCGATGTCGCCCTCGTTCTCCAGGGCTTCGATATCGACTCCGGGGTCGGGCGCCTCAGCCACCGCTACTCCACCGCTCTCTTCCTCGCTACGTCCCACAGCGTTCCCGTCTCCTCACCATGTACGCCCCGACCGTCGTACGCCTCAGGGGCCGTATCGCCTGCGCACCCGCCACAAGATCTCCGGCGGCCGACGTGCGGTGTTCCTTGGACCTCCGCCCACCCGCCACCGCCCTCAACGGACGCCTGGCGGCGCGGTTCGCTGCCCGCCTGGTTCGCGCGAGGGCGCCCTCGCAACCCCCTACGGCCCGGCACCGAGGTCACGAACAACTTCTAGTCGGAGCCGCCACCGCGCTTGGAGCGCGGCTGCCTCTTCGGCTGCTTGCGTTCGATCTTAGGCTGTTCCTTCGGCTCCGGCGCGGATTCAGCCGCCTTCTTCCGACCGAGCATCCCCTTGGCCGGGCCCCCGGAGGGGCCGCCCGACGAGGGGGCACCCTTGCCCTTGTCGTCCCCCGACCCCGGCACGGGGTTGTTCTTGTACAGGAAGTGCTGCTGCCCCATCGTCCAGACGTTGGACGTGACCCAGTAGACGAGGACACCGACCGGCATCGCCAGGCCGAAAAGGCCGAAGAGCGGCGCGATGTACATCATGATCTTCTGCGACTGCATCATCGGGTTGTCCGGCATCTGTGCCGTGCTCCGACTGATGCTCTGGCGCATGCTGAGGAAGGTCGTGGTCCCCATGATCACACAGGCGATCGCGATGACGACCTTGGCCAGGATGGGGCTGGTGGCCCCCAGCGCGATCAGTTCGTCGGTGCTGCTGTTGAACTGGGCGGCGATCGGTGCCTGGAAGATGAGCGCCTGCCGGGCGCTGTCGGCCAGTTCCTGGGAAAAGCCGTACTGGGCGTTGCCCTCGGCCACACTGCGCAGGACGCTGAACAGAGCGAAGAAGACCGGCATCTGCAGGAGGAGCGGGAGGCAACCCATGATCGGGTTGGTGCCGCTCTCCTGGTAGAGCTTCATGGACTCCTGGCTCAAGCGCTCCTTGTCGTGCTTGTAGCGCTCGCGGAGCTTGGCGATCTTGGGCTGCAGGTCCTGCATCTTGCGCTGCGTGCTCATCTGCTTGACGAACAGCGGGACCATGAGGAGCCGCATGAGCACGGTGAGCAGGACGATGGACAGGCCCCAGGCCCAGCCGCTGTCGGGGTCCAGACCGGTGAGGGACAGACCCGAGTGGATCCAGGCCAACACATGGCCGACGATGTTGTAAAGCCAGTCGAGCACCGGCCAACTCCTAGGTGATTCGGTTCGGCTACTGGTCCCCGGGAGCGGCGCCCCCGTCCGCGGGGTCCGGGGACACGGCACCCCGCCTCCCACGAGGCGGTGGCACCGGGTCGAGACCCCCCGGGTTGAAGGGATGGCAGCGGGCGATGCGCCTGGCTCCCAGCCACAACCCCCGCAGGGCACCGTGCACACGGAGCGCCTCGACGGCGTACGCACTGCACGACGGATAGAAGCGGCAGACCGGTGGGAAGAGCGGACTGATGAAGCGCTGGTAGAAGCGGATCGGCAGGATCAGCACCCGTGCCAGGAACGTCGTTCCGCGCTCCGTCATCGCCCCGTCCACCGTTCCCCGCCCTCGTTTGGGCGGTGCTCCCCCACTGTCTGATGCCCCGTCGGCTTGACCGCCGGGGGACGCGATCCGCCTCGGCCCCGCCGGCGGCGGGACGTCCCACGGGGCCGCATGGCCGCGGCGATCGCACTGTCGAGCTGCGTGTCCAGTTCCGACTGCCGTGTGGTGGCAGCGATGGGTTTGGCACGCACCACCAGAAGGCTACCGTCTGGCAGAACACCCAATCGATCGCGGACCACGTGCCGGAGCCGCCGCTGAACACGCTTGCGGACCACCGCGTTACCCACGGCCTTGCTCACCACGAAGCCGACACGCGGCGGCTCGGCCCGGTCGCGGGGGGTGACCCCGGGCGGAGGCAGGTAGACCACGCCCACGGCACCGCGCGAGGAGCGGCGCCCCGAGCGCATGACGGAACCGAACTCGGCGCTACGGCGCATCCGGTTCTGCGGCGACAGCATCAGCACTCCCTCGGACACCGACTCGTTCCACGACAAAGGGACCGGCCGGCGTGAAGGCCGGACCGGTCCCGAAGGCTGGAGGCTGAGCGTGGCCTAGTGGCTCACGGTCAGCGCGGAGCGTCCCTTGCGGCGGCGCGAGGCGATGATGGCGCGGCCGGCGCGCGTACGCATGCGCAGCCGGAAGCCGTGGACCTTCGCGCGACGCCGGTTGTTCGGCTGGTACGTACGCTTGCTCACTGCTGGCTCCAGGGGCGTGTCAGGGAATTCTCGTGCGGCAGACCCCCAAGGATATGCGGGGCCTCACGGTGTGTGGGCCGGGGCGCGCCGTCATGGAGGTCACAGGCGCAGGCGAATCCACGGCCACAGCATAAAGAAGATACGGCGGGGCCGGACCCGGGTCAAATCAGGGTCCGCCTCCAACCGCGCTCCACCGCGGCCGCGTGGGCGTTTCCCGTCCCGGCCCGCCCTGGGTCCCACGCACCCCGCGGCCTGTGGACGGTGAGTTGTCCACAGGCCGGGATTCCTCCACGCGCACACCCTTCCTGTGGATAACCTCAGCCTGTGGATAACTTGCCCCTAGCGGCCGAACCACGGACGCAACCCCCCGGAGATTTCGGTTTACACAGCTTGTGAACAGGGATTTGTGGATAACTCCGCACTGTGCACACCCGCCTGGCATCCTGTGGATAAACCTGTGCACAACCTGTGGACAGAGCGCTCTTCCTGTGGATACCGGAAGGTAGGCACCACCCCCGGCCTGCGGCCCCGGGTGAGGTTGTCCACAGGTCGTCACGGCTCCGCCGCACCGGCCGTCCACAGGTCCTCCCGCCCCGCCACCCCCGGGAGGGAGGACAATGAAGGTTGGTCCACACACCGCACGAACCGGGTCTCCCCCGTCTCCCCACGCCCCCTGATCCGTACCGAACAGATCCGCACCGAAGGGACAGCAACCGTGGCAGGTCACCTTGGCTGACGCACAGGTCAACCTCGCAATGGTCTGGTCCAGCGTGCTGGACGGGCTCGACAACGACTCCTTGCCCGCGCACCAGCGCGCCTGGCTCCCACAGACCCGTCCACTGGGCCTGATCGAGGACACGGCGCTCATCGCGGCACCCAACGAGTTCACCAAGAAGGTGCTGGAGACCCGGCTCTACCCAGCGATCAACCGGGCGCTCTCCGCTCACCTGGGCCGAGACGTCCGGGTCGCGGTGACGGTCGATCCCACCGCCGTACCGACCCCGCCGCCCACCCCGTCCCCCTCGCTCCCCTCCTCCCAGGGGCCCTACGGAGCGCATTCCGGGCCGCCCTCGCCCTCCGGCCCCACCGCGCCCGCCGGACAGCACGCCCGGCCTCCGGAGGACCAGGTGCCCGGCGGTGCGTGGCCCGGTCCTCCGGAGGCCGCCGGCGGACACGAGGCTCCCGGCCTCTGGGAACCGGGAGCGGAGCACCCCCCGGAGGCCCCTGGGCCCCCCGTGTCCGCAGAGAGCGTCGAAGGTGCCGGGACCGCCGCCGAGAACGGGCCCGAGCCGTCGGAGGGACAGGAGGGGTTCTCACCCGACAGGGGCGGGGATCCTGAGGGGTCCCCGCCCGGGCGGTCCGCCGAGGCGCCCCCGGGAGAGCACGCCAGGCTGAACCCGAAGTACACCTTCGACACCTTCGTGATCGGTTCCAGCAACCGGTTCGCCCACGCGGCCTCGGTCGCGGCGGCGGAGGCACCCGCCAAGGCCTACAACCCACTGTTCATCCACGGGGACTCCGGCCTGGGCAAGACGCACCTGCTGCACGCCATCGGCCACTACACGCACCGGCTCTACGAGGGGTCGCGGGTGCGCTACGTCAGCTCCGAGGAGTTCACCAACGAGTTCATCAACTCGATCCGGGACGGCAAGGCGGACGGGTTCCGCCGCCGGTACCGCGACATCGACGTACTCCTGGTGGATGACATCCAGTTCCTGGAGAACAAGGAGCAGACCCAGGAGGAGTTCTTCCACACCTTCAACACCCTCCACAACTCTGACAAGCAGATCGTCATCTCCAGTGACCGGCCGCCCAAGCAACTGACCACCCTGGAGGACCGGATGCGCAGCCGGTTCGAGTGGGGGCTGCTCACGGACGTCCAACCGCCGGAGCTGGAGACGCGGATCGCCATCCTCAGGAAGAAGGCCGCCCAGGAGGGGCTGGCCGCACCGCCCGAGGTCCTGGAGTTCATAGCGAGCAAGATCTCCACCAACATCCGCGAGCTGGAGGGCGCACTGATCCGCGTCACCGCGTTCGCCAGCCTCAACCGGCAGTCGGTGGACCTGGACCTCACCAGCCAGGTGCTGCGGGACCTGGTGCCCAGTACCGAGGTCCCCGAGGTCACGGCCGGGGCGATCATGTCCCAGACTGCCGCCTACTTCGGCCTGACCGTGGAGGACCTGTGCGGGACCTCGCGCTCCCGCGTGCTGGTGACCGCCCGGCAGATCGCCATGTACCTCTGCCGTGAGCTGACCGACCTCTCCCTGCCCAAGATCGGTCAGCAGTTCGGCCGGGACCACACCACGGTGATGCACGCCGACAGGAAGGTGCGGGCCCTCATGGCCGAGCGCAGGTCCATCTACAACCAGGTGCACGAACTCACGAGCAGGATCAAGGACCAGCCCTCGCTCTCGTGACGCCTCTCCCGTGCAGGAGGCCCCGGGGGGCGGCCCACTACGGTGGGCCGCCCCCCGTCCGTGTCCGGACCACCGGGGTTATCCACAGGCTGCTCCGGCGACACCCCACCCTGCGCTGAACCGCGGCGATGCCCCGCGCGGGCGCCGAGCGGCCCTGCGCCCTCCCAGAGCACGGAGGCCGGCCTCCGCCGTCCGACCCACACCGCCGCCCCAAAAGAGCAGATCAGGGTGGTTTGACCTGCTCTTTCCACAGCAACCACCAGGGGCTGTGGACAACCCTGTGCACAACCGGTTCAACCCGATTTGGTGAGGTCTGTACTCGGCCTAGAAAAAAAGTTGCCGACTTTTTTGGCCGAGTTATCCACAGGGAACCCCCAAAATCTGTGGACAACCCTGTGGATAAGCTGTGGATAACCGCTCCGATCCTGTGGGTAACTCCACCACTCCTGTGGACAGTCGGCCCACACCCCCCGCGCCGAGATCCCCAGCGGCTGTGGACAACCCCGGGGAAACCTGTGGACGAAGCTGTGGACAGAGTGTGGATAAGTTGTGGACGTCCTTCGCCGTCCACAGGCGGGCCGAGTTATCCCCAAGCCCATCCACAGGGCCTGTGGATAAAAATCTCCACCTTGACCTGCATAAACAAGGGTTATCCACACTATCCACAGGCCCTACTACTACGACGCACCTAGAGTTACCCAGTTGTGGCTTCGAAACCGCTTCGCGGGAAAACTGTGGACAACTCCTCGATCCGCGCTCCCTCCACCGGCTGGCAGCGACACCTGAGGAATCCGGGTAACGTGTGGTCTCGCCCCTGTCCGCCGCGGCTCGCATCCGTGCGGCGGACCCACGGGGGCCGGGGCCACCGCCGACGAGCGGAGCATCCACCGCTGGAGCCCCGGCCGACCCGCCCACGAGCTGCAACGTTGAGGCTTCGACCGGCCCTGCCGGTCGTGCGGAAAGTGAGTCGGAAAGTGAAGTTCCGGGTCGAACGCGACATCCTGGCCGACGCGGTCGCCTGGACCGCGCGCACACTCCCGACACGCCCCTCGGTCCCGGTGCTGGTCGGCATCCTGCTCGACGCCGGCGAGTTCGAGGGCCGCCAGCAGGTCCGGCTGTCCGGTTTCGACTACGAGGTCTCCACCCAGGCCTCGGTCGACGTCGAGGTTGAGGAGCCCGGAACCGTCCTGGTTCCCGGCAAGCTGCTCTCCGAGATCACCCGGAACCTGCCTCCCCAGGCTGTGGAGATCACCACGGACGGCCCGAAGGCCGTCGTCACCTGCGGCAGCGCCAAGTTCACCCTGACGACGATGCCGGTCGAGGACTACCCGACCCTCCCGGAGATGCCGGGCGTGAGCGGCACCGTCGGCAGCGACGCCTTCGCCGCCGCGGTCAGCCAGGTCGCCGTCGCCGCCGGTCGGGACGACACCCTGCCGATGCTCACCGGTGTACGCGTCGAGATCGAGGGGGAGACCATCACCCTCGCCTCCACCGACCGGTACCGGCTGGCCGTGCGCGAGCTCACCTGGAAGCCGGAGAACCCCGAGCTGTCCGCCGTCGCCCTGGTCCCCGCCAAGACCCTGCACGACACCGCCAAGTCGCTCACCTCGGGCGCGGAGGTCTCCGTGGCCCTGTCCAACGGCGAGAACGGTGACGGCATGATCGGCTTCGAGGGCGGTGGCCGCCGGACCACCACCCGCCTGCTCGACGGCGAGTTCCCCAAGTACCGGGCACTGCTGCCGGACAGCTTCAACACCGTCGCCGAGGTCAGCCGCAGCGAGTTCGTCGAGGCTGTCAAGCGCGTGTCGCTGGTCGCCGAGCGCAACACCCCGCTGCGCCTGGCCTTCAGCCCCGGCAGGCTCGTCCTGGAGGCCGGGACCGGCGAGGACGCCCAGGCCGTGGAGGTCCTGGAGGCCGAGCTGGACGGCGAGGAGATCCAGATCGCGTTCAACTCGGGCTTCCTGCTCGACGGCCTCGGCGCCATCGGCACCGACACCGCGCGACTGCACTTCACCACCTCGACCAAGCCGGCGATCCTCACCGGCAAGCCCGCTTCGGAGGACGCCGCCCCCGAATACCGCTACCTCATCATGCCGGTGCGCCTGTCCGGTTGAGGAGCCCTCTGTTCGATTGACTGAGATACACCGGAACCGCGTCCGCGGATGACCCCGCGGACCGGTCGGCACCACCGTGTCCACAGGCGGCGAAGGGGAGCACTGGCATGCAGCTCGGAATGATCGGTCTCGGGAAGATGGGCGGAAACATGGCCGCCCGGCTCCGTGAGAAGGGCCACGAGGTCGTCGGCTACGACGTGGCCTCGGACGAACGCGACGCGGACAGCCTGACCGACCTGTTGGCCCGGCTCGACGCGCCGCGCACCGTGTGGGTGATGGTCCCCTCGGGCGACCCCACCGCCGCCACCGTCCGCCAGCTCGGCGAGCTGCTCTCCGAGGGCGACCTCGTCGTTGAGGGCGGCAACTCCCACTACGTGGACGACCGGACCCGCGCTGAGGAACTGGGCGCGGAGGGTATCGGCTACCTCGACGTCGGCGTCAGCGGCGGTGTCTGGGGACGCCGCAACGGCTACGGGATCATGGTCGGCGGGGCGGCCGAACACGTCGAGCGGGTCCGCCCCGTCTTCGAGGCCCTCACCCCCGACGAGGGCGGCTTCGTGCACGCCGGGGCGGTCGGCGCCGGACACTTCGTCAAGATGGTGCACAACGGCATCGAGTACGGCATGATGCAGTCCCTCGCCGAGGGCTACGAGCTCATGGCCGCGTCCGGCATCGTCGAGGACATCCCGGGCACGTTCGACAGTTGGCGAGAGGGGACCGTGGTCCGCTCCTGGCTGCTCGACCTGCTGGGCCGCGCTCTGGAAGAGGACCCGAACCTGTCCGGGCTACGCGGTTACGCAGCCGACTCCGGAGAGGGGCGCTGGACGGTGCAGGCGGCCGTGGACCACGCGGTCCCCACCCCCGCCATCACCGCCGCGCTCTACGCCCGCTTCGCCTCCCGCCAGGACGACAGTCCGGCCATGAAGGTGGTGGCGGCCCTGCGCAACCAGTTCGGCGGCCACGCGGTCACCAAATCCGATCCGGACCCGCGGAAGGCCTCCCGGGACTGACCTCCGTGCTCCGCCCCGACGGACACCCCCACCGCACCGACGACCGTCCCGGAGGAGGACCGGATGTACGTTTCCCATCTGCAACTGGTCGATTTCCGGTCGTACGCGGACGCCCTGGTGGAACTCGGACCCGGGGTGAGCGTGTTCGTCGGGGCCAACGGGGAGGGTAAGACCAACCTCGTCGAGGCGGTCGGGTACGTGGCCTCCCTGGCGAGCCACCGCGTCTCCACGGACGCGCCGCTGATCCGGCGGGAGGCGCCGCGGGCGATCATCCGAGCCAAGGTCGTACGTGACGAGCGGTCCATGGTGGTGGACCTCGAACTCAACCCCGGACGCGCCAACCGCGCCCGCGTCAACCAGTCGGCCGTGGGGCGCCCGCGCGAGGTCCTGGGCATCCTGCGCACCGTCCTGTTCGCCCCCGAGGACCTGGCCCTGGTCAAGGGCGACCCCGGGGAGCGGCGTCGCTTCCTCGACGACCTCCTGGTGGCGCGCGCACCGCGGATGGCGGGTGTGCGCTCGGACTACGACCGGGTGCTCAAACAGCGCAACGCCTTGCTGAAGTCGGCCTCGGCGCGGATCTTCCGGCAGCGCTCCACACCCGATCTGAGCACCCTGGACGTGTGGGACGAGCACCTGGCCGAGGCCGGGGCCGAACTCCTCGCGGCCCGCTTGGCTCTGGTGGAGGAGCTCCGGCCGCGCGTCGCGCAGGCCTACGCGGGACTGACCGACACCGGTGGCCCCGCGGCGCTCTCCTACCGCTGCTCGGCCGTCGAGGAGGGCGCGGAGCCCCCCGCCGAGCGGCCACCGCTCGCCGATGCCCTGCGCGCCGCGATGGCCAACGCGCGGGACCGGGAGCTCCAGCGCGGGATCAGCCTCGTGGGGCCGCACCGCGACGAGCTCCACCTCAGGCTCGGCGACCTGCCCGCCAAGGGCTACGCGAGCCAGGGGGAGTCCTGGTCCTACGCCCTGGCGCTCAGGCTGGCCTCGTTCGACCTCCTGAGATCGGACGGTGACGACCCCGTCCTGATCCTCGACGACGTGTTCTCCGAACTGGACGACGAGCGCCGCCGCCGCTTGGCCGAGGGGGTGCGCGGTGCCGAGCAGGTGCTGGTGACCGCGGCGGTGCCCGACGACATCCCCGCCGAACTGGACGGGGCCCGGTTCGGCGTGACGGAAGGGGAGGTCGGACGTGTCTGACGGTCGTCCACAGCCTGTGCACACTCCTGGCCCCCCCAGTCCCTCCGGTCCACAGCCTGCGGGCTCCGCCGCCCCACCCCCGGCCTCCGGTGCCGACCTGGCCCGCCAGGCCCTGGCACGGGCCAAGGCCGAGGCCCGCGAGCGAGGGGCGGTGCCCAGGGGCATGCCGCGCAGGCGCGGACGCGGCCGGATCCGGTCGCGCAACGAGCCCCAGTTGTTCGGTGACGCGGTGCGGACCTGGCTCATCGAGCACGGGTGGCAGGAGCAGGTCGCGATCGGCGGTGTGTTCGGCCGCTGGGCGGACATCGTCGGTGAGTTCAACGCTGAACACCTGCGGCCGGAGAGCTACGAGGACGGTGAACTGGTGGTCGTCGCCGACTCCCCCACCATGGCGGCCCACGCCCGGGCGATGTCGTTGGACCTGATCCGTCGCCTGAACGAGGAGTTGGGCGAGGGGACGGTCGTGTCCCTCGACGTCAGGAACCCCGGCTTCCGGCGCCGGGGGCCCCACCGGCGTTGAGTGCGGTTCCCAGGGCGGGTAGGGCCGCCAGCGGCCACTGAATGCCGCCGGGACTTGCGTAAGGGGCCGTCCGCGTGTAGGGAGTCGGCTCCCTCCCCGAACGTTCGTTGTGAGGCGGCACAGGGCCGCGAATGCCACTTTGTCACACCGCGCGGGGTATCATGGAAGCGGTTCTTCAGATGCCTGTAGCCGGTGTCACGTCCCAGGAGGATATGGGCGGGCGGACTGTGCGGTGAGTGGTGATCCCCCTGGTGTCGTGCCTGCGCACGCCCGGTCGCCGTCTTCGCGCCCCGTCCCCTCTCCCCTGGCCGCCGCCGGCAGGCGTCCCCAGCAGGAGGGTGTTCCCACTTGGCCTACGACGCTCGATCAATCACGGTCCTGGAAGGGCTTGAGGCAGTACGCAAGCGTCCAGGGATGTACATCGGTTCCACCGGGGAGCGGGGCCTGCACCACCTGGTCTACGAGGTGGTGGACAACTCCGTCGACGAGGCGCTGGCGGGTCACGCCGACGCCATCGAGGTGACCCTGTTGGCGGACGGCGGCGTGCGTGTCGCCGACAACGGCCGCGGCATCCCCACCGACCTCCACCCCGTGGAGAAACGTCCGGCCGTCGAGGTCGTACTCACCACGCTGCACGCGGGCGGCAAGTTCGACGGCAAGTCCTACGCCGTCTCTGGCGGCCTGCACGGTGTGGGCGTCTCCGTCGTCAACGCGCTGTCCACGGCGCTGGATGTGGAGATCAGCCGCGACGGACACGTGTGGCGCCAGCACTACGAGATGACCGCCCCCACAGGTGACCTGATCAAGGGGGAGGAAACGGCGCAGACCGGCACCCAGATCACGTTCTGGCCCGACGGCGACATCTTCGAGACCACGGACTTCACGTTCGAGACGCTCGCGCGCCGCATGCAGGAGATGGCCTTCCTCAACAAGGGGCTGTCCATCACCATCCGCGACGAGCGGCCCGAGCACACCGACGGCGGTCCCACCGTCAACACTTTCCACTACGACGAGGGGCTGTCGGACTACGTTCGCCACATCAACAACAAGAAGGAACCCGCGCACGCCTCGATCGTCTCCTTCGAGGAGGAGGGTGAGGGGATCTCGGCCGAGATCGCGATGCAGTGGAACCAGTCCTACACCTCTTCGGTGCACACCTTCGCCAACACCATCAACACGGCGGAGGGCGGCACCCACGAGGAGGGCTTCCGCTCGGCGCTGACCACCCTGGTCAACCGGTACGCCCGTGAGCAGAGGCTGCTGCGGGAGAAGGAGGACAACCTCACCGGTGACGACATCCGTGAGGGCCTCACCGCGATCATCTCGGTCAAGCTCGCCGACCCGCAGTTCGAGGGCCAGACCAAGACCAAGCTCGGCAACACCGAGGCCAAGTCCTTCGTCCAGAAGGTCACCAACGAGCACCTGCGGGACTGGTTCGAGCGCAACCCCGGTGAGGCCAAGGACATCGTCTCCAAGGCCAGCCAGGCGGCGCGCGCCCGCATCGCGGCCCGCCACGCACGGGACCTGACCCGCCGCAAGACGCTCCTGGAGTCCACCTCCCTGCCGGGCAAGCTGTCCGACTGCCAGTCGACCGATCCGGAGAAGTGCGAGCTCTACATCGTGGAGGGCGACTCGGCCGGCGGCTCCGCCAAGGGCGGCCGCGACCCCCACCACCAGGCGATCCTGCCGATCCGCGGCAAGATCCTCAACGTGGAGAAGTCCCGGATCGACCGAATCCTCAAGAACACCGAGGTCCAGGCGATCATCACCGCCCTGGGCACCGGTATCCACGAGGACTTCGACGCGGAGAAGCTGCGCTACCACAAGATCATCCTCATGGCTGACGCCGACGTCGACGGCCAGCACATCCGCACCCTCCTGCTCACCCTGCTGTTCCGCTTCATGAAACCGCTGGTGGAAGCCGGGCACGTCTACCTCGCCCAGCCGCCGCTGTACAAGATCAAGTGGGACCAGCGCGGCAGCGACGCCGGCTACGCCTTCTCCGACGCTGAGCGCGACCGCGTCATCGAGGAGGGGATCGCCGCGGGCAAGAGGGACCCGCGCCCGCGCGACATGGTGCAGCGGTTCAAGGGTCTGGGCGAGATGAACGCCAACGAGCTGTGGGACACCACGATGGACCCCGACCACCGCGTCCTGCTCCAGGTCAGCCTGGAGGACGCGGCCCAGGCCGACGAGATGTTCAGTGTGCTCATGGGTGAGGACGTCGAGTCCCGCCGGTCCTTCATCCAGCGCAATGCCAGGGACGTCCGCTTCTTGGACATCTAGTCCGTGCCGCCCGGACCGTCCCCCCGGGACGGTCCGGGCGGGAGAACCACGCTCAACGCAGCTTCGTAGAAGGGATCGACATCCGTGGCGGATGCGAACAACCCCGACTCCCCCGAGGGCACGGACTCCGCTCTGGAGGCGCCGACACGTGACCGGATCGAACCGGTCGACATCCAGGTCGAGATGCAGCGCAGCTACCTCGACTACGCGATGTCCGTCATCGTGGGGCGCGCCCTGCCGGACGTGCGAGACGGCCTCAAGCCGGTCCACCAGCGCGTGCTCTACGCCATGTACGACGGCGGATACCGCCCCGACCGCGGCTTCTTCAAGTGCGCGCGTGTCGTCGGCGACGTCATGGGCAACTACCACCCGCACGGCGACAGCGCCATCTACGACACCCTGGTGCGCCTGGCCCAGTGGTGGTCGATGCGGATGCCGCTGGTCGATCCCAACGGCAACTTCGGCTCGCCGGGCAACGACCCGGCGGCCGCCATGCGCTACACCGAGTGCAAGCTGGCACCGCTGGCCATGGAGATGCTCCGGGACATCGACAAGGAGACCGTCGACTTCCGGCCCAACTACGACGGCCGTTCCTCAGAGCCCGTCGTGCTCCCCGCCCGCTTCCCGAACCTGCTCGTCAACGGTTCGTCGGGCATCGCGGTCGGTATGGCCACCAACATCCCTCCCCACAACCTTCGGGAGGTCGCCGAGGGCGTCTACTGGTACCTCGACCACCCCGACACCGATGACGAGACGCTTCTGGACGCTCTCATCGAGCGGGTGAAGGGTCCCGACTTCCCCACCCGCGGGCTCATCGTCGGCAAGCGCGGGATCGAGGAGGCCTACCGGACCGGGCGCGGCTCCATCACGATGCGGGCCGTCGTCGAGGTCGAGGAGGACGCCCGTGGCCGTCAGACGCTGGTCGTCACCGAGCTGCCCTACCAGGTCAACCCGGACAACCTCGCGCTGAAGATCGCCGACCTGGTCAAGGACGGCAAGATGACCGGCATCGCCGACGTGCGGGACGAGAGCAGCGGCCGTACCGGCCAGCGCCTGGTGATCGTGCTCAAGCGCGACGCCGTGGCCAAGGTGGTGCTCAACAACCTCTACAAGCACACCCAGCTCCAGGAGACCTTCGGCGCGAACATGCTCGCGCTGGTCGACGGGGTGCCGCGGACCCTGCGTCTGGACCAGATGGTCCGGCATTGGGTCGAGCACCAGATCGAGGTCATCCTCCGGCGCACCAGGTACCTGCTGCGCAAGGCCGAGGAGCGGGCGCACATCCTGCGCGCCCTGCTGAGGGCGATGGACCGGATCGACGAGGTCATCAGCCTCATCCGCGCCAGTGCCTCCGCCGACGAGGCGCGCACGGGCCTGATGGGTCTGCTGGAGATCGACGACGTCCAGGCCCGCGCCATCCTCGACATGCAGTTGCGCAAGCTGGCCGCGTTGGAGCGCAACCAGTTGATGTCGGAGTACGACGAGCTCATGGCGCAGATCGCCGACTACAACGACATCCTGGAGAACGAGGCCCGTCAGCGTAGGATCGTCCGCGCCGAGCTCGCCGAGATCGTCGACAAGTACGGCGACGAGCGGCGCACGCACATCGTCCCCTTCGAGGGTGACATGCGTATGGAGGACTTCATCGCCGAGGAGGACGTGGTCGTCACGATCTCCCGCGGCGGGTACGCCAAGCGCACGCGGATCGACAACTACCGTGCGCAGAAGCGCGGCGGCAAGGGTGTGCGCGGGGCGCAGCTCAAGCAGGACGACATCGTCCAGCACTTCTTCGTCACCACCACCCACCACTGGATCCTGTGCTTCACGAACCAGGGCCGGGTGTACCGGATGAAGGCCTACGAGCTGCCGGAGGCGGCCCGGGACGCGCGCGGCCAGCACGTGGCGAACCTGCTGCCGTTCCAGCCGGACGAGCAGATCGCCCAGATCATGGCCCTGCGCGACTACGAGGCCGCGCCGTACCTGGTACTCGCCACGCGCGAGGGCCTGGTGAAGAAGTCGCGCCTGGAGGACTTCGACTCGGCCCGTTCGGCGGGGATCATCGCGATCAACCTGCGCGAGGGCGACGAGTTGATCGCCGCGCGGCTGACCTTCCCCGACGACGACCTCCTGCTGATCTCCAGCGACGCCCAGGCGATCCGCTTTCCCGCCTCCGACGAGTCGCTGCGGCCGATGGGCCGCGCGACCAGCGGCGTGATCGGGATGCGGTTCCTGGAGGGCGACTACCTCTTGAGCATGGACGTCATCCGGGGCGGCGACGGCGCCACCGACGTCTTGGTCGCGACGGAGAACGGCTACGCCAAGCGCACCCCGGCCGAGCAGTACCCGGTGCAGAACCGCGGCGGTAAGGGTGTGTTGACAGCCAAGGTCGTGGAACTGCGCGGCAAGCTCGTCGGTGCGATGATGGTCGACCCCGACGTGGACGAGATCTTCGCGATCACCTCCAACGGCGGGGTGATCCGCACCAACGTGGCCGAGGTGAAGCGGTCCGGCCGTACCACGATGGGCGTTCGGCTGATGAACCTGAACAAGGGCAACAAGATCGTGGCGTGTGCACGCAACCAAGAGGCTCAAGAGGAGGCCGAAGTCGACGACACGGTCTCTGGCGCGGTCTCTGAGCAAGGTGGGTCTGAGGTCTAGACTGCACCTTAGGTCCTTTTGGTCCCGCAGGGTTCCGGTCGCGAACCTTGCGGGACGCCTCTTGCGCCATTCACCCGTCTCAACGAAAGTCCAGCGGTAGCGTTTCTATGTCTGACAAGCAGCGGAACACCTCCACCAACGAATCCGACACGGACACGCCGACGACCGCGAAGGACGAGGCGGTGGCGGACCGGGCTCCGGTCGACGGGGCCGACACGGTGGCGGTGGCCACCAAGTCCTCCTTCCCCGGCCGGGATGAGGACGGGCCCGGCCAGGGGCCGGAGACGCGGGACGACGCGGTCGAGGCTCCGGCCGTGACCACGTCCTCCGGCGGTTCCGACACCGGTGGGGCCACCTCCGCGGAGAAGCCCTCCGAGGAGAGCGAGGGTGGGGAACCGGAAGCCGGCTCCCCCGGCCGGGGCGCCGCGTCCGAAGCGACGGGCTCCTCCGCGACGAAGAAGAAGGAGGAGGCCGTGGACACGCGTTCCGACCAATCCACCGGGGACACCGAAGGGCCGGGGGGAACAGAAGTGACCGAGTCCAAGACGGCGGCCGCCAAACAGCCGAGCGCCGTGAAGGCGACGCTGTCGAGCCGCAGGGCGCACCTGACGGTCTCCCGCGTGGAACCCTGGTCGGTGATGAAGTACAGCTTCGTGGTGTCGCTGGTGTGCTTCATCGTCCTGTTCGTGGCGGTCGTGGTCATCTACACGACCCTGTCGATGCTGGGTGTCTTCGACGAGCTCTCCAACATGATGACGGCGCTCCTGGAGGGCGACGGCAGTGAGGACGAGCTCGGCCTCAACCCGTCCGCGTGGTTCTCGCCCGGCCGGGTCCTCGGCTACACCGGCGTGGTCGGTGCACTGAACATCGTGCTCATCACCGCGCTGGCCACCGTGGGCGCGATGCTGTACAACCTGGTTGCCGACCTGGTCGGTGGCATCGACCTCACACTGACCGAGGCTGAGTAGGCCAGGCCGCGTCCCGCGCAGCGGGACGGGAGTAGAGCACCTCGCGGAGCCCGAGCCCCTACCGGGGCCGGGCTCCGCGCAGTCGGAGCGGACGCGGGGTCATCGCGGCCCCGGGATGAACTCCTGGGCCTTGCTCTTGACGCCCTCCTTGACGACCGCCCAGGCTTCCGGGTCGCCCTTGAGCAGCGCCGCCGTCATACTCTCCATCTGGTCCAGGGTCGCGTGCGGCGGGATGGGCGGTATGGCGGGGTCTGTGACGAACTCGACCACGCAGGGGCGGTCCGCGTTCAGCGCCCGTCGCCAGGCGTCGGCCACCTCACTTGGATCCTCGATCCGAGCTCCGGCCAGCCCCATGTCCCTGGCGATCTGGGCGTAGGGCAGGTCGGGGATGCGCTGTGAGGGCGTGAACCGCGGTGTTCCACCCATCGCACGCAGTTCCCAGGTGACCTGGTTGAGGTCACCGTTGTTGAGGACCCCGATGACCACACGGGGGTCCTCCCACTCGTGCCAGTAGTGCGCCAGGGTGATCAGCTCGTTGATACCGCTCATCTGCATCGCGCCGTCACCGACGAGAGCGATCACCGGTCGGTTCGGATGAGCGAACTTGGCCCCCGTCGCGTACGGCGTGCCCGGGCACATCGTGGCCAGGGTGCCCGACAGGGAGCCGCGCATGCCCGTGCGGAAGCGCAGGTAGCGCGCGTACCAGTTGGCAGCCGAACCGGAGTCGGACGTCACGATCACATCGTCGGGCAGCAGCGGCGACAGTTCGTGGAAGACACGCTGGGGGTTGATCGGCTCGGCGTCGACCATGGCACGCCGTCCGAGCACCTCCCACCAGCGTTCGACGTCGTCCTCGATCTTCTCCCGCCACGAGCCGTCGGTCTTCCGTTCGAGGAGCGGAAGGAGGGCCTGTAGGGTTCGGGCCGCGTCGCCGACCAGATTGCACTCGAACGGGTATCGCATCCCGAGCATCGTCGGGTCGATGTCGATCTGGACCGCCCGCGCCTGGTCGAAGGCGGGCAGGAACTGGCTGTACGGCAGATTCGAGCCGACGACCAGCAGCGTGTCGCAGTCCCGCATCATCTCGTAGGAAGGCCGGGTGCCCAGCAGCCCGATGGAGCCGGTCACGAACGGCAGGTCGTCCGGGAGGACGTCCTTGCCGAGCAGGGCCTTGGCCACCCCCGCACCGAGGACGTCCGCCACCTCGGTCAGCTCCCCCGGTGCCCCCCGGGCGCCCTGGCCCGCCAGGATCGCGACGCGTTCGCCCGAGTTGAGGACCTCGGCGGCCCTGGCCAGCCCCTCGGCCGACGGCACTGTCTCGGTGTCGGAGAGCCCGAGGCTGGAGGGCACCATCTTGAACTCGTGTCTGGGCGGCGAGTACTCCAGGTCCTGCACGTCCGCCGGGATGATGAGTGCGGTCACGGTCCGCCGCGAGACCGCTGTGCGGATGGCCCGGTCCAGGACGTTGGGCAGTTGCTCGGGGACGGTGACCATCTGGAGGTAGTCGCTCGCCACATCCTTGTACAGCGAGAGCAGGTCGATCTCCTGCTGGTAGGAGCCTCCCATCGCGCTGCGCGCCGTTTGGCCGATGATCGCCACCACCGGTACGTGGTCGAGTTTGGCGTCGTAGAGGCCGTTGAGCAGGTGGACGGCGCCGGGGCCGGAGGTGGCGGCACACACGCCGACCCGCCCGGAGAACTTCGCGTACCCGGTCGCCTCGAACGCGGCCAGCTCCTCATGCCTGGACTGGATGAAGCGGGGCCGGTCCTCCGCCCGTCCCCAGGCTCCGAGCAGGCTGTTGATGCCGTCGCCCGCGTAGGAGAAGACGTGCTCGACCTCCCACTCGCGCAGCCGCTTCAGCACGTAGTCGGACACCATGTCGGCCATGGCGGTTCCTCTCCCGGGACCGCGATCACGCGACACCGTCCCGTCGCATCGCAACACCGTTGGCCTTCAGTAGGTGTGACTACCCAGGTCACGGCGGTGCATTCGTCTTGGCAGGGCCGGACTCCGACACCGGCCCCCTCGCCCGTGTGTTCGTCCTCCGGTCCGGCGACGCACGTTTGCCCGGAGCCGGGCCCGGTGAGGGCTCTGCGCGGGTGCCGCACGACCGACGGGGGACCCCATGGGCGGACGGGGGACCTCGCAAACGAGGATCCCCGTTGACGCGCGCTCGCGCTCCGGTGTCGGCGACCACCGCGGGTTCGTCGAGCGCGCCGCCGACCTGGTATTCCGTTACGGGGGTTCGCCCCCCGTCCGTTTCAGTGACGTTCTGCGCAGGCACGGGTCGCGTAGCGGAGAGTGACGAGGACGCCGCCCCGCTCTCGGAACGGGTTCTCACGCTGGCGGAGTTCCTCGGCCGTCGCGCCCCGCACTGGCGGCCACCCAGGTCGGACCGTGCCGCCGTCGTGCGGGACCTGCTTTCGCGGACCGATGCTGGCTCCTGGAGCGTCCGCGGGCGGCGACTGTGGCCGCGATCCACGGTCTGGAGCTTCCGGAGCACCGTGCCCCTACCTGCGCCGCCACGCGGTGCTGGTCCCACCCGGCCCGCGGCACATGGAGTGGTTCCACGACCACGCGCGCATCGAGGCGCTCCTCCGCGACGGCGCTGATCCGCCACGTGACGTTTCCCCGTGGCCGCCCCCGGTCTGCCCGGTCACGGGTTGCGTTTCAGGACGGTCGACGCCGAGCGGTAACGCGTGGGCTGAAGCACTCGGGGAGCCCCATAAAATAGGAGGTGAAGCGGGGCACGGATCGCCGGGTCCCGCTCCTGCCCGCACAGTGGAACCGGTTCGCTCCGGTCTCGCCGATGCGGTAGAGTTCCATCCGGAACGAGGGCGTATAGCTCAGTCGGTTAGAGCGCATCCCTGATAAGGATGAGGCCCCAGGTTCAAGTCCTGGTACGCCCACCCAGATTTTCCTGGTCAGAGCCTTGCTTCTCCACTCAGAGAGCAGGGCTCTTTCTCGTTCGACCGTCATTTGACCGTGGGACCCCACGGCATCCCCTGTCAGAACACGTACTCCCCCGGCACTGAACGGCACCGGCCGGACGCGAAGTCGACAACAGATCGGATGGTTGTGTCGCCCCGACTCTAGCCGGTCACCTCTGGGTCGGCAGTGGGCGACTCGGGAACTCCAGCGGGCAGAGGCCGCGGGCGGGCATCGCCGCGGGATCTGTGCGCCCGCCCCGGACACACATCAGGTGAGAGTGGGCGCAGGGCGCGCCCTTTGCGCTGGGGCGTGCGACGGTGCACCGTGCATGGGTGCCCAGAGCGTCACGCGCATCCCACTGCGCCTCGACAGCAGGGCGGAGCAGTAGGGCGCACGGTGCCGGTGTCCGCAGACTGGGCGAAGGGCGCGCGCCGTCGCGCATGGCATCCGTGCTCTCTGTCGCCCCTCCACGAGCGCCGTTTTCGCTGGGCATGGACCCGCCCGCTGGGCGGTGCCGTGCGCTGGCGGGCGGCGCACGGACTATGCGTTCCGATGCCGGTGCCCACTTCCCCGGCTCGGGCCATGCACTGGGGGCGCACTCGGTGGAGTGCCCTGGTAGGTGCCCGCCCACCGGGCCATAGTGCCCGCCGCCCACAGGGCGTGGGCACGGCGCCCAAGGGGTGCGCGCATCGCCCGCCCATGTGGGCGCCCGCCCGGTGCGCACATGGGCGGGCGCCCACATCGCGCCCCTATGCCGTCTCGGTAGCGGTCGGCTCTCTCCGTTCCGGGAGGGGCACGCCCAGAAGCTTCAAGAGGTCGACCGTGACCACTCGGTAGGTCGTGCCGTAGCGCAGCAGCCGACAGGGGAACTCGCCGCGCCTGGCGAGTTCGTAGGCCGTCGTCCGCCCCATGTGCAGAGCACGGGCCGCCGTCATCAGGTCCACGGCGGCAGGCAGTTCGTACAGCTCGTGGATGGTGAAGGCTCTGCGATCCTCAGCCACTGGTCCTCCCATGTGCCGGTTTCCTCGTCAAGGAGGAGAAGCACCTGGAACTGCGGAAAGTGACAGGGGCACGTCAGGACATGAGGGTGCGCACGGCCCGGTCGTACACCACCTGCACGATCAGGAGGGTATCGATCCGTACCCGTTTGTCGGTGGCGTGCAGCCCCTCGTGGACCGGGTCGAACCCGGCCGTGGCTGGTAGGCCCAGCCCGGCAAGGTAGTTGCCGATATTCGACGAAGGCGGTGCCGCCCCGCCGTGGCGGCAGTCTCCAGAGCTTCGCTGAGGCGGCGGGCGGACAGGAGGTGGCGGCTCCGCTGCAGATCGTAGGGTTGGGTCATGGCGACGACCACAGAGTCCAAGTACAGCGGAGTGATCTTCGACTTCTTCGGTGTCCTGACCTTCAATATGGTCGAGGTCATCTCCTCATTCGAGGACCGCGAGAAACTGCCCCGAGGAACGTTTCTTCGTGCGTGGGCCGACCAGCGAGGACAAGAACTCTTCCAACAGCTCGAACTCGGCCAGATCACGCAAGCGGAATGGAACAAGGGGTTCGCCGCCCTGATCGGGGTCGCCCCTGACGACCTGATGGCCCGCTACCTCCATGACGCCTTCCCCGCTTACCAGATGCTCAAGGTCGCACGGCAGGCACGGCAGGCCGGGATCAAGACGGCGGTGCTGTCCAACAGTCTCGGCCGGGAACCTTACGATCCCTACGCGGGCTTCGACTTGCACGGCACCTTCGACGAGGTGGTGTTCTCCACCGACCACGGCATCCGCAAGCCCGATCCCGAGATCTTCCGCCTGGTCCTGGACAAGCTCGGTGTGGCGGCCCAACGGTGCGTGTTCGTTGACGACAGCGAAGACAACCTTGCTGCCGCCCACTGGCTGGGCCTCACCCCGCTCTTGGCGTTGGACGAGGACGTGGCGGCCCCCCGCCTGCGCCACATGCTGGACCTACCCCACCCGTAGGAACTCGCGTACGGCCGTGTGCGACGTGGAGCTGGTGGGCGCACTCCTTCTTCGCCCCGGTTTTCGAGAGCGCTCGGGCAGGCTGGACGTGGGGGCATGCGGAGTCCCCATGAAGTCGGTCGGCTACCGAACCTCTCCCTTGCGGCTCCCGCAAGCCAGATCACGTCCACCGGTACACCCCGGCCACGCGCGGCCTCGACGGCGTCGCCCGTGCCGCCCTTGCCGTTCGAGGTCCTGCTGTTCCAGACCGCGGAGAGCCGGTCGATCCCGCCGGGCACGGTCTCGTTAGCGTCCTCGTAAGCGGCGCGGCCGACGCTCTTGTGCGGCATGTACCGCACGAGCGTGGAGCGCATCAGCAGGCCGTCGAACCGGTCCAGGTTGTGGGGCTTGACCTTGGCCTCCAGGTAGTCGACGGAGGGCAGGACGACTTCGAGCAGTCCGCCGACCGCGAGCACGGCTTCGGCGAAGAGCTGGTCCGCTCCGCGTGCCAGACAGGAGACACCGGTGAGCGCGCCGTCAGCGTAGGGAGCCAGAGCCTCGTCCAGGGCCTTACGCACCGCGGCGACCCTGTCAGCCTCAGGTCCGAGTGACCGGTGACGTCGAACAGCGACTCGCCCACAGGACTCCCTGAACACCGAAGGAGTATTCCCGAGCGTGAATACTCCCGGATGAGTTGACCGTCGCCCGGGCGCTCTCTACCGTGAATTCTCGATAATGCCATACGGAAAGGATGATTCATGGCACTTCGGAAACTTTCCGGTGATTGCAACCGGAACGACTGCCCAGGTGTGTTCTCCACCGGAACGGGAACCGTGATCGTCCAGGGACCGCTGTTGAAGGCCACCGAAGAACTCACCCTCTCCACCGGTGAGGTGGCCGTCGAGATCCCCGCCCACCTCATCGAGGAGGCCGCCCGTGCGCTTGGAAGGTGACGCCTGGCAGGAGTTCTTCCACTCCTTCCGCCGGGAGGCGTTCCGGCTGGAGACCCTGCCGAGCTACACAGTGCCCGAGGAAGAGGACGAGCTGCGCCGTTTCCTGGCCGGAGAAGCACGGCCCGCCGAGGAGCTGCACACCGACACCTACCTGATCAAGGTCCGCGAGCACGTGGAAGCCGGGCGCCGGATGCGCAGAGTCCACACCCTCACCAGCCCTGTCGGCGACCACCTGCGGTTCCAGTTCGAGTGGGGGTACGCCTTCAGCGTCCAGGCGGGAGAGGAGGTCAACATCCTCGACTTCGCCACCACCCCCGACCCCGGCCTTCCCCGACAGGACTTCTGGCTCTTCGACGACACGCACGTGGTCCTCATGCACTACGCTGCCGACGGCACCCAGACCGGTCGGGAACTGCTGGAGGACACCGACCCCGCCCCCTACGTCCGGTACAAGGACCTGGCCCTGGAGCACTCCACCCCCTTCACCGAGTACTACAAGGTCCGCTGATTGACCCTTGAGCCCGAGAACGCCGACCGGCAGCGCGGCGAACTGGCCGACGCTCTGCGCCGGCTCCGCCGCTCTGCCGGGATGACCGGTGCGGGCCTGGCCGCCCGCGCCGGTATGAGCCAGGCCAAGATCAGCAAGATCGAGAACAACCGCATCCGCCCTTCCCATCTGGACGTCGAACGCATCCTCACCGCCCTCGGCGTCCCCTTGGAAGGACAGGACGGGGTGCGCCTGCTGGAGCTGGCGCGGGTGACCAACTCCGACTACCAGGGGTTCCGCACCGCGCTGCAACGCGGTTTGGGGGAGCTGCAACGCGACTTGGCCGCCATTGAGGGCGCGGCAACCACGATCCGCTACTTCCTGCCGTGCATGATCACCGGCCTGTTGCAGACCCCCGAATACGCGCGGCAGAGTCTGGCGCACCCGCTGGTGAACCGCGGTGCGGAGTGGCACACGGCCCTGGCCCGCCGACTGGAACGCCAGCAGGCCCTCTACCAGCCGGGACGACGGTTCGTGTTCGTGCTGACCGAGGCAGCGCTGCGCTGGCCGCTGTGCCCGCCCGCGGTCATGGCGTTGCAGATGGACCGCCTCGCGTCCTTGAGTGAGCTGGCCGGGGTGGACATCCGGATCGTCCCCGCCCACCCTCCAGTCCCGAGCGGGCCGCTCAACGGGTTCACGCTCTACGATGACCGGCTCGTCACCGTTGAGGTGTTCACCGGTGAGCTGGCGCTGCGCGACCCCAAGGACATCGCCTACAGCGAAGAGATCTTCGACTTCTACCACGGCCGATCCCTCGCGCATGACGATGCTCGCTCGTTTCTCGGCCGATTCGCCCAGGAATATCGAGAACGAGCGAAAACCGACATTCCGTAGCGTGAATTTATTCCCACCCGTGAAAGTCCTTCAAACGACTTTCCGGTGTGCCTAGTCTTTCCTGTGCCAGAGCCCCTACCGGAAAGAGCGAGCGATGCGCTTGGCGCAGGAATCCCAGCAGGACACGCAGACCCACGCCCCTTCGTCACCCTTCGTTCTCGACATCCGCCTGATCGAGACCAGCGACACCACACCACTGATCAACCTCACCGACGACGGCTGCGGGACGACCTGCCCCAGCACCTGTGTCACGAGCGTGTCGGACTGAACAGTCTCGGGAAAGCGCATGGATTCGAGCGCCGACCCGGACACGCACCAGGCCGCACTGTCGATCCGTGGTGGTCGGCACCGTCCTCTTCGGTGCCGACCACCCTCTTGGGAGGACCACCATGGCTCTGCGCTGGCAGGTGAGGGGCACTCCCGTCATCCGAGCGCCCATCACGGACGGTTCGCCGGTGTCCTGGTGGCCGAACCTGCCTGGGAACGATGTCGACGAGTGGGTGCACTGGCTCGGATGCGTGTGGGCGGCATCCGAACTGGCCGAGGCGATCCGGCACGCCTCACCGGACCTGGCCGCCGGCGTGGACGACCTCCGATCCCGAGCCCCGGACGGGATCCGAGTGCGGCGCGCCCGCAAAGTGACCGCCGCTGTTGTGCGCTACGTGCTGCGGGCCCGGCACCGGGCCAACCCCGTTCGGCCTCTTTGCGGGCATCGCCCCGGCGGCCTTCGCTGACGCGGCGTCGGTGGCATGGGGGCACGATCACCATGCTGTGGCCTCCCCCAGCGGGGAGTGGATCACCGAGATCACCGATCACCTCGTGGATCTCCCCCAGGTGCGCCAGCGGCTGTTCCTGGCCGCCAACCACACCGCCTGGCGCACACAGGACCATCTCGTGGTGCCCCAGCACGCGCGCCCCGCCCCACCCCATCCTCGGGCGGCCACGGCCGAGGTAGAGATCCGTCTGACCGGTGCTGTCCGACTCGTCCTGGATGCCGCCCAAAGGCCCGTGCCGTGGGCCACACTGGCCGCGAAGCTCACCGCCGAGTACCCGGACGAACCCGCCCAGAGCGCCGAGAACCTGCTCACCCAGTTGATCCGGGCACGGGCTTTGCTGACGAGCCTGTCCCCCACGTCGGTCGAGACCGACCCGTTGGCCTACCTGGCCAGAGCCCTGGACGGCATGGTCGAAGTCTCACCGCCGGTCCCTCTCCTCGATGGCACCCGCTCAGTGGTACGGATACGTCACCGTCACGGCAGTGGCCCGGCTGTGCGGGCGGAGTCCATGAAGGCGGCGCGGCACCTGTGCGACACCGGGCGGACGGGGATCGACGTACGCCTCGATGCCACCGTCTCCCTGCCGGCCGAAGTGGTGTACACGGCCGAGAAGGCCGCGCACATGCTCACCGTCCTGTCCGCGTATCCAGAGGGTATTCCCGCCTGGCGCGGGTATCGGGACCGGTTCGCGTACCGGTACGGCACCGATCCGGTGCCTGTGGCCGAGGCCGTGCACCCGTCCACCGGCCTGGGGTTTCCTCACAGCTACACCTCTACGGGAAGCGAAGCACCCGCAGCGGCCCTCAGCGTGCGCGACCGGTGGCTGATGGGCCAGGCCCAGGACGCGGCGCTGACGGGGCGAAGGGAGGTCCGGATCGAGGAACTGCTGGCCGCCCAGGAAACCGTGTACTCCTCGGCCCCGCCCGAGAACACGGAGTTGAACCTGCGTCTGGAATCGCCGTCGCGTGCGGCGCTCGACAGCGGCCGGTTCCGACTCGTGGTGCTGGGAGCTTCGCGCAGCGCGGGCACGATGGCGGGCCGGTTCGCCGCGTTGACGGGGATCGAAACCGACTTGGCCGAGGTGCTCACCGGCTCCGGACCGCTGCCGGTGCAGATGTCGTTCCCTCCGCAGCGGTCCGGCAGCGTGCCCGTCACCCGGGCCCCGAGACTGCTCAAGCACGTCCTGCACGTGGCCGAGTACCCCTCCACCGGTACGGACGCCCTCACCGTCGACGACCTGTTCATCGGAGACGACGGCACGGAACTGTTCCTGTGGTCGCGCTCTTTGCAACGCGCGGTCGTCCCAGTGGTGCCGCACGCGCTGAACCTGCGCCACGCCCCACCGCTGGCCCGCTTCCTGGCCGAACTTCCCCGCGCCGGGAAGACGGTCGTGTCCGGATTCGATTGGGGAGCCGCCTCCTTCCTGCCGTTCCTGCCCCGGCTGCGGTCCGGAAGGGTGGTCGTGGCGAACGCCCGGTGGCGGGTCACCGCGGCGGACCTTCCTCCCATCACGGCGGCGTGGCCACGCTGGCAGAGCGCATGGCAGGCGTGGGCGCGGAGCCGGAACCTCCCGGCCCTGGTCGAGCTGGGCGAAGGCGACCAGCGGCTACGCCTGGACCTCACCCAACCAGGACACCTGTTCCTGCTCCGCAGTCACCTGAACAAGGAAGGCGCGACCGTGCTCACCGAAGCCCCCGCACCCGACTCGGCAGGATGGTGCGACGGGCGTCCGGTGGAGATCCTCCTCCAACTCCAACGGAAGGGGACGGTGTGACCGCGCCTCTCATCGACGCCTCCGCTGTCGCAACCCGCGCCGCCGACCACCTGGCTACCCCCGACCAGGGGCGGGCACTGGCCCAAAACCGCTGGTGGCCTCAGTCCCTGGCCCACGGAGCCGTCGGGGTGGCACTGCTGCACATCGAGCGGGCCCGTACCGGCCACGGCCCCTGGGAACGCGCTCAAACTTGGCTGGAATGCGCCGTCTCCGATGGGGTGGACGCCTCACCCGAGGCTCACCTGTACTACGGGGCGCCCGCCCTGGCGTTCGTCCTGCACCAGGCCGCCACGGTCCACCTGGGGTATGAGCGGGAGCTGGAACAGCTCGACGCAGCCGTGGCGCGAATCGTCGCTGCGCGCCTGGAACAGGCACACGCGCGTATGGACACCAGAGGACGTCTTCCCGTGCTGGCCGAGTTCGACGCCATCCGTGGTCTGGCCGGACTCTCGGCGCTGCTGCTGACGCGCGACTCGTATCAGGACCTGCTGAGGCGGGCGCTGGTCTACCTGGTTCGGCTGACCGAACCCGTCACGGCGCCGGACGGGCAGCAGACGCCCGGCTGGTGGGCTTCGGTGGACCCAGCGGGGAAGGAGTCCCCGGACCTCTTCCCAGGCGGGCACGCCAACACCGGCGTGGCCCACGGCATCTGCGGACCGTTGACCGTCCTGGCGTCGGCTCTGCGGCACGGGATCGAGGTCGACGGTCATACCCGTGCGATCAGCCGCATCCTCGACTGGCTCGACTTGTGGCAGCGCACCGATCCGGACGGGGTGTGGTGGCCCTACTGGATCACCGCGGCCCAACACCGTGGTGAGGAGGAGCCGGTGGGGCCGCAGCGCCCATCGTGGTGCTACGGGGCGGCCGGGGTCGCCCACGCCCAGCTCCTCGCGGCCGATGCTCTCGGCGACACGAACCGTTCGATGAACGCCCAGGCCACACTCGCGCGCACCCTCACCCCTCAGAGCGCGGTGGGGACGACCCTGGACACCTCCCTGTGCCACGGCTACTCCGGCCTCGCCCTCCTCGCGCACGCCACCGGTACAGCCCGCGTTCCCGCCCTACTCGCCCCAACGGCGGAAGGGCACGACCCCGACGACGCCGTCCGCCGCCTCCTCACCCGCAACGGCATCGGACTTCTGGAAGGAGCGGCCGGCACCGCCACGGCCCTGCACACCCTCACCACCGACCCGAACCCCCTGGGGTGGGCCTCGTTCCTGCTCATCGGCTACGCCAAGGAGCGCGTTCATGCGTGACGAGCATCCACAGACCCTGATCGAGTGGCCCGATTGGGCGACGGCCGAACACACGGCCGCCCAACACTTGGGGCCGATCCTCGGCCTCGGCCGACGCCGAGGGCTTCTCACCGGCTGGTGGTTCATCCGCAAGAAGCCCTACTGGCGGCTGCGCTACACCGGAGGGCACCGAGCCCGCCGATTCCTCGACGCCCATCTCGAACGCCTTCACCGTGCAGAGTCCGTCTCAGCGTGGGCGCACGCCATCTACGAGCCGGAGACCGGGGCCTTCGGCGGACAGGCCGCAATGAGCCTGGCCCACACCCTGTTCCACGCCGACAGCCGCCACCTGCTCACCTATCTGGCCCACGTCCACACGAACCCGTCCACAGAGCTGGGCCGACGCGAACTCGCCCTCCTCATGGGCGGCGCCTTCCTGCGCGGCGCCCGCTTGGACGCCTTCGAACAGGCCGACGTGTGGGAGAAGGTCACCGCCCTGCGCCGCCTCCCCCAACCCTTCACCGCCGATGAACGGCTGCTCGCACCCGCCCGCACCCTCACGGCCCTCGATCCCCGAGCTGTGGCCGCTACCAGCCCGCACACCACCGCCTGGGCACAGGAGTTCACCGCGGCCGGAGCCGTCCTGTCCCGCCTGGCAGCCGAAGGCAGACTCACCCGGGGCCTGCGGGCGGTGTGCGCCCACCACCTGGTCTTCACCTTCAACCGGTGGGGACTCACCTACCAGGACCAACATGTGCTGTCCAACCTCGGAAAGGCCGTCATGACCGACACCGCCGACAACGCGCCCGCCTCGCCCGAGACCGCCGAGACGCTGCGCGAGGACCTCATCCGAAAGCTGCGCGAGAACGGCTCTATCACCACCTCGGAGGTGGAGGACGCCTTCCGTCGCGTCCCGCGCCACACCTTCGTCCCCCACGCCACCCTGGAGGAGGCGTACACCAACGCTCCGGTCCACATCAAGCACGATGACGACGGCGCCTCGATCAGTTGCGCCTCCCAGCCGGGCGTGGTCGCGCTCATGCTCGAACAGGCCGCCCTCGCCCCCGGGATGCGGGTGCTTGAACTGGGCTCCGGGACCGGCTACAACGCCGCCCTGCTCGGCCACCTGGTCGGAGAAGGGGCGGTCACCACCATCGACGTCGACCAGGACCTGGTGGACGGAGCCCGCACCCGGCTCAAGGACCACGGCGCCACCAACGTGACGGTCCACCTGGGCGACGGTGCGCTCGGCCACCCCGGCGGCGCACCCTACGACCGCGTCATCGCGACCGTGGGATCCCACGACGTGCCACGCGCCTGGGTGGACCAGCTCGCCCCTGACGGCAGGCTCATCGCCCCCGTACGGATCGCCGGGGACGTCAACCGCAGCATCGTGTTCGAGCGTGACGGCGATCGGTGGCGCTCCGTGGACAGCCAACTGTGCACCTTCATGCCCCTGCGGGGCGGAGGCATCGGCGATGACCCGCGCCGCGTCCTCTCCCTGGACCGGGACGGCACGGTCCAGATCCAGGCCAACCAGGACCAGACCATCACCGAAGCGCAGGTCCACGATGTGCTCGGCGAAGAAGCCACCACCGTCTGGACCGGGGTGACCTACGGCAAGAGCCAGCCCTTGGACACGATGTGGCTGTGGTTGGCCACCCACCTGGACAATCGCCTCTCCCGGATGCCCCTGCGCCGACACGCCGTCGCCAACGGACTGGTCAGCCCGGGACTGCCCTGGGGCGACATGGCCGCAGTGCCCGCCGCCGAGCGGGGGCTGGCATACCTCACGCTGCGACCGGTGGAAGGACACCGGGGCCGCCATGAACTCGGAGTCGTCGGGCACGCAGCCGCCGGGCGGAAGCTCGCCGAGCAGATGGGCGCCCAGGCCGCGGCGTGGGAACCCCACCGCGACGACGACATCTCCTTCGCCCTGCACTTCACCCCTGTCACGGAAGCCCCCTCCGACACCCGGCGTGTGCTCAAGCGCAAGCACTCCATCCTGGTCGTGTCCTGGGGCGAACCCGCGTGAGCGCCGGGCAGTGGTTCCCGCTGGTCCCCTGGCCCCGCCCACCCGGAGAGAAGCTGGCGACGCGGATCGAACGGATCACCACCGCTGCCCAGACCGTGCGTTGCGGTGAGCCGAGTGATGCCGTTGCCGCCGCGGCACAGGTCTACAACGGGGCGGCGCTGATCGCCTCGGACGTGGGGTTGCCCGAACTGGCGCGTGACTGGTGCTGGGAGCACGCCCGGCTCTACCTGGCCCACCTGCCCCTGGACGCCAGGATGGCGCAGCGGGCCTTGGAGCCGGTGGTCAACCTCGCCCGCCTACAGATTCGTGCCGGGGAGGGAGGAGCGGCCTTCGGGATGCTCACCGCTCTCCGCGAAGGAGTACGCACAGCGGCCTCTATCGTGATCGACGGGCACGAACTCCCCTTGGACCGGCTCATCGCCTCGGAGGAGGACCGGGCCGAGCTGTACCGGTGGGTGTGGACGGTCTGTCTTGGAGACGGCACCCGGGCCCTGGCTTCGCAGGGGCAGTGGTCTCGTGCCGCTGAACACGCCCAGCAGCACATGGGGGTCGGGGAGCGACTGTTCGACGGCCGCCAAGCCGCCGTCATCGCCGAACTCGTTGGGGGCGCCCCGGAGGCTGCACTGGCCCTGGTCGAGGGCAGCGCGGTGCAGGAACCGTGGGAGAGGGCGGTCCAAAGGGTTCTGGCTCTGTGGTGCCGTGTCGAGGCCGGTGGGGTGGAAGACGGTGAAGCCGCCACCGTTCTCCAGCGGGTTCGGGTCGCCCAGGAGGGTCGTGTCGTCTTCAGGACCCGGTTGGGGATCGCCGCCATAGAAGTGGCCGGTGGCCTCAGCGAAGAGGCCGGGCCGCTCGTCGCACCAGTGGTCTCCGCAGTGATTCAGGAGCGGGACGGGTACGCGGTCCGTGATGTGCTCCGGGCTTGGGAGGACAGGCTGCCCCAGGACAGCAGGGCGGCGTTGAGGACGGTGCTGGACGAGTCAGGGCTCGATTCAGGCGTGTTGCAGGAGATGCCCCTCCAAGCGCTCACAGAGTCCCTCCAGGAGGCACACGGAAGACTCAGTGGAGCCGACCTGCTCTTGATGTGAAGCAATCCTCCACGAGCGGGAGGGGAGACGTGGCGGCCCGGTGCCTGTTGGCCTGGGCCGTCAGGTGTATCAACGCCGAGTACGACGCCGCAGTGCTCGGCGCGGTCCCGTGGTTTCGGAGGTGGCCCGTTCGTCGCGGCAGGGAACCGGCCCCTGGAATCCACTGGGGGGCTGGGGCCGGTCCGTCGTGCTTCTACCGGTGGGTGTCCCTCATGGCGTCCAGGAAAGTGATCCACTCGCCTGCTTCGAAGCCGAGGTGACCGTGCGCGCGGTTCTGGGTGTCGCGCATCAACACGCCCTCAAGAGGGTTCGTCTCGTTGACCTCAACGCATTCGCCCCGAGCACCGCTGTAGGTGGACGTGTGCCACCCACCAGTCCGGTCGATCACTCTAAGCCTCCTATGGCTTCCACGATTTTCTCACGAGAGGCTACCGGGGGCAGCGCCCATGTCTGCAGCTCACCGTATACAGCCCCCAGCCGTGCAACCGGGTCGCCTCCGAGCAGTTCGCTACCGGAAGCATGTTCGACTTCCACGAGAGTCGGCCGGTCCCGGAACTCGATCAGGCGGAAAGGTCCGGAGGCGCCGCCGTAGTACGGAGCCTCCATCGGCAGGACCAGGACTCTCACGATCCCACTGTCCGAGAGTTCGAGCAGGTGGTGGAGCTGTTCCGCCATGACGACACCGGTACCGACACGAGCTCTGATGACCGACTCGCTGAGGATGGCCAGCATGCGGGGGTTGTTCATCTTGCGAAGCGTGTCAAGGCGGTTGACACGGAGTTCGACGAGCCGTTCGATCTCGTGGTCCGTGTCCAGGGGCGCACCGTCCCGGAATACCTGGCGAGCGTAGTCGGAGGTCTGGAGCATGCCGGGTACGAGCCCGGGGTTCCAGAACTTGATCCCGGAGGCCTGTTCTTCGGCGGTCACGACCTTGCGGTGCCAGTCAGGATCGTCCGCTGCGCGCTGGGCTTCCTCCCAACGGCGGAGGAGGTCACCGTTTGTACGGTACAGGGCTTCGGTTTCGTGCACGAAGTCCCTTTTGGGGGACCTGTAAGCGTTCTCGTATTTACTTATGGTTGACGCGCCGTAGCCGGTCTCTCTTGCTGCTTGGTCGAGCGTCAGCCCTCTTCCTTCGCGTTGCCTGCGAAGCTCTCGACCGAAGGTGACCCAAGCTGTCAGCACTTTCTCAGGCATGCATAGAACTTTACAGAGATTCTCTACGTCCCTGTACGGGATCTGCCAACTTTCCCTCGGTGTTCGGAAAGGCATTGAACGCGTCGCGGCACGCTTGGACGATGAGGATCCGGCTAGAGGAGCACGAACGAGCAGCAGCGGGCCGCTGTGTCGTCCCAGTGCTCTCTATGGAAAGGCCGGGGAAACCACGAAACAGAAGTACCTCGGCAGCCGGGTCGCAGCGGCTCCGAGGCACGGACCCACCCCGAACGACCCGAGGTGAGACATGCACCAGTCTATCGCTCCGCCCTCCGCGCTGCCGCGCCGACTGCGCGGAACCCCGACCAGGTCGGGCCTCCTGCTCGGCCCCGACCTCGGCCACGTCGCCATCGCGCGCCGCTGGGCGGCCCGGGCCACCCGCACCCGCCTCGGCCTGGCCGAACCCCTCGCGCTGGCCGTCTCCGAACTCACGACGAACGCGCTGCGCCACACCGCCTCCGGCCTGCCCGGCGGCACCGTCCGCGTCGAGATCGACCGCACCGGCCACCTGGAACTGCGCGTCACCGACGACGGCCCCCGCCTCGGCACGGCCACCACACCCCCGGCGATCCCCGCCCTGGACCCCTTCCGGGTGGGCGGCAACGGGCTGCGCCTGGTCGAGGCGGTGTGCGCCTACTGGGACTGGACACGGAACCCCGATGGCGGGACCACCGTCCGCGCCGTCTTCCCCCGATGACCACCTGACCCCCGCGCCGCGCCCCTGCCTCTGGCGCGGCGCGGGATCCCGGGGGCGGCGGACGCCCCTGCCGCTGCCTCCGGCACCCCCTCCAGCACCACACCGCCGAACGAGAAGGGACACCGCCCGTGACGGTCCTGTTGTGCAGGCACTGCGGTAGCCCCCGCCACAGCGGAGCCCCGGCCTACCGCTGCACCTGCATCCCCGCCCACGTATGGCAGAGCACGGAAGCGGCCCGAGCCGTGCGCGCCCTGAACCTGTCCAAGGTCATCCAGTACCTGCGCCGCCACCCCGACACCCGCCACCTCTCCCAGGCGGCCCTGGCCGACATGTGCGCCCTGTCGCGGGCGATGATCTCCCGGCTGGAGAACGGCACCACCGCCACCCGCATCGACCGCGCCGTCACCGCCCTGGCCGGACTCGGAGCGCCCCAGGTCCCCGGCGAGATCCACCAGCCCCACCTGGACGAGGATCCGCCGCCCCCGGCCGGCCCCCGCGACGACTACGGCGTGCCCTGCGTGGTCCTCACCAGCCCTGCCCCCATCCGCGTCCACGTCCGCGACCCCGACCCCGACCAGGACACCCCCGACCCCGATGGCGGTGTGCCCGGCAGCGTCGTCTTCGTCGCCCACCCCGACGACCCGTGCCTGGTCGTCGACCACGGCACCGCCTGGGGCGTGACCAACACCGGCCACGGGGCGACCGCCTGGTTCGCCCTGCCCACGCACTGGCCCCAAACGCCGCATCCCCCGGATGCCGCACCCGAGCAGGAACAGCCCGCCGAGCCTCCCGAACCGCCCCGCGAACAGAGCTGAACGCCCGCCCTGCGGCCCGGGGCCACCTGAACCGGTGCGGCGGGGACGCACCCGCCCGGGTTTCCCCTGCCGCACCACACCCCGGGCCTTGTCGGCTCAGCAAGGCCCGGGTCACGCCACCCCCTGTTCGTGTTGAGGAGTACCGTGACCGCCGCCCAGGCCGAGCTTGAGAGACGACACCGCGCCCCCGCCCGCTGCCCCCGCTCGTGCACCGAGTACCTGAACACCCGGTACGGCATCAGAGCACCACGGCCCGGGCCGCTGTTCCGGGACGACCCGGTGAAGACGGCGGAAGCTGTCCTGCGAGGGCACGGCATCCCGTTGCGCGGCCCACCCGACGACGAGTTCCGTGAACTGTCGGCTCTGGTGCGGCTCTACCTGGCGCGACGATCCGGCTGAGGATCGCGTCCTCACATCCGAGGAGTGTCGAGAAAGCCATGGCCCGCTCACTCGAACCGCGCAGACGGGTGTCCTGTGACCCAGCGGTCCTGGCCGCCCGCTCAGCGAAGAAGCGAGAAGACCGTTGCCGCGACGGCCGCACCGAACACCGCGCCCACGACGGTCTGTGCCGGTGTGTGGTCCCCCAGGCGTACCCGCGACCAACCGACGAGCGCGATGAGCGGAACCGTGGCCGCCATCACCGCCCCATAGGTGAGCACGAGGACGGTCGAGACACCGCCGGCCACGGCGGTGTGAACGGAGACCTTCCACTTCACGGTGATCGCCAGAGTGATGGCCAGTGCCGTCAGCATCGCGACGACCAGAGCGAACAGTTCCCGGGGCGCGTCCAGGAGCACGAGCGTCGCGATGCCGAGTGTCACGCATCCGATGACGATCAGCAGCGGAACGAAGCGCTGACGGCGTTCCCGCACATGGCGGTCGGTCCACCAACCGATTCGGGCTCCGAGGATGAGGATCGCGTAGGGGACGATGCCGCAGAACAGTGCGGCGAGGAGACCCCAGAGAATCCCGGCGGGGGTCTGGTCGCTGTACCAGCCGATCGCGAGAAGGACGACCACGACGAGGACACCGGGCGCCAGCATCTCAGTGACGGCTCGGGCCACCCGGTACCCGACCGTCGTCGAGGGGCGTCACGGCGGTTCCTCCGCACTCGTCGGTACTGTCGGCGGGAATAGGGGGGAAGGACGCGGCGAGTTCTAGCACGGCTAGAGGACCGGTGCACACGGGCAACGCTCCATCGGCGTACTTCGGTGAACGCCTCGGTATCCGCTCCGGACAGGTGAGAGGTCTCGGCAAGGCTTGCCGACGTGTCTTGCCGACCCTTCGGAAAACCTCTGTGATCAGGGAAGACACCCTTGCCGGCGGCCAGTGGAACACAGTGGTACGGGGCGGACCGTGGTGGTACACGGGCATGACCGACCTGGTACGCCGGGGATCGCGGCACGGGACCGAGGTGCTGCGCACCCGCGGGGAACCGTCTCCGAGGCCCTGGGGCCTGCGCGATATCGACCTGAACGAAGACGAGTAGCCGTCTGACGGTGGGCATCCTCGACGGGTTGACCCAATGGTTGACTGGGGGCTACAGGGGTCGCTACAGGGGCGGGTTCACCCTTTCCGCAGCCGCCGGACGCACCGAAGCCCGACAGGGCAGGGGATGGAGCGCTGTCGGCAAACTCCGACATCTTCTCTCTCACCTCATGTAAGAGAGAAGAACGCTTGTCTCTGATCCTCCCTTCTCCTTGATCCCAGTAGAGCTTGCTCCTTCCATGGACACCTTTCTGGATCCTGATCACACCGAGCCATTGTGAACGCGACCTCCATCTCACCGTGGTGACACACCCGAACTCACCTTCTTCCTCCTGCTCCGGCTCCACCCATCCGCTCACCTGTGGACCCCGACTCGAGAACGCCGCTATCTCCTGTACGCCTGCCCCTGTGCCCGACTGGCGAGGGATGCAGGGTCTGGATGCGAGACCGAACCCTTCGAGCGGGTGCTGAGACCCGGAAGACGAGCACTCCGGGTCGGTGAGGCGGCTTGGCCTCCATACGGGGGAGCTGTCTCCCCACCGGAGAAGTGGGCAAGTCCGGGAGCCGAAAAGACGCCGTCGACATGTGTCACATAACCGCCTCCGGCGGGCTTCCTCCTTGCGACGGGATCTGTCGCCCACAGCGAGGAGGACGAGCGCTTGCCGATCCGCACCACCGAAGCCAGCGAGCTGGCCCAACACGCGCTGGCGGTGCTCTACCAGCACCGCCTGGTCACCAGCCACCAGTTGGCCCGCCTACTCACCCCGGAGGCCAACTCACGGAGATACATGCTCCACATCCTCCACCGGCTGCGGCAGCAGGGCCTGGCCGACCGGGTGGTGCCCCCGGGCCGCCGCCCGCACCGCTGGTTCCTCACTCTCGCCGGAGCACGCGCCGTACAGGAGGCCGGGCAACTGTCGGCGCGCCCGTACCGGATGAGCCCCGAACGCGCCGCCGGACCGCTCGCCGAACACATGCTGGCCGTGGTGGAGACGGGCCTGGCCTTCTTCGCACACGCACACCGCCTGGACGACGAGTTCGGGCTCCTGCACTGGGTTCCGGAGGTGGCGCACCGCTATACCAAGGGCAGCGGCAGGTTCGCCGACACCCACGTGATCAGCGACGCCCTGATGCACTACATCACGGTGCGCCCCGACGGGCGCCGGGTCCAGTACCAGTTCCTGGTGGAGGTGGACCGCACCACCATGCCCGTGACACGACTGGTGGCCAAGCTCGTGGCCTACGCCCGCTACTTCGACCACCACCCCCTGCGCAGGCGCACGAGCGTGACGGGCAGATCGGCGCGTCCGGCCTGGCAGGACCGGTATCCGTTCTTCCCCAGAGTGCTGCTGGTCCTGGACGGAGCCAACGAGCGGCGCCTGCGCAACCGCGGAGTCGACCTCGCCGCCTACGCGCGGCTGCTGCCGTACCTGACGGTCGAGCGGCCGGGGTTTCGCGTCGGATACACCACGATGCCCGACCTGGTGGAGCACGGGCCGCGGGAGCGGATCTGGACCAACCTGCTCAGCCCGGGGCGGGACGGGGAGCAGTACACGGACTTCACCCTGCGCGCGTGAACGCGTCTGAGCTGACGGCCGGGAACAGCGCTGTGACCAGAAGGCACAGCACGCTTGAGAGCCGACAGGCTGTTGTTCCCATGGCCCGGGGGCAGACTGACACAGGCTTCTCCGGCGATCAGTTCTCGAGCGCGGGCCGTGCCGCTTTGGTGCGGTAGCCGGTGAACCAGGTGGCCACTGCGATAGCGGCCACCGTGGCGAGGAGGGGTAGCCAGGGAATCGCAGGTGGCCAGGTACCCCAGGCCCACACCGCGGCCGTCATCGCCGCGCTGCCTCCGAGCGCGCCCAGCACCGAGGCCGGGACGGCGAGGGCGAGCAGGCGTGCCGCGACCATACGGCGTATGAAACGCGGCGGTGCTCCCACCGCTGCCATGACCGCGTCGTCTCGGGCGTTCTCCTCGGCCGAAAGCGCTCCCGCGATGGCCGCTGTTCCCGCCGCGGTGACGGTGGCCAAGCCGGTGATCAGCCACAGAAGGGCGGAGATCTCCGTACCGTCGTAGCCGCGTTCGATGTAGAGCTCCGCCTGTCCTCCCAGATGGCGGTCGGTAGCCGCCTGAGCTGCCTCGATCTGGTCAGCGGTGGGATCGGTGCCCGCCACCAACAAGGCGTCGCGGGCGGTGACGGCAGCCAGGCCGTGTTCGTCCAGGTGCTGGGCGGAGATGAGGGCGTTCGGCAACCGTGTTCCGTGGTCGTCGGTCGGCACGGTCTCCGCGTCCATTTCCACGGCAGGCCCCGAAGGGTCGGCTCCGGGGCGGAGAAGAACACGTCCGTTGTGCTGCAAGGCGTCGTCCGTCACCACCACACGGCCGTCTCGGAGCGCGCGAAGGGCCTGCTCCCGCTGACCGTCCCCGCGGAACCGGGCGGAGACCAGGGCCTCGTCGGCTACCGCGACGGCCTGTACAGGTGTGAGGCCGGGCGGCAGGTCAGGAGAGCATCCTTCCGTACCGTCGCCTGCCAGCGCACATCTCCACGTGTCGTTGTCCAGGACCACACGGGTCGGTTCGCCGTCGGTGGGCAGTGCGGCGTAGGGGATCCGGACCACTTTGGCACCACCCAGCTCCCGGGTGAGTGGGCTGAGCACGGAGTCGTCGGCCGGAAGGGGGCCGCTCACCATGGCTTGGCCGTGCAGAAGGCCGGGGACGTAGGTCGCGGCGTTGTACTCGTCGGCGCTGCGGACGAGTACTCCGGCCACCGAGGCACTGGCCGTGACCGCGCAGATCGCCACCGCGAGGGGAAGTGACCGTGACATGGTGCGGGCCGGAGTGCGCAGCGCCACTCGCGTCCGCACCGGCAGACGCGCCGCGACCACGGAGGACAGCGACAGTAGTAGCCCGCACGATCCCAGCAGCCCGAGTGCGTAGACGACACCTCCGGCACCGGCCAGAGGTATCGCCCCGATGACGGTGCCGCCGATGAGGGCAGCCAGACCCGCTACGGCTGCGGTAGGCCAGATCCACCTTCTGCGCCGGGGAACCGTCCCACCGGGGACGTCGCGCAGCATGTCGACCGGTCCCCACCTCGCGCTCGCCCGCGCCGGCAACCACGCGGCGACCAGACCGCCCACCAGGGACAGAGCCCCGATCCAGACGAGTTGGTCCATGCGGATCACCGGTGCTCCCCAGGACAGGCCGGTGATCCGTTCCCCCAACGGTTGGGCGAGCAAGGCAGCGACGACTCCTACGACGGTCCCTGCCAGAGCACCGGTCGCAGCCACCAGTACGCCGTGGAGCAGAACCGTGCGGCGCAACAGGCCCGGTCGTGCTCCGGCGGCGGCCAACAACCCCATGTCCCGTCGACGGCGTTGGGCGGAGAGGGTGAACACCGCCGCGGCCAGCAGCGCGACCTCTCCCAGACCCAGGGCGGTGAACAGTAGCACCGCACGGTCGTCGTCGCGTGTGGTGTCCTCGGCCGCCGGGGGTGCCCCCGGTGTCGGGCCGGAGGTGCGCGGATCCACCGTGAAACCGAGTGGACCGAGCAACTGGGTCAGTTCCGGCTCGCCTGTGCCCGAAGGCAGACCGCCCAGGAGCCACGGGCCGTTGTCCTCGGCAGAAGCGGACAGTACCGGATCCTGTGGCAGACCGACGAGGAAATCGCGGTCATGGTCGGTAGGGTCGACCACGAGGCCGGTGACGGTGACGGTGTGTTCCGAGCCCACGGTCACGCGATCGCCGATCTCCACCTGTGAACCGTGGCCGAGATGTCGGCTCACCAACACCTCACCGGTCTGTTCGGGCGTGCGCCCTTCGGCGACCTCCAACAGACCGTCCGTCAAAGGGTCGGACAGATCCGCCAGAACCACTGAAGTGGGGACCGGACCGTGGCCCGTGTCCGCCGCTATCACCGAGCCGGCGGCCGGGACGATCCTCACACCCTCCGGCAGCGCGTCTTCCAGCTCCGCGGCCGAAGCCTTCCCCGATGCCGTGTACACGCGAGCCTGGGCCGCCCCCATGGCGGCGACCTGTTCCTCCTCAGCAGTGGGAACGGCAGTGCTGTACAGGATCTGCGCGAACACGGCGACCGCTACCGGGAGTCCGAGCAGCCCTGCTCCCGCCAGGGCACGCCTGCCGTCCTTCCTGACCATGCGCCATGCCAGACGCAGGCTGAGAGGCTTTCTCACAGCGGGTCCTTCCGGTCCTGGCCGAGTACTCCGTCGCGCATCACCAGGACCCGGTCGGCCAGCGTCGACCACTGTTGGTCATGGGTACCTATCAGTACACCCGCGCCGTGCTCGCGTGCCCGGCCGACCAGCGCATCACGCACGGCCCGGGAGGACACCGAATCCAGCGCACCGGTCGGCTCGTCGGCCACGACCAGCCTCCGGGAGCCGATGAGTGCACGGGCGATCGCCACACGCTGCCGCTGCCCGCCGGACATCTGCCCCGGATAGCGGTCCGCCAGTTCGGCGATCCCGAGTTCCTCCAATGCCGTGAGGGCACGCTGACGTGCCCGACGGGTCCCCTCTATCTCCAGAGGGAGCGCGGTGTTCTCCAGCGCGGTGAGTACGCTCAGCAGGTTGTACTCCTGGAACACGTAACCGATGCTTCGGAGGCGCAGGTCCGCGCGGCGCTTGGCACCGATACCGACGACGTCGTTGCCGTCGACACGCACGGCTCCCCGAGTGGGCTCGGACAGGCATCCTGCGATCTGCAAGAGGCTTGACTTCCCAGCACCGCTCGGGCCGTAGACCACCACCACTTCTCCACGGGAGATCCGCAGGGATGCCTCGCGGACGGCCGTGACCTGTACCTGGCCCACACCGTGCTCACGGACGACCCCTTCCATGTCCAACGCCGGTGTCGTGTTCTCGATGCGTACCTGTCGACCAGCCGTCGCCATCACCGTCCGGGTTCGTTGAGATGTACGGCGGCGGCCTGCGCTTACACATAGCTCCAATGAGCACAGGCCGCCGCCGTACGGTATTCCATCATTTCCGTCTGCGTGGTCACCACCCTACAAGGGTGCGTTCAGCGGAAAGAGGGGAATGTTATTCAGATTATGCAGGTCAACGCAGTTCGATGATCGCGGTGCGCGCGTCTCCCAACGTGCAGCTCACGGTGACGTTTCCGTCGCCGCTCTGCCAGGATGAGTATCGGTCGGGCTGGAAGGGGCAGTCAGCGCGCAGACGCCACTCCTCGCTGAACGATCCGAAGCAGCTCGCGTAAGCGTCACCATTGCTGACACCCTTGGCGCAGTCCAGCAGCATCGCACTCGAGTTGGTTGCGGTGGCGTCGGCCCAGGCCGGGGTGGCAGCGGCAGCCATTCCAGCGGCGAGAAGGGCAACGGCAGCAGACTTCTTCATAGCACTGTGGGTTCGCATTTTCTTTCCTTTCTCGATGAAGTTTGAAACTTCGCATGAAGCGTAAAATGAAGTTGAACCAAGAGTCAACGGTACTGGGGCTCATCTCGTTATTGCAGGGCATGGGGGGTCGTTGGAATCGATGGGTAAAATTCGCAGGTCAGGGTTGGCGTGTTAAATTATTTTTTGGGATCGACGGCCGATTGCGGCCATCTTCTTTACAGGACTTGACGCGGGTGCCTTATTGCTCTACACGGTTTTGTTTTCGCTGTTGAAAGGCTTGATTCGTTGCTTTGGGGTCGGCGTGCCCTCGAGTTGATCGCTTGGAGTGTTTCTTTTGTCACTTTTTGTGCTTCAGGGGTGGCTCAGCGGAGTCCGGCGCCGACCGCGCCCGCTCCTCGATTGCGGACGGCGCTGAGCGCCGCCACGGCGCTGTCGTCGGCTTCGGGCAGGGTGTGCAGGTAGCGCTCGGTCGTGGTGATGGAGGCGTGCCCCAGACGGTCGCGGACCACGGTGAGGTTGGCGCCCCCGGCGAGGAGCCACGAGGCGTGGGCGTGCCGCAGTTGGTGCGGGGTCACCGATGCCGGCAAACCCGCCCTCTCCCTTGCCGGGTGCCAGACGTTCTTGCGGAACCAGTCGGCCGGGATGTGCCCGTCGGTGGTGACCCTCCTGCGTCTCCTCGGCCTGTCCCTGCCCTCGGCCCGGCGGAGGGCGCGGTAGCGGGCGAACGTGGCCCGGCAGTGCTCGCAGCGGCACCTCCCGTTCGTGTACGCGGTCGTCGTGCCGTGCTTGTACCTTTTCCCCTCGTCGTTGGGCGCGGTGAGCCCGAGGTCCACGCCATCGGGGACCTCGGGGATCGGGGCGTCGTCGTCCTGCTCGGGGAAGGGGAAGAGCAGGTCGTCGTCGCGGATCCCGTTCGCCATGGCGTAGGCGAGGACCGTCGTCACCAGGGGGCGGCCGAGCTTGAGGCGGCGGAACGTGCGGTCCTTGGGGTAGTCCTTCACCAGGAACCGCCCGCCGGTCGGGTGGGCCCTGGCGGTGAGTTCCACGACGGACCGGCTGACGGTGAGGATGCCCGTCGCCCGGTCGATGTCCTTGAGCCGGATCTCGCTGAGCTCTCCCCACCGCAGCCCCGACTCGATGTCGAACTCAACCAGGAGCCGGAACCGCTCGCCCTCGATCGCGTCGTGGAAGGCGGAGAACTGTTCGGGGGTGATGATCTCGAACTGCTTCTTGCCCACCGTCGGCAGCACGACACCCTTGCAGGGGTGGGTGAAGATGACCTGGTTGACCACGGCCGAGGTGAAGATCGCCGACAGGACCGTGGCCATGCGGTGGATGGAGGAGGCGGCGAGGCCCTCCTTCTGGCACTGCCGGACCCATGCCTGGACGTGCTGGGGCAGGATCTCGTTCATGCGCATCCTGCCGAACTCGGGGATGAAGCGCTTGTGGACGGTGTAGGTGACGTTCTGGCGGGTGGACTCCTCCATGACGTGGTCGGGCAGCCAGGTGTCCAGGACGAAGTCGGCGAAGCGCTGGCGCCCGTGCCTGGTGCTGGTGACGCGGCCCTCGGCGACCTTGGCCTCGGCGCGCTGCCACGCCTTGTCGGCCTCCTTGGCGGTGGCGAAGGTGCCCGCCGAGCGCTCGTCGCCCTTGATGTCGGTGTAGTACGCGGTGAAGCGTGTCCCGCCCCTGGCGCCGGTTCGGGCGCGTGAGAATCCCACGTGGACAGACCCCTGTTCTTGACCGTGATCTGACCGTGTGACCGTGTGGCAGAGCACGGTACCCGGTGTCACTCCGCGAACGGCGGCAAGCCGCTCAACAGGGGAAAGGCCGTTCCGGTGGGGGCTGTGACGGGTCGTTCCAGGGGGCGGATGATCGCTGATAAGGATGAGGCCCCAGGTTCAAGTCCTGGTACGCCCACCAGCCAAAAGACCCGCCGAATCATCGGCGGGTCTTTGCCGTACCGCAGCAAAGTACTGCTGCGGCCCCTCCGAGGCTGCGTCTTGACCGGCGGGGTGAGCGCAAGGACTCCGCGGGATCGAAAGAAGCCCAGCCGCACACCCCGTCGATTCGGTGGACCGGGTCAGCGGCTCCGGTCCGGTCGGCCCGGAGCCGCCTTCCCGCCGTCAGGTCGCCCGGTCCAGGCGCGCTTGGCGAACGCTCTGTCCAGCTTGGTGTGGAGCAGGGTCCGAGCGGTGGGCGGGGCACCGAGAGCCCCGTAGGGCGGCCGGGAGGGGCCACCGCGTGGGTCACGCGGCGGTGGGCTGGGCGGCGGGCAGCAGCCGGGGCACCGTCCGCACACAGACCACCATGCCGATCACCTCTACCAGGGTCTGGGTGACCACGGCCACCGCCGCCGTGGCGGCGAGTGCGTCCGGCAAGGCCAGGGCGAGGGGGAGGACGACCAGCGAGTTGCGGGTCGCGCCGGTGAACACGACCGCCCGTCCTGCGGGCACGTCCAGACGGAACAGTCGTGCGAGGGCCAGGCCGGCGCCCACCATGACCACGAGGAAGAGCACGTAGAACGGCACCACGCGCACCACGTCGACCGACGTGCCGTCCAGCCCGGGAATCTGGGAGGCGACCACCGCGAACAGTGTCGCCGCCATCAGCGGCACCATCGTCGTGCCTGCCGCCTCAGCGGCTCTGAGTCCCGTGCCGCTGCGGGCGGCCCAGAACTGGGTGAGCCAGGCCAGCGCCAGCGGGACGGCGATCAGTACCGTGAACGCCTCGATGAACGGCCCCGCCTCGACCACGTCGGTCGGTTCCGGCCCCGTGAACAGCAGGAGGCAGACCGGGAGGAGAGCCATCTGCGCGACGAGCAGCAGGGGCGTGGCCGCGAGCAGGCGTCGACTGCTGCCCCCGGCCAGCCCACTGAAGACGATCACATAGTCCACACACGGGCACAGCAGCACCATGAGGACACCGACCCGTACGGCCTCGTCGTCGGGCAGGAAAGGCAGCATCGCCGCCACCACCAGCGGCACCACCGCGAAGTTCACCAGCAGTGCGGCGGACAGGAACCGGTCCGGTCGCAACGAGCGGACCAGCTCGGCGGCGGGTACCTGGAGGAACGTCACGTACAGCAGGGCGGCGAGCAGCGGGTTGACGGACCGTTCCAGCGCCGGAGCGGTGGAGGGAAGGGCGAGGCCGGCCACCGCACCGGCGGCCAGCGCCCCCACGTAGACGGCGACCTGGTGGCGTTCCAGCCATGCGGTCGGACTCTGTGACACGCGACTCCTTACTGCTCTGGGGTCACGTACGCGACCTTACGCAGACCCTCGGTGCCGAGGTTGCGCAGGGCACGGGCCGCGGGGTTCAGCGGTTCGGGCAGGCGGGGCCACACCGTGGTCCGTGTCGTCGGTGCTCCGGCGGCGCTCCAGCAGAACGGTGTCGCGCCAGGTGCCGTGGTGGTGGGCGATGCGCTCGCGCACACCCACGGTGCGAAAGCCCGCCTGGTGGTACAGGGAGAGCGCAGCCCGGTTCTCGGGGAAGACCGAGGCCTGGAGGGTCCACAGCCCGTCGGCGTCGGCCTCGGTGACCTGTCGGTGCAGCAGGGCCTTTCCCACGCCCCTCCCCCTGGCTTCCTGGGCCACCCAGACCGACGTCTCCGCCACCCCGGCGTAGGCGGGGAATCCGGAGGCGGGGGTGGCGGCGGCCCAGCCGACCACGTGCTTGCCGGTCTCGGCGACCCAGCGTTGACCGGCGGGCCGACCTTCCCCCGCCGTGTCGGGGACACGGGTCTCGAAGACGGCGTTTCCGGTGGCGAGACCCTGGGCGTGGATCTCCCGCACCGCGTCCAGGTCCGCGTCGTCCATGGGGCGCGTGGTGACGTCGGGCGGCAGGTCGGTGGGGCAGCAGGGGCGGGTGTTCAGCACGCCCATGACGGCGTCCGCGGCGTGCGGCAGGCCTGTGCAGCAAGCGGTGTTGACCGCCACCCGGGTCGCGGTTCCCGCCCTGGTCAGGGTCACGAACCCCGCGTCCGCGAGTTTGCGCAGGTGGTGGGAGACCGTGGGCTGTCGGATCTCCACGGTTTTCGCGAGCTCTCCGACGCTGATCGGACCGGGGGCCGTGGCGATGGCGTGGAGGAGGCGGACGCGCATGGGTTCGGCCAGGCAGGCGAACCAGGAGGCGTAGGTCTCCGCGTCGTCGGAGGGCAGCAGGTCGTCGTTGCGTTCGGAGATCGCACTCATGTCTTCATTGTCGACGATGGTCGATGGTTGCATGCATCGATGGTTATCGATAAAGTATCAAATGATAGATGTTCATCGATGAAAGGGTGTGTCATGTCTGAGGAACGTCCCGTGGTGGTGATTGGCGCGGGTCCCACCGGGCTGGCGGCTGCCGCCGAACTCGTCGAGCGCGGCCTGCCGGTCCTGGTTCTGGAGCGCGGTGACCGGGCCGGTGCGGCGGTGACCGGTTGGGGGCACGTGCGCCTGTTCTCCTTCTGGCGCGACCTGGTGGCCCCCGCGGCGGAGAAGCTGCTCTCCGGTACCGGCTGGCGGCGCCCGGATGACGACCGCTATCCGACCGGGCGGGAGTGGGCCGAGTCCTACCTGGCTCCGCTGGCCGAGGCCCTGGGAGAGCGGGTGCGGTTCGGGACGGAGGTGACCGGGGTCAGCCGCCTGGGCCGGGACCGCGTGGTCGACGCCGGACGGGAGCGGCAGCCCTTCACCGTGCGGGTGCGCACCGGGCGGGGGGAGGAGCGCGTCCTGGCGCGCGCGGTGATCGACGCCTCGGGCACCTGGGGCACACCGAACCCGCTGGGCGCGGACGGCCTGCCCGCACGGGGTGAGGAGGCCGCCGGGGATCGCGTCTCCCACAGGATGCCCGACCTGACCGACCCCGGGGTTCGCTCCCGCCACGCGGGCCGCACCACCGCCGTGGTGGGCCGGGGCCATTCGGCGCTCACCGCTCTGGTCGCCCTGGCCGCGCTCGCCGAGGAGGAGCCTGGCACCGAGGCCGTGTGGGTGCTCCGCCGCGGGGAGGTCGGCGACGCCTTCGGCGGCGGCGAGTCCGACCAGCTCGCCGGGCGCGGGGCCTTGGGCCTGCGCGCCAAGGAGGCGGTTGAGGCCGGACACGTGCGGATCGTCACCGGTTTCCGTACCGCCGAGGTCCGTGCGGAGCACGGTCGCCTGGTGCTCGTGGACGAGGGTGGGCGGGCGCTGGAACCGGTGGACGCGGTGGTGGCCCTGACCGGGTTCCGCCCCGACCTGTCGATGCTGTCCGAGATCCGTCTGGGGCTGGACCCCGCACTCCAGGCACCGGTGGAACTGGCTCCGCTCATCGATCCCAACGTGCACTCGTGTGGAACGGTCTACCCCCACGGAGCCAGGGAACTGGTCCACCCCGAGGAGGGCTTCTACCTCGCCGGGATGAAGTCCTACGGCCGTGCCCCCACGTTCCTGGCCCTGACCGGCTACGAACAGGTGCGCAGCATCGCCGCGCGTATCGCGGGTGACCACGAGGCGGCCGAGCGGGTGGAACTGGTCCTGCCCGAGACCGGCGTGTGCGGCGGATCGGGGCTGTTCGACGACGCCGAGGCCGAGGCAGAAGGGGGTTGCTGCTCGACCGGCGGCACCCAGGACGTCGCTTCCCCTCTGGCGGTCCGGGCCCCGTGAGACCTGGGCGTACGGCTCCGGCCCCCGGTGCCCCCGCCTCCGTGCCGGTGGCCGGGGCACGCCGGGGGCTGGTAGCCCTGTGCGTCACCGTGACCACGAGCTACGGCGTGCTCTTCTACGCCTTCCCCGTGCTGGCCCCGGCGATCACCACCGATACCGGGTGGTCCGCCGTCACAGTCACCGCCCTGTTCTCCGCGGCCCAGGTCCTGGCGGGCCTGGCCGGCCCCCTGGCCGGGAAGTGGTTGCAGGTCTACGGACCCCGGCCGGTGATGACCTGGGCGGCAGTGCTCGCTGCCCCGGCCGTGGCGTGTCTCGCCCTGGCTCCGAACCCGTGGCTCTTCGCCCTGGCATGGCTCATGTCCGGTGGGGCGATGGCCGGGTTGTTCTATCCGCCGGCCTTCGCCGCGCTGACCCTCTGGTACGGCGCTGAACGGGTGGGCGCGCTGACCGCGTTGACCCTGGCGGCGGGACTGGCGAGTACCGTTTTCGCTCCCCTGGCCGCAGCTCTGGAGCAGGTGTGGGGTTGGAGGGCCGCCTACCTGGTTCTGGCGGGAGTGCTGGTTGTGGTGGTGCTGCCCTGCCACGCTCTCCTCCTTCCCCGCGGCCGGGGCGAAACGGTCCTCGACGAGCGTGCCGACGCGTCGGGAACGAGGGCGGGGGAGGTCCTCCGCGGCCGGGACTTCTGGGCCCTGACGGCCGCTCTCACCGCAGGGGTACTGGCCGTGTTCGCGGTCGTGGTCAACATCGTCCCTCTTCTGGGCGACCGAGGCCTCGATACCACCACGGCAGCCTGGCTCCTCGGGGCGGGCGGGGTCGGCCAGGTCCTGGGACGTCTGGTCTACGCGCCTATGGAACGGAGGGTCGCCGTCGTCTCCCGGACGGTCGTCATCCTGGGCGCGTGCGCGGCCACGACCCTGTCCCTGGCGTTGGTGCCCGGACCTTGGCCGTTGCTCATGGCAATGGTGGTCCTGTCGGGCGTGGCACGCGGTGCGCTCACCCTGCTCCACGCCACCGCGGTCGCCGACCGGTGGGGCACCAGGGACTACGCGGTGATCAGCGGGGTGATGCACACCCCGCTGATGCTGGCGACCGCTCTGGCCCCCTGGGTCGGCGCGGTACTGGCCGGAGCGCTGGGCGGTTATCCGGCGGCGTTCGCTGTCATGGGTGCTCTGGCAGCCGCGGGGGCCATGGCGGCTCTGCTCAGCCGTCCCGTGCCCTCTCCCCCGAGTGTGTCGTGACCGTGGCCGACGGCGGGGAGGGAGCCACGGCCCCCTCCCCGCCGACCGCGGCCCTCGATGACCTTCGCCCGGCCCCGCACACACCTGGCGCGGGGCCGGGCCCGCGCGGGAGATGCGCGTGCCCTGACCCTGGAGGTGTGCCGCTATCGGTTCCGGGTGGTGAACCTCTTGCGCCAGGCCAGTGACACGTACACCAGGCCCACCAGCACCGGGACCTCGATCAGCGGTCCCACGACGCCGGCGAGGGCCTGGCCGGACGTGACACCGAAGGTGGCCACGGCCACGGCGATGGCGAGTTCGAAGTTGTTGCCCGCCGCGGTGAAGGCCAGGGTGCTGGTGCGCTCATAACCCATTCCGATCGCCTTGCCGACCGCGAAGGTGCCGAACCACATGATCACGAAGTAGGCCAGCAGAGGCACGGCGATACGGACCACGTCCAGCGGCCGACTCGTGATGGTGCCGCCCTGGAGGGCGAACAGCAGCACGATCGTGAACAGCAGTCCGTACAGCGCCCAGGGGCCGATGCGTGGCAGGAACACCGACTCGTACCGGTCCCGGCCCATCCGGCGCTCGCCCAGGACCCGGGTGAGGAAGCCAGCGGCCAGCGGAACGCCGAGGAAGATGACGACGTTGACGGCGATGAACCAGGGCGAGACGTCGAGCCCGCCGGTGTCCAGACCCAGCCACCCCGGGAGCAGGTCGAGGTAGAACCAGCCCAGGAGCCCGAACGCGAGCACCTGGAAGACGGAGTTGAGCGCGACCAGGACCGCGGCGGCCTCGCGGTCGCCGCATGCCAGGTCGTTCCAGATGATGACCATGGCGATGCAGCGGGCCAGGCCGACGATGATCAGCCCGGTGCGGTACTCGGGCAGGTCGGCCAGGAAGATCCACGCCAGCGCGAACATTACCGCCGGGCCGACCAGCCAGTTGACCACCAGGGATGAGACGAGCAGGCGCCGGTCGCGGGTGACGGTGTCGAGGCGGTCGTAGCGGACCTTGGCCAGGACCGGGTACATCATCACCAGCAGCCCCAGGGCGATGGGCAGGGAGATCCCGCCCACCTCCAGGGTGGCCAGGGCCTCGTCCAGCCCGGGGACGAGGCGGCCCAGTCCCAGGCCGGCGGCCATGGCGAGCAGGATCCACACGGCCAGGAAGCGGTCGAGGGTGGACAGTCTCGCCGCGACCGGTGTACCGGTGGTCGCGGCGGTCTTCTCAGAGCGTGTCATCAGCGGGGTTTCCTGTCCTCGGGGAGCGCGGGGAGAACCCGCCGCGCATGGTGCCGTCCACGGGTCCCGCCCCGCCGGGGCGGGACCCGGCGGGTTCAGACGGTGACGTCCAACTCGGAGAGCAGTGTGCGGACCCGCTGCTCGATCTCGTCGCGGACCGGGCGCACCGCCGCCACGTCCTTGCCTGCAGGGTCGTCCAGCGTCCACTCCTCGTAGCGCTTGCCCGGGAAGATCGGGCAGGCGTCCCCGCACCCCATGCTCACCACCACGTCCGCGGCGCGCACCACCTCGTCCGTCCACGGCTTGGGGAACTCCGAGGAGATGTCGATGCCTACCTCCTCCATGGCCGCCACGGCCGCCGGGTTGACTTCCTGGCCCGGTTCCGAACCGCCGGACCAGGCGATCGCCCGGTCCCCCGCCAGGTGGCGGAAGAAGCCCAGTGCCATCTGGCTGCGCCCGGCGTTGTGCACGCACAGGAACAGGACCACGGGACGGCCGTCGTTCATCTTGTCCTCCACACGTGCCAGGGCCGTCAGGCGCTGGCGAGCGAACCGCGCGGCCAGCAGCGGCAGGAACTGGGTGACGGTCGAGCCGGGGGCGAACTGGTCGTAGCTGGTGTGCAGGAACCGCTCGATGGTGGCGGCGTTGAAGATCCCCTCGAACTCCTTCTCCAGGTCGCGGGAGGCGATGTTCAGCGCGTGCTGCTGGTCGAAGGTGAACCTGTGGGCCTGCTCGGTCATGGAGCCTCCTGAGGGCGGACGGTGGGCGCGAGCCGCTCCACACGGTCGCGGATCTGGGTGAGGGCGGTGTCGAAGGCGGAGTCGGTGCCCGCGCGGACCGGGTCGGGTACCGACCAGTGCAGGCGCGAGCGGTGGGGCGGGAGTTCCTCGTGGGCGCTGTCGCAGACCGCCACCACCAGGTCGTCCTCGCGCAGTACGTCCTCGACGCGGGTCGTCCCCCCGGGCCTCAGGGGCAGCCGGTGGCGGCGGGCGGCGGTCAGGGTGCCCTCGTGGACGCGTGGGCCGGGCCGGGTCCCGGCCGAGACGGCGGGCACGGTGCTGCTGCGCTCCCACAGGGCAGCGGCCAGTTGGGAGCGGGCCGTGTTGCGGGTGCAGACGAACACCACGCGTGGCGCGTGCAGCAGCGCGGCGGGGGTCAGCGCGGCGAGCGCCTCGGGCAGCAGGCGGACGTAGACGCGGCGGTGGTCGGCCTCGGAGCGGGCGCGCGTGACGACACCGGCCTCCTCCAGGACGCGCAGGTGGTGGGCGACGAGGTTGGAGCGCATCTCCAACAGCTCCCCGAGTTCGGAGGGTGAGGCGTCCCCCGTACACAGGGTGTCGGTGATGGACAGGCGGGCGGGGTCGGCCAGTGCGCCGTGGAGTCCGGCCCGCTGTTCGAGAGAAAGCTCAGCGGTCATTGACTCAATAATCGCTGAGTCAAACTGTCGGCGCAAGGTGGCACCCCTCACCTTCGCCCGATGTTCATGGAAGGCCGTCCGGTCCCCGCACCAGCGCGGGGACCGGACGGCCGACAGCGATGATGGCGACGGCACCGCTCACGGGTCCGGTCCGTGGAACGGCCTGTGAACCGGAGGCTCGCGTCAGAGGACCAGGACCCCGGCCGCACTGGCCCCCAGCACGACCGCCCAGGCGGGTGCGCGCCACACCGCCAGCGCCACGAAGGCGACCGCGGCCACGGCCATGGTCGCGTGCGAGACCACGCCCTGGGTGAAGACCGGGTCGTACAGGGCTGCGGCGAGGACGCCCACCACCGCGGCACCCGCCCCGGCCACCGCACGCCGGGCGCGCGGGGCGGTGCGCAGCCGCTCCCAGAACGGCAGTGCGCCGACCACCAGCAGCGCCGACGGAAGGAAGACCGCGCCCAGGGCGGTCGCCGCTCCCAGCAGAGGACTGCCCGCGACGGGCATGAGGGCGCCCAGGTAAGCGGAGAAGGTGAACAGCGGACCGGGAACGGCCTGCGCCGCGCCGTACCCGGCCAGGAACGACTCCTGGTCCACCGCCCCGGTGCCCACCACCTCGGCCTCCAACAGGGGCAGGACCACGTGCCCGCCGCCGAAGACGAGTGAACCGGCGCGATAGAAGCCGTCCACCATCCCCGCGACCGTGTCACCGGTCAGCGCGGCAAGCACGGGCAGCCCCGCCAACAGGACGGCGAACACCGCCAGGCAGACCACGGCGGTCCGGCGCCGGACGGGCACACCCGATCCGGCCGCTTCGCCGTCGGGCGTGTCCGCCGTGAGCCAGAGCACCCCCGTCAGGGCACCGAGCACGATGGCGGCGACCTGGCTGAGGGCCGAGGGCAGCAGCAGGACCAGGACCAGAGCGGAGACCGCGATCGCGGCGCGGCGGCGCCCCGAGGCCAGGTTCCCGGCCATGCCGACCACGGCGTGGGCGACCACCGCCACCGCCGCCGCCTTCAGACCGAGCAGCCACCCGGACCCGGGTTCGACACCGAGGGCCTGCACGCCCAGGGCGAAGGCCGTCAGCAGCACGGCCGAGGGCAGGGTGAAGGCCGCCCAGGCCGCGGCCATCCCGGCGTATCCGGCACGGCGCAGGCCCAGAGCCATACCGACCTGGCTGGAGGCGGGGCCGGGCAGGAACTGGCACAGTGCTACCAGGTCGGCGTAGGCGGCCTCGGTGAGCCAGCCGCGGCGCACCACGAACGCGTCGCGGAAGTAGCCCAGGTGCGCCACCGGTCCGCCGAACGAGGTCAGCCCCAGCAGCAGGAAGGCCCGGAAGACCTCCCCGACCGTTCCGCGTCCGTCGGCCGGTGCCTCGGTGTCCCGGCGGCTCATCCGCGGGCCGTCCTGGACGTGCGTGGCACCGGAACCGTGGTTCGGGGCGGCGAGGGGGGTGCTGTGGGCACGGTCGGTTCCTCCCGGGGATCCTCATGCGAGCGCTGTGCCTGTGACGCCGTACGAAGCTATCCGAGAGGCCCGGCGGGGCGCGGCGCGGGATCCGGGAGGGGGAGGGGCCGGCGGGCACCGGTCCGGGGCCCACCGGACGCCCGGCCCGCGCCCGCGCGTGCGCTCTGGCAGCGACTCCCGGGCACCGGACCTGAACCGGGGCGCGCGCCCACGCGTGCGCTCTGTCCGGTACACCCCGGCGGCGTGCCACCTCCTCGGGGCGCGCCCGGCTCGGGCATGCCCCGTGCCCCGTCGCGGCCGATCCACCGACTGCCCGCCCCCGGTGCCGCCGGACCGGTGGGCGCGGGACGCCCGCGCGCAGGGGGGCGAACGGACAGGGGCGCGTCCGGGCGCGCGGTGCCCGGGCGGCTCCCCCGCCGCGCCCTCGACGGGCACCGTGCCCGCGCACATGCCGCGTGCGCGTCCCCGATCCGGAACGCGCACGGCCGTCGCCCTTCCCAGACACGGCCTCCGGGAGGGGCGACGGCCTCTTCCGGGCACCCGGTGGCGCCCGTTCCGGACCGGGACGCCTTCGGGCACGGCGGCCCCGCCGCGCACACCGGCGCCCCGCTCCCGTCGCCGTGTCCGCCCGGGGCGGGGCTCCCCCCGCACGGGTGCACCGCTCCGGCCGTCCGAGCCCCGGGCACACCCGCCCGCTCCAGAAGGCCGTCGCGGGTGTGCCCCGCGGGCGCACGTCCTGTGGCGCGGCCGGGGAGTGCGCGCACCGTCCCCGGGCTCCGGGCACGCCGCCCACGGCGTGTGCGCACGGGGCGGGCGCCCCGGTGCGCGCGCATCCGCCCGCCCGGGGCTCCGGCGGGCGGGCGCGCCGACCTGTGCCCGTGGGCGGGCGCCCGCCCAGCGCGCACCGTTCCGGGCGCACAGGTGCCCGCCCGGAGCCTTCCGCCGCCCGGTGCGCGCGGGGCCCACCCCGGAAGGAGGGCCCTCCCCCGAAGGTCGCACACCGAATGCCGATCCGCGCCCGATGCGCCGCTGCGGGGCGGGCGATGACGCTGGGAGCAGACCCCGAGAAGGAGAGACCGTGATCCCCGCGAAGACCCCACCGCCCCTGTCCCGCCCCCCCGTCGTGCCCTGCCCGCCCCGGTGGCCGTCCTCGCATTCCTCGCCGCGGGGTGCGCCGCCCCGCCCGCAGACATTCCCGTCCCAGCGCCCCCGCACCCGCCGCAGAACTCACCGAACAGGACGTCGGTGCCTGGCGCGGCGGCCTGCTGCCCGCCGCGCCCGGAACGGCGCTCGCCCTACCGGTCCTGGTGTCCAGTGCACTGGCCCTCCTCATCGCCGCCGTCTCCTGGCCGATCCGTGCGCTGGCCCGCTGCCTCTCGGACCGGACCGGCCGCACTGCTCGGCTGGGTGGCGGTGATCGCCTCGCCCACCGGGTTGCGGGACGATCCCGCAGCCGTCCTGCGCGGTACCCCAAGTGCTGCAACTGCCCGGAGCCCTCGTGGCCGTCCCCGCGGCCTGTGGGTGCGGGTGGACGGGCTCCGCGGCCTCGCCCGCGGGCAGGGCCTAGTGGACGGGGCCGTGGCGCGCCGGGGCATGGCCGAGTTCGCCCGGCACCGTCCGCCGGACGGCGCGGACTCCGCCGTGTCGGACCTGTTCACCGCACGGGAGGCCGACACCGTGCGACTGCCCGCCCGCGGCATGTCGAACGCGGAGATCGCCCGGGCGCTGTTCGTCGAGGCCAGCACGGTCAAGTCCCACCTGGGACGGGTCATGGCCGAGATCGGCACGCGCGATCGCCTCCAGACGGTCGTGCGGGCCTACCGCGCCGGCCTCGCCCGCCCCTGACCGGTGAGGAGACCGTCCACCAGGGCCCGGAGCCCGTCAAGGTAGGTGTCCTGGGCGGTCAGGTCCGGCCACCGGTCCGCCACCTGGGCCAGCCGGGGCAGTTCTCCGGGGTCGAGCCCGGAGAAGCCCCTGCCCCCGTGGAACGTCCGCCCCCCGTCCGAGCGCCGCCGGGCCGCCTGGACCATGACCTCTCCGACGGTGTAGTACCAGATCGCCCGGTAGCCGTGCACCGCGTGTTCGGGTGTGAGCCCGGACTCCGCCAGACCGTCCACGATCTGTTCGACGAACCACAGTGCCGACGTGGACGTCAGATCGTCGGCGCTGAGCACCTCCGCGATCCAGGGGTGTGTGGAGAGCACATCGTGGAGAACCGAAGCGGCGACGACCACCCGGTCGCGCGGGTGGTCGGGCAGCGGTGCGGGGCGGTGCAGCGACCGTTCGGCGTGGTCCTCCAGCAGGAGGAGTAGGAGTTCCTCCTTGTCCCGCACATGGTGGTAGAGCGCCATCGGCGTGCTGTCGACCTCTCGGGCCAACCGCCGCATCGTCAGTCGCGCCATGCCTTCCTCGGACATGATCCGGCGGGCCGCGGTGATGATCTCCCCACGGGAGATACGGGCGGTTCGGCCGCGGGCCCCGCGCGCTGTGGACGGGTTCGGCATACTCCCATCATCTCCTACGTGCTGACCGGGGAGGACGCCCTCCCGCCCTTTCCCCGGCCTGGAGAGGACACCCGCGGTGCCGTCCCGGCACAGCGGGTGTTTCACGTGAAACGATGGACACGTGAGGGGAAGGGCCGCCGCTGCCCTACTTCGACAGCGCCAGGACCTCGGCCCCCGGGAGCTCCTTCAGGGACGCCCCCGGCACCAGAAGTTTGGAGCGCCGAAGCCCGCTCCCCACCACCACGTGCGGGGTGTCGACGACCGACGCGTCGACGAGCACGGGCCACTCCCCGGGCAGGCCGAACGGTGTGATGCCCCCCTGCTCCATGCCGGTCATACCGGTGGCCTCGTCCATCGGAGCGAACGAGATCTTGCGTGCCCCCAGGTGGCGGCGGACCACACCGTTGACGTCCGCACGCCGGGTCGCCAGCACCACGCAGGCCGCGTAGGACACCGCTCCCCCGCGCTTGGCGGCCAGTACCACGCAGTTGGCGCTTGTCTCCAGAGGCATTCCGTAGCCTTCGCAGAACGCCGCGGTGTCGGCCAGCCCCGGGTCGATCCCTGCCACCCGGGCCCGTGCCTCCAGCTCCCGCAACCCCTCGCGCACCGGATCGGCCAGCAAGTCGGGGCGGTCGGTCGGGGGCGTCCAGTCGATACGGGCAGGCACGGTGCGCTCCTCAGGGTCGCCGGGCACGGTCCGGCACCATGATCGCGCACTCCGCCCGGTCAGGCCCCTTCGGCGGTTCGGTCGTGCCGCCGCACGATCGACAGCGCCAGCTCGGCCAGACCCTCGGCCCGGTAGCCCGGCCACCCGTGCACGGCGGAGACGTACGCCTCGGGGATCGCGCCGACCCCCCACCGGGCTCCGAGCAGCGCACCCGCGATCGCCGCCACGGTGTCGGTGTCGTGGCCGGCCCGGACCGCGGTGTGCAGCGACGGAGCGAACCCGTGTGGTTCGCGGACGACCGCCGACCACGCGGCCTGGAGTGCGCGGACGACGAACCCGTTGTCCCCGAAAGCGTGCGGCGGCCAATCCTCGGCCTCGTCCAGCCACGCCGACCACGGAGCCCGTGCGTCCCAGGGCAGCAGGTCCAGCCCGGCGCGCACCCCGGACAGGTCGCCGTGGACGACCGCGCGGCGCACGCCCTCGCACCACAGGACGCAGGCCTGCCCGGCCAGCGGGTCGCCGTGGGTGAGACGGCTGTACCGGTCGGCCGCCTCGGCGAGCCCCGCCGGATCGTGCAGATAGGCCAGCGCGAGCGGGCCCGTGCGCATCAGGGAGCCGTTCCCCGCGCCCGGCACCCCGGCGGCGAACATCTCCGCCGCGGCGCTCCCCATCACCTCCGCGACTCGTTCGCCGCCCCGGGTGGCCCCGGCGGCGCCCAGGACACGCGCGGTCTGGTTGCCGATGTCGGTGGCCCCCTCGCTCCGCCAGGTGAGGAAGGCGTCCGCGGTGCTGTTGAGCGCCGCTACGGAGAGGGGTGCCTCGTGGTCGCGCAGCGTCTCGGCGATGCACACCGCCATCTGGGTGTCGTCGGAGTACTCTCCCGGGGCGTAGGGGCCGAGCCCGCCACCGACCATCTCCGGGATCCGCTCCTCGGGCAGGGCGGGGCCGAACTCGTAGGGCACGCCGAGGGCGTCGCCGCACGCGGTGCCCAGGAGGACGCCCGCCGCGCGGTCGTCGACGGTACCGGGGGGAGGGAACACGGTGGGGCCTCTCACATTCGGCGGGGCGGGTGGCAGTGGGCCGTCGGCGCGGCCGGGCAGGAGGTGCCACGCGCCGCGTCCGAACGTCAGAAGGTCTCCTCGCAGCGGGCCAGGCGGCCGAAGTGCGCGACCGTGGCGCCGAGCGCGAAGTGCGCCGCCTGGTGCTCGGTCATCGGCACCACCCCGGCGGGGATCTGTACCCGGAAGGGGAAGTCGTCCTCGGGACGGATACGGAAATCGTCGATCACGCCCTGGGAGAGCAGCATGGTCAAAGCTTCCCGGACCTGTCCACTGCGGTTGTCCGACGCCCAGATCGACATGCGATCACGGTAACGCACACGGACCGGACCCCAGGGGTTTTCCGGAAACTTCGCCACATCGCCACCGCCACCGCCACCGTTCGACCACGCACGTCTCAAAGGTTGAACTTCATGGGCTGCTCGCTGGGCTCGGGCATGCCGCCCTCGGGTTCTAGGGAGACCCCCACCTGTACGGGTGACCCCATGTCGTGGGCCATCCCCGAGTACCGGCCGTCCGAGGAGAGCGAGAGCATCCCCGCCGAGCGCATCCCGTCCTCATCGACGTACCACATCTGGTACTGCATTCCCGGCGGGGTGTCGGGCAGCCCCTCCGCGACCAGCATGAGCGCGTCCATCTCGTAGGAGGTGAAGACCGTGGCCCGCGCCCCCTCCCCCAGGGGCCCCTCATGCATGTGCGTGTCCGGGGCCGCCAGCAGTGCCTCGACCTCGGCGCTGTGCGCGGACATCTGGTCCATGCTCCGCTCGAACGACACCAGGGTGCCCCCGAGCACCACGGCCACCAGCGCGCACGCCGCGGCCACCAGCCACGGCAACCGGTGGCTCCACCAGCGCGCGGGACCCGCCACGACGGTTCCGGGGGCCCCGCCGGCCTCCACCTCGGCGGACGGTGGGTCGGAACCCTCCGTGCCGGCGGAGCCCGGAACCCGCTGGGGCGGGAACTGCCGGGTCCCCGCCGCGGTGTCGCGGATCCGCGACCACAGGTCCTCGGGAGGGGGCGCGGCCTCCGCGTACGCCAACCGGACCAGCGTCTCCCGGAACTCCCCCAGGTCCCTCCGGCAGTCCTCGCATCCGGGCAGGTGCCGCTCCACCGCGGCCCGCTCCTCCGGCTCCAGGGCGTCCACGGCGTACCCGGCGATCAGGCCGTGCGCGTCGATGTCGTTCATGCGGTCACCCCCAAGCAGTCGCGGAGTCTGATCAGGCCGTCCCGCAGGCGTCCCTTCACCGTGGTCAGCGGGACCTTGAGGAGGGCGGCGGCCTCGGCCTGCGTGTAACCGGTGTAGTAGGTCAGCTGGACCGCGTCCTTCTGCAACGAGGTCAGACGGCGCAGACAGCGGCGCACCTTCTCGCGTTCGAGACTGTTCTCCACGACCTGTTCGACCCCGTCGGTTGGGGTCGACTCCGGTTCCAGGCGTCCCGCCGCGGCCTCCCGTTCGGTCGCCGACGCCTCCGAGCGCACCCGGTCGACGGCCCTGCGGTGCGCGATCATCAGCACCCACGAACGGGCACTCCCCCGGGAGGGGTCGAAGCGCGAACAGTTCCGCCAGACCTCCAGGAACACCTCCTGGGTGACCTCCTCCGACTGGGCCTCGTTGAGCAGGACCCTGCGCACCACCCCGAACACGGGCCCGCCGAGCTCCCGGTAGACACGCTCGAACGCGGTGAGGTCGCCGACCGCGGTCCGGCGGAGCAGGGAGCCCAGATCGTCCTCCGGAGGTCTGGGTCGAGGGCCGGGCCCCCGGGCGTGATCGGTTCCGATGTCCCTCACCCGTTCCACGTCCACCGTCCTCCCGCGTGTCCTACTCGTCATTCGAGGCGGGGCGGCGCGGGGCGACGTTCCGGTCGGTACATGTTTACCAGTTCGTGATGACGGTGCGGGTCGCCTCCGGCGGGCCGGCGCCGAACACAGGGCATGTTCGACACCATCCGCACCTGGGTTCCGGGAGCGACCACCGGACTGGTCGCCACCGGCGCCGCGCTCGCGACCGCCGAAGTCACCGGTGCCCTGCTGTCACGTCCCTCGGCGACCCCGATTCTGGCGGTCGGGGACGCCGTCGTCGATCTGACCCCGCAGCCGGTGAAGCAGTTCGCGGTCGACGCGTTCGGTACGGCGGACAAGATCGCCCTGTTCGTCGGCATGGGGGTGATACTGGCGGTCGCCGCCGCTCTGCTGGGCGTCGCGGCCGTGCACAGGCGCTGGATCGGTTTCGCCGGTCTGGGGGCGTTCGCGGGCGCGGGGGTGCTCGCCGCTTTGACACGTCCGGACGCGGGCCCCCTCGACGTCCTGCCGACGCTCGTCGGCGCGGCGGCCTGTGCCGGTGTCCTCGTGCTGCTCCTCGGTGCGATCGCCAAGGGCCGCAGTGGCGGGGCCGAGGAGGGCCCGGAGCGGGAGGAACAGCCGCAGGGCTTCGACCGGAGGAGGTTCGCCCTGCTCGCCGGGTCGGCGGTCGCGGCCTCGGCCGCCACCGGGGTCGCGGCCAGGTTCCTGGCCGCGACCACCGCCGAGGGGCGGCTCACACCGGCCGACGTCACCCTGCCGCGTCCCGCCTTTCCGGCCGGTGCGGTTCCTGACGGGGCTGACCTGGAACTCGCCGGGCTGGACCCGTTCTTCACTCCGAACGACGAGTTCTACCGGATCGACACCGCACTGACCATCCCGCGTGTGGACGCCTCCACCTGGTCGCTGCGTATCCACGGTCTGGGCGCGACGGAACGGGTGTACACGTTTGCCGACCTGCTCGACCGGGACGACCTGGTCGAACGGGACATCACCCTGGCCTGCGTCTCCAACCCGGTCGGGGGGTCGTACGTGGGGAACGCCCGTTGGATCGGTGTGCCGCTGCGAACCCTTCTGGAGGAGGCCGGGGTACGCCCCCCAGGGGAGGGAGGGCCGGCGGATCAGCTCGTGTCGCGTTCCGATGACGGCATGACCATCGGCACGCCGGTAGCGGACGTGATGGACGGGCGGGACGCGCTCATCGCCATCGGTATGAATGGCCGTCCGCTCCCCTACAAGCACGGGTTTCCCGCCCGAATGGTGGTTCCCGGCCTCTACGGCTATGTGTCGGCGTGCAAGTGGATCGTCGACCTCGAACTGACCACCTTCGACGCCTTCGACGCCTACTGGGTGCCGCGCGGCTGGTCGGCGCGTGGACCGATCAAGACGCAGTCCCGTATCGACACTCCGAGGGTCACCCATTCCGAGGCGCCCGGGACGGTCGTGGTCGCGGGTGTGGCCTGGGCGCAGCACACCGGGATCGACCGGGTGGAGGTTCGAATCGACGATGGCGATTGGCGCGAGGCCGTACTCGCGGACGAGGACACGGCCGATACCTGGCGCCAGTGGTCCTACGAGTGGGCCGGTGCCGAGGTCGGAGAGCACCGGATCTCGGTACGTGCCACCGACCGGGACGGGCGGACACAGACCGAGGAGCGGGCCCCCGTCGCACCGGACGGTGCCACCGGCCACCACACGATCCAGGTCACCGTCGAGTGACCTGTTCCCGACCCTCCGCCGCGAGAACGGGAAAGGGGTGAACGGCGGAAGAAGACCAGCGGTCGGGAATGTCGAGACGACCAGAGATCGACAAAGCGAGAAGACAGAATGTCGGCGAGCACACATGGGGATCGTGTGATCACATTTCGTGTGTCCGTCGGGACAGAGAAGGAAGTAGAGACATGACCACTGCCCTGCCCAACACCCTCCGTCGACTCCTCATGGCCGGAGCCATCACCGCCACCGCGGCCCTCACCCTCGCCGCCTGCAACGACGAGCCGGTCGACGCTCCCGCGGTCGAGAGCGAGGAGATGGACGAGGGCATGGAGGAGGACTCCATGGACGAGGAGATGATGGAGGACGGTGACTCCATGGACGAGGGCATGGAGGAGGACTCCATGGACGAGGAGATGATGGAGGACGGTGACTCCATGGACGAGGGCATGGAGGAGGACTCCATGATGGACGAGGAGATGATGGAGGACTCCATGGACGAGGAGAGCTAACGAGCTTTCTGCTCTCATGTGGATCGCGGTGTAGAGCACAACAGCGCTCTGACGTGCCCGTATCGGGGTTTCCCGGTGCGGGCACGCGTGGGTTTCGGAAC
>NZ_AZXF01000018.1 GCF_000515115.1 Nocardiopsis sp. CNT312
GGTCCGTGGCCTGGTGTTCGTCGAGGAGGCGGTCGAAGATTCTCTTGGCGGTGTGGCGCTGTTTGCGGGGTGCGTCCAGGTCCTGGCGGAGGATCTCGTCGATGNAGGGCTTGTGGACGTCCAGGCGGGTGGGGCGCGGCGGGAGCTTCTTGCGGGGTTCGGGCCAGGCCGAGTCCAGGGCGCTCTTGACTGTGCGGAAGCCNACCTGGTGTTTGCGCTGGGCCTCGCGGATCGACAGTCCTGCTCTGATGTCGCGCCGGATGGCGGCGTACAGCTCGACCTTCGACGGTGGCATCAGCGCTCCCTCGTGGCGGCTACCACTTCGATGGTGCCACTGCAAGGGCCTGTGTGCTGCCAGAACTCATCGATACATCGATGCGGTGTTCCGGGGCGCTGTCGAGACTGATCGACAAACGCTGTCCACTCTCACAAACAAAGCCAGTGCTCCGTGCACCCGTCAGGCAACCACCATCGGACTGCAAATCAGATGGGCGGCGCGGGGAGGCGACACCATGCACCCCGAGTAGGAGACAAAGACCGCCTCACCGTGTCGTGCGCCCCGCACAGAGAGCTGGAACGCACACCGACCCGTCCTCCTGTGTCCTCCTACCATCGCCGATGTAGCGGTCGTTAGGACTTCAAGCAGCCCCATCCTGGACCGCTTGTCCGTGTGGATCTGGTTGGCCTCGGTCATCGTGCGCAGAGCCGATGCGCCAGGCCCGTGTGAGCTCTGCGGGTGGAGGGCGGACACAGAAGCGGTCGAATCGGGCGTCGATTTTCGCGGGGCGCCGTCAGCTCGCAGTTTCCGCGCGTCCAGATCGGCGAGTTCTCCCCACGTGTTCGGGAGTCCGGTTAGGTTGGGTTTCGGCAGTCGCCATTGAACACACCATCTTGAGGAGAGCGATCGTGGCTCAGCGTCCGTCCCCTGTGCGGGGTATGCGCGATGTCCTGCCCGATGCCGCGGAGCGGCGTCAGTGGTTGGAGTCCACGATCCATCATGAGTTCTCGCGGTTCGGGTACCGCCCCATCGAGACACCAGCCCTGGAGGACCTGAGGTTCCTGGAGTCCGGGCAGGGCGGGGACAACGAGAAGCTGATCTTCAAGACCCTGCGTCGTGGTATCTCGCTGGACGGGGTCACTGACGTGGCTTCGTTGGCGGACTCCGGTCTGCGGTTCGACCTGACGGTGCCGTTGGCCCGTTTCTACGCCACCAACGCCCCCAGCCTGCCCTCTCCGTTCCGCGCGGTGCAGATCGGGCCGGTCTGGCGCGCCGAGCGCCCCCAGCGGGGCCGGTATCGGCAGTTCACCCAGTGCGACATCGACATCCTGGGTGAGGCGTCGCTACTGGCGGAGATCGAACTGCTCAGCGCGGGCAGTCGGGCTCTGGCCGCGGTGGGGTTGGCGGAGTTCACAGTCCGGCTCAACCACCGCCGTCTGCTCACCGGGCTGTTGACCGTGTGCGGGTTTGCGAACGAGACCCACGCGAACGTGCTGATCGTGGTCGACAAGCTCGACAAGATCGGTGTGGAGGGCGTCGAGCGCGAACTCGCCGAAGCGGGCCACCCCCGTTCAGCGATCACCACTTTGTCGGAGGTCCTGGCCAAAGCCGAGTCAGCGACCGAGCCCGACCAGCTCGCCCAGGTGCTGCCCTCGGGGATGGACGAGGAACCCTTGGAGGAGCTGCGCACGATCGCCGCCGCCGTGGTCCTGCCCGAGGCGGCGCACAAGGCACGGCTGGTCATGGACCTGTCGCTGGTGCGCGGGATGGGATACTACACCGGGCCGATCTTCGAGGTGGCCGCGCCCGGCCTGGGCTCCTCGATCGCCGGTGGCGGACGGTACGACGAGATGATCGGGCGGATCGGCGGCCGACCGACGTCGGCCTGCGGGTTCAGCATCGGCTTCGAGCGTCTGGCCGAGGTCCTCGACTCCGCCGCCGTGCGGAGGGAGAGCCGTGTGGCGCTGCTCTGGCGCTCCGAGCAGGACCTGGCGCAGGTCACCACGCACGCGGATCGGCTGCGCGCAGACGGGTACGTGGTGGAGACCGTGCACGTCGGCGGCAAGGGCAAGGGCGTGTACAAGCGGTTGGCCGCCGCCGGGTTCGACCTGGTGGCCCAGGCCCTGGACGGGGCCGAGCCTCGCCCGCTGTCCTCGTGAACACTGCACGACCCCGGTGGGGTGACCTCCCCGCGGCCGTACGCCGGAAGGTCACCCGCTTCCTCGGGGAGGAGGTCGTCAGCGAGGAACCCCAAGACGGCGGGTACACCCCGGCGATGGCGTCTCTGTTGACCACCTCCAGCGGCCGTGCCCTGTTCTGCAAGGCGATGCCGGAGAAGCACCCTCTGTGCGCGACCTTGGCCGCGGAGGCGGCTGTGGCCGCGTCGGCTCCTGCGGGCGCGGCCCTTCCCGGCCTCGTGTGGGAGGGGACGGAAGACGGATGGCGGGTGGTGGTGTTCACCGCCGTGCGCGGTCGGCACGCGAACCTCTCACCTGGTTCGGACGACGTGGCCGCCGTGGTCTCGGCGCTTGACGGTCTGGCTGGCGACCTCACACCCTGCCCGTTCAGCACGGCGCCCACCGCACGCGAGGCGCTCTCACCGCTCCTGAGCGGATGGTCGTCCCTACAAGAACAACCTCCCCCGGAACTCGATCCTTGGGCATTGGCCAATCTCGAACGTCTGGCCGCACTGGAGGAGACGTGGGCCGACCACGCGGGCGGGGACACGCTCACCCACGGCGACATCCGCGCTGACCAGCTCCTCATCGACGTCCAGGAGAGGGTGTGGGTAGTGGACTGGGCGTACCCCTGCCGTGGGGCGGCGTGGATCGACGCGGTGGACCTCGTCACGCCCCTGATCATGAACGGCCACACGCCCGAGGCCGCCGAGAAGCAGGTGGCGGGTTCGGCCCGCTTCGCCACGGCTCCCGCTGCCGCTGTGACTTCCTTCGCCGTCGCGGCGGCCGGGTACTGGGCGCGGGTCTGTCGGCAGGCTCCACCGCCGGGGCCGGGCGGGGTGAGGTTGCGCGCGTTCCAGGCCAGGGCGGCCGATGCCGCCCTGGCCTGGGTGCGTCACCGTCTCGGGGAGTGACTCAGGCGAGCACGGGGCGCAGTTCGTGGAGGACGCGCTGTTGGGCCAGGTCGCTGATGTAAGCGCGGGCCGCCGCACCGATCCCGACCCGGGATAGGTCGCGCAGCGCCTGCTCCACCAGGTCGGCCGCGGTGCGGGCGGCGGCCTGGATGGCACCGGTCGTGGTGAAGGCCAGGCGGATCTCCTCGACCTGCTCGTCCGTGGCGTGGTCTCCCTCGATCACCGGACGCAGCCGGTGGTCGTCAGGCAGGCGCTGGTGGAGTTCGACCAGGAGCAGCGTGCGGCGCAGGTGGCGGATCTCGGCCGGGTCGTCCTTGCCCGCCTCCATCAGGTCCGGGCATCCGGTGGCCAGGTCGTCCACGATCTGCGAGGCGGCGCCGATGGTCTCCAGAATCCGGGCGACGGCCTCGCGTTGGGCGGGGTCTGCGCCGGTGGCGGTGTGGCCGATGCGCCAGGGGAGGCCGTAGCAGTAGTCGCCTGCCTTGTCCTGGTACATGCGCACGATGGCGTCCGTGGTGATGGACTCCAGGTCCCGCTGCCAGAGCAGTTCCTGGAGTTGGCCGTGTTGGGTCCGGCGGACGCACTCCACGACCACGTCCCACAGGGGTGCTCGGTGCTGCGGGTCGGCGTCGTTCAGCAGGTTCCGGGCGAGGGAGAGGAGTAGGTCTGCCCAGAACAGGGCAGCTCCGTTCCCGGCGGTGCCGATGCGGCGTCGGAACGCCTCGGGCAGGGTGGGGTGGCCGAACTTCTCGGTGTCGCCGTCGACGATGTCGTCGTGGATGGCGAACAGGTCTCTGACCACCTGCGGGACCAGGGCGACGGTGCCGAGCCGTTCGACCAGGTCATCGGGGAGTTCGGTGTGGTCGTGGGCCGAGCCGACCAGCGTTAGGACGGGGCGGGGCAGGAGGGAGTCGACCTGGGCGTAGGCCAGGTAGTCCTGTCCCAGTCCGGCCAGGTGCGGGGGCAGGTTCTGTGTCCAGTGGGTGAGGGTCCGCGTCCACAGGGCACCCAGGGGCGGGGAGAAGCGGTCGAGTGTGGTGGTCAGCACGAGGTGGTCTCCGGGATCTGTCGGGCCTGGGCGTAGCGGCCGATGGCGTCGGTGTCGGTGGCCTCCCCCACCCACAGATCGACGCGTCGGCCGTCGATGTGGTCGGAGGTAGTGGCGTAGGCGCGCAGATAGTCACGGACCGGATCGCCGGTCGGTTTCGGGACGAGGAGCCGGTCGGCGGTGCTGTGACCGAAGTGGTGGGCTCGCTGGTGGTTGGGGGTGTCGGTGAAGGTTCCGCAGGCGTCCATGACGGCCAGGAGGCGTTCGATCCCGAAGGCGAAGCCGCTCGCGGGAACGGTTCCGGGCCCGTTGGCGGCGAAGTGGCCAATGAGGTGGTCGTAGCGGCCTCCGCCGGCGATCTCCACGAAGCTGCCGCCCGGTAGGACGACGTCGACCTCGAAGGCCAGGCCGGTGTAGTACTCGTGGCTGCGCACCACGCCCAGGTCCACCGCCACGTTCAGGCCCGCCTGCCGTAGGGCCTGGGCCGTCGATGAGAGTCGCTCCAGATGGCCCGGGGCCACGTCGCCCAGTGCGGCCAGGAGGCCGGGGTCGACGTCGCCGGAGACGTGGTGGGCCATCGCCCGCCAGCGCTCCACCGTCTCGGCGGGGTGGTCCGCGAGCAGGGCGTCCAGACGTGTGTCGAGGCCGGAGGTGCGGTCCGGGTCCTTGCCCGCTCGGCACTCCGCGAGGGCGTCGAGGCACTCCTTGACCGCGACCGTGGTGGTTTCGTCGAAGCCGCTGCGCTCGGCCAGGGCGCGGAAGACGCCGACGTCGCTGATCCGAACGCGTACCGCGTTCCCGGGGGTGCCAAGCGAGCGGAGTGCGCCGACGATGAAGGTGATGATCTCGGCGTCGGCCGCCGCGGACGCGACTCCGAGGATCTCGACGCCGAACTGGCGGAACTCGCGCGCCTTGCCCGGGGAGAGGGTGTCGACCGCTTCGTTGCGCCAGCACGGCAGGTCATAGAAGACCTTCAGCGGCAGGGTCTGGGTGGGCAGGACCGAGGCGAGCCAGCGGGCGACGGAGACCGTGCCCTCGGGGATCAGCACGGCGGGGGTGTTCTGGTGGGTGTGGGTATGGCCGGGCCCGTAGTCGGGGACGTCGAGCTCGAAGACGCCCTTGGGGTTCCACTCGGGCCACGGCGAGGCGCCGACGACCTGGCGGCTGAAGGACGCCTTGCGTTCCAGGGCGGGGACTTCGAGACGGTCGTATCCGCGGGTGTGGGCGTACTGGGCCAGGACGGACTGGGTGTAGTCGCGCTGGCGCAGCTCGGGGCCGAACCGGTCACGGGTTCCCACGAAGGGCTGGGTGTTGCGAGGGGTGTGGGGCACAGGGGGCTCCGTTCGTCGAGGTGTCGTTGTCGGTTGTCGTGTGGTCGTGGAGGGGGCGCGGCGGCACGGGTGGGCTGGGGGTTGTGCCGCCGCGCCGGTTCGTCGGCGCTGACGGTGTCTCGCCCGGTTGGGCGGTGGTCTCGTCGAAGGGACGTGTGCTCAGTTGGCGGGTGTGAGGCGTTCGGTCCACAGGGCGTCGACCTCACTCCTGAGATAGCGGCGGTGGCCGCCCGGGGCGCGGAAGCTGGAGATCCGTCCCTCCTTGGCCCAGCGCGTCACGGTCTGGCTGTCCACACGGAAGAGGGCGGCGACCTCGGCGGGGATGAGGGCCTCCAGGGACGCTGAGGTGTTGTCGCTGTTCAGGGGTGTCATCGGGCCGGTTCCTCTCGTATGTGGGTGGTGGGCTGCAGCGGGGCCAGGTGCGCGCGCCAGTCGTCCACCTGGGGGTTGCGCAGGCGCAGTGCTCGGCGTTCGCGGGCGGTCATGCCGCCCCACAGGCCGGAGTCGATCCGCAGTTCCAGGGCTTCGGCCAGGCACGCCGTGCGTATGGGGCAGGGAGCGCAGATGTGTCGGGCGCGGTGTTGCTGAAGGGTGTTGCCGAACAGGCGGTCGGGGTCGGGCAGGTCGCGGCAGAAGGCGCGGGAGTCGGTGAGGGGTGTGCTCATGTCGGCGGCCGTGTGAAGTGGTGGTGGGCGGGTGTGCAGGGAGTTCGGGAGCATGCGGGTTCCGGACGGGAACGGTCAGCGGGCGCCGTCGTGGCGAGGTCCGTCTCGACGTGCAGGATCTGTCGGTGCAGTTCCTGACCGGTGGACGCGAACAGCGGAGCAACGGGGGCGCTGCCCCGGTAGAAGGCGAAGAAGGCGCGCGAGCCCGGGCCCCACATCACGAGCCAACGGCTCCGGCGACGCAGTTGGAGCTGGCGGGCGGCCATGTACTGGTCGTGGTCGTCCCTGACGTTCCAGGCCACCGTGATCACCACTCGGTATGGTCGGCGGGCCGGGCAAGGTTGCGGTCGATGCGGTCCACCTCGAACCAGACGCTGGTACGACCGTCGTCGTGGTGGATAGTGCCCCACCGGCTCGCGCCCGTCGCGACCAGGTGCAGTCCGCGCCCGCTCTCGTCGTCGGGGTCGAGGGGCCGCAGGTGGGGCACGGTGATCTCCCCGTCGCGGGGGCCGGCGTCGGTGATGCGCACCTGGGTCCGGCCCGCCAGTTTGAAGACGCTGATGGTGATCTCGCCGCCCGGATCGCCCGATCGGGTGTGGCGGATGCAGTTGTTGAACAGTTCCGAGGCGAGCAGTTCGATCGGGCGGAGCTCCCAGTCGGGGAGAGACGCCAGTGTCCGCAGGCGACGGCGCATGATCTTGGCGTAGGCGGGTTCACCAGGGACGGTCATCGCGGAGCCCGTGAACTCGTCGTGGGGCTCCAGCAGGACCGGGGCGCGGTCCGAAGGTGCGGTGGCGCGCTTGGGCAGCGGGGGAACTTCTCGGTTTCCGGTGTCGGTCTCCGTGTTCTTCGCCTGTTCCACCAGTGCGGCCATGTCCCATCACCGTCCTCTCGTACCTGGTCACCGTGCCTTGTGCGGCAGTTCCAGGTCGTTGACGAGTTCTCATTCTTGGGTTGGCGCGCCTTCGGTTCCCATGAGCAGGGGTGATGATCGTTATTACGGTGGTGATGCTTTTGGGAGCAGGGCTGGCGAGGCAGGTGAGGAGCCCGGTTTCATGGGTGGAACATTTCCTCCTTCAAGGGATCCGTGGTGGCGATATGCGCGAATTGCGGCAGGGAGAGGGCACCTGTCGCTGATGTGAAGAAAAGGTGTTTGTGTATACCCAAGGGGTTCTGGGAGATACCTGAGGCGCAGGAGGCTGCTGGACACCTCGACGCGGGCTCGCTGGTACGTCTTCTGCGTTCGCGCACGAACCTGTCCCAGGAGGCTCTCGGCCGGTTGACCGGGCTGTCCCAGTCGATGGTGTCCCAGCTCGAATCGCACAAGCGCGAGTTGAAGGACGTCGTGAAGCTGCGCCGTTTCCTCGACGGACTCGGGGCGCCTCGGGTGACGGCCACTCGCACGCAGCGGGAGAGCATCGAGAGCACCCGGCTGTTGGCGCACGCCGCCCAGGTCACCATGGGCGCGGCGGAGATCGATCCCCACAGGTGGCGTGGCCCGAACATGCCCGAGGCGGCCCTGCCCGTCCGGAGGGTGACGGGAACCGACGTGGACCACGTCGAGACGGTCACCAAGGCGCTGCGGGCCGCTGACTACCGGCTCGGCGGTGGTGCGTGCCTGGACGCGATCATGGCGCACCTGGCCTACGCCCACCGGCTGCTGCGCGCGGCCAAACCCGGGAACCAGGTCGGCCTTCAGCTCTACCGGGCCGTCGCCGATCTGCACAACCTCGCCGGGTGGGCGAGTTTCGACGTCGGCCGTTACAAGGTCGCGGCCGAGCATCTGTCCCTGGCGCTGGAGCAGGCCCGATACATCGAGGAACCCTCGCTGGTGGCCAATGTGCTCTACCGTATGGGGCGCCTGCACCTGCACCGCGGCCACACCCTCCAGGCCCTGCGGTTCCTGCAACTGGGGCAGATCGCCGCCCAGGACTCCGGGTGCGAGCGCACCGTCGCGCTCATGTGCGCCAACGCTGCCTGGGCCTACGCCGTCCTCGATGACCACAAGCGCTCGATGGACTCCCTCGCCCGCGCCCACGACGCCTTCGCGCGCGCCGATGCGGACACCACCCCGTGGGTGCGGTTCTTCCGCGAAGCCGACCTGGACGCCATGTCCGGGGTCGTCAACGCCGCACTCCCCACACCCTCGCTCGGTGCGCGTCATCGACCAGCTCGCCCCACTCCAGCAAGCCGCTCTGGCCTACCGGCCCCGGGGCGAGACCGCCGAACTCGCCGCCGAGATTGCTACTCTTCGCACATCATGAGCACCACTCCCGCTCCCTCCACCAGCCCCCGCTTCGCCCTCACCCGCGACCGCGTCCACGACGTTCTCGCGGCCCTGTGCGAGGAGGCCGGGCTGGGAGCCAAGGCCGCTGGTGACGCCGAGCTGATCAAGTTCACCAACAACGCCGTCTACCGCCTCCCCCGTGTGGGGTTGGTGGTGCGCATCGCCGGATCGGCGACCGTGGCCGAACGCGTCCCCGTCGTCATCCAAGCGGCCCGGTGGCTCGCCCAGCACGACGCTCCGACGGTGCGGTTGGTCGAGGATATCCCCCAGCTGGTGCGGGTCGGTGGGGCGACAGCGACTTTCTGGCACCTGGTGCCCTCCACCGGCCCCGAACCGACAGGGACCGATCTGGGCCGCATCCTCCGGCGCCTCCATGCCCTGCCCGCCCCGGGTTTCGCGCTGCCGTCGTGGGAGCCGTTCGCGCGCATCCGCAGCCGCATCGCGGACGCCGAAGGGCTGGCCGAGGCCGATCGGGTCTTCCTCACCGAGCGCACCGACCACCTGGAGCTCCTGGTCCAGGACCTGGAGTTCGAACTCCCCGCCGGGGTGCTTCACGGCGACCCGTTCATGGGCAACCTCATCCCCGGCCCTAACGGCCCGGTGATCTGCGACTTCGACAGCCTCAGCCACGGCCCTCGCGAATGGGACCTGATCCCCGCGGCCGTCGGCAAGGTCCGCATGGATTACCCCACCGACCACCACAGCCCGCTCGCGGCCGAGTACGGGTTCGACGTCCTCACTTGGCCCGGGTTTCCTGTCCTGCGCCAGCTCCGCGAGCTCAGGCTCGTCACCAGCGTCCTGCCGGTCCTGAACACCAACCCCGGCCTCCGCACCCAGTGGCGCCACCGCCTCGACACCCTCCAGCGCAGCGACACCACCACCCGCTGGTCCACCTACAGGTAGACACGCACCAGGTGACGGGAGGCGATCCCGGCACACGCCACAGCCTCCAGCAGACCCAGTGCAAGACACCTGTCTCTGAACACCGTCAAGCGCTACGCGCGCGTTCCCGAACCCGACCGGCTGCGCCGTGCCCGTGCAGCACCTCTTCGGCGGGATTCGCCAGCTCGGCTACCAGGGAAGCCTCAACCTGCTCTAGCCTGCTCGACAGCGACCGGGAGTCGGTCCCGCCCAAGGCCTTCGGCAAGCTTCTCCTGGCCCGCCCCGAACGGCTCACACCCGAAGAGGGCCAGACTCTCACCGAGCTGACCGAGGCATGCCCGGAGATAACGCGGCTGGCCGACCACATCGGCGGCTTCACCCGGCTCCTGGAACCCGCCCCGGGCAACGCCGAGGACCTGACCGCGTGGATCGCCGACGTTCGTGAGGACGATCCTCCCCGCCTGCACGCCTTCACCCGCGGACTTGACCACGACCGGGCCGCGGTCGACGCGGTGGAACCGCCCGAACCCGAGGACCGTCACGTCCTCGCGGCCGCCGTCCGGGAACGGTCACGGATGTGCTTACCCGGCCTCAACGGGATGGCCCGCACCGCGATGCGAGCGGGCCGGCGGTTCCGGGCCCAGAATCCCTGAGATCCGGCAGACCCGTGACCGCTGAGTGGCCGGAACCGGTCACTGCGCCTTTCCATGTGCCGCAGCCGAGGAGTCCGTCGATGCCGACGGCCGACATGCCGCTGTGCCGAACCGGCACTGTTGATCTCGGTGCAGGCCACGGCTGTCACCTTGGGATTCGGTTCCATTCCAGCCGACCGATAGCCCGGCGGCGGTCGTTCGCGTGCAAGGAAAACGGTCAGGCCAGCCGCCCGGCAGAAAGTCTCCCATACCCACAAAAACACCCCAAAGGGTGCAAAACGGAAGTCTGATTTGGGCGTGGATCTCATATTTTGGACACATGAAAGATGCGTTGCCCGAGTTCGTGCGGTATACATCTATGCCGAGAACGATTTACCCGGCCACGCAGAGCCTTCCGTCAAAGGCGACAGTCGGACACCTGCAGACATCCCGCCTCCCATTTCAGGAGCTTCTGCACATGACCACCCCTTCGTTGGGCTGCCCTAGGCCATCGGGAACAGCGTACTCCTCTATCGACGCCACATTGAGTCAGTTTTCCGAGTACCGTGACTTTCGATCTGGAGCCCTGGATCGCGCTGTTTACAGCAAATTGATCGAGCAGAGCTCCGATGAGCTACTCGAGGCCGGCCTCAACAGAGACCAGATGAATCTATCGACTCGCTTCCCTCTCGACGATCTCGCGTTCGTCAAAGAGACGATCACCTCGCTTCGCCAGCAGTCGGTCCTACCCGACAGAGACTTCTCCACTTCGGGATATTCGGACTGGGAGCGCCTGGTCGCATCATTGTACGACCACGGCGGGAACATGACCTATATATTTCCGGAGGAGGCGCTGTTGATCCACGCCCTCGCCTCGGTCATCAAGCCTCGGCATGCGGTTTTCGCTGGTTCCTACTACGGATTCTGGGCGATCTGGGCGGTGCGGGAGGTCGTCGCCGCAGGCGGTGAGGTCACCCTGATCGACACGGATGACACCGTCATGCACCTGGCCCAACGGAACTTCGAACGCCTGGGCGTGTCAGAAAACGTCAACTTCGTCGTGGCGGATGCGATCTCCTACTCGCGGGCGGAGCTCGCCGACATCGACTTCGTTGCGCTCGACGCGGAGGGGCCGAAGTCCTGCGCGGATGAGGACCTGCGGGACAAGGCGATCTACTATCCCATCACGCAAGCGATAGCCCCGGCGATGCTTCCTGGGGCGATTCTTCTGGCCCACAATGTCCTACTGGAGAACGTGACGCAGAACGCGTACTTCGAGGAGCGCATCGCCTACAACGAGCTCCAGTACGCGCGCTGGCACAGTTTTCTCTCAGAGCAATTCGACTTCCGTATATCCTATCCATCCACAGAAGGGGTGGGGATCTACCGGAAGGCTCGATGATGTGCGGATCCACAGGGTTAGCCGTCGGCTGTCAAGCGCAGTTCTCGTGTCCCAAAGAGCTGTTCCGCACAGGAGCCTCAGAAGAGCCGCAGAACGACTATCGCAGTCCGTTCCGGGACTGGCATGAGCGCGCCAGTGTTCGCAAGGAACCCCGCCGAGTCCTTTCCCCGTCGGACGACCGATACCTCCTGTTTGATGCCGACCTCGTTCCCACGAGCTCCCACATCCTGGTCCAAGAGCTTCCCGATCCTCAGCGGAACGAGGTGCTGACGCAGCACCTGTACCGCTACCTAAAGTTCACCACGCAGTTGGAGCAGCTGGTGGTGAACAAGACGATGCTGGACATCGCCTATGGCCGTATCGGCGTCGACCTCCCCCGCGGAATGGTGTTCGACGCGCACAAGATCTACTGTGACGAGGCCTACCACGCCCTCTTCTCAATGGATATGTACCGCCAGGTCATCGATGCCACCGGCGTGGCACCCCGCATCGGCTCCGACCCCCATTTCTTCCGCAGACTGCGACGTCTACTCGAGGACGTCGACCCGTCGATGAGGCTCCTGGTGGAACTGCTATTCGTGTTCTGCTCCGAGACCCTCATATCCGGGACTCTGGACAGCGGGCGCGATCAGCAGGTGGACCCGGCGGTTCACGAGATGGTCAAAGACCATGCGAAGGACGAGGGAAAGCACCACGCCTACTTCGCATCGTTCCTCTTCCATCTGTGTCCCCAGATCCATACCAAGTACCAGGAATCAGCCGCAGCGCTGATCCCGGACCTGATCATGACATTCCTAGAGCCGGACAGGGAATCGCTGGTAAGTGAACTGTGCGGATACGACCTAAGCCAGGACGAGGCCGAGCAGGTCGTCGCGGAGACGTTCACCAGAGATGTCGTCAGAGACATACGCGCGGGCGACCGCGCGTCACACACTCAGATACTGCCGTGAAGCCGGAGTGCTCGACCATCCCGCGGCAGTAGAGCGATTTCACGAGCTTGGATTGATCGAGGAGGATCAATGACCGGCGCCTATGCAATCCGCCCCGCAGAAATCTCGGACCTGGAAGGGATCCGGGAGATTCTGAACCATTTTATCCGCACGAGTGACGCGACCCTGGACTACGACGAAAAGTCCGAAGCCGACATGGAGTCCTGGTATAAGTCCCATAACGACCGCTATCCCGTCTACGTCTGCCATGAAGAATCCGGGCGTGTTGTCGGTTACGCGTCCCTCAGCCCGTTCGCCGCTCGGGCCGGTTACCAGGCGAGCGCGGAGATCTCGGTCTACGTCCGGGAGGAGGCCCAGTCCCGGGGAACCGGAATCGCCTTGTGCGAACGGATGACCTCGCTGGGGATGGAGACCGGTTTCACCGCGATCACCGCGATCATGACATCGACGAACAAGCCGTCCATCCGCATGGTCGAGATCCTCGGTTACCAGCGCACCGGGAGCCTTCGGAACATCGGTGCGAAATTCGGACGGCCTGTCTCCTTGGAGATCTACCAGATCTACCCCCAGTAGGAGCTCTTGAGTGGTTCTCCCGCAGGCGCGAGGACCACGAACGGTCAACGATGCGACACAACTGCATCGAACGGAGCATTTTCCTGCACGCGCACAGAGGAGACACGATGAGTACCCTGCATTTCGACCGCCATGTCGCCGAACAACCCGACACCGTACGACGGCTACTCACCGATCCTGAGGTCCCGGCGTTGGATCCGGGACGACCGATCGTCTTCACAGGTATCGGAACCTCGCTGCACGCGGCGCAGATCGCCGCCGGATGGGTGGAGGCCCTTACCCACGGCCGTGTTCGGGCGTCGGCGGTCAACGCCCACGACCTGGCCGTGACCAGTGCGGTGCAGCCGACCGACCAGGTCGTGGTGATCAGTCATCGGGGGACGAAGCGCTACCCGAACATGGTGCTGCGCAAGGCCTCCGAGGTCGGAGCCGCGACGGTGTGCATCACCGGGGTCGGCCAGGCCGAACCCGAGGCGAACCTGGTGCTGCGGACCTGTCCCCAGGAAAAGGCGAGTACGCACACGGTTTCCCACACTGCCGCGCTGACGGTTCTCGCCCGACTCGTCGGCGCCCTCCTCGAGGATGCCGCGTCCGAACTCATCGACGCGCTGAGGGATGTCCCCGGGCAACTGGAGCGCGCGCTCGCATTCCGCCCGTCCGCCGCAGCGGTGGATGCACTGGTCCGCGACGAAGGGGTTCCCGCACTCATCGCGGGCACGGGAACGGACGCCATCACGGCACAGGAGGTCGCGCTCAAGCTGAAGGAGGGCACCTATCGGTGGGTCGAAGGAATGCACACCGAGTTCGCGCTCCACGGCACCCCAGCGGTGTTCCGGCCCGGAATGTCGGCCTTCCTCATCGCCCCGTCCGGGGAAGACGGGGGAAGATACGAGGATCTCTCCGGCTTTCTGGGAAAACTCGGTGCCCGGGTCCTGCGCTGCGCCGACGATGACCATGCGGACCTCCGGTTTGCCCGGACACACCCTCTGATGCGGCCGATCGTCGCCACGCTCCCCTTCCACCTGCTGGTGTCGGAGGTCGCCCGTGAGGTCGGGTCCAGTCCCGACCTGACCCATTTCGAGGCCGAGGCCTGGAAAGCCGCGTTCTCGCAGGTGACCCTGTGAGCGGGGCCCCGTCCACCGGCGACGCGGTGACCCGCGCGTACTTCGAGGCCTGTGAAACGGGTGATCTGGCGGAGGCCGTCTGGAAGGCCCCCTTCCCCCGGTCGTTCCGTGACCTTTGGTGGGACCGCCTGCTGGCCCGCCCGCTGTTCATCCCCGAGGCCGAGATGAACCGGCTCGTCGATGACCTCGGCACATATTTCGACCTCCTCGTCGACCTCCCCGAGCGGCTTTTCGGCGGCGATCTCCATCAGTATGGCAAGGCCGTCGGGATGGCGCGGCCGCGTGTCGAACTGCTCAGCAGGTTCCACAGCACGTCACCCACACGTTTCGGGCGGGCCGATCTGTACCGCGACGGTGACGGCTTCAAACTGCTGGAGTTCAACGTCGCCAGCGATGTCGGAGGCATCGAGTACTCCGAGTTCAACCGGAGTCTCATGGAGGTTCCGGTGTTCGAGGACTTCGCCGCTGGGTTCGGCCTCGGCCACGTTCACACCGGCGAGCACCTCGCATCGCTCTGGCGTGAGGCGGCGGCCCGCGCCGGGCGGGGGACCGAGCCGACGGTCGCGGTGATCGGTGCTAACGGGAACACCCGCACACTCGAAAAACTGCTGGTCGCCATGCAGGAGATGATGGCCCGTCTGGGGGTTCCGATGCGTGTCGGTGAGATCCCCCAGGTGCGGTCCAGGAGCGGACTGGTAGAACTCGACGGTGAGCCGATCGACATCGTGCTCCGGTTCTTCACCGTGGACGACCTCTGGGAGGACCCGGAGCTGCTCTCCCGCGCAGAGGTCCTCTTCCATGCGCACGAGGAGGACCGGGTTCTGCTCTGGACGACCCTCGACAGCTCCCTGTACTCGAACAAGGGGGCCATGGGGCTGATCTCGCGGGCGCGGTCGGAAGGAGCATTCAGCGACCGTGAGCTCGCACTGGTCGACCGCCTGCTCCCGTGGAGCAGGGTGCTCGGCCGGGGGACGCCCCAGTGTGACGGCGAAGAGGTCGACCTGTTCGAGTACTGCCGTGCCAACCGGGCCGACCTCGTGTTGAAACCCAATCAGGGGTTCGGCGGCCAAGACGTCATCGCGGGATGGGAGGTGTCCGACCGCGAATGGCGGGAGCGGCTCGCCCGATGCCGGGGGCAGGACTGGATCGTCCAGAGACGGGTCGTTCCACGGGAGGACGTCATCGTGGACGTCGGAACCCGCGAGAGCCGCCGATGGGCCTCCACATGGGGGTCTTCCTGACCCCTGCCGGGTATGGCGGCTCGATGGTCAGAGGCCTTCCGGTGGACGGACCGACCGTCCTCTACTTCGGAAACCGGGACGCGAGAAGCACCGGCGTATTCACCTACCCTGAAGCGGAGCTCCGCTCATGACGGCACAAGACGCCCCACAGGATCAGACCCGGTCACAGTTGGGTCCCGACTTCCGTTCGCTCTGGCATGGCCAGATCGCGAGCATGGTGGGAAGCCAGGTCGGCGACGTCGCGATCCGGCTACTCGTCGCGACGGTGCTCGCCGCGACCCCCCTGCAACTGGGACTGCTGTCCGCGGCCCAGACCGCGGCGTTCCTGATCGTCGGCCTCCCGGCCGGAGTCTGGCTTGACCGCGTGCGGTGCCGTTCGGTGCTCATCGTCGCCGATATTGTCCGCGCCGTACTCCTGGCCACCATTCCCGTCGCCTGGTGGCTTGGCTACCTCTCGTTCGCCCAAGTGCTGGCCGTGGTCTTCTTCTCGGGCATCGCCCACGTGTTCTTCGACGTCGGTTACCAGACCTATCTGCCCAGGCTGGTGGACCGGGAGCAGTTGGTCGTGGCGAACGCCAGGCTGGAATCGAGCCGCTCGGCGGCGGCCGCCGCCGGACCCGCGTCCGCCGGTGCCCTCATCCAGGCGATGCAGGCGGCCAACGTCATCCTGATCAACGCCGTGACGTACATTCTCTCCGCGGTCATGATCAGGCGGATCAAGTCCACCGAGGCCCTCCCCCCGGCGCGGCCGCGCAACATTCGCGCCGAGATCCGGGACGGACTGCGGTTCGTGGTCCGCCACCCGATCCTGCGCGCCCTCAGTGGAGCCGCGGCCACCTACAACTTCTGCTACGGCATGCTGCTGCCGACCGTCATCGTGCTGCTCGTCACCGATCTCGGACTCACCGAGGGAATGGTCGGCCTGCTGTTCACCTGCGCGGGCATCGGCGGGTTCGGAGGTGCGCTGATCGCCCGCCGCGTCATCGAACGCGTCGGTCTGGCGAAGGCACTGATCGCCACCGAGATCGTGGCAGGGCCGCTGGTACTCGCGTTGATGCTCACGGCTCCGGGATGGGGCCTGATCGTCTTCGCCGTGTCCTACCTGCTCCTTCACCTCGCGCTTTCGATCTTCAACGTGGCCAGTGTGAGTCTGCGGCAGTCGCTGTGCCCGCACGAATTCATGGGCCGGGTCACGGCCAGCATGCGATTCGTCGCCTCGGGCGCCCTGCCTCTGGGGGGGCGTTGCCGGTGGTGTCGCCTTGGAGCTGATCGGTACCGATGGCACGCTCCTCCTCGCTGGCTGCGGTCTGCTTGGCACCGTGGTCTGGCTCCTGGCGTCCCCCTTGCGTAACGGAACGACTGGCCTCGCCACGGAAGGGAATTCATGAGGAACGACATGCCGGAACGCCGCCGGCTTCCCCGGGTGCCGGCCGAGTTGTTCGTCTACGGGAGTCTCACCGTCCACGAAGTGCTGCGGTCGATCCTGCGGCGCGAGCCCGGGACACGACCGGGATCGGCCCGGGGTTGGCGCGTCGCGGCTGTGCGTGACCGGGTCTACCCAGCGCTCGTGGCGGGAGAGAAGACCGTCCACGGCCTGGTATTGACCGACCTCAGTCCCACAGAGTGGGACCTGCTCGACAGATTCGAGGCCCCCGCGTACGACTTGGTCGAGATCCGGTTGACCGACGGCAGCACCGCCTGGACCTATGTGTGGGGAGGAACCCCGGACCGGATCTCGGACGACGACTGGGATCGTGACCGTTTCTGCGCCGACGAACTCCCGCGTTATCTCGAACTCACCATCGCATGGTGCGATTCGGTACGGTCCTCCGCGCCCGTCTCCGAGGATTCGCCATGACGGGCTCGATCACCCGCACCGCGCCGCGTCGCGTGGTGATCGTCGACGCCTATTCCACGGGACGCCTACTGACATACGAGCTCGCGGGCAGGGGCGCTCACCTGATCCACGTTCAGCCCCGACTATTCAGCTGAATTGGGGTCCCTGACGACCCGAAAACACGAAAGGTGCCCTGACCTGCAAGGATGCGAGTGTCGAAATCGTATCCGGTACACAAGTCAGGAGCACCTTTCTGGTGAGCGACCCTACACCGTGGGACCAACGCCTGTACGTGACCTCCGACGGCAAGAACCTCATCGGACACGCAGGAGCCGTGCTCCTGCGTAAGCTCGCCGACCGCACCGGACTCACCCGAGCCCTGTCCGGCACACTGCCCTCCAGCACCGCCAACACCTGGCGGGACCGGGCCACGGTACTCGTCCACCTGGCGGTGGCGATCGCACTCGGCACGCGCAGCCTGCTGGAAGCCGAACAACTGGGTCTGCACCAGCAGCCGTTGCCGGGCACCCCCGCCTCGGACTCGACCACCCGCCGGCTCCTGGCCGCCATGGACGAAGCGATGACAGCCAAGATCGCGAAAGCGCGGCGACGGATCCGCCGCCACGTGTGGACACTGCTACACCTGCGACCAGGCGGATTTCCGTACCTGACCGTGGCCGGACGGCACCTGAAGGGGTGGATCGTCGTCGACCTGGACGCCACCGTCACCACGAGCGCCTCCAAGAAGGAGAAAGCCGCACCCACGTTCAAGGGCACGTTCGGGTTCCACCCGCTGGGAGCCTGGTGCGCCAACACCGGCGAGAGCCTGGCGATGCACCTGCGGCCCGGCAACGCTGGAGCCAACACCGTCGATGACCACGTGCGTGTCCTGGCCGACGCCCTCGACCAGGTCCCCGGCCCGGCCCGCGCCAAGCTCCTCATCCGCATCGACGGTGCGGGCGCCACGCACGAGTTGTTGAAGCACCTGGAAGCGCTGAACACCACCCGGCGCACCGTCCGCTACACGGTGGGCTGGAAGATCACATCCGCCGACGAGGCCGCGATCGCCCGCCTGCCCGAGAGCGCGTGGGAAACAGCGCTGGCCCAGGACGGAAGCCTCCAGGAGGGCTACCAGATCGCGGAGCTGACGGGGGTGAACACGCGCCAGGGCTGGCCCGAGGGCCTGCGGCTGATCGTCCGTCGGGTCCGTCCCTGGGGCCGGCACGCCAAGAAGCTGACCGCCCTGGAGAAGCACACCGGGTGGAAGTACGCGGTCCTGGCCACCAACATCGGCCGCATGCACCGCATCGCCGGATCCCGCCAGATCCAATTCCTGGACGCGCTGCACCGCGACCACGCCGAGGTCGAGGACCGGGTGCGCACGAACAAGGCCATGGGGCCGGCCAACCTCCCCTCCCAGTCCTGGACGGTGAATCGCGGCTGGGTGCTCGCCGCGAATCTCGCCTGTGACCTGGATGCTTGGCTGCGGCTGCCCACTCTTCACGACCAGGCGGACCTGGCCGGCGCCGAGCCGGACACCATGCGCTTTCGCCTCTACCATCTGCCCGCCCGTCTGGCTCGTCATGCGAGGCGCCGCTACCTGCGTTTGGAGCGCACCTGGCCCTGGGCCGAGGCATTCACCGCCTGCTGGGCGAGGCTGAACGTGCTTCCGGCCGTCACCTGACGGCTGTGTCCCGTCCTGACAAGGACCGGGAAGGAAGGGCCTGTTCCCAGGCCTGTGGAACCCGGCGCACCCCGCGGCGTCACGCGACGGCCCGTCCTCCCCCGGCGGAGGACATTACGGGCAAACTGCCGGGCAGGTCAGCGGCCGATCCCCGCTGAGGAATCGAGGCCAAGCGTGACACGACGATGCCCTACGCCACCACCGGAATGGCGACAGAGCCCTTATCTTTACAGTCCCCGCCCTGCTTGTGCCAGTTAGTGAAGTTTATCCCCTGGCGTCCCACTTGAGCCTGACACAGAGGGTACCCGCAACGAAGCAATGGGAGAAGCGCCGAGACCAGCGCTGACACACCCGGCTCCAGCGCCCCTCCACCGCACGAGTACGGACCCGAAGCCCGACTCACCGGTCAGGATTCATTTGGTCCCCTCTTCAAGGCGCAGAGCGACACCCAGAGCAAAGAAGGTGGGAGCCCACTCCCCCACGAAGATGCCCCACCGGTCGGCCCGGTCCGTACCGGCTTCTTCCTTCTTCTTCGAAAGGGTCCAGGCCAGAAAGGACAGACCGATACTGGCAGTTCCTGCGGCGTAGGCCATCTCCGAGGTGACGCCCAGCTCGGACAGCTTCGCGATCATAGTGACTCCCACATAGTGGATAACGGTCTAGCGACCCCTCCCCGAGAATGAGCCAACCTAGTATCAACGGCGGGCAAAACACCGCTCACCCGATCACATCAATCCCTGGGAACGCAGTTTCACCCTTGCGATCGGGCACCCTCCGGTTCGCAACACTCGTGCGCAGGCAGCCTCGATGCCAGGGCCCGGAACGCGTGCCAGACCTGTGATCCCGTCTCCTCTCCAACCAGCTCCGGGGTCTTCTCAGAACAAGTTCAGCCGGTTACCCGTCGGCCCCCGCGATGCCGTCCCCTGGAGACCACCAGCTCCGAACAGGCCCCAAGTCCGGAGCGACAGAACCCGGCAGAGAGCGCGAAGCGCGCCGAACACCGGGCTGGTCCCACCACGAGCCCCGTTCCCAGGGACGCGACTCGCACGGGTTCCGCCGGGAGGCACCCACTCGCCGCCCAGGCCCACCTGCCAAGTGCCATAGCAGGCGAACGAGGGCTCCGACAGACCGCCGTGGTCACTCTGCGAACCGGTCCGACCCTCTTCGAGCACGACCGAACCGACCACTCTTCAATCACTCACAGTGATCGACTTTGCCCGGAAAATCACAGCTGAGGCGATTGTGTAGATTCACGGCCGGGTAGTTGCCGGGCCATGCTGATCGTGAGACCACCGGGTGTCTACCGAGCCCAACAGGACACCTCATTGCTGCGCGCCGTGCTGCGCCAGAGGGGTCGGCTCGACCAGCTCACCGGCCGCTCGGTCCTGGACGTCTGTTCGGGTACCGGAGCTCTGGGCATCGAGGCCCTACGTTCCGGTGCGGCCAGCCTCACCTGCGTTGACCTATCACTGCGCTCAGTCCTGGCCAGCTGGCTCAACAGTCGGTTACACGGAGTCCCCGCGACGGTCCGGCGCGGTGACCTGTTCTCTCCCGTGCTCCCGAGACGCTTCGACCTCGTGCTCGCCAACCCGCCCTACATGCCCGCTGCCAGTCTGACACCACCCCGCCACCGGATGGCGAGGTGCTGGGACGCAGGACCCAACGGGCGAATCCTGCTGGACCGTATCTGCGCGGAAGCGAGCTCGGTACTCAACGATGACGGAACCCTGCTGCTCGTACAGTCCGGGCTCGCCGACGAGCAGGCCACCTTGGACCGGCTCATGAAAGCCGGGCTGGTACCTGAGGTTCTCGCCAGAGCCCGTGTTCCGTTCGGCCCGGTGCTGCGAGCGCGTGCTCCGGTGCTGCGCGCCCGCGGGTTGCTGGCCTTCGAGCAGACGGAGGAGGAACTCGTGGTCATCGAGGCGTGCCATGGCTGAGGCCCGTCGCCGAGTCATCATCACCGGTGACGGCCCGATCCTCGTCTACGGACCGGTCGACGTGGAGATGCCCGACGGAACACGCGTGCGCAGCGACCGGACGGTGACCGCGCTGTGCGTGTGCGGCCGCAGTCGGCGCCGACCGTTCTGCGATACCAGCCACCGTCGACGCGCACGCGACAACAGCAGACAGGAACGCGACCCATGAACACAACGATGCCGAGCACACCGGTTCTGCCCGCCCCTCAAGGCCCGGTCTCCGCAGCGGTGCTGTCCGCACTGCGTGGGAACCGGACCGCGTTTCCCACCGTGGACCGGGCCGCGCCCTACGGGAAGGACCTCCAGCTGGCGCTCTACTGCTGTTACGAAACCCATTACCGCGGGTTCGAGGGGGTCGACCCCGCCCGCGAATGGGACCCTACTCTGCTCACGGTCCGCACCGAGCTGGAAAGGGTCTTCCTCGACGCGCTCAGAGACGACGTTCCCACCGGCACGGACGTTGAGGACGAGCTCGCCGAACTCCTCGTCGAACACGTCGACGCGTTCGGTGTCTCCCATCACCTGCGCCGTCAGGGGGAGCTGTGGCAACTGCGCGAATACGTCGCGCACCGCTCGCTCTACCACCTAAAGGAAGCCGACCCTCAGACCTTCGCCATACCTCGCCTGGAGGGCCCGCCGAAGGCCGCTCTGATGACGGTGCAACACGACGAGTACGGCGCGGGGGATACCGAGCGGGCGCACTCCAAGCTCTACGCCGACATGATGGGCGAACTCAGCCTCTCGCAGGCTTACGGTGCCTACCTCGATTCCGCGCCCGCCGAGATGCTGGCCGAGGTCAACTTCATGTCACTGTGCGGGCTGCACCGGGGGTTGCGCGCGGCGCTGATCGGACAGTTCGCCACCGTCGAGCTCACCTCCTCTCCCGGCTCGGACCGACTGGTCAAGGCAATGCGCAGACTGGGCTGCGGTCCGGCTGCCATCAGGTTCTACGCCGAACACGTGGAGGCCGACGCGATGCACGAACAGCTCGTGCGGCGCAAGGTGATCGCGCCGTTACTGAGTGCCGAACCCGAACTGGCCCCCGACGTCGTGCTCGGAATCCGCGCCAGCACGTTCCTGACCGCCCGGTTCGAGGGTCGTCTACTGCACCATTGGAATCGCGGCGAATCGAGCTTCCACGAGGTAGCGGAAGCAGGGAACGCATGAGACCACCCAGACCAACGCCACGGGCCGGTGCCTTCCGCTCAACACAGCCAGGCAGACGACCGGCCTACCCACAGACATCGGCAAAGCACCTGGCGAAGCCCGAGACTTGAGCCCTCGGACAAATCTGACGAGACACCAACGAATTTTGCCCGGACCCGCGTGCTCCGTTCGTGCTCCGCAGTTTTGGACCGGGACGTCAGCAGGCGGCACAGAACGGCATCCTGATTCAGATGGTGCGGGACGTAACAGTACGAAGTAACACGCGTCGGTACCCGGGCACCACTTCTAATCCGACGGTCGCAGGTTCGAATCCTGCCGAGTGCGCCACAAAACCCCAGGTCAGACCGGGCGTGCGAGTCGAACAGGCGAGGCGGGACACCCGTCTGGGGGCGGATTTTGCTCCGTGTGTACTCCCCAGCGCAAGGTCCCGTACGTCCGAGCGAGGACCTCCCAGAGTATTTTGCCATCCCGTGACCCAGACGGCTGTGGGCCGTGTCCGCCCGCCAGCGCCCCACAGGCGCCCCGACTCCGTGGTATGGGGCACCGCTGGGACCCGGGCACGCCCTGCCCCATACCCCGCGACAACGCCACAGGCCCGCTCCAGCACGCCCGTGTCACGCATCCGCTGGACCAGGGGCCCGATCCTCACCCAGCCAGGGCAGGCACGCCACACCCTCGACCATCCGCAGGAGACAATCCACCAGCGAGCCCTCCTCCCTCCACAGGAACCCGCTGCAGGAGACCATCACGGGCCAGCAGTCCGGCTCGCCCACCGCGTGCCAATACCCCACCGCTCCGGACTCGTGGCTCCCCCACGGCACGAGCTCGGCCAGGCCCGGAGCCATCATGAACACGCAGCGCTCACCGGTGTCCGCGTCCTCCAGCACCTCACGGCCCACTCGTTGCAGCTCCGAGCGCATCCACCGCGCGGAACCGGTCTCGCCCTCCCCCAGGGCCCTAAGGTCGGTGGCCGCCGAGACCTCCTGCTCCAGAGGCGCGCGCAGATTCAACCGGACAGGAGACCCCACGGGAAAGGACACCTCCTCGAAACGGGGCATGTGCACCTCCAACTGCCCCACCCACAGCTCCCGGCAGCGGTCCGAGAGCGCTTTGAAGTCCGCGGGCAGCCGCAGCCCCAGCACCGTCTCGACCAGGTCCCGCTCCGCCTCTTGGCGCTGATACCGGCGGCGCGGCGCGCCCGCTCGGCAGATCAGCTCCTCGACCCGCTCCTCCCACCCCATACCGCCTCCCAGCCAGCACGCCTGTCCGGCCACCGCCCCACGACCCGGCCGGAGTCCGGGTGGCGGACTGTCGGTTCCAGCACCTAGAGTCCCCTACGACCCGCACAGCCCACACCCCGGAAAACCCCACATGAGCCGCCACACCCTGCCCCGACCGGTCAACGTCGAGGACCTCTTCCCCGAACTGCGCCCCTGGCGCAAGGAAGCCATACGCCTGCATCCGCGTCCGGGCAACCCCTCCCTCCACGACAGCTCCGTCGGCGGCCCGCTCCTGTGGCCCGAAGGCGAACCCTGGCCCGTATGCGACGGCGACCATGACGACCGCGACACCCAGGAACCCCACGAGGGGGAGGTCTACCTCGTCCCCGTCGTCCAGCTCCACCAAGACCACGCCCCCGACGCGCCCTTCCCTGCGGGACGCGACCTCCTCCAGGTGCTGTGGTGCCCCTACGACCACGGCGAACTGCACTGCCCCCTGCCGCGGGTGTACTGGCGCACCTCACACGAGGTACACCGGGTCCGTCCCACACCCTCACCACACGCCGAAGCATCGGAGAGGTACATCCCCGACCCCTGCACGCTCCACCCCGAAACGGTGAGCGAGTACCCCAGCGGGGACCTCCCCGAGGGCCTGGACGACCTCCTGTGTGTGCGCTTCGACCAACTGGAGCAGGACACCGGTTGGAGCTACCAGTACCACCTCTCCGACGCCCCCGGCATCAAGATCGGCGGCTACCCGGGCTGGACCCAGGACCCGGTGTGGCCGGAGTGCGGCTCGTGCGAGCAGACCATGGACCACCTGCTCACCGTCTCCACCTGGGAGTACGATGCAGCCTCCTGGCACACCTGGCTCCCGGTGGAGGACCGGCCCGGCGACGGCGAAGAGCCGTGGGACCACGAGCGGGCCCGCGCGGCACAGAACCCCGCCGGGCTGATGCTGGGAGACGCCGGCGGCCTCTACGTCTTCGAGTGCCGCTCCTGCCCCGACCGCCCCACCGACCACTGGTTCGACTGCTCCTGAACTGAGCTCTCCCGGCCAGCGCACGGCACCGCTGACCAGTGCTCATATGGTCAGGACACCACAGCCCCAACCAGCGGCCGTGGAGCCCACACAGGCCCACACAGACCCCGGGGTGCCGGTTGGGGTGGTGGGTGCGGCCGGGGGGTCATCCGGGGGTGAGCAGGGTGCTCATCCGGTGGACGCGGTCGGTCTGGAGAAAGGTGAGCCAGTCCCATGCGCCTTCTTCGGCGCCGATCCAGGAGGCGAGGCAGCGGCGGAAGAACTGGGAGGGGGCGCCGGTGGCGGTGCCGATCCAGTCGTGTTCGGGGGTGCCGAGGGCGAGGTAGGAGCGGTGCCGGTCGTGGACCAGGTGGTGGGCGGCGTCGATCCAGTCGTGTTCGGGGGTGCATGGTGACGGGTGCGGGGACGCGGTCGAGGAAGGCGTGGTGGTCGCGGTCGGTGGCCACGACGTGGATGTGGGTGTGGTCGTAGCAGGCGCCGCCTTTGTCGCGGAAGTCGTAGCTGCCGTGTTCGAAGACGAGGCTGTCCAGGCCGCTGCGTCGGCGGGAGTGCGTTGATCCACTCGGCCGTGGCCTCGGCGGTCGCTCCGACCAGGCGGGGCAGGTTGCGTTCCTCGGAGTCGGATGCCGTGCGCACGACGAGGTGGGTATCGGGTGCGAACCGTTCCCGGAGTTGGCGGCCGGTGACCGAGGCCGGGTTCGGGAAGGCCTGGACGGGTGTGCGCAGCAGGCCGTGGCGTTCCAGGGCGGTGACGGCCCGCGCCTTGCCCATGGCGTTCATGAGGCCCGCGCCAGGGGCTCGGCCGTGATGGGGCGGACCTGGAGCACGATGACCGCCGCGCCGGTCCACGCCCACTCGACGTCGACGTCGAACCCGAAGTGGTCGGCCAACAGCAGGCACACCCGGCGCAGGCCGCGTGTGAGGGCCAGAGCGGGGACGGGGTGGCCGGTGGTGTCGACGGCGATCCGTGGGCCCTCGGCGCGGGCGCGGAGCTGCGGGGCCTCGCCGGCGGTCACCCCGTCCGGCCGTCGGGTGGCCTCGACCAGCACACAGCGGTTGTGGGTGAAGGCCACGCCGTAGAGGAGCGCGTCGATCTGCTCCTGGACGAGGATGCAGGCCCCGGCCGCGCCGTCGATGTTGTGGGCGGTGGTGAAGTCCTGGTCAATCACCCGCACCAGCGCCTGGGCGTCCGGTGGGCAGTTGAGTACGGAGAGGGTGCGTCCGGCCTGGGCGGTGTCCGGCAGGTCCTCGCGGGCGCTGGTGCGGAGCACGACCCGGTGGGGCCGGTACAGGCGCAGCCAGGTCGCCGTCGCGGTGACGGCTTCGGCGGTCCCGTGGGTGAGGTCCTCGGTGCGGAGGCAGAGCGCGGGAGGGACCGGCAGGCCCAGGTGCGCGGTCTCGCTCAGCCGGGCGGCCTTGGGGCACCAGAGTCCGGGTTCCAGTTCCTGGGTGAGCAGGTCAGCGGCCATCGGCGCACCTGCTGGTCAGTGGTGCCGTCAGGGCAGGGGTGCCCTCGTCGAATCCATCCATGCGCCCACTGTGGCGAGACCGGGGCGACGAGCCCGTGACCAACCGGTCATAGGTGTGACGACCGCAGGGTCACGGGCTTTGAGCAGGTGACGGGAGGCGAGGGCGGCACACACCAGACCTGCCAGCGTTCCCGGAACGAAACACCTCTGTCCGAGAGACAGTCAGGACGTCTTCCTCTCCCCTTTTCCACGCCCGGAGATACTGATGATGGGTTCATCGCACGCCGCGACCGGTGTGCTTGCAGGCGCGGCCATCGGTGTGCTGTGCGGTTCCGATCCCGTGGACGTGCTGTCGTGCGCCGCGATCGGAGCGGGTGCCGCGCTGCTTCCCGATCTGGACGAACCGGGCAGCACCGTGGGCCGGTCGCTGGGTCTAGTGACGGAGAAGGTGTCGGAGAAGCTGCGGGAGGCCTCGCGGCACGTGTACCAACGCACGGCTACGGATGTGGAGCTGGCCGCGGCCAAGGACGGGGCCCATCGCTACCTGACGCACACGGTCCCCGCGTGTGCGGCCTTCGGCCTGGTGGCGTTGGTGGTGGCGGCGATCGCGCCGTTGAGCACCGGGCTGGTGGTGTTCGCGATGGCCGCGCTGGGCTTGGGGACGGTAGCCCGGTCCTTGAAAAAGTGGGGCCCGGCGAGGAAGCGAAGACTCGCGGCATCGGTGATGGCGGTGGTCATCGCGGCTGGTGCGATGTTCGCTGAGGGTGGGGGTCCTGCACCGTGGTTGATCGGGGTGACGGTCGCCGGCGGCGCGTTGACACACGTTCTGGGTGACTGGCTGACCCGGTCGGGGGTGCCGCTGGCCTGGCCGTTCGTGGTGCGCGGCAAGAGGTGGTGGATGTTCAGGTCGCCGGTGGCGTTCCACACGGGCAAGAGCAGGGTCGAGGACGGAATCCGGTGGGCGTCGCTGGCGGGCCTGCCGTTGATGCTCGTCCTGAGCTGGCCTCCACCCACGGTGGGATGAGAGAACACACCGAACCCCTCCGATCACGGCCTGTTGTGGCCAACGGCTGCGGAATGTCATCGTCCGGTGGTAGGCAGTTAGCGTTCCTTCCTCCCCCAGAATCTGGAGGCGGTGTGACCGCGCGCAACTTCAAGGGGCAGTTCTCCTCGTGGCCATCGACAGCGTTCTTCATCTTCTGCGGCGTGCTGCTGCTGGCGATGCTCGCCGACTGACCAGAAGGGCACCCGACCGCTGGAGGGCTACCGCTTCAGAGTGGATCGAGGTGCGCTAACCAGTGCCGGGAGGCGATCCCGGCGCACGCCGAGCCCGACGCAAGACAGCAGCCGCTGGACTCAGCGGACCTGAGCCCCACGTACACGGCGACAACCCGAGGATGTACGAGGGCGTCCCACATCGAAATCCCTGGCACTGAGGAGCGCCGTGTCCCCTGTTCAGATCATCCGCACGATAGCCATGGCCCTGATCGTCGGCGGCACAGCCCTCGGGCTGGTTCCCAGCGGGTCCTGTGGGGCGGGCTGGTGGAGCTTCCCGGGCGGCGACGAACTCTACGGGTGGTTCGCCTTCGGAGAGGCGCCGCCCAACATCGGAATCGGAGTGTGCGAGACGGCCATGGCACCGGTGGGGTCGTGGGCGATCGCGTTGATCGTGGTCGGGGCGACCCTGCTCGCGGGGGTGTGGAAGTACACCCGGGACCGGCCAAAGGACGGGCCGGATCATTAGAGCTCATCTCATTTGGATTCTCGGTAACCTGGCCGCGTGTCGATGGTTGAACGCCTTGCGCCGGATGAGCTGCGGGAACTGTTCCAGCGAGTGCTGCCCGAGGCGCCCACGCGGCCCCCGGGCGACGGCAGGCGCAGACACGGGGACCGTGAGGTGTTGGCCGCGATCGTCTTCGTGGCCACGTCCGGCCGTACCTGGGCGCAGCTCCCTCCGGTGTTCGGCCCCTCCGGGCCCACCGCGCACCGGCGCTTCAGCGAGTGGACCCGGGCCCGGGTCTGGGCCAAGCTGCACCGGCTGGTCCTGGACGAACTCGGTGCCCGCGGCGAGGTGGACTGGTCGCGGTGCGCGATCGACTCGGTGAACATGCGTGCTCTCAAAGGGGGGGACCTGACAGGTCCGAATCCTGTCGATCGGGGCAAGAGTGGCGCGAAGATCCACTTGATCACTGATCGAACCGGACTTTCGATCTCGATGGCGATCTCGGGTGCGCACCTGCACGACAGCCAAGCTTTGCAACCGCTGGTGCGGGCGATAGCGCCCGTCAGGTCCCGGCGAGGCCGCAGGCGGCGCAAGCCGGGCAAGCTTCACGGGGACAAGGGCTATGACTACGACCACCCGCGCCGGTGGCTCCGTGAACACGGGATGGTCCATCGCCTGGCCCGCAAGGGTGCGGAGTCCTCGAAGCGGTTGGGGCGGCACCGGTGGCAGGTCGAGCGGACCATGGCCTGGCTGGCCGGATGCCGCCGCCTGCACCGCCGCTACGAGCGCAAAGCCGAGCACTTCCTCGCGTTCGCCGACATCGCCCGCACGTTGATCTGCCTCCGCAGACTCACCAAATGAGATGAGCTCTTAGCCGTCTCTGACGACACCGTGGTGTCGAGGATGGCATGGACGCAACGCAACAGGTCGTTCCTGAGGTCGCCGGTGATACCCAGCAGCTCGGAGATGACGCGCACCGGGAGGAAACAGGCGAACCCGGCGCGGAGGTCGACCGCCTCGCCCGGGACCGTGTCCGCGAGGTCGGCGACAAGGTCCTAGGTGAGCGCTCTGGTGCGCGGTTCCAGCGCCGCGGTCCTCCTTGCGGTGAAGGCCTTGGCGACGAGCTTGCGCAGCCTCCTGTGCTCGTCCCCGTGGTCCGTGATCATGTTCCGGTCGCCCACCCACAGTGCGAGCGGCCGGGTCCGGGCCCGTTCGCTCTCTCCGTTCCCCCACACGGGCCAGTGCTGGTAGGTGTCGCGGGAGGCCCGGTCGTCGGTCAGGAGCTGCTTGATCAGGGCTTGGTCGAGCAGCATCCAGGTGCGTACCCCCTCCGGGGAGTTCCACACGAGCCGTTCGGCCCCGCTCACGGAGCCGAGCGATCTCGCCATGGACGTCCTGCCCAGAGGCGTCAACAGCGAAGGGGCATCCCCCACGGAATCCATGTCGCTCATACTCAGGGCTCCCGCGTCAGAGTTAGGGGGTTTCCGGTTCGAAGCCCTTCATCGTTGGTGTGGAGGTCGTGGTTGGTCATCGTCACCGTGGTTGTTGCCTGCCCTCGCCCTGCTTGTGCCAATTAGTGAAGGTTATTCCCTGGTGTTCCACTTGGGCCTGACTCAGAGGGATGCCCGCGTCCGGGGCCAGGCGGTGCACGCACCCGGCCTCGTGGAACCAGCGCAGGGCGAAGAGGGCTTGGCGGAACGGCACCAGGGCTCGGGAGCCTTTTCGGGGTGGCGATCCTGCGGCGGTGGGTGGCCAGATGTCGGGCGGGAACCTCGACCACGTGGCGGGGATGTCGAGCGTGGCAGAATTAGGGGGCCAACGTGGGGCCTCTGGTTCAACGGACGATCTTGTGGAAGAGAACCGTCCCACCAGGGGCTTCACGCCTGTGTGCGGTGATTCCCCAATGTCTACTCCCGTCTCTTTCGCGAACTTGATCCGGTTTCCTGGTCCGCGTTTCGCTGAGAAAACCTCACTGGAGGACACCGGCTTCACCTGTCGCCCTCCTTTGCTGGGATGCGGACAGTGAGCAATGCAGCATCGTCGTCATTGGTGTCTGGACGCGCACGTTCCAGTAGGTGGTCAGCGAAGGAATTCAGGGAGCGGTGTGCGAGGGACGCCGCGTGCTGGCGCATGCGCCTCAATCCTGTTTCCAGTGACTGTCCTCGGGCTTCGACCAGGCCGTCCGTGTAGAACAGGAGCGTCGATCCGGGCGGCAGGACAACGCGCGCATCGGCACGCGGACACGGCACCCCCGTACCGAGAAGGATCCCGTTGCCCTCTTCGAGGTACTGGGTTATACCGTCATGATGGATGAGGAGGGGCGGGGGATGGCCGGCGCTCGCCCACAGAAGTTCCCACTGTCCGACCTTGTTGACCTTCAGATGACCCAGGACGAAGGTGGCCATGGAGACATCACTGATGCGCTCGAGGGTTTGGTCCAGGCGCTCGATCGTGCTATGAGGGGCTTGCTCCTGGGCCCAGGCATAGGCTCGGAGCATATTGCGAAGCTGAGCCATGCCGGCTGCTGCTTCCAAGTCGTGACCGACGACATCACCGATGACCAGAGCCGTGTCGCCGCCGGGCAGAGGGAACGCGTCGTACCAGTCACCACCGACGTGTGAGACGTCCGGGGCAGGCAGGTACCGAGCTGTCATCTCCAATCCCGACAGCTGTGGGAGCTGGGGCAACAGGTAGCGTTGCATGGTCTCGACGACTTGGCGTTGGCGCTGGTAGTGGCGTGCGTTCTCCAAGGCGATGCCGATACGCCGGGCGATGTCCTCGAGAAGAGAGAGGTCGCTCCGAACAAAAGGATGATGCGATCCCACACGCCCCAGAGTCATAGCGCCCAGCACTTCGCGTGGCCCGCGGATGGGAGCGATGGCCGCGGTGTTGATACCTGTCACCTCGAACAGCTTGCGCTGCTCCACCGCGATACCCGTATCGGGAGGCCCAGAGTAGATTTCACGGTTGACGAGGGTGGAAGCGGCGCCTCGCAAGGCTTTGGACAGGGGCATACTCGAGGTTTCGGGCACCGGAGGCATCGGTCCCTGCAGGTCTTGGCGTACTGTGATTTTCCCGTTGTTCGCGTGGGCCACCAAAGAGCGAGAAACCTCGTCGTTTTCGGTGATCAAGTCGATGACCACCCAGTCCGCGAGGCCTGGAAGCATCAATTCCACCACCCACATCAAAGACTTTTTCACATCAACGTTGCTAATCAGATGTGCGGTGGTGTCGGCCAGCAGAGCCAGTCGTTCTATTTCCGACAGTGTCCGTCGGGGCGAGGCGGATCGCTCAGGGTTCCCCTCATCCTGTTCGACAGCCTGGAAGACGATCAGTTCGGTGATCTGAGAAGTGTCGGAGGCACAGGGGACAGCGGACCACACCACAGGAAGAAGCGTGTCGTCACCTCGCTGGAACCAGGACTTTCCGGAGCGCGAGAAAGGACTTGACAATTCCTCATGGGAAACGTCGAGTTTTTTCTTGGCAACCATGTTCCCTTGGGCATTGCGGTGTAGCAGCTCCTGGGCGTCGCGCCCGATCAGGTCATCGGCGGAGCAGGCCAGCAGTCGCAGGGCAGCGGAGTTTACCGCGACGAGGCGCTCCTTCTCGTCGACAGCGTACACACCCGCGCTTATACAGTCCAGCGCCTCTTCAAGGGACCGGTGCCGACCTGACACATCGGACAAATCGCTCCATGTATCAGGATTATCGCTCATAGCAACTCCTTCCCCCATGGCCTCGATCGCGCACCTACCCAGGTCGGAGATCAATCATATCCAGCACCTACCCAATACTTCTGCAAAGGACCACTCTGCTCAGGCAGGAAACCAGAGAAACCCATGCCTGAGTCGTGTGCGAGAGCGGGTCTCACGATGGCCGGTACTGGTGAGACTCTGGCGTTCACGGGTTTTCTTTGACACCGACTCAAAGTCAACCATGAACACCCCAAAAAATTTTCAATACGACACCCTGTGCGGTGATCTTGGCTTGCTTCGGTCGAATCGGAAAAGCGTGCGGCATCGGTCCGCGCACCCTAGTCAACGCCCAGACTCTCGAAGCAGACGCCATCGCGGTAACCGGGGACCTGTGCGAACAGGACGCCTCCGTCTGGCACTGGAAACATCCGGCCCCCGTAACTGCTCCCGGCAGCTCGCGATGAGCAGCGGCTGAGAGCCCCAGCGCTCCGGGGACATGGCGGCTCAGTTGGCGCTGATCCAAGTGCTTTGCGCTTGAAATACCGCGTGTTAGTTGCTCCCTTGTTGGTATGTCGTCCCAGGCCCTTCCCCCCATACCGATCACGCTATCGGCCGATGAACGCGCTGAACCGGAGCGCCGGGCCGCCTCACCGGATCAGCACCCGGCCGAACGGGACCGCATCATCATGGCGTGCGCTGAAGGGCTGTCCAACGCAGAAGCCGCACAAGCGGTCGGCGTCACCTCCACCACGGCGTCCAAGTGACGCCGCAGGTTCGCCGCCCAGCGCTTGGCCGGGCTAGCCGATACCGCCCGCATCGGCCGACCCAAGGCCGACCTGGGCGTGGATGGGGGAACCGTGAACCGTTGGCGGGCCCGGTTCATCGCCCGGTGCCTGGACGGGCTGCACGACGAGCCCCGCCGGGGCCGACCGCCCGCCGGAACGGTGGTGATGGGGACGGCGGTGTCCGCGCCCGGCCCTCGGCGGCACCCGCTCCCGGAGCCGCCACCTGCTGCCGCCGACCGGTCTCGCGGCGGTGGTACCGGCGGGAGTGCTCGCCGACCGCGGCGGCCGGGGCGGCGGGGGTCAGGGGCCGTCGAGACCGGAGGGGTCACGGCCGAGGCCAGCGGGTGTCACCCAGTCGAACTCCGCGTAGACCGCCGGGCCTAGACCTGTCGACTCGGCGACCTGCTCGCGCAGCCGGTTGGAGGTGAACCCGCCGATGACGTTCATTTCGGCGTCCCGGTACAGGCGCTCCACCTCGTGCCCCTTGGTGACACCGGCCGCGCCGTGGATTTGGACAGCGCGCACCACCACCCCGACCGCCATCTCTGTGGCATAGATCTTGAGCTTGGCGATCAGGTCCCGGGCCGAACGGCCCGCGACACGCTCGTGCAGGGCCCGGCGGGCGAGCAGCCGGGCCGCGTCGATCTGGGCACGGGACTCGGCGAGCTGGGCCTGCACCCCCTCCATGTGCGCCAGCGGACGGCCGAACGAGACCCGCTCCTTGGCATGCCGCACCGACGCGGCCAGCGCCGACTCTGCGATGGCGATGGCCGAGAACGAGGTCTTCAGCCACCCCCAGGCCATCCCCTCGGCCAGTTCCTCGAAGGGCACCGGGACGACGTCGGCCGCGTCGACGTGCGCGTCTGTGAAGACGATGCCGCCCCAGGGCATCCCCCGCAGCCCCATGTGCGGGATGTCGTAGCGGCGGACGCCGGGCTGGCGCAGGTCCACGAAGGCCAGGCACCAATCCGGCCCGTCGTCCCCCGGCGGCTTCTCCCGTCGAGCCAGGGTCACAGCCACGTCGGCGACCGGCGCGTTGGAGATACGGGACTTCTCCCCGCTGATGTAGAATCCGCCCCCGGGCGTGTCAGCCGGGCGCACGGCGCTCCGGAACGTGGAGGCGTCACTGCCGGCCTCCGTCTCGACCACCGCGAACGCGGCCAGCCTGCGCCCCTCCACCAGGGAGCGGACCAGGTCCCCGTGCCGTTCGGTGCCCCCGTAGGTGAAGATCAGCTTGGCGCACAGCAGCGCCGACACGGTCGCCGTCCAGTAGGTGCCCGGGCAGGCCCGTGCCAGCGCCTCCAGCGCCGCTGCCTGGGTGGCGGGGCTCCCGCCGGTGCCGCCGACCGCCTCGGGATGGAACAGCCGCAGGTATCCGCTCTCGACGATCTCCGTCCAGTTCTGCGGCGGCATCCTCCCCTCCTCATCGGTGCGTGAGGCCCGGGACGCGATGCCAGGGAAGCTCCACACTGTGTCGAGCGGCGGGCGGATCGGTTCGGTTCCGGTCGTCATGTTCACCCCAGTTCCAGGAGGGAGGCCGCGATCACGGGCCTGAGCACCTCGGTGCCGCCCCCGGTCGCGGAGAAGAACAGTGCGTCGCGGTGGGCGCGCCCGGCCAGGTCGTCGCCGCTGGGGGCGAACGGGCCGGACAGGTGCGCCGCGCGTTCGGCGATATCCCGGGCTGCGGACGCCGCGAACAGGCGCGCGGACGCGGCGTCCCGGCGGGAGGGCCGATCGGCGGCGTCGAACCCGGCCGCCGCCCGGCGCACCACCTCCGAGGCGAGTTCGACACGGATGGACAGGTCCGCCAGGGTGAACCGGACAGTCTGGTCGTGCGCCAGGGGCCGGCCGAAGAGTCGGCGTTCGCGGGCGGTGCCGACGGCCTCCCGGGCGAGAGCACGCATGACGCCGATCCACGGGGCACTGGTGAAGGTCCAGTCCAGCACCGCCAGCAGCGGCTCCACCTCGTCCGCAGCGCCGCCGACCGTGCCCAGAACCGCGCGGTCGGGAGCGAAGCAATCATTGAGGACGACCCGCCCCCAAGGGCAGGTGCGCATGGCGGTCGGCTCCCCCTCCCCTACCTCCAGCCCGTCCGCCTCCCGGTCCACGACGAACGCCGTGCGACCGCCGCCGTCGAGCGCGGCGACGACCAGGAGGTGGTGGGCCACCGGGGCACCCGCGACCAGGTCCAGTTCCCCCCGGAGCAGCCAGCCGCCGGGGACCGGCCGGGCGGCGACGGCGGCGGGCGCCTGGGCCGTGCCCTGGGTCTGTCGCAGGGACAGGCCGCCCACCCACTCCCCCGACGCCATCCGAGGCAGGTAGTCAAGTTTGATCGTCTCGGTGCCGAAGGCCCGGAGCGGGACTGTGACGAGAACGGCGTGCACCACCACGGCCAGTGCCAGGCCCGGGTCCCGGGAGCCCTCTCCCAGGCCTTCGAGCAGGGCACAGGTCTGCGTGGCGGACAGGCCCCCGCCACCCCGTGTAAGCGGTACGAGCGGCCCGGCCAGCCCCGGCCCGGGGCCTCCTCCTGCCAGTTCCGAGAAGAGTTCGGGGTCCCACCCGCGGTCGCGATCGCGTGGGGCGGCGCTCGGCCGTACCACCCGGTCCGCCAGTCGTCGGGCCCCCTCGGCCAGTAGCGGTTCCGCACCGACGGTGCCGGTACCGGTGTCGACGGGGGCGTCCAGAAGCGTCATCGGATCTCCTTCCTCCTCCCCCGCGGGTTCCGGTCCGGTGCTTCGGGCGCACCGGACCGACGCGAAGAAGGGTGACGGCTCCCGGGCCGGGGGCAATCGCGATCACCCGATTCCACCGCGCCCGGGAACGGACCCGAGCAAAGTATCCGACCACCACCGCTGGACACCGGTGCCTGAGGGGAGCACCGCACAACCCTGTCCGAAAATTTAAACAGACATATTTCCCTGACACCACATGAAGTTACTTTTCATGGATTTGACACTCCAGGCATTGCCCGCACCGCCGCGCACCGACAACCATGTTCCTCGGCTCGTCGGACACCGCATTCGACAGCCGGAATCTCCGACGACCACTATTTGAGGAAAAAGAAAGGAGAGCAAACACCATGGAAAAATTTCCCCGTGAATCCTCCGTCCCGGAACCGCCACACCTGTCGGACGCGACCCTGAGGGACTCCGCGCACATGGCAGGCGTCGAATTCGGCCCCGGCGACGCCGCGGTCATCGCCGACCTGCTCGTACGGACCGGCGTCGACCTCGTCGAGGTGGGCATGGTGTCGGGCCCCGGCTCCAAGGACGCCGACCTCATCCTCGCCACCCACGAGGCCGTGAGCCCCGAGCGCAGCATGACGCTCGTGGTCGTGCGGGACCGCAAGCAGGTCGCCACCGCGCTGGACGAGGCCGAGCGCCTGGGCGTGCGCCACATCATGTACTCCATCCCCACCTCGGAGCAGCACGCCGCGCTCAAGCTCGGCTCCCCCAGCGCCAAGTTCCTGACGGCCCTCGCCCGGTCGGCGATCGCCCAGGCCAAGGACCGCGGCTTCCACGTCACCTTCAGCGGCGAGGACGGTGCGCGCACCCCCCGGGAGCGGCTCGTCCCCTACGTCACGGCGGGTTTCGCCGCCGGAGCGGACCGGTTCCGGCTGGCCGAGACCGTCGCCTACCTGTCGCCCTGGCAGATGGAGGAGGTGGTCGCCGACATCTCCGCGATCGACGGCGCGGAGATCGAGATCCACTCCCACAACATGCTGGGCATGGCGGTCGCGAACTCCCTCGCAGCCCTGCGCGCGGGGGCGCGCTGGATCTCGGCGACGGTCGGGGGGATCGGCGAGCGGGGCGGAAACGCGCCCCTGGCCGAGCTCCTCACCGCCCTGCGGGTCGTCCACGACGACACCCGGTTCGACCTCTCACACCTGACCGAGCTGTCGCGCGTCGCGCTCCGGGGCTCGGGCCTGGGCGGCGCCTTCCAGTCGGGGCCGACCACCCCGCACGCCTTCGCCTACGAGCTCCCCGGGCAGCTGAACAACCCGGCGGCCTACGAGACGCTCCCCGCCGAGCTGGTGGGGAACACCCGCCGGCTCAGCGTACGCACCCGCCTGACCCCCGCGCTCGTGAAGTGGGCGCTCGCCGACTCCGGTGTCTCCGTCGACACCGCTTCCTTCACCTCATGGCTGGCCGACCGACAGGAACGGGAAGGCCGCCCGCTCCTGGACCAGGACGCCATCCGCAAGGCCGCCATCGATTTCCAGGCCGCCTGAGCGCACCTCTCGGAAAACATATTCCCACGCCAAAATACCCAGAGTACGGAGTTCTCCCATGCCCGCCACCCTCACCGGCACCTGCCCCGAATGCGAAACGGATCTGACCGTTCCGCCGATCGTCCGGGGAGAAACCCTTTCCTGCCCCGAATGCATGCTCACGCTCCGCGTCGAGGACATCGACGGCGAGCGACTCGACCTCGAAATGGTCGAGGTCCAACTCCGCGATTGGGGACAGTAGGAAATGAAACATCGAATTGCTATCGTTGCGGACCGCCTGGGCTGGGAGGAGCGCCGCCTGATCGAGGCAGCCCCCGCCGCCGGGATCGATGCGGAGTGGGTCAACGACGAGTCCCTGGGGCTGGGCCACCGGGATGCCCCGGCCGTCCGGGACCACGATCTGCTCCTCATCCGCAGCCGCAGCTACACCCGCGGCGGGCTGGCCGCTACCCTCGCCGAGGCCGACGGTGCACGGGTCCTCAACACGGCCTCGGCCATCCACACCTGCGAGAACAAGCTGGCCCTGCGCGCGGTCCTGCGAGCCGCCGAGATCCCCGTCCCGGACTTCCGACTGGTCCTGTCCCGCAAGGACTACGGGCGAGCCTTGGAGGAACTCGGCGCGCCCCTGGTGCTCAAGCCGGTCCACGGAGGCATGGGCAAGCGCGTGGCGCTCGTCCGCGACCCCGACCTCGCGCACTCCCTCTACGACTATGTCGAGGACCTGGGCCACGCCTTCGAGCAGGCGTGCCTGGCTGAGGAGTACCTGGGCGGCGGGTCCGTCCGCTGCCTCGTCATCGGCAGGGAGATCGCCGCCGCAGCCGAGTTCGAGAGCGCGGGGACCGACTGGCGCAGCAACGCGGCCCTGGGCAACCGGAGCCGGGCTCTGGGCCAGGATCCGGAGGTCCGCAAGGTCGTGGACGGGGTCGTGGACCTGCTCGGCCCCGGGATCTACGGGGTCGACCTCTTCCGGACCCCCGACGGCTACCTCGTCAACGAGGTTAACCACGCCCCGGCCTGGCGCGGGGTTGACTCGACCACGGAGGCCGACATCGCCTCCTCCGTCCTGCGGTACGTGCAGGAGGTCCTGGGATGACCCGGGTGGGCATCGTCGGTGCCTCCGGGCTGGCCGGCGGCGAACTGATCAAACTTGTCCTCCAGCACCCCGAGCTCGAACTCACCTACCTGGGCGGTGACTCCAGCGTCGGGCGGCGCCCGGTCCACCTGCACCCAGGGCTCCGTCTCGACCTGGGCCTGACCGTAGAGCCGGTCGTGGCCGACACCATCGCCAAACGCTGCGACGCGGTGTTCCTGGCCACCCCTGCCCCGGTGTCGGCCCGGCTCGCCGAGGAGCTGGCCGACCGTGTCGAGTGCGTGGCCGACCTGAGCGGCGCCTTCCGTATCCACACCCCCGACCTGCACGAACGCTGGTACCCCAAGGTCGACCGGCAGCCCGGGTTGGCCGAGCGCTTCGTCTACGGGGTGCCCGAACTCGTGGGCGACCGCCTGGTCGGCGCCCCGTTGATCTCGGTCCCCGGCTGCTACGCCACCGCCATGACCCTGGGACTCGCCCCGCTGGTACTGGGCCTGGGCCTGAACCTGAGGACCGTGGTGGTGGACGGCAAGAGCGGGTCCAGCGGCGGCGGCCTCCAGATGCGCGTTCCGGACCTGCACCCCTTCCGCAACGGCGCGATCGCGCCCTACGCGCCGACCGGGCACCGGCACGCCGCTGAGGTCGGCGACTTCCTGGAACGCGGTCGCCCCGGCTCGGTCGGTTCGCTGACCATGTCGGCCTACGGGGTGTCGCACGTGCGCGGGCTGCTCGCCAGCGCCTACGCCTTCACCGATGACGAGGTGGATGGTTCCGCGCTCCAGCGGACGTACCTGCGCTTCTACCGCGGGCACCCCTTCGTGCGGGTGCGCCGCCACACCGAGACCCTCATCCCGGTCCCCGACCCGCAAGCCACCCTCGGCTCCAACTACTGCGACGTGACGGCCCTGCACGACCCGGACGGGGGGCGCATCGTCGTCCTGGCCGCCCTCGACAACCTCGTGAAGGGGGCCGCTGGGCAAGCCGTCCAGGCACTCAACCTGCGCTATTCGCTCCCGGAGGAGACGGGGTTGTCGATGCAGCCCATGGTGCCGGCGTGAGCGCGCACACCGCACCGACCGTGGTGAAGCTGGGCGGCAGCGGCATCGAGGACTTCGACGACGCCTGGTGGGAGTCCCTGACCGCCTACGGGCGGGAACACCCGCTGGTCCTGGTCCACGGCTGGTCCAAGCCGCTCCGGAGACTGCGACCGCAGTACAGCGAGCCGTCCGCGATCCTGCGCGACCGCTACGGCAACCAGAGCCGCTGGACCACACCCGAGGTCATCGAGGACATCAAGACCATCAGCGCCCGGCTGGGCGAGGAGGTCCTGGACCGCCTCCACCGGAACGGGATCTCCGCGGAGCGGCACCTGGGCAGCGACGGCCTGGTCAGCGCGGGCCCCGGGGAGCGCTGGTGGTGGCGGGGCCGGCAGCTCGTCGAGATGGAGAACCTGGTCGGCCCGATCACCAGCGTGGAACCCGCCCCGCTCAAGGACCTGCGCCCGGGCCACGCCCACCTGGTCACCCCCCTGGCCCGCAACGACGCGGGCCAGGAGGTCAACACCGACGCGGACCGGGCTGCCGCCGCCCTCGCGGGCGCGGTGGGCGCCGCGGATCTGATCCTGGTCACCGACGTCACCCACCTGTTGGTGGACGGTGAGCCAGTGCACCGAATCACGGCGCGGTCCGCGGCCGAGTTCCGCGACCGGGGCGCCACCGGGGGCATGCGCAAGAAGCTCCGGGCGGCGGGCGAGGCCCTGGACCGGGGCGTGGAGCGGGTCGTCATCGGCAGCGCCCCCGTCCCGGACCTGCTCTCCGGCCGGACCGGCACCGTGATCACACGAACCTGAGGAGCCCTTCCCGTGGTGCGTCCCCGAGTACTCGTCGTCAACAACGGAACCCTCTCCCTGAAACAGCTCCGTCGGCGGTTCGAGTCGCTGGGCTCGGACACTGAGACGGTCGACGCGGCCTCCGTGCCGCGGCGGACCGACGGCCGCCACCAGGCGATCGTCCTGAGCGGCACCAAAGTCCGGGCCTATGACCAGAACTACTACAGACCCCTCGTCGACCTCGTCATGAGTACCAACGTCCCGGTGTTCGGCATCTGCGGTGGCATGCAGACCCTCGCGGTCGCCGCCGGCGGGCTCCTGGAGGAGGGGCCGCAGCGGGTCGGCGGTCACGAAGCCCAGGTCGACACGGAGGAACCGATCTTCCGGTACGTGGACCGGACGGTGACGGTCTTCCAACGCCACACCCTCTACGTCCGCAAGGCACCGGAGGGCTTCCAATCCATCGGCCGCTCCGAGCACGCGCCCGTGGAGTTCCTGCGCTCCAACGACGGGCGGATCTTCGGCGCACAGGCACACCTGGAGTTCCGCCGCGACGGCCTGGAGATCCTGCGGGGCTTCGCGCAGCTGTACCAGTGAGGCCGGCGCGACGGCCCGACAGAACCCGCCCCCTACCACCCGAGGACTGGACCATGACCGATCTGGACAACCCCGAACCCGCGTTCGTCGCCCATCTCAAGGGCAGCGGCGGCCCCCTCAAGGGCTGGGTCGTCGTCGACTCCCTCGTCGACGGCCTGGCGATGGGCGGTACCCGTATGACCACGGGTGTCACTGAGGAGGAGGTACGCGGCCTGGCCCGCGACATGACCCACAAGTTCACGCTCGCCGGGCTGCGCATCGGCGGCGCCAAGGCCGGGATCGTGGCCTCGGAGAGCGACCGCGAGGAGACCTTCCGCACCTTTGGCCGAACTGTGAAGCCCCTGCTGCATGGCGGCGTCCATCTCGGAATCGACATGGGGGTCACCCCCGCCGACCGGGCCGTCTTCTTCGCCGAGGCCGGGTACGACCCGCGCCACCGGCCGGGTGTCCCCGACATGCCCATCGACTGGCGCACCTACTACGAACCGCTGATCGACTGCACCGGACACGGGGTCGGCGTGGCCGCCGTCACGGCCTGGGAGGCCCGGCACAGCGGGCCGGCGCGTGTCGTGATCCAGGGCTTCGGTGCTGTGGGACGCGCCGTCGCCGGGTTCCTGGAGGAGCGCGGGCACGTCATCGTGGGCGTAGCCGACATTCAGGGGACCGTCAGCGCGGAGCGGCTCCCCGTGGTCGACCTCGTGGACGTCACCGACGGTTTCGGGAGGATCGACCGCTCACGCCTGCCCCTGGACGTCTCCGTGTCCGACGGGCCGGACGCCTGGCTCGACGTGGACGCCGACCTGCTGGTGCTGGCGGCGCAGAAGCACGCGCTCAACGCCGAGAACGCGCACCGCCTGCGGGCCGGGCTGGTCGTGGAGGGCGGCAACATCAGTTCCAGCGACGAGGCACGGGAGAAGGTGGCCGCCTCGGGTGCCCTCCTGGTGCCGGGGGTGATCGCCAACGTCGGCGGTGCGGCCTCCGCCGCCCTGGCGGTCACCCGGCGTGTGCCCTTCGACCTGGAAGCGCAGGCCCGCAAGGCGTGGGTGTTCGACTGGGTCGGCGACCGTGTGCGGCACAACACCCGGGATCTGCTCGACATCGCGGCCGCGCGGTCAGGCGATCCCCTCCCCCAGCTGCTGGCCGCCCGCCGGGAGGAGCTCCGATGACCTCGGTGACCGAGCCCGGATCCGCCACGGCGGTCTCGAACGCGGCGGTATCCCCGGAGCGTGCGGCGGAGTACCGGCGGCGGGGGTGGTGGCGGAACACGACCTTCCTGGACGACCTGCGCCGCCAAGCCCGCGAGCGCCCGCGACGGACCGCCGTGGCGGCCCGCCGCGGCGGCCCGGCCCGCACCGACGTCCTCACCTACGCGGACCTGGAGCGGCTGACCGACCGGTTCGCCGGGGCTCTCCTGGAACTGGGCGTGCGGCGGGGCGACGTCGTCGCCGTCCGGCTGCCCGACAGGTGGGAGATGGTGCCGCTGCTGTTCGCCACCGCGGCGGTCGGCGCCGTCCTCTGCCCCATCGCGCCCTCCTGCGACGGAAAGGAACTGCGTCACCGGCTCGACATCACCGGGGCCCGGGTGTACATCACCGTTCCGGAGCCAGACGGGAGCCCGTCGGCCGACGCCGAGCACGTGATGGTAGTCGACGGCCCCGTCCCAACGGGGACGGTCGGCTTCCACGAGCACTTCGTCGCCGCGCACTGGGAGGAGCGGCGCCCTGGCCTTTCCGTGGACCTGGCGCTCACCCCCGACGAACCGTTCGTCATCCTGTTCACCTCCGGGACCACCGGCTTCTCCAAGGGCGTGGTGCACAGCCAGAACACGGTGCACGCGGGCGTCCGCGGATACACGGACGCCTTCCTGCTCCGCGACGACCTCGTCGCCGCGGTAACCACCCCGCTGGTGCACTACTCCGGGTTCGGCCAGGGCGTCCTGGCCGGTGTCATGCTCGGCGGCACAGTCCTCTTCCAGGAGGAGCGGGACCACGCCGGTCTGCTGGACCTGGTCGAGCGGTACCGCGCCACGCTGCTGTACGGGCCCCCGCCCACCCTGTCCGGGATCGCCGCCGCGCAGCGGGCCGAACCGCGCGACGTGTCCGCCCTGCGGTACACGGTCACTGGTGCCGCCCCCGTGCTCCAGGGGCTGGTGGACGAGCTGCGCGCCGCCTTCGGGACCTCCACCTACTCGGTCTGGGGGATGTCGGAGTTCGGCCCCGTCACCATCAGTCGGCTGGACTACGACCAGGACTGGTCGGCGCACAGCCACGGGCGGCCGATCGACGCCGCGGAGATCCGCGTCGACCGGTGCGACGACCCCGGCCGCAGGGCCCCGGTGGGGCGCCTGCGGGTGCGCGGGGCCTCGCGAGCGCTCGGCTACCACGGCAGGCAGAAGGAGTTCGTCGCCGAGATCGGCGCGGACGGCTGGTTCGACACCGGCGACCTGGCCCGCGAGGACGGCCGAGGCGGCATCCGCGTTCTGGGGCGGGGCCGGGACGCCATCGTGCGCGACGGCGTCCCGGCCCCGGTGGCCGAGATCGAAGCACTCCTGGCCCGGCACCCTCGGGTGGCCCAGGCTGCCCTGGTGGGCCCCCCGGACGGGGGTGCCGGGCCGATCACCGCGGCGGTCGTCCCCCGTAACGGGGACGCGCCCACCCTCGGCGAGATGCGCGCTCACCTGCTCGGGGCGGGCCAGGAAGCCCGGTTCCTCCCTGAACGCCTGGCGGTCGTCGCGTCCCTGCCCACCACCCTCACGGGCAAGGTGCGCAAGGCCGAGCTGCGCGAATGCCTGGCCGGGGACGGCCCCTCTCCGCCATCCGAACGCCACCCTTGACCCGGGCGATCCCGTCACCCACCCCGCCCCCGCGACCCCGCCCCTGGAGGAGACTATGCCGGTATCCACACCGGTGCCCCTGTCCGCTACCCTCGCCGCCGACGAGGCTCTGGCCCGCCGGGAGGCGGCCGGAGAAACGGTACTCTCCCTGGCCGGCGGTGAGATCGGGCTGCCCGTCCTGCCCCGGCTCCGGGAACTGCTCGCCGCCGCCGCAGACCGCAACGCCTACGGGCCGGTGGCGGGCAGCGCCGAACTGCGCGCCGCAGTCGCCGGGTACTGGCGGCGGCGGGGGCTGGACACCGACCCCGACCTCGTCGTGTCCGGCCCGGGGAGCAAACCGCTGCTGTTCGGGCTGATCCTCGCCGTCGGCGGAGACGTGGTGATCCCCCAGCCCGGCTGGGTCAGCTACGCGGCCCAAGCGGCGCTCGGAGGTGGACGCGCCATCCCTGTCCCGACCCCGCCAGGGCAGGGCGGGGTCCCCGCACCGGACCTGCTGCACGAGGCGGTGGCCACGGCCCGCGCGGCCGGCCGCGACCCGCGGGCGGTGGTGGTCACGCTGCCGGACAACCCCACCGGGAACGTCGCCGCACCCGAGACCGTCCGGGAGCTGGCCGAGGCCGCCCGCAGCCTCGACCTGTTCATCATCTCCGACGAGATCTACCGCGACCTGGTCTTCTCCCCCGACACACCCGTTGTCTCCCCGGCGGTGTTCGCACCGGAGCGGACCGCAGTCACCACCGGCCCGGCCAAGAACCTCGCCCTCGGAGGGTGGCGGCTGGGGGTGGCCCGGCTCCCCGAGGGGGCGCTCGGGCATCGGGTGCGCGCGCGGCTACTGGGCATCGCCGGGCAGGTCTGGTCGACCGCTGCGGCCCCCGTCCAGGCCGCGGCCTCCTACGCCTTCTCCGAGCCCCGGGACGTGGTGGAGCGCGTCGCCGCGAGTCGGCGCCTGCACGGGGCCGTGGCCCGCGCGGCGGCCGAACGCTTCTCCGGGATCGGCGCCGTGACGGCACCAGTGCGGGCGACCTGCTACCTCTACCCCGATTTCGAGCCGCTGCGGGAAGTCCTGGCCCGCGCCCACGGTGTGCGCGGGGCTGCGGAGCTGGCCGACCACCTCGTCCAGAGGTACGGGGTGGGGCTGCTTCCCGGAAGTGCCTTCGGAGAGCCAGCGCGTGCCCTGCGGATGCGGGTGTCCACCGGCCGCCTGTACGGCGCGGGCGAGTCCGAACGCCTCACCGCCCTGAACACCCCCGACCCCCTGCGTCTCCCCTGGATCGAAGAGTCCCTGGACCGCGTCACCGAGGTCCTGGCCGATCTCGCGCGACCGTGACCACCGCGCGGGATGCACGCCGGGCACCCCGCCGAAAACCCTGCCGGGCCCACCGCCCTGCACCCCGCCGGACACGCATGTCCACCCCCGTCACCAAGGAGGCACACCGCCATCATGTCCATCTTCTTCGAATCCATCTACAAAGGCCGCCGATACGCGGGTGTGGGGCTGCCGTCCGACGGCACGCTCACCCTGTACGCGGCGGACGGCGACCGCCTCCGCAACGTCTTCCTCTCCGCCGCCGGGACCGGGGCGGAGGCCGCGGCGGTGATAGCCGCCGTCACCGAAGGCCCCGAGACGCTCTCGGTGGCCACCGACGACCCCGGGCTGCGCTTCCTGCCGCCCCTGCTCCCCGCGGACGCCAACAACTCCCTGATCAACGGGTTCATGGGGACGCACCGGTCCAAGTTCGACCGGGCCCCCGAGCCGAACGAGGAGTTCACCCCGCCGAACTACTACATCAAGGGCCTGGGGTCCTGGCTGCGCCTGCCCGAGGAACCCCTGGTCACCCCGGCGAACCCGGTCTGGCTGCTGGAAGAGCCGGAAATCGTGCTGGTCTACGTCAACGACGACGAGGGCCGACCGCACTACACGGGGTACGGGTTCGGCAACGACCTGAACGACATCGGCCTCCACTTGGAGAAGCCGTGGGCCTGGACCCCCTACGCCAAGCTGTGCGAGACCTCGATCGCCCCCTGGCTGTTCCTGGGCGAGCCACCGGAGACGGTGACCGGACGGGTGGTCATCGAGCGGAACGGGGAGACCGCCTGGGAGGGCGGTTTCTCATGCGGTGCGGACTCCCTCTTCCAGCGGATCCCCGACATGGCGGAGTACTTGTTCTCCTACCCGCTACTGCGCCGTCCGGGTCTGGTGAACTACCTGTTCCTGGGTGCGGACAAGGCCAGTTACCACGACGGGTTCCGGATCGGGGACGGTGACCGGCTGGTCCTGTGCGTGGACAGCCACGGCGTCGAACTGGCCAACCCTGTGCGGTACGCCGTCCCGGCAGACTGACCCCGGGCCGACCGGTCGGCGGCGCCACCGGCCTCAGCCGCCGGCCGCGACCGGTGCACTGGCCCCCGCGGGAGCCGCCTCCCCGGTGGGGTCCGCCTCCTCCGCGGGGGCGTCCCCGCCGCGGCGTACCCGGGCGAGGTAGTCGGTGATGGCCTCCCTGTTGCGGACCATGCACCGGATGCGCTCGTCCATGCGTTCGCGCTCGCGTTCGAGCACCGCAATCGTCTCGGGCGTGGCGTCGGAGACATAGATGGCGTCCGGCCGGTCCAGGCACGGGAGCAGTTGCTTGATGATCCGGGTCGACAGACCGGAGTCGAGCAGCCCCCGGACCTGGTGGACGCGGTCCACGTAGCGCTCGTCGTAGTCCCGGTAGCCGTTGGGGGAGCGTTTGGCGCCGATCAGCCCCTGTTCCTCGTAGTAGCGCAGCAGCCGCGGGGACACCCCTGTGCGTTTCGACAGTTCGCCTATGCGCACGTGTCTCACCTCACAAAAATGGCGATTGACCTTCACACCTATGGAAGGGTTTGAGGATACAGACTATGTCCACTCCTCCGGTAGAAAACGTGGCCTCCCCGCCTGCCAAGGGCGAGGAGAGCAAGTTCCCCTGGGTGGCCCTGCTGGCCCTGGCCACGGCCGCCTTCGTCGGCATCCTGACCGAGGCCCTCCCGGCAGGGATGCTGCCCGAGATGAGCGCGAGCCTGGCGGTCAGCGAGTCCGCGATGGGCCAGGCCCTCACCGTCTACGCGATCGCCTCCGCGGTCACGGCCATCCCCCTGTTCGCACTGACGGCGACCTGGCGGCGCAAACCCCTGCTCCTGGGAGCGATCGCCGTGATCGCGCTGTCGAACCTGGTCACCGCGATCTCTCCCGACTACCTGCTGACCATGGTGTTCCGGTTCCTGGGCGGTGTGGCAGCCGGCCTGATCTGGGCGCTCCTGGTGGAGTACGCCCGCCGCCTTGCGCCCCCCCACCTCCAGGGGCGGGCGATCGCGGTCACCATGGGCGGCGTCCCCCTCGCCCTGTCCCTGGGCATCCCGGTGGGCACCTTCCTCAGCGGGATCTTCGACTGGCGGACGACGTTCCTCCTGGTCACCCTGCTGGGCGTGGTCCTCCTGGCCTGGGTCCTGGCATCGGTCCCCGACCACAGGGGCCGCCGAGGGACCGCGCAGGCGTCCGTGATGCGCGCCTTCACCAGCCCCGGGGTCATCGCGGTCCTGTTCGTAGTCGCGGCCTACGTCCTGGCCCACAACATCCTCTACACCTATATCGCGACGTTCCTCATCGAATACGACATGGGTGGGTCCATCAGCCTTGTCCTGCTGATCTTCGGCATCGCCTCCATGGTGAGCATCCTCGTGGTGGGCGCCCAGGTGGACCGGCGGCTGCGTATGCTGACCATCGCCAGCACCGTCCTGTTCGCGGTGGGAACGACCCTGTTGGCGGTGTTCGCCGAGAGCGGGCCGCTCGTCTTGCTCGCGGCGGCCCTGTGGGGGCTGGGCTGGGGCGGTATCACCACGCTCATGCAGACCGCAGTGACGGACGCGGGGGGCGACGCCGCGCAGGCCCTGCTGGTCACCACCTGGAACGGGTTCATGGCCGCGGGAGGCGCCGTCGGCGGCATTCTCCTGGAGGTGTTCGGTCCGAGATCCTTCCCATGGAGCGTCCTGCTGCTCCTGGTCCCGGTGCTGATCGTCGTGGTCGTCGGCCGACGCCATGCCTTCCCGGCCCAGCGGCCGGGCATGGCGCCCTGACCCCTCCTGGCGGCCCCCGGACCCGGTACGCCGCCGGGCCCGGGGGCCCTCCGGCGACCCCGCCTCCATGAAACGAAATTTTCGCCAACAGATCTAAAATAAATACCGAGAGGAACGTAAAGAGACGATTTGACCTGCGAATAAAAGGCGCGCGGGAAACAATTTTTTCGACGCCAGGCTGATCGCCCCACTACCATACCCACCCTCGCCCCGAAAAGTTCATGTCCGCTTTTGGCCATTCTCACTTACATGAGAGTAGCCAGAGTACTCTGCAGATATGCATGGTGGACCTCGAACCGATGCGAGCAAATGGATCACCTACCTCGAACACTACCCGGAGCAGGCCTTTCCACGCCAGCGGACGACCTGCGGAACCGGACATACGGCACAGACCAGATCTAGGGCGAGGATCATGGGGTTGTGGTTGCACAAGGCACCGTCGGACACGACGCCACAGATCGACGACACACGGCCGTCGGACTCCTGGCGGATACTCGTGGTGGAGAACAAAGAATCCGAAGCGCGAAAACTCACCGACTGCCTACTGCGCCACGGCCACAGAACTCGTACCGTGGGCGGGGGACGTGCCGCGCTGAACACCTACAAAGAATCCGACCTGGTACTCCTCGACCTGGACCTGCCGGATCTGGACGGTCTGGAGGTCTGCCGACTGTTGCGCGCCGCCAGTTGCGTTCCCGTTATCGTCGTCAGCTCGCGTTGCACCGAACTGGACCGCGTCCTCGGCCTACGCGCAGGGGCCGACGACTATATGTCCAAGCCGTACTCCGTGCACGAGCTCATCGCGCGGGTAGAGGCGGTGATGCGCCGGACCAAGAAACAGTACGGCCCCGGGATCGACATCGTTTCCCACGGGCCATTAAGGATAGACCCGGCAACCCGGAGAGTCCACCTGTCAGGAAAATCGATCAAGCTCACCAGGAAGGAATTCGACCTGTTACACATCCTCGCTTCCCAGCCGGACCAGGTGGTGTCCAGGAAGTATATCATGGACCAGGTCTGGGGAGGGGATTGGTCTCAGCGCACCATTGACACGCATGTGAGCAGCATACGCAGAAAACTCGGCGACAAGAATTGGATCGTCACCGCCCGGGGAATCGGTTTCCAGTTGGGAGCGGCAGCGACCGATAGCTATGTCGATGTCTGACGAGAGCGGCTATCGATGTGTTCCAGCAGCGGTCGGTCCTTCACCGGGGCTGGAATGTTGATGAGTTCCAACAGCACCCAACACACCAAAGCCTTCCGGAAACCCCCAGGTTCCCGGAGTTCTCATGTTTTGCCGGGGAACACACAAGCACCGGGTCCAACGGGGCCTGTAGAGATATGACCAAGCCCTGACATGCAAAAACGGGCATGCGCCTGAAGGAGAGAGTTGCCGAGGAAACCCGATCCGTAAGACCGCATGCCCGCTGTGTCACCCTCTCGTCCTCCGTGCGTGACCTCAACCCCACCGTCGCGACCACTCACCCCCGCAGGCGAACCCACCCCCACCTGAGGGACCACCTGGCCGCCATCAACGACCCCAGAGCCCCACGCGGGCGCCGATACAGCCCGCCCGCCCTGCTGGCCCTGTGCGTGTGCGCCCTGACCAGCGCCGGTCACGACAGCACCTGCGCCCCCATCGCATGGGCCCACAACGCACCTGAGCGTGTCCTCCTCGCATTGGGCCTGCCCCCGCGCCCCTTCACCAAGCAGATCCACATCCCCGACGAGCACACCCGGCGCAACCTCCTCACTCGTCTGGACCCCGCCCAGCCCACCCGCGCCGACCTCGCATACCTGAACACCCACACCCCACCCGAAGGCGATCCGGCACGCACCCCTGCCGGGGCACCCGAACGCGAACACCGCCGCGCCCACCACCAGCAACGGCACCGACCCCCTACCGGATGCCCCGCCACACCGCTCATGCCGCTGGCGGCAAGACCCGGCGCGGGGCCGGCGCCAGGAAGGGCCAAAGCCCGGCCTCGGCAAGGTCGGCCGCGGGGTGGTCTTCGCCGTCACCGATCTGGACGCCCACCAGGTCTCACTTGCGGAGTTGGCCAACCATGCCCATGGCCACCGGACGGTGAAGAACCGGGTGCGCTACGTGCGGGGCGTGGCTTTCGGAGAGGAGGCCCGCCGCGCCCGCACCGGTCGTGCTGGGGCTTTGACGGATACCGTCCGCAAGGCGCTGACCACTGCTGTGTGGAAGAACCTTGCGTCAGGCCGCAGAGCCCACACCGATCCGGACCAGGTCCTCGAACTCCACGGCACCACCCAAGACCAGCCCGTATGGGTCTGCCTCGCGAGAGCTCCGGGATCCTGTGCCCCCGCCCGTGCCGACGGGCCCACCCGGAATCCCGCACCACAAGCCATGCGTTGCGCTCCCGTCATTTACCCTGCCTCTGCGTCGGCCCCACGCCCACCGGGCCCAACGCCGCCTGCGACAGTCACCCGCCGCACGGGCGTGGCGGGAGGCGGTCCCGACACACACCAGCCCTCCCGTGTCCACGCCCCTGGTCACCGTCGCTACACGAAGCAACCGTGGTTCTCCCCAGTGCCCCGGGGCACTGCCCGACGGCGGCCGGCCCGCCGTGCGGCGGCCTTTTCGCACCGCCCCCCGGGGCGGGATCGAATGCTAAGGTTGAAAATGATTTTCGTTTTCAACCTTGGCGCCTGAGCTCGGGCCATCCCGCGGCCGAGCACGGCGACCGCACCACCCCTCCACCGCTACGGGCCTGCATACGATCCTCCGGGGGAACTGATCCATGAGCGCACTGACCGACCTGCCCGTGACCGTACTGTCCGGTTTCCTGGGCGCGGGCAAGACCACCCTGCTCAACCACCTGTTGAAGAACCTGGACGGCTCTCGGGTGGCGGTGATCGTCAACGACATGAGCGAGATCAACATCGACGCCGAGCTGATCCGGGGCGACGGGCACCTGTCGCGTACCGACGAGCGCCTGGTGGAGATGACCAACGGCTGCATCTGCTGCACCCTGCGCGACGACCTGCTCGAGGAGGTCGCCCACCTGGCCGAACAGGGCCGGTTCGACCACCTGATCATCGAGTCCAGCGGGATCTCCGAGCCCATGCCCGTCGCCGCGACCTTCGCCGTCCCCGGGGACGACGGACGGCCGCTGCTGGAGGGGGCCAGGCTGGACACGATGGTGTCGTTGGTGGACTCCGCGAACTTCCTCGCCGAACTCCACCGCGGCGACGACCTCGCCGACCGCGGCCTGGACGCCTACGAGGACGACGAGCGCACCGTCAGCGATCTGCTCGTCGACCAGGTCGAGTTCGCCGACGTCCTACTCATCACCAAGACCGACCTGGTCACCGCCGAGCACGCCGACCGTGTGGAGGCCGCGGTACGTCGTCTGAACCCGCTCGCCCGCGTCCTGCGTATCGCCCATGGGCGCGTCGATCCCGCCGAACTGATCGGCGCGGACCTGTTCGACCTCGAACGCGCTTCGCGCGCGCCGGGTTGGGTGGCCGAGCTCAATGGCGACCACGTCCCCGAGACCGAGGAGTACGGGATCTCCAGTCTGGTGTTCCGGGCCGACCGGCCCTTCCACCCCGAACGCCTGTGGAAGCTCATCGGAACCGGGTTCGACGGTGACCGGTACGGCACCGTGCTGCGCACCAAGGGCTTCTTCTGGCTGGCGACTCGTCCGCGCACCACCGGCCTGTGGTCCCAGGCCGGACCGGTGGGCCGGTTCGAACCGGCCGGGGTGTGGGACCCCGCGGACGGCGCGGCCCTGGGGTACGCCCCCGAGGACGTGGCCGACACCGAGCCGGTGGAGCCCCGCCAGGAGCTGGTGTTCATCGGCACCGCCCTGCGCGGACCGGACCTGGAGGAGGCCCTGCGCGCCTGCCTGCTCACCGACGCCGAGCTCGCGTCCCCATGGGAGGCGCTGCCGGACCCGTTCCCGCAGTGGGACGTCCGCGGCGTGCACGCGCACCACACCCACCCCTGACAGCGGGGGCCACCCCGTCCGCGGCGGCTCCCCCGCGTGGAGGTGCCGGGCTCCGTGCACGTACGTTATGAGAACGATGATCATTTCCACGAGAACGCCCTCTGCGGCACACCGCCCGGCACTACCAGGTCCGGGCGGCGAAGAAAGCGAGCGAACACCGTGAACACGCAACCCCCCGGTTCAGCCGAAACCTACGACGTCATCGTGGTCGGGGGCGGGGCCGCCGGTCTGAGCGCCGCCCTCACCCTGGGCCGCGCGCGGCGCTCGGTACTGGTCGTCGACTCCGGGCTCCCCCGCAACGCACCCGCCGACGGCCTCCACGCCTACCTCGGCCGGGAGGGCACCGCGCCGGAGGACTTCCTGCGGACCGCGCGCACCGAAGTGGCCGGCTACGGTGTCCGCGTCACCAGTGGGGAGGCCGTGTCGGCGTCCCGGGAGGAGGAGGGGTTCCGGGTCGCCCTCGCCGCCGGGGGGAGCGCCCTGGGCCGCCGCCTCCTAGTGGCGACCGGCCTGGTCGACGAGCTCCCAGAACTCCCCGGGCTCTCCCGCCTGTGGGGCAGGAGCGTGATCCACTGCCCCTACTGCCACGGGTGGGAGGTGCGGGACCGGAGGATCGGCGTGCTCTCCACGGGGCCCTTCTCCCTGCACCAGGCCTTCACGTGGCACCAGTGGAGTCCGCAGGTCACCCTGTTCACCCACACCGGCCCCGAGCCGGGGGACGAGGACCGCGAGCGGCTCGCCGCGCTGGGGATCACCGTGGTGTCCGGAAAGGTCACCGCGCTGGAGGAGGAGCGGGACGAACTGCGCGGTGTACGTCTGGAGGACGGCCGGGTCGTCTCCCTCGACGTCCTGTCGATCGCCCCGCGCTTCACCGTTCACGCCTCCTTCCTGGAGCCGCTCGGCCTGAAACCCGTCGAGGAGCAGATGCACGGCCACACCATCGGCGAGGTGATTCGGACCGACCCGACCGGGGCGACGGGTGTCCCCGGAGTGTGGGCCGCCGGCAACGTCACCTCACCGATGGAACAGGTGATCGGCGCGGCGTCCGCGGGGAACCGGGTGGCCGCGGCCATCAACACCGACCTCATCATGGCGGACACCGCGGCGGCGGTCGCCGCCCGTAGTTCCTCCGGCTGACCTTCGGCGGTGGGGGCCGTGCCGCGCTGCGGCGTACGTCCCTGAAATCGGATCGGGGCGGACCCGATCCGATTCCGCGTTTTCAGTGGCTTTTCACGCCCCGCCCCCTTCAGGACGTGGCCGGGGCGTGCTCGTCCCAGTGGCCCTCATGCGCGTGGTGCAGGTGGTCGCCGTGGACGTAGTCCACATGGCCTCCGCGGGGAACCGCGACGTGGCCGCACCCCTCACCGTGGTCATGGGCGTGGCCCTCGTGGACAAGGTGTGCCAGTGCCATCGCTCCCCCAGGGATCCGCGACTGCGGTGGATGAATGGACGGAGCCGAAGACAACACCGGCACAGAGCTCTGAACAATCAAGACAAACCATAGAAAAAGAAAATTACCTTGGTCTAGGGCCGTCCGAAACACAAAAGGAAATGGTTTTCTTTTCCACCCCGAAAAGGGGCCCTCAGCCGCGCAGGACCCCGACCGGGGACGCTTCGCCCGGAGGCCCGCGTCGCGGGAACCCACTTGAAAACGATAACCATTTTCAGTAACATCGCAGTCGGCCGCGCCCGGAGGCGGACCGGACAAATCACAGCCCCCGCTTCCGGGCGTGGCCGCGACGAACGGGACGGAAACGGTCCAGCGGTGTTCCGCCCCCGGGAAGCCGCCCTCCGGCCGCGACGTGCCGGTCGCTCCAGAACCGGGCCCAGAGGCCGTCGGCGGCCAGAAGGAGGAGGGCCGCCGGAGCGGCCCATCCCGGGCTGTCCGGGTGTCGCCGGTGAAGAGCGGGGAGCCGGGGAGAGCGCGGAGTCCGCGCGGGACCGGCACTACCGCTTCGTCATCGACACCGTTCCGGCCGGGTGGGAGAGCCCTCTCCCGGAGCGGCCACCGCGGTAGCCTCCGGCACCCCGCCCGTGCTCCGGCCCGCGCCGACCGCGGCCTCCGCCTCCACCAGCCCTCCGCGCTCGATGCGCAGGACGCGGTCGGCGCGGGCGGCGACCGCGGGGTCGTGCGTGGCGAGCAGGACCGCCAGCCCCCGGTCGGCGCGCAGCGCGTCCAGCAGTTCCAGGACGTGGCGGGCGGTACGGCCGTCCAGGGCCGAGGTGACCTCGTCGGCGAGCAGGACGCCCGGCTGGGCGGCCAGGGCCCGCGCGATGGCCGCCCGCTGCCGCTGGCCGCCGGAGAGCCGTGCGGGGGTGCGGTGGAGCGCCTCGGCGGGCAGTCCGACCTCTGCGGCCAGGGACACGGCGCTTTCGCGCGCCTGGTCGCGGGAGGAGCCCAGGAGGACCCGGGCGGGGCGGGCGAGGGCCGAGCCCACCCGGTGGGAGGGGTGGAGGGCGGCCCTCGGGTCCTGGCCGACGAACTGGACGGCGCGCAGGAGGGCCCGTCCGCGCTCCTCCACCCGGTGCGGGACCTCCTGCCCGGCCACGGACACGCTCCCCGTCCATGACGGGTGCAGCCCGGCGACGGCGCGCAGGAGGGTGGACTTGCCGCTGCCGGAGGGGCCGGTGAGGGCGACGAGTTCTCCGGGGCGCACTCCCAGGTCGACCCCTTCGAGCAGCACGGTTCCGCCGCCGGGGGCGGCGACGGCCAGGGAGCGCAGTTCCAGTGCGGCCGGGCGGCCGGGTTCCGCCACCCGGAGGAGGGGGCCCCGGCGGCCGGGGCGCTCGGGCGGTGTGTCGCCGAGGGCGACCACGCTGTCCGCCACCCGCTCCGCGAAGTCCCGGTCGTGGGTGATGACGATCGTGGCCCGCCCCGGGGCCCCGCGGCGTTCGCCGAGGACCTGGAGCACCCGCTCCAGTGCCTCCGGGTCCAGGCCGCTGGTGGGCTCGTCCAGGACCAGCAGCGCGGGGTCGCCGACGACCGCGCGGGCCAGGGCCACGCGCTGGGCCTGGCCGCCGGAGAGCTCGTGGGGGCGGCGCCGGGCGACCTGTGCCGGGTCCAAGCCCAGGCGGCGCAGGATTCGGTGCGCGGCTTCCCGGTGCTCGGCGCGGGACCCGTCGAAGGGGCTCTCCAGGAGCAGGCCGGTGACGGTGCGCAGGGGGTGCAGGTCCGAGGCCGGGTCCTGGCCGAGCAGTCCGGCGTGCTCGCGCCTCCAGCGGCGCGCGGACCGTCCCGGGCGGATCACGGACCCGTTCCAGCTCACCCGGCCGCCGACCCGCCGCAGCCCTTCGGGGAGGGCGTCGAGGGCGGCCAGGACGGCGCTGGTCTTGCCGCCGCCGGAGGGGCCCATCACCGCGGCCACGCCGCCGGAGGGGACCGCCAGGTCGACCGGGCCGACGATCGGGCGGCCGTCCCGGTCCGCCACACTCAGCCCTGTGATCTCATATCCCCGCACGGGTGTCCTCTCGGCTGGTGGTGGCTCTGGGGTCGCGGTCGGTGGCGAGGTAGACCGAGAGCGCCAGGGCGGTCGTGGTCAGGCCGAGGGCCAGTGCCGGGGCGGCCACGGCCCAGGGGTTCATCGCGACCCCGGCCATGTTCTCGCGCAGCATCAGGGCCCAGTCGGGCTCGGGCGGCGGGGTGCCGAAGCCGAGGACGTTGAGCGCGGAGGCGATCTGGACCGCCACGACCAGGCGCAGGCCCAAATCGGCGAGGACGGTCCCCTTCATGGCGGGCAGGATCTCGCGGAGCGCGATAGCCGCCGTGCTCTCCCCTCGGCACCGGGCCGCCTCCACGTATCCGGTGGTGCGCACGGCGCGCACGGCGTCGCGCACCACCCGCAGGGTGAGGGGCGCACCACCGCACACGGTCGCCACGACCACGGCGGCGGGGCCGGGCAGGGCGATGGCGGCCACGAGTGCGAGCAGGAGCGAGGGAACGGCCAGGAGGAGGTCGGTCAGCGCGGTCAGCACGCGGTCGGCCGCGCCGCCGAGCCATCCGGCGGCCAGTCCGCCGGCCAGGCCGGTGGCCGAGGCCGCCAGGGCGGCGGTGACGGAGACGGCGAGCAGGTCGGCTCCGCCGGAGAGCACCCGGGACCACACGTCGCGGCCCAGGGCGTCGGTGCCGAGGAGGTGGCCGGGGCCGCTCCCCTGCCAGGGCGGGGCAACGGGGTCGGTGGGGTCGTAGGGCGCGGCCCAGCCGCCGAGGGCTGCGGTGGCCAGGACCGCGGCCAGGAGCACTGTGGCGAGGAGGCGGTTCACCATGCTCGGCTCCGGGGGTCGGTGCCGTCGGCGACGGCGTCGGAGACGGCCAGTCCCGCGAGGACGACGGCCGCGGCGAGCATGGCGACCGCCTGCACCACGGGGGTATCGCGCGAGGCGACGGCGGAGACCAGGAGTGATCCCAGGCCGGGGTATCCGAAGAGGGTCTCGACGATCGTGGTGGCGGCGATGAGGCCGCCGGCGCTCACCGCCAGGACACGGGTGAAGGGGGCGAGGAGGAAGGGCAGGACGTCCACGGCGGCGACGGACCACAGGGGGCGGCCCCTGCGCAGGGCGTCCACCACGTGGGGCCGGGAGACCGTGTCGGCGACCGCGCCGGAGACGAGTCCGGCTCCGAACAGGGCGGTGGGCAGGGCCATGGAGAGCACGGGCAGGACCAGGAGTTCGGGGTGGTGGACGGGGTGTGTCCCGGGGGGCAGGAGTGAGACGGCGGGGACCAGGTCCAGCACGCCTGACAGGAGGGCGGCGGCGCCCGCGGCGACGACCACGGCGGGGACGGCGGCACCGCCGGTAAGGAAGGCTCCGGCCGCACCGCGGCTTGCGCGTGCCGCGCCCGCCCATCCTCCGAGGAGGAGCATGGCGGGGGCGGCCAGTGCCAGGGACAGGCCGATGAGGGTGGCGGTGGCGGGCAGGCGCTGGAGGACGGCGTCGAGTACGGGCCGGTCGTTGACCAGGGAGGTTCCCAGGTCGCCCCGGAGCAGTCCCGCCGTCCAGTCCGTGTAGAGCCGCCAGGGGGCGGCGTCCTGTCCCAGCTCCTGGCGCAGGGCCCGGACCTGTTCGTCGGTGGCGCCGGGGCTCACCCGCAGTTGGGCCGCGTCCCCGGGCAGCAGGGCGGTGGCCGCGAAGACGACCACCGACGCCGCTGCGAGGAGTAGCGCGCCCCGTACCAGGGGGCGCAGCCCCCTGGCCACCAGCGCTCCCGCTGCCCGGGGCCGGGGGGCGGTGCCCGAGGGCACCGCCCGTGGCGATCGCGTCAACCGGAGACCTCGACCTCTTCGATCCGCAGCCGGTGGAAGCCGGGTCCGGTGGGCAGGCCGGTCACGCCGGAGGCGGTGAGGTCGATACCGTCACCGGACCCCCAGACCACGTACCCGCCCTCTTCGGCGATGCGCCGCTGGAGGTCGCCGAGGAGCGAGTACCGCTCGTCTTGGTCGGCGGTGGCCAGGGCCGTGTGGAAGTCCTCCGTCCACTCCTCGTCGTCCCATCCGGTCTCGTTGATGGGGCCGTCGGGCAGCAGGGCCATGCGCGCGAAGTCGACGAACCCGTTCCCGCCCAGGCTGTTGATGTAGAAGGACTCGACGTTCCACACCTCGGTCCAGTAGGTGTCGGGCGGGCCCACCTCGACCTCCACGTCGATGCCCGCCTCGGCGAGCTGCTCGGAGACCAGGACGGCGGTCTCCTCCATCCCCGGGTAGGAGTTGGTGGCGTGCAGGGTGAGGGAGACGCCGTCGCCGTGCCCGGCCTCCTCCAGGAGTTCGCGGGCGCGTTCGACGTCGCGGACGACCGGGTCGACGTCCGGGGCGAAGGGCTCCGAGGCGCTGAGGACGTCCGCGCCGGTCTGCCCGTAGCCGAGGAAGACGGTCTCGACGAGGGCGTCGCGGTCCAGGGCGATCTTGACGGCCTCCCGCACCTCGGGGTCGTCGAAGGGTTCGGCCGTCGTGTCCATGACGAGGGGGTAGCCGACGCCGCCGGGGCGGGTGACGACCTCCACCTCGTCGCTTTCGGCGTACTGCTCGGCGGTGGCCGGTGCGACGCTTCCGGCCACGTCGGCCTGCCCGGAGGCCACCGCGGAGGCGCGGGCGGCAGCGTCGGGCATGGCGGTGATCTCCAGGCGCTCCACTCCCCCGCCGGGGCCCCACCACTGGTCGTTGCGGGTCAGGACCGCCGTGGTGTCGTCGGCGGTCTCCAGGACGAAGGGGCCCGATCCGGCGACGGGTTCGGTGATGTCGTCACTGCCCTCGGGGACGACGAAGGTGAGGGAGGCCAGGGCGGCGCCGACCTCGGCGTAGGGCTGGAGGGTGACCAGTTCCAGTTCGTGCTCGCCCGCGACGGTCGAGGACTCCAGGTCGAACATGGACAGGCGGCCGTTGTTCTCGGCGCCCTTGCCCTGGATGCGTCGCAGGGAGAAGAGGACGTCGTCGGCGGTGACGGGTGCCCCGTCGGAGAAGACCGCGTCCTGGCGCAGGGTGATGTGCCAGTGGGTGAGGTCGTCTCCCTCGGGTTCCCACGCCTCGGCGAGCCTGGGCTGGACCGTGCCCTGTTCGTCGATGACGGTGAGGACGTCGTAGAGCATGGAGAAGCGCAGGTAGTCCGACTCGTTGCCGACCCGGCCGTGCGGGTCGGCGGTCGTGGCCGCGGGAGCGCCGACCGCCGCGTAGCGCAGGGTGGCGGGTGCCTGTGCGGCGCCGTCTCCGCTGTCCGTCCCTCCGGCGCAGCCGGAGGCCGTGGCGAGGGTGATCGCGCACAGGCCCGCGAGGAGGGCTTGTCGTCTCATCGGTGGTTCTCGTTTCTGTTCGGGGCCGTGGCGGTCACGGCCCGGGGGGAGCGGGGGGTCGGCTTCGGATCGCGATCGCGCCCGAAGGACAGAGGTCGACGGCGTCCAGGGCGTGTGCCCGGGACCCGGGGGGCACGTCGCTGGTGAGCAGGAGCACGAGGCCGTCGTCGTCCTGGTCGAAGAGGTCGGGGGCGGCGCGCACGCACTGCCCCGCGCCGGCGCACACGTCGTGGTCGGCGCTCAGCCTCAGGGAGGTGTCGCCGCCGGGGTCGTCCCTCACCATGCGACGGGCACTTCGTCGAGTCCGAAGATCGTCGAGGCGGAGCGCTGCGGGAGCTCCTCCAGGGGCGCCGCCAGGCGCAGGCCGGGGACGCGTTCGAACAGGACCCGCAGGGCGACTTCGAGCTCCAGCCGGCCCAGGTTCTGGCCGACGCACTGGTGGACCCCGTAGCCGAAGGCGACGTGGTTGCGCTGGGTGCGGGTGAGGTCGAGGCGTTCGGGGTCGGGGAAGGCCTCGGGGTCGTGGTTGGCGGCGCCCAGGAGGGCGATGTAGCCGTCCCCGGCAGGGATGGTGCCGCTCTCCAGCGGGATGTCCTCGGTGGCGACACGGAGGGTGATGACGTCGGCCACCGACAGATGGCGCAGAAGTTCGTCCACGGCCGCGGGCCACAGGCCGGGGTCGTCGCGCAGCAGGTCCATCTGGTCGGGGTTGCGCAGGAGGTCGAGGGCGGCCAGGGGGATCATGTTGCGCGTGGTCTCGTGCCCGGCGTTGAGGGTGATCCCGATCTGGGAGAGCAGCGAGTGGCGGGTGATCTCCTCCCGTGCGAGGGGGCCGTTGACCAGTCGGCTGATGAGGTCGTCGCCGGGGTCCTCAGCCTTCTCGTCGATGAGCCGGTCGATGAGCGCGAACAGTTCGCCCAGGGCGGCCCCCACCTCCTGGGCGGTGCTGTTGCGGGCCCCCGCGACCGAGGTGATGCGGCGGAAGAACTCCAGGTCCTCCATGGGGACGCCGAGCAGTCGGCAGATGACGGTGGTGGAGACCCGGTTGGCGTACTCGCTGACGAGGTCGGCCGGGGTGGGGAGGGAGAGCAGGTGCTCTGCCTGTTCGCGGCAGATCGCCTCGATGGCGGGGCGCATCTCGCGAACGCGCCTGACGGTGAACTCGCCCACGAGCATCCGGCGGACGCGGGTGTGGTCGGGCGGGTCCATGCGGATGAAGGGACGCAGTTCCGCCGCGACCTGCTGCTCGCCGTCGCCCAGGGCGGGGAAGGCGGGGTGGCGGGCGTCGGAGCTGGAGGCCGGGTGGGACAGCGCGGTGCGCACGTCCGTGAAGCCGGTGAGGAGCCAGGGCTCCTTGCCGCTGGGGATGACGGCCCTGGTGGGGCCTGGGCGTTCGCGCATCCGCGCGTAGGACTCGGGCGGGGAGAACGGGCAGGAGCGGGCTTGGGGGAAGGCCACGGGTGTGTCGGATGCGTGTGCGTCGGGGGCTGGCTGGGTCATGGGGGCGGTCCTCCTATGGGGTGGGTCTGGTGGTGTCAGAGGCGGGTTCGCCGGTCAGCCGCCACCCCAGGGCCCGTTGCCGGGCCCGGACGTAGGCGGCGTGCCGGCCGTCCAGCGCGAGGAGTTCTTCGGGGGTGCCCTGCTCGGCGACACGGCCGCCGTCGAGGAAGACGATCCGGTCGGCGGCGGCCACGGTGGCGGGGCGGTGCGCGATGACCAGGACGGTCCTGTCCCGCGCCAGGTCGGTGGCGGTCTCGGTCAGCAGCGCCTCGTTCTCGGCGTCCAGGGCCGCGGACGCCTCGTCCAGGACGACGATCGGCGCGTCCTTGAGCAGGGCGCGGGCGATCGACACCCGCTGGCGCTGGCCGCCGGAGAGGGACGTCCCGCCCTCCCCCACCCGGGTCTCCCACCCGTCGGGCAGCTCGGCGACGACCCGGTCCAGTCCGGAGCGGGCCGCGACCCGGTCCAGGTCCGCCTCTGAGGCTCCGGGGGCGGCGACGCGGACGTTGTCCGCGATGGTGGCGTCGAACAGGTACACGTCCTGGAAGACCACGGCCACGTGCCGGGACAGCTCCTCGCTGCCGATATCGCGGACGTCGACGCCGCCGACGAGGACCTGCCCGGCGTCCACGTCGTGGAAGCGTGCCAGGAGGCGGGTCACGGTGGTCTTGCCACCGCCGGAGGGGCCCACGAGCGCCGTCAGCGTCCCAGGGGCCGCTGGGAAGGAGACGCCGTCGAGGACGGGTTCCCCGGGGGTGTAGGAGAAGCGGACGTCGTGGAACTCCACCTCGGCGCCCTGCGGCGGGACGGGCGTCGCCGGTTCGGGCAGGGGCCGCGCGTCCAGGACGGTGTTGATCCTGGCCAGCCCGTTGACGGCCATGCGCAGGACGGCTCCGCTCTCGGCCGCCGCCGACAGCGGGTGGACGAACCTGACGAGCAGGACGATGAGGGCGATCGCGGTGGGGGCCGCCAGTGTGCCGCCGAGCAGGAGGTGGAGGCTGAGCGCGAGGAGGAGGGTGAGGACGAGACGCACGGTGAAGGAGTAGGCGACCAGCGCGGGAACCGCCTTGAGCAGGAGCGCGCGTGCGCCGGCGTGCTCGGCGGCCAGCGCGCGGTCCAGGACCGTGTGTGCGCTGTCCACCCGGCCGAAGGCGCGCAGCACCGGCTGCGCCCGGGCGTACTCCAGGACGCGGTCGGCGGCCTCGTCCGCCACCGTGTCGCGAGCGGCGTCGCCCCGTCCCACGGCCTCGTTGGACAGGGTGAACACCATCCACAGGAGGGGAAGGCAGGCCGCGCAGGCCAGCGCGAGGCGCCAGTCGAAGAGGAACAGGGCGGCCACCGCCACCACGGGTGTGACCACGGCGTCGGCCAGCGGCGGGTAGGTGTGGACGGGCAGGCTGGTGGTCCGCGACACCCCTTCGGTGGCGATGCGGTTGAGCTCTCCCAGCCGGGACCCGGTGAACCACCCCAGCGGCAGGCGCACCAGGTGGTCGCCGATGCGGTGGTGCAGGGCCCGCGAGATGGAGCCGCCGACCCGGAAGTTCAGGTAGAGGCTCGTCGACTTCAGTACCGCGTATACCGCGGTGCCGACGGCCAGGGCGACCGCCCAGGGTGTCGCTGTGGAGGGGTCGGGCCCCAGGAGCCCCTCCAGAACGGGGACCAGGAGGGCGAAGACGACGCCCTGGAGGGCGGAGGCGAACGTGGTGAGCGCCAGGCTCACCGCCACGGGGCGGGTGTGGCCGGGCCCCATGGCCTTGAGGAATGCGCGGATCACTGCTCTTCTCCCTGTCGGCCGCCGCTGCCGTGCTGTGCGCTCCACAGGTCCGCGTAGCGCCGCCCGCGGCCGAGGAGCTCTTCGTGGGTCCCCGACTCGACGATCCGGCCGTCCTCCATGACGGCGATGCGGTCTGCGCCGGTGACGGTGGCCAGTCGGTGGGCGATGACCAGGACGGTGCGGCCTCGGGCGAGGTCGCTGAGGGCGTCCTGGATGTCGGCTTCGGCCGCGGGGTCCACCGAGGCGGTGGCCTCGTCCAGGACCAGGACGGAGGGGTCGGCGAGGATCGCCCGGGCGATCGACACGCGCTGGGCCTCGCCGCCGGACAGTGCGGCCTCCTCCGTCACGACCGTGTCGTAGCCGCGCGGCAGCCGCAGGATCCGCTCGTGGATCCGGGCCGCGCGGGCGGCGTCCTCGATCTCCTCGCGGGTGGCGCCGGGCCTGCCCAGAGCGATGTTGTCGGCCACGGACTCGCGCAGCAGGCGCACGTCCTGGAAGACGAAGCCGACGGTGCGATACAGCGTCCCGGTCGGCAGCGTGCGCAGGTCGGCTCCGCCGACGGAGACGGTGCCCTCGACGGGGTCGTGGAAGCGGGCGAGGAGGGTGGCCAGGGTGGACTTGCCCGCTCCGGAGGACCCGACGAGCGCCGTGACCGTCCCCGGTTCCAGCACCAGGTCGACCCCCCTCAGTGCCTCCCGTGCGGCGTCCCGGCGGTCGGCGGAGTAGGAGAAGCGCACGCCGTCGAAGACGACCCGGGCGTCCCGGGGCGCGCCGCCGGAGCCCTCGGGCAGGGGGGGCTCCGCGAGCAGGTCGGCGACGCGGGAGGCCGCCGCCTTGGCCGCCTGGATCTGCTGGACGCGGGAGCCGATGACGTTCATGGGTGCGCACAGCGCGGGTGCGAGGAGCGCGAAGGCCACCACGGAGGCCGGTTCGCTCCACCCCGCCGCGACGAGGCCCACTCCGGCGAGGACCGAGAGGGCGGCCGTCATCGGGGCGGACAGTAGCAGGAACGAGGCGACCGTCACCGGGGTGGTGGCCCGGGACCAGGCGACGAAGAAGTCGGCGAAGGCGTCGGCCGCGTCCAGGAAGCGCGCGTGGGCCCGGCGGTGGCCGCCGAAGTGCTTGACCACCTGGATGCCCTGGACGAACTCCACCGCCGAGGCGTTGATGTCGTTCATGGCACGGGTGTACTCGGCGAACTTGGCCATGCCGCCGGCCATGGCGCGGGCGAACAGGAAGACGCCGCCGACGACCAGGGCGACGGCCACCAGGGCGAGCCGCCAGTCGACGGACACCAGGTAGGCGAGTGCGGCCACGGGGACGGCGACCACCGCCGCCAGGTCGGGCAGGGTGTGGGCGATCAGGGAGTGCACTTCGGCGACGTCGTCGTGCAGGGCTTTCTTGGCCCGCCCCGAGCCCCGTCCGGAGAACCATCCCAGGGGGACCCTCCCCAGGTGGGCCGCCAGTGAGCGCCGGACCGACAGCTGCATGTCGTTGTCGGCCAGGTGCCCGACCACGGTCGAGGCCGCCCCGGCGGTCAGAGCGGCGACCGCCCCGGCCAGGGCCAGGCCGACGAGGGTCCACAGGAGGGCCCTGTCGGGCGGTCCGGGTTCCAGGAGCGTGTCGGCGAGCTCGGCGACGCAGACCAGGGGGACCAGGCCGAGGACACCGGCGAGCCCCTGGAGCGCGGCGGCGGAGGCGACCCTGCCCCGGACGGGTTCCAGCAGTACCGACAGGGGTGAGGGTGAGCGCTTCCCCGCGGGTGTGTCCGCCTGGGGGGTCTTCCCGGTGGTGGAGGCGGTGTCCTGGGTCATGTGGTCAGCACCCCGATCTCCGGGGTGGCCTCGCGCCCAGTCTGGACGAGGCGTTTGACGGTCAGCCCGGACTCCTCAGCCAGGCGCTCCACGCCGAAGGTCTCCCAGTCGTACTCGTCGGCGACGGTGCGTACCCGCTCCCCGTCGCGGAAGACGCGCCATTCGGTGCGCCAGCGCATGACGCCCTCCCCTGCCGGTTCACCGGAGATCCACCACTCGTAGACCTGGGTTCCGACGGTCTCCCGGCACATGCGCACGAAGGGGATGGAGCGGGGGGTGTCCACCCCCATCAGCTCGACGACGATCGGCCCCCCTTCGGGGAGGCGGTCGGCTAGGCGCTTCCACAGGGCAACCCGCTCGGGCCGGGGGATGTGTCCGGCCACGCCGAAGATGACCACGGCGGACAGGCTGTCGGGCAGGGGGAGCTCCTGGGCGGGTTCGGGCAGGACGGTGACCCGTTCGCGCAGCCTCGGGTCGGAGAAGACCCGGCTGGTCAGGACGGCGCGCATGACCGGTGAGGGCTCAGCCGAGATGATGCGCGCCGAGGGCAGGATCTCGGCGATGGTCGTGGTCACCAGGCCGCTGCCCGCGCCGATGTCGAGGACCGGTCCGTGGCCGGTGTCCAGACCGGTCAGGGCCGCGCGCAGGGCGGGGGCGCTGGAGACCAGGTGGCGGTGGCCGACGAGGTCGAAGAACTCGGCGGCCGGGGAGTAGTAGTCGGTGGCCGGCAAGGATGTCCTCCAGGGTTGGCGGAAGGGAAGGCCGTTCAGGGGGTGCTGGGCCACGGTGAGGCCGCGGTGACCAGCGACGGGTCCAGGCGGCGCAGCAGCGCGGCCAGGACCTCCCGTCTTCGCGGTGCGAGGTAGAAGTGGTCGCCCGGGAACACCTGCACGTCGACGCGCGCGGTCGTGGTGGCCGACCACCGTTCGGCGTTGGAGGTGTCGATCTCGGGGTCGGCATCGCCCAGGAACACGCTCACCGGGCAGTCCAGGGGCGGGCCCGGGAAGGGGCGGTAGCGCTCGATGAGCCGGTAGTCGTTGCGGATGTAGCCCAGGACGGCCTCACGCAGTCCGGGGTCGGCCAGGACCTCCGCCTCGGTCCCGCCCAGGCGCAGGAGTTCGGCCACGAGTGCCTCGTCGTCGCACTCGTGGACCCTGCCCGGAGGGGCGTCGGCCGGGGCCCTGCGGCCCGAGGCGAAGAGGCGTTCGGGTTCGGGGGCGCCGCCGTCGCGCAGTGCGCGGGCCAGCTCGTAGGCCACCGCCGATCCCATGCTGTGGCCGAACAGCGCGTAGGGGCGGTCCAGCAGGGGGGCGAGTTCCCCTGCGACGGCGGAGACGGCCGCGGACATGTCGTCGACCATGGGGGCACCGAAGCGGTCCTCCCGCCCCGGGTACTGGACGCACACCAGGTCCACGCCGTCGGGCAGCAGTGGGGCCCAGGCGCGGTAGGAACTCGCGCCGCCTCCGGCGTGGGGCAGGCAGACCAGGCGGATTCCGGCGCCGGGCCGGGGGCGGGGCCGGCGGAGCCAGGAGGTGGGTGCGGCGGTCACGGTGCTCCCGTCGTCGGGGTCGGGGACAGGTCGGCGGCCCGCCAGGGGGTGGGGACGGCGGGCCTGATGATCTCGGGTCGGCCGAGGCGGCCGGTGGCCTCGTGCCACAGTCGGCACACGGAGAGGTCGAACTGGCCGCGCGGCAGCGGATCGGCGTCCGTGCGCACGTCATGGGCGAAATCGCGCAGTGCCCGGACCAGGGTCTGGGGCCACACCCGGGTGAGGACGTCCCGCTGCGAGGGGGGCAGGGTGCCCTCCAGCACGGTGACGGCCGGTTCGTCGAGGTGCCCGGTGCCGGGGCCGGTCGAGCGCAGGCGGTGGTGGGCGTCCCGGGGCGCGTGCATCCGCGGGTGCCACAGCACGGGACCGTGGGTGTCGGCCAGGTCCAGGACGCCGCCCTCCCCCGCCAGGGACAGCCGGTGCCACAGCAGGGCGTGGTTGTCCCCGTCGGAGGGGTCGATCTGGTTCTGGACCCGCAGCGTGACGGGGACGCCCGCCACGGTCGCCTGGAGCACCCGGTAGGGCTGGGGCATCACCGCCAGGCCAGCCGCCTCCGGGTCCGGCGGCAGGGGGTCAGTGAGCGCCCAGGGGCGCAGGCCGCCCAGAGCCCTGCCCAGGATGTCCAGCAGCGGGTACAGCACCTGGAGCGCCGAGGTGGCGTCGACGGACAGGATCCTTCCCCTCTGGCGCATCTCCCGTGCCGCCTCCAGGAACCGTGCCACCGATCCGACGTGCCGGTAGAACGGGTTGAGGTGGTAGACGGCGCTCTCCGCCCGGGCCGTCCGCAGCAGGCCGGACAGTTCATCGTGGTGTACCGGGTGCTCCTGGAGGACGTGGACGCCGCGCAGGAGCAGGTCCCGGGCGATCTCGCCCCCCGGCCCGCCCGAGACCGCCGATCCGACGACGACGCAGGCGGCGTCCACCTCCGCGGGAAGCTGTTCGACGGAGGTGTAGAGGGGCAGGCCCTGTTCACGGGCGTAGGTGCGGGAGAAGTCCCCGCCGCGGGCCAGGACCCCGACCGGGGTGAAGTCCTCCGGCAGCAGGCGCAGTGCGGCCATGTGGAAGCGTCCGAAGGCGGTGCCGCAGACGACGGTGCGCAGGGGCTCGGCGTTCACAGGGCCCCCTCCTCGTGTGCGGACCCGGCGAAGGCGCCCTCGTATTCCCTGAGCGTTCCGGTGCCGGGGTCGGCGAACAGGGCGGTGACGGACCGTTCCGGGTCCAGCACGTCGGCCGCGTGGTGCACCCCGTGGGGGATCCGGCCCTCCAGGACCTCGTGCACGGTCCAGGCACCGACGTGGCCGGTGGTGCGGTAGCCGTCGGTGGTGCGCAGCACCAGGGTGCGCTCCCGGCCCCGCGTGTCGACCGTCTCCAGGACGAGGAGGTAGAAGGGTTCGCGTCCGGCCAGGTCGAGGTCGGCGGCACGGCGCAGTGCCGCGGCGGCCCCGGCGAGGTCGGCCACGGGGCGTCCGGCGAGCGAGGACAGCAGCGTGCGCGACCGCTCCCCGAGGTGGACGTTGAACCACTCCGCCTCGCCCAGCGCCAGGTCGGCCGCGAGCCTGCGCACCTCCTCGGTGAGGAAGGGCTGGACGAACCCGGGGGCGGGGAAGTGCGGTGCGCGCACGGCGTCGGCGGCGCGCAGCGCCCGGGGGACGACCCGGCCCCCGCGCCAGGCGGCCAGCGGCGTGCCGAACACGGCGTCCTGGTCGGCCGCACCGGGCAGGGACAGCAGCAGGTCTCCGGCGGCGGCCTCGGTGCACCGTTCCAGACCGCCGGTGTGGGCGCGCAGCCGGGCCAGCCCGTGCCGGGCCGCGGACCGGCGGGGCAGCAGCGCGGACAGGCCTGGCAGCAGCCCCGCCGACACCACGGCGGTGCGCCCCTGGGTCAGGGGGTGGCCGGTCAGTGCGGCGCGTACGGGTTCGTCACCGGTCACGTCCACGTAGTCGGCTCCGGCGGCCAGTGCCGCGAGGGCGACCCGGTCCACGAGCGCGTAGGAGGGGCCCGCGCAGTTGAGCACCAGGTCGCACCCGCGGCAGAAGTCGGCCAGGGAGGAGTCGTCGTGGACGTCCACCCGCACGGTCTCCTCCCGTGCGCCCGACTCGCGGGCCAGGGCGCGGAGCGGCTCGGGGCGGCGTCCGCCGAGCCGCAGGCGTGCGTGGCCGAGGGTGCGCAGGAAGCGAACGGCGGGCGCACCGACCGCGCCCGAGGCCCCCACGACCCCGACCAGGGCGTCTGCACCGGTCACAGGATCACGTCCCCACCGGTGATCTGGTCCAGGTGCTTGAGGATGCCGGGGGCGTAGGGCACCGCCAACATGCCGAAGTGGTCGCCCGGAACGTCCACGACCCGCAGGTCTCCGAGGACCAGCCGCTCCCAGTAGTCGGTGACGCTCTCCTTGTTCCCGGGGAAGGGGTAGGCGCCGCCGTGCCGCAGGAACGTGACGTCACCGGCGTAGGGCTCGGGCTCGTATCGGGAGATGGAGAACACGCTCTGGCGGAAGATGCGGAACATCTCGTCCAGGGCCTCGGGCTCGTAGGTGCCGGCGGAGGGCGGTACGGCGGCGCACATACGCGCCACCCGGACCTCGCGCGGGACCTCCGCCAGGGCGCGGAAACAGGCGGCGACGTCGGCGTACTCGCCCTCCAACCGGCCGATGGCGCCGTCGGGCAGCAGCCCGGGGGTGGCCTCCAGCAGCAGGTCGGAGGCGGCCGACACCCTGTTCTCGTCCGCTGGGAACCCGACGGAGACCGGGTCGATGCCCATCATCACCGCGAAGGCGTACTCGGAGATGAGCTCGTCGTCCAGGCGGAACGGCGGCCGGTGCGTGCTGATGGCGGTGAGCGAGGCGACCTGTGCCCCGGCTTCGGTGAGGGTACGGGCGACCTCGGTGGCGATGAGCCCGCCCAGGCAGTAGCCCACCACGTGGAAGCGGTCGCCGCCGCGCTCCAGGAGGGCGTTGGCGTAGTCGGCGGCCCAGCGCTTGATGACCACGGCCGGGTCTGCGTCCAGGAACGCGGCCACGTCGGGCAGTTCCAGACCAACCAGGGTGCCCCGCCCACCGGCCCGTCGGCGGATCTCGGTGATGAGGGCGCGGTAGGGGATCAGGGTGCCGGTACCCGCGTGGACCAGTGCGGTCACCGTTGCCCCGCCCGGGCCGTTGAGGGGCACGTACGGGTCCGGTGCTCCCTGGGGTGCGGCGTCCACCTGTCCGGACAGGTCGCGCATGTAGGAGGCCAGTCCGGCGACGGTCGGGGTGCGCAGCATGTGGCGCAGCACGACCTCCCACTCGATGTCCTCGCCCGTGCCGGGCAGGACCTCGCCGAGCCGTCCGACCATGCGGGCGACCAGGAGGGAGTCCCCGCCCATGTCGAAGAAGTCGTCCTCGCGCCCCACTCCGGGGCGCTCCAGGAGTTCGGCCCACAGTCCGGCCAGGGCGCGTTCCAGGTCGTCGGCGGGCTCGGCGGACAGGGAGGTCACCGTGGGCGCGCCCTCCTCGGCGGGCAGGTCGCGGACCAGCGCGGCCCGGTCGATCTTGCCGTTGCCGGTCAGGGGGAGGGCGTCCAGGATCCGCCACTGGGCGGGCACCATGTACTCGGGAAGGCGTGCCGCAGTGTGCCGGGACAGGGCGTCGGTGCCGATCGGGACGCGGTCGGTCTTCACGCGGGCCAGGTAGAGACTCTGTCCGGTGCGTGACAGGGCGTCGCCGGGCTCGGGGAGCACGAGCGGGGCCGTCGCCCCGGCCCGCTCCAGGGCGGCCTCCCACTGGTCGCGGGTGAGGAAGGTCTGGTCGGTCTCGGTGCGGGCGTCGCGGTGGCCGCCGTCGAGGCCCTCCATGAACTCCATGGACACGAGCAGGGCCGGGTCGCGTTCAAGGGTGGTCTCGATGAAGAGCAGGTGCCCGCCGGGGACGAGCAACTCCCGCATCCTGGCCAGGGCGGTGTCGGCGTCGACGGCGTTGTGCAGGACGTTGGCCGCCACGATCACGTCGAAGGAGTTGGGTGCCTGTCCCTGTTCCCGGGGGTCGCGGTCGAGGTCGTAGAGGCCGAAGGAGACCCAGGGGAAGTCGGCGAACCGCTCCCTGGCCTCGGTGAGGAAGAAGGGGGACAGGTCGGTGAAGCGGTAGTCGACGTGGTGTCCGGCCAGGGCGTGGACGGCACCCTCGGTGGTGCCGCCCACGCCCGCGCCGACCTCCAGGACCCGCAGCGGCGTGTCGCCGACGCGGTCGCCGGCGATGCGTGCCAGCGCCGCCGCGGCTGCGGCGTTGAGGTGGCGGATGGCGAGGTTGTCGCGGTAGGCGGCCCCGGCCGTGTCGAGTTCGGCGCCGGGGAACAGGAGGGTGCGCACGTCCAGTTCACCGCGCAGGAGTTCGGGGAGGCTCTCGGAGCAGGTCCGCATGTACTCCAGGACCTCGGTGCCGTAATCGACCCGGGACTCCAGGGCGTCCAGTTCCTCCCAGCCGCGGGCGTGCTCGGCTCGGGTGACCGGCGTCAGGCCGGTGAGCACGTCGCCGTCGCGGGTGAGGCGTCCGGCGTCGGTCAGTGCCACCAGCCAGCGGCGGACCAGGCGGTGGTGCTTGCGGTCCGCGCCCAGCCCCTCGACGACCTCGGCCTCGGTGTGGGAGGCCCCGCCGAACAGGCCCGCCTCGGTGAGGGTGAGGGAGATCGCCTCCAGGGCCGTGGCGCGCATCCGCTCCAGGAAGGCGTCGAGGGTGTCGCGGTCCAGTCCGGACACGGCCTCGGTCTGTGCCGTCCGGGCAGCGTCGGCGGCGGGTTCCCCGGCGGTGGTACCACCGTCCGTGGTCTGCCTGGCCGTCTCCACGAACCCGGCCAGGCGCCGGTCCTGCCGGTCGCCCACGGCCAGGACCGCGGTGGCGGCCACGGCCGGGTGGGACAGGACCGCGGCCTCGATCTCGGCGAGTTCCACCCGGTGGCCCCGGATCTTGACCTGGTCGTCCTCGCGGCCGAGGAACTCGATGTCCCCTCCGGGCCGGTAGCGTCCCAGGTCGCCGGTGCGGTACAGCCGCTCCGCCGTTCCGGGCCTGGTCACGAAGCGCTCCGCGGTGCGGGCCTCATCTCCCAGGTAGCCCGTCGCCACGCCCGCGCCGCCGATGTAGAGCTCTCCGGCGACCCAGTCGGGGCGGTCGCGCATCCGCTCGTCGAGTACGTGGAAGGTCTGGTTGGTGAGGGGGCGGCCGTAGGGGATGCTCGGCCAGGCAGGGTCGACCTCGGTGATGGGGTGGTGGATGGACCAGATGGAGCCCTCGGTGGCCCCTCCGAAGCTGTAGAGGTCGGTGCCGGGCAGGTGGGCGCGGACTCGCTCGGGCAGGGTGAGGGGGATCCAGTCTCCGGAGAGCAGGGCCGTGCGCAGGGTCGTGGGCGCCTGGTCGGGGGCGGTGGCCAGGTAGTCGGTGAGCATCCCCATCTGGGCGGGGACCGAGTTCCACAGGGTCACGCCGTGCTCGCGGGCCAGGGAGGCCCAGTGCGAGGGGTCGCCGCGGCGCTCGGCCTCGGGCAGCACGATCGCGCCGCCCCGGCCCAGGGGGCCGAAGAGGTCGTAGACGGACAGGTCGAAGCCCAGGGCCGCCAGGCCCAGGACACGGTCGCCGGGGCCCACGGAGAAGCGGCGGTCGACGTCCTCGATCGTGTTGAGGGCGGCGCGGTGGGCGATGACGACGCCCTTGGGGGTGCCGGTGGAGCCCGAGGTGTAGATGACGTAGGCCGGGTCGTCCGGGGAGACCGGGCGTTCGGGGAGGGCTGCGGGGACTTCGGCCTCGGGCGCGGTGTCGACCTCGATGACGGCCGTCTCCCCGTCCCAGTCGCCGATCTGGGCCAGCCAGGACTGGGTCAGGACGTGCCGGACACCGGCGTTGTCCAGGATGGTGCGGCGGCGCGCGGCGGGCTGTGTGGTGTCCACTGGGACGTACACGGCACCGACCAGCAGCGCCGCGTAGACGGCCACCACCTGTTCGACGCCCTTGTCCATGACGACGGCCACGCGGTCGCCCGGCCCGGCTCCGGCTCCGCGCAGCAGGTCGGCCGTACCGCCGATCCGCCGCCACAGGTCCCCGTGGGAGAGCGTCTCGCCCCGGTGGAGCACGGCCGGTGCGTCGGGGGTCTCGATGGCACGGGCCAGGGCGTTCTCGTGGAGCAGTCCGTCCGGGAGGGGGCCCTCGGTGGCGTTGGCGCGGGCGCGCGCCGACGCCTGTGCGGCGGGCAGCGGGACCGGGTCCGCCGTGTCCCAGGGGGCGTCGGAGGCCGACAGGCGGCGCAGCAGGTCGTGGTAGGCGCGGAAGGCGTCGTCGGCGACCCCGGGGGGCAGCACCCCGTCGCGCACGTCCCACCGCAGCGCCAGTGAGTCGCCGTTCTGGGAGACCTGGCAGTCCACCCACACCTGCGGTGTCTGGGAGAGCCCGTGGACCTCCTTGGCCACCCAGGCGCCGGGGTCGGGCGACTCGTCGTCGGTGCCCAGCGCGCCGGTGAAGACGACGGGCATCATCACGGCCGTCTCGTCGCGGCGCCTCGACAGCTCGGCCAGCAGCTCACTTCCGGAGTACAGGCCGTGGTCCATGTCCTCGATGAGCCGGGACTGGCGCGCGGCGGCGCGCTCGGTGAAGGTCGCCCCGTCGTCGGCGTGCACGGCCAGGAGGGTCAGGGAGGTGAAGTCGCCGACCAGGTTCCCCACGTCCGGGTGCAGCGGGAGGCGGTGGGACACCGGCAGGTTGAGGGTGAAGTCGGTCCGTCGGGACCACAGGGCGACGACTTCGGTGTAGGCGGCCAGGGCGACGGCGGAGGGGGTCAGGCCCCGCTCGGCGGCGCGGGTGCGCAGGGCCGCCCACTCCTGCGGCTCCAGGTGGGCGGACAGCCGGGTGAAGTGCGCGGAGGCGTCCGCGGCGTGCTCGGCCAGGGGGAGTTCGGGGGCCGGGGGCAGGTCGTCGATCCGCTCCATCCAGTAGGCGCGGTCGCGGTGGTAGAGGGCGCTGTCGCGCAGTGCCCGGTGGGCCAGGACGTAGTCGCGGAAGGTCGCCTCCGGTGCGGGTGCCTCCCACGCGGGGTCCTCGTAGAGGGCGCGCAGCTCCTCCAGGAGCAGGCGCACGCTCGTGTAGTCGGCGACCAGCAGGTCCACGGACAGGTGCAGGACGGCCAGGCCGGCACCGCGGGTCAGGTGCAGGCGCACCAGCGGCCAGGACGAGGGGTCGGGGACCAGGTCGCGCATCCGTTCGCGGGCCCGTTCGACACGCGGCCGGGGGTCGGCGTCGCCGACGTCGGTGACGGTGAAGGACTCTGCCGGCGCCTTGGGCAGGACGGCCTGGTGCCCTTCGGGGGAGACGACGGCGCGCAGCATGTCGTGCCGGTCCACCAGGGCGTTCCAGGCCGTGCGCAGCCGCTCCGGCTCCAGGTCGTCGAACTCCAGCTCGGCGTAGGCGTGGCAGGCCACCCCGCCGTAGTCGTAGGCCGAACCGCGGCCGACCAGGTAGGCGCCCTGGACGTCGGTCAGCGGGAAGGGCTCGTGGCGGGAGGCGGGGTCGGGGACCAGTTCCGGCTGGGCCCGCTCGTCCAGCAGTGCCAGGATCTCGTCGCGGCTCTCGCTCAGGGCCGCGCGCCGGGCGTCGGTGAGGGCTCCGGAGGGGGCGCGGAAGCGGATGCGGCCCTCGTCGGCCCACAGGTGGACTCCGTCGGCCCGCAGCTCGGCGAGCAGGGCGCGGAGGTCGTCGGTACTGGCGGGGGTGGGCTGCACGTGTGTTCTCCTCGCAGGGCCCGGTGGCGGTCCCGGGCACGGGGTCGTATCGGGGTGGCGGGGTGTTGGGGTGTTGGGGTGTTGGGGTGTTGGGGTGTTGGGGTGTTGGGTCAGATGACGCCGGTGCTCATGTCCTCGTGTGAGGCGGCGCGGACCTGGTCGGCGAGCGCGGCGAGCGTGGGTACGGCCAGGAAGGACCGGGTGGAGATCTCCTCGGACATCTCCCGTCTGAGGACAGTGATCATGCGGATGGCCAGGAGGCTGCTGCCGCCGAGGGAGAAGAAGTTGGCCTCGCGGTCCGTGACGGACTCACCGAGCACCTCCTCCCACACGTGGGCGATCCGCTTCTCGACGCCGTCGGCGGGAGGTGCGCCCCGGTCGTGCGTCCGCCGCGCGGCCAGGCCCTCCAGTGCGGCCGTGTCGACCTTGCCGTTGGGGGTGAGCGGGAGATCCTCCACCGCGTGGACGGTTCCGGGAACCGCGTGGGCGGGAAGGCGTGAGGCGAGGTGTGCGGTGAGCTCGCCGAGCGAGGGTGTGCGGCCTTGACCGACCACGAAGGCCGCCAGCCTCTGGGACGCACGCTTGCCCACCGCCACCACCGCCGCCCGGCGTACCGCCGGGTGGTCGTGGAGCGCGGCTTCGACTTCTCCGAGTTCGAGCCGGTGGCCGCCGACCTTGACCTGGCGGTCGGTGCGGCCGAGGAACTCCAGCAGCCCTCCGGGGCGGTAGCGGCCCAGGTCGCCGGTGCGGTACCACCGTTCACCACCGACGGTGACGAACCGGGCGGCGGTCCGCTCGGGGTCTCCGCGGTAGCCGCGGGCCACCCCGGCCCCGCCGATCCAGAGCTCGCCCGGGACCCAGTCGGGGCAGTCCCTGCCGTACGGGTCCACGACCCGGTACCTCTGGTCGCGCAGCGGGGTGCCGTAGGGCACCGAGGGCCATCCGGGAGGGGCGTGTCCGCCGTCGAAGGCGTTGGACCAGATGGCCGCCTCGGTCGCTCCGCCCATGGCGACCAGGCGGGTGCGGTCCCCGTTGGCCGCACGCAGCCGCCGGGACAGGTCGGTGCCGACCCAGTCTCCGGAGACCAGGGCCAGGCGCAGGGAGCTCGGTGGTTCCTTGTCCTGCGCCGCCAGGAGCAGCATGTCCAGGAGCGCGGGCACGGTGTTCCACACCGTCACCCGGTGTTCGGCGCACAGTTCGAGCCAGCGGCGGGCGTCCCGGCGCTCCTCCTCCTGGGGGACCACGAGCGCGCCTCCCGCTCCGAGCAGTCCGAACACGTCGTAGACGGACAGGTCGAAGTCGAGCGAGGACAGGGCCAGGACCCGGTCGCGGGGTCCGACGCTGTGGCGCCCGTTGATGTCGTCGACCGTGTTCAGGGCCGCCCCGTGGCTGACCTCCACCCCCTTGGGCTCCCCGGTGGAACCGGAGGTGAAGATGATGTAGGCGGTCGCCTCGGCGGAGGTCGGCACGGGCGCGTCCAGGGGCGGGTACTCCACGAGGTCGGACACGTCGACGGAGCGGGGCGCGGCCTCGTCGGCCCCGATCGTCACGACGGTGTCCGCCGCCGCGTGGATCCGTCGGCGCCTCAGGGAGGGCTGTCCCGTGCCGACCGGAACGTAGGCGGCTCCGGCGGCGAGGGTCCCCAGTACCGCGCAGATCTGGTCGGCGCCCTTGGGCAGGTGGACCGCGACGGTGTCCCCGGGGCGGACACCGTGTTCGACGAGGCCGGCGGCGATACGCAGGGAGCGCTCCGCGAGCCGCCCGTGGGTGAGGACGCCCTCGGCCGTGATCAGTGCCGGGGTGTCGGCACGGCCGTCGGCCCCCGCGAAGAAGGCGTCGTGCAGCGCGCCCTCCGGCCGGGGTGCGGCGGTGTCGTTCACGGACGCGCGGACCCGTGTCTGGGCGGCGGGCAGCACGCCCGCCGCGAGGTCGGCCCACAGGCGCGCGCCGCCCCGGGCCAGGCCCCGCAGCAGGTCGAGGTAGGCGTTGAACATGGCGTCGAGGGCGCCGGGGCGGAACAGCTCCTCGACGGCGTCCCAGACGACGTCGAGTCCGCCTTCGTGTTCGAGGACCTGGTTGTCCAGGTGGACCTGCGGTGACTGGGACAGCCCGCGGACCCGGGCGGGGAACTCCGGCGACAGGTCCAGGGAGACGCCCTCGCCCACGCCGAGTGAGCTGGTGAAGACCACCGGGATGCCCGCCTGCGCGGTGCCGTCTCGGCGTGTCAGTTCCCGCAGGACGTCCTCGGCGGACACCTCGCGGTGGTCGAGGTCCTCGCCCAAGCGGTGCTGGAGCGCGCGGGCGGCGGCCAGGGGATCCTCCCCCGGTTCCCGTTGGTAGGAGGTCAGGGACAGGGAGGTGAAGTCGCCCAGGACCCTACCGATGTGGGGGTGGACGTCGCCGCGGTTGAACAGGGTGAGGGTCACGCTGAGCCGGGTCTGTCCGCTCCACGCGCCGAGGATCTCCCCGTAGCAGGCCAGGAGCAGGGTCGAGGGGGTGATGCCCTCGGCACTGGCCACCGCTGCCAGGGCCCGCCACTCCTTCGGCGACAGGTGGTCGGAGCGGCGGACGAACCGGGGGGCGTCGACCTCCGTGGGGTCCGCCGCCAGGGGGAGGGCCGGCGCGGGGGGCAGGTCCCGTACGCGCTCGCTCCAGTACTCCTCGGCCCGTGCGACCCGTTCCGGGTCGGGCCGTGTCTGGAGCAGGTAGTCGCGGAAGGTGATCTCCACCGGTTCCAGAGCGGCGTCCGGGTCGCGGTACAGCAGGTCCAGTTCGGTGTAGAGGGTCATGATGCTCAGCGCGTCCAGGACCAGGTAGTCCAGACCGACCCCCAGGCGGACGCGTTCGGCGGCACCGTCGGTGTAGCGGACCGCGCGGACGTCGAACAGGGGCCAGCGCGCGGGGTCCAGGACCTGGTGGGACATGTCCGCGAAGAGGGCGTCCAGCGCCGCTCCGGGGTCGGCCGGGTCGGCCTCGGTGACGGGGATGCGCACCGGCGGGACGTCGGGGAGGACGCGCTGGTCGCCGCTGTCGTCGAAGACGGCGCGGAGCATGTCGTGCCGGGCCACGAGGCGGTCCAGTGCCCGTTCCAGCCGCCGCAGGTCCACGTCGGCACCGTCGAACTCGGTGTAGTGGTAGGTGCCCACGTTGCCCAGGGTGAACTCCGGGTCGCGCCCTGTCAGATAGGCGCGTTGGACGCCGGTCGGGGGGAAGGGCTCGTACCGGGAGGCGGCGTCGTGTGTGAGGGTCCTCGCCCGTACGGCCTGGCCCTTCTCCGGCAGGGCCGCAGCGAAGTCGGACAGGCGGGGGTGAACGAACAGGTCGGCCACGCTCGCCCGCGCGTAGCCGCGCTCGCGCAGGGCGGCCACCAGCCGGGTGGCCAGCAGCGAGTCCCCGCCGAGGGCGAAGAAGGAGGAGGACCGGCCGACCCCGGGCACCCCCAGCAGGTCCGACCAGAGCCGGGCGACCTCGCTCTCGCGCTCGCCCTCAGGCGGGGCGTCGGCCTGGGGTGCGCCTGCGGCGCGGTCACTCAGCAGGCGGGTGAGGGCGCGGCGGTCAGGCTTGCCGTTGGGGGTGAGCGGGAGGCCTGGGACGGTGGCGAGCACCGCGGGGACCATGGACTCCGGCAGCAGGGTCCGCGCGTGCGCTGTGGCCGCTTCGACGAGTCCCTCGGTGTCGGCTCCGGCCGCCGGGGCGAGTGCGGCGGCCAGGACGGGCGAGGGTCCGGGGAGCACGACCGCCACGGCCGACGCCACGCCCGCGTGCGAGGCCAGTGCCGCCTCGACCTCCCCGCTCTCGACGCGGACGCCGTTGACCTTGACCTGGTGGTCGAGGCGGCCGAGGAACTCCAGGGAGCCGTCGGGGGTGTACCGGGCGCGGTCGCCGGTCCGGTACCAGCGGCGCCCGTCGGTGTGCACGAACCGGTCGGCGGTGGTCGAGGGCGCGCCCCGGTAGCCGTGGGCCAGGCCGGCTCCGCCCACCCACAGCTCGCCGGGGACCAGGTCGGGCCGGTCGCGCCCCTGGGGGTCCACGACCCGGCAGTGCACGCCGGGCAGCGGACGGCCCCAGGGGACGTGGTTCCACTCGGGGTCGGCCTCGTCCACGTCCAGGAGGGTGGAGTGGACGGCGGCCTCGGTCATGCCGCCCAGGGCCAGGAACCGGGAGCCGGGGGCCAGCGCCCGGAGCCTCCCGGGCAGGTCGGTGCCGATCCTGTCGCCGCCGAGCAGGACGGCCCGCAGAGGCGGCGGCGGGGCCAGGCCCGATTCGACGGCGGTCAGGAGCATGTCGAGCAGGGTCGGCACGCAGTTGAGGAGGGTCACCCCCGCCTGTGCGGCGGCCCGCGTCCACTCGGCGGCGTCGCGCCGGGTCTCCGACGGCGCGAGGAGGACGGACGCGCCCACGGACAGGGGGGCGAAGAGGTCGAAGACCGACATGTCGAATTCGATCTCGGCCAGGGCCAGGGTGCGGTCGCGCGGTGCCGTCCCCAGAACGCCGTTGAGGACGTCGATGGTGTGGGCCGCGGCCCGGTGAGGTACCTCCACGCCCTTGGGAGCGCCGGTCGAGCCCGAGGTGAACAGCACGTAGGCGAGCGCGTCCGGCTCGGTCTCCCGCTGCGGGGCTGCCGGCCCCTCCAGTGCCCGGGCGAGGGCGAGGGGGGGCACTGGTGACCCCTCCAACACGGCCGGGTCGTCGGAGATCATCAGGTCGGGGGCGCCCCGCTCCAGGATCGCCGCGCGCCGGGCCGGGGGCTGGTGCGCGCCCACGGGCAGGTAGGAGCATCCCGCCGCCAGGATCCCCAGGAGCGCTGCGACCTGGTCGACGCCTCTGGGCAGGCACAGGGCGACGGTTCCCCCGAGGGGGACGCGGTGGGCGACGGCTCCGGCGATGCGCAGCGCCCGGTCGGCGAGGTCGCCGTAGGCCGTCGCGGACCCGTCGGGACCGAGCAGGGCGGGCGCTCCGGGGGTGGCGCGCGCGTGTTCGAAGAAGCGTGAATGGAGCGTGCGAGGCGCGGGGACGGGCAGGTCGACGGCCGCGGTGTCGCGGGAGCCGTCGCGCGCCGCCGGAATCTGCGGACGGAAGGGACGGCTCCACACGTCGGGGTCGTCGACGAGGGATTCGACGAGGCCGCGGTAGGCGTCGAAGGCCGCCCGCGCGGTGCCGGGTGCGAAGGCGTGCTCCCGCAGGTCCCAGTTGAGCAGGAGACCTCCGCCGAGTTCGGTCACCTGGGCGTCCAGCCACACCTGGGGCCCCTGGGAGATGATGTGGACGGGGGTTCCGAAGGTCCGCTGGACGCCGTCGGAGAACAGCGGGCCCAGGCCGATCGCGCTCGTGTAGACGACGGGGGAGGGCGTCATGGCGCCGCCGTTCAGACGGGCCAGGTCGCGCAGCACCTCCACCCCTCCGTAGGCGCCGTGGTCCACGGCCGCGTGCAGGTCCCCCTGAACGGTGCGGGCGCGGTCGGCGAAGGACACCGTGTCCGAGGTGTCGACGGCGAGCAGCACCGATCCGCTGAAGTCGCCGATCATCCGGTCGACGTCGGGGTGCAGGGGCGCCCGGTCGAAGAGCGGCAGGTTGAGGGTGAAGGCCGGGGAGGCGCTCCACGCTCCGAGCACCTCGGCGAACGCGGTGGCCAGGGCCGCCGCGGGGGTCACTCCCGCGTCCCTGGCCCTCTGGGCCAGGGCCCGGGCGCGCTCCGGGGAGAGGTGGTGGTGCAGACGGGTGGACCTGGCCAGGGGCGATCCGGCCGGGGTGGGCCGGGAGGCGTCGATCACCGTCGGCAACTCGGGCGGCGGGGGCAGGTCGCGCAGGCGCTCGTGCCACCAGGTACGCGCCCGGTCGACCTCGCCGTCCCCCCTGGACCGGCGTTCGGCGAGGTAGGAGGCGAAGTCGTAGTCCTGGGTGGGGAGGTCGCCGCCCTCGTAGGCGGTACGCAGGTCGTCGAGCAGGACGCGCAGGCTCAGCGCGTCGGCCACGATCATGTCCAGGTCCACGTGCAGCCGGGTACGGCCTTCGGGGAGCAGCGACAGGGCGACGTCCAGGACGTGTCCCGAGGCCACGTCCAGACGCCGGTGCGTGTTCTCGTCTCTCATGCGGGAGAGGGCGCGGTCGGCGTCTTCCCGGGAGGCCCCGCGAAGGTCGTGGACGGTGAGTCCGGTCCCCTGGCCGGAGGGGGCGATGCGCTGGTGCCCGTCGCCGTCGAACCGGGCCCTGAGCATGGGATGGCGGTCGACGACGCTCTCCAGCGCGCCGGCGAGCCGGTCCGGGTCGACACCGCGGCCGTCGAACTCGGTGTAGAAGTGCGCGGCGACGCCGCCGAGGGGCTGCTCGTCCCCCCGCCCGATCCAGTAGGCGTGCTGCATGGTCGCCATGGGGAAGGACGCGTCCCCGGTCGGAGCGGACGAGTCGGGTACGGGCTCGGCTGGGGCCGGCCGGCGCTCCTGCCGGGCCAGCAGAGCGGCCCAGCGGGCCGCCGTCGGCTGCCGGGACAACTCCTCGAAGGTGACGTCCGCGCCCGCCTCACGCCAGTGGCCCACGAGCCTGATCAGACCCAGGGAGTCCAGACCGTGGTCGAAGAGGTCGTCGGTATCGGCGAAGCGGTCCGTTCCCAGCACGCGCGCCACATGCTCACGTACGGCTGTGAGCTCCGCCTCCACCACGCGGTCCGACACAACACCCCGCCCCTCTGCGGCCGTCTCCGGCGCTATCGACAATAATGAAAACCGTTATCATTTCCGGCACAAGCATGTATAGCACCACCGGCTCCCCCCAGTCGACCCCCAAGCCCCACCAGAAAGGCAGATCACATGTCCCCGGACTGGCCGCGCCTCCCCGACGAGGATCTCCGCTCCTACCGCAACCAGGGTTTTCGGGAGGAGCGGACCCTGTCCCTCCTCCTGCGTGAACAGGCCGCAGCGCGGAGCGGGGCCACCGCCCTCGTCTCACGGTCCGGACGGCTCACCTACGCCGAACTCGACGCCCGCGTGGACCGGCTCGCCCACGGCCTGTCCGGGCTGCCCGTCCGCGCGGGCGAACGCGTCCTGGTACGCCTGCCCAACCGGGAGGAGTACGTAGTCACCCTGTTCGCCCTGCTGCGCATCGGGGCGGTTCCGGTCCTGGCCCTGCCCTCGCTCGGCCCCGCCGAGGTGGAGTCGCTGGCCGAGACCTCCGGCGCGTGCGCCCTCGTCGTCGCGGACCGGTACGGGCGCACCGACCCGCGCGAGGAGGCGGCCCGGATCGCCGAGCGCCTGCCCCGTGTGCGGCACGTCCTCGTGGCGGGAGACCCCGGGGAAGCACCCGCGCGCTCCCTCGCGTCCCTGGACCCCGGTACGGCACCGCGCCGCGAGGAGGCCGCGCACCCCGAGGATCTGGCCCTGCTCCTGCTGTCGGGGGGCACGACCGGCACCCCCAAGCTGATCCCCCGCACCCACGCCGACTACGGGTACAACGCGCGCGCCTCCGCCCAGGCGTGCGGCACCGGGCCCGACACCGTCTACCTGGCGGTGCTCCCGGTGGCACACAACTTCACCATGGTCTCCCCCGGGATCGTCGGCGTCCTCGCCGCGGGCGGCACGGTCGTCCTGTGCCCCGACCCCAGCCCCACCACGGCCTTCCCCCTGATCGCGCGCGAACGGGTGACTCTGACCTCCCTGGTGCCGGCACTGGTGCCCTCCTGGCTGGAGGAGGCCGGACGCACCCGCGAGGACCTCTCCCCGCTCAGGACGCTCCAGGTCGGCGGAGCACGGCTGGACGAGGGCACGGCGCGCCGGATCGGCCCGGAGCTGGGGTGCCGCCTCCAGCAGGTGTTCGGCATGGCCGAAGGCCTCAACAGCTACACGGCGCTGGATGCCCCCGAGGAGACCGTGTGCACGACCCAGGGCCGCCCCCTCTCCCCTGCGGACGAGGTCCTTGTCGTCGACGAGAGCGGGGAGCCGGTGCCGCCCGGCACCGCCGGAGAGCTGCTGACCCGGGGCCCCTACACCCTGAGGGGCTACTACCGGGCCAGGGAGCTGGACGCCCTGCGCTTCACACCCGACGGCTTCTACCGCACCGGGGATCTGGTCCTTCGGACCCCAGAAGGCGACCTGGTGGTCGTGGGCCGGATCAAGGACCAGGTCAACCGGGCCGGGGAGAAGATCGCCGCCGTCGAGGTCGAGGAACACCTGCTCTCACTGCCGGGGGTGCGCTCGGCCGCGCTCGTGGGCGTGCCCGACCCGCACCTGGGAGAGCGCTCGATCGCCTTCCTCACCGCCGAGGGGCCCGCACCCTCGCGCGAGGAGGTCAGGGCGGCCCTGTTGCGGCGGGGCGCGGCCCCGTTCAAGGTGCCCGACGAGGTTCGCTCGATACCAGCGCTCCCGCTCACCGGCGCGGGCAAGGTCGACAAGAGGCGCCTCCGGGAGATGTCGACGGGCTGAGGCCCGGGGCCGCTGCTCCGCCGGGCGAGGCGTCCCGGTGCGGCCGCAAGCGATGAGGAACGATCCTCATTCCCGCAAACTCCGAAACCGATCCCCGAACCAAGGAGGCCCCGTGCCCGAGTACGACGACCCCTACGCCCGCTCCGCGCAATACCTCGACCTGATGATCGCCGGCTGGTGGGAGCACCACCGCGTACCCCTGGCCGAGGCCCTGGCGGAACTGCCCTCCGGCGCCGGACCGGTGGTCGACGCCGGGGCCGGAGGCGGCCGGGGGACCCGGCTCATCGCCGACGTCCTGCCCGAAGCACGCATCCTGGCCGTCGAGCCCTCCCTGCCGCTGAGGACCGTGCTGCTCTCCCGGACCGCCGACGACCCCGCCCTGCGCGATCGGGTGACCGTGGACGGCGACGACCTGCTCTCGGCCCGCCTGCCCGACAGGGTCGGCGGCATGGTGATGGCCAACCTCATCGGTCACTTCAGCCCGCACGAGCGCGACCGCCTCTGGGAGGACCTGTCCCCCCGGTTGGCCCCCGGAGCGTTCATCCTGCTCAACCTCGCCGCGCCGCTGGAGCCCGAGCGGGTGGAGAGGACACGGATGAGCGAGATCACGGTCGGCGACCGGACCTACGTGGGCTGGGCCCGCGCCGAGCCCAGCGGCCCCGAACGGGTGGACTGGCACATGACCTACGAGATCCGTGAGGGGGACCGGACCATCGCCTCCGACGACGTCCACTACGACTGGTGGACCCTGACCGGGGAGGCGCTGGCAGCCGAGGCCACACCCCACGGGCTGCGCGTCCTGCCCCACGGCCCCGCGGAGGCGGGACTGTACAAGCTCCTCCGACGGGACTGAGGCCGGGGCCGCACCCGCCTGGCGGGGCGGGTGCGGCCCCACACCCCTATACGGGGACGGTCGCGGCCAAGGACTCCAGGACCGAGTCCGCGGACACCGCCATGGCGCAGCGACTCGCGGCGTAGGCGATGGCCATGCCGTGGTCCTCTTCGGAGAAGTCGGCGACCGCGTCGGCCACGACGAAGGGCTGGACGTCGCGCATGAAGGCGTCGCAGGCGGTCATGAGCACCCCGATGTGGGCATAGACCCCGCAGATCACCAGTTGGTCGCGGCCCGCCGCGCGCAGGCGCTCCTCCAGATCGGTTCGGACGAAGGCGCTGTAGCGCCACTTGGTCAGCAGAACCTCCCCGTCCTCGGGCGCGAGGGGGTCCGTGATCGCGGTGTGGGCGGGGTCGTCGCTCATACCGGCCCCCCACAGGTCGGACAGCAGCCCCCTCTGCTCGGCCGACTGCGCCCCCGGCTGCGCGGTGTAGATCCGCGGGACCCCCCGGTCGGCGCACGCGGAGCGCAACCGGGCGATGTTGGCGGTCAGGCTGGTCAGCGGCTCCCCGCCCGGGACGAAGGCGTCCAGGAAGTAGCGCTGCATGTCGTGGACGAGCAGGACGCAGCGATCGGGGTCGATCGACCAGGACATACGGTTGTCCGGCAGACTCCCGGTGCCGGGCATGGGATAGGAGGGGATCGCGGGCAGGGAGGTCATGTGGTCTCTCCGTACATGGTCGGAACCGGTACGGCGTCGGCGGAGACGCCGACGCCGAGCGCGTCGAGCACGGTGCGGAACTTGGCCCCGGTCTCGGTGAGCTCGGCCGAGGGGACCGAGTCGGCGACGATGCCCGCACCGGCGAAGAGCCTGGCCCGGGCACCCGAGAGCTCCGCGCAGCGCAGAACCACGGCCCAGTCGCCGTCCCCTTCGGGGTCGCACCAGCCGACGGTCCCGGTGTAGGCACCGCGGTCGAAGGGTTCGAGGCGGGAGAGGACGCGTGCGGCCGCGCCGGTCGGGGTCCCGCAGACCGCGGGCGTGGGGTGCAGGGTGTCGGCCAGTTCCAGGGCGGTGGGCGCCGGATCCTTGAGGATCCCGGTGACGGAGGTGCCCAGGTGCCACATCGTGGGGGTCGCCACGAGTGAGGGCGAGGCCGGGACCTCCAGTGACGAGCACAGCGGGCGCAGGCGCTCGGCGATGTCGGCCACGACGAAGGCGTGCTCGCCCAGGTCCTTCGCGGAGCCGCTGAGCGCTGCGGCCCGTTCTCGGTCGGTTCCGGGGTCGCAGTGGCGCGGCACCGACCCGGCCAGGGGGTGCGAGCGCACCGTTCGGCCACGCCGCGACACGAGCAGTTCGGGGCTCGCACCCACCAGGACCGCCGCGGGGGCACCGTCCGGTGTCGGCAGGAGGGGCAGCGAGAAGTTCCAGGCGCCCGGATTGGCCGCGACGAGGTCGCCCAGGACCCGCACGGGGTCGAGGGGTGCGTCGAAATCCAGGAGGAGCGTTCTGGCCAGGACCGCCTTCTCCAGCTCCGTGTCGGCGATGCGGGCGACCAGGCGCTCGACGAGGCGGACGTAGTCGGCGGCGGCGGGGTGCTCCCGTCCGCGCAGCAGGCCGGGCCGGGACCGCTGTTGCGGCCTGTGCGGCACGGGGGCCGGGCCGGTACGTACCGTCTGGGCCACCATCAGCGGGGAGGGTTCGCCGGCTCGGAAGGCGAGCGCCCCCACGACCATGGGCGACCGTACCCCGGAGTCCACCGCCCGGCGCAGCTCGGCTGCGGCCTCGTGGGGGTCACCGACCACTCTCGCGCGGCTCCGGGAAGACGACGTCAGCCGGTACTCAGGCGTGTGCAGGGTGAAGGCGTCAGGCACCAAGGCAGGCTCCTCCGTCCACCCGCAGGTCGTGCAGGGTGATGTGCCGGGCGCGCGAGGAGACGAGGAACTCCACCGCGTCGGCGACGTCCTCCGGAGCCGCCACCCGCCCCAGCGGGATGTCCACCCGGAAGGCGGAGGGGTCGGCACCGGTCTGGGAACTGCCCCCGGCGGCGGCCGTGTCCCCCCACAGACTGCGCCGCATGGCCGTGTCCGTCGACCCCGGTGAGACCACATTGCACCGGATGCCGTGCGGGGCCAGCTCCAGGCCGAGGCAGAGGGTGAACTGGGTGGCGGCGGCCTTGGAGGCGGCGTAGGCGGCCATGGCCGCCCTGGGAACGGACGCCGCGTCGGAGCCGACGGTGACGATGCTCCCGGCCGCCCTGGGGACCATGGCCCGCGCGGCGGCACGGGCGACATGGAAGACACCGAGCGCGTTGACCCCGAACACCTCCTCCCACGCCTGGGAGGTGAAGTCGGCGACCGCTCCCCAGCGCAGGAGGCCCGCAACGCTGACAACGCAGGTGATGGCGCCCATCTCCGCCTCGACACGGTCGACCGTCGCGTCGACCGCGGGTCCGTCGGTCACGTCGACCGGGTAGGCGCGGATCCGCCCCTCGGTCCGGGCGGGTAGGGCCCCGACCTCCGTCGAGGGCAGGTCCAGAGCGGCGACGGCCCAGCCGTTTTCCGCCAACCGTCGCACGACCGCGGATCCGATGCCTCCCGCGGCACCGGTGACCAGCGCGAGGCCGGTCTCTGTCACATCGGTATCAGGGGACACCGGACTCCTCTCGGAGGGGCGGGGCGACTGCGCTGAACGGGATCGGTCAGGAACAGCGGGGACAGACCCCGGAGAGTTCGAAGGTGTAGTCCAGGCCGCCGAAACCGCTGGCGCCCCCGATCCGGTCCAGAGCGGCGGAGAGCTCTTCGGCCTGCGGCACGTCCTCGACCCGGCCGCACAGACGGCACATCAGGTGGTGGTGGCGGTCGGAGGTGCGGCACAGCCGGTAGAGGAGTTCCCCGTCGGGTGAGCGGATCGTGTCCAGCAAACCCTCGCGCACCAGGCGGTGCAGGGCCCGGTAAACGGTGGACAGGCTCGGGGGCTTGCCTTGGCCACTGCTACGCCGGACGAGCACGATATGCACCTCCTGGCAGCTGCGGAACCTCCGGTTCCGCCCGAGGACCTCCAGGATCAGAGCGTCGTTGCGCGGCGTCCTAGCCATGTCAGGCTGCCGACCGCGATCTCTCCGGCCAGGAAGTCAACCTCTTCCCTGGCCGTCCACCCTCGAACATCACACCTCCGAGTCGCCCCATATGATATTGAAAATGGTTTTCATAACCATATCAGATCTTCCCCGCGGGTGACCGCCCCACGGCCGTTCTCGGCAGCCGCACCCACCACCCCCGGAAGGGCCCGTCACCCTCGCCCCGAGCCGGGGCGGCGCTCAGGTGCGGTACTGCCCGAACCGCCCCGCGGTCCTTCGACCAGAATGACCAGGGACCCGTGATCCGTGATCCGAGGACCCACCGCCCCGGGCACAGGGGAACCCCGGGCCAGCGCGGACAGGCGTCCCGCACAACCCGGGGCTGGAACGCGCCACCAACGACGACAACGGTGCTGTCTGGCTGTGGACCCCCGACTGAAGTATCCGGAACACACGCTCCCGGCACGTTTCGGTCGACCGAAGCTTCATCGAACGGGCCGGAGAGATGCGCGTTTCTGTGGATCCGCACCGCGGCACACACAGCTCAACGTTTCCTTCGTGCTTAGGACCCTCCCGCCCCGGACATCGCAGGTGGTGCGGCCCTGTGCCAGGCCGCTACCTCAGTACGGCCCAGGCCCGTCGGCCTGGGCGCTGTGCCTGCGAACCACAGGAGGATTCCATTCCATGACGGACACGACCGAGACGACGGACGTCCTGACACACACGACAGCGGGCGACGGTCGCGCCGAACTCACCTGGCCGACCGTGCCCGAGGCCGAGCAGTACGAGATCCAGCCTCTGGGCTCCGCCCACGACCGTACCGTGGTCCCTGCCGGTCAGAACCGGATCGAGATCCCCCACGCACGCAACGGCTACCAGATCACCGCGCTGCGCGGGGCGATCCCCCTGCAGTCCTACGTCTCACTCGACCGTGCCTCCGCCGACGAACCCATCGATATGACCGAATACGTCAGCGGCCTTCAGGACTGGACGCAGATCGCGCCACAGTTCAGGCAGTCGACGCGGGCCCCCAAAGGGGACCCCGTCACCAACGAAGAGATCGAGCAGGGACGGACCTGGGTGGTGACCACCCGCAAGTACACCCTGTCCACGACACCGAAGGACGTGGTTCTGGCCAGCGGCCTGAACACGGCGATCTGGCCCGGCGCCCTGATCCAGGGCGGCCCCGCCGCCCAGGGCGCGCTGTCGGAGCTGGTGATCAGCCAGCGCAAGCCGCTCACCGTCTCCACCAACCTTACGAGTCTGGCCCAGACCCGTGTCACCGGCGTCGAACCGTCACAGTCGGCGGTACGCGAGGCCATCGCCACGATGGTACGCGGCCAGCCCGGTGCGGCCGGAAGCATCGACTACACGATCGAGGAGGCCTCCTCCATCCAGTCGGGGCTCCTGGAAGCCGGCATCTCCGCGTCCTATCTGGGGTTCAAGGGCGAGGTGAGCACAGAGTTGAAGAAAAAGCGCGATGAGAAGATCATCTTGGCGTGCTTCCTGCAGAACGCCTTCTCGGTGTCGATGGACGTGGCGAAGTTCGATGAGCCCTCGGAGTGGTTCACCCGCGATCTGACCAAACGCAAGATTCAGCGGATTGCGAAGCTCGGGCGCATCGGAGACAACAACCCGCCCCTGTACGTGTCCTCCGTCGGTTACGGGCGCTCCCTGATCTTCGTCCTCAAGACCACCGCGGACACCACCAAGGCCAAGGCGGCGGTGAAGGCCTCCTATCAGGGGTTCGGAGCGCGTGTGTCAGGGGAGCTGAAGGCCGAGTACGAGAGCATCCTCAACCAGTCGTCGCTGAAGATCATCGCCCAGGGCGGTGACGCGGCCGCGATCACCAACATGATCAGGGAGGGTCGGCTCGACGAGTACTTCAAGGAGCCGCCGCGGCTGGACCAGTACATTCCCATCTCCTACTCACTGCACTCACTGGCTACCAACGACCCCGCGAAACTCGGCGAAACGGCTGAGTACAGTGTCGTCACCCGTGTCCCGAAGGGCGCGACATCGTGGATGCTGCGCCCCGTCCGCCTCAGCTACCGGGGGGAGCTCCAGGGCCGCGACGTCACCCCCTCCGGCCCGCTGGTCCTGCGCTTCGACGGAGCACACCCGGTGCGGGGGACCAAGCGGGAGGGGAACGTCACGACCTTCGGGGACGACATGCCCTGGATGTGGACCCCGCGCATCCTGCAGGGCGACGCCACACTGGGGCTGACCGTTGAGGACACACAAGGCTCGTTCAGGGACCTGCTGTCGATAAGGGTCCGAGAACAGCAGTTGGGTAAGGACGGGGAGATCACCCTCCGGGGACAGGGGAGTCGCCAACAGGACATGATGAGGAGACTGGACCACATCACGCGCCCGAGTAGCGCTTCGTGGGAGCTCACGTGCCGCCTCACCGCCGACGTCTAGGGCGTGTGTGTGAGGTGGTGATCGGTGCTCGTGTTCCGCTGCGGGATCAGGGACGGTCTCGGTAGAACACCGGTGGGACACGTCGGCAGCCCGACGATGACCGCTGGGAACTGAGCGTGCCGTGCGCGCCGATCGGTGGGTAGGCCCGTACCGGGCCAGGCCGCGTGACCAGTTCGGGGAAGTGGCCCGGTGCTTGCGGACCGGCACCCAGCGGCGGGAGAGGCCCGAGGAGTTCGGCCCCGGCCCCACCCGTCCGCGGCCGCTTCCGCGCCTGGCGGGGCAGCACGGCCCGCTACGGGAGGAGGCCTGAGGGCCATGACGCCGGGCTCCGCCTCCGGGCTTCGGTGATCTGGCTCAACGACCTCACGCGGGCGATCGGATGGCCGCAACCTCACCCGCCCTGGAAGCGTGTCCCAGCGGTCAACGCCGGACCTGTCCCCGGACGACCGCTCCGCTGGTCCGGAGCTCGGTCACACATGCGTGCGGCAGCGGCGGACAAGCGGTTCCGGGCCACCTGGTGACCCTTGATCAGATGGTTGGCGGAAAGGTGGGTCCGGGTCCAGCACGACAGACCGGATGCATCCGTCTAGCAGAACCGAGCGCTGTCGGACCGGGCCGCATCGCCTTCCCCGACCGCTCCGGGCTCCGAGAAGCGCAGGGGACCAGTCCGGTGCGCCCTGCGCTTCTCGGAGTCGTCGAGGGCCGGTAGCGTCATGGCATCGGTGACGCGGCCGCTGTGGAGCCGCGCCTCACCGGGGCGGAGGTCGGCTTTGAGGAGCTACCGGAGATGTTCCAGGGGCTGGCGCGGTGTGTGCCCGCGGTGAAGGGCGCGACGGTGCGCGGTGTGGTCTACCCCCGGCGGTCCCTGCTGCTGGTCGCCGGGGTGCCCGGAGCCGGGAAGAGCACCCTGCTGCGGCGGTTGTTCGGGCTCCGCGAGGACGAGGAGCGGACCGTGCTCACCGCGGAGGGTGTGCGGGTGATCGATTCGTTGCAGTCGCGGCACCAGCTGGGGCCGCTGCTCGGTCGGGTCCCCTACCCGCTGTGGCGCTGGGTGGTGCACGTACTGCACCTGGCCCGGTTGGCCGCGGCGCTGCGCGGCGGCCCGGTGGTACTGCACGAATGCGGGACTCGGAGCCCGGTCCGCGTGCTGCTCGCCCTGCTCTGTCGGCTCCGCCGGTACGAGCTGCATGTGCTGATGATCGATGCCACCCCGCAGGAGGCGCGGAACGGGCAGGACGCCCGGGGGCGGCACGTGACCGAGCGCAGCCACCGGGCGCATTCGCGGCGCTGGCGACGGCTGCGCACGGCCGCCCGGTACGGGCCGACGGCGTTCGCGCCGGGCGCGCGGAGCCTGCTCACACTCAACCGCTGCCGGGCGCGGGATCTGGCCTGGATCCGTTTCGGTTCCCGCGCGCCTGCCCGTGCTTCCCTGCGCGCGGCGGTCGGGCCGTCCCCTGTCCGGCTTGAGCTGACGGCGTCCGACTCCTAGGCGGCCGGCCGGGCTTCACGCGGTTCGGGGCGTCGGCCCGAGGGGCCGGACCTGTGTCCCCGCCAGGTTCTGCGCAGGTGGCGGGCTCGTCTGAGGTCGACGTAGGCGATCGTCGAGTGCCCGGATCCCGCCCGCCCTCCATAGTGATATGGGACACGTTTCACTGCTCGAAGACTGGGCCTCTTGCTGCCCCCAGAACACTCCAAAAGCCTGACATAGAGGGCAAAACGGGAGTTCCTGAGCAATCCACCGAGACTGCCCCGGAAGCCAGCCGACCCACACATTCGACAAATTTCTTAGGTTAGGCTTCCCTTCGCAAAGACCTCGTTAGGAGACCTCCATGAAGCCCGTCCCCCACCCGATCGCGGCACTTTCCCTGACCCTGGTGTCCGCTCTGGCCCTCTCCGCCTGCTCCACCGCCCCGGAGGAGACCGAAGAGGCCGCTCCCGCTTCGGGCGAGACCGTCGAGGTCGAGGACAACAACGGCGCGCAGACGATCGACTTCCCACCCTCGTCGGTGGTCGCACTCGACAACCGCACCTACGAGACCCTCTCGGACTGGGGCGTGGAGCTGTCTGCCGCCTCCGTGTCGCTCATGCCCGACACCGTCGACTACGCGCAGGACGACTCGATCATCGACCTCGGCCCGCACTACGAACCCGACCTCGAAGCGGTCGTCGCCGCCGAGCCGGACCTGATCGTCAACGGCCAGCGCTTCACGCAGTACTACGACGACCTGTCCTCGCTGGTCCCCGAGGCGACCGTCCTCGACCTGGACCCGCGTGAGGGCGAACCCTTCGACGCCGAGCTCAGGCGCCAGGTCGAGGTGCTGGGCGAAGTCTTCGGCAAGCAGGACGAGGCCGCCCAGGCCATCGCCGACTTCGACACGGCGATCGAGCGCGTCCACGAGGCCTACGACGGAGGCCAGACCGTCATGGCCGTCAGCACCTCCGGCGGCGAGATCGGCTACCTGGCCCCGGGTGTGGGCCGCACCCTCGGCCCTGTCTTCGACGTCCTGGGGCTGACCCCCGCTCTGGAGGTCGAGGGGTCCACCGACGACCACCAAGGCGACGACATCTCCGTCGAGGCGATCGCCGGCTCCAACCCCGACTGGATCCTCGTGCTGGACCGCGACGCCGCCATCACCGCCGACGAGGAGGGCTACGAGACCGCCGAGAACATCCTGGCGAGCACAGAGGCCCTGTCGAACGTGACCGCCGTGGCCGACGGGCAGCTCGTCTACATGCCCGCCGACACCTACCTCAACGAAGGCATCCAGACCTACACCGAGTTCTTCGACGCCTTCGCCGACGCCCTCGAGGCGCAGGCTTGATCCGGTCCACCCCCGCGTGGACGGTGGCGACGTGGCCGCCGCCGTCCACGCGATCCATTCCAGGAAGGTGACCGGATCATGACCACCACGGCTCCGGCCCCGTCACGTCCACGGGGCCAGGGGCGCCTCCTCGACGGGAAGCTCCTCATCGGTGTCACCGTCGTGGGCGCACTGCTCGTGCTGTCGCTGTTCACCGGTGTATACGACATCCTCGGCACCGACGACGGCGGCGAGATGTTCGCGATCACCCGCGTCCCCAGGACGATCGCCCTCGTTCTCGCCGGTGCCTCCATGGCGATGTCCGGTCTGGTCATGCAACTGCTGACGCAGAACCGCTTCGTCGAACCGACGACCACCGGCACCACCGAGTGGGCCGGGCTCGGCCTGCTCACCGTCATGGTCCTGGTGCCGGGCGCGAGCATCACCACCCGCATGGTCGGCGCGGTTCTGGCCGCCTTCGTCGGCACGATGGTGTTCTTCCTCTTCCTCCGCGGCGTCACGCTGAGGTCCTCGCTCATCGTGCCGATCGTGGGCATCATGCTGGGCGCCGTCGTCAGCGCGGTGTCCACCTTCGTCGCACTGCAGACCGACATGCTCCAGAACCTCGGTGTGTGGTTCGCCGGCAGTTTCACCTCGGTGCTACGGGGCCAGTACGAACTCCTGTGGATCGTGGCCCTGGTCGCCGTCGCGGTGTTCGTCGTCGCTGACCGGTTCACGGTCGCGGGCCTGGGCGAGGAGATCTCCACCAACGTCGGGCTGAACTACAACCGCGTCATCCTGCTGGGCACCGGGCTGATCGCCGTAGCGACGGGCGTGGTGACCGTGGTCGTGGGCAACCTGCCCTTCCTCGGGCTGATCGTCCCCAACGTCGTCTCGATGATGCGCGGTGACGACCTGCGCGCGAACCTGCCGTGGGTGTGCCTGCTGGGCATCGGGATCGTCACGGTCTGCGACCTGATCGGCCGGACCGTCATCATGCCCTTCGAGGTGCCGGTGTCCCTCATCCTCGGGGTCGTCGGCGCCGCCGTGTTCGTCCTTCTCCTGTTGAGGCAGCGCCGCCGTGGCTGAGACGAGTGTTCCCCGTGTGACCAAGCCCCCGACCGCGCCGCACAGGGGGCGCTCCTCGCGCCCCCTGGCCTCCCCGCGCGCCCGCCGTCGCTACCGGACCGTTGTCGTGGTGCTCTCGGTGCTCGCGGCAGGGTTCGCTGTCGGCCTGCTGGCCTGGGACAACCCGATGCCGGCGGGGTCGGACGGCTTCTGGCGCATTGCCGAGATGCGCGCCACGAACCTGGTGGTCATGGCCGTGGTCGCGATCTGCCAGTCCGTCGCCACCATCAGTTTCCAGACCGTCACCGGCAACCGCATCATCACCCCGTCGATCATGGGGTTCGAGGCGCTCTACATCACCGTGCAGACCACCGCGGTGTACTTCCTGGGCGTCGCCGGGATCCTGGCGGTCCAGGGGGTCCCGCAGTTCCTGCTACAGATCGCCCTCATGGTCGCCTTCGCCCTGCTGCTGTACGGGTGGCTGCTGTCCGGCAGGTACGGGAACCTGCAGATCATGCTGCTGATCGGCATCATCATCGGCGGTGGCCTCGGCTCGGTGTCCGCGTTCATGCGGCGGCTGCTCACGCCCAGCGAGTTCGACGTGCTGGCCGCACGGCTGTTCGGCAACGTCTCCAACGCCGACGCGTCCTACCTCCCGGTCGCGGTACCGCTGTGCCTGATCGCCACCGCCCTGCTGTGGGCTCGGTCGCGGCGTCTGAACACCATGGCGCTGGGGCGTGAGGCCAGCACGGGGCTGGGACTGGACCACCGCCGCGAGACCATGCGCGTGCTGTTCCTGGTGTCGATCCTGATGGCGGTCTCCACCGCGCTCGTCGGACCGATGACCTTCCTGGGCTTCCTCGTGGCGACGCTGGCCTACCAGTGCGCCGACACCCACGACCACCGGTACGTCTTCCCCGTATCGGTGCTGACCTGCTTCGTCGTCCTCAGCGGCGCCTATTTCGTCATGCGGAACATTTTCCACGCCAACGGTGTGGTCTCGATCATCATCGAGCTCGTGGGCGGGCTGGTGTTCCTGTTCGTCATCCTCAGAAAGGGTCGCTTGTGATCACCCTGACCGGTGTGCGCAAGGAGTACAGCGGCGAGGTCGTGATCGGCCCCGTCGACCTGCGGATCCCCCGGGGCGGTGTGACCGCCTTGGTCGGCCCGAACGGCGCGGGCAAGTCGACGCTGCTGACGATGATCGGCCGGCTGCTCGGAACGGACCAGGGCACCATCGACATCGCCGGCCACGACGTGGCGAGGACGGCCTCCAAGGACCTGGCCAAGGTCGTCTCGATCCTGCGCCAGGAGAACCACTTCGTCACCCGGCTCACGGTGCGACAGCTCGTCGCGTTCGGCCGTTTCCCCCATTCACGGGGGCGGCTGACCGCGGCCGACGAGGAGGCCGTCAGCCGGGCCGTCGACTTCCTGGACCTGACCGGCCTGGAGCACCGCTACCTCGACCAGTTGTCGGGCGGGCAGCGCCAGCGCGCCTACGTCGCGATGGTCCTCTGCCAGGACACCGAGTACGTGCTGCTCGACGAGCCGCTCAACAACCTCGACATGCGGCACTCGGTGCAGATGATGAAGCACCTGCGCCGGGCCGCGGAGGAACTGGGCCGCACGGTCGTGATCGTGCTGCACGACATCAACTTCGCCGGGCACTACGCCGACCGTATCTGCGCGGTCAAGGACGGTTCCGTCGTCGAGTTCGGCACGCCGGACGAGATCATGACCGACGACGTGCTCACGCGGGTCTTCGAGACCCCGGTGGCCGTCGTGGAGGGGCCGAACGGTCCGCTCGCGGTCTACTACTGACCGGTCGTCCGCTCCCGGCCCCCGGGCCGCCCGGGAGGTCCCGCCCCGGACCGGGACGGGACCTCTCAGGTTCGGGCACCGTGCCGGCTCATGACCGGCACCGGCCCGCCCCCAAGCGGCAGGGACCTCACGTGTAGGGTTCGATCTTCGTCATGTCGGTGGCGGGCCTGCCGAGGCCCAGGCCGCGCACGGCCGCCCAGATGTCCTCCTCGCTCTCCTTGAGCAGGCCCCAGTCGGCGAAGAACTCGGTGAGGTCGAGCCGCGCGGCGACGGACGCCGACCTGACGAAGCACTTCTTGCGCTCGTGGTCGCTCGCCGTACCGCAGTGCTCCTCCCGGACGTGCCTGTGCCACTCGGGGAGGAAGTCCTCGCCGAGCCCCAGCCTGAGCTGCTCGAAGAGCGCCATGGTGTCGACCTGGTCCGACCGGAAGCTCTTCTCCGGGCGGGTGCGGCTCAGGTAGGACTGGGTGGCGCTCCACCGCCGCGGGAGTTCGTCCGTGTACTCGTTGCGGTGCTTGCGGCCGACGGCGAGGGAGTACAGGTTGACCGACACCTCGATGATCCCCTCGGGGCCACCGTAGGTGGTGTCCTGCTGGAAGTGGTGGCCGTACTCGTGGAGCATGACCCACGAGTTCAGCGCCTCCCCGGTGAGCAGGGCCCTCATGAAGTACCCGTCCGCGGGCCCGTGGGGTAGTCCGATGTATCCGGTGGTCGCGTGCGGGTTGTAGCTGCCGCGCGATTCCACCGCGTAGATGCGCAGGCGGGGGCGGGCGTGGACGGCTGAGGAGCCGTCGAGGCCGCTGATGTCCTCCTGGATGGACACCAGTTCGTCGTGGGCGGCGAGCGTCTTGCCCGGGTCGGCTCCCTCGACGGCGCGCGCGGTGGGCAGGAGCGCGGCGACAACGACGGAGTCGCTGACCATCTCGACTTCGGGGGTCCTCGACGATGCGAGCATGGTGTGCCACTGGTCGGCCGAGGTCCGCCCCTGCACGAAGTAGGGGACGGGCTGCGCGTTGCCGCTCACGGTCATCCACACCGCGTCCCCGTCTCCGGACTCCGTGGTGTGGCGGATGTGGAGGGTGCCACCGTAGGGGTCCGCGATCTTGTTGTCACCGGGCTTGAGCGGGGTCGCGCGCATGCCGGGGCTCTGCCGGTCCGGGTCGTCCCTGTCCGCGAGCCCCTGGGTGCCGATCAGGGCCTCCATACGCGACGCGCCGCCGTAGACGGTGATGGTGATCCCCTGGCCCGCCGGTACGTAGTAGCCGGTCGGCTGGTAGTCGGCGTAGTAGAGGCGCTGCTGGAGCCTCCTGCGCTCCGCTGCGGCCGTAGGGGACGGTTCGATCTCCAGGATGCGGGGCTGCGGGAAGTCGACGGTCGCCTCGACCTCGTCGAAGGTCCGGCTGCCGTCGTGGACGCGTAGGCGCAGGGTGTCCTTGTTCCACATGTAGGTGGGGGGCACGTTCGGGTTGAGGAACGAACCGCCCTGCTGGAAGTCACCGATACTCGCCCACCTGCCGTCCGGCCACTGCGCCTGGAGACGCGCACCCTCCGGCCCGCCGTGCGCACTCACCCGCAGCTTCCCCTCGGTGTCCCACACCGCCGACACCTCGGCCAGCGGGGGGCGCACCCTGATCTCCTGGTGGGGCGGGAGGGAGAGCCCGTCACGGTGAAGGCGCAGGCGCAGGGTGTCCTTGTTCCACATGTAGGTGGGGGGCACGTTCGGATTGAGGAACGAACCGCCCTGCTGGAAGTCACCGATACTCGCCCACCTGCCGTCCGGCCACTGCGCTTGGAGACGCGCACCCTCCGGCCCGCCGTGCGCACTCACCCGCAGCTTCCCCTCGGTGTCCCACACCGCCGACACGGTGAGCACGGCCACCGTGACCTCCTGGACGGCGGAGGCCTGTCCGTTCTTGTGGACGCGCAGGCGCAGGGTGTCCTCGTCCCACATGCAGGTGGGGGGCACGTTCGGATTGAGGAACGAACCGCCCTGCTGGAAGTCACCGATACTCGCCCACCTGCCGTCCGGCCACTGCGCTTCGAGGTAGGCGACGTCCGGTCCCCCGGGGGCGCTCACCCACAGCTTCCCCTCGAACGTCCACGCGGCCCACACCTCGGCCAGCGGGGGGCGCACCGTGACCTCCCGGTGGGGCGGGAAGGAGAGCCCGTCACGGTGGACGCGCAGGCGCAGGGTGTCCTCGTCCCACATGTAGCTGGGCGGAACACTGGGGTTGAGGAACGAGCCGCCCCGCTGGAAGTCACCGATACTCGCCCACGTCCCATCCGGCCACTGCGCCTGGAGACGCGCGCCCTCCGGCCCGCCGTGCGCACTCACCCATACGCCGCCCTCGAACATCCATGCGGGCGAAACCACGAGCGCGGGGCTCACCACGATCTTCTGGATCTCGGAGGACTGTCCGTTCTTGTGGACGCGCAGGATCAGGAGGTCCTTCTCCCACATGTAGCTGGGTGGCACGTTCGGGTTGAGGAACGAACCGTCCCGCTGGAAGTCACCGATACTCGCCCACGTCCCATCCGGCCACTGCGCCTGGAGCTGCGCGCCCTCCGGCCCGCCGTGGGCGGTCACCCACAGTTTCCCTTCGGGGGTCCATTCGGACCACACCTCATCGACGCGGGGCTGCGAACTGTCGGGGGCCATGAAGCCACCACCTTTGCACGAAGAAACACAACGGAATTGCGAAACCGCAGATCAGGAGATCTTGAAGTACACCGCAGACAACAGGCGGAGTCCCCTGAAGCAAAACACCGGAACATCAGGAGATTAAACAACTAACGAAAGAAGGGGAACGGATCATGCACCCGGACCCTCCCCCCGAGCGAAAAACCCCGAAAACAGAACCGACGAAAATAAACCGCCGATGCGGCCGGACTGCCGACCCGGTTCGAAGACTAGACCCGACCCGGGATCGATTCAATAGAGCCGCCGAAAGTTGATGCCCGAATGAACAGAGCGCACCCGTGATTCTCCAGTGAACCGTGAGACAGCAAAGACCTTCGATGGAAAATGAAAGCGAATCTCCCACCAAAAACCGGTCAGACGTGATTATCTCTAACCGATCAGACGTTTTGTATCATCCACAACTGATTCCATTGCTGACCGACCCGAAGCATGACGGCGTTCGGCGTCGGCCACCGCGCCGCCTCGTCCAGACAGAGGGCGTGCGGCACCGGCGTGCACTCCCCTCAGACTGCTTTCGCTGGGTGGCGGGAGCACGGGCAGAGGTGTCTGCGGGCCCCGGGGCCGCGGTCGGCGCTGACGCGCCCCGGGCCTTCCGGTCCGTCACCGGATCACGCGCGGCCTCCCCGCACCTAAGCGTGCTCGATCTCCGCCACGATCCGCTCGCAGAAGGCGAGCAGGTCCCCGGGGTCGCGGCTGGTGGTCACCCCGCGGTCGGTGACGACCTCCTCGTCCACGACCACGGCCCCGGCGTTGCGCAGGTCGGTGCGCAGACTCGGGTAGGACGTCACCGTGCGCCCCTCGGCCACCCCGGCCTCCAGCAGGGCCCACGGCCCGTGGCAGATCGCGGCGATCGGCTTACCCCCGTCCGCGAACCCGCGCACGAAACGCATCGCGTCGCCGTCCCTGCGCAGGTGGTCGGGGCTGACGGTCCCGCCCGGCACCACCAGGGCGTCGAAGTCGTCCGCTCCCGCCTCCGAGACCCGCCGGTCCACTGTGAAGCGGTCGGCGGGCTCGATGTCGCCGTTCATCGCCTGGATGGTCCCTTCGCGCAGCGAGACCAGCTCCGTCCGTGCGCCCCTCTCCTCCAGAGCCCTCCTCGGCTCGACGAGTTCGACCTGTTCCACTCCGTCCGCCGCCAGGATCGCGACCCGGCGGCCCGTGAGCACGGCAGCCATGACCTCCCCCTCGTCTCCACTCGCGGACACCGCGGCGGACGCCGCACAGGAAGCCCTACCCACCTCCCGGTCTCCCCCACCCGGTGGACACGCTCCCCCTGGGAAACACGAACTTTGCCCACGCCCCTCCGCGGAGGACGGTCGGACCGGGAACCGTGGTCCGGGGGCGTCTCCATGAAGTTGTCAAGCCGCCCGTGGGGCCGGTGGAGCCGAGGGGGAACACCCGCCCGTCCCGCAGCAGCGCCCACACCACGCTCACCCGACGCCCTGCCAGAGCGATCACCGCCTGGACACACTTGAGCGCCCCGGCCCGTTCGCGGTGGGCGACGACGCGGACGTACTCCGGGCTCAGGCCTTACTGGGTCCACGCCGAGCGGGGCTCACCGGCCCACCCGGCGTCGCCGGGTACGGCATCCTCGGCGGACAGCAGTTCCTTCGCCGAGAGGACGCCGCTGCTGCGGAGCACCGTCTGCTGGAGTCACTGCTGGGCCTCCAGCGCGGCGACGCGCTCCTCGAAGGAGCCCGCCTCCAGCCAGCGGGCCGGGTCCGGGGCGGCGCGAAACGTCCGCGGACTGCCCCGTTCGCAGGCCGCGGGCGACGAGGGCACGGGCGATCCGGTCGGTGCACTCGTCCGGTTCCCCGTACGTCAGGCTCCCCACACCGTCGGCGATCGCCTCCGCGGTGACGGCGCCGGTGGTCCGGACGTGTCCGTCGGCAGCATTGCCCCTGCTTCCTCCCGGATCTGTTCGGCTTCGCTCATCCGGTCAGCTCTGCTCCTTGGCCAGATACCGTCCGGTCAGGCTGTCCTGGTCGGCGGCCAGATCCTCCGGCCGTCCGGTGAAGACGACGCTGCCGCCGTCATGGCCCGCCCCCGGGCCGAGGTCGACCACCCAGTCGGCGAGCCGCACGACGTCGAGGTCGTGTTCGATGACGATCACCGTGTTGCCCGCGTCGATGATCCGGTGGAAGAGGGCGACCAGGTTGCGTACGTCGGCCATGTGCAGTCCGGAGGTCGGTTCGTCGAAGACGAAGATCCGCCCGTTGTCGGTGAGCCGACTCGCAAGCTTCACACGCTGCCGCTCGCCGCCGGAGAGTTCGGACAGCGACCGGCCGAGGGTCAGGTAGCCCAGCCCCACGTCCACGAAGGCGTTCAGCCGCTCCCTGACCACACCGCCGATCTGCTCGACGGCCTCCTCCACGGTCGTCTCCAGCAGCTCGGTGACCGTGCGGCCGTACAACCGGTACTGCAACGCGTCGGGGTGGTAGCGGCTGCCCCCGCACGTTTCGCACGTGACCGTGACGGGGTCGAGGTAGGCCATGTCACTGGTCACGGTGCCACGCCCCCTGCAGGTCGGGCAGGCCCCCTCGGCGTTGAAGCTGAACAGTCCGGGTTTGACCCGGTGCACGCGCGCGAATTCGCGGCGGATGTGGTCCCAGACCTTGGCGTAGGTCGCGGGGGTCGAGCGGGGGTTGATGCCGACCGCGCTCTGGTCGATGACGACGACGCCGGGGTGCTGCCGGGGCAGCACCTGCGTGGTCAGCGAGCTCTTCCCCGACCCTGCGACCCCGGTCACGGCGGTGAGGACACCGAGGGGGAAGTCGACATCGACGTCGCGCAGGTTGTGCAGACGGGCCGACCGGACCGGAAGGTGGGAGTCGAAGCGGCGCGCCCTGGACGGCGGGAGCTGCTCGCGCAGCCCTCTGCCTGTGGCGGTGCCGCTCGCAGCGAGTTCGGTCGGCGTTCCCTCGAACACCACCGATCCGCCGTGTTTGCCCGCGCCGGGACCGATGTCGATCACGTGGTCGGCGGCTTCGATGACCGCGCGGTTGTGCTCAACCACGAGGACGATGTTGCCCTTGTCCCGCAACTGGTACAGCAGCGCGACCAGCCGTTCGACATCACGCGGGTGCAGGCCGGTGGTGGGTTCGTCGAACACGTAGGTCATGCCGGTCAGACTCGACCCGAGGTGGCGTACGGTCTTGAGCCGCTGCCCCTCGCCGCCGCTGAGGGTGAGGGAGGAGCGGTCGAGGGAGAGGTAACCGAGCCCGACCGTCTCCATGCGCCGCAGCGCGGCGATCGGGGGCGCCAGAAGTGAGGCGTCGCCGATCGCGGCTTCCATCGCGACGAGCGTGTCCAGCAGTTCGGTCACCTGCATCGCCGACAGGTCGGCGATGTTGTGTCCGTCGATGCGTGAGTCAAGGACCGCCGGGGAGAGCCGTGTGCCCCCGCAGGCGGAGCAGACCGCCATGTCGACGACCTTCTCGACGTGCTTGCGCTCCTTGGCCTTGAGCGAGTCCAGGCCGGGCTTGATGAACCGCCGTGTGAACCGGTCCACTAGCCCCTCGTAGTCGTTCACCGCGACGTTGCCGAGGTCGTCGAGCCGATCGGTCCGGAAACCGCCGCCGTGCAGCAGCAGCTCCAGTTTCTCCTCTGAGTACTCCTCCAGCGGGAGGTCGGCGTCGAACAATGGCTCGCCGAGGCGGGGACTGGGCTGCTCGACGTGGAAGTGGGCGGTCGCGTAGCGCTTCCAGTAGTTCGTGCCGACCGCGAAGTTGGGGTGCCGGATCGCTCCCCCGTTCAGTGACTTGGACCGGTCCAGCAGCCGGTCGATGTCCAGGCTCATCACCTGGCCGAGCCCCTCGCACTCGGGGCACATTCCCTCCGGTGCGTTGAACGAGTAGGCGGTCGACTCGCCCGCGCTCGGACTTCCGTGCCGGGAGAACAGGACACGCAGCATCGGCTGAACCTCGGTGAGGGTGCCGACCGTGGAGCGCGCGTTGCGGCCCAGGGCGCGCTGATCGACGACGATGGCCGGTGCGAGGTTCTCGATGTATTCGAAATCAGGGCGCTCGAACTTCGGCAACCGGTTCCGAATGAAAAGCGGGAAGACCTCGTTGAGCTGCCTCTGTGATTCTTTGGCGATCGTCTCGAAGACCAGTGACGACTTTCCCGATCCGGATACTCCGGTGACCACTGTCAGCGCCGGTGAGGGAACACTCACGGTGACACCGTTCAGGTTGTTGGCACGGGCACCGTGGACAACGAGTGACGGCCTCGCACTGTTCACCGTTTCCAACCTTCTTCCATGGATTCTGCTTGTTCGTTTACGGGCCCGGCGGCCCTCACAGTTCCGGTGGCTCCGGGCAGGGCTGTCACGGCACGGATCACGTCCCGCCGCCCCCGAAGCGTCCTCCTCGCGTCAAGAGGCTGGCCGAGAAACGGCTCAGCGGAAGGTCGAAGACATCGCCGACCCGGGCGAACCAGTCAGCGCTGGCCCTGCCGAGCCTCTGAAACCGCTCGACGGCCGGCCGACGGGTCTCCTCGTACCCGGAAAGCGCCTGGGTGAGACCGCTGGCGCTCCCCAGGATTTCCACTCAAACCAAGGCATCTTCGAAAACCATGTGCACACCACCGCCGATCGAGTAATGAACCGTATGCATCGAGCCGCCGACCAGTGGAATGTTACTGCGGGGCCATGGTCGTGTCGTCCGTTTTCGGAATCTCCGCCAGGTGGAGTTGTCCCGCAGCGGATCAGGGTGTACAGGAAGACCGAAAAGAGCTGTAAGGCCGGTCGGCGTGAGCACCGTCCGGCCTTCGACGAGAAAAGTGCTGGCACTGCCGCTGAATGGATACGCGTGCGCCATGTAACAGTCGTCGGCCGTCGATTCGGCCAGGAAGGTCAGTGGACCGGGGGCCTGGTCGCCTCCGGCGTGTGCGTACCCCGTCAGCGGTCAGGAGCCTTTGCGGACGGCTGCCTCTGGTGACCGCCGCGGCACAGGAGGACGCCCCGGGTGCGGGTCTGCTCGCTGTCACGGGCGTCGTCCAGCAGGAACAGGATGCGCCTACCGGCCAGGAGGCTGTGGTAGAGGCCGTACTCGGCCTCGGCACCGGCCGGTTTCGCGTGAAGCACCGGCGCGGCCAAGAGAGTGCGCAATTTCGACGGCCCCGGTGCGGCGACGAAGGGGGAAGGGACACGCACAGGACCGAGAAGGCCGAAAACAGACCCACAAGACCTTCCCAAGGAACCAGATCCCGGATCTGATCCCCTCATCCCGCTGCCTGATTTCCGTGAAATCCCTCTCAGTAAGTGGCCACCGCACCATGTACACGCGAACAGAACGGGTTTCGGGAACGGCCCCCCGGCCCGGAGCCCGGGACCTGGCGGCCCCCGATCCTGTACCGCACTGGGTCGGGCCGAGGTGCGTATCGCGCGACAACGCGGCCCGGTGCGAATTTACTGCGGCACGGTCGCCGATCGGGGGTCAGAAGGGGTCAATGGGCCTCATGGTAATATCGTCCAACACGACCCACGACCCCAGCTGCGGTATCCCACGGGCGACACTCCCCCACAGGCGCAGAACGGCCCCCGTCGCACCGTCCCCGATATCCTCGTGGAGGAAGAAAACGAGTTCCGCCCGTTCGGAGCACATTTCGACGTAGAGGTGCTCCAGCATGTCCTCTGGAACGGAGCGTGCGTACACCGCCTCCTTGACCCTCCGCGGAGGAAACGGATCGTGAACGAGCAATCGCAGGCACACGATTCTCATCGTATTCGCCCCCTGTTCATCAAGGCACTATTACCCCACCTGGGAGATGTGGCGGGGTTGATTCTTACTCCGGACCGACCGTGAAGTCCTCTTGCCGGTAAGCCCAGTGGGCACCACAATTACGACGGGAGTTCCGAAGGCCGCGTCTTCGTACCGACGTGACGGTGTGTTCGCCGTGTCGCGCGGCTCAGGGGACAGGCGGGGAAGAACCAGCTGAAGGAGGGCCGTGCTCGGATCGATCGGAATCGGTCAAGACGCGGTGAGTGTCTATCGCGCGATGTTCGCCGAACCCCGCGCCGGTGTGAGCGACCTCGGGCACCTCTTGGGCTGGCCCGTGGAACGCGTGCGGGCGGCGCTCGACGAGCTGGCCCGGTTGTCCCTGGTCCGGCGTTCGTGGGAACAGCCCGAGAAACTGGTCCTGGTACGGCCCGAATTCGGACTGCAATCGCTGCTGTGGCAGCAGGAGGCCGACCTGCTGGAACGGCAGCAGCAGCTGGCCAACGCACGCTCGGCCATCACCCGGCTGATCTCCGAGTTCGAGGAGAGCCACCGCATCCGCATCGCCATGGACATCGAGCAGCTCCACGGAATCGACGCGATCAGGCTGCGGATCGAGGAGTTCGCGCACGAATGCCGCCACTCGGTCTGGACGTTCGCGGACGGAGGCGCGCAGACGCAGGACAACCTGGAGGCGAGCCTTCCCCTGGACCGCATGCTGCTCGAACGAGGGATCGAACTGCGCGACATCTACCTCGACAGCGTGATGAACGACGCTAAGACGCTCCGGCACATCCTGCGTCTGGCCGACCTCGGCGCCCGGATCCGCACGGTACCGACCCTGCCCACCAGGATGGTCCTCTTCGACCGCACCATCGCCCTGATCCCCACCGACCCCGACGACTCCGCCGCGAGTGCCCTGGTCCTGCGCGGTTCCGGCGCCGTCACGGCCCTGCTGTCCCTGTACGAGTACGTGTGGGGCGAGGCCAGTCCGCTGGGATCCCGTGCCCCACGTGGCCGCCACGGCCTGAGCGCGCAGGAGCAGGCGGTGGTCAACCTGTTGGCGGAGGGCAGCACCGACGAGACCATCGCCCGCAGGCTCGGGGTGTCGGTGCGCACGGCGCGGCGGATCACCGCGGACCTCAGTCGACGGCTGGGCGCACGGAGCCGTTTCCAGGCCGGTGTACTCGCGACCGCTCTGGGCTGGATCGATACGTCCTCCCTCGACGGGGCCACGGAGGGGGAGGACGTGATCTGAACGCCGGATGGCCCCGCCGCGGGGTTCACTCGGCCGTGAGGGAGATGGGGACTTTCCGCCGAGCGCGGGGCCGCAGTCGACGGGCGGGGGACGCCGAACTCGCACCGAGCACCTCCTGGTGCAGACTCTGCAGTTCGTGCGAGGGCTCCAGACCGAGCTCCTCGACAAGGGCCAGCCGCAGCCACCGATAGGCCGTCAGAGCCTCATCACGGCGCCCTGCCCGGCTCAGCGCGCGGATGAGCTGGCAGTGGAACCACTCGTTCAGCGGATACTCCATCACCAGGGCCCGCAGTTCGCCGATCGACTCCCGGTCACGTCCCAGCAAAGCCTGGGCCCGGATGCGCAGTTCCTGTGCATACAGCTTCTGTTCCTCCAACCGGACCGTGTGGGGGCCGATCAGCGGCCCGCGGGGGACATGTGCCAGACACGGGCCGGACCACAGGTCCAGTGCCTCACCCAGGCGCTTGGAAGCCGCGTCGGGCCGCCCCTCCTCCAGGAGTCGACGCCCCTCGCCCAGCAGCCGTTGGAAGACCAGTGCGTCCAACTGTTCGGGGGCGATCCGCAACAGGTATCCCGAGGCGCGGGTGACCAGGAGCTCGGGGCCGGCCCCGGAGGGCTCCGCGCACTCGATGGCCTTGCGGAGCTGGTAGACGTAGGTCTGCACCGTCGTCACCGCGCTCTTCGGCGGCTCGTCGCACCACAGCTCCCTGACCAGGACGCTCATGGGCAGCGGACGGTTCGCGCGCAGAAGCAGCAGTGCCAGGACCTGGAGTACCTTCGGCGCCTTGGGGGTGCACGCGCGGTTCTCTCTCAGTACCTCCAGCGCACCGAGAATCGTGAAGTTCACCAAGTCAGCTCTCCCTATGACGGATGCACCGGAGACCGGCGCCGGTGCGCGTTGGCGGCGACGCCTCCCGGACTCACTGCCATCCGGCACCGCCCCCGTGGTAGGCGGACGCCGCCCCGGCCACGGAGTCCGGGGCCGCCTGCGCGAGGGCCGGAGTACCGAACCCCATCGTGACGACGGCCGCGACAACCGCAACGCGGAAGAAATTTCTGATCCTGTCCATGACGCCGCTCTCTCCTGATACGTGCCGGGCGGGGCCTCGGCACACTGGGTTTTACATGTGTTTTTTGTGATTTCGCCAAGGGTGGATCGGGCATCAATTCTGTGCTCTCTGCCGACCACCCGATTTCAATGATCAACGCTCGGGAAGAGGATGTCAGCACGATCTCCTGGCATCCTCCTGCAATGGCACCAAGCTGCCAGAGCAGCACCCCGGCCGTGCTTCCCTCTGCCGCCTCTGGCCGATCAGACTTCCCTGAAATGGGAAAACACTTCCCCGCCCGGGCCTACAGCGGCCCTTACGCCTTCCCCCGGCGCACCTGGTCGGCCGGTGACGCGTTCAAGGACCGCTTGAGCACCCGTCCGCACACGATCGGGGAACCATCCGGGGAAACGAGAATCCCCTGGTCAGGGATTCGATTCCCCACATACGTGGAACCGAGCTCCGAGAATTTTTTTCCGATGGCATTGCCAAGCCGTGGCGATAGTGCCTATGTTCTGCTGTGGACGGACGAAAAAACTTCGTATCCGCCATTCGACTCAGGCAGAACACCGAACCCAGCACTGCACTGAACAGACCGTTCAGCGCGTGAATCTGTGAACGCATACCCCTGGACCCATAACCGAGGAGCCGATAACCGTGGCTACTCCTGCCGTCTGGGCATCGATCCAAGACCACGCCCGCCACCGACCGGAAGCCGTGGCGTTACGGTTCGCCGGTGGAAGCACGACCTACGCGGAACTGGTCGCGGCGGTGCGATCGTCCGTGACCGGCGGCCCTCCCGACGACGTCCGCGTCGTACGCGCCGACCGAGACGGGCGGGCCGTGATCGACGTCCTGTCCGCCCAGACGTTCCGACGTCCCGCACTGCTCATCCCCCACGACGCGGGGGCCGAGTACACCTCCCGGATCAGCCGGGACCTTCGATCCTTCACCCGTGGCTCCGGGCCGCTGCGGAACGCGCACGGCCTGTGGACCACCACCTCCGGTTCGACGGGCCGTCCCAAGATCGTCGCCCACGACCCCGAGGGCATCGACCGCTTCGTCCACTGGGCCCGTACCCGGTTCGCCCTGGGGGCCGACACGGTCTCCCTGAGCCTCTCCCCGATCAACTTCGACATCGCCACTTTGGACGTGTGGGCGGTCCTGGCCTCCGGAGGGCAGGTCGTCTTCGCCTCGCGGGAGGACCTCACCCACGGCCCGGCCCTGGCCGCGGCGGCCCGAACGCACCGCATCAGCCTCCTCCAGGCCGTACCGGTCGTCCTCACCCTCCTCGCCCGTGCCCGAGCCCCCATGCCCCGGGTCCGCACGGTGGTCTCCACAGGTGACTTCTACCCCCTGGAGACCCTGCCCGACCTGGACTCGGCCTTTCCCCGTGCCGGACTGTGGAGCGTCTACGGCAGCACCGAGACCAACGACAGCTTCATCCTGGACCTGCGCCGGGCGACGGCCGGAGAGCTGGGCAACCCCGTCGACGGAGTCCGCTACCGCGTCGACGGAACCGGTGAACTGGTCGTGTCCACCCCTTTCCAGGCACTCGGGTACGTCAACGCACCGAACGACGCGTGGCGCGCCGTACAGGGACGGCGCGAGTTCTCCACGGGCGACCTGGTCGCCACGGACACCGACGGGACGCTGCGCCTCACCGGGCGGAGCGACCGCCAGGTCAAGGTGCGCGGTACGCGTCTGTCCCTCGACGCGGTCGAGGCGGTGCTGCGCCACCAGAGCGGTGTGGTCGACGCCGTGGTCACCGCACGGGGCAGGGGTTCCGGCGACAGGGAGCTCCTCGCGGCCGTACGCGTCGAACCGGGAACCGCCGTGACCAACCTCGCCCTGCGCTCGGCCGTCTCCTCAGCCCTGAGCCCCACCGCTGTGCCCAGCCGGACCTTCCTCACCACGGAGCCCTTTCCGGTGACCGGCACGGGAAAGACCGACCGGAACAGCGCCATCCGACGACTCCTCGAAAGGCAGCCGACATGACCACCGACCTCCGTGACCGCATCCAGGAACGCATCGTGACGGCCCACGCACCGGACCTGGCGGGAGAGCGTATTCCCAGCGACTACGACCTCCTCGCCAACAGTGTCGTCGACAGCCTTTCCCTCCTCGAACTCGTGGAGTGGATCCGATCCTCCTTCGACATCCCCGTCACCGAGATCGAGATCTCTCCCGCGGACTTCCGCACCATCGACGCGATCGCGGATTTCATCACCTCCCACGCCGGGCAGCAGGCCTGATCCGCCCGTTCACGAGACCAGGAGAGAGAAGACGACATGTTCAAGCGTTCCCGTGAGAAGACCGAGAGCGTCGACTGGGGAAACGGAACCAGCGACCGACTACTCGTAGAAGGCGACGGCCTGGGGTTCACCGTCGCGCACACCGTGGTGCGCGCGGGGACCGTCTCCAGGCTCCAGTACGCGAACCACCTGGAGGCGTGCTACTGCATCGCGGGCAGCGGGCTGGTCGAGAGCAGGGACGGCGGTATGCGCATCGACCTCTCCCCCGGCGTCCTCTACGCCTTGGACCAGCACGACCCCCATCTGCTGATCGCCGGCGAGGACGAGGACCTGGAACTCGTCAGCGTGTTCAACCCCCCGCTCCGGGGCGATGAGCGGCACAGCCTCGCACCGACCGAGTTCTCCTCCTACTGACCGGAGGTGCACAGCATGGTGAGTACGACAGCGGCACCGCCGCCAAACAAGGACACGGCGTCCAGCCGAATATGCGAGCGCATCGAAGGGGCCGCACCCGCCATCAACCGGGATCACCTCGAACGGGACCGCGGTGCGGTCTTCTCCCGGGACGCCTGGAAGCGGGTGGCGGACACGGGCCTATTCGGCTCGTGCCTGCCCGAGGACGTCGGCGGGCACGCCTGTTCCCTGACCGACCTCATGCAGATGGCCGAGACCCTCGGCTACACCGTCCGCGACTCCGGGCTGAACTTCAGCGCCGCCACCCACCTCGCCAGTACCGGGTTCGCGCTCAGCGGTTTCGCGGGCCCCGAACTCCAGCGGCGCCACCTTCCGTCCGTGGCCGCCGGGACGTCCATCGGCTGCCACGCCATCACCGAGCCCGAGACCGGATCCGACGTGCTGGCCATGTCCGCCACCGGCCGCCTCGACGGCGACCACATCGAACTGAACGGCCTGAAGACCTATGTCACCAACGGACCGGTCGCCGACCTGGCGGTCGTCTACGTCCGCACCTCCGACACACCCGGACCGCTCGGCCTGAGCGCCGTGCTCGTCCCGAAGGACGCACCCGGTGCGGACTTCGGTCCGCCGCTGGACAAGACCACCCTGCGGACCTCCCCCTTCGGACGGTTGCGCATGACGGGGTGCCGTGTCCCCAGAGCCAACGTCATCGGCGGTGTGGGGACCGGATTCCTGATACTCGACCGCGTGATGACCTGGGAGATCCTGATCGCCTTCGTCATCAACGTGGGCGAGATGCGCCACCGTTTGGACCGGGTCGTGGAACGTGTCGGCGCCCGGCGCCAGTTCGGCCGCCCCCTCTCCGATTTCCAGGAGGTGCGCAACACCGTCGTGGAGATGCACATAGCAACCCAGACCGCTCGCCAGGCCCTCCACTGCGCGGGGGAGGCCGTCTCCGCCGGGCACAGAGCCACCGCGGAGACGGCGGTGGCGAAGATCCTCACGAGCGAGGCCAACATCCGTACCGCCCAGGCCGCGGTCGAACTGTTCGGCGGCGAGGGCGTACTCACCGACACCGGGATGGAGATCGGGGTGCGCGACGCGCTCAGCGGCCCCATCTATTCCGGATCCAACGCCGTGCAGCGGCAGAAGATCGCCAAGGCCCTGGGCCTGTGACCGGAGGACCACCATGACCGAGACCCACACACTGACGGATCCGACCTACTTCCTCGACCACCGGAGTGTCGAGGTGCGCGAGTTCGTCGACCGGGTCCTGCCCGACCAGGACGCTCCACCCCGCGAGATGGCCGTCCGCCTGCACGACGCCGTACGCGACGGCATCCGGTACGAGGTCTACGACGCCGACCTCAGCCGGGAGGGCGTCCGCGCCTCCAGCGTGCTCAGACGCGGCCAGGGGTTCTGTGTCCACAAGTCCATCGTCTACGCGGCCGCCGCCCGCGCGGTGGGCCTCCCCACGCGCCTGGTCTACGGGGACGTGCGCAACCACCTGGCGTCCGAACGCCTTCTCGACCTCATGGGGGACGACCTCTTCACCTTCCACGCCCTGGTGTCGGTACGGATCGACGGCACCTGGATCCGCGCGACCCCCGTCTTCAACACCCTGCTGTGCCGCCTCTACGGCATCCGGCCGCTGGAGTTCGACGGCCGCAACGACAGCTACTACCACCCCTTCGACACCCGGGGCCGACGCCACATGGAGTTCGTCCGGTGGCGCGGAGAGTACGACGACTTCCCCTACGACACCGTGGTCGGCGGTATCGCCGCCAACCATCCCAAACTCGTCGGCCCGGAACTGGTGACCGTCCAAGGGTCGCTGGCCGATGATGCCCGCCGTGAGCGTGGAGAGTGAGAGGAGTGGACATGATCGGAACCGAACGGTCGACCGTCACCATTTCTGACGAGGTCCGCGCGGCCGTCGAGAACGGGGGACCGGTCGTCGCCATGGAGACCTCCGTGGTCGCGGGCGGATCCTACCCGAACAACCTGGAGACCGCCTTGGCGGTGGACCAGTGCGCACGCGAGGAGGGGGCCGTCCCCGCCCGTGTCGCGGTGATCGACGGCGTCCTGCGCGTGGGGGTCGCGGACGCGGAGCTGGAACGCCTCGCCAAAGCGGCGGGCAGCGGGAAGATCAGCACCCGCGACCTGGCGGTCGCCCTGCACGGCGGCCGTACCGGCGGTACCACGGTCTCCTCCAGCCTCATCGGCACGGTCGCCGCGGGGATCAGGGTGTTCGCGGTCGCGGGGATCGGAGGTGTGCACCGGGGCGCCGAGGTCTCCTTCGACGTCTCCGCCGACCTGACCGAGTTCACACGCTCGCCGGTGGCAGTCGTCTGCGCCGGGGCGAAGTCCCTGCTCGACCCCGCCCTGACGCTGGAGTACCTGGAGACCGTGGGGGTGCCCGTCATCGGATACCGTTCCGACGACTTCCCCGGCTACTACACGCGCAGTACGGGACAGCCCGTCCCCCACCGGATCGACGACCTGGGGGACCTGGCCGCGGTCGCGCACCGGCACTGGGAGACGGTCTCCGGCTCCTCCGTCCTGGTCACCCACCCCATCGAGGAGGAGTGGAGCATCGACGCCGAGCTGCTCAACACGATGGTGGAGCAAGCCTTGGACGAGGCCCGGGCGACCGGTGCGAGGGGGCCGGCGCTCACCCCGTTCGTCCTGTCGGCCCTCACCGAAGCGACGGACGGACGCAGTTCCCGGGTCAACCGCGCGGTCCTGGAGTCCACGACCCGCCTGGCCGCCCGGTTCGCGGTGGCGGAGGCCGCCTCCCGTTCCGCCGTGCCCGTGGGGCCGGTGGTGCGGTCATGAGCCGCGTACGCGGTGTTCTCCTGGACCTGGACGGCACGCTGGTGGACTCGCCCTCGGTGATCCTGGCCGCCTTCCACGACGCCTGCGCTCCTCACGGCGCGGTGCCGCTGCCGACCGAGGCCCGCGGCCTCATCGGCAAACCGCTCGACACGATCCTTCCCCGCCTCATCCCGCAGGGGGACGAGGCGGTGTGGGCGGAGGCCAAGGCGCTCTTCCGTGCGTCCTTCGCCCGCCGCAGCCGGGCCGCCGCGTCGTCGCTGGTGTTCCCGGGTATCCGGGACCTGCTGACGGACCTGGCCGCGGAGGGGGTCAGGATCGCGGTGGTCACCAGCAAGATCACCCGGAGCGCCCACGAACTGCTCGAGGCCACGGGGCTGGACCGCCATCCGGACTTGGTGGTCGGGCACGACCTGGCTCCCCGCGGCAAGCCGGCCCCGGACCCCGCACTGCTCGCCGCGAAGTCCCTCGGGCTGGCACCCGGGGAGTGCCTGGTCGTGGGCGACTCCCCCGACGACGTCGCCATGGCGGTCGGTGCCGGGATGGCGGTGGTCGGGGTCGGCTGGGGTGTGGCCGACGCCGACACGCTGCTCTCGGCGGGCGCCGGGTTCGTCGCGGCCACCGTCACCGAACTCGCCGGGCATCTGCACGGTCCGTCCATGGAAACCGCCAGGAAAGTGACTCAATGAACACGGTTCTCAGGTCCACGGGAACTCCCCAGGCGATCGGCGCACTCGCTGTCCTCTGCCTGGCGCAGTTCCTCATCGCACTGGACTACTCGATCATCTACGTCGCCATGCCCAGCGTCGGGGCCGACCTGGGCCTCTCGTCCTCCGTACTCCAATGGATCGTCAGCGCCTACGCCCTCCTGTTCGCCGGCCTCCTGCTGGTGGGGGGACGCGTCTGCGACCGGGTCGGCGCGAAGCGGGTCTTCCTCGTCTCAGTCGTCGTCTTCGGTGCGGCCAGCGCCCTGGGCGGATTCGCCCAAGAAGGTGTCGCCCTTCTGATCAGCCGGGGTGTGCAGGGCCTGTCGGCCGCCTTCCTGCAACCGGCGACCATCGGCCTCATCAGTGCGACCTTCGCGGCCGGTCCGGCCCGGTCCAGGGCCTTGGCCGCCTGGGGTGCGATCGGTGCCTCCGGTCTCGCCGTCGGCGCCGTCCTGGGCGGAGTCCTGACCGAGATCTCATGGCGCTGGACGTTCCTCATCAACGTCCCCCTGACCCTGCTGGCCGCCGCGGGCGGTCTGCTGTGGCTCGTCGCGGCCTCCCGGGGGGAGAGGAGCGGACGTGTCCCCCTGCCCGCCGCGACGGTGGGGACCGGCGCGCTCCTGGCCCTGGTCGTCAGCCTGACACTGGTGGCGGATCCGGAGGCCTCGGGCGTGTACGCCGGGGTCGCGTGTCTGGTAGCGGTGGTCCTGGGCGCGGCCTTCCTCGCCAACGAGATGAAGTCCGACAACGTGATGGTCGACCGGTCACTGCGCCGCACCCGTTCCCTCGGAGCGGGCGTGGTGGCCACCTATCTGTACATGGCCAGCGTGGGGTCGGAGTTCTACCTGGTCACGCTCCTCCTCCAGGAGTTGGAGGGCTTCACGCCGCTCCAGGCGGGACTGGGCTTCCTACCGCTGGCCGTGATGGTGACCCTCGGGAACATGGCCGCGGGCCGCGCGGTTGAACGCGTCGGCGCGGGGACGACCATGACGGCGGGCTTTTTGATCAGCCTCGTCGGCCTGGTGCTGCTCGCCGCCATGCTGGGATCGGGAGCCTACACCACGCACCTGCTGCCCGGCCTGCTGCTGAGCGGGTTCGGCCACGGGGTCATCTACACCTCCATGTTCGTCATCGGAACCAGGGACGTTCCCGAAAGGCACCAGGGCACCGCCGGAGCGCTCATGACCACCTCCCAGTACCTGTCGGCGGCGGTCACGGTGGCCCTGCTGACCATCATCCTGGGCACTGATCCGGCAGGGACGGAGTTCCGGTGGGCGTTCGGCCTCACGGCCGCCTTCGCCGCCGCGGGCATGTTCATCTCCCCGCTGGTCCTGCGCCGCCGGGAAGGGCAGCGAGTCATGGAGGCCCACCGGTGAGGACGAGACTCGGCATACTCGTCATCCACAACGATCCCGTCCCCGAAGCGGAGATCTGGCGTTCGGCCGGACCCGACACGAGTGTGCACACAGCGCGGTTCTGGACACCGCGTCCCTTCGGAACCGAATTCACCGGCCTGGACCTGGCGGAGCTCCTCTCCGGGACCGGGCTGGACACCGCCGTACGCCAGTTGGGCGACCTGGGCGTGCACGCACTGGGTTACTGCTTCACCAGCAGCAGCGTGTTCGGGGGAACGGCGTTCGACACCGCCTTCAGCGCACACGTCGAAGAGCTGTCCGGCGGGGTCCCCACGGTCACGGCGGGCCAGGCCATCCGGGAGGAGCTGGCCGGAGCCGGTGGCGGCGGGATCGCCGTGGTGGCACCGCCGTGGTTCAGCGACGGCACGTTGGAGGCCATCAGCGCCTACGTCCCGGTGCCGGTGCGACAGGTCATCCGCTTCGAGCTGCCGCCGGAGTGGGACGGTATCGCGCGCCCCGACCTCTTCGACCGGGGCGCGCGCTTCGCCGTGGACCAGGCCGAGCTCGAACTCCAGGTTCTACGGCGGCTGGGGCCGGGCATCGGGACCGTGCTCGTCCCCGGCGGCGGCTTCGCCAGCCTCACCGCGGCGGAGCGGCTGCGCAGATCGCGGGGGCTGAGGGTCGTCTCCTCCAACTCCGCCCTCCTGCGGGCCTTGGAGAGACGGGCGGCCCCGATGCCGTGAGACGGCCCGACCGCCGGGGCCACGCCGGACAAGGGCGTAGCGGAGACGGCCCCTCCCGACTCCGCTACGCCACGGCGGTGCCGATCAGGTGCGGTCCTCGCACCCAAGGGCTGTCTCTTGGACGCGGTACCGCACACCAGGGGCGGCGGGGGCACCCACGGGGTTCTGGAGGCCTACCGCGCCGCCAGGCGTCCTGTACGGGCGCTGGCAGGCGGGGAGGCGAGCGGGACACGGCCCAGTCACACCCGGTCTCCGCCGGGCCCCCGACCCGTCAGCCGGGGCCTCCCCCCTTCTCGGCTCGCGGACACCGATCCCTCACCTCCTTCCTTGGTCCACGGGGCCTGGGAGCGCGCCTCCCGCCCTGGCCGCAGCCATGGATTCTTTGCCCACGGCCCCCCTATGGGAACCGGTCAGAACGGGAATCACGGTTCGAGGGAGGTCCCATGTCCACACGCCCAAGCACCGTCGCCTTCGACGTGCTCGAAACCCTGGTGGACCTGGATCCGCTCCGTGCGCGGCTGGAGGAGATCGGCCAGCCCGGACGGTTGCTGGAGCCGTGGTTCATGCGCTTCCAACGCGATTCGATGGCTCTGGCCCTCACCGGGGACTTCGGGGAGTTCGGGTCGGTAGCACGGCAGGCGCTGCGCACCGACACCGGACACACCGCGTCCGAGGAGGCCATCAACCACGTCCTGGAGGGGTTCAGCCGCCTGCCCGCGCACCCCGACGCCGAACCTGCGCTGCGGCGGCTGTCCGAGGCCGGGCTGGGCGTCGGCTGCCTGACCGTCGGCAGCACGGAGAACACGGCGTACTGTCTGGAGCAGGCGGGCCTGACACGCTACGTGGACCGGGTGGTCACCGCGGAGCGGGTCGGCACCTGGAAACCCGCACCCTCCGTCTACCGCGCGGCGGCCGAGGAGCTGGGAACGCCGCCGGGTGCCATGGCGCTGGTCGCGGTGCACGCCTGGGACTGCCATGGGGCCAAACGCGCGGGTTGCCTCGCCGGTTGGTGCGCACGGCTGGAAGGGCGCTACGGCGACGTCTTCACCGCACCCGACGTGACCGGTGCCGATCTCGTCCAGGTCGCCGAACGCCTGTTGGAGCTGTCCGCCGACTGACCGCCCGCACGGACGCCGGGAGCGGCCGGGCCCCGCTCGGCCACCTCATCGAAGCGATCGGGAAGACGGTCCCCGGCACCCGGACCCACCTGCACACCGGCGGCCGGACACCGCATGGTCCTGGACACCGAGCGGGCCGCCGCCAACTGCATCGCGTGGCTGCGCGCGGGCGGCGAGGCCCTAGCGGCTCGGTCGGGGCGTCCGGCCCGCTAGGCGGCCAGCCGCAGGGACGGCGGCAGCGGGCAGTGCGCCCCGGCCAGACGGCACAGCAGGACCAGCCCGGCGGGGACGGCGACGGCGATCGCGACGGCGGGGCCCCAGGGCGCGGGCAGTTCCTGGGCGAGCACGAGGACGCCCATGGCCAGGACGAAGAAGCCGAAGCCCCTCCGCAGTGCGGCCTCGGGGATCCGCGGGGTGAGGAGCGCGCCGAGGAACGATCCCGCGACGGCCGCGATGGTGACCGCTCCGACCAGGGGCCAGTCGAGACTCACCGCCGTCATGTAGCCGCCGAGTCCGGCGAAGGACTTCATGGCGATCACCAGCAGCGAGGTCCCCACGGCGGCCGGCATGCCGAGACCGCCGAGCAGGGCCAGGGCGGGCACGACGAGGAAGCCGCCGCCGGCGCCGACGAGCCCGGTGACCGCCCCGACGGCCAGACCCTCCAGGACGATCTTGGCCGGGGGCAGGTCCGTGCCCCGCGCACCCTCACCGCCTGCCGGGGCCTTCCTCCCCCGGATCATGGCCACGGCGGTGGTGACCATCATGAGCGCGAAGGCGACCATCAGGACGGGTCCGGGAATACGGCCGCCCACAAGGCCGCCCAGGAAGGCGCCGGCCATGCCCGAAGCACCGAAGACCAGACCGGTGCGCCAGCGCACGCTGCCCCGGCGCGCGTGGGTGGAAACGCTGATCAGCGACGTGGTGCCGACGACGAACAGGGAGGCGGCGATGGCCTCCTCCGGGGCCATTCCCGCGACGTAGGCGAGCAGCGGGACCATGAGGATGGACCCGCCCCCTCCGAGCAGTCCGAGCGCGAGCCCCACCACCACGGCGAGGCCCACGACGAGGATCAGGTACAAGTCCATACTTCACTCTTTTCACGGCTGGGATCGCGGCCTGGATCGGCTGTCGACACGGCCGCTGCGGGCGGAGCGCTCAGGCGGTTCCGGCCGCGGAGCCCCGGCCTCGCTCCCACGCGGCCCAGCCGGTGTAGCTGCCGTCGAGTTCGACCACGTCGTATCCGGCGCGGCGCAGGGCGCTGGCCGCGACGGAGTTGCGGGCCCCGGCCTGGCAGTAGCTGACGATGGTGCCTTCGGAGGGCAGTTCGTCGAGGTGCCACAGGACCCGGCCGGCGCTGAGCTGGCGTGAGCCGGGGATGTGTCCCGAGGCGTGCTCGGTCTTGTCGCGCACGTCCAGGACGAGCACGGCACCGGAGGACTCCAGATCCGCAGGGGCGATGACCGGCGGCACGGTCACCGGCAGGCCCTCCAGGGTGGCGGTGTAGCCGCTGACGCGGTCGATGCCCACGCGCAGCAGGTGGTCGCGGACCTCCCGTGCGGTGTCCCCGTCGGGTGCGAAGAGCACCAGCGGGCGGCTCTCGGTCTCCGGGTCGTAGGCCCAGGCCCCGAAGCTCGCGGCCTTGGCGGGCCCGGGGATGTTCAGGGCCCCGGCCACGGTGCCCTGGTGCACCTCGGTGTGGGGCCTGGTGTCGGCGAAGACGACCGCGTCCTCGCGCAGCAGCGCGCTGACCTCGTCCCCCGCGAGTTCGGCCGGTGCCTCCAGCGGTCCCAGAACCGCTGGCCCCTCCTTGTTCTGGCGCTTCATCCGGGCGAAGTAGGCGTGCGCGTCGGGTTGGCCGTCGAGGAGCTCGTCGATGAAGCCCTTCTCGTCCCCGTCCCGCAGGTAGGGGCCCCACCAGGCATTGAGGCGCTCGTATCCGACCGTGGTGGCGGGGAGCGCGCCCAAGGCCTTGCCGCAGGCGCTGCCGGAGCCGTGCCCGGGGTAGACCTGGACGTGGTCGGGCAGGGCCAGGAAGGTGTCGCGCAGGCTGGTGTACAGCAGGCGGGCACCCTCGAAACGGGTGTCCTGGCCGCCCGCGGCCTCGTCGAGCAGATCGGGGCGGCCCAGGTCACCGGCGAAGACGAAGTCGCCGGAGAGCAGGTAGCCCGGGTCCTCGCTGAACGCTCCGTCGGTGACGAGGAACGACAGGTGCTCCGGGGTGTGGCCGGGCGTGTGGAGGGCACGGAAGGTGATGTTGCCGATGGTGATGGCGTCGCCGTGGCGGAGCCGTTCGGCGTCGAACCCGTACTGCCAGTCCTCACCGCCCTCACCGGAGACGTACGCCGTGGCACCCGTGGCCGCGGCGAGCTCCCGGGTTCCGGAGAGGTAGTCGGCGTGGATGTGGGTCTCGGCCACGGCCACGATCCGCGTGTTGTGTGCACGGGCCAGGTCGAGGTACTGGCCGACGTCGCGGCGGGCGTCGACCACGACGGCCTCCCCCCTGGCCTGACAGCCGATGAGGTAGCCGGTCTGGGCGAGGTCGTCGTCGTAGATGCGTTCCAGCAGCATGGTCGCTCCTTGCGGGTGGTGCGCACCCCCTCCCCTGTATACCCCGGGGAGTATCAGACAGAGACAAGAGTGCGCCGGGTGTGCGGTTGTTCGGGGCCGCCACGCGCGGAAAGGGGTGGGGCGGCCCGGCGTGCGCGGCCGGAGGGAGGGGCCGGACCGGTCGTCTGCCTCGGGCTCGGGCCTGCTCAGCGGTCGACGGCGAGCCGGTCGAGGGACGCCCCGACGTCGACGGCGTTGCGCGGCTGGTTGTAGGGCAGCCGGGCCAGCGCCATACCCATGGCGCAGGTGTCGGTGACCGCGGCGAAGGTGAGCCCGGCTCCGATGATCCCGGCGGCCGCCACGGCCGGCGGCCACAGCAGGGAGGCCAGTACGGAGACGAGGACGACGCTTCCGGCGACCAGGCGGACCTGGCGCTCCAGTGCCCACCTCTGCCTGCCGCGCACGACCGGGGCGCCCTGGGCCTCCCAGGCGTTCATCCCGCCACTCATCACGACCGCGCCCCTCAGGCCGGCCGCGGCCAGCCTGTCCTGGCACTGGCGGGCCCGGTTGCCGGACTGGCAGACGAGGACCATGCGCCCTCTGACACCGCTGACGATGCGCTCCAGGTGCCGGTCCACCGCCTGCAACGGCAGGTTGACCGCACCGGCGATGTGGGAGCTCTCGTACTCGGCGGGTGTGCGCACGTCCACCAGCACGGTGTCGGGGTCGGTCTCGACCAGGCCGCGCACGGCCTGCACGTCGATGATGTCGTCGGTCACGGGTCTCCTCAGTGGTAGTACGGCCCCCTCGATACCCCGGGGTGTACCCGGAAGGCGGGGAGGCCCCTTCGATGCGGCACGGGGGATGCATCGACCCCCGTGCCCCCTCATGGATCCTTGCGCCAGGGGGGGTATCCGTAAGCCGTGCTCCACCCCCGGCAGACACCCTGACCCCTGCGCCGAGGCCAGGAACAGCCCCTCCGGTCCAGCCTCGTGATGCCGGGCCCGTCACCGTCCCGACGTGTGGTGGAGCGGTGGCGCATGCCGCTGGCGGCACCCCTCCGTCCCCTCATCACTCGTCAACATACCCCCCGGTGTACCTGTTCCGCCAGTGACGTACGTCATGCAGGCGCACACCCCGGTTTCCGGGCCCCTGGAACCGGACCGGGCCATTGGCCGTCCGTGAGGACGGCGGAGAGGGGCCCAGGCCAACGCTCCGCGGTCTGCGGCGGGGGAGGGGGACCCGGATGGCGGTGCGTGGCTTTGGCCTCGCCTGGTGCGCGGGGTGCGGGGCCAGCACCGACCCGGACCTGCCGAGCGAGGCACCCGCACACGCCCACCTGGTCACCGCCGCGCAGTGCCCCGGCATCGCGGCACAGGAGACGTACCGCTCCCCCGACGCGGGGTCGGCGACCACCTGGCGCCCCTGCCCGGGACGGCCGGACACTGGACGGGCGAGCGGGTGTCGGCCCTGACCACGGGCGGCTGAGGCCCGCGCACCCCGTCCCGGCCTCCGCGTGCGGTCCGGGTCTCCGGCGTCCGCGACCCCACCCCGCAGCCGCCGCCGACCGCACCGGTCTCTACACTGGTATCCCACAACGGGTACCATGCCCCGTTTTCTCGAGTTAGCGCTGCCTCCTCCCCCGCAGCGGCCCCGAGGGCCACCCACCCCCCTCGAACCCACGACCGCGGCACCGACCGGGTCCGGACCGACCCCGCTATCGCGGAGACTCAACCGCGCCCGGTTCATCCGATCATCCCGGCACCGGCGACCGGTCATCCGATTCATCATCCGCCCCTCCGCCCACCGAAGGGACCGGGCCCCCACGCCCGACCACACGATGAACCGACCCATGGATCAGACCAGCCCCCGCGTCCGACACCGCTCCTTCGTCGTCATCGGCGACACCAATCCCGCACGCGGGGTGTGCGCGTCACTACGCGAGGACGGCTTCAGCGTCCGGCACCTGGCCCGCCCCAACGACGAGGAGCTGCGCGCGGCGATGGCGACCCCCCGCGACGCCGTGGCGGTCCTGTTGCACGAGGACGCCGCCGCGCTGCGGTACGCGCTCGCGGTCGCCCACATGTCCCCCGACGTCCCCATCACCGTGACGATCTTCGACCGGACCGTGGCCGACGAACTGCTCCGGCTGCTGCCGCAGTGCCACGTCACCTCCCCCGCCGACCTGGCCGCCCCCGCGCTGGCCGGACCGTGCACCGACGCCGACATCGCCGCGCTGCGCGGGGAGGCGTCCGGGGCCGAGGCGGTGCGGGTGGACGGGGAGGGCGTCCCGCGCACCGTGGGCTGGTCGCGCGGGCGCGCGGGCTGGCGGTCCTGGTGGGGCCGGGTGGCCGGACAGCTCCGCTCCTACGACGAGGGCACCAGGCTCATGCTCGGCGGCCTGGCCGGGATCACGGCGGCACTGCTGTGCGACTGGCTGTGGCTGCTCAACCTCGGCCACCCACCGGCCGAGGCCTTCTTCGACGCGGCCCGGGTCGTCTCCGCCGTCGGCCCTGCGGACGCGGGCCACCACTCGACCGCCTACCAGGTGGTCGCCGGCCTGCTCATGCTCGGCACCATCGTCTTCACCGCCGTGTTCACCGCGGGCCTGATCGAGCGCCTGCTCGGCCCCCGGCTGGTGGGTCTCATCGGGACCCGTACCGTCCCCCGGTTCGGCCACGTCATCGTCGTCGGGGTGGGGCAGGTCGGGCTGCGGCTGTGCTGCGAGCTGCGGAGCCTGGGCATCCCCGTCGTGGGGGTGGAGCGGGACCCCCGCGCACCGAACGTCCGGATCGCCCGGTCCCTGGGCATCCCGGTCCTGGCCGGGGACGGCGGCGACCGGGCCGTCCTGGAACGGCTGCACCTGCGTCGGGCCCGGGCCCTGGCGGCCGTGGGCTCGGACGACCTCGACAACATCGCCGTGTCCATCGCCGCGCAGGGCGTATCCCCCGGTACCAGGGTCGTCATCCGGGCGGGCGAGCACGAGGCGATCGCCGAGACCCGCTCGCTCCTGCCCCTGGGCACGATCCGCGACGTGACCAGCCTGTGCACCGCCTACGTCCTGGCCCGGCTCACGGGGATGGACGCCACCGGTGTGGTCGAGCACCGGGACGAGGTGTCCGTGCGCCTGTCCGACGGCACCTTCGAGCCCTGGCCGTTGGCCACCCGCCGCGACTGCGCGCACGTGGACACCGCGGTCCCGGCCTGAACGGGGCCGTCCGCCCGGCGGTCACCGACCGTGTCCGGAGGACCCGACACGGTGCGCTGCGTCGTCTTCGGATACGGCGGCCGAGACGGCGACGGCCGCACCGACGCGGCGGACCGGGGACACGTTCGCGCGCCCTTCGTGCCCGCTGGCGCGTCCCCGGATTCAGCCATTTCCCGGACACCCCCGGTGCCGGAGTCCTAACCTGGGGAATATGGGCGATCACGTACTGTTGACCGGCGCGACCGGGTTCCTGGGCGGCTACCTGGCGGGCGAACTGCTCACCCGCACCTCCGCGACCATCCACTGCCTGGTGCGGGGACGCAGCGGAGGCGGCGGTGAGGCGCGGCTGCTCGCCGGGCTGCGGAGGGTCGGCACCGAGGCCGACGGACGCGTGCGGATGGTGCACGGGAACCTGCGCAAGCCCCGTCTGGGGCTGTCGGACCGGGAGTACGCGCGGCTGGCCGAACGGATCGGTGCGGTGTACCACTGCGCGGCCTCGGTCAACCTCGCCGCGCACCGCGACAGGCTCGCTCCGACCAACGTGGACGGCACCCGGGCGGTGCTCGCGCTGGCCGGCCACGGGGGGCGGCGCACCCCGGTGCACCTGGTCTCCACCCAGGGTGTGTTCATCGCCGCCCGCGCCGCAGGGGCTGCGGTCATCGCCGAGGACACCCCGGTCCCCTCAGCCTACGCGGGTACCATCGGCTACACGCAGACCAAGTGGGAGGCCGAGGAGGCGGCACGGGCCGCCGACGTACCGGTGGCCGTGTACCGCCCGGGGGTCGTCCTGGGCCACAGCACGACCGGCCACTGCTCCGACAACGACTTCCTGGCCCGCCTACTGCGGGCGGTGGTCCGGGTGGGTGCGGCCCCGGACTGCGAGGGCGACATCACGGTGAGTCCGGTCGACTACGTGGCCCGTGCCATCGTCGACCTCTCGCAGCGGCCCGACGCGCCGGGCCGGACCTTCCACACCACCCACCCCGAACACCTGGCCTTCCGCGAGGTCTTCGACCACGCGCGGGCGCTAGGCTATCCGCTGCGCGCGTGCTCCCTGGAGGAGTGGCACGGCCTGCTCCGCGACGACATCGGCTCCTCAGACTCCTTCGTCATGCTGGCGCTGTGGAAGGTGGTCGACCACCTCCTCGCCACCCGGCCGGAGTACCGGATCCCCAGGATCGACAGTTCGGCCACGCTGGCCCGGACCGGTGCCGCGCCCCCTTGGCCGGACCGCGACTTCTTCGGCCGCACCATCGACCACCTGGCGGGCAGGGAGGTCCTGCCTCCGCTGCCGCTGGCCCGTGCCTGAACGGTCCGGGCCACGGGTGCGGGGCGGCCGCCGGGGCCGCCCCGAACCCGCCCGCGGCGGAAGGTCAGTCGACCCGGCCGAAGAACCAGTTGCCGACCGCCGCCTCGTCGGTGCCGGTGTAGAACTGGCGGGCGTTCTCGACGAGCTCGTCCACGCTGAGCGTGCCGTCGCCGTCGGAGTCCAGGCGGGCGAAGGACAGTTCGGCGTCCTCGGGTGAGGTTCCGAACGCCCGCTGGAAGCGCCGCCACTCGTCCGGGTTCACGGAGCCGTCCTCGTCGGTGTCGACCATGGCCAGCGCCCCCAGCACGGCGGGCCGGAAACAGCGGTCGAAGCCGCCCTCCTGCTCCGCGAAGGCGCTCACCATGCCCTGGCGCCATTCCAGGGGGCTGATACGGCGGTCGCCGTCGAGGTCGATGGCGGCCAGCAGGGCCTGCCAGAAGGTCTCGAAGCCGTCGATCAGCGCCCCGCCCTTAGAGGTGCCAGGAGCTTCCCCGAACAGGTCCATGAGCCGTGCGGCCAGGGCGGTGAGGTCGTCGTGCTCGGCGTAACCGTTGCGGTCGACATCCAGGTGGAAGAAGGCGTGGTCCAAGCGGCGCTCACGATGCGTACTGTATGCGGTCATGGCATCACGTTAGGACACCGTTCCGCCCCTGTCCGGCGATTACGTGAATTCGCCCGCGGGCCGGGGTCCCGCGGCGGGGAACCCGGCCCGACGGTGCGATCAGAACAGGCTGCGCTCGCCTGCGACGGCGTCGATCCACTCGTGCAGCTGACCCGCGATCTCCTCGATGTCCAGGCTCTCGTGGTCGATGGTCAGGCGCAGGAGGGTGTCGCCGCCCTCGCTGAACAGGATGCCGGGCTTCTTGTCCAGCTCCAGCACGATGTCGGCACCGTCCTCGTCGGTGAAGAAGGTGAGCTCCAGCGAGTTCAGGCCCTCGTACTGTCCGGCGGCACCGTACTCGAACTCCTGGTAGAAGGGGAGCTTCTGGCGGGTGCCGGCGATCTTGCCCTTCTCCAGGTCGACGCTCTTGAGCTCGAAGCCCAGGGCGGCGACCGCCTCCAGGACGGCGGCGTGGACCGGCAGGGGCTCGATGGCCAGCGGGTCGACGTCGGTACGGTCCAGGGCCTTGTCCACGTGCAAGCGGGTGTTGACACCCACGCCCTTCTGGAGGATCTCACCGTTCACGGCGGTCAGGGGCGCCTCCAAGGGGATGGTCAGCTCGAAGGCGAGCTCGAACTCCTGCTCGGGCTCCAGCTCGAACTCCTCGTCACTGACGACCTGGTCGGCGACGACGACGTCGATGGTGTACTCCCCCGACTGCTCCTCACCCTCCTCGTCGGTGTAGGTGTACTCCTTCTCCACCGTGGCCCGCAGGCCGACGCTGATGCCCTCGACGGTCTGGGCGACGCTGCCGCCGGTGACTTTGAGGGTCCCGGTGACGGTGCCGCCGGGCTGGACGTTCTCGCTGTCCAGGGTGGTCTCCACAGTGGCCCCGCCGATGCCGACACTGGCGAGCATGCGCTTGAAGATCACAGCGTCTCTTTCCTCAGGCCCCTGCCCCGAGGCGCCGGGAGGGGGCAGTGAACCGGTACGTGAGGGTGGGTTCCGGCGCCGTGTCTCCTAGGACGCAGCTTTCGCGGGACCGGTTGCCACTCCCGGACATTCCTAGGCTTTTGCCCCGATCAATCCTTCTTGCCGGGAAAAAGTGCGGCGCGCAGTGCGCGCTCCTGTGTCCGGTGGAACTCGTGCGCGAGCGCCGTGCCACGGAAGGCGGCGTCGAACCCGTGGAAGGCGCCCTGGACGATGGTGACCGCGCAGTCGACCCCCGCCGCGCGCAGGCGCTCGGCGTAGGCCAGGTCCTCGTCGTGGAACAGGTCCACGTCGCCCACCCCGATCCACGCCGGGGGCAGGCCGGACAGGTCCTGCCGCCGCGCGGGCGCCGCGTAGGGGGAGACGTCCCCCCCTCCGGGTTCGCGGCCCAGGTAGGCGCTCCAGGCGTACCGGTTGCTGGCGGGCGTCCACACGCGCACGTCGCGCGCACCGATATCGGTCCGCAGCGCCGTGCGGTCGTCCAGCATCGGGTAGACGAGCAGTTGGAAGACCGGGGTCGGCCCGCCCCGGTCGTGGCAGGCCAGGGCGAGCGCCGCCGTGAGGCCGCCGCCCGCGCTGGCCCCGCCGATCGCGACGCGCTCCGGGTCGACGCCCAGTTCTTCGGCGTGCTCACACACCCAGGACAGGGCCGCGTACACGTCCTCCAGAGCGGCCGGAGCCGGGTGCTGCGGGGCGAGGCGGTAGCCGACGGAGACGACGGTGATCCCCAGTTCGCGGGCGAAGGCGGCACTGCCCGCCTCGTCCTGGACGGGACTGCCGATCAGAAAACCGCCGCCGTGGATCCACAGCAGTGCGGGAGCCCTGCCGTCCAGGCCCCTGGGCCGGTAGAGGCGGAGGCGGACCGGCGGGGCGCCCTCGGGGCCGGGGGCGGTGCGCTCCTCGATCCGCACGTCCTCGGGCGCCTTCGGCGGGCGCATCCGCGCGGAGAGCCGCCGGACCGGCCGCGCGAGCGCCGCGTTGAAGGACACGGACGGCAGGAACCGGGCGCGGGCCAGTTCCGGGTGCAGGTCCGGCATGGGTACTCCTCGCGGGGCCGGTGGAACACTGTAGGGGGAGATCCTCGCACGACCGGGGCGGTCGACGGCAGGGGTGTTCGACCGATACCCGCTGGCGACGGCCGCTCAGGCCTCGGCGGGGGCGTGGTGGTGCCTGCCGATGGGCAGCATGAGCGGACGGCCCGACGTGGGGTCGGTGATGACCGAGCTGCGCAGCCCGAACACCGCCTCCACCGTCTGGGGGGTGAGCACCTCCTCGGGGGTGCCCTCGGCGTACAGGCGGCCGTCGGCGAGCGCGATGAGGTGGTCGGCGTAGCGCGCGGCCAGGTTGAGGTCGTGCAACACCATGACGATCGTCGTGCCCAGGGACCGGTTGAGGTCGGTGAGCAGGTCGAGGACCTCCACCTGGTGGCTGACGTCGAGGAACGTGGTGGGCTCGTCGAGCAGCAGCAGGTCGGTGCGCTGGGCCAGGGCCATCGCGATCCACACCCGCTGGCGCTGCCCGCCGGAGAGCTCGTCCACCGGACGGTCGGCCAGCTCCACGGTCCGGGTGGCCTCCAGCGCCTGGGCGACCGCCGCGTCGTCGGCCCGGCTCCACCGCGACAGCAGCCTCTTGTGCGGGTGCCGCCCCCGGCCGACCAGGTCGCCGACGGTGATCCCCTCGGGGGCGATCGGCGACTGCGGCAGCAGGCCCAGGGTGCGCGCCACCTCCTTGGACGGCAGGCGGTGCACCTCCCTGCCGTCCAGCAGTACGTGCCCGCCCTTGGGCTGGAGCAGGCGCGACATGGAGCGCAGCAGCGTGGACTTGCCGCAGGCGTTGGCGCCGACGATCGCGGTGACCCGCCCCGGCGGGAGCGTGAGGTCGAGGGAGGAGACGACGACGCGGTCCTTGTACCCCAGCGTCAGGTCCTGCACGAGGAGCGAATGGGCCGTGGTCACAGGGAGCCTCCCACACGGTTGGTTCTGACGATCAGGTAGATGAGGTAGGGCGCGCCGAGCACGCCGGTGACGACCCCCACCGGGTAGCGGGTGCCGAACGCGAACTGGGCGCACAGGTCGGCGACCAGGACGAGGAGCGCCCCCACCAGCGCGGAGGGGACGAGCAGCGAGCCGTGCGGGCCGACCAGGCGCGCCGCGATCGGGCCGGACAGGAACGCCACGAACGCGATCGGCCCGGCGGCGGAGGTGGCGAAGGCGATGAGGCCCACCGCCGCGACGATCGCGACGAGGCGGGTACGGTCCACGCGCACGCCGAGCGCGGAGGCGGTGTCGTCGCCGAGCTGGAGCGCGGACAGGTTCGCGCCCTGGGACAGCAGCACGGGGGCGAGCACCGCCAGCGCGACCAGGACCGGGACGGCCTCCTCCCACGTGGAGCCGTTGAGGCTGCCGGTCAGCCACCGCATCGCCTCCTGGAGGTCCCACTGGGCGGCCTGGTCGAGGACGTAGGCGGTGACGCTGTCGAGCATGGCGGCGAGGCCGATGCCGATGAGGATGAGCCGGGTGCCCGCGACGCCGTCCTTGAAGGAGAGCCCGTACATGAGCAGGGCGACCCCGAGCCCGGCGGCGATCGCGAAGGCGGACACGCCGGTCCGGTCGAGGGAGAGCACGACGATCGCGAAGACGGCGGCGGCACCCGCCCCGGCGCTGATGCCGATGACGTCCGGACTGGCGAGGGGGTTGCGCAGCATGGTCTGGAACGTGACGCCGCCCAGGCCGAAGCACAGCCCCACAGCGAGCGCGAGCACGGCGCGCGGCAGCCGGAGCCGGCCGACGGTGAAGGAGGCGCCGGGCACCTCGTGGCCGAGGACGACGGCCACGACGTCGCCCGGCGGGTAGAAGGTCCGCCCCACCATGAGGCTCGCGGCGAAGACGGCGGCGATCGCCACGGCCAGGACGGCGATCACGGCGTACCGCCTGCGGGCGCGGCGGACGCGCCCCCGGGCGACGGTCAGGGCGGTGCTGGTGCTCACAGTTCGCGAACCTTCTGGCGGCGGACGATGTGGATGAAGAACGGAGCGCCGATCAGCGCGGTGACGATGCCCACCTGGAGTTCGGCGGGGCGGGCGATGAGGCGCCCGACCACGTCGGCGGCGGTGAGCAGGGCGGCGCCGCCGAGCGCGGAGAAGGGGATGAGCCACCGGTGGCCGACCCCGACCAGCAGGCGGCACAGGTGCGGGACGACCAGCCCGACGAACCCGATCGGGCCGGTGACGGCGGTGACCGCGCCGCACAGGGCGACGGCCCCGAGGGCGGCGGTGCCCCGCGCCAGGGCCACGCGCTCGCCCAGCCCGGCGGCGAGGTCGTCGCCCAGGGCGAGGAGGTCGAGTCCGCGGGCGGAGAGCAGGCAGAGGGCGAACCCGGCGACGAGGAACGGGGCCACCTGGGCGAGGCTGTCGAACGTGCCGCCGCCGACGCCGCCGATCTGCCAGGAGCGGACACTCTCGGCGATGTCGCCCCGTGGCAGGACCACGGCGGTGATGAACGAGGCCAGTGCTGCGGCGGTCGCCGATCCGGCCAGGGCCAGTTTGAGCGGGGTGGTACCGCCCCGCCCCAGGGAGCCGATCGCGTAGACGAACACGGCGGTGGCGGCGGCCCCGGCGATCGCGGTCCAGATGTGGCCGGCGGCGGTCGTCAGGCCGAAGTAGGCGATACCGGTCACGACGGCGAGCGAGGCACCCATGTTCACGCCGAGGATGCCCGGGTCGGCGAGCGGGTTGCGGGTGACGCCCTGCATGACCGCGCCGGACACGCCGAGGGCCGCCCCGGCGAGGACGGCGAGCAGGGTGCGGGGGATGCGTTTGGCGACGGCGGCCTGGTCGAAGCCCTCGGCCGATCCGCCCAGGGCGGCGGTGACGGCCGACCAGGGGACGTCGCGGGAGCCGAACACGAGGGAGGCGAACATGAGCGCGGCCAGCACGCCGAGGACGGCGAGCAGCCAGAGGGGACGGCCGCGTCCCGGGCGCCGCGCGGGGGCGGTGCCCGGGGCGGGCGGTGCTGCGGTGGCGGTCACCGGTCGCTGTCGGCAGCCGCGGCCAGCAGTTCCAGGTAGTCCTGGAGAACCCAGGAGATGGCCAGCGGGGTGGGGTTGGCGGCGGTGCCCAGGGGCTGGTCACCGGGGAGGTTGACCACGGCACCGCTTTCCACGGCGGGCATCTGCGACAGCAGCGGGTCGGCCTCCAGGGCCTCCACGAGCTCGTCGCCGCCGTAGGTGACGATGATCTCGACGTCGTCGAAGGCGTCGGCCTGCTCGGCGCTGTAGGTCTGGGAGAACTGGTCGGTCTCGGCGGCGGCGGTGGCGACGCTCTCCGGGGTCGCCAGCCCCAGGTCCTCGAAGAACAGGGCGCGGGTGTCGTGCGGGGTGTAGAAGCTGACCTCGCTGAGGTCGGTGGTGTCCACGTGGGTGAGGAACATCGTGGACTTGCCTTCGAGCCGCGGGTACTCGGCGGCGGAGGCGGCGATCTCGGCCTCCAGGTCGTTGATCAGCTGCTCGCCCTCCTCGGCCATACCGATGCCCTGGCTGTTGAACGCGATCATGTCCTGCCAGGGGGTGCCCCAGGCGGTCTCGGGGTAGGCGACGACGGGCGCGATCTCGGTGAGGGTGTCGTAGTCCTCCTGGGTGAGCCCGGAGTAGGCGGCGAGGATCACGTCCGGCCGGGTGTCGGCGACCGCCTCGAAGTCGATGCCGTCGGTCTCGTCGAACAGGACGGGGGTCTCGGCGCCGAGTTCCTCCAGCTTCTCCTCGACCCAGGGCAGGACGCCGTCGCCGTCGTCGTCGCCGAAGTTGGCGGCGGCCATGCCCACGGGGACGACGCCCAGGGCGAGGGGGACCTCGTGGTTGGCCCAGTTGACGGTGGCGACGCGCTCGGGCTCGGCGTCGATGGTGGTGGTCCCGAGGGCGTGCTCGATGGTGACGGGGGTCCAGTCGCCGCCGGAGGCGTCCGCGGCCTCCTCGGCGGCGGGCTCCTCTGCGGAGCAGGCGGCGAGGCCGAGGGTGAGGACCGCGGCCGAGGACAGCGCGATCAGGCGTGAAACGCGGGGCATGGGGGTTTCCTTCCGGTGTGCGGCCGCGCGGTCCGTTAGCGGTTCCGCGGCCGGTGCTCTCGCGCCGCCGCGCCCCGGTCGCACGGCTCTGTGCAAGGGGTTCGGGCAGGCGGGGAGAGGGGCGCCGTGGTGCGCGGGTACGTACTCGGACCCGCACCGGCCACGACGGTTAGGTTTGCCTAACCAAATTTAAAGCCTGCCTGAAAAGTACGCAATCGCTGAGATCTGACATGGTTTGTAGCGAAACGGACATCACTGGTCCCGGAACCGGGCCGGACTCATCCCCGTGACCCGTCGGAACGCCGCGCCGAACGCGCTCGCCGAGTGGTACCCGACGCACTCGGCGACCGCCTCGATGCCCTCCCCCCTCGCCAGCATCCCGATCGCCTGCTGCACCCGTGCGGCGGCCAGCCACCGGCTGAACCCGAGCCCGGTCTCGGCGTGGAAGGCCCGTGTGAGCGTGCGGGTACTCACACCGAGCCGCTCCGCCCACACGGCCAGGGGCGTGCCGTCGGCCGGATCGGCGCGGACCGCCTCGACGATCGGGGCGAGCAGCGGCGACTCCGGGATGCGCAGGAGCAGTTCGTTCTCGGCGGGGGCGAGCAGATCGAGCACCATCGCCTCCGTCCGCGCGCGCTCGGACGGAGTGAGGTCCTCGGCACCGAGCCGGTCGAGCAGCAGGCGCAGGAGGCGGGTGATCCCCACCGCGACGGGCCGCTCGGAGATCGAGGGCACCGCGTGGATGCCGAAATGGACGGCGCGGTGCCAGGTCCCGGCCGGGGTCCACCCGGAGTGGGGCGCACCCGCCGGGATCCACAGGCCCAGCACGGGCGTGATCGTCCAGACCCGCACCCCCACGGTGACCGAGGACGAACCCCGCTGGTTCCACAGGAGTTCGTGCGTGGGGTGGGAGTGCTCCTCCCAGAAGGTGTCCCTGGGGATGACCTCCGCCGAGGGCATGGCGACGAAGGGCACCTCGATCTCACCGGCGGCGTAGCTGGGCAGGCGTCGGTTCTCGGCCGCGCCGCCGTGCGCCCCGGCGGCGCGCGAGGCGGCCCCGGTCGGCCGGATGTCTGGGTCACTCACCCGGACAAGGGTAATCATCCCTGGTCGGAGCCGCGCTACCGCCCCTCCCGTCAGCACGGGAACAGAAGCGGCCCCAGGGACCAGCGTGTCCCGGGCGACGGCGGCCACCGCGCCGACTAGGTTCGACGTGACGCGGTCCCCTTCTCCTGCCGAGGAGTCCCATGCCCGGTGCGGTCGGACCCCAGCCGGCCCCCACGAGCCGAGCACGCCGCGGTGCCCGGACGCTGGGCTCGGCGGTGCTGGCCGCGTGCCTCACCGCCGCGGCCACGGGCTGTGAGGTCGACGGGGAGGCCCTCCTCAAGGGCCGGGAGCCCTCACCGGAGACCGAGGTGGACGGCAACGCCAACACCGCCGAGGTCGTGGCCGCCGCCGACGCCTTCCTCGACACCCTGGCCGAGGAGCAGCGGAGCGAGGTCCTGCACGAGTTCCGGGACGGGGCCAAGCGGACCGGCTGGTCCTACGTGCCCTTCGACTACCTGAGGCGCAACGGCCTCGCCCTGGCCGACATGGACGGAGAGCAGAAGGAAGCGGCCCTGACGGTCATGCGGGCGGCCCTCAGCGAACAGGGGTTCCGCCAGCTCCAGGGCATCCGCGCGGCCGACGGCCGCCTCGCGTCGATCGAGGAGGCGCGTGAGCGCGACGGCGCCTCCCCCGAGGCGGAGGGCCCGGAGTACGGCGCCGACCTGTACGCGATCGCCTTCTTCGGCGATCCGGACGAGACCAGCGAGTTCATGATCCAGTTCGGCGGCCACCACTTGGCCTACAACCTCACCTACGGCGGCGGAGACGTGAGCATGTCCCCCACCCTGACGGCGGTCGAGCCGGTGGAGTTCGAGTGGGAGGGCCGGTCCTACGCCCCGCTGGCCGACTCCCAGGAGGCCACTCTGGACGCCGTCGCCGCACTCACCGCCGAGCAGCGGACCGCCGCCGAGATCGGGAGCGAGAACGAGGACGGGTTCGACCACCTCGCCCTGGGTCCGGGCGACAGCGGCCCCTACCCCGCACCCAAGGGCATCGTGGTCGCCGAACTCACCGAGGAGCAGCAGGACCTGGTCACCGCGATGATGCGCACCTGGGTGGACGACATGGACACCGAGTCCGCCGAACGGCTCGTCGCCAAGTACGTGTCCGAGTACGACCGCACCTACCTGGGGTGGAACGGTGCCACGGACGCCGACGACGTGAAGACCTACGTCCGCCTCCAGGGGCCCTCCGTGTGGATCGAGTACGCCAACCGGCCCGACCGGGTCCTGGACGGCGTGCACCCGCACACCGTCTTTCGCGACAGGACCTCCGACTACGGGTGGACCTGAGCCCGGACGGACCGGGCACGACACGGCTAACGGGCGGCGAAGGAGGCCGCGAAGAGGACCGCTGCCGAGACCAGCAGCGCCCCCGGCGCCCCGACCGAACCCGCCACGCCCGCCGCCGCGGCGGGGATGGCCACCTGGCCGAGCCGGTTGCCCCACATGCGCAGGGCCAGCGCCGCCCCCCGCGCGCCCTCCGGGGCGGCCGTGGCCACCTCCGCCATGGTGAGCGGCTGGCCTAGGCCGAACAGGAACCCGCCCGCCGCCAGCACCGAGGCGAGCGCCACCGGGCCGAGGCCCGGCACCGCCACCAGGGCCAGCGACAGCCCGGCGACCGCCGTGCTGGCCACGATCAGGCTCCGGCGCGACCAGCGGTTGAGCAGCCACGGCAGGCACAGGCGCGAGACCAGCGAGGTTCCGGCGCGCAGGCTCAGCAGGACCCCGACGAGCACGGGCGAGATGCCCCGGCTCTCGGCGATCAGCGGCAGGTAGGCGGTGAGGATGTCCACGGCCGACAGCAGAGCCAGGCTGGACAGGAGCGCGGCGGGCATACGGCGGCGGCTCAGGATCTCGCGCGTGGTCGCGGCGGGGCCGTCCCCGCGTGTCTGGGCGGGGGCGCGCACGGCCACCAGGGGCAGGACCGCCAGCGAGGCCAGCGCGGCCAGGACCCCGGCGACGGTCAGGGCGGTGGAGGTCGCCTGGAGCAGGGCGGGGCCGGAGGCGTCGGCGAGCAGCCCCCCGGAGATCAGCGGACCGGCGAGCTGGCCGAGGGAGGCCGCGGCGGTGAACCAGCCGAAGTCGCGGTCCAGGTGCTCGGCGGGCGACAGGCGGGCGATGATGCCCTGCCCGGCGACCATGCACAGCAGGTGTCCCACGCCCACCACGGTGCTGGCCAGGGCGATCGAGACCAGGCCGCCGGTGCCCGCCAGCAGGAGGCTTCCGGCGGCGAGGAGGGCGGCACCCAGCCCGATGATCCAGCCGAGCCGGCTGGCGCGGTCGGTGGTGCGGCCCACGGTGACCGCGATGAGCAGCGGCACCAGGGCGTAGACGGCGGTGACCAGGCCAACGGCGACGGCGTCGCCCCCGAGGGAGATCGTGCGGTAGGAGATGAGCGGGCGGATGAGGTTGAGGGCGGTGTTGGCGAACACCACGCTCACCAGGAGCGGCAGCAGCCACCGCTGTCCGGGTGGACCCGTGCGCACCATGGTTCCCCCTCCCCCACCTAGGACACCCGCGACGACAGGGGATCATCCCACGCGGGAGCATCGGGCCCGCGCAGGCCCTGCCGGGCGCGCGGAACGGCGGCGGCGGCGGTGGGGGCCGGGCCGCGGCCCCGCCTCACCGTCGAGGTTCGCCCCAAGACGAAACTCAGCGCCGAGGTTCACCCCAGGACGAAACTCGACTACACAACAACAAACCTCGATCCCGCTCGTTGGGCGGAGCCCGCGCGCCCGGGAGGCTTAGGGGTCCCGGGCGCGCGGAGACTAGGCGTCCCGTCGGCACCTGTGCGCGAGTCGGGCGCGCAGCGCGGCGGTATCGGGCGCGGTGATCTCCTCGAAGAGGTCACCCGCCCTGGACCAGCCCGGTGGGCGGTGCGCCACGTAGGTCACCGTGCCGTCGTCGGCGGTGCGGGTGGTGAGCACCCACCGGCCCTCCAGCACCTCGCCCAGGGCCCTGTCCAGACTCACGTCGCCGTCCCCTTCCCCAAGTGTTCCAGGGGCGAGGTCCACACCAGCGGCGGCCGGTGCGGGTCCGGCCGACTGGTGACCGCCACCCGGGTGAGGTGGCCCCGGGTCGCGGCGCAGACCGCCCGCCCCTCCAGGTTCGGGCCGAGGTAGCGCAGCCCGGCCCCGTGCCCGCGCGCCCACGCGGCGAGGTCGGCCAGGGTGGGCAGCTCGGCGATGTCGCACACACGGTTCATGTCAGACCACCCGCCGGATGGAACGCGCCCGCTCGGGCTGCGCCCCGGTGGTGTAGGCCACCGGCAGGCGCGAGAGCGCGCCGTCGACCATGTCCAGCGCCCCGAGCAGGTCCCCCGAATCAGCGGCGCAACCCAGCGCGCGGCGGGCCGCCGCGCCCCGCTCGCGGACCAGTTCCAGGTAGGGCAGGTGCCCGTCCGCTCCGCCGGGCGGGGGCACGTCCAGGGCGTCTCGCACGGCCGCGAGCAGGTCGCTGGCGGTGATGTCGATCATGCGGCGGCCCCCCGCGTGAGCAGAAGCCGGACCGCCAGCGCCAGCGGCGCGAGATCCCCGGCCGGGTGGGAGACGTAGAGCCGCACGCGGGAGGAGCGGCATCGGCGGCGGGACAGCCGATCGGTGGCGCGGTGGCGGACCACCGCCAGGGCGGACGGGTGCAGGTAGCGCAAAGCGCACACCTCCAGGGGTCGTGCCGGATGGGAGGTCCGGCGACTGCATTGGGTAATGCCATGATCCATGTTGGCCGCTGAATTTGTAATGCCAAAGAAAAACTTTCATGCTGGATATGGGTTCTGGTGGATACAAAAAAGATTGGTGGATGACTAAATGTCCCGTAGTGCGAAGATCGACGTAGGATCAAACCACAGCCGCACCCGAAGGAGGCCAGACGTGACCGGCAGCCCCACCGTGCGCCGACGGCGCCTCTCGTACCTCCTCCGCGACATGCGCGAGGTGAAGGGCTACACCGCCCAGTACGTGACGGACCAGCTCGGCTGGTCGCGGGGCAAGCTGACACACATCGAGCAGAACCAGTGGAAGCGGCCCAACCGCCGTGACATCGAGGACCTGCTCGACATCTACGAGGTAGAGGACTCAGATCGGCGAGAGGCCGCGCTCGCGCTCGTTCGCCAGGCACGCCAGCGCGGATGGTGGGTGTCCTACTCAGATGTCTGGGGAGGGGGCACGTTCATCGGTCTGGAAGCCGAAGCGAAGTCGATCCGCACGTTCGAAGCCCTCGCCATCCCCGGATTGCTCCAGACCGAGGAGTACGCCCGCGCGGTCATCCGCTCCGGAGGGATCACCGACGAGGACGACATCGACCGGCGCGTACAGGCCCGCATGATCCGCAAACAGGTCCTCACCGGACCAGACGCTCCTCTGTACTGGGCCATCATCGACGAGGCAGCACTCCACAAGATCGGCCCCGACCTCGCGGAACAGCTCCAATACCTTCTCGATGCACAGTGTCCGACCCTCGGCATCCAGGTACTGCCGCACGAAGCGGGGCCACATGCCGCGCTCACCGGGCCGTTCGTGATCCTGGACTTCCCCAAGCCCGATCCGAGCGCGGTCTACGTCGACACGGGTTCCGATGAGCTGTACCTGGAAAAGCCTCCGCACCTCGCGCGATACGAGAGCCTCTGGAGGCACATCCAAGCCACCGCACTCTCGGTGGAGAAATCGCGCCACCTGATCGCGGCGCTACTCAACTCGACGCAGAAGGCACCGAACCCATGAGCATCGCCCACGCGACCCCGTCCAACTGGCGTAAGTCCAGCTACAGCAGTTCACATGGCCAGAACTGCGTGGAGGTCGCCGACCTCTCCCATGGTGTGGCCGTGCGTGACACCCAGAACCGGAAGTCCGGACACATCACGTTCGGTGCTGAGGCGTGGTCCGCGCTTCTGGGCACTATGCGTACCGGCCGATAGGACGCCAGACACAAGAAGGCCCCCGGCACTCCGGGGGCCTTCCGCATGCATTACCCAATGCATATCCCACACCGAGTCTATCGGCCAGGGCGGTGAGCGGCCAGACAGCGAGCCCGTAGGGCTGCGTGCGCGAGCCCAGGGCGATACGGTTGAGGGCAGGCCGCGCAGTCGATGCCACAAGAAGATAAAGCGCTGCGTTGTCCCAGGTCATTTAGGTGAGCCCCGCGCACGCGGGGATGGACCGGGGGGTGCGGTGGAACCAGAAACGGCCCCCACTGTGAGCCCCACGCACACGGGGATGGGGCAACCCCTGCACCAGCGCAAGGGTCGACCACCCGAAGACACCACTCCCCCGTTATCAACCTCATGCGCCCCTGTGACCAGTCGTTATGCCCTCGTTTACAGACCACGGCATCCGGGATGGTGTCATGGAACGCATGGACCGTCCTGACCAGAACCCGGAGAACCCCACCACCACGGAGCAGTGGCACCGCTGGACCGACTGGCCACTCGTGGCGGCGGCCTTCCTGTTCCTCGGTGCCTACGCCTGGCCGATCCTCGACCCCGCCTTGGGGCTTCCGTGGCTGTTCGTCTGCGACACGGTCATGGCCGTCACGTGGGTGGCCTTCGTCGCCGACTACGCCGTCCGGCTGTGGATCGCCCCGGACCGGTGGAGGTTCGTGCACACCAACCTGCTGGACCTGGCGATCATCACCCTGCCGGTGCTGCGCCCCCTGCGCCTGCTGCGCCTGCTCACCGTCCTGACCGTGCTGAACCGCACCCTGTCGATCACCTTCCGCAGCCGCATCTCCATGTACGCCGCCCTCGGCACGAGCCTGCTCATCCTGGTCGCCGCGCTGGCCGTACTCGACGCCGAACGCGGCATGGAGGGCGCCAACATCCAGACCTTCGCGGACGCGCTGTGGTGGGCGCTGGTGACCATCACCACGGTGGGCTACGGCGACTTCTACCCCGTGACCACCGAGGGACGCTTCATCGCCCTGGGCCTGTTCGTCGGCGGTATCGCCCTGGTGGGTGTGGTGACCGGCTCCCTCTCCTCCTGGTTCATCGAGAAGGTGCGCGACGGCTCCGACCGCGACGATGAGCAGTCCGCGATCCGCACGCTCACCGCGGAGGTCCGGGCGCTGCGCCGCGAACTCGACGAGCAGGAGCACACCGCGTCCGCCGCCTCCTCCGGTGCCGAACCCGGTTCCGCGCCGCCCTCGGCGAACTGACCGCGGACCGACCACCCGGACGAACCACTCGAACGGAAGGGGCCCGTTCCCACCACCGGAGTCCTGGCGGTGGTGGGAACGGGCCCCGACGTGGGTGTGGGCCGTCAGTCGTTGCCCGACTCCAGGGCGGCGTGGTCGAGCAGGTCGCCCTCCTCCGAGCCCTGGCCGCGGGAAGCGATCGCCTCGGCGCCGCCCTCGGGCATCGCGCCGATGAGCCCGGTGGCGGCGGCCTGCGCGGCGCCGATCGTCGCGGGCTGGGTGGCGTCGCCCACCAGACCCAGGCGGGCGTACTCCTCCAGCTTGGCGCGCGAGTCGGCGATGTCGAGGTTGCGCATGGTCAACTGGCCGATGCGGTCGACGGGGCCGAACGCGGAGTCCTCGGTGCGCTCCATGGACAGCTTGTCCGGGTGGTAGCTGAACGCGGGGCCCGTGGTGTCCAGGATGGAGTAGTCCTCCCCGCGCCGCAGGCGCAGGGTCACCTCGCCGGTCACGGCGGTGCCCACCCAGCGCTGGAGAGACTCGCGCATCATGAGGGCCTGCGGCTCCAGCCAGCGCCCCTCGTACATGAGCCGTCCCAGGCGCCGCCCCTCGTTGTGGTAGAGGCTGATGGTGTCCTCGTTGTGGATGGCGTTGACCAGCCGCTCGTAGGCGGTGAACAGCAGCGCCATGCCGGGGGACTCGTAGATGCCGCGGCTCTTGGCCTCGATGATGCGGTTCTCGATCTGGTCGGACATGCCCAGGCCGTGGCGTCCGCCGATCGCGTTGGCTTCCAGGACCAGGTCCACGGCGGAGGGGAAGTGCTTGCCGTTGATGGTGACCGGCCGACCCTGTTCGAACCCGATCGTCACGTCCTCGGCGGCGATCTCCACCTCGGGGTCCCAGAAGCGCACGCCCATGATGGGCTGGACGATCTCGATGCCGGTGTCCAGGTGCTCCAGGGACTTGGCCTCGTGGGTGGCGCCCCAGATGTTGGCGTCGGTGGAGTAGGCCTTCTCCTCGCTGTCCCGGTAGGGCAGGCCGCGCTCGACCAGCCACTCCGACATCTCCTTGCGTCCGCCGAGCTCGTGGACGAAGTCGGCGTCGAGCCAGGGCTTGTAGATGCGCAGTGCGGGGTTGGCGAGCAGGCCGTAGCGGTAGAACCGCTCGATGTCGTTGCCCTTGTAGGTGGAGCCGTCACCCCAGATCTGCACGCCGTCCTCCAGCATGGCGCGCACCAGCAGGGTTCCGGTGACGGCCCGCCCCAGGGGCGTGGTGTTGAAGTAGGCGCGGCCGCCGGAGCGGATGTGGAACGCCCCGCAGGCCAGGGCCGCGAGTCCTTCCTCCACCAGGGCCGCACGACCGTCGACCAGACGGGAGACCTCCGCGCCGTACTCGGTGGCGCGGCCGGGCACGGAGGCGATGTCGGGTTCGTCGTACTGGCCGATGTCGGCGGTGTAGGTGCACGGGACGGCGCCCTTCTCGCGCATCCACGCGACCGCCACCGAGGTGTCGAGACCCCCGGAGAAGGCGATCCCGACGCGTTCACCGACGGGCAGAGAGGTGAGTACCTTGGACATAGCAATAAGTATGCATGAATATGCATGCTCATTCAAACCCGAGGGGGCGGTGTGTCGAACGGCACCGCCCCCCGGGCCCCTCGGGCGGAGCCGGTCAGGTCCGGACCGCGGACATGACCACGTCCACCAGCCGCTCGGCGGCGTCGGGGCGGCCCGCCTGGCGCGCCTGGTCGGCGATGCGCTCGCGCCGCTCGGGGTCGTCCAGCAGCGGCTCGACCGCCTCACGCAGGCGCTGGGCGTCCACCTCCTCCAGCAGGGCCACCGCCGCGCCCGAGTCCTGGAGGTGGCGGGCGTTGTGCCGCTGCTCGTCCCCTGCCGAGGTGGCCAGCGGGACGAACACGGCGGCCTTGCCGAGCGCGGTGAGCTCGGCGATCGTCCCCGCGCCGCTGCGGGAGACCACCACGTCGGCGAGGGCGAGGACGTCGGGCAGCTCCGGACCGACGAACGCGGTCAGGTGGTACCGGCCCAGCAGCTCGGGGTCCAGGCCGCGCGTCGCCTCGCGGAGCGCCTCCTCGTTGGCCGCACCGCACTGGTGGACCACGTTGGCCCGGGTGAGCAGCCACGGCAGCAGGTCGCGCACGGTCTCGTTGATCTGCACCGAGCCCTGGGCACCGCCGGTCACGTACACGGTGGGCAGCTCCGGGTCCAGGCCCTCGAACCCGAGCCCGACGGCGGCCTTGGCTGCGTCGCCGGTGAGCACCTCCGGGCGGACCGGGTTGCCGGTCACCACCGCGCGGTCGCGCACCCCGTCGGGCAGCAGTTCGGTGGTGGAGGGCGAGGAGACCGCGACGCTGGTGGCGAAGCGCGCGAGGACCTTGTTGGCCAGTCCCAGGCGCACGGTCTGCTCGTGCACCACCAGCGGCCGGCGGCACACCGCCGTACCCAGGCCCACCGGGACGGCCACGTAGCCGCCGGTGGCCAGCACGGCGTTGGGGGCGAACCGCTTGATGATCCGCCGCGCCTGGGAGACGCCGCGGGGCACGTTGGCCATGTCCCGCATGTTCTCGCCGTTGAGCATTTTCAGGGGATTGGCAGCACGGCGGACCTTGCCCACGGCGACCGACGCGAACTCAATGCCGTTGGCGGCGGCCACGCGCTGTTCCAGGCTGTCGGCGGCGCCGACCCACAGGACCTTGAGGGTGCCGCCCCCCTCCTCCCATCGGCTCCTCAGGGCGTTGACGGCGGTCAGGGCGGGGTAGGTGTGCCCTCCCGTCCCTCCGCCGGTCACGACGAGGCGCAGTTCCTGGGCTTGGCTGTTGTGCACGGCGTTCCCATCTGATGGCCCGCGGGAGCCACGGGCGGGGGTTCGGATCTCTAGGGGGAGTCCGCGGCCTCGACGGGCCGGGGCGGCCCTGACACGGTCCGCGATAGCACGTTAGCCCCCCTGAGCCCCCGCCGCACACACGTTCCGGCCTTGTGTACCCGATGACCTGGATCGACACTGGTGGGAGAATGGTGTACGGGTTTCCCGGCGGGACCCGGACCGTGGGCGGCGGGACGCCGGTACCCGCCGGTCGGCGCACACCGAGACGACCGGCACGGGGGGCACCGAACCATGGGCACGGCCGCCGACATCCAACGCGAGTACTTCGCCGTGATGCGCTCCGGTGGCAGCGAGGAGATCCGGCGCATGCTCCACCCCGAGTACGGGTTCACCGACGAGGAGGGCGCCCTGCAGGGTGTCGACGACCGCCTGATCAGGAGGTGGGTCTTCACGCAGGCGTTCCCGGACTGGGAGCTCACGATCCACAGGCAGATCGAGGTGGACGGGGTGAGCGTGCTGGAGGGGACCGTCACGGGCACGCACCGCGGTCCGCTGATCGACGTCCCCGCCAGCGGGCGTCGGATCAGCGTCGGCCTGTGCAACATCGTGGACGTCCGCGACGGCCTGATCCTGCACGAGCGCGAATACGCAGACAAGTTCGCACTGCTCCAACAGGTCGGCGGGGTGCTCCCCGCCTCGTGACCGCACGGCCGTCTCCGCGGGTCGGGAGGGGCTCCCAAAGCCCCAGGTTCATTACTCTTGGTAGTCGGGTAATGACTCAATGAACTCTCCAAGGGCGGGACCGTCCACCGCCGCCACCCAGGAAGACGGAAAGGAACCGCGTTGGCGCACCACAGACGTCCCGCGTCCACCACCCGAGCCGCTGTCGCCTGTACCGCCCTGACCACGGCGCTCACCGCGTCCCTGGTCCACGCCCCGCCCGCCGCGGCCGCCGAGGACTCCCGGCGCGCCCCCGGCGTCTGCGAGACCTCCGCCCAGACTCCGCCCAAGCGCCAGATGCGCGGCGAGTGGATCGCGGGCGTGCACAACATCGACTGGCCCAGCCGCCAGGGCATGACCGCGCAGGAACAGCGCGACGAACTGACCGGACTCTACGACCAGGCACGCGCCCACGGCCTCAACGCCGTGTTCGTCCAGATCCGCCCCACCGCCGACGCCTTCTGGCCCTCCCCCCACGAACCGTGGTCGCGGTGGCTCACCGGCGAGCAGGGCGGCGACCCCGGCTACGACCCGCTGGAGTTCGCAGTCGAGCAGGCCCACGCACGCAACCTGGAGTTCCACGGCTGGTTCAACCCCTACCGGGTGGCGCTGCACGACGACCCGGGGCGGCTGGCAGCCGACCACCCAGCCCGGCGCAACCCCGACTGGGTGTTCGAGTACGGTGGCCGCCTCTACTACGACCCGGGCGTGCCCGAGGCCCGTGCGTTCGTGATCGAGGCGATGATGCACGCGGTGGACAACTACGACCTGGACGGCGTGCACTTCGACGACTACTTCTACCCCTATCCCGTGAGCGGGGTACCGGTCCCGGACCAGGACACCTTCGCCGAGCACGGGGGCGGGTTCGAGGACATCGCCGACTGGCGGCGCCGCAACGTCGACCTGCTGGTCGAGGGGATGAGCCGGGCCGTGCACGAGGCCAAGCCGCACGTGCGGTTCGGCGTCAGCCCGTTCGGGATCTGGCGCAACTCCGGCAGCGACCCGGAGGGCTCTGCCACCCGCGGGTTCGAGTCCTACGACCGCATCTACGCCGACAGCCGCCGATGGGTGCGCCAGGGGTGGCTGGACTACGTCAACCCGCAGGTCTACTGGGAGATCGGGCTCGACGTGGCCGACTACGCCGAACTGGTGGGCTGGTGGGAGCGGGTCACCGCGGGCACCGGCACCCACCTGTACATCGGCCAGGCCGCCTACAAGGTCGGCAACGAGGGGGCCTGGTCCGACCCCGGCGAACTCTCCGCGCACCTGGACCTGAACCGGGACCACCCCGGCGTGGACGGCGACGTGTTCTTCAGCGCCACGTCCCTGCGCACCAACGCCGCCGAGGCCATGGAGATCGTGGTCGAGGAGCACTACGGCCACCCCGCCCTCATGCCGCTGGACGAGGACCTGGGCGGGGCCGCGCCCGCCCCGCCCGTGGCCGAGGGGGCCGCGCGGGCGGACGGGAACGTGCTCATCCCGGTCGGGCCGGGGAAGGACGCCTCAGGACTCCCCGCACCAGCCTCCTACGCCGTCTACGCCTTCGAGGGCGACCTGGACCCGCGCGAGGACCCCTGCCTGCTGGAGGACCCGCGTTCGATCGCGGCCACCGTGCGCGCCGACGCCTACGGCAGGGCCGCCGTCACCGTGCCCGACTCCGGCGAACGCACCTACTACGTGACGGCGCTGGACCGGTTCCACCGCGAGAGCGCGCCGTCCGCGCCGGTGAGGCCGCCCCGGGCGGAGTCCTGAGCAGCGTTCTCAGCAGCGTTCGCGCAGCACCGGCACACCGTCGCCGGTGAGGTCGTCGCAGAACACACCGCGCCCGGTCATGGCCATGACGAGTGCCAGGGTCGGGCCGGACACGCGCGGCCCCTCGCCTGTGGCGAACGGTCCGTCCGTCGCCACTAGGCGTAGCCCGCCGATGCGCCCCCTGGCGACGACCACCGTGTCGGTGCCGCCGTAGTACGCGGCCAGCTCGGTGAGGACGTCGATCGGGTACTCGCGCGCGATGCCCAGGGGGCGGCGGATGTCCTCGCCGTGCACGACGGCCTCGCCCAGGGTGGGCAGGGCTGGGAGGGGCGCGGTCGTGCTAGTGACGGCGGCGCGAAAGTTCTCCAGCGTGTCGGCGGGGGTGCGGCCCATCCGCTCGGCCAGGCGCATGGCGACCTGCTTGTCGAAGTCGAACCGGCAGCGGATCACCCCCGCCAGCCACCGCATGCGGCTCAGGGAGGCGCCCGCCGTCATGTGGGCGAGCACCTCGCGGACGGTGAGGCCGGTGCACAGGGACGGGGTCTCCCACTGTGCTTCGGTGAGGTCGGCGAGGTCGGCGGCCAGTGCCGCGCGTTCGGTGTGGGCGGCCGCCCAGAGAGGATTCACGGGGCGACGGTAGCGCTCACCACCGACACACGAGGTCGGCGAGGGGTGGTCCGGTCCGCGGAGTCCGTCGCCGCCCCGCCTGGCGTCGGCGGTGCTCCACCGCGCCCTCTACCGTGGAACGACGGCGACGGAGGGGGGCCACGGTGGCGCAGCACCGGATGCGGATCGGTGAGGTGGCGGAGCGCACGGGGCTGTCCCTGCGCACGATCCGCTACTACGGCGAGGTCGGGCTGGTGGCGCCCTCCGCGCGCTCCCAGGGCGGGTTCCGGCTCTACACCGCCTCCGACGTGGACCGCCTCCAGTTGATCAAGCGGATGAAGCCGCTGGGGTTCAGCCTGGAGGAGACCCGCGACCTACTGGCGGCCGTCGACGGCCTGGAGTCCGCCGGGACCAGCAAGGACGAGCGCCGGGCCCTGGCCGAGCGGCTGGACCGGTTCGAGGCCGACATCGCCGAGCGGTGCGCCGCGCTGCGCCGCCAGTTGGAGATGGCCGAGGAGTTCGGCGAGCGGCTACGGCACAAGCGCACCGAGCGCGACGCCTCCGCCTGACCGGCCGCGCCTCCACCCCCCGTCCCCGAACGAGGAGCCCCCTTGTCCGCTACCGGCCCCGAGACCCCCTCCGCCACCGAGCGCACCGGACCCGCCGCGCGCGGCCGGACCCGGATCGTCGCGGTCTCCTCGCTGCTGCTCATGCTGAGTGGGCCCGGACAGACGGCCGGGATCTCGGTCTTCGTCGACCACGTCATCGCCGACCTGGGCATCGGCCGTTCCGCGGTCTCCCTGGCGTACATGGTCGGCACGCTCTCGGGAGCGCTCGCGCTTCCCTGGATCGGGCGGGCGGTGGACCGGTTCGGGGTGCGCCGGACACTGGCCGCCGTCGCCCTGGGCTTCGGCGCCTTCCTCGTCGGCCTGGCCTGTGTGCAGGAGGTGGTCGGCCTCACCGCGGGGTTCGTCGGCGTCCGGGCCCTCGGCCAGGGCGGTGTGACACTGGTGGCCACGACCGCCGTCGCCATCACCGTGACACGCAACCGCGGGTTCGCGCTGGGGGTGGTCACCTCCCTGGGCTCGGCGGGGATCTCCCTGTTCCCGCTCATCGCCGAACGGGCGGTCACGCTCGCGGGCTGGCGCTACACCTTCGCGGCCGAGGCGCTGCTCGTCTGGGCCGTCGTGCTGCCCATCGCCTTCTGGGGGCTGCGCGGGGCCGGTCCGGCCGCGGAGGGCTCCGGGAGCGGTAAGGGCGCGGGCCGGGAGGACGGAGAGGCGTCCGCGCCGGCACCGGAGTGGCCGCTGCGGGAGGTGGCGCGCACGTCGGTCTTCTGGGCCATGGCGGCCGGGGTGGCGTGCAGCGGGCTGGTCGCCACCGCCGTGTTCTTCCACCAGATCTCCGTCCTCGGTGAGCGGGGGCTCTCCCCCACCGAGGCCGCCGCCAACTTCCTGCCGCAGACCGTCGCCGGCCTAGGCGCCTCGGTCCTGTTCGGATGGGCGGCCGACCGGTTCTCGCCCAAGGCGCTGATGTGCGCCTCCATGGCCCTGCACGCGGGGGCGCTCGCCGTGCTGCCGCTGGTCGGCCCCGGTGCGGGCGCGCTCCTGTACGGGGTGGCCCTGGGGTCGGCGGCGGCGGGCGCGCGGGCCGTGGAGGGCGCGGCGCTGCCGTACTACTTCGGTACGGCGAACCTGGGGTCCCTGCGCGGCCTCACCCAGGGGATCGTGGTCGCCGCCACGGCGGTCGGGCCGATCCTGCTGTCGCTGGCCTACCAATGGGCGGGGTCCTACCGTCCGGGGGTGCTGGCCCTGGCGGCGCTGTGCGCGGTGGTCGGGATCGGGGTGTGCTTCGCACGGCCTCCCAGGCCACGCGTGGTCCCATGATGTGAAGAACCAGACATTCACTCACATTTCATCACTCTGCGTCATGTGTGAGGGGCGTCTCAGTCGCCCACGGTGACGCCAACCCTCACGTAACGGTAGAGTCTGACACGTCGGGCCGACCGCGGCCCGCCCCTTCGATCCTCCACCGCGCCCGGCGAGGGCCTCACGCCCCCGGCGCACCGGTGCACGCCTTCCGACAGACCCGAACACCGCGGTCCGTGCTGTGGACCGCCCGAAACCAGAGGGGTTCCATGGCTCCGCCCGTGAAGACCCGAGCAGGATCGCTCAAGTCCAGGATCCCCGGCGCCGCCCAGCTCCGCGCGGACGTGCTCGCCGGTCTGGTCGTGGCGCTGGCCCTGATCCCCGAGGCCATCGCCTTCTCCATCATCGCCGGGGTCGACCCGCGCGTGGGGCTGTACGCCTCCTTCGTCATGGCCGTCGCCATCTCCTTCCTCGGCGGCCGCCCCGCGATGATCTCCGCCGCCACCGGCGCCATGGCCCTGGTCGCCGCCCCGCTGTCCATCGAGTACGGCGTCGACTACCTCCTGGCCGCCACCATCCTGGCGGGGGCGATCCAGATCGTCCTGGGCCTGCTCGGGGTGGCCAAGCTCATGCGGTTCGTCCCGCCAAGCGTCATGACCGGGTTCATCAATGCCCTGGCCATCCTCATCTTCCTGTCACAACTGCCCCACTTGAGGGGCGTGGGCTGGCCGGTCTACGCCATGGTCGCGGTCGGCCTGGCCATCATCTTCGGCCTGCCCAGGCTGACCACCGTCGTGCCCGCCCCGCTGGTGGCGATCGTGGTACTGACCGCCGCGGCCCTCGCCCTGGGCATCCCGGCCAGCACGGTCGGGGACATGGGCGAGCTGCCCGACAGCGTCCCCTTCCCGTTCCTGCCGGACGTGCCCCTGACCGTGGAGACCCTCGCCCTCATCGCGCCGTTCTCCCTCACGCTGGCGCTGGTGGGGCTGATGGAGTCGCTGATGACCGCGAAGGTCGTCGACGAACGGACCGAGACCTCCTCGGACCACTCACGCGAGGCACGCGGACAGGGCATCGCCAACGTGATCGTGGGCTTCTTCGGCGGCATGGCCGGGTGCGCGATGATCGGCCAGACGATGATCAACATCTCCTCGGGTGCCCGCACCCGGGTCTCGACCTTCCTGGCCGGGGTGTTCCTGCTGATCCTGTGCGTGGTGCTGGGCGACCTCGTGGGCATGATCCCGATGGCCGCACTGGTCGCGGTGATGGTCTTCGTGTCGGTGGTGACCTTCGACTGGCACAGCGTCGCCCCCAAGACGGTGCGGCGGCTGCCCTGGACCGAGACGCTGGTCATGGTCACCACGGTCGCGGTGGTGGTCTACACCCACAACCTGGCCCTGGGCGTGATCGTCGGTGTGATCGTGTCGATGGTGCTCTTCGCCCAGAAGGCCGCCACCCACGCCGACGTCACCAGCGTCCTGGACCCCGAGGGCGGCACCCGCGTGTACTCGGTGCACGGCGAGCTGTTCTTCGCCTCCACCAACCAGCTGGTGGGCCGGTTCGACTACGCCGAGAAGGACCTGTCCAAGGTGGTCGTGGACATGTCGGAGGCCCACGTGTGGGACTCCTCTGCGGTCGCGGCGCTCGACCACGTCTCCGAACACTTCCGCAAGCACGGCGTCGAGGTCGAGATCACCGGCCTCAACGAGCGGAGCCGGCAGTTGCACAAGGAGCTGACCGGCACCCTGACCGGCGGCCACTGACGGCACGGAGGTAGGAAGGGGGCACGGGCCGTCAGCGGCCCGCGCCCCCTTCGCCGTCTCCGAGGAATCTCAATGACCGACACCGCCGCCAGGACCGCACTCGTGACGGGAGCCTCCTCCGGGATCGGGGCCACCGTGGCCGCCGCCCTGGCCGGGCGCGGATACCGCGTCTACGGCACCAGCCGCTCCCCCGGTTCGGTCCCCGATCCGGTTCCCGGGGTGGAGTACCTGGCCCTGGACCTGGCCGACCAGTCCTCGATCGAGGCGTGCGCGGAGGCCGCCGGAGCGGTGGACGTGCTGGTCAACAACGCCGGGGAGAGCCAGAGCGGCCCCTTCGAGGAGCTGCCGCCCGAGGCCCTGGAACGGCTCTTCCGGGTCAACGTGCTCGGACAGGTCCGGCTGACCCAGCTCCTGCTCCCGGGGATGCGCGAACACGGGTACGGCCGGGTGGTGATGGTGGGCTCCATGCTGGCGAGCTTCCCGCTGGCCTACCGGTCCTCCTACGTGGCGAGCAAGGCGGCGCTCAAGGGGTTCTCCGACGCCCTGCGCCGCGAGGTGTCGCCCTACGGGGTCCGGGTGACGACGGTGGAGCCGGGGTCGATCAACACCGGGATCAGCGAGCGGCGCACCCAGTACCTGAGGGAGGGCTCGCCGTTCGCCGAGGAGTACCGCACCATGCCGGGCAGGCTCAACGCCAACGAGGCGGCGGGCATCTCCGCGGAGACCGTCGCGGAGACCGTTCTGCGCGCGGTCGGCGCCGACCGGCCGCGCCCCCTCTACGCCGTGGGCAGCAGCGCGCCGGGGGTGTTCGCCCTGCGCCGCCTGCTGCCGTACGCGACGGTGCTGCGGATGGTCGCCCGCAGGCACGGCCTCTGAGGGCACCGGGGCGGCGGGCCGGGCAGCGTATCCAGGTTCGGCCGCCGCCTGGCTAGGGCTGACCCATGGCACGCCGCAGACTCCGCTCCCTCACCGTCGAAGGACTCACCTCGATCCGTTCGGCCACGGTCGAGCTCGGGGACGTGAACGTGCTCATCGGCGCCAACGGCGCGGGCAAGAGCAACTTCGTCTCGGCACTGGCCATGCTGGGGCGTATCGCCGACGGTGACCTGGGACTCTTCGTCGGCCTGAACGGTGGGGCGTCAGGGCTGCTGCACCAGGGGCCGGACCGCGCCGCCGAGATCAGGTTGCGGGCCGCGATCGAATCCGACGCGCAGCGGAACCAGTGCGTATCCCGTGATCACGGCTTCACCTACAAGGCGACCCTGACCGAGGCTCGCGACGACCGCTTGATCTTCAGCGGTGAAGAGATCATCCGGTCCACCGGCTCGGAACACCCTCTGCGTGTGAAGGGAGGGCACGGGGAGAGCGTGCTCTCCGAGGCTGCCGCCTCCGCCGTCCCCTCCTCTGACGCGGAGGCCCTCACAGCCATCGCCGATATCCTTCGCGGTTGCCGTGTCTTCCACTTCCACGACACCGGTTTGAACGCCCCGATGAAGCGCATCGGCTACGCGGCCGACAACCTCACCCTGCACCCTGACGCGGGCAACCTCGCCGCACTGCTCATGCGCTTGCGCGAGTCCGAGCCGTACGCGTACCGGCGCATCCTGCGCGACATCCGCAAGGGCGCACCGTTCCTCCGGGACTTCGTCCTCGTCGAGCAGAACGAACAGCTACAGCTGCGTTGGAAGCAGGTGGACAGCGACACCGTGTTCCCCGCCGGCGCCCTGTCCGACGGAACACTGCGCTTCATCTGCCTGGCCACCCTGCTCGGTATGCCGAACCCTCCCGGCATCATCGTCCTGGACGAGCCCGAACTCGGCCTGCACCCGTACGCCATCGTCCAACTCGCCGACATGCTGCGGGCCGCTGGAACCTCCAGCCAGATCGTCATCGCCACCCAGTCGACGACGCTCGTGGACCAGTTCGCGCTGGACGAACTGGTCATCGTCGAACGTGAGCGGGGGCCTCCGAATTCCGCCGTCCGGCCCCCGGTCCCCTGCGTGTGTGGCTGGACGACTACTCCCTGGGCGAACTGTGGCAGAAGAACCTGCTCGGCGGCCGCCCCCGTTCCGAGCGAAGGTGACCGTGCACAGGCTCCACATCCTCTGCGAGGACCAGACCGAGGAGCAGCTCACCGAGGACACCCTCAGCCCGTACTTCACCACCCCTGACACCTACGTGAGCTGGTCGGTCATCACCACGAAGCGCACGACGAGCGGGGGTGACGTCAAGGGAGGGGTCGGTAGATGGGGCGCCCTGCACCGTGAGATCCGGAATCTGCTCCATCACCGTCCTCAGCACCCTCATCGACTACTACGGTGTGCCCTCGGACACTCCGGGTATGGCGACACGCCCGCCGGGCACACCCCGGTCACAGGTGGAGCATGTGGAAGCAGCGATGTCAGAGGCCGTCGGCGAACCGCGCTTCCTGCCACACCTGGTGGTGCACGAGACCGAGGCATGGGTTCTGGCGTGCCCGGAGGTCCTGTCCGAACTCGTCGGCGCACCGAAACTCGCCGGTCGGATCCGAGCCCTCACGGTCAGCTCGGGAGGCCCCGAACTCGTCAACGACGGACCCGACACCGCTCCTTCCAAACGGTTGCGTTCACTGGTGCCCGGCTACCGCAAGACGGTGGACGGTCCTGATGCCATAGGCCTCACCGGGGTGGACGCGGTCCGGCGGCAGTGTCCGCACGCCGACGCCTGGTTCCACGCCGTGGACGAACGGTTGGGGACCATCCGGCGCTCCTGACATGCCCGCACCGGGCGCGACACGGGGGGCGGGTTCCTCCGGCATGTCGGCGGCCACGGTCAGGATGGGGACCGCCCCGATCCCGGACGAGGAGACCGCCCCGTGCAACAGCAGGTCCACTTCATCACCCTGGCCACCGCCGACCTGGACGCGGCCCGGCGCTTCTACCGCGACGGGCTCGGCTGGGAGCCGCTGGTGGACGTCCCCGGTGAGATCGTCTTCTTCCAGGTGGCGCCCGGCACGGTCCTGGGGCTGTTCGACGCGGAGAAGTTCGGCCGGGACCTGGGCGGTACCGGCGCGCCCGGGGTGTCGGGGGTGACGCTCTCGCACAACGTCGGCGGCCCGCGGGAGGTGGAGGAGACGGTGGCCCTGATGGCCGCCGCCGGGGGGACGGTCCTCAAGGCGCCGCGGCAGGGCGAGTTCGGCGAGGTCTTCCACGCCCACGCGCGGGTCCCCAACGGGGTGGTGTGGGAGGTGGCCCGCCACCCGGGGTGGCTCGTCGCGGAGGACGGGAGGGCCGTGCTCGGCTGAGTCGGACGGTGCACCGGACGGAGGCGGGTCTAGGTTGGGCGGTGCAGTCCCAGTCCACGTGAGAGGTGCGCGATGAGCGTCGTCAAGTTCAACGTCCTGACTGTTCCCGAGGGCTCGGGGGCCACCCTGGAGGAGCGCTTCGCCAAGCGCGCGGGCCTGGTGGAGGACCAGCCCGGTTTCGAGGAGTTCCAGCTCCTGCGCCCGGTCGAGGGCACCGAGAAGTACCTGGTGTACACGCGGTGGAGTTCGGAGGAGGACTTCCAGAACTGGGTGAGCGGCCAGGACTTCAAGCGCGGCCACGCCCAGGCGGCGAAGGACGCCGGGCAGGCGGGCCACGGGCACGGCGGTGAGGGCGGTGCCAGGCCCGCCGCGACCGGCAGCGAGCTGTGGGGCTTCGAGGTCGTCCAGCGGGTCTCCGCCCGGGGCTGAGCCTTTCCGGCGCGGGGTCGGCCGGTGCGCACCGGCCGACCCCGGGATTGCCCCCATGGCCGGATGTGGCCACGGCGCACACAACAAAGACGAAGGCCCAGATGAGACGCAATACCACGCACATTGTGGCGTGTTTTGCGACCTAATGTCCGCTTGTCTGCTTTTTTGGGGGGGTAGTTTCTGCGTCGGTTCACACGCAGTGTGCAACCAGAAACAACCCCCTCACAGGAGAATAGTCATGGGCACCAACATCAAGCGGGCCGCTGCCACCGCGGCCATCACCGCCGCGCTGGCGACAGCAGCGGCGGCCCCGGCCTACGCCGTGATCGAGTACGTGGGCGGCGGAGTGTGGGACCACGGTTTCAAGGGCACCTTCGGTGGCACCGTGTACTCAAGCTACTACCACGGCGGTTGCGGTCACAGCGCGACCGCGGTAGGTGATGACCTGGTTCGCGACTACGCTCCGAAGGGCTACACCGCCTACGCCGAAGTCTCTTCCGCCGCGTGGGGCAACGCGACCTACTGGAACCGCTGCGTGACCTCCTGAACCCGCGAGCATGTCCCGAGGCCGTCAGCGTCCCCGCGTTGACGGCCTCCCGCCGCCGACCAGCCCGGAGCCCCCGTGCTTCACCGAAGCATCCTCGTCATCCACTTGGCGCTGCTGTTCATCGCCGCCTTCTTCTCCTTCCTCACGGTCCGCTCCTACGAGGAGATGACGACCACGGTCCCTGCGGGAGTCGTCTGGGCCAGCAGCAACGACCAGACCGCGAACCACTCCCAGATCACCGAGACCGTCGAGGGCTTCGCCCGGGAGACGGGGGTCTCCGTGGCGCTCCAGGTGCCCGACCTGCGCGACCCCGGTTCCGTGCGCCACCTCTACCTGGCTCCGGGCCGGGAGGGCGCGCTCGCCTCGGACTGGCTGGAGGACGGCTATCCGGTGTTCGGGCACACCATGGACACCCGGGTCCACCCCTTCGGGGAACTGGACCGGGACGACCCCCGGGGCTTCTACCTCGTCTTCGGCACCGAAGCGGACACCGACGCCTTCGAGGCCACACTCGCCGGTATCGGTCTGCACGACACCAACAGTGAGGGCGGATACGCCCTCAGGTGGACCGACCTCTTCCGCCTCGGGGGCGATCTCAGCTTCGCCCTCATCATCACCGTGCTGTGCGGTATCACCGTCACCGGCTCAGGGGTGCTGCTGAACGCCAGGAACTACGGGGTGCTCCGGCTCCAGGGATACTCCTACACCAGGATTCTGGCGCGGGACCTGGTGCAGATCGGGCGTTTCTACCTCCTGGCGGGTGGTTGTACGGCCGTGGGGATCACGGCCGCGCTCCTGCTCTACAACGGGCTCGCCCAGTTCGCACTCTTCGCCCGGATCGCGGGATGGCTGCTGGCCCTGTTCCTGGGCACCGCCCTTCTTACCCATGCCTTCGCCCTGGCACTGTTGCAGGCCACGAGCCTCCTCGACGCGCTCAAGGGAAGGATCCCCGCCAGGCCGGCCACCGCGAGCGCCTACGCCGTACGGGTCCCGGCCCTGGTCCTGGTCCTGGTCTCGGTGAGCTTGGTCGTCCACTCCGCCCAGAACCTGCGGGAGCACCGGAAGGAGTTCGACACCTACTCCGAGGCCGGGCAGGCCTCACGCATCACGCTCTCCGGCAGTGTGGACTTCGCCGAAGTGGGTGAATCCATGGACCCGCTCGTGGGCGGCTGGCTGCGCCAAGCCGACGAGGAGGGACAGATCATCCTGTCCGTACGTCAGCAGTCCGCGATTCTGGCCCCACCGGGCGAACCGGGTCCGGGAGCCGACCTGCTCGTGGTCAACGACACCTACCTGGAACACCAGGAGATACTCTCCCCCGACGGCGAGCGCTACGGCCCCTCGGACACGGTCCGCGTCCTTCTCCCGCAGTCCCTCGCCGAGTGGGGGGAGACCGTGGCACAGTCAGCCGGGGAGCAGGCCGCCTCCTGGAACAGCTTCGGCCGACCGGCCGGGGGCGATCCCCAGCGGTTCGACACCGAGGTGCTGCCCACCGCCGACGGGCAGGAGGTGTTCACCTACGGTTCCGACGGGCCGGTGGGACGGCCCCGGGTCCCCTTCCTCGACGACCCGATGATCTTCGTCCTCCCCGACGGCGCGGTGCTCTCCGACCAGCTCTACGTCACCTTCGCGACACAGGCCGGGATCGTCTTCCCCGACCCCGAGGAGGTGGAGGAGTCCATCGCCACTCCGCCCTTCTCCACGTACATCAACGGTCTCCAGATGGTCGTCACCAGCCTCGCCGACGACTACGCCGAACAGGTCCGTCACCTGCGGCTGCAGTCCTTCAACCTGGCCGCGGCCACGGGGGTGCTGGTGATGACCGCGGTCGCGGTGTGCCTGGTCCACGTCCGCACCCGGGCCCAGACGATCTTCGCGAAACACATCAGCGGTTGGCGGTTCACCGCCATCCACCGCCGACTGCTGGTCGCGGAGGGCGCCCTGGCGCTGGCGTTCCTCGGCTGGGCGGCCCTGCGGGCCTTCCGCGTCCTGATCCGTGTCGATGGCCCAACCGCCCCGGGCACCCTCGCACCCACCCCCGAGCAGGCCGCCGTCGCCGCTCTGGAACCGCTCCTGGCCATCGCCATCGCGGGCGGCGGGCTCCTGCTCATCGCCGCGATCCTCCTGCACTTCCACCGCCGTATCGTCCGTGAGGGCGCCGCCCAGGCCTGAAAGGGATCTGCCGTGATCACCGTCCGCGACCTGTCCAAGTCCTTCGGCGCCCGCACCCTGTGGCGGGGCCTGGACCTCGACCTGCCCCCCGGGCGGATGCTCGCCCTGACCGGCCCCTCCGGGGCGGGCAAGACCACCCTGCTCAACTGCCTGGGCCTGCTGGAGGCCCCCACCGGCGGCAGCATCAGCCACGGCGGACGCGACCTCACCCGCCTGCGGGCCGGCGGGCGGCGCCGCTTCCGCCGCGACCACCTGGGCTACCTCTTCCAGAACTACGCGCTGATGGAGAACGCCACGGTGCGCGAGAACCTGGACGTGGCCCGCCGCGACCGGCCCGCCCAGGCCGAGGCCCTGGAGCGGGTGGGGCTGGCCGGCCGCTCCCGTGAGCGGGTGCACCACCTCTCGGGCGGCGAACAGCAGCGGGTGGCCCTGGCCCGCCTGCTGGTCAAGCAACCGTCCCTGGTGCTGGCCGACGAGCCCACCGGCGCCCTGGACGAGGGCAACGGCCAGATGGTGGTCGACACCCTGCGCGCCATGGCCGCCGAAGGGTGTTCGGTGGTCATCGCCACCCACAACAGCGCCGTGCGCGAGGCCTGCGACACCGTCCTCGACGTCTCCACCCGGCAACCGGCCACCGAACGGGCCTGACCCCGGGCGGGACCCTGCCCGG